>JBBDXX010000047.1:45173-56118 GCA_040902065.1 Steroidobacteraceae bacterium | reverse complement strand
TCGAGCGTCTCGCCGGTCCAGCGCGTGATGGCGGTGTGCGGAGTAACCTGGATGCCCTGCATGTGATGGCTTGCGACGAGCGTCGCCCAATCCGTCGGCTCAGGAGCAGGACTGTCGAACGATTTGTCGCCCGGCCGTGTGAACCGGAACGCACCGTCGTCAAGGCAAGTCACGACCACTTTCCCTTCATGCACCTGCCGATGATGGAAGCGGCAGAGCGTCACCAGGTTCGAGAGTCTGGTTTCGCCGCCATGGGCCCAGTGCTTTACATGGTGCCCGTCCACGTAGCGGGTAAATGTGCAGCCCGGGAAGCGGCAGCCCCTGTCGCGTGAGTTCAGCGCCCTGCGCAGCGCCGGCGGGATGGTCCGGGTCTTGCGGCCGACATTCAGCGGCTCGCCCTTCTCGTTCTCGATGATCGTGATCAGGCTGGCATCGCAGGCGAGCCGCCGGGCGGTCTCGGCAGCCATTGCCGGCCCGTGCTCCAGTTCGCAACGGCCTGGATGGTCATGTTTGAGCGTCTGTGCATCTACGTGCACGACGATTTGCTGGCGGTCGCCACCTGCAAGTTCGACCGATCCATTCGCCAGGAAGCTCTCGGCCATCCGGCTGAGCGCCTCGACCCGCCGCGCACCGGTCGTTGGACAGCTGTCAGAAAACGTTCCCGCGGAAACGCCTTTTCGGGGGATCGAGTCCTCTGCCGCCTGCAGCGCCTTGATGAACAGCGCCCCGACCTCGGCCGGCAGCCGCCCCTTGATCGAGAGCGACCCGTCCGGCTCGTGGAACCACCACAGCGACTGGTTGCGCTGCTGCTGTGCCTCGCGCGAAAGCTCGAGACTCTCCTGCACCCGGCGATAAGACCGCACCAGCTTCTCGACCTGATTCGCCGTGCCGTTGAGCGCCACGTCCAGGAAGTAGTCTTCGTTCGAGGGCTCCGCCACCCGCGTCATCGCCCGCACCTTCGAGAAGCTGAGCCTCCCCTCCGCCATCGCCGCCGCAATCCGGGGCAGTCCGGCCAAAGCATGCGCCGTGCGCAGCTTCTCCCGGGCCACTCCCAGCGCCAGCCCGCACTTCCAGTTGAGCCAATGCGCACAGGACTTCACGCCCCATTCCGCCCAGCCACGGCGCCGGTCGAACTCGGCAATCAAAACCAGAAACCGCGCGTTGGCGGCATTCAGATGGCCGGCCAGCTCGGTAATCCGGTCAATCAGTTCGGGCGTCGAAATCCCGGAAATCGGCGCGGCCATGGCGCTCTCCAGAGGGCTGTTGTTATATACAGTATCCTACCGGAAAACTTAGGAAAAGCAATAGGTTAAGATAATTTTTTCGGCCGCAGCAGCCACGTACCCAGCGCCGGCAGCAACAGCATCGCTCCCAGCATGTTCACCAGGAACATGAACGTCAGCATGAGCCCGACATCCGCCTGGAACTTGAGCGGCGAGAACACCCAGGTGGCGACGCCAATCGCGAGCGTGATGCCCGTGAAGAAAATCGCGGCGCCAGTCACGCGCAACGCCGCCAGGTAGGAGTAATGCACGTTGTGGCCGCGCTTCAGATATTCCTGCATGCGGCTGAAAAGATAGATGCCGTAATCCACGCCGATCCCCGCGCCGAGCGCGACCATGGGCAGCGTGTTGACCTTGAGCCCGATGTCCACATACGCCATCACGGCGTACAGCAGGATCGACACCAGCAGCAGCGGCAGAATCACCATCACCGTGCCCGTCACCGAGCGGAAGTTGACCAGGCACATGATCGTGACCGCGGCGAACACCCAACCGAGGATCACGAACTCCTTGGCCTTCACTTCCTCGTTCTGCGCGGCCATGACGCCGACATTGCCGGTCGCGAGCCGGTAGGTCACGCCCGCGGTCGGCTGCGTGGTCCGGTAGTCCTTCACCGCCGCGACGACCCGCTCGATGGTCTCCGCGCGATGATCCGACAGGAACAGCATCACGGGCATCACGCTGCAGTCGCGGTTGAGCAGCCCCGAGCTCGTCTCGACATAGCCCTGCGCCTGCACGAGCTGGCGCTCGTCGCGGGGCAGGTTGCGCCATTTCAGGCTGCCCTCGCTCCAGCCGGCGCTCACGACCTTGGACACGCCCGCGAGCGACATGACGTCGCGCACGCCCTCCACGTTCGCCATGTGCCAGGCAAAACGGTCGATCGCATCGATGATCCGGAAATCGATGCAGCCGTCCGGCTTCGTCTCGACGATCACATTGATGATGTCGGTGCCGATCGAGAAGCGCTCGCTGATCAGGTTGCTGTCGCGGTTGTAGCGAGAATCCGCGCGCAGCTCCGGCACGCCGGCCTGCGTGTCGCCGATTGGCGTTTCCTGGCCCTTGATGAAGCCGAGCACGCCCAGCACGATCGCGACCACGATGATGGCCGCCGCAGGGCCGCGGTGCGTGATCTTCGCGAGTACGTTCCACACCGACTGCAGCGCCTGCTGGCGGCGCGCGACGCGATCGCGGAAGCGCCCGGTGATGGGCACATAGGACACGAGCACCGGCAGCAGGATCAGGTCGGTCAGGATGATGACGCCGATGCCGAGGCTCGCGGTGACCGCCATCTCGCGGATCACCTGCACCGGGATCAACAGGATCGTGACGAAGCCGACCAGGTTCGCGAGCAGCGCCACGATGGCTGGCAGGAACAGCATCCGGAACGTTCGTCGCGCGGCCTCGTTGCTGTCTGCGCCGCTCATCGCGGCATCGCTGACCGCGCTGATCTTCTGGACGCCGTGGCTCGTGCCGATGGCGAAGATGATGAATGGCACGAGGATGCCGAGCGGATCGATGCCATAGCCGAGCAGGACCAGCAGGCCCATCATCCAGACCATCGCAACCAGCGACGCGATCACCGGCACCTGCGCGATCGTGAACGACTGGATGTAGATCCAGACGAACAGCAGCGTCAGCGCAATCGTCGCGACCGCAAATGTGGCGACCGACAGCGCGCCGTCGGCGACGTCGCCGACGACCTTCGCGAAGCCGATCATATGCACCGAAACGGGCACTTCGACGGCGACCGTCAGGTTCTCGCCTTCGATGCGCGCACGCACTTTCTCCTCGAGCTCCCTGGAGATAGCGATGTAATCGACGGCGGCTCCCGTTTCCGGGTCCGCATCGAGGAGCTGCGCGCTGATCATCGCGCCGGAAAAGTCGTTCGCGACCAGTCGCCCGACGATCCCCGCCTTCAGGATGTTCTCGCGCACCCGCTGCAGGCCGGCGGCATCCGGCTGGAAATCGGACGGAATCACGTCGCCCGCCTCGATGCCCCCCTCGACGACCTCGGTGTAGCGCGTGTTCGGCGTCCACAGCGACTGCACGCGTGAGCGGTCCACGCCCTCGATGAAGAACACCTCGTCGGTGGCGACCTTGAGCGCCTCGAAGAACTCCGGCGTGAACATGTCGCCGTCGCGCGCGACCAGCGCGATCAGCAGGCGGTTGGCGCCGCCGAACTCGGTCTTGTGATCGAGATAGGTGCGGATGTATTCGTGTTCGAGCGGCAGCTGCTTGTTGAAGTTGGTGTCGAGGCGCAGGCCCGTGACCGCGAGCCAGCCGAGCACAACCGTGATGACCGCGAAGACCGCGACGATCAGCGTGCGATGGCCGAAGACATACGGCTCGAGCCAGGCCGCGATGCGGGCGTCGCCCGATTCCTTCATAGCGCGGCTCCAGGCAGCGGCAACCGGCGCACGCCGCCCTCGCCCGCAACGATCAGGAAGCCGTCGCCCGACGGCAGCACCGCCGACAGTCCCTTGCGGTCGTCCTGCTGTGTGAGCGTGAATGTCCGGCCGCCGTCGCGGCTGGTCAGCAGGACACCGGCCGTGCCCACGATCACGACCGTGTCCGCGTCGATGCGCGCTCCGGAGCCGAGCAGCGCGCCGGTGCCGGTCGGAATGTCCGTCCAGCTCATGCCGCCGTCTTCCGAGCGGTACAGGTTTCCACGGAGGCCGAATGCCAGCAGCGCGTCGCCGTCGAGCGGCAGGATGCCGTGGAAGGAACCGTCATACGGAGATGGCAATTCGCGCCAGCTGTCGCCGTCGTCATCCGAGCGGAACAACCGGCCTGCTTCGGCGCCAAGGTACAGGCGCTGTCCGGGCCCGCGCGCAATGGCATTGAGATGGAACTCGTAGCCGAGATCCATCTCGTCCTCTTCTTCGACTTCACTGGCGCCCGGCAGAGTCTCGGGCTCGAATGGAATCTGGCTCCAGACGCGTCCGCCGTCGGTCGTGCCGTACACGACGCCATAGGCGCCGACTGCCAGGCCGCGGAGCGTGTCCGCGAACCACACGTCAAGCAGGGGCTGTGCATGCGCAGGCTCGAAGTGCGCGAACTCCCAGTGATCGCCGCCGTCCGTCGTGCGCAGGATCATCTCGGCGTGACCGACCGCCCAGCCGTGCTTCGCATCGGTGAAATAGACCGCGGTCAGCGTGGCGCTGCCGGGCACCTGCACCTGCGTCCAGGTTTCTCCGTGATCGGCGGAATGCAGCACGTGGCCACGCTCGCCGACCGCGAACACGCGGTCTCCGGCCGGCGCCAGATCGATCAGCAGCGACCGGCCGGCAAGCGGCGCGATGATCGACGGTCGCGCCGCGGGATCTTCGCTGGCGCCGTGCTGCGCGAGCGCCGGCGCTGTCGCCGCAATTGCGAGCCAGGCGAGCGCCTGCCTCACGTCAGCGCGTGCCGCGCCTGGCGATCGCTGCCGGCGTGAAATCCGCCGCCGTGAGCTTTGCGGCGAAATTGACTGTACGCGGCTCCTCGTTGTCGAGGCCGAGCGCGAGGTAGCGGCCGGATTGCAGATCGTAGGTCAGTTCCAGCGTGGTCCAGAAAGTCGGGATCTCGTAGTAGTTGATCGAATGTCCTTCCTGGACCCGCCAGAGCTGGTCGCGGCCGTCATAACAGTCCACGGCAAGGATCTGCCACGAGTCTTCGTCCACGTAGAAGGTGCGGCGCTTGTACAGATGCCGCTGTCCGGCTTTCAATGTCGCGTCCACCACCCAGACCCGGTGCAGCTCGTAGCGCGCATGCTGCTGGTTGATGTGCAGCGGGCGGATGATGTCCGCGTTTTTCAGCTTGTTGCTGTGCAACTGGTAAGCGTTGTACGGGACGATCATTTCCTGCTTGCCGACGAGCTTCCAGTCGTAGCGCTCGGGGCTGCCATTGAGGAGGTCGAACTGGTCGGACGTTCGCAGCCCGTCGGAGCCGGTGCCCGGATTGTCGAAAGCGACGTTTGGTGCGCGGCGCACCCGGCGCTGTCCCGGATTGTAGAGCCACGCGCGGCGATGCTCCTTGGTCTGGTCGAGTGTCTCGTGCACCAGCAGGATCTCTCCGGCCAGGCGCGCCGGCGAAACGGTTTCCTGGATGAAGTACAGCACGGTGTTGTCGAGCGCGGCCTCGGTGGCACCGGGCAGGCTGTAGCCGACCATCGTCTGGTCGTGGAATTTCACGAGGTTGTAATCGCCGGTGCGGCTGACCGCCGCCTGGCCGATCACGCGTTCCGCGATCTCGGCGCGGAAGCGCAGTATGTGGTTCCAGATGACCTCGACGCCGGACGACGGAACCGGAAACGGCAGGCCGATGATCGCGCCGGTGACGCCGTTTCCCCCGCCGGTCAGCTTCGCGCTCGTCGCATTCGCCTTGGTCGCGTCATAAATGCGCTGCGGGAACGCGGCGCTGCGGTGCGACGGATAGACATTGATGAAGTAGCTGTTCTTGTAGGCATTCAGGAGCGCCTTGTGGCCGGCCGTCAGGTTCGCGGCATAGCGCGACATGTTGGTCGCGTCGACCTGGTAGAGGGGCTTGTCGCTGGCATAGGGATCCGGATGATGGCCGCCCGACTTGAATCCCGGCGCACCGGCCTGCGCGGCGGAGGTCAGTCCGCCGCTCCACGCCGGAATGGTGCCCGCGGTATTTGCCGCCTTCTCCGCTCCCATCGGCGTCAGTTCGCCGCCGAGCTTCGCCGCCTGCTGTGCCGTCACGGCGGCCGCCGTGATCGTGACGATGCCGAGAACTGCCGCGAGTCCGAGGCGGAGAATGTTCTGTTGCTTCATCGTGACTGTGCTCCGGCCGGTTTCAGAACGAGTACTTCGCGGTAAAGGCAAGGAAGTCGCGGTCCGCCAGCTCGTTGTAGCGGCTCGCGCCGCCGAACACCGTGTAGCTGACGTCGAGTTCGATTCTCGACTGATAGCTCGCGCCGACCCCCAGCGTCGCTCCGTACCGGCCTTCGACGAAGTTGCCGCCGGGGCCGGGCGTCGTGCCCGACACGTCATGCGCCCAGATGAAGCGCGGCGAGAAATTCCATGCGCCGATCAGCCCGAGATAATCGAACCGTAACGCGGCGCGGTAGCCCCAGGAGCTCGCGTCGGCGAACCGGTCCTGCGGTTCGACTTCGCCGAAGTGCCGACCCGCCAGCAGGTCATTGCCCGAGACCGAGGTGCCCGGACCATTCAGCCGCAGGCCGCGGCCGGTCGGGCCGCCCGAAAGCTTGTCCGGCATGCCGTCCACCTGCGTCACGCCCGCCTCGAGGACGGCCACCAGCTGGGCCGCGCCGAGCATCGGCGGGAAAGCCCTGGTGGCGGTCACCTGAGCCTGCCAGACGTCGAACTCGCCCCAGCCCTGCACGACCTGATCGACGCCGAAAGCACCGAGCTGGCCGCAGCGCGAGAGGGTCGGCAATCCTTGAGTGCAGTCGGCTGGCACCGGGATGCCTTGTGCCGCAAGCGCGGCGGCCTCGAATGGCGTCAGTGCGGCGAACAGCAGTTCCACGTCGTCAAACTGCAGCGGCGCATCCCTGCGATACGAGACCTCGCCCTGCAGCGCGATGCCGGTCGTGCCGAGCTGCGTGTTGAATGACAGGCCGAGGAGCTGGATGTCCTCGGGGTACTGCGTGAAGTAGCCGGCCGTCTGCGCGTACTCGTGCGTGGCGAGGTTGCTCGCCTGCGTCGAAACGTTGCCGCCGCCGAGCACGGTGTTGCCGGCGATCGTCGCGTAGCCGGTCGCCGTCGTGAGCGACAGGTTGCCGCCATTCGCCGCGGCCACATTGACGCCGGCATTCGCCGCGATCGCGATCGCGGAACTGAGCGGCAGGCCCGACGCCAGGCCCTGCGCGGTTGCAATGACCGTCGTCAGCGTGCCGACCGAATTGGCGAGGCCCGACTGGGTGCCGGTACGGCCGCTGATGACCGGCAGCTTGCTGTGGTAATTGACGAAGAACAGTCCAATCTCGGTGCCCTGGCTGAAATTCGGCATGAACCAGCGCAGCGACAGGCCGTACTGCCCGGAGTCGTCCGGCTTGATCGTCTGGTCGCGTGGCACGGCCTGGAAGTTTTCGATGAACGGTCCGCCGAGCGGCGTGAAGTCCGTGCCGAAGTCGGAGAAGGCGCCGAAGCCCAGGAACACCTCACTGCCACCGCGCGGAACGAAGTCATTCGACGCGAAATAGGAACCGACCGGCTCCGGTTCCGTGCGGTCCCAGTCGAACAGCGCGATGGCCTCGGCAGTAATATTGTCCGTGACCGCATAGGACAGCTTCAGCATTTCCTGCGGCAGGTAGGCCTCGCGCAGTTCGGACCCCGGAATGCGCAGCGCCGACACGTCGAAATGGTTGATCGCGTTGTTGATGCCGCTCTGGATGAACGTGCTCTCGCCCCAGTTCACGACCTGCTTGCCGGCGCGGATCTCGAGTTCGTGGCCGGAAAGATCCCACCGGCCGTAAGCGAATGCGTCCAGGAGCCGCACGTACGAACCGGCGAGGTCGCGGCCTTGCGGCGAGATCGGCGTCCGCTCCGGATCGTCGTCCTCGATTTCCAGGTCGTACAGCGCCGAGCCGCGAACGAAGATGCCGAAATTATCCCGTTCGAGCGACAGTTCCGAGACCATCTTGAAGCCGCTCGAAACCAGGCCCTCGCTGTAGTTGAGGTTGCCGTCGTCCGAGTTCGGCGAGCGCCCGATTCCGCCGTTCGCCGTGCCGATGAGCCGTGGATCGCGCTTTTCATCGCGGTACAACTGGCCGAAAGAAACCGTCGTATTGAGGCTGCCACTCCATTCGCCCGCGGTGAAATCGATTGCCTGGGCGCCGCCCGGTGCCGAGAGCGCGGCAATGAGCAGGGTGAGTGAGGATTTCTTGGTCATGTCGCTCCCCGAAAACAGGACCGGCGGATTCGCGGCAAGGATATATCAGCACCTCGGCTTTGCAGTGCAAAACGGGGCTGCGGTTAGCTGTGCGTCACCTGCAGGATGCTGTTGCGGATCTGCTCGGACAGCACGACGCGCGCGTCGTCGGCAACGGCAACGAGGGCTTCGTCATAGGTCAGTCGCCCCTCGCCGTCCTGGCGGATAACGCCGCGCTGACGCAGCAGGTCGATGAAGTCCCGGAACATGGCGCGGTCAAAGAATTCCGGAGCGGCCAGACCGTAGAGCATCGACATGCGCTGCGCCATGGCGACGCAGCGCTGCTCGAGCGCCTCGGGCGTAAGCGACGACGGGCCGGAGCGCAGCAACAGCGCGATCGCGAGGTAGTAGCGCTCGATGGTCTGGATTGTCGCCTGCGCGAGGACCGAGAGCCGCACGGCCTCTTCAGTGCCGGTGCGCGGCCGCCGCCACGCGGCGCCGTCGGCGACGCGCTCCAGGAGCCCCTGCCCGGCAAGCGCCATCAGCACGCCGTCGACAACCCCGGGCAGCTCTTCCTCGCGCCAGCGCAGGAACAGTTCGGCGCGAATATACGGGTACACGCGCCAGACCAGGCGCTGGATGTCCTCGTGCCGCATGGTGGGGTTGTTGAGAAATGCGCAGGCGACGAGCGATGGCAATGCAAAGAGGTGCAGGACGTTGTTGCGGTAGTAGGTTGCGAGCACCGCGTTCTGCTCGACCATGCGCAGCACGTCGCCGAGCGGATGCTTGCGGCGCTCCAGCAATCCCATCTGTTCGCCCCGGCGGATGATCGCGGCGCCGTCGCCGGCCGCGACCGATACGTCCGGCGAGTAAGGAAACGACCGCAGCAGCTCGATGTAGAGCTGCAGCTGGCGCTCGAGGTCGTTCTCCAGCATCGCCTGGCGCGGCACGGCAAGGAGCGCCACAGAAAGCAGGTTGATCGGGGTCACGGCCGCAGCGGCGTTGACCCGGCGCAGGATCTCGTGGCCGACCTCGTCCACGGCGTCGCCGAACCAGACCGGGCGCGTGTTCTCGTCGCGCACCTCGCTGCGCCAGCCGGAATGGACCCGGTCGAGCACGCCGTCGAGCAACAGCGGCTCGCCGAATGCGACGTGCACATGGCCGAGCTCGCGCCGCAGCTGCGGCAGCACGCGCAGCAGGCCTCCGACCGATTCCTTCTGCTTGGGCCGGCCAAGCAGCTCGTCGATGTAGCTTTCGCCTTCGAGCAGGCGGTCGTAGCCGAAGTACACCGGCACGTAAGCCACCGGCCGGCGCGTGTCGCGCAGGAAGCTGCGCATGGTCATCGTCAGCATGCCGGTGCGCGGGCGCAGCAGGCGCCCGGTCCGGCTGCGTCCGCCCTCGATGAAGAACTCGATCGGGTGACCGCGGTTCATCATCACATCCACGTACTTCATGAAAACGATCGGATAGAGCCCGCTCCCGCGGAAACTGCGGCGGATGAAGAATGCGCCGCCCTTGCGCAGCAGCCGCCCGATCACCGGCAGATTCAGGTTGATGCCCGCCGCGACATAGGGCACCGCATAACCGCGCCGGTAGATCACATACGAGAGCAGCAGGTAGTCGACGTGGCTGCGATGACACGGCACATAGACGATCTCGCAGGCCGGCGGCAGACGCTCGAGGTACTCGGCGTTCCGGACCTCGACACCGTCGTAAACCCGCGTCAGGAACCGGGTCAGGACCTGCTCGGCCACCCGTATGAAGGCATGAGAATAATTGGCGGCGATTTCGAGCGCGTGGCGGCGGGCCATGCGCAAGCCGTCGCGGCGCGAGCGTTTGGTGTCGCGTATTTCCTGGCGCACGGCCTGGCGTACCGCACGCGTGCGCAGCACCTGCGCGACGATCGCCCGCCGGCTCGACAGGTCGGGCCCGAGCGTGTCGGTGCGCATGTGCCTGAACTCGGCGCGCATGTCCTTCAGCAGGCGGCGCGCGCCCGTGTAGCTTTGCAGTGATCGCGGCTCGCCAAGCCGGATCAGCGTAATGCGTCCGTTGAACACGATCGACAGCAACCGGCGGAACGGTCCTACCAGTGCCCAGTTCTCGGAAAAAATCAGCCGGAGCCAGGATTTCTCGCGTTGCGGCGCACGGCCCCAGTAGACCGCGACCGGCACGATGTCGAGCTCGAGCGCGGGGTCGGCGCCGGTCGCCGCGATGGCAAGCGTCAGTTCCCGTGGCGTCCTGCGGTCGGCGCGGCGGCGCAGCACACCCGCGCGCCGCTCGAGCGCGGCCGCCGAATGCGGCAGATCGAGATTCCTGAGCTTGAGCCGCTTTCCCGGCCGGCGCAGCCCGCCCTTCATGCAGGCGATCTCGAGCGCGAGCAGGTCGGAGGTGCTGCGCTCTTCAAGCACGTAGAGCAACGGCCGCGCGCGCCCATGCAGGCGCTGCAGCGAATCCTCTGGCACGACGGTCGCGCGCACAAACACGCGCATGACGCCGCGCAACGCCCACATCAGCGTGCGATTCACTCCGGCAGGCCGCTATTCCTCGGGCGGCGCGCCTTCGTCCGCCTCGAGCTGCGATTCCAGCGCTTTGCGATGGGTCTCCATCGCCGCATTCGTGCGGTCACGTGCTTTGTCCTGGGTGCCGATCAGGTCGCCGAACACCGTGTCTTCGACTTTCATCGGCTCCTCCTCCCGCTCGGGCTCGCCATCGCCGCAGCCTGCGATCGTAAACGCGATCGCGATCGCCAGCATTCCGACCGTCGTCGTCGCACGCATGGCCGCCTCCCCGGGCATCGACAAGATCGCAAGTCTAGCTTAGCGGGCGCG
>JBBDXX010000047.1:0-45073 GCA_040902065.1 Steroidobacteraceae bacterium | reverse complement strand
GGCGCGGCACGCGGCTGGCTTGGTGAACGCGAAATCAGCGCCGTTTGGGAAGATCCAGCGCGACCAGGAAATATTCGAAGAGATAGTTCACCAGCGACAGTTCGTTGTGCAGGCGGTGATCGGAGTCGAGGATGTGCAGCGTCGCCTGGTGTTCGCGCGCGAAGCGGATGCTGTTGTCCACCGGCACGATGTCATCGCGCCAGCCGTGCACGATCGTCTTCGGGCACGGCGCGGGCTTGGCGGTCAGATTCTCGGCGCCCGGCATATAGAACGCCGGCGCCATCAGGAACAGGCCGCGCGCATGCAGCAGGGCCGACGCGGATGTCGCGACGTAGCCGCCCAGGCTCGAACCGACCAGCACAAGATCCCCGCGGATATCGCGGCAGAAGCTGAGCAGGCGCGTGACGCGATCGCGCGGGTCGTTGACGCCGCGATAGTCCACGGAATCGACGTGCCAGCCTTCGCTCTTCGCGACCTCGGACATCGCGGAAATTTTCGTCCCCCACGGACCGCTTTCCAGGCCGTGCGAGAAAACCACGTGACGACTCGCCATTCGCTGCTCCGCTGCCCCGCCGGCCCGATGGTATCAGTCCCGGCGCGGCCGCCACAGGAACTCATCGAGATCGGGCGCGCCGCCGGCGGTCGCGAAATCCACTCGGCCGTTCCGGAACTTCAGCCCTTCCCGCTCCAGCAACGCGCGCTGCTGCCGGTGCGCGCGCGAGCCCGCGGGCAGACTGATCCTGCCTGCGGCATTCAGCACCCGGTGCCACGGCAGCCTGAGCGATGCGGGCGCGACCTTGAGCGCGTGGCCGACGAGGCGAGCGCGCCGCGGCAGGCCGGCGCGGCGCGCGATTTCGCCGTAACTTGCCACCTGGCCGCGCGGAATCGCAGCGACGGCCTGCCAGATGCGCTCAAGCTGCTTGCGGTCGACGGCGCCCATGCACGATTCTAGCCGGCGTGGATACGGACGATGACCGGACCCAGATCAACCCGCGCGCTAATCCCGGGGCGATGCTCGCCGCGCTGCCGCTGTTTGCCGGGCTGCCCAGGGAAGTCGTGGACGCGGCGGTCTCGGAACTCGAGTGGATTTCGCTGCCGGGCGGACGGTTGCTGTTCGAGGCTGGCAGCCCGGCCGACGCCGTCTATTACGTCGTCAGCGGCTCCCTTGGCGTCTTTGCGCCGGGCGGAGAACTGATTGGTCGCGTGGCTGCCGGAGATAGCGTCGGCGAGATCGGACTCATCGCGTCGCGCCCGCGCACGGCGACCGTGCGGGCGCTGCGCGATTCCGAGCTCGCGACGCTGTCTGCGGAAGCATTCGAGCGCGTGCTGCTCGGTCACCCGGAAGCGATCCTCCGGCTTGCGCGCCTGACGGTCCTGCGCATCGAGGGTTCGGCCACGGATCGAGAGCGCCATATCACGCCGCGCACGCTCGCGCTGATCCCGCAGGACGACGGCATCGAGCTGGCGTCGCATGCCCGCGACCTCGTCTCGGCGCTCGGGCGCTTCGGCCGCGTCGACCTGGTCACCGGTCAGCGCGCGGGCAGGCACAGCCCGCAATGGTTCCACGAGGTCGAATCGCGCAACGATTTCGTCGTCTATGCCGCCGACGCCGGTGACAGTCCCTGGACCCGCCTGTGCCTGCGGCAGGCCGACGTCGTGCTGCTTACGGCGCGCGCGCGCGATGTGCCCGCGGCCTGGCCCGGCATCGACTGGAACGATGGCGCCGCACGGCGCACGGAACTGCTGCTGATTCACGATCGCGGGTACCTCAATGGGGCGGCCGCGCGCTGGCAGGCGGTGCTTCCCGGCGTCTCCTGTCATCACCTGCGGGGAGCATCCGATTACGCGCGCGTCGTGAGGCTGCTGACCGGGCGCGCGGTCGGGCTCGTGCTGTCCGGCGGAGGCGCGCGCGGCTTCGCGCACCTCGGCGTCGTGCGGGCGCTGCGCGAACACGGCGTGCCCATCGATCTCGTCGGCGGCACCAGCATGGGCGGCATCCTGGCTGCCGGCGTAGCCGCCGACTGGAGCGACGCGGAACTCATCCTGCGTTTCCGGCGCAGCTTCGTCGACACCAACCCGCTCTCCGATTTCACGCTTCCCTTCGTGTCGCTAGTCTCCGGCCGCAAAGTCGGTCAGTTGCTGCGGCGCGAACTCGGCGAGATCGACATCGAGGACCTGCCGCTGCCGTTCTTCTGCGTGTCTTCCAACCTGACGACGGGTCGCATCGCGGTGCACCAGCAGGGCCTGCTGTGGCGGTGGCTGCGAGCCTCAGTCGCGATCCCGGGCGTGCTGCCGCCGGTGTTCCACGGCGGCGAGGTGTACGTGGACGGCGGCGCGATGAACAATCTGCCGGTGGACGTCATGCGCGCCAAGGGGCGCGGCCCGGTCATCGGCGTCGACGTCGGCGCCGACCGGGCTTTCACCACCGACATCGAGGCGACCGAGACGCCGCCACTGTGGAATCTGCTGTTCGGCCGGCGCGGCTTCCGCCGCCGGCCGAACATCCTGCAGATCCTGTGGCGGAGCGGCATGGTCAACAGCGCGACGGCAACGCTGCTGCAGCGCAGCCAGACCGATCTCCTGCTGACACCCGCGCTCGAGTCCCTGGATCTGCTCGACTGGAAGTCCTTCGAACGGGCGATCGACATCGGCTATCGCGACGCCTGCGAGCGTCTCGCGGGCGGCGCGCTCGCGCGGCTCCAGAAGGCGTTCGCGGGGCCATGAGCAGGAAGCGCGGCTGGCAATTCTGGATCGACCGCGGCGGCACATTCACCGACATCATCGGACGCGCTCCCGACGGCCGGCTGATCGTCGACAAGCGGCTGTCGGAACACCGCGAATCTGCGCTCGATGCGGGTGTTGCCGGGATCTGCGGGCTGCTCGAACGGCATGGCACGCCGGACGCAAGGATCGACGTCATCCGCATCGGCACCACGGTGGCGACCAATGCGCTGCTCGAGCGACGCGGCGTTCCCACCGCGCTCGTGACGACTGCGGGCTTCGGCGATGCACTCGCAATCGGGTACCAGAACCGGCCTCATCTCTTTCGACTGCAAATCGAATTGCCGGTGCCGCTCTATCGCGAGGTCGTGGAGGCGGACGAACGAGTGACCGCCGAAGGCGCGGTGCTCCGGCCGCTCGATGAGGCGCGGCTCGCTGCCGATTTCGCTCGCCTGCGCGATTCCGGCATTGCGAGCATCGCGATCGTCTTCATGCACGGATACCGCTACCCGGCGCATGAACGGCGCGCCGCGGAACTCGCCCGCCGTGCCGGCTTCGACGAGGTCATCGCATCGCACGAAGCGTCGCCGCTGATCCGCCTCGTGAGCCGCGGCGACACGACTGTCGTCGATGCCTACCTGACGCCCCTGCTGGCGCGTTACGTACGGGCGTTCCGCGCGGGGCTCGGCACCGGCCGGCAGGATGTCCGCCTGCAGTTCATGCAGAGCAATGGCGGCCTCGTCGCGCCCGATGCGTTCCGTGCCTGTAATGCCGTGCTGTCGGGGCCTGCCGGCGGGCTCGTCGCGACCGCCCGCATCGCCGAAGCGACGGGCCGCCCGCGGCTGATCGCCTTCGACATGGGCGGCACCTCGACCGATGTTGCGCTGTTCGACGGCGCGCTGCCGCAGCGCTTCGAGACGCAGGTCGCGGGCATTCGCCTGCAGGCGCCGATGATTAACATCCACACGGTCGCCGCCGGCGGCGGGTCGGTGCTCGCTTACGAGGGCGGGCGGCTGCGCGTCGGCCCGGAATCCGCGGGCTCAGACCCCGGTCCCGCCTGTTATCGCAACGGTGGCCCGCTGACGGTCACGGACTTGCAGGTGCTGCTCGGCCGCATCCGCCCGGACGATTTCCCGGCCATCTTCGGCCCGGGCCGCGATCAGCCGCTGGATGCCGCCATCGTGCTGCGCCGCTTCGCGGAACTGGCCGCGACGGTCGGCGCGCCAGATGGCGTCCTGCCGCTCGCCTCCGGATTCCTCGCCGTCGCGATCGAATCGATGGCACGGGCGATCCGCCACGTGTCCGTGCGCCAGGGCCACGACCCTGCGGGTTTTGCGCTCTGCTGCTACGGCGGTGCGGCGCCGCAGCACGCCTGCCTGGTCGCCGATGCGCTCGGCGTTCGGGAAGTCCTGATCCATCCGCTCGCCGGCGTGCTGTCCGCCTGGGGCATCGGACTCGCCGACCGGCGGCTCATGCGTCGGAAAAGCGTCGAACAGCCGCTGGGCTCGTTCACGGCTGCACGTCTTGACCGCGAGTTCGAGGCGCTCGCGGCCGAGCTGCCGACCGAAGGCGTTCCGACCATCGGTCGCACGCTGGAACTGCGCGCGCCGGGCACGGAAACGGCGATCGCGGTGCCGGCAGCACCACTGCCGGGCATTGCCGCGGAATTCCGCGCGCGCTTTACCCAACGATTTGGATTCGCGCCGGCGGACGTCGATCCGATCGTCGCAACGCTCTCCGTCGAGGCCGTGATTCCGGGCGAGCGCCATGCAATGGAACCCGCTCCGGCCGGCAGCGCCGATCCGCGAACAGCCTGCGTCTGGTTCGACGGCTGGAGGGACGTACCTTTGCACACGCGTGACGCATTGCCGCCGGGTCGCGTGATCGCGGGCCCCGCGCTGATCGTCGAGGCCAACTCGACCACGGTCGTCGAGACCGGATGGGCCGCCACTTCCCTGCCGGACGGTACGCTCCGGCTCCGGCGCGAAGTACGCGCGATCGCGGCGGAAGCGGTGGCGTCGCACGCCGATCCGGCGCAGCTCGAACTGTTCAGCCACCGCTTCATGCAGGTGGCCGAACAGATGGGCGCGGTGCTGCAGTCGACCGCGGTCTCGGTCAACATCCGCGAGCGGCTCGACTTCTCGTGCGCGCTGTTCGACGCTTCCGGCAACCTGATCGCAAACGCGCCGCACATGCCCGTTCATCTGGGCTCGATGGGCGCGAGCGTGCGCGCGGTGATGGCGGCGAACGCGGAGGCGTTTCGGCCGGGGCGGGCATGGATGCTGAATGCGCCGTACGCGGGCGGAACGCACCTGCCGGATATCACCGTCGTGACTCCCGTTTTCGTCGCGGACGAGGCCGCACCCGCGTTTTTCGTCGCCTCCCGCGCCCACCACGCGGACATCGGCGGCATCACGCCGGGCTCGATGCCGCCGGCGTCGCGCACGATCGACGAGGAAGGCGTGCTGATCGACAACTTCCTGCTGCAGGACGGCCAGGTGCTGCGTGAACGCGAACTGCGCGCGCTGCTGGCCGGCGGACCGTGGCCGGCACGGAATCCGGACCAGAACGTGGCGGATCTCAAGGCGCAGCTCGCCGCCAACGCGCGCGGCGTCGCCGAGCTCGGGGCGCTGTTGACGCGCTGCGGCCGGGAATCCGTCACGCGCTATATGGCGCATGTGCAGGACAATGCCGAGGCCTGCGTGCGCGACGTGATCGGCGGGCTGGGCAACGGACACCGGCGCTACGAGATGGACGACGGCAGCGTCATCGAGGTCGCGGTTACCGTGGATCGCGAAGCGCAGAGCGCCCTCATCGATTTTGCCGGCACGTCGCCGCAGCGGGCCGGCAATTTCAACGCGCCATTCGCCGTCTGCACGGCCGCGGTGCTCTATGTATTCCGCACCCTGGTCGATTCCGATATCCCCCTGAACGAGGGCTGTCTGCGGCCGCTCTCGATCCGGGTCGCGCCCGGATCGATGCTGAACCCGGCGCCACCGGCCGCGGTCGTCGCGGGCAACGTCGAAACCTCGCAGTGCATCGTCGACGCGCTGTACGGTGCGCTCGGCGTGCTTGCCGCGTCGCAGGGTACGATGAACAACTTCACCTTCGGCGACGCGACGCACCAGTACTACGAGACGATTGCCGGCGGCGCGGGCGCCGGGCCGGGATTCGACGGTGCCTCCGGCGTACAGACGCACATGACGAATTCGCGGCTGACGGATCCGGAGGTGCTGGAGTCGCGCCACCCCGTGCTCGTGCGCGAGTTCCGCTACCGGCGCGGCTCCGGCGGCGCGGGCGCCCACCGCGGCGGCGACGGGCTGGTGCGCGCCCTTGAGTTCCGCGCGCCGATGACCGCGGCGATCCTGTCGAACCATCGCCGCATCGCGCCGTTCGGCCTTGCGGGAGGCGGCGACGGCGCGAGGGGCAGCACCCGCGTGCTGCGCGCGAACGGGCGGACCGAGGAATTGCCGGCCTGCGCTGTGATCGATATCGGCGCAGGCGATGCGATCGTGATCGAGACGCCGGGTGGCGGCGGCTTTGGCTAGGCGTTGTCCAGATCGGGCAAATCGAGTTCGGCAAGCACCTGCGTCAACCCGGTGTCCGGCAGTCCCGCAAGATTCGGGCTCACCGTCTGCACGCGGCTGCCGCCGGGCCGGTGGCTGACGAGATAGGCATGGAATCCGCCCGCGCGCGCCGCCGGGAAACCGAACATCAGGTTGACGATACCCTGTTCCCGGTGCCGGTCGCGATTGACGCGCTCGTTGCACAGTACGAACCACCGATCACCGGCCTCGCGATGCGCGAATGCGCCGCGTTCCTCGAGCGCAGTCAGGAACGCGCGCACCTGGGCCTCCGCCCGGCGCCAGGTCGCCGGCTCATTCGGCTCGAATAGCATCCAGCGCGTGCCCTGTTCGATGCTGTTGACGATCAGGTGCGCGAGCCGGCGCGCCGCCAGCGAGCGCCAGTCGGCAGAGCCGGCGCCCGGCCCTGCCAGCGTACAGACGGGCATGGCTTCGCGGCCGGGACGGCGCACTGTCTGCACGGTGTTGACGCCCGCCGCGGCGAGGCGCGCGCGGCGATCGTCGTCGACCGCGCAGGCCGGGCGCAGTCCCGGCCGCAGTACGGATTCCTCGCCATTTGATGGCGACCAGACCGGCCACAGTTCCGACGCCCGCGACATCGCGCCAGCGACGGCGCCGCAGGGTGCGAACGCTTCGAACCGGCCGCGCAGCTTGTCGTAGCCGAGCAGCCGGGGGAAGAACAGGCAGGCGGAATCGGAGGGCAGCGCCCAGTCGCGCATCGCGGCAAGCGCAGTTGTTGCCGTATCCCACTGCATCGGCGGATCGATGAACAGGATTGCGCGGCGCTCGCGGCAGTACCGGTTGGCGACCAGCAGCGTGCTCGCGCCGACATCGACGTCGCGCGCAAGCGGCGGAATGCAGAGATGATTGAATCCATCCACGGCGTCGAGCGCGAACAGGCCCGTGCGTTCGGCGGCGGATCCGATGATGTCGTAGTCGGATAGCGGCGCGCCGTCGTCGGCATCCGGCCCTGACAGCACGTAGCCCGCCAGCCCGCGTGGATCGGAGCGCGGTGTCGCGTCGGGCCGCACGGCGGGCACTTCGCCCGCGAGCCGCACCAGTTCCGACTCGGCGAGTACCACCGGCAGGGTTTTCTGCGCATCCGGACTCACCGAAATGCGGCGGTAGATCTCCTGGTCCTCGATGTGCTCGGAACCCGGCGTACGCACGCGCTGCAGCACCAGATTGAACAGGTCCTCCTCGTTGTCGCCGATGCCGTCATAGTCGACCGCGGCGCGCAGGAATTCCCGGGTGCCGGGCGCCTGCGCCTGCAGGACCAGCGACTGGGTGCCGGCAGGCAGCGTGAGCGTGCAGCAGCGTGCGCCGTTCTCGACCCGCACGATGATCGCGATGCGCCCGCCGTTTTCGAAGTACTGTTCGACCGCGTATGAAAGGGTGCTGGGCTGCCACAATCCGCCGAACAGTCGCTGGAACTCCGCGAAGCCCGCGATGCGCAAGGCGCGGTTGACCGGGCCACGCAGGCAGCGACCGACGAATGCGGTGATCGCAGTCGGTGTTTCCGAAATCGATTGTGAAGAACCGGCTTCTTCGTTTACCTGAATGCCGGTCAGCCGTTCCGCCACCGGTATCCCCTCCGGGTTTCACGAAGACTAGCATACGATGGCGCATGCGGACGGCTTCGGGTGGCTGGCAGACTGGATTCTGGATGGCATTGTCGACCGCCGTGCTGTGGGGCCTGTTGCCGGTCGCCCTCAAGTATGTGCTGACGGGCATGGACGCGTATACGATCACCTGGTGGCGCTTCGCGGTGTCGCTGCTCGGCCTCGGCGCCTTTCTGTTGTGGCGCGGACAGCTTCCGCCGATGAGGAAGGCAGCCGGTGCCGCGTTCGTCCTGCTCGCGATCGCGCTCGTCACGCTGGTCGGCAACTACGTGCTCTACCTGATTGCGCTGGACCATACGACGCCATCGGTTGCGCAGGTCGTGATACAGCTGGCGCCGCTGTTGCTGCTGCTGGGCGGCATCTTCGTGTTCCGCGAGCGCTTCGATCCGCGTCAATGGATTGGATTTGCCGTGCTCGTCGCAGGCTTGCTGCTTTTCTTCAACGAGCGCCTGCCGCTGCTGCTGCGCCCGACAGAAGGGCTGGGCCTGGGCGTCGTCCTGATGGTCGCGGCCGCCGTCGCCTGGGCCATATACGGCCTGGCTCAGAAACAGCTGCTCGTCCACTTCACCGCGCGCCAGGTGCTATGGATGCTCTACGTGGGCGCAACGGTGCTGTTGCTGCCGGCGGCAAGACCCGCCGCGATCCTCGAGCTCGACGGGATGCAGCTCGGGATGCTCGCGTTCTGTTGCGCGAACACACTCGCGGCTTACGGCGCCTTCGGCGAAGCGCTGCACCACTGGGACGTGTCCCGTGTCAGCGCCGTGCTGTCGATCGCACCGCTGGTCACGATCGGCACGATGTGGCTGCTCGAACGGTCGGGCATCACGCTGGTGGCGCCGGAAGGACTGAATGCGCTTTCGATCATCGGCGCGCTCGCCGTCGTCGCCGGATCCATCGTCGCGGCGCTCGCCGCGCGGCACTGATTCAGGGACTCGCGCTCGCCTGCCCGCCGAACTGCGGATCGCCCGCGTACTGGTCCTCGACGCCGTTCCAGGTCGCGCCGTTCGGAATCGCGTTGCGCACACGGGTTGCGGCTGCGACCGTCGCCGCGAGATCCGCCTTGCTGCCCGGACCGGCCGCCGTCGCAATGCCCCGTGGATCCGCCGCCGCGTCACGGATGCCATCCCAGTCGATCGCATCCGCGTGCAGCGCGATGCGCTTCCACAGTGCGGTGCGCGGCTTCGCCGCCTTCTGGCGCAGGCTCCTCGGAACATCCGACCAGTCCCGCTTGTCGTCCTCGAGCGGCTGGTACGTCTGGACCAGAAGCGAGTCGCCGCGCCAGCCGACCAGGTACGGCTGGTTGACGACGGTCACCTTCGTTCCGATGGGAATCGATTCGAACAGCCGCGCAATGTCTTCAGGGTAAAGCCGGATGCAGCCATGACTCGCGCGCATGCCAACGCCCGGCGGCTTGTTCGTTCCGTGGATCAGGTAGCTCGGCCAGCCGAGCCGCATCATGTGGCGCCCGAGCGGATTATCGGGACCGGCCGGTACTTTCGGAGGCAGGATGTCGCCGACCTTTGCGTGTTCCCGGCGGACTGAAACCGGCGGAGTCCACACCGGGTCCTTCACGCGCGAGACGACTTTCGTGCTGCCCTCGGGTGTCGCCCAGCCGACTTTGCCGATGCCGATCGGATGCGTGATCACCTCGACCGGCGCCCCTTTTTCACGCGCCGGGTAGTAATAGAGGCGCATCGCGGCAAGATTCAGCACGAGTCCCTCGCGCGGCGCGTCGGGCAGGACAAACTCCGTCGGCAGCACGATCTGCGTGCCTTCGCCCGGCAGCCAGGGATCCACGCCCGGGTTGGCGCGCAGCAGTTCCGCATAGCCGATATTGAAGCGCCGCGCGATGTCCGCGAAGGTGTCCTCGTCGCGCGACAGCGTGACCTGCAGCTGTCCTACGACGTCCTCGTCCGGGGCAACGACGAACCGGTGCGTCGCTTCGGCCAGCGGCAGCTCGGGCGCAGCGACCGGCGCGGCCGGCTCCTCGGCGGGCTTCGGGGGCTTGCGCCAGAGGGATTCGAAGGGCGTGCAGGCCGCCGCTGCCACGGCAACGGTGGCGAGCAGCGCAGCGCGCGTGATGAGCCGGTTCATGGACCGGCATTATCCACGCAAATACCGGCCGGTCACCAGATCTTCACGCGCTCCGCGTCCTTGCGCCACAGGCGGTCGCCCTCGCGCACGCCGAAGGCCGCGTAGAACTCATCCATGTTCGCGACCACGCCATTCGCGCGGAATTCGTTCGGCGCGTGCGGATCCGTCAGCACGATCTCGCGCATCAGGCCCTCGCGCCACTTGGACCGCCAGGCCTGCGCATAACCGAGGAAAAAGCGCTGCGGGCCCGTATAGCCGTCGATGACCGGCGCCTCGGCCCCGCCAAGCGAGTGGATGTAGGCGCGATACGCGACCGCGGCGCCGGACAGGTCGCCGATGTTCTCGCCAAGCGTCAGTTCGCCATTCACATTGAGACCCGGCAACGCCTCGAAACTGCCGTACTGCTCGACCAGGCCGGCCGCCTTCTGCGTGAACTTCTCGTTGTCTTCGGCCGTCCACCAGTCGCGCAGATTGCCATCGCCGTCGTACTGGCGGCCGCGGTCGTCGAAGCCGTGGCTGATCTCGTGGCCGATCACCGAGCCGATGGCGCCGTAGTTCGCGGCATCGTCCGCCTGCATGTCGAAATATGGCGGCTGCAGGAACGCGGCCGGGAATACGATCTCGTTGTTGGTCGGCAGGTAGTACGCATTCACTGTCTGCGGCGTCATGAACCACTCGGAGGGGTCCTTTGGCTGGCCGGCGCGCGCCGTCTGCCAGTTCCATTCGAACTGGTTCGAACGCAGCACATTGCCGAGCAGATCGCCGCGATCGATGACGAGCCCCGCGTAATCGCGCCATTTGTCCGGGTAGGCGATCTTGACGTTGATCTTCTTCAGCTTCGCGTGCGCCTCGGCCTTGGTCGCGTCGCTCATCCAGTCGAGCGAATCGATGCCGCGGTCGAACTCCTCGAGCAGGTTCCGCACCAGGCGGTCCATGCGCGCCTTGGCCTCGGGCGGGAAATTCCGCGCGACATAGGCCGCGCCGATCGCCTCACCCATCGAGTTGTCCGTTTCCTGCACGGCGCGTTTCCACCGCGGCCGCAGCGTCTCGGTACCGCGAAGCGTCCGCGAATTGAAGTCGAACGAGGCCTCGACAAAGGCCGCCGGCAGCACGCGCGCGAACGCGCCGATCGTGCGCACCGTGAGGTAGTCCTTCCACACGGCCAGATTGGCTTCATGCATATGCCTGCCGAGCGCCGTCGCGTAGCTCGGCTGGCGCACGATGAAATCGCCGGCCGGCAGGCCCGTCTGTACGAGGAACCCCTTCCACTCGAACTGCGGCGCGATTTCATAGGCGGATTCGACGCCATGACGGTTGTAGGTCGCGATCGGATCGCGGTTCTGCACCGGTGTCCACTGGTCGGTTGCGATCGCGGTCTCGAGCGCGAGGATTTTCTCCGCGCGCGCGGCGCCGTCGCTTTCGCCCGCCAGCGTGAAGAGCTTCGCGAGATACAGGACGTACTTGCGGCGGAACTCGACGTAGGTGTCCTCCGTGCGCAGATAGTAATCGCGGTTCGGCAGCCCGAGGCCGTCCTGCGACACGTAGGCCACGTTGTGCGTCGAGTTGCGCGCATCGGGGTACACGTAAACGCCCATCGGCACGCTGACGCCGAGCCCCTGGGCGCGGCCGAAGAAGCCCGCGAGCGCCGGCGGCCCGTCGATCGCGGCGATTTCCGCAAGGAGCGGCTTCGGGGGCAGGACACCCTGCGCCTCGACCCGGGCTTCATCCATGAAGCTCGTGTACATGTCGTTGAGCTTGCCGCGATCCTCCAGAAGGATCGCATGCACGTCGGCCTGCGCCTTTTCGAACAGCATGATGCCGATCCCGGCGCTCGCGTACTCGGCCGGGAATTCAGTGGTCTTGAGCCAGGTGCCGTTGACGTGACGGAACAGGTCGTCCTGCGGCCGCACGCTCTTGTCCATTGCGGAGGCGTCGATGCCCGACTGCAGGGGAGCGGCGGCATCGTCAGCCGCTGCCCAGGCAACGGTTGCAAGCAGGAGCGCGGGCAGCAGATTGCGAAGCGACATACCGGATCTCCAGGGTCAGCGGGGCGCGCAGTATAAGGCAGGCCTCGATTGGCCAGGTTCCGTGCCGCGACCGGGCGTTTCAGGCGCGCGCCGCCCTGAGCACGAGCGGCCAGGCCAGACGGCGCCGGCCGGCTCCCCAGGCCTCGGCGAGCGGCTCTGCGATCAACTCGAGCGGGTTCCGCCGGCAGCGGTCGCGATACCGGGCAACGGCCGACCAGGTGCCGAGGTAGCCCATCGCGGACGCGTAGTCCCAGTCGGCCTGCATTTCGAACATCGGTGCGGCGACGGCCGGAAACGGCGGCTCCAGGTCGCCGTAACCCTCGTCGACATGCCGGCGTTCACGCGGCCAGTACGGACCCACGACGTCCCGCGAGAAGTCCGCGATCAGCCTTTCGATGCAAGGAGTCGCCGTGAACTGCCCGTAGGACCAGATCGCAAACAGGCCGCCGGGCCGCAGAATGCGCCGGGCCTCCGCGCAGAATGGCCGCCAGTCGAACCAGTGTGCAGCCTGCGCGACGACCAGGAGATCCGCCGACTGCGTCTCGACCGACAATGCTTCCGCGGGCTCGTGGCGATACTCGATCCGGGCATGCGGCCGGGCCGATGCCAGTTGTGCCGCGCTGGCATCGCAGGCAATGACGGCTTTGAAGTGTTCGGCAAGCCCGATCGCCGCCTGCCCATTTCCGGTCGCGACGTCGATGGCAAGCCGCCTGGCCGGCGCTTGCGCGGCAAGCCAGGCGCAGAGACCCGGCGCCTGGCTGGGACGATACTTTTCATAGGCGTCCGAGCCGCCGGAAAAGTGATCCTTGAATGACAGAACCGCGGGCATGAGGCGATTGTAAGGGTCAAAAAAAGCCCCGGGTTTTGAGGCCCGGGGCTGAAATGCGGACTTTCGGTGAAGGGAAGGAAGTCCGCTAGGGGATACTGAAGAAGTCTGGAAGGACGGTTCAAAGACTAACGTCGGCCTGTGGAGACCGGCGTGAAATGGGACACAGTTCTGGCAACACTCTGAAATTCAACGGCTTATAAGCATGGCCCACGGTTCCAGATACGCGACGCCCGCTGGCGCACGGCGGCTGCGCGAAGAACTCGACCAGCTGTGGCGCATCGAGCGCCCGGCCGTTACGCGCTCGGTGGCCGAGGCGGCGGCCCAGGGCGACCGGTCCGAGAACGCCGAATACACCTATGGAAAACGCCGGCTGCGCGAGATCGACCGGCGGGTGGGTTTCCTGCGTGGCCGGCTGGACGGGCTGGTCGTCGTCTCGGAGCCGCCGGCCGACCGGACGCGCGTTTTCTTCGGAGCCTGGGTCACAGTCGAAGAGGATGCGGGTGGGATCCGCCGCCACCGCATCGTCGGGCCGGACGAATTCGACCGCGAACCGGGCTACATCAGCATGGATTCGCCGCTGGGGCGCGCCCTGCTGGGCAAACGAGTCGGCGATGCGGTCGAAGTCCGGCTGCCGGCCGGCGCGCTCTCGGTCGCCATCACTGCCATCGACTATTAGATGACTAAAAGGGGTCGCATCCCTTTCCCGCTCGATTTCGCTCTCGCGGCAGCGTGGCAAGAAAGGGATGCGACCCCTTTGCTAAAGGACCCCTTTTAGAGGACGCGAATGTTCTTAAACTGCCAGGGATCGCTTTCGTCGAGGTCTTCCGGGAACAGGCGGCCGCGGTCGAATAACGGCGTCCAGTCCGTGAACTTGCCGACCACCGGGCCGAGATAAGGCATGCAGATCTCGAGATTGCGCCGGAAGTCGATCTCGTCCGGCTCGACGACGCCCGCGGCCGGATTCTCGATCGCCCAGATCATGCCGGAGAGTGCCGCGACCGTGACCTGAAGCGAGGTCGCGCTGTTATGCGGCGCGAGCTTGCGCGCCTCGTCGATCGACAGCTGCGAGCCGTACCAGAAAGCGTTCTTCGCATGCCCTGCGAGCAACACGCCGAGCTCGTCGATGCCCGAGGTGATGTCGCCCATCATGATCCGCTTGCGCTCCTGCAGCTGGTAATTGCGGCCGCAGAACTCGTGGACGGACAGCACCGCATTGTCGGCAGGGTGATAGGCGTAGTGCACCGTCGGGCGATAGAGCACGCGCTCGTTCTGCCGCACGCTCAGGAAGTCCGAGATCGAAATCGATTCGCCGTGAGTGATCAGGAAGCCATGGAAGTGTTTTGCCTCCGGAGTCCAGGTGCGCACGCGTGTCGCGCAACCGGGCTGCGTCAGGTAGATCGCGTTCTTGCGACCGAAGTCGTACTGGCGCCCGTCGCGCGGGAAATGGCGCTCGTGCGTGCCCCAGCCGAGCTCGGCCGGCTGGCTGCCTTCACTGACGAAGCCGTCGACCGACCAGGTGTTGACGAATTCACCAGGCATCTTCGGCTTGCTCGAGACCTGCGTGTCACGCTCCGCGATGTGGATGACCTTGATGCCGAGCGTCTTCGCCAGGTTTGCCCAGTCGTCGCGGGTCTTCGGATCCGCCGCGTCGTGGCCCGTCGCCGAAGCGACGTCGAGCAGCGCCTGCTTGACGAAATGCGAGACGAGCCCCGGATTCGCGCCGTGGGTGATCACGGCGGTGGGGCCGTTGGTCCAGGCCTTGCGCATCTCGAGGACTTCCTCGCGCAGCGCATAATTCGTGCGGCGGCTGGCCGGAATGTTCGGATCGGTGTACCCGCCCGGCCAGGGCTCGATGCAGGTGTCGAGGTACAGCGCGCCTTTTTCATGGCACAGCTTGATCAGCGCCACGCTGGACACGTCCACCGACAGGTTCAGCACGAAGTCGCCGCGCCCGACCAGCGGATCGAGCACGTGGCGGAAATTCTCGCGTGTCAGCGGATGATTGAGGAACTTGATCCCGAAGCTGGTCGCCTCTTCGCGGCCGGCCTCGTCCGCGGTCACGATCGTGATGCGGTCTGCCGAAAGCCCGTCGACGTGGCGCAGGATGAGCGGCAGCACGCCCTGGCCAATGCTGCCGAAACCGATGCAGATCAGGCGGCCCGGAAAGTGCGTATGGATCGGATACTGGTTCATGACGCAAAATGTACCGTAATTCAATGACGAAGTGGCGCTATCCGCTGGCTCTTCTCTTCATCTACGCGGTGATCTGGATTGCGCTCGCGATCGAACCCGTGTACCGCCACGACTGGCTGCTGGAAAATGTGCTGGTGCTGGTGGCAGTGCCGCTGCTGGTACTGACCGCCCGGCGACTTCGATTCAGTAATTTTGCTTGCACCTGCCTTTTCGTATTCTTCGTTTTCCACTCGATCGGCTCGCACTACACCTACTCGCTCGTGCCTTATGACGCCTGGTTCGAGAGCGTCACCGGCGCGACGCTCGACGGGCTGCTCGGATTCGAGCGCAATCATTTCGACCGGCTCGTGCATTTCCTTTACGGATTGCTGGTCGCGCCGGCCGCCGTGGAAATCTTCGCGCACTATGGCCGCTATCCGCCGAGCTGGGCCGTGCTGTTCCCGACCCTCTTCATGTTTGCGCACGCCGGCATCTACGAAATCATCGAATGGGCGGCCGCCATCGTGTTCGGCGGCGACCTCGGGCAGGCCTACCTGGGCACGCAGGGCGACATCTGGGACGGACAGAAGGACATGGCACTCGCTTTCGCGGGCACCGTGATCATGGTGGCCGCTCTGGCGCTGGCGGGCCGCCTGCCAATCCGTCGCGGCTGAAACCCGGTCAGGCTTTCTGGAACGGGAACGGTACCGGCCGCACGCGGCCCTGGCGCGCCCGCTCGTCCGCGACCGCGCGGCGCCAGAAGTCGCGCTCGTCGTTCGAGAGCGGCGGCAGTTCGCGGCGGTCGGATTGGCGGTGCTGCGGTGACTGGTCCATCGCAGGTTAAGATGCGGGCGCAGGAAAAATGGTTGCAACCCCGCTCATCTCGACGGCCGCGCTCGCATCCAGTCTGGCAGACCCCGACTGGCTCATCGCGGACTGCCGGTTCGATCTCGCTGACCCGGGAGCGGGCGCTGCCGCCTGGCGCGCCGGCCACATCCCGGGCGCCATCCACGTCGATCTCGAGCGCGACCTGTCAGTCGCGGTCACGCCGCACACGGGCCGCCATCCTTTGCCGTCGCCGGAGGCGCTCGCGGCAACGCTGTCCCGGCTGGGCGTCGGTAACTCGACCCGGGTGGTCTGCTACGACGCCGGCAACGGCGCCTATGCGTCACGGCTCTGGTGGATGCTCCGTTATCTGGGCCACGATGCGGTCTCCGTGCTCGACGGAGGTTTTGCCGCCTGGCTTGCCGAGGGTCGGCCGGTGTCGATGGACGAAACCCGCCGGCCGCCCGCTCGATTCAGCGCGCGGCCCCGGCCCGCAATGCTGTGCGACGCAGCCGGCGTCGCGAAAGCACTGAGGCGCGGCGAACTGCTCGTCGACGTGCGCGGCGCGGAGCGATTCCGCGGCGATGCCGAGCCGCTGGATGCGGTCGCGGGCCATGTGCCGGGCGCCGTCAATCTGCCGTTTCCCGGGAATCTCGGCGCCGACGGTCGTTTCCTGCCGCCCGCGGCGCTGGCCCGGCACTGGCGCGAGCGGGTCGGCGCTGAAGCCGGGCGCGCGATCGTCTGCATGTGCGGCTCCGGCGTGACCGCCTGCCAGGGACTGCTCGCGCTCGAATCGGCGGGCATCACGGGTGGGCGGCTGTACGCCGGCTCCTGGAGCGAGTGGATCCGCGATCCGGCGCGCCCGGTCGCCCGCGGCAGCGGCTGATTTACATCAGCGGCCGATCTGGTATCGTCCGCGCCCTGCTGCCGTCGAACAGGAATGCCGGAGTGGACAGCGCGACGCGTGGCGCAGTGACGCCGCGGCCCTGGAACATCGAGGATTCCAACGACCTGTACGCGGTGCGCGCCTGGGGCGGCGGCTATTTCGGCATCAATGCCGCCGGCCACGTCGTCTGCCACCCGGGCCGCGACACCGGCCGCGAAATCGACCTTTACGAAGTCGTCCGGCAACTCGGCGCCCGCGACCTGACCGCGCCGATGGTGCTGCGCTTCTCGGACATCCTCCGCGATCGCCTGCGTTCCCTGCACGACGCCTTCGCGGCCGCGATCGCCGAGAACGACTACAAGAATCGCTACTCGGCCGTGTTCCCGATCAAGGTCAACCAGCAGCGGCTCGTGGTGGAGGAAGTCTATCGCGGCAGCGCAGATCTCGGCTTTGGACTCGAATGCGGCTCGAAGCCCGAGCTGCTCGCAGTCATGGCGATGACCGAGGACGCGCCGCACCGCCTGATCATCTGCAACGGCTTCAAGGACGACAGCTATATCGAAGCCGTGATCCTCGCGACCAAGCTCGGTCGTTCGATCATCCCGGTGGTCGAGAATTTCTCCGAGCTCGGTTACATCCTGCGCCACGCCGAGAAATACCAGGTCAGGCCGCGCATCGGCGTGCGGGTCAAGCTGGCCGCCGAGGGTGCCGGCCGCTGGCGCGAATCGGCGGGCGACCGCTCGAAGTTCGGCCTGTTCACGACCGAGATGCTGGAACTGGTCGAAGTGCTGCGCTCGCACGACATGCTCGACTGCCTCAAGCTCGTGCACTGCCATCCGGGCTCGCAGCTCCACGACATCCGCCGCGTCAAGGATGCCGTCAACGAGCTCGCGCACGTCTACGCCGAGCTCGCGCGCCTCGGCGCCGGACTCGAGTACATCGACGTCGGCGGCGGACTCGGCGTCGACTACGACGGCTCGCGCACCAACTTTGAGTCCTCGACCAATTATTCGCTGCGCGAGTATGCGAGCGACGTCGTCTATCGCGTCGCGAGCGTGTGCAATGCGCGCGGCCTGGCTCATCCGGTGATCATCAGCGAATCCGGCCGCGCGATCACGGCGCACCACAGCGTGCTCGTATTCAATGTGCTCGGCGCGGCGCGGCTCGACCGTTTCAGCGTACCCGACCGCGCCACGACCGACGACGGGCAGCTCCCGCAGCCGGTCGCGGATCTGTTCGACGCGCATGCGACCGTCAGCGAGCGCCGGCTGGTCGAGTGCTGGCACGACGCGCAGCAGGCGCGCGAGCAGGCGCAGCAGATGTTCAGCCTCGGCTACCTCAGCATCGAGATGCGAAGCCTCGCCGAACGACTGTACTGGTCGACCTGCGCGCGCGTGCGCGACATGACACGCAAGCTCGGCCGCATACCCGAAGAGCTCGAGGGCCTGGAAGCAGTGCTCTCCGACATCTATTTCTGCAACATGTCGATTTTCCAGTCGCTGCCGGACAGCTGGGCGATCGACCAGCTGTTTCCGATCACGCCGTTGCACCGGCTCGACGAACGGCCGACCCGCAGCGCTGTGCTCGCCGACATCACTTGCGACTCCGACGGCAAGATCGACCGCTTCGTCTCCCCGCGCGACACCAAGCGCTCGCTGGAAGTGCACGAACTGAAGGACGGCGAAGATTATTTTCTCGCGGCGTTCCTGGTGGGTGCCTACCAGGAGACGCTCGGCGACCTGCACAACCTGTTCGGCGATACGCACGTCGTGCATATCCGCCTGGACGACGAGCACGGCTGGTGGATCGAGGAGATCGTCAAGGGCGACACCGCGAGCACGGTACTCGGCTACATGCAGTACGATACCGGTGAGCTGTATCCGCGCTTTGCACGCGACTGCGAGCGCGCGATGCGCGACGGCCGGCTGTCAGTGGCAGAAGGCCAGGCCCTCAAGCGCTTCTATGAACTGGAGCTTGCCGGCTATACCTATCTCGAACCGGATGGCGCCGCCTGAATGCGGCTTGCAAGGAGCAATCAGATGAAACCAAACACCCTTTTCCCGGCGCTGTCCCTCGTGGCCGCGATGCTGGTCCCGATGCAGTCCTCCGCCGCGGACTCCGCGACCGATGCGGCGACGGCCGCGACGCTCGACCGCGTACTCGCGGGAGACCACCGCTCCGAAGCCAGCCGCGCGCGCGACGCATGGCGGCATCCGAAGGAAACGCTGACCTTCTTCGGGCTGCGCCAGGACATGACGGTCATGGAAATCTGGCCGGGTGGCGGCGGCTGGTACCTCGAGGTGCTGGCGCCGACGCTGCGCGAGCACGGCCAGTACATCGCCGCCAGCTGGGATCCGAAATCCGAAAGCAAGTATGTGCAGGACAATTCGAAGAAGCTCGCCGACAAGCTCGCCGCGCGACCGGAACTGTACGATCGCATCCGGATGACCGCGCTGCAGGCCCCGAATGCGCTGGCGCCCGTGCCGGACGGCAGCGTGGACATGGTGCTGACGTTCCGGAATATCCACAGCTGGATGGGCAATGACGGTGCCGATGCGATGTTCAAGGCGATGTTCGCCGCCCTCAAGCCGGGCGGCATCCTGGGCGTCGTCGAACACCGCGCCGGGAACGACACGCCGCAGGATCCCAAGGCGAAGTCTGGCTACGTGCGGACGGACTACGCGATTGCGATGGCCGAGAAGGCGGGCTTCGAGCTGGTCGGCGAAAGCGACGTGAACGCCAATCCGAAGGACACGGCCGACCATCCGAACGGCGTTTGGTCACTGCCGCCCAGCCTGCGCGGCGGCGACGTGGACCGTGACAGGTTCGTCGCCATCGGCGAAAGCGACCGGTTCACGCTGAAGTTCAGGAAGCCCCCCGCAATGCCCTGAGCCTGGCAGCAACCTGTATATACATCCAGTCCCATTATGTGAAGGTTTTCGCAGACAGCCGCCTGCCGATCCGCTACCGTTTTCGTGGGCAACTGCACGCGCACGGAAATCGGCCACCATGGGCGAATTCGACAAGTTCAGGAAAATCTCGAGCGATGCGAAAGAGCTGTCGCACTTCTCCGAAGAACAGCGGCTCGGGCACGGCCGCATCGAATTCGACGAACTCGGCAACGCGATATGGGTCCCGAACCAGGGCGCAACCGGCGACGACGTGATGCGCCTTCTGCTCAACGATCCGAATCTTGCATTCAGCACTGAATACAGCGAGGGCACGCAACGGCGCATTCAGCCGAATCAGCAGGGTGTCAAGAAAGGCTACGATCCTTACGACAGCGGCCTGCTGGTCAAGAAAGAGTGGAAGAAGAAAAAGGACCTGCGCAAGCTGTCCAGCTGGATCAAGTCCCGGAAGCCAAAAGGCGACTAGCGCTTATTGACCGCGCGTACTCTCACGCGCAGGCTCAGCCGATGAATGAGCTGACCCTCGTCATCGGCACCCGCAATTACAGTTCCTGGTCCCTGCGGCCCTGGCTGCTGCTGCGCCATCTCGGTCTCGCATTCGATGAACGGCAGTACCATTTCGGCACGCCGGAGTTCGACAGCGAGGTCCCGAAGCTGTCGCCGACGCGGCTGGTGCCGGTCCTGATCCACGGCGAAAGGCGCGTCTGGGAATCGCTCGCCATCTGCGAGTACGCGTCGGAACTCGCCAATGGACGCGGCTGGCCCGCCGATCCCGGACTGCGTGCGCGGGCGCGGTCGGTCGCGACCGAGATGCATTCAGGATTCCACGCGCTGCGCGCCGCTTGCCCGATGAACGTGCGCGCAACCGGCCGTCAGGTGCCAATGACCCCGCCGCTTGCCCAGGACCTCGCCCGCATCGACGCCATATGGTCCGGCTGCCGTCGTGACAACGGTGAACGCGGTCCGTATCTCTTCGGCGAGTTCAGCATCGCCGACGCGATGTACGCGCCGGTCGTCCTGCGCATCCGCAGCTACGGTCTGCCGCTGTCCGAGCTCGCGGCACGTTACCGGGACACCCTGCTTGCCGACCCGGCGCTGCAGGAATGGATCGAGGCCGCCTGCGTTGAAACCGTGGTCGTGCCTCACGAGGAAGTCGGTGCCGGCGCCTGAGCAGGAGTCCGCCATGACCTGGGCAAGCGCCATCGGACTCGGCGGGCCCATTGAAGCCGCGGCGACTGGCGCGGCAGGCCAGCTTGCGGCCGCATTCGAAGGTCGGCGGCCGGATCTCGCGATCGTGTTCGCCTCGTCCGCCTACGGCCAGTCGATCGAGGAACTGCCGCAGATCCTGCGCTCACTGCTCGGCGACTGCCTGCTGTTCGGCTGTAACGCGACCGGCCTCATCGGCGGCGGCGTCGAAGAAGAGGAGGAGCCGGGCATCGCGCTACTGTGCGGGCGCCTGCCCGACGTCACGTTCTCGACGATGCACCTCGAGCAGGGAACGCTGCCGCCGCTCACGGCGTCGCGCGAACACTGGTGGCGAAAGCTGGACATCGGACCCGAATCGTCCGCGAGCTTCGTGCTGCTGGCCGACGCCGCGACATTCGATGCGGAGTCCTGCGCGCGGAGTCTCGATCGCGCGTATCCGGGAGCCGCCGTCATCGGCGCGCTGTCCACCGGCTCCCGGGCGCCGGGTGCCGCGCGCCTGCTCGCGAATGACGGCCTTCACAGCGCCGGCGCCATGCTGCTCGCGCTCACCGGTAACGTCGTCATCGACACGGTGCTCGCACAGGGTTGCAAGCCGATCGGGGACCCGCTGTTCGTCACTGCCTGCGACGGCAACCTGATCAGCGAACTCGACGGCCGCCGTCCGAAGGAATTGCTGACGGCCCTGTTCACGCAGCTCGACGAGGCGGATCGCACCGGCTTCGGCGATTCGCTGTGCATCGGTTTCGCATTGCCCGGTCCCCGGCAGAGCGTCGGCGCAGGCGATTTCCTGATCCGCAACGTGCTGGGGCTCGATCCGGACACCGGCGCGCTGTGGGTCGGCGCGCGGCTGGCGCCGAATGCCATCGTGCAATTCCACCTGCGCGACGGCGGCATCGCCTCGCAGGAACTTGAATCGCGTCTCGGCGAATCGCTTGCCGCGCGCCCGCCTCCGGAAGCGGCGCTGCTGTTCGCCTGCGCCGGTCGCGGCCGGCACCTGTTCGGCGTCACCGGTCATGACTCCGGAACTTTGCGCCGCCGGATCGACATTCCGGTCGCCGGCATGTTCAGCGCCGGCGAGATCGCACCGGTGCAGGGCGCGACCTTCGTTCACAGTTATTCCAGTGCGTTCGGCCTGATCCGGCGGCGGAAGGCGCCCTCCCCCTGATAGAATCCCGCGCAGCCTCGGGGAATCCAGCCATGCGCCGAGTCCTGCTGCTGGCCGCAATGGCGGCCTGCCCGTTTTCCGTTCAGGCCGATGTCCGCGGCCTGGCCGCTGCCGATCTCGTTTCACTTTTGCGCATCAGCGAGCCCGCGCTTGCGCCCGACGGGCGGACGCTCGCGTACACGCTGCGCGAGACCGATCTCGCAGCCGACCGCGGCCGGAGCGACATCTGGCTGCAGGACATCGAAGGCGGCGCCGCGGCGCGGCGATTCACCACCGGCGAGGAGAACGACTCGGCGGCCGCGTGGGCGCCGGACGGTGCCGGCATCTTTTTCCTGTCCTCGCGTTCCGGTTCTCCGCAGGTCTGGTTTTTGGCGGCCGCCGGCGGCGAAGCGTCGCAGGTGACCGGGCTGCCGGTCGACGTGGCGGGATTCCGTATTTCCCCGGCAGGCGACCGCCTCGCGCTCGCGCTTGAGGTGTTTCCCGACTGTGTCGATCTCGACTGCACGAAAAAGCGCCTCGACGAGCGCAGTTCGGCAAAGCGGCGCGGCCAGGCCTACGATCAGATATTCATCCGCCACTGGGACAAGTGGAAGGACGGGCGAGTCTCGCAGATTTTTTCGGCGGTACTCGACGGCAGCCGCAAAGTCATCGGCCCGACCATCTCGCTCACCGCCAGGGTCGACGCCGACGTGCCGTCCAGACCCTTCGGCGGGCGCGCGGATTATTCCTTCAGTCCCGACGGCCGGCAGCTCGTGTTCGCGGCACGCGCGCGCGGCCGCGGCGAGCCGCTCTCGACGAACTTCGACATCTGGCGCATGGCTGCGAACGGCAGCGGCGCGCCGGTCAATCTGACCAGCGACAATCCGGCCTGGGACGCACAGCCGGCATATTCGCCGGATGGCCGCTCCATTGCGCATCTTGCGATGGAGCGCCCCGGCTTCGAGGCCGACCGGTTCCACTTGGTCGTGCGCGATGCGGCGACCGGCGAGATCCGGTTCACGACGCGGGACTGGGATCGCTCGATCGGCGCGTTTCGCTATTCAGCCGACGGCAGGCAGATTTACGCCGTCACTGATCACCTCGGCCAGCATCCTCTGTGGTCCATCGACCTCACGAGCGGCGCACGGGAAATGCTGACCGGCCCCGGCGATGTCACGGAGTTCGACGTGGCCGGCGGGCGCGTCGTGTACGCGATGCAGCACCTCGCCTCGCCCGCCGAGCTCTACCTGATCGCGGGTGCCGCAGCACCGGTGCGTCTCAGCGACGGCAACGGCGCACGCCTTGCGAACGTACGTTTTGGCGAAGCCGAGCAGTTTCGTTTCGCGGGCGCCGGTGGCGCGGAAGTCTTCGGCTATGCGATGAAGCCGTGGAACTGGCAGGCCGGCAAGAGGTACCCGGTCGCGTTCATCGTGCACGGCGGCCCCCAGAGCAGTTTCGGCAATTCCTGGAGCTATCGCTGGAATCCGCAGGTTTTCGCCGGGGCGGGCTACGGTGTCGTGTTCATCGACTTCCACGGATCGAGCGGCTACGGACAGGCCTTCACCGATTCGATCAGTCGGGACTGGGGGGGCAAGCCGCTGGAGGACCTGCAGAAGGGCCTCGCGGCGGCTCTCGTGAAATATCCCTGGCTGGACGGCGATCGCGCCTGCGCACTCGGCGGCTCATACGGCGGCTACATGGTCAACTGGATCGCCGGTAAATGGCCGGACCAGTTCCGCTGTCTGGTCAATCATGCGGGCCTGTTCGATCACCGGTCGATGTACTACACGACGGAAGAATTGTGGTTCGTCGAGTGGGATCACGGCGGACCCTATTACGCCGACCCGGCCGCGCACGAAAGTTCGAATCCGGCGCATCACGTGACCGCGTGGAAATCGCCGATGCTGGTGATTCACGGCGCGCTCGATTTCCGCGTGCCCTATACGCAGGGCATCGCGACCTTCACCGCGTTGCAACGGCAGGGCATCGAAAGCCGCTTCCTGTTCTTCCCGGACGAGAATCACTGGATCCTGAAGCCCGCCAACAGCCGCCAATGGCACGATGAAGTGCTGGGCTGGCTGGAACGGCACCTGCGCAATTAATCCTGCCGCCACTTGGCGCGGTAGGACAGGCCGAGCGCAATGATGCGCCCGAGCAGTGCGGAATAATCCATGCCACCCGCGAGCGCCGCGTACGCGAAGTCCTCCTCCTTCTCGACGTTCGGGTTCGCATTGGCCTCGAGGAAGTACGGCGTGCCATCCGCACGCACGCGGAAATCCATGCGCGCGTAGCCGGTCATGTGCAGCGCGCGATAGATCCGGCGTGCGAGCTTGTCGAGCCGGGCCGCGAGCCCGTCCGGAAGATCGCGCGCGACATCGCTCGTGATGCCGTGCCGCGCCTGGTATGCGCGGTCCCATTTGGCCTTGCGCGTCGCGATGCCCGCGCGCCCTGCCTTCAGTTCTCCGAAGATGAATTCCCAGGGCGGCAGTGTGCGGATGCGGTCGTTGCCGATGACGCCGACGTAGAACTCCCGGCCCTCCACATACTCCTCGACCAGCGCATCGGAGGACGTGTGTTCATGGATGAATGCAATGCGCTCGCGCAGCCGCCCCGCGTCCTCGACGATCGATGCCTGCGAAATGCCGAGCGACGCGTCCTCGGTCGCGGATTTCACGAACAGCGGATAGCGCATTCGCGCCGGTATCCGGATCGCCCTGCCGCGCGTGAATACGGCGAACTGGGGCGTCGGGATCCGGTGATAGGCCAGGAGCTGCTTCGACAGCACCTTGTCCCGCGACAGCATCATGCCGCGCGGATTGCAGCCGGTATAAGGCTGACGCAGCAGCTCGAGCCACGCGACGATGTGCTGGTCATAGGTGACGATGCCGTCGAATTCCTCGAGCAGGTTGAAGCAGATCTGCGGCCGCCAGTCCGCCAGCGCGGTCCTGAGTTCCGTCAGGCTGTCGCCGATGCCGATCGGCCGCACTTCGTGGCCGCACTGGCGCAGGCAGCTGATCACGTCGAATTCGGTGCGGTACTCGGCAGCGTCCCGCTCGCGCACGCCGTCGAGCGACTCCGGCGGCACGAGTGTCGCGTGGACCAGCACCAGGATGCGGAGCCTCGGCATCGCTCAGCCCCGGGCGCCGTCGTGCAGCGCGTCCGCCATGGACTGGATTTCCACGCGGCGCGCGAGGCCGTGCAGCCACTCCCCGGGGAGTGCCGACGCGCCGTAATGGGCCCCGGCGAGCTGCCCCACGATCGCCGCCGCGGCCGCCGCATCGCCGCCGCGGCGCGCGGCAAGTTCCACGCACTGACGCGTATCGTTGCCCCCATCGAACGCGGAAAGCACCGACTCCAGGGCGGACGCCGCCGCACGCGAGCCGGCCACCAGCCGGCTCGGCTTGCGTCCGCGCCAGGAGCCCCGGGCGACGTCGCGCACTCGCGGTTTCAGGACCGTCGCATCCCATAATCCCGGCGCCGGTCCGTACATCGGCGCCAGCAGCGTCGCCTTGTCCTCGCCCGCCAGCGCGCCGGCCAGCAGCGCAGCAACGTAGCGCACGGCGTCGAGCGTCAATGGCGCCTGATGCGTGATGCGGGCACAGAGCACCGCGGCCTCGATCGCCGTGCGCGAATCGGCGCAATGCCAGGCGACCGCGGGCCCGATGCGGGCCAGCGGTTCGGCTTCGGCTCGCGCCGGATCGTGCGAACCGGCAAAGGCATTGCCCGTCCACTGCGCGGCCGCGAGGGCACGCACCGTCGCCGCACTGGCACCGACACAGACGCCGGTGCTGGTCCACAGTCCGGCGCGCTGCCACGACCGGTAACGCCGCACCTGGTCTTCGGCATCACTGCCGCCGCAGGCGATAAAACTGTCGGCCAGGCAGAGTGTCATCGCGGTCTTGTCGGCCCAGGCCCCCGCCGGCAGTCCGTGCGCGGCGTGACCCTGTGCCTCCGCGGCCGCAAGGCCGAGCAGCATGCCGCGCACGCGATCGCGGGAGTCCGCCGCAGCTGAGTGACCCGCAGCGCGCCCGGGCCGCCATTCCCGCACGAAATCGCATTGCGCCTCGGTTTCCGGCACCGACGGCCAGGCTCCGGAACGCGAACAGCTGCGCCAGCGTTCGTTGAGCCGTGCCAGCGCGCCCTCGCCGCCGAAGCCGCGATTTACCAGCCAGCAGCCGGCGACGAGATTGGTGCGGCCGATGCCGGCCCGGCAGTGCAGATAAATGCGCCGGCCCGCGGCAAGGGCCCGGTCGAGTTCATTCAGGATGTCCTGCATATGCCCCAGCGACTGCGGCAGCCCGTGATCCGGGATGGGCAGGCGCCGGTATTGGACCGGCACGGACGAACGCATGGCCGTGAAGTAGCGCTCGTAAGGTTCGCGCTCGCCGGATTCGGTCAGATCGATGAAACAGTCGATGCCGTTCTCGAACAGGAGGCGCAGTCGCTCCTGGGTCTCGGCTTGGTCGCGGCCTCCCGGATACTGGCCGCAAAGGATCCGGCCGGGTTCCAGCCAGTAGCTATTCGGCAGTGGCGGCGACTCGTCAGTCACAGCGCCCGGAAATCGAATGCAGCGGGATCGGCGAGGTGCGAGGCCTCGACATTGCAGATCGCGGTGAAGATGGAGTCGACGCGGCCCGGGCTCTCGCGGTCCCACTCCGCCAGCATGCGGGCGATGGCCTGTCGCTGCAGATTCGGCTGCGAGCCGCATAGCGTGCAGGGAATGACTGGAAAGCCCCGCGCCCTGGCGTAGCGCTCGATCTCGCGCTCCGGCACGTAGCAGAGCGGGCGAATCACGACATTGGTTCCGTCGTCGGACCGGAGTTTCGGCGGCATCGCTTTCAGCCGGCCGCCGTGAAACAGGTTCAGGAACAGCGTCTCGACGATGTCATCGCGGTGGTGGCCGAGCGCGATGCGCGTGAAACCCTGTTCCCGCGCAAATCGGTACAAAGCGCCGCGTCGCAGCCGGCTGCACAGGCCGCATTGCGTGCGTCCTTCCGGAATCACGCGCCGCACCACCGAATAGGTGTCCTGCCGGATCACGTGATACGGGACGCCGAGCGACTCCAGGTAATCCGGCAGCACGCGCTCCGGGAATCCCGGCTGCTTCTGGTCCAGGTTCACTGCGCAGAGTGCGAAATTCACTGGCGCGGCGCGTTTGAGCGACAGCAGCATGTCGAGCAGCGTGTAGGAATCCTTGCCGCCGGACAGGCAAACCATGACCCGGTCGCCCTCGCCGATCATGTTGAAATCGGCGATGGCCTTGCCGACCTGGCCGCGCAGCCGTGCCGCGAGGCGGCGGAAATTGGCCGAGGTTTCGTTGCGCGCCGGGATCATGCCGCCATTCTAGTTTTCCGAGACGTACTTGCGCTCCAGGTAGCGCAGGAAAGGCGCCGCGGACAGTGGCCTGCCGGTGGCATGCTGGACGAGCTGGGGCACGCCCATGCTCGCGCCGGTCGAATGCACACGCTCGCGCAGCCAGTCGAGCAGCCCGCCGAACTGGCCGCCGGCGATCTCGCCTTCGACGCCCGGACGCTGCTCGCGGATCGTTTCCCACAACTGACCGGCGATGACCGCGCCCACGCCATACGAAGGAAAATGGCCGAATGAGCCGACCGCCCAATGGATGTCCTGCAGCACACCCTCGAGATCGTTCGCCGGCACCAGGCCGAGCCGATCCGAGGACAGCGTGTTCCACGACTCGCGCAGATCCTTGACCGCAAGCTCGCCCGACAGCAGGCGGCGTTCGAGTTCATAACGCATCCAGATATGGGTCTGATACGTGAGCTCGTCGGCATCCATCCGGTTGGTGCCGCGCGCAACCCGATTGAGCCAGCGGTAGAGGTTGTCTTCGGACCATTCGGGGCCGGCGGCGCCATAATGTTTCTCGAACAGCGGACGCAGATAGGTCACGAAGGCGCGGCTCCTGCCGACCATCATCTCGAGCAGCAGCGACTGGCTTTCCTCGAGCGCCATCCCGCGGTCCTGGCCCACCGGCTGATCCACCCATTCCGACGGAAGGCCGAGGTCGTACAGCGCCTGGCCGGTTTCGTGCAGCGCGCCGAGCAATCCCTGGAACGGGTCCTTCAGCTGGAATTTCGTCGTGACCCGGATGTCGCCGGGCACGCCCTCGGTGAACGCATGATCGCTGTCATCGAACCGGCCGCGATCGAAAGGAAAACCGAGCGCTTTCATGACATCGATGCAGAGTCCGCGCTGGCGGCTGACGGAAAAGCGACCCTCGATCGGCAACGGCGGTTTTTCGGCCTGCAGTTCGATCGCCTCGGTGACCAGGCCTGGCAGGCGCTGCGTCAACGGCGTGAAGATCGCATCGATGTCGCGCGCCAGCAGCCCCGGCGTGAACTCGTCGGCCAGCGCATCCCAGGGTTCCAGCGAGAATCGCTGGCCGAGCAGTTCGGCCTTGCTGCGGACCAGCTTGATCGTTTCGTCGAGCTGCGGCGCCAGCACGCCGAAATCGTTCGCTTCCCGCGCCTCTCGCCAGCGCGCTTCGGCCAGGGCGAAGGCCTTCGCCATGCGCGCGATCAGGGCCTGGGGCGTCGCGATGGCATGGTCGTGCAGACGGCGCATTTCGCGCAGGTTCGCGCTTTGCCAGCCGGCCAGCGACTGCGCATTCGCACGGTCGAGCAGGCGCGAGATGCGCGGCGAGATCAAGAGCGTATGGCATTCGATCTGCAGGGCCGCCAGCTGGTCGCCCCGGAGGTCCGCGCTGCCACGGGGCATGGTTACCGCAGCGTCCCAGCGCAGGAGCGCGAGCACGCCCCGGAAGGCATGCAACCGCCGGAACTCCTGTTCGAGTTGATGATAAGGGCTCACCGTCGCCAAGTGCTGCTCCTTGCCGCCGGTCGGCCCCTGGGGCCCTGCGGGGTTCCGCAGGGGCAACGATTCTATCAGCCCGGGGTGCAAAGCCCGGCTGGAGAATACTAAAACCGCTTATTGTTCAATTACTTGCAGTTATATCGCTTGGCTTGACACTCAGGCGCTGCCGGTCGCCTCCGGGGTCTCGAGCTCGAGCTTCTCGAGGCGCTTCGAGAGCGCGTCCGGCGAGCGGGTATAAGGCGCTAGCAGGGCATAGAAGGAAGGAACGACATACAGGGAGAGCAGTGTCGAGAAAGCCACGCCAAAAATGACGACCACGCCGATGGTCGACCGGCTGGCCGACCCGGGGCCGCCGGAGAACACCAGGGGCGAAGCGCCCATCATCGTGGCTATCGACGTCATCATGATGGGCCGCAGGCGCACCGCAGCGGCCTCGATGATCGCCTCCCGGACCGATCGACCCTCGTCCCGCAGCTTGTTGGCGAAATCCACGATCAGGATGCCGTTCTTGGCCGCGAGACCGACCAGCATGACGATGCCGATCTGGCTGAACAGATTGAGCGTGCCGCCGGAAACCCACAGCCCGATCAATGCGCCGAGCACAGCGAGCGGCACGGTCAGCATGATCACGAACGGATGGATGAAGCTCTCGAACTGTGCCGCCAGCACCAGATAGACGATCAGCAATGCCATCGCAAACGTGAAGAGCACGGCGCCGCCGGCCTTCTGGTATTCGCGCGATTCGCCCTTGTAGTCGATCTGGGCAATTTCCGGCAGTTCCTCGGCCGCTGCCTGCTCCATCCACGCCAGGGCCTCGCCCAGCGTGTAGCCGGGCGCCAGATTGGCCGTCAGCGTGATGGCGCGCAGGCGGTTGAAGCGATTGAGGCTGCCAGGCTCGGCTACCTCGGAGAGCGTCACCAGGCTCGACAGCGGCACCAGCTGGCCGCTGCGCTGCGAGCGAACATAGAGGTTCTCGAGGCTGGACGGCGAGGCGCGGTCGTCCGGTTCCGCCTGCAGCACGACGTCATACTCCTCGCCGTCCTCGACGAAGGTCGTGACGCGCCGGGAGCCCATCATGGTCTCGAGCGTGCTGCCGATCTCTTCCGACGATACGCCGAGATCGGCGGCGCGCTCGAAGTTGATTTCGACGTGCAGCTGCGGCCGTGTGGCCTTGTAGTCGGAATCCGCTTCGAACAGCCGCGGATTGTCCGCCATGCGGGCGAGCATCCGGTCCCGCCACTCGGCGAGTTCCGCGTAGTCCGGCCCGCCGAGCACGACCTGCAGCGGCTGGCCGCCGCTGCGCACGAGACCGCTCCGTACCCGCGGAATGGCGCGAATCGTCGGAATTGCCGCAAGCTCTGCGCGCAGCTGGGCGACGACCTCGTCGGTCGAGATGTCGCGCTGGTCCCAGTCCTGCAGGAACACGATAGCCTGCCCCGTATGCATCTCCTCGCTCGCGCCGAAGCCGCCGGGCACGCGTGTATTGATGCGCTGGATCGGCTGGTCCTCGCCGATCTTTTTCGCCATCAGCGCCTCGACCTTCTGTATCTGGCTCACGGTGTAGTCGAAGCCGGCGCCTTCCGGGCCCTCGAACAGGATGAAGAACGCGCCGCGGTCCTCGGCGGGAGCGAGTTCCTTCGGCACGATCTGGAACAGCACGAAGCTCAGGATGGCGCTGCCGACGAGCACGCCGGTGAACAGCAGCGGTTTGCCGACGGTGCGTTCGATCTGGCTCCGGTAGCCGGCGGACAGCCGGGCCAGGTGGCGATGGATCCAGGCGTCGAGGCCGCGCGGCTCGGTATGCGGCCGGATCAGCTTAGACGACATCATCGGCGTCAGCGTCAGCGCGACAAAGCCGGAGATCGTGACGGCACTCGCGAGAGCGACCGACAGTTCGCGGAACAGGCGGCCCGTATTGCCTTCCATGAAACCGATCGGCAGGAAGACGGACACCAGCACGACGGTCGTCGCGATGACCGCGAAGGCGACCTGCGCCGTGCCGCGCCGCGCCGCGACCAGCGATGGTTCGCCCAGATCGGCGCGCCGCTGGATGTTCTCGACGACCACGATGGCGTCGTCCACGACCAGGCCGATGCACAGCACGACCGCGAGCAGGGTCAGCAGGTTGATGGTGAACCCGAAGGCCCATAACGCGGCGAAGGCCGAGACCAGGCACACCGGTATGGTCACGGCCGGAATCAGGGCCGAACGCACGCTGCCGAGGAACAGGTAGATCACGACGATGACCAGCAGCATCGCCTCGATCAAAGTCAGGAACACGCGCTCGATCGCCGCGCCGATGAACACGGTGCTGTCGAACGCGACGAAGATGCGCGTCCCTTCGGGCAGGCTTTTCTGGATCTCGTCGGCGACCTCGCGCGCCGCCCGCGCGACTTCGAGGCTGTTGGCAGTCGACGTCTTGACGATGCCCATGCCGATATTGGGCTCGCCATTGCTCCGGTAGTAGGCGCGGCGCTCGCTGGACGCGCGTTCCACGCGCGCGACGTCGCCGAGGCGCACCAGGTAGCCGTCGTCGCCCTTCGCGAGCGTCATGCGGGCGAAATCCGCAGGTTCGCGGTACCCGCGCTGCACGCGCAGCGTAAAGTCGCGGTCGGTGGACTCGAGCGTGCCGGCGGGCAGCTCCACATTCTCGCGCTGCAGCGCCGCCTGGACCTCGGCGACGGTGAGCCCGCGCGCGGCCAGCGCCGAGCTGTCGAGCCACACCCGCATCGCATAACGCTGCTCGCCGCCGACCCGCACTCGGGCCACGCCGTCGAGCGCCGAGAGCCGGTCGACGACATAGCGATGCGCGTAATCGGTCAGCTGCAGCGTGTCCATGCGTGTCGAACGCATGTTGAGCCACAACACGACTTCGGCATCCGACTCGGCCTTCTCGATTTCCGGCGGATCGGCTTCCGGCGGCATCCGGTCGAGCACGCGGCTGACCGCGTCACGCACGTCGTTCGCGGCCGCCTCGATGTCGCGCGCGAGCGAGAACTCGATGCTGATGCTGCCTTCGCCGTTGCGGCTGCGCGATTCGATCGACTCGACGCCCTCGATGCCGGAGAGCGAATCCTCGAGCACCTGGGTGATGCGCGTCTCGACGACCGCGGCGGACGCGCCGGGATATTCCACCTCCACCGATACGATCGGCGGGTCGATGGCCGGCAATTCGCGCAATGTCAGGCGTGTATAGGCGATCAGGCCCAGCACGACCAGCAACAGGCTGAGGACGGTCGCAAAGACCGGGCGCTTGATCGAGAAGTCAGACAGGATCATGCGTCTTCGGCCAGGCTGACGCGGGCACCGTCGCGCAGTTTCACGGCTCCTTCGGTGACGATGCGATCGCCCGCTGCCAGTCCACGCAGGATTTCCACCTCGCCCTTGCGGCGTGCGCCGAGCTCGACCGGCACGCGTTGTGCGGTCTCCTCGGCCGTTACCCGGTAGACGAACGAATCCATGCCGACCTGCAGGACCGCAATCTCGGGAATGGCCAGCGTGTCACGCGGCTCCTGGAACAACTGCACGGCCATCAGCATTCCCGGGCGCAGCAGGAGCTCGGGGTTCTTGATTTCAGCGCGCACGGCGACCGACCGAGTGACGGGATCGATGCGCGAATCGACGCTGGTGACCTTGCCCTCGAAGGCGCGGCCCGGGTAGGTCTCGCTGCGTGCCGTGATGTCCTGGTCGCGTGCCAGCACCGCCAGAAAGCGCTCCGGGACGGAGAAGTCGAGCTTGATGACCGATATGTCGTCGAGCGTCGCGATCGGCGTACCCGGGGTCACCAGCGCTCCGGGACTCACCTGCCGCAGCCCGAGAACGCCGGCGAACGGCGCGGTGATCACGCGATCCGACAGCGTCGCGCGCACTACGTTCATGCGGGCGCGCGCTGCGTCCCGGGCCGCGCGCTGGGTGTCGATCTGGCTGACCGCGATGAGCTGGCGATCGGCGAGTTCCTGCTGGCGCGTCAGCTGCCGTTCCGCTTCCTGGTAGGCCGCGCGCGCTTCCTCCAGTCCGGCCAGCTGGGCTCCGCTCGACAGGTCCACCAGTACCGCGCCGGCCTCGACGACGTCGCCGCTTTCGAATGCGACCTTGCGCACGATCTCGCTGACTTTGGCCGTGATCGTCACCGATTCGTTCGCGCGCGTGGTGCCGAGCGCCTCGATCGAGTCCCGCCATTGCACCGGCGTCACGGCCGCGGCGATCACGCGGGTCGCCGGCGGCGTCGCATTCGCGTCGGACAGCTCTCCGCCGCAGCCGGCGATGCAGGCGCAGGCCAGCGATGCGGCCAGCGCCTGGGCCAGGCGTCGGGGGAATGAACGGGAGATCGCGGCCATTCCCGGGAGTTTACCCGCGCCGGTCAATGGCGTTCGAGCCATTGCACGATGGTCCGGGGCAACCGTTCCTGCGCGCTGCGGCTGACGTAAATGCCGATGTGCCCGCCGTCGAATTCAAACGCCGTGTAGTCGCGGCTGCCGGTGAGCCCGGCCAGCGGCTGAGATGACGACGGCGGCACCAGGTGATCCTGGTTCGCGTAAATATTGAGCAGCGGGCAGGCGATGCGGCGCAAATCGACGGGCATGCCGCCGATCGAGAGCCCGCCTCGCACCAGCCGGTTCTGCTGGAAGAACAGGCGCACGAACTCCGCGAATGCGGCACCGGCCAGGTCCGGGCTGTCGTGGATCCAGCGTTCCATGCGCAGGAAATTCGCAAGCGCCTCGCGGTCCTCTGCGATATCGGCGAGTCCGGCGTACTTGCGGACAGTCAGCCGCAGCGGCATCAGGGCCAGGAACGCCGCATTGAGCAATTCGCCCGGCACGTTGCCGAGTACTGCGACCAGGCGGTCGGCGTCCAGGCCCTGCGCCCACCGGGACAGCAGATTGTCTTCGGTCTGGAAATCGACCGGTGTCACCATCGTCACGAGGTTGCGCACGCGCTCAGGAAACATCGCGGCATGGCACAGCGACATCGTGCCGCCCTGGCAGACTCCGAGGAGATTCACCGATTCGATGCGATGAGTCTCGCGCACGTGGTCGATGCAGCCGCCGAACTGGCGGCCGATGTAATCGGCGAGCGTCAGGCCGCGGTCATCGCCATCGGGACAGCCCCAATCGATCAGATAGACGTCGAGGCCGCGCGCCAGCAGGCCGCGGATCAGCGAACGGTCGGGCTGCAGATCCAGCATGTACGGCCGGTTGACGAGTGCGTAGCAGATGACGAGCGGCGGAATCCCCGCTGCGGGCGCCTGCGGCCGATAACGCCACAAAACGGCTTTGCCGTCCCGGTGGACAGCCTCCCGCGGCGTGCAGCCCTCGCCGGATACATCGATCTGGCCCAGCTGGCTGGCGGCAAGTGTCATGCGGCGGCTGAACTCCGCCATTTCGGCCACGGCCTGGGCGGGTTCGATGGCAAAGCGCATCAACGCGAGACCCCGGCAAGCTCGGCGCGCCACTCGACGATCGCGGCCAGCAGTTCCGACTGGGCCTGCGCATAGGCGGTTGTGCGGGCGACCGCCGCGTAGGCCGCTTCACCGCATTCGATCCAGAGGTCATGCAGCGCGCGCAGGCTCGTGATGGGCGCGGCTTCGGGATCGGAAGATGTCAGCGCCGCGCTCAGGCGCTCGAACGCGTCGGTAGCGATCAATGCCGTCTGCTCGCCCATTTCCCGGGACGCCCGCTGCCAGCGCAGATACGCCGGCGAAGTGCCGCCTGCCCCGGTTGTCGCAGCCGTTGCCCATGCGCCCTCCGGCGTGAACAGGCGGCGATAGCGTTCGGTGAACGGCGTGCGCAGCGCCTCGAACCCGCCGCTCGCGCCGGCGCGTGCGAAGAACTGGCAACAGTCCTCGACGATGCCGGCGAAATCGCGGCCGTAGTCAGCCAAACGCCCGATCGCCTCCTGCCGCTGCTGCTCCCAGGCATCCCCCATCGGCTAACCACCCACTTCGCTGTTGCGATGCAGTATCACAGGACCTCTACGGCCGGCGAATACCTGATCATATACGCTATTAACCACTTGAATTATCTAACTATTAACCTGATTTTAGTCACTTCTGGTACCGCGAGAGACAATCATGTTGCACTGCAATATAAAAGCCGATAAGATAACGCCATCGCAGCGACGTCACCCGATTCTCAAGGATGCCAGAAATGACCAACCCGACTTTTGATTTCAATACTTTCATGGACGCCGGCAAAAAGGCGTTTGCCCCGGTCGTCAAGTTCAACGAACTGTCGCTCGCCGGCTTCGAGCGCGTCGCGCGTCAGCAGCTTGCCTTCGCGGGCGAAGTGCTCGACTTCTCGCTGCAGCAGATGCAGCTCGCCAGCAACGTGCGCGATATCAACGACCTGGCTGCGCGCCAGATCGAACTGTCGACCCAGTTCGCCGAGCGTGCGACCCAGCGTTCACAGGACCTGATCAAGGCCACCTCCGAGCACCAGGCCGAGCTGAGCAAGTGGTTCGACAAGTCGGTTGCTGAAACCACACAGACCGTTTCCGACACCGCGAAGGCCGCCAAGAAAGCCGCCTGAACGGATTCCGACCCTCCCCCCTCGGGACGGCGTGCCTCCGGGCCGCCGTCCTTTTTTTCGCACTGCGGCATGATCCGGTACACTCCTGACCATGACCAGGGAACGGCTGATCAAGAAGTACGCCAACCGGCGGCTTTACGATGCATCGATCAGCAAGCATGTGACCCTCGAAGACATCCGCGACCTGATCGTCAAGGGCGAGAAGATCCGCGTGGTCGAGGACAAGACCGGTGAGGACATCACCCGGCTGATCCTGCTCCAAGTCATCGCCGAACAGGAGCAGTTCGGCAAGCCGATCCTGACGACCCCGCTGCTCGAATCGATCATCTGCTACTACGGCGGCCCGATGCAGGACTTCATGGCCGGCTATCTCGAGCAGAGTGTCGCCGCCTTCATGCGCCAGCAGGAATCGGTCCAGCAGCAGATTTCCCAGGTGCTGACCAGCGCGCCGCCGCCAATGAACGCCATGGCGGAATTGACGCGCCAGAACCTGGAAATGTGGAACCGCATGCAGGAAGGGATGCTCGCGATGATGGTACCCGCGCGGAAGACCCGCGCTGCGGGCGAGTCCGAAGATCCCGCCGAACCTGATAAATCCTCAGCCGCCTGAGAGGGGTCGCATCCCCTTCGTCAAAAGGGGTCGCATCCCTTTTTTCCCGACCAACACAAGCAGGTGTTTGCGTCCCATTTAAAAGGGATGCGACCCCTTTTGACGAAGGGGATGCGACCCCTTTAGCCCGCTCTGACCGAAGCCGCATATTCCCAGGCGAGCATGGCGCGCTTGCGCTCCACCCCCCAGCGGTAGCCGCCGAGTTCCCCGTCACGGCGCAGCACGCGGTGGCAGGGGATGAGCCAGGCGACCGGATTGGCGCCGACGGCCTGGCCGACCGCCCGGCGTGCGCCCGGACTACCGATGGCCGCGGCCAGCGCCGAATAACTCGTCGGACCTCGGGCGCCCAGTTCCAGCAGCGCTTCCCATACCCGGACCTGGAAATTCGTGCCGGACGGCGCGAGCGTAACGCGCCCGCGGCGCGCAACGAAGATCTGGCGCGCGAGCGACAGAACGGCGGCATCGTCACGCTCCAGCGCAGCGCGTGGCCACCGCCGTGCAAGCTCTCGCGCAGACCCGCTCTCGGAGCCGTCGGCGAAGGCGAGATGCACGAGGCCCCGTGGCGACAGCGCCGCGTGGATCAGGCCGAAGGGCGAGGTCGCGAATCCGTGCGACAGCCGCATGCCCTCGCCCCCGGCCTTGTACTCGCCGGGCGTCACGGCTTCGAAATTGACGAATAGATCGTGCAGGCGTCCGCCCCCCGACAGGCCCGCCGCCCAGGCGGCAGTCAGCACCGAGCCCCGGCGGTCCAGCTCATGCTTCGCGGCGGAGAGTGCGACTGTGCGCAGGTAACGCGCCGGCGACAGGCCCGCCCAGCGCCGGAATTCACGTGAAAAATGGAACACGCTGAGGCCGGCAATACGCGCGAGCTCGTCGAGACCCGGCGGACGCTCGCGTTGCCGGTCGATGTGCGTGATGACGCGTTCGATGCGGCGGTAGCTGGCGGAATCGTTCTGCATGGGCGCCAGATTGCCGCCGCAGAGCGCCCCCGGCAACCCGGTTCTTGCTGTTCTTTTCAGTTCGCCTTGCGCCGCTTTCCCGTCAAGTCGCCAAGCGGCAACGTGCCCGATTCCTCGAACGGGATCGATCGCAGCAGGCCTAGTTTCGTGGACAGCCTGCCTTGCAACCGATAGCCGATTTCCTCGCGCGATTGACGGTCGCCGCCCGCGATCTTGAGAAGTGCCGTCGCCGCATTCGCCGTAACGATCATGTCGAACTCGGCCTCGCCATGGGCAGGAACGACGAACTCGCGGGCCGTGACGCCGGTCGCAAACGGCTCACCAGCGAGTTCCATATCGACATCCAGGCCGTTTACCGGCAAGGCCATCGTGTTCGGATTCCGTACGCGCAAGCGTACTTCCAGTTTTTGCTCGAACAGGCTTGCTTCGACGGCCCGGATTCCGACGAATGTGATTTCCGGTGTTTCGAGCTGCGTCCCAAGCCCCGCGCAACCGGCCACAAGAATGAGGCCCGTGGCCAGCCAGGTTCTCTTTGTCATTTGCCAATGATGCCCGAACCATTTCTGAGTTCACCGGCACTTGACTACTACTAAGTTAGTAGTATTATCCAGTCAATACAGGTACGAGGCAGGTAGGCTTTGTGGATCCGGATACTAACCCCGACGCAAGCGACACGGAGCGCAGCGACCAGGAACGCCTGTCGCACAAGTTTCAGCGCGAACTCAATGCCGGCCTCGTCGGCCTCGTGCTGCTCGCGGTCCTGGATCGGGCGGATGAGGATCTCTACGGCTACCAGATTGCCAAGCGCCTGCAGGATCTGGCGGATGGCAGCCCACCGGTCAAGCAAGGCGCCCTTTACCCGGTACTGCGGCAGCTATCGTCCAATGGCCTGCTGGCCAGCCGGATCGTGCCGTCTTACGCTGGCCCGCCGCGCCGTTATTACCGTATTACCGATGCCGGACGCGCCACGCTTGCCGAATGGCGCGACATCTGGCGCAACACCCGCGATTTCGTCGATGGATTCATGAATTCGAATGGAGCAGCCTCATGAACGAACGGACGGCCCCACGCTCGATCGAGCAATATCTCGCGGCGCTCCGCGCCGCCCTCGCTGGCGAAGACCCGGCGCTGGTGCAGGATGCGCTCTATGACGCGGAGGAATACCTGCGCGCGGAAGTGGCCGCCAACGCCGGCCGCACCGAGGCCGACACGCTCGAACTGATCGCGAGCACCTACGGCGCGCCCGAGGAAGTGGCCGAGGCCTACCGCACCACCGAAAAGCAGGTCCGCACCGCGCTCGCCCCGCCGCCACGCACGCCCCGGCGCACGGCGCTCGGCCGGTTCTTCGCGGTTTACGGCGACACGCGCACCTGGACCGCGCTATTCTTCATGCTGCTGTCGCTGGTCACCGGCATCTTCTATTTCACGGTGACGGTCACCGGCCTGTCGGTGTCCTTCGGCATGCTGATTCTGATCATCGGCATTCCCTTCTTCCTGCTGTTCGTCGGCTTCACGCGCGTTCTTGCGCTCGCCGAAGGACGGCTCGTCGAAGGCCTGCTGGGACAGCGCATGCCGCGCCGCCCGGTTTATCCTGCGAAAGGAATCGGGATTTTCGAACGCATCAAGCTGATGCTCATGGACCGCCGTACCTGGACCACGATGTTCTATTTCCTGCTGATGTTGCCGCTCGGCATCCTGTACTTCGTGATCACCGTGGTCGGCATCTGCGTGAGCCTGGGTCTGGTCGGCGGGTCGATCATGGGTCTGCTGCTCGAAACCGGCATCGGTTCGGGCACGATCAGCATGGACGGCATGATGTACCAGGGTCCGTCGCCGCTGTTCGCGCCGATCGCGATCATCGGCGGCGTGCTGCTGCTGACCCTGGTGATGCATCTGATCCGCGGCATCGGGCGCGCGCATGGCACGCTGGCAAAGCACCTGCTGGTCGCGCGGACCGACGTGACTTGAGGCGATAATGGCCGCATGACGGCGGCCCTGCTTCTGTTCCTCCTGCCGGCGGCGGCTGATCGCTGCCTGCCGGGGGACGCGGGTTTCCTGACGATGCGCCTGCGGGGCAGCATCGAGACCGAAGTCCGGTGGCGTGAACCCGAACTCGACTGCAACGGCATGCCGCGACCCGATGGACGCGGACTGCGGCTGCATTTCGCGGGAAAGCGGGACGGCGGCGACCTGTCGGTCGTGTTCGCGGCGCCCGAACTCGGAATGGGCGTTTCGGCGCAAGGCGTCCCGGTCAATGTGACCTTGCTCGATGGCGCCGGCGAAAGAATCTACGGCACCCAGGGCGACAGCCGCTGTTTCTTCGATCGGGTCAGGCAGCGTGCGCTTCTGGACGCCGCCCTGCCGCCCAGGAGCTACCGCGTGGACGCCAGGGGATTCTGCACAGTGCCGGCACGCGCGGTGGACGGCGACGGCGCCGTGCTGCTGACGCGTTTCGATTTCGCCGGGCTCGTGAGCTTCGGGGGCGCGAGCGAGCTGTTCCCCGAACTGCCGAAGTCCGAGGTACGGATCGTTACGGATTCGGGCGAGCACCGGTTCCAGGTCTGGATTGCCGCCGATGACCGCAGCCGGGAACGGGGTCTGATGCATGTCCGCGAGTTGCCGCCCGATCACGGCATGCTGTTCGTGTTCGACGCGCCCCAGGTCGCGGCGTTCTGGATGAAGAACACGCACCTCGCGCTCGACCTGGTTTTCATTGGCTCCGACGGCGTCGTCGTCAACCTCGCGCGCAATGCCGAGCCGATGTCGCTCGATCCGATCGAGTCAGCCGCGCCGATTCTTGCCGTGCTCGAACTCGAGGCCGGAACGGCAGAACGCATCGGGCTGTCAGCGGGCAGCCGGATCGTGCATGCCGTGTTTGCCAGTGAGCGCGCCGGTCGTCAGGTCGACCCCGCCCGCTTCCAGGGCGTCGATCAAGGGTCCAAGGTGCCGGCGGTACGACCCCGCGCGGCTATTCCGGACTGAAACGGGCCCGCGCGCCTCGATCGTGCTGAAGGTCGCGATCGCGCGTTCGGTTCGCTGGAACTCCAGGCACTGCGGTTCCCAGTCGAGACCGACTGACTCCACCAGCTGTCGCGCCGCGACACTGAAGTCGCCGGCGAGTTCTTCGTACTGGATCGCCAGGATCCGGCCCGGCAGCTGCTGCTGCCAGTGCGTCATCAGGCGGGCGTACTGGCTATAGAAATGACCGATATGCTCCAGCCGGCGGGCAAAAGTCCACGCTTTCCCGATTTCCTGGCGGAAGATCGACAGGCAGGTTTCGACCGGGTGACGCCGGACATGGATGATCGCCGCAGCCGGGAACAGGCGCGCAATCAGGCCAATTGCCTCGAAATTGAGCGGGTGCTTGTCCGTGAAAAGGTCGGCGCCCTGCAGTTCCGGCAAGTCGCGCAGGCTGGCCGCCGCCCAGGTGTGCAAGGTCTTTTCATCGGGTGCATGTCCACCCGCAGCGAGTTCCAGCGCGGCGCGCAGTATCTGCCGCATCGCGGGTCGCTCGCCGCAGGGGTAGACACGCGAATGTGCACCCAGAATGGATTCGACCAATGTCGTCCCGGAACGCGGCATGCCGACGATGAAGACCGGCCGCGGTCCGGCCGGTGGATGCGTCTCCACCGGCGAAACATCGAACGCCGTCAGGCGGGCCAGTTGCTGGAATCGCAGTGCACTTGCCGCCGGGTCATAGCTGCGGCGTTCCTGCCGGTCGAGCTCAATCGCCAGCGCTTGCGCGTACGCATAGGCCGCAAACGCAGCGTCGGCGTCGCCGCGCGCGTCATGGGCATCCGCGAGCGTGAAGGCCGCGGACACGCGCGCATCGAGCGCCGCATGCGCCTGTCCGGCAATGCGCACGAGCACTGCTATCTCGCCCGACGCCAGCCGGCCTTTCAACACACGACCGAGCGTGGAATAAGCTGGAACATTCTCCGGATCCTGGGCAATACAGCGTCGGCAGCAGTCCAGTGCTGCGTCGAAACGCCCGAAGACCATGTGCAGCGTGGCGCGTCGGGCGAGCACACCGGGGTGATCCGGCGACAGGCTCTCCGCCCGGTCAAGCGTCGCCGCGGCCCCTTCGAATTCATGCGCGTGCAGCTGCAGGCCGGCATAGGCCGCGAGGTCGTCCGCGTTCCCACCCGGCAACGCGAGGACCTGGCGGAATGCCGCCAGCGCATCCCGGTACCGGCCTGTTTCAAATGCGGCGCGCGCCAGGGCCCGCCAGGCCGCGTGCTGCCCGGGATCGGTTCGGGACCATGCGACCGCCGCCGTTTCGAGCCCGTTCCAGTTCCGGCGCGCCGCCAGGCAATCACAGCGGAGCGCTCGGACGGCAGCTTCCGCCGGAAAACGGTCAGCCAGGCGACGGACCATGGTCTCGGCGTCTTCCAGACGAGACTCGGAAAACGCCTGTCGCGCCAGTTTCAGACCGGGCGAGAGCCCTGGTCCGAGGTCGAACGCCCGCCGCCAGGCACTGGCCGCTGTCCCGACCTCCTCCCGAATCAAGGCGACGTCGCCCAGCCGCTCCCAGGCCTGCGGATTATCCGGATGCCTGGCCAGGATGAACTGCAATTGCGTTTCAGCCTGCTGGCAGTCCTTCATGGCAATAAGGCCTTCCGCCAGGTTGAAGCGGAAACCCATCTGCTCGGGCTCCGCCGCAACCGCCTGATTCAGAAAGGAAAGTGCCTCCGCAGCACGACCGCAGTGCACCAGGGCGAGGCCCATCAGGCTCGCGGCTTCCGCATCCCCGGGCGCTGCGGCAAGGGCAGCGCGGTACGCTCGCAAGGCTTCCTCGAATTGGCCCGACCGATGGGCGCTGACGCCGCGCTCGAGCGCTTCCCAACCTGTTTTGTTGTCAGAACGCAACAGTTAGTGCCCCCGATCCCATCATGACGCCCATCGTCCTGCCGACCTTGCGGCACGGCGGCAAAACCCGGCGAACGGTTTTCCCGCCGATTCGCTCATTTGTGTTGCTAGTTTGCAACATTTGTTGCAGACATAACTGGAGTTGTTATGATGCCGTATCCAAAGTAGCGGGTACACCGTATGTATTTCGCCACTTCTGGAATGTCTAGTTTGGTTGGCATGGCAACTCAATGAACCACAGAACGGCATCGCCGTTCGCGGGAGGACGCAGACAATGGAACGAAATAACCGGGTCGCAGCAGCGGTCCGTCGAGCACTCGTCCTGAGTGCGGTGACGGCAGCCGGCGCCGCGACACCTGCGCTTGCGCAGGAAAACTTGGGTGAGATCGTCGTAACGGGTTCGCGCATCAGATCCGCGAACCTCGAAGCAACGACGCCGGTGACGCAGGTCACGGCGGCGGACGTGGTGACGCAGGGCGTCACGCGTATCGAGGACCTGGTCAACCAGCTGCCGCAGGCATTCGCTGCGCAGAACGTCACGGTCGCGAACGGCGCGAGCGGCACGGCGACGCTGAACCTGCGTGGCCTCGGCTCACCCCGCACCCTGGTGCTGGTGGATGGTCGGCGCATGCCCTATGGCGGCGTGACCAACTCGGCGGCGGACATCAACCAGATCCCGACGCAGATGATCGAGCGTGTCGACATCCTGACCGGCGGCGCATCCGCTGTGTACGGGTCGGACGCAGTCGCAGGCGTCGTCAACTTCATCCTGAAGAAGGACTTCGAGGGCGTCGAGATCACCAGCCAGTACAACTTCTACTGGCACGAGAACGACTACGGCGGCCCGGGCGCCACCAAGCTGCGCGACGTCATCGCGGCCCGCGCTTTGACCAATCCGGCGCAGTTCGCCCTGCCTGACAGCACCGTGACGGACGGCGAAGGCAAGGAATTCTCGATCCTGATGGGCGTGAACAGCGGTGACGGCCGCGGCAACATCACGGCCTATGCCACGGTGTTCGACAGCGACGAAGTGATGCAGGGCGATCGCGATTATTCGACCTGCTCGCTTTCCACGGCACCCCCGCTCACTTCGTTTGGCTGCGGCGGTTCGGCGACCAGCGCCGGGGGCCTGTTCACGGATTTCGCAAGCTACTTCCTGACCGTCGACACCGCGACCGACATGCGGAACTTCGACAACTCGCTGGACCAGTACAACTTCGGCCCGCTGAATCATTACCAGCGTCCGGAACGCCGCTTCAGCATCGGCGCGAACGGTCACTACGAGTTCAGTGAACATGCGGATGTGTACACTCAGCTGGCGTTCACCGACTACGAGTCGATCGCGCAGATCGCCCCGGGCGGCGTGTTCTTCGAGAGCAGCACGATCAACTGCGGCAACCCGCTCATTCCGACGGGTATCCTGGGAACCATCGGTTGCGACGCCGTCGCTATTGCGGCTGACACTTCGGTGCCGTTCTACATCGGCCGGCGTAATGTCGAGGGCGGCGGACGGCAGCAGTCGTTCGCGAACGCGGGCTTCCGTGCGGTGACGGGCTTGCGGGGTGCGATCAACGAGGCGTGGAACTACGACGTGTCGGCGCAATACTCGCAGGGCAAAGGCAGCGCGACGACGCTCAACAACTTCGATCTCAACCGCGTCAAGTTCGCGCTGGATGTCGTCGACGTGGGCGGCGTGCCGACCTGCCGTCAGGCCCTGCCGGGCGGCATCGATGGGAACTGCGTACCTTATAACCCGTTCGTTCCCGGTGGCATCACCCCCGACCAGCTCGCGTACCTCCATGTGAAGGGCCTCCAGCTCGGGCGCATCAACCAGGAGATCTACAACGGCGTGGTCACGGGCGATCTCGGCGCCTACGGCTTCAAGACCCCGTGGGCGAGCGATGGCGTGCAGGTCGTGTTCGGTACCGAATACCGCCGCGACTCGCTGACCAACAATGTCGACCCGCTTCAGGAACAGGGACTGCTGACCGGTTCCGGCGGCCCGACGATCGGCATCAGCGGCTCGACCAAGGTGCAGGAGCTGTTCTTCGAAGGCCGTATCCCGCTGTTGCAGGATCAGGCGATGGCGGAGAGTCTGTCGTTCGATACCGCGTACCGGTATTCGGACTACGACGCCGTCACGACCGACACGTACAAGTTGGGCATGGAGTGGGCGCCGGTTTCCGACATCCGCTTCCGTGGCAGCTACCAGCGTGCCGTTCGCGCCGCCAACATCGTCGAGCTGTTCACCGCACAGGGATTCAACCTGTTCGACATGGCGGGCGATCCCTGCGGTGCGGCGGCTCGTGACCCGGAGGCGAGCGTCGCGGAGTGCGAAGCGTCTGGAGTGCCGGCGGGAAGCGTCGGCTCGACCGTGCTGGACAGCCCTGCTGGCCAGTACAACTTCCTGCAGGGCGGCAATCTGGTCCTGACGCCCGAGGAGTCGGACACCGTTTCCTACGGTGTCATCTTCACGCCGCGGTTCGCGCCGGGCCTCGCGGTCACGATCGACTACTTCGACATCGACATCGAAGACACGATCTCGACGTTCGGCGCGGAAAATTCGCTGGATGCGTGCTACATCAATAACGATGTCGCAGCCTGCGACCGTGTGAACCGTAATCCCGCCAACGGCGCCCTCTGGGTCGGAAGCGGGCACGTTATTGATACCAACATCAATATCGGGTCGCTGTCGACGAAGGGTCTTGACCTGAACGCGACCTACACGGGTCTGGAGGTCGGGCGCTTCGGCAGCCTGGCCTTCAACCTGACGGCCACGTATCTGGACGAGCTCATCACCGAGCCGGGCCCGGGCATCGAGCCGTATGACTGCGTGGGGTTCTACTCCTCGGTCTGCGGCACGCCGAACCCGGAATGGCGTCACCGGCTGCGCACCAGCTGGGCCACGCCATGGGATCTGGATCTGTCCCTGACCTGGCGTCATTACGGAGACGTCGAAGGCTTTGGCTTTGACCCGGCCCGTATCGACTTCGAGCTCCCCGCCGAGGACTACTTCGACCTGGCCGCCAACTGGGCGGTCACCGAGAAGGCGTCCGTCACCCTGGGCATCAACAATGTCCTGGATGACAACCCGTCGATCTCTGCCACCGTGGGCACGACCGGCAACGGCAACACCTTCCCGCAGACGTACGACGCCATGGGTCGTTACGTGTTCGTGCGGGCACGGGTGGGCTTCTGAGAAACTGATTCGAACGGCTTCGTTCGAAACCACTGGCGGGGGGGGGGGGGGGGGGG
>JBBDXX010000046.1:0-1606 GCA_040902065.1 Steroidobacteraceae bacterium | reverse complement strand
CGCCGGTGAGCTGCAGCGCCATGAGGAAATCGGACGCTGCGCGCACCCCGCGCGCGAAGCCGTTGGGAATCTTCTCCAGCACCGTCGGCCGCCCGGCGCCGGCGCACAGCGCGATGTGGTCGAAGCCACTGGCGAAGGCTTCGTCGATGGTGAGCGTGCCGCCAAAGCGCACGCCGCCGAACATCGCGAACTGCCGCCGCCGCTCGAGCAGCAGCCGGATGATCTTGAGGAAGTTCTTGTCCCAGCGCGCCGTGATGCCGTACTCGGCCACGCCGCCGAAGCCGGCCATCACGCGGCTATCGAGCGGCTCGTAGATCTCCTTCACGTCGCGTACCGCGCGAAAGGGCACGCGGTTGCCCAAGGGATCGACGCCCGAGAGGGAAGCCGCAAGCGGCTCGATCTTGAGTCCGTCGATTCCCACCACGGTATGGCCGTCGTTCATGAGGTGATGCGCGATCGAGAAGCCGGCCGGGCCGAGTCCAACCACCAGCACGCGCCGCCCGCTCGGCGCCTTGGGGTGGGGGCGGCGCAGATCGAGCGGGTTCCAGCGGGTCAGCAGGGAATAGATCTCGAAGCCCCAAGGCAGCTCGAGCACGTCCTTGAGCGTCCGCGTCTCGGCCTGCGGGATGTCGACCGGATCCTGCTTCTGGTAGATGCAGGCCTTCATGCAGTCGTTGCAGATGCGGTGCCCGGTCGCCGCGACGAGCGGGTTGTCGACTGCGATGACGGCGAGCGCGCCGATTGGCTGCCCGCGCGCCTTCACCATGTGGAACTCGGAAATCTTCTCCTCCAGCGGGCAGCCGGCGAGCTCCACGCCGAAAACAGTCTTCTTGAATGCGGCGGATGGTGCCTTTTCCTTCAAGCCCTTCGAGCACGAGTCCTTGCCCTGCTCGTGGCACCAGATGCAGTAGTTGGCCTGGTCGAGTGCCCCCGTGAGGTCGGTCCCCGGGTCGGTCAGCTTGAAGCCGTCGCGCTGGCGCAGCTCCGTGTGGGGGATTAGTTTCATGAAGTCGAGCTTGTGCGGCGCCTTGAAGAGCACGCCTGGCTTGTGCCTGGCCTTGCCTTCAGGCGTCGTCGCAGCCCACGCGGCGTAGCGTGCCGCGCCTTCCAGCTGCACTGCGTTCGCCGCTTCGTCCTTCTGCCAGTCGGTGACCTGGCGCGCGAAGTCGAGCTCGGTGGTGAAGTCATAGCCGTCGGCTCTCGCGTCCTCGGGCTTCACTTTGTGCAGCGCGCGCCGCTGCACGAAAAGGCGCTTTACGCTATAGAGCGGAGCCAGCTCGTGGTGCCGCGCGGCGAGGGCGTGCAGCTCGGCTTCGATGCCGAACAGCCGCGCGAGAAAATCCTCCACGTGCGGCGCGAGCGCGATCAGCAGTTCCGATTCATCCTTGGCCGCAGGTGGGGCGATGCGCGCGGCGGCCATGCGCTCCCGCAGGCTCGCGTCCACTTCCGCAAGAAACCGCTGGAACGCCGCGTCGAGCCGCAGCAGGCCGTCCCGGGAGTAGAGGTCCTCGAACGAAAGATCGAAGCGCAGCCGCGGTGTCATCGAGGGCGTGAATTATAATCGCCGCTCCCATCGCATCGAGGCGCATATGCTTATCAAGAACAG
>JBBDXX010000045.1:0-10987 GCA_040902065.1 Steroidobacteraceae bacterium | reverse complement strand
GCCTACTTCTTCCTCAAAATCCGCGCCGCCTTCCCCGGAGTTGGGAGATGAACCATAAAAAAGCCCCCTTGCGGGGGCTTTTGCAGTCAGTCGGCGCCGCCGCGGGCGCCAGGCCGGTCGAACTTTTTCTCAATTTTCAAAGGTAGCCCTCAGGTAGAGGAACTGCCCGCCGATGGGATACAGGGTCCCGTCCAGGCTGTTCAGGTCGCAGGAGAAGCAGATCGGCGGCGATTCATCGAGCAGGTTGTTGACGCCGGCCGTGAAGGTCCAGCCGCCACCGAGGAAGTTCGACGGCGTCCAGTTCGCCTGCAGGTCGGTATACAACACACTGTCGAGCTTGTTCGTGTCCGGCCCGCTGGAGCAGAAGTCCGTCTGCTCGAAGTCCGCCACGAGTCCGACGCATTGCTCGGTCAAAGAGCTGAGATAGCGGAAGCCCAGCCGCACCGACCAATCGTTTCGGTGCCAGTCGGTATTGAACGAAGACTTGGTCTCGACAAAGCCGCGGGTCGGCGAGCCGAGCTCGAAGCCCTTGCGATCCACCCGGTCGAAACTGCCATCCGTGTTGACGAACAGCTCGTCGTAGTCCAGCAGCAGCGACGTCATCCACTGGAAGCGGAACTGGCCGAAACGCGTTTCTGCCGTGCTCAGGTCCAGGTTGATGTCGACGCCGGAAGTTTCGATGCCGCCGATGTTGCTCAGAACGCCCGCAATGCTGGTGATCGTGCCGCTCGGAATGCGGTTGATGGAATCGCAGAAAATCGGCTCCAATGTATCGATGCACCCGTCCAGCAGATCCTGCGCGTCCGGCGCCTGCACCGCACCGTCGATATCGATGTCGTAGTAATTGAATTCGACGAGCAGGCGCTCCACGGAACCCCAGTTGGCCACCGGCACGTCCCAGGTGAAGCCGGCGGTGAAGGTATCCGACGTTTCTGGCTGCAGATCGACGTTGCCGCCGGTGTCCACCGAGATCTGCGGATTGATCTGTGAGTAGCCGGGCGGCACGCCGAGTGCTGCGCAATTGGCGGCGTCGGCGGGCTGCACGTTCGAGCAGCGATCCGTGATCGACGCGTCGAAACGGGATCCCTGGTTGAACAACTCGCCGATGTTGGGTGCGCGGAATCCCTCGGAGAAACTCGCCCGCAACATCAGGTTTTCGGTCGGACCCCAGTTGAGCGCAAGCTTGCCGACTTCCTCGCCACCGAACAGGCTGGAATCGGAGTAGCGCAATGCGGCGCTGAAGTTCAGCACCTGAGCGCCGGGCTGATCCTTCAGGATTGGCACGATCACCTCACCGTACACCTCGTCGACATCGTAGCCGCCGACCGTAGGGCTGGTCGGAACATCCGCGGTTTCGCCGGCCGCAACGACCGGATCCGGCGTGAACGAACCCTGCTCCTCACGGTGCTCGACGCCGATTGCGAAGCCGACCGGCCCCGCCGGCAGCGAGAACAGCTCGCCCGACAGGTTTGCCGTGACATCCGTCAGCGACTGGCTGCTGTGGTCGACACCGGTGTAGGTGATGTAATCCAGCATCTCCGGGGTGATGGACCCTTCACCGACGATGTTCAGCGGCACGCAGCCGGGGGTCGCCGCACACACTGCCGGGTCGCCCATCGCGATGTTGATGCTCCTGGCATTGAACTGGTTCAGCTTGATCTGCGTCGCCTTGTTCTCCGCGCGGATCGCCGTGGCATCCCAGTACATGCGCCGGCCGGCCAACTCGAATTCGCCGTCGAAACCGCCGGACACATACCAGGTGTCCACGTCCTGATTGAAGATGCGCGGTCCGGCTTCCGTCGGCCGGCGCGCAATGAAAATGGTGTTGCTGCCATCCAGATCGATGCCAAACGGGTTGTGGGGGTGATTTGCCGGCCAGACCGTGTTGACCATGAAGGGCGTGGACCCACCGCCCGGCATGAAGAACAGCGGTACCGCGGCGGCCTGTCCCTGGGACTTGCGATTGTTGAAACTCGCGAGCGCCCGGAACGTGACATTGTCCGCAACGTCATATTCCGCCTTGCCGAATACGTTCACGCGTTCGTTCGGCGTGATCAGGTGATTGAACGGCTGGTACGCGAAGCGGTCCGCGGTCGCGAAATCGTGAAAATCGTCGTTGGCCTGGTCATTGGGGTCCCAGACCGGGAACGGGCTCGCCTGATCCGGCGCAACACTGGAAAATGCGGGTTCCACATCATTGATATTGCAGATGGCTGGATCGCAGAAAATGAATCGTCCGCCGGCCGACGCCGAACTGATGCCGATTGGGAGTCCCGGCAACGCAAAAACGGACTCGCTTCGCGCCTGCGTGTTGACCGATTTCTGGTCGGCATAACTGATGTCCACCAGCGCCCGGCCGCGATCGCCACGTGCGCCAAATCGCACGTCGAATTCCGCAGTCTCGCCGTCGCCCTGTTCATACTGACCGGCATAACCGGAAATCTTCAGCGAGTCGTAGTCATCGTGCGTGATGATGTTGAGCACTCCACCGATGGCGTCGGACCCGTACACGGCCGACGCGCCGTCCTGCAGAATCTCGATGGATTTGACGGCGTTTGCCGGGATTGAATTGAGGTCAACTGCACCGGCAACACCGGAGCCGGACGAACCCTTGACCCAGCGCCGGCCGTCAACCAGCACCAGCACGCGCTTGGAGGACAGGTAGCGCAGGTCGATTTCGGCCGCGCCAGCGCCAATGCCGCCGCCATCCGGCGGAAATCCGAGGTTCCCCGATGAATTGTTGGAGGCATTAATCGCTGATCCGGAAATCGGCAGTCGCTGCACGAAATCCGCCAACGACGTCGCACCGGATGCTCGATAATCTTCGGTCCCGAGCGTCAGCACCGGCAACCGCTCTTCGAGCGGATTCTGGCGAATGCGCGAACCTGTGATGACGACCTCGTCGAGTGGCTCCTGCGCCGAGGCGATCGGCGCCGTCAGGGCGGCCGTCACACCGGCCATTCCACCAATCGCGAATCTGATGGCTTTTGCAAGTGGCGTATTCGTTTCCACAATCCCCCCCGCGTTTTGCTTGGAAACCACAACGGCCGCCTGGCGGCGATGCTTGAAATCTACACCCAGCGGCGATTATTTGCCAACCGTGGCATGAAAAGAACAAAGTCCGCTGACGCGCAATGCGGGGCCGTTTTGGATAGCCCGGCAATTTGACGGGTCGGAAGTGCCTCCGTAAGATGCCGGCGCCCGTCGGGGCATGGCGCAGTCTGGTAGCGCATCTGCTTTGGGAGCAGAGGGTCGGGGGTTCAAATCCCTCTGCCCCGACCAGTTCTCCTTTTTTTTACCGATACTCGCGTTCGCTGACAGCGAATCGGGCACCTATCCGATGACGACTTCCGGGTCGCGCCGCCCATGATGGGCTGCCGCGTGTGCGCCCATCGCAAATAACCCGCGGTAAGGCAAAGGAATGCCCATGTTGAAGATGTTCGCCAGTGTGATCCTGCTGGGTTTCGCCTCGGTTTCGTCGGCCCAGCCGGCTGAGCCCGCCCAGGATTTCCTCGACAAGGCGGCCCAGGTGGGCATCACCGAGGTCGCGGCGGGGAAACTGGCCATGAGCAAGGCAACGACGCCCGACGTGCGTGAGTTCGCGGAAACCCTGGTCAAGGAACGCCGCCAGACGCATCAACTGCTGAAGGCGCTGGCCGCCAGCTACGATGTGGACCTGCCCACGGCGCCGAGTCCCGCACAGCGCGAAACGCTGAAGGAACTGCAACAGAAGAGCGGTGCCGAGTTCGAGCAGGCCTATGTGGCAGCCCAGATCACGGTGCAGGAGGAAGCGGTCGCCCTGATGAAAGCGGAGATCGAACGCGACCGGGACATCGAAACAAAGGCGTTCGCGAAGGAGATGCTGCCAACGGTCCAGGCGCAGCTGAAAAAAGCCTACGAGCTTGTGAGGAAGGAACAGCACTCCGCCTGGGTGCGCGGCTAAACTCACGGGCTGCGCGTTCTGCGGGCCTGTAATACACTCGGCGCGCCTTGCCATGGCCAGGCGATGCGCCCGTAGCTCAGACGGATAGAGCAGCGGATTTCTAATCCGCCGGTCGGGGGTTCGAGTCCCTCCGGGCGCACCAATGGCGCGCCCGGAGGGGCTTTCGCATATAATCCCGCGCCTTAAATGGCGGGCGTAGCTCAGCTGGTAGAGCCCCGGATTGTGATTCCGGCCGTCGCGGGTTCGAATCCCGTCGCTCGCCCCACTTACCGGGCCATTAGCTCAATTGGTAGAGCTCCGGACTCTTAATCCGTAGGTTGTAGGTTCGAGTCCTACATGGCCCACCAACTCCCGGACCTCGCGGCCTTGGCCGCGGGGATTGGATGAAAAAAGTAGCGATGGAACCGCGGCGCCCGATCCCCGAGCCGACCTATCACTGGCCCGGCGGCCCAACGGCCGACGACGACCCGACGCCGATCGAATCGGCGCTGGCAGCCCTCAAGATCGGCGCCATCCTCGCCGTGGGCCTGACCATCGCGCTGTTCTACTTTGCGAACTACGGCAGCCTGGTCATCGGCCGTGCGGCAGCGAGCGCTGCGGTGCTGGCCGCCTTCCTGCTGCCGAGCGGCCTGGCGTTCCTCGGCACGACCCTGAAGCGGCGCCGGCGCCCGCCGGACGGCTGAATCCCATACGCTATACTTGCCGGCTGAAATCACACGGGTAATCCAGGGCCGGTTCCAGATGCGAAAGTGGCGGAATTGGCAGACGCGCCGGATTTAGGTTCCGGTGGGGAAACCCTTGAGAGTTCGAGTCTCTCCTTTCGCACCATGAGGTTGACGGGCAGATGATGGTTTCAGTCGAAACGCTCGCGGGGCTGGAGCGGCGCCTGCAGGTGTCGGTCCCGGCCACGCGCGTCCAGCAACAGATGGACGCACGGCTGCTGAAAGTCAGCCGCACGGTCCGCATCAAGGGCTTCCGGCCGGGCAAGGCGCCAATCCACGTCGTGCGCAAGCACTATGGCCCGCAGGTACGGGAAGAGGTGGTTTCCGACCTGATCCGCGAAACCCTGGCCGAGGCATTGCGCCAGGAGAAACTGCAGCCCGCGGGTGGTCCACGCATCGAGCCGCTGCAGTCCGATCAGAAGGACGAGCTGCGTTACACGGCGACCTTCGAAATCTATCCGCAGTTCGAACTCGGCAGCCTGTCGACGCTTCGCCTGACGCGTCCGACCGCGGTCGTCACCGACGGCGATCTCGAGGCGATGATCGAGAGCCTGCGCAAGCAGCGCCCGGACTGGACTGAGGTCAGCCGCGGTTGCCAGGACGGCGACCGCATCACGCTCGATTTCGAGGGCAAGATCGACGGCGAGGCATTCGAAGGCAACCGCAGCGAGAACCTGTCGATCGTGCTCGGCGCCGGCCGCCTGCTGCCGGACTTCGAGAATGGCGTGCGGGGCGCCACGGCCGGCGAATCGCGCGATTTCGATCTGCGTTTTCCCGACGAGTATCCGGCCCGATCAGTCGCCGGCATGACCGCGCGTTTTCAGGCGATCGTGCACAAGGTGGAAGAAAGCCACCTGCCCGCGGTGGACGACAGCTTCTGCGAAGCCTTCGGCGTGACCGAGGGCGGCATCGAGGCGCTCCGTGCCGAAGTGCGCGACAACATGGCGCGCGAACTCGCGCAGGCGATCAGCGCCCGGGTCAAGTCGCAGGTCATGGACCAGCTGCTTGCGGCGAATCCGATCGCAGTGCCAAGGGCGCTGGTCGAGGCCGAGATCCGCGACATGCAGATGGAACTGCTGCGCCGCTCCGGCTCCCGCGACGCGCTGCAACTGCCGCCACGCGAGAACTTCGAGCAAGCGGCCCGGCGCCGGGTGGCGCTCGGGCTGATCCTGAACGAAGTGATCCGCCAGGCCGGGATCAAGCCGGATGCCGCCCAGGTGCAGTCGCGGCTCGACGAAATTGTGGTCGGTTACTCGGACCCGGAAGAGGCGCGGCGCCAATATCTGCAGAATGAGGCGGCAACGCGCCAGCTGCAGATGTCCGTGCTCGAAGACCAGGCGGTGGCCTGGGTGGCGAGCGTGGCGCAGGTCACGGATCAGCCGGGAAGCTTCAAGGACATCATGAACTTCGGGGCTGACGCAGCGTCCGAGGAATGAGGTAAGCAACGTGGTTGACAGGGGCACGACGAAGGCATTGAACCTGGTTCCCATCGTGGTCGAGCAGACCGCGCGCGGGGAACGGTCCTACGACATCTATTCGCGGCTGCTGAAAGAGCGGGTGGTGTTCATCGTCGGGGAAGTCGAAGACCAGATGGCGAACCTGATCGTCGCGCAGCTCCTGTTCCTCGAATCCGAGAATCCGGACAAGGACATTCACCTGTACATCAATTCGCCCGGCGGCGCAGTGACTGCCGGGCTTGCGATCTACGACACGATGCAGTTCATCAAGCCCGACATCAGCACGATCTGCGTCGGGCAGGCGGCCAGCATGGGCGCGGTGCTGCTGGCGGCGGGCGCCAAGGGCAAGCGCTTCGCGCTGCCGCATTCGCGCATCATGGTCCATCAGCCGCTGGGCGGGTTCCACGGCCAGGCGACCGACGTCGAGATCCACGCCCGTGAGATCCTCGATGCGAAAAGCCGCCTGAACGCCATCCTTGCCAATCACACGGGCCAGCCGCTCGAGAAGATCAGCCGGGACCTGGACCGGGACAATTTCATGAGCGGCGAACAGGCGCGCGAGTACGGAATTGTGGATTCGGTGCTCGACCGGCGCGGATTGCTGCCGTCGGGCGGCAAGACCTAAATGAGATTCAGCACCCGATAGCGACGGCAACTGGTTGAGCTGAAAAGGATTTTACCGGCCGAAACCGGCATGCTATAAGACGGCAGCCGGCCAACCGGCGAACGAGGGCCACGGCATGGTCGACGACACTCGGGGCAAGCACGACGACGGCAAGCTGCTGTATTGCTCTTTCTGTGGCAAGAGCCAGCACGAAGTCCGCAAGCTGATCGCCGGGCCGTCCGTGTTCGTCTGCGACGAGTGCGTCGAACTCTGCAACGACATCATCCGCGAGGAACTCGAGGAAAAGCAGGAGCGGTCACGTGATCGCCTGCCGAAGCCCCACGAAATACGCAAGGTCCTCGACGAATACGTGATCGGGCAGGACCGGGCCAAGAAGATCCTGTCGGTGGCGGTTTACAACCACTACAAGCGGCTGCAGGCGCGTCCGGGCGACAAGCGCCACCGCAATGACCGGGACGAGGTTGAGCTTTCCAAGAGCAATATCCTGCTGATCGGCCCGACCGGCTGCGGCAAGACGCTGCTGGCCGAGACCCTGGCGCGGCTGCTGAATGTCCCGTTCACGATCGCGGACGCGACGACGCTCACCGAAGCCGGCTACGTCGGCGAGGACGTCGAGAACATTATCCAGAAGCTGCTGCAGAAGTGCGATTACGACGTCGAGAAAGCGCAGACCGGCATCGTCTATATCGACGAGATCGACAAGATTTCGCGCAAGTCCGATAACCCGTCCATCACCCGCGATGTATCGGGCGAAGGCGTGCAGCAGGCGCTTTTGAAGCTGATCGAGGGCACCATCGCCTCGGTGCCGCCGCAGGGTGGCCGCAAGCACCCGCAGCAGGAATTCCTGCAGGTGGACACGGCGAACATACTTTTCATCTGTGGCGGCGCGTTTGCGGGCCTCGAGAAGATCATCGAGAAGCGCAGCAGCCGCGGCGGCATCGGCTTCGTTGCCGAGGTCCGGGCACCGTCCGAGCGCCCGCAGGGCGCCGATCTTTTCAAGGATGTCGAGCCCGAGGACCTGATCAAGTTCGGGCTGATCCCCGAGTTCGTCGGCCGCCTGCCGGTGGTCGCGACCCTCGAGGAGCTGGACGAAGACGCGCTCGTCACCATCCTGACGCAGCCACGCAATGCCCTGTCCAAGCAGTACGCGCGCCTGTTCGAAATGGAAGGCGTGGAGCTCGAGCTGCGGGACGACGGCCTGCGCGCGGTGGCCCGCAAAGCCATGGACCGCAAGACCGGGGCGCGGGGTCTTCGCACGATCCTCGAGAACGTGCTGCTCGACATCATGTACGACCTGCCCTCGCTGAAGAATGTCGCGAAGGTCGTCGTGGACGAAACCGTGATCATCGGCGACAGCAAACCCTATCTCGTCTATCGCAGCGACGAGTCGCAGCTCGCGCCCGCCGAAATCCGGCGCGCCGCGGGTTCCGACGGACACTGACCCGAAAAGGGGACGCAACCCTTTTCTAAAGGGGTGCGACCCCTTTCAAAAGTCTGCGTCCCCTTTTGCGACTTGTGCAGCACTCCAGCCGTCCCCATGACGTATCCTTGCAAACGTCAGGCCGCGGCGCGTTCACCGTGCCGAAGGAAGTCCAGGTGACCGACGAAACCCGCAAGTCCCCGAGTGTCCCCGAACCCCAACGCGTGCCCGTGCTGCCGCTGCGCGATGTCGTCGTGTACCCGCACATGGTCATCCCGCTGTTCGTCGGCCGCGACAAGTCGATCCTCGCGCTCGACGAAGCCATGCGCCACGACAAGCAGGTCCTGCTGGTCGCGCAGAAGCAGGCGGATGTCGACGACCCGAAAGCGCGCGACCTGTACACCGTCGGAACCATTGCAACCATCCTGCAGCTCCTGAAGCTCCCGGACGGCACCGTCAAGGTGCTGGTCGAGGGCGTCGCGCGGGCGATGGTCGAGAACATGGAAGTCGACGGCTATTTCACCGCCGACATGACGCCGCTCCCGGATATCGAACAGTACGAAGAACGCGAAATGGACGTGCTGACGCGCTCGGTCGTGTCGCACTTCGAGCAGTACGTGAAGCTCAACAAGAAAGTGCCGCCCGAGATCCTGACTTCGCTCGCCGGCATCGAGCAGCCCGGACGGCTGGCCGACACGGTCGCGGCCCACATGGCGCTCAAACTCTCCGAGAAGCAGAAGGTGCTGGAATCCCAGGACGTGCGCGCCCGGCTCGAACAGGTGATGTCGCTGATCGAAGGCGAGATGGAAGTGCTCCAGATCGAGAAGAAGATCCGCGGGCGCGTCAAATCGCAAATGGAGAAGAGCCAGCGCGAGTATTACCTGAACGAGCAGATGAAGGCGATCCAGAAGGAACTGGGCGACCTCGAGGACGCGCCGAACGAGCTCGGCGATCTCGAAAAACGCATCGCCAAGGCGGGTATGCCGAAAGAAGCCCGCGACAAGGCGATCGGCGAGCTCAACAAGCTGAAGCTGATGTCGCCCATGTCCGCCGAGGCGACGGTCGTCCGCAATTACGTGGACTGGCTGGTGAAGGTGCCGTGGAAGAAGCGCACGAAGGTGACCCACGACATCGCGGCCGCGCAGAAGGTCCTCGACGAGGACCATTACGGGCTGGAGAAGGTCAAGGAGCGCATCGTCGAGTACCTGGCCGTCACGCAGCGGGTGAAGCGCCTGAAAGGGCCGATCCTGTGTCTGGTCGGCCCCCCGGGCGTCGGCAAGACATCGCTCGGACAATCCATCGCGCGGGCGACCAACCGCAAATTCGTGCGCATGTCGCTCGGTGGCGTGCGTGACGAGGCCGAGATCCGCGGCCACCGCCGGACCTACATCGGTTCGCTGCCCGGCAAGGTGCTGCAGAACATGGCGCGCACGGGCGTGCGCAATCCGCTGTTCCTGTTCGACGAGGTCGACAAGATGTCGACGGACTTCCGCGGCGATCCGTCATCGGCGCTGCTCGAGGTGCTCGACCCGGAACAGAACACGTCGTTCGCGGATCATTACCTCGAAGTCGACTTCGACCTGTCCGAGGTCATGTTTGTCTGCACGGCCAATACGCTGAACATTCCCGCGCCGCTGCTCGACCGCATGGAAGTGATCCGGCTGCCCGGCTACACCGAGGACGAGAAGCAGAACATCGCGCGGCGCTTCCTGCTGCCGAAGCAGGTGCGGCAGAACGGACTCAAGGAGGGCGAGCTCGAGGTCACCGATCCCGCGATTCTCGACATCATCCGCCATTACACGCGCGAGTCCGGCGTGCGCAATCTCGAGCGCGAGACCGCGAAGATCTGCCGCAAGGCGGTCAAGCAGCTGCTGCTCGAGCCTGAGACCAAGAGCATCGCGGTGACGGACGAGAACCTGAACGACTTCCTCGGCGTGCGCCGCTTCCGCTTCGGCAAGGCGGAGGAGGCCAACCGCATCGGCCTGGTCACGGGTCTGGCATGGACCGAAGTTGGTGGCGAACTGCTGACGATCGAAGCGGCCGTCGTCCCCGGCAAAGGCAAGCTGCTGTATACGGGCCAGCTGGGCGAAGTGATGCAGGAATCCATCCAGGCCGCGATGACCGTCGTGCGCAGCCGCGCCGACCAGCTCGGCCTCGAGACGGACTATCACCAGAAGATCGACGTGCACGTGCACGTGCCGGAAGGCGCAACGCCGAAGGACGGCCCGAGCGCGGGCAGCGGCATGTGCACGGCGCTGGTGTCCGCCCTGACGAAAATCCCGGTGCGCGCGAATGTTGCGATGACCGGCGAGATCACGCTGCGGGGCGAAGTGCTGCCGATTGGCGGGCTCAAGGAGAAGCTGCTCGCAGCCCAGCGCGGCGGCATCGAGACCGTGCTGATCCCGAGCGAGAACGAAAAGGACCTCGCCGAGATTCCGGCGAACATCAAGGACAAGCTCGACATCCGCCCGGTCAAGTGGATCGAGGAAGTGCTCGAGATCGCGCTCGAGCGCAGCCCGCAGGTCGCGGTGAAAACAGCGGCAGCGCCCGCCGTCGTCGAACCCCGCAAGGAACTGGAACGCCGCGCCGCGCGCCGGCCGAGCAAGCCGCCACAGCAGCATTGAGGGCGCTTTCCGTGGCTTGGCACCGTGGGGTCGATGCCGTATAGTTCCGCGCCTCCCAGGGGGCCGGAATCCGGTCCGCAGGGGTGCTTAGCTCAGCTGGTAGAGCGTCGCCCTTACAAGGCGAATGTCGCAGGTTCGATCCCTGCAGCACCCACCAGTGACCTGGAGCGGTAGTTCAGTTGGTTAGAATACCGGC
>JBBDXX010000044.1:0-1630 GCA_040902065.1 Steroidobacteraceae bacterium | reverse complement strand
GAATCGAACGCGGAAAGATCGGGAGCCTCGACCGTCACTGCGGTCGGCGCTGGAAGCTGTTGCGTGGCGGCGACCATCTTCAGCACGTCGGCGGCGGCGATCGTGGCACCTGTCGCCAGGAACCAACGCAGCGCTTCTTCGACCAGTTCAAGCCCTTCGTGCTTGGCGGCGTACAGCAGCTTGAGATACTGCTTGACCGCGGAGGATTCCGTCGTGCTCTTGAGCAGTTGATCGTAGGCCATGCGGAACCGCGTCGTGGGGTACATGTGGTTGACGTACTTGTAGTTGACGAACGCACCGGGCTTGCGAATCAACGAGTCGATCACGTGGCGAAAGTCGATCGCTTCCTTGCCGCAGCCGAACTGCCTCGGCATGCGTTCCACGCATTCGCTGCGCAGCCAGAGTTCCAGATGGTCCTGGTGAATGCGCACTTCCAATGGCAGGCCGATGTATTTGCTGCTTACCGAGTACGCGTTTCGCTTCACGCGAATGACGCTGTCGGACTTCACCGTCACGAAGACCGAAGTGCAGGTCGGACAACGTTGCGACGGCACGGGGCTCAGCGCTGCAAGTTCCGCACGGAACCGTTGCTCCCGCGCAGCGTTCCGCCGACCGGCCAACTGATGCACGAACGCCATGTAGTCGTCGGCACTGGCGAAGTCGCGGCTTCCCCGCAGTCGCAACGCCTGGTCCAGTCCATCTTTGAAGTGGCCGTGCGACGATTCCACGTCGCCGTTTTCATGCGGTTTGCGGACATTGATGCGATGGCCGCGGGCGCCGTAGTGCGCCAGCAGTCCGCGGTACGCCGCGGCGAATTCTTTGTCGCTGGAAAGGTTGTTGACCGCGGCCGACAAGCTGTCGCTGCGGACGCGACGGGGGACGCCGCCCGCGCGATGCAGCGCGTCTTGCAGGCCCGTGGACAGCGCCTCGAACGATTCCGAATGACAGAGATGGACATACTCCCAGTTCGAGTAGGTGAACACCGCATGGAACAGCATGTGCTCGAACGGCTTGCGACCGATGGTGATCTGCAGGGAATTCAGGCCGACGAAGTCAAACGCCAGCACGTCGCCCGCGTGGTGAACCTGCGGGAACTTGACCTCCTGCTCCACGCCGTGCTGCAGCTTCCAACGGCCGACGCGCCGTTCGAGCGTGCGACGAATCGAGTCGGTCACGCGCGGCGGTCCTTCCGACGGATTGTACTTCTGCTTCAGCCAATCCAGAATTGCATACGGCTTGAGCCGCGAATCGTGCTCAAGCAGATCTGCGATTTCGCTCCAGAATGCGGCCAGCGGATCCACACGCGTGCGATACCTCCGCGCGGGCCGCTCGATTTGGCTCGGCAGCCGGTCCGTGGTTCGATACTTGCGGATCGTCTTCGCGCTCATCTTCAGCTTCCTTGAAACACCCGCTACCGATTCGTTTTCGTGGAGCAACAAGAACATCTTGCTCGCCCGAACGTCCGTGAGCATCGCAGCCTCCTTTGCAGTAGAACTTGCAAAGTAAACTGCGACTTCGACGCGACGGCGGGAATAGGGATGCGAAAAGACGCCTCCGCCAGCAGTGCTGGCGCCCTCGCCCCGGCCCGTCTAATTGACGCTCGTTCAGGCGAACTAATTGACGCTTAACA
>JBBDXX010000043.1:0-1719 GCA_040902065.1 Steroidobacteraceae bacterium | reverse complement strand
GGTTCGTCAGCGCAATTCGTGGGTAGATTTTAGTGGTTCCGGGTTGATTGGTTGAGAAATCGGTAGAGCTTTCGGCAGGTGGCATCGATAGCGTTCTGTTCGGTCTCGGAGATGCGCGGCCAGATGAGGGGGCCGCCGTCCTGTTCGATCAATCGCCCGATCAAGCGCTCGATGGGCAGGCGCTTGAGGTCGGGGTCGTCGTGGCGGCGCCGGATGAGTTCGCCACCGACCTGCCAGAGATTGCCGCGGTCGCGATTGAAAGTGCTCTTGGATACCTTGCGGCGCAGCAAGTCGAGGAGGAACGGCTTGAACGTGGCGATGATGGCGGCCCCAGGTGCGAGATCTGCGGCTTCGTATTGCCACCGCTGCGGCCATTCGTCCAGATCGGGACAGGCTCGCCGCAGCGAGGCGTCGTCCTCGGATGGGACAATCGCTGGCTCGTTGACTGCCTGCCGTGGCCTGCCCATGCTGCTCACCCGCCTGCTCAATGCCTGCCATCATTTTCCCGGATTTGTCTACAGCGGTGCACGCCTGATCGAGACCCGCAAGACCATCGAGATCGAGGTCCGGCCGCGGGTCGGTTCCCAAGGCTGCTGCTCGGGCTGCGCGCAACCGGCCCCGGGCTACGATCAACTGCCCTTGCGTCGCTTCGAATTCATTCCGGTGTGGGGCTTCGCGGTCGAACTGCTTTACCGCATGCGCCGGGTGCAGTGCGGCAGCTGCGGCGTCAAAGTCGAGCAGGTGCCTTGGGCGACGGGCAAACACACCCTGACGCGCGCCTACATGCTGCATTTGGCGCATTGGGCACGCAAGCTCTCGTGGCAGGAGACCGCACGGAGCTTTCGCACCAGTTGGGAGAAGGTCTACCACGCCGTCGAGTACGTCGTGCAGTGGGGGCTCGAGCACCGGGAACTCGCTTCGGTCAAGGCCATCGGCGTCGACGAAATTGCATACGGCCGCGGCCACCAGTACCTGACGCTGGTCTATCAGATCGAATCCGGCTGCACGCGCTTGCTGTGGGTCGGCAAGGAGCGTACCAGCGAGAGCTTCGAGCGCTTCTTCACCATGATCGGCCAGGAACTGGCGGCCAAGATCGAGTTCGTCTGCTCGGACATGTGGAAGCCCTATCTGGATCTGATCGCCAAGCACTGCACCAACGCGCTCAACATTCTGGACCGCTTCCACGTCGTGGCAAAGATGAACCTGGCGCTCGACGACGTGCGCGCCGCCGAAGCGCGGCGCATGGCGCAAGACGGCTACGAGCCCACGCTCAAGAAGTCGCGTTGGTGCCTGCTCAAGCGGCCCGAGAACCTGACCGACAAGCAGCGGCTGCGCCTGCGCGATCTTCTGCGCTACAACCTGCAGAGCGTGCGTGCCTACCTGCTGAAAGAAGAGTTCCAGCAGTTCTGGGACTACGATTCCCCGACTTGGGCCGGCAAGTTCATCGACCAATGGTGCACCAAGGTCCTGCGCTCGCGCATCGACCCCATCAAGAAATTCGCGCGCACCGTTCGTACTCACCGCGAGCTCCTACTCAACTACTTTCGCGCCCGCAAGCAATTCTCGAGCGGCGTGATCGAGGGACTGAACAACAAAGCCAAAGTCACCATGAGAAAAGCGTACGGCTATCGGAGCTTTCGCATCGCAGAACTCTCGCTATTTCATGTGCTTGGCAAACTACCCGAGCCAAAGCTCGCCCACGATTTTTACTGACGATCC
>JBBDXX010000042.1:0-11890 GCA_040902065.1 Steroidobacteraceae bacterium | reverse complement strand
GCTTCAAGGCACGCTACGGGGCGCTGTTCATGACGCCCGCCGAGACCCGCGCCGACTTCGAGCGCCTGGGCTGGTCGCGCGTCGCCGCGTTCCAGACCCGCAACCCGATGCACCGCTCGCACGAGTACCTCGCCAAGGTGGCGATCGAGACCTGCGACGGCGTACTGGTGCACTCGCTCCTCGGCGCGCTCAAGCCCGGCGACATCCCGGCCGAAGTGCGCACGCGCGCCATCGCTGTGCTCATGGCGAACTACTTCCGCCCGGGCACTGTGGTGCAGGCAGGTTATCCGCTCGACATGCGCTACGCCGGCCCGCGCGAAGCGCTGCTGCATGCGCTGTTTCGCCAGAACTACGGTTGCTCGCACCAGATCGTCGGGCGCGATCACGCCGGCGTGGGCAGCTACTACGGGCCATTCGACGCGCACCGCGTCTTCGACGAGATTCCGGCCGGCGCGCTCGAGACGCAGCCGCTCAAGATGGACGTGACTTTCTGGTGCTACAAGTGCGGCGGCATGGCCTCGGGGCGCACCTGCGCGCACGGCGATGCCGATCGCCTGCAGGTCTCGGGCACGCAGCTGCGCAAGTGGCTGTCCGAAGGCAGCCCGGTGCCGGCGGAGTTCTCGCGGCCGGAAGTGCTCGAAGTGCTGCGCGCCTACTACACGGCGCTGGCAAAGGCGTCCTAAGCCGCCGAGCGCGCGGCTTCCGTAGCCTGTGTGGCGGCGAAGCGCTCCTTGGCGAACTGCACGAAGGTGTTCACCAGGCGCGAATGGAACCGCTCCTTGGGGTAGACCACGGACAGGCGCCGCGTGAGCCGGGGCGCCAGCGGGATGCGCACCAGCTGGCCGAGCTGCGTCTCCTTGGCCACGGTGGCGCGCGACATGATGGCGAATCCCAGGCCGGTCGCCGCGAGCCCCTTCAGCGCTTCCGGGCTGCCCAGCTCCATGACGACCTGCAGCGCATCGGGCGACACGCCCGCCTTCTGCAGGTAGTGGTCGATGACCTCGCGCGTGCCGGAGCCCGGCTCGCGGCTGATGTAGGCGTGCTCCGTCAGCGCCTTCGGCGTCACGGCGCCCGCCTTGGCGAGCGGGTGCGAGGGCGCGCACACCACCTGCAGCTCGTCCTCGCTGCATGTGTCGGTCACCAGCGAGGGCAGGTGCGACTCGCCTTCGATGAATCCCAGGTCGAGCGTACGCTCGGCGATGCGCGCCTGCACCGCCTCCGAGTTGGCGACGAACAGCCGCGGCACCACCCCGGGGTAGCGCGACTTGAACTCGCCGAGCACCTGCGGCAGCATGAACTCGGCGATGGTGGTGCTCGCGCCGATGAGTAGCGGCCCGGTCATCTGGCCGCTCATTTCCTTCAGCCGCGTGTCGAGCTCGGCCGAGAGGCCGAGGATGCGCTCGGCGTATTCCAGCGCCACCTGGCCCGCGGAGGTGAGGGCGATGCGCCCGTGCGCGCGGTCAAAGAGGCGCGTGTCGAAGTGCTCTTCCAGCTGCCGGATCTGGAACGTCACCGCCGGCTGGGTCATGAACAGCGCCTCCGCCGCCTTGGTGAAGGAGAGGTGCTTCGCCACCGCGTGAAAGACCTGGAGGCGACGATCCGCCATGACAACGACACCGAGAGTAATAAAGTAATAGCATTGAAGCATAAACCCGGACAGCCATAAAGCCGCCCCGGTGCTTCGCTTATGGGTCGCGCGACGCTCTTGCTACGCGGCGTCCCCGGGTCACCGACTCCGCGGTCAGGATCTCGGGGGCGGAGCTCGCGGCGTCAACTGCGCATCAGCGACTTCAGAGGCTGGGGCGTGAGCTCGACGATACGCTCGTAGAGCTCCCGGTACTCCGCGGCGCATTCGGCGCCGAACAGGGGGTCGACGTTCGACTGGAAGGCGGCGGCGATGGCGTGCCATTCGTCATCGGAAAGCACCGTATGGGCGAGGGGAAGGAGCTGCACTTCCTCGCGGTGCAGGTGCCACCAGTAGAACTCGGCGAACTCCTCGACCGCCGTCGCCAGCCCTTCGAGCGCCCGCGGCCCCACGGTCTTCATCCGGTTCAGCGCGCCGCGCGTCTCGGCGATCATGTGCTCGCCCTTCTCGTGCTCGCGCATGAGCTGCGCGATCAGCTCGCGGGCCTGCTCGCTACGGCTGGCGATGGCGGGGAAGAGCACCCGGTCCTCCTTCGGGTGGTGCATCCGGTCCGGGACGTTCTCGATGTAGCGCAGCATGGCGTCGAAGAGCCCCAGGTCCGGCTTCTCCCCCGGTGCGCGCCAGCGGGTGACCAGCGCCTGCATCGCGCCGATCACCCGCGCGAGCGCCCGATGCTCGGTCTTGATCTGCTCGACCACCGGCGCGGCGGCGCTCGACACGCTGCCCCCCGGGGCGCTGCCGATTCCTCCCACGCCGCGTCGATGCCGGGTCATGGCATCACGGCTTCGCGTATTCCACGAACTGGCTCTTGCCGCCCTTGATGATCCACTGCCCCATACCCCGGCCGAGCTGATCGCCGTTGGGCGTGAAGTCGCAGGTGGAGCCCGCGCCCTGGAAGTTGATCGCCTTGCCCGCGCGCACCATCTTCAGCGCCTCGACGACGTCGTCCACCTGCTCGCCCGGGCCGTTGCCCACCGCGATGATCTGCTTCGACCAGTCCACCGCCATCGGGCTCCTCGCCTTTTCCATCGCGAGGGCCGTGATGGCGAGCTGGTCGTGGGTGTTGGGCGGAAAAAGGAACACGCGGTCGGCGGGTGCGCCCATCAGCTTGAGGAATTTCTTGTAGCCCGGCGCGTTGACGTCCGGCATGGGCTGGAAATGACGGATGCCCTCGGCGACCTTCGCGCCGACGGCCTGCACGAACTTGCCCTCCGCATCGGCCATGATGGAGAGCGCCACCACCTTGCTCTCGAAGCCGCCGCGGTAGACCTCCTTCATGATCGACACGAAATCGGGCAGCAGGCCGAAGCAGAACACGGCCTCCGGGTTCTTGCCGAAGATGCGCTCGACCTCGGCGCGGTACGAGGGTTGCTCGGGGTTGTAGATGAGCGAGTCCACGACCTTGCGCCCGCCCTCCTTCATGATGTCCTCGAACACGCGCGCGATCGGCAGCACGAAGGCGTTCTGCAGCCCCATTACGCCGACCGTCTTGAACCCGAGGCGCAGGCCTGCGCGGCCGATGACCTTGCCCCAGTCGGTGGCCTTCATCTGGAAGCGCCAGACGTAGCCCTGGGTGTCACCCTCGGTAATGGCGTTGGCCGCGCTCGACACCATGAGCACCGCCTTGTTCTGTATCGCGATCGGCCGCGACGACATGCCCTCCGGGGTGCCCCAGTACCCTATGAGGGACTGCGCCTGGTGGACGTTGATGAACTTGTGCGTCAGGTTCGCCGCTACCGCGGCGCTCGACTCGGAATCCTCGATCACCAGCTCGAACGTGCGCCCGCCCAGGATGCCGCCCGCGCCGTTGATCTTCGCGGCGGTGCGCTTGGCCGCCTCGGCCATGTCGGGGCCGTAGGCGCCCGCGTTGCCGGTGAGCGGCAGCGCCACGCCGATCGGGATCGGCGCGCCCTGTCCGTGGGCGAGGTTCAGGTAGGGCGCCGCAAGCGAAGAAGCGGTCGCGGCGCCAATTGACTGGATGATCTTGCGGCGGTTGCTGTCCATCGGTCTCTCCTCCGGTTGGAACGGTTATGGCTACTTGAGGTCGGTTTGCAGTCGGTACTCGCGCATGAAGCCCTGCGGCCTGTAGATGAGCAGGAGGATCAGCCCAACGCCAATGATGACGATGCGGATCGCGGCGAGCTGGTCCGAATCGAGCGCCGGGATCAGGTCCTTCAGGAAGCGCGAACCCTCGAGCAGCAGCATGACCACGGCCGCGCCCAGGATCGCGCCGCGGTGCGCGCCCCGGCCTCCGGCGATGACCGCCATGAAGGCATAGGCGATGACGATGTTGGTGAACTGCGTGGGATCGATGTACTGGTAGTAGAAGCCGTGCATCGAGCCGGCGATCCCGATGATGCCGCCGCCGATCGCGAAGATGCGCACCCGCACCCAGAGCACGTTCTTGCCAAGCGTGGCGGCGACGACGTCGTCCTCGCGCACCGCGCGCATCAGCCGGCCGAAGGGGGAGCGGGCGATCGCATTGAGAAACCACAACGTGGCGAGCAGCAGCGCGAGTGCCAGCGCCAGCAGGAAGTAGGGGTACTGCTCGGGAGGGATCATCCTGCCGAACGGCCGCGGCACGCCGGTGAGCCCGAGGGCGCCCTTGGTAAGCCAGTCCTCGTTCAGGGCGAGCAGGCGCAGCATTTCGCCCACGCCCAGCGTCACGATGGCGAAGTAGTCCTCTTCGGTCACACGCAGGGTGACGAACGCCACCAGGCCGCAGACTGCGGCGACGATCAGCATCGCGCCGAGGGTGGCGAAGAAGGTGTTGGCGCCCATCCGCAGCGTGAGCAGCGCCGAGGCATAGGCGCCGAGCGCATAGAAGCCGGTGAGGCCGAAGTTCACCATGCCGCCGAGGCCCCACTGGAAGTTCAGGGCGAGCGCGAGAATCGCCGAGAAGCACACCAGGGTACCGATGAGGACGAGGTACGAGATCATTTGCGGATGTAGGGCTGGCCGAACAGCCCCTGCGGGCGGAAGATCAGGATGAGCGCAAGCGCGCACAGCGGCACCCCGATGCGGTAGTTCGGCGGCATGACGAGGGTGGAAAGCTCGCTCACGACGCCGATCACCAGCGCGCCGACGAAGGCGCCGAGAGGGCTGCCCAGTCCCCCGAGGATGGCCGCCGCGAAGACGCTGATGAGGTAGTTGGCGCCCATCGGCGGCTCGAGCGCCCGGTCCATGCCGATCAGCACGCCGCCCACCGCCAGCAGCATCCCGGTGATGAACCAGGTCCAGCGGATCACCCGCGGGCTTTCGATGCCGCGCACGAGCGCAAGCGAAGGGTTGTCGGCGACCGCGCGCATCGCGCGGCCCATGGGCATGCGCGTGAGCAGCACGTACATGAGGAGCATTGCCGCGGTCGACACGCCGAGGGTGATCATCTGCTCGTGGTTCATGCGCACGCCCGCGATGCGGAACGGGCGCGCGAGCTCGATGGCGAAGCTGCGCGCCGAGTTGCCGTAGGCGAAGCGCGCGATGTTCTCGAGGATGAAACTCAAGCCGAGCGAGGCCACCATGAGCGTGATGCCGCCGCGCTCGCGCAGCGGCCGGAACGTGACTTGGTCCATGCCGATGCACAGCATGCCCATGGCGAGCGCCGCGACCGCGGTGGCCGGGACGAGCGGCCAGCCGAGCTGCGCGTTGAGCGCGAAGGCCATGTAGGCAGCCACCGTCATCATCGAGCCGACGGCGAAGTTGGGGAACTTCAGCACGCCGAACAGCAGCGTGATGGCGAGCGCGGGCAGCGTCATGATGACGCCGGTAACGATGCCGTTGAACAAGGTCTGCAGCAGCATGCGCTTCAGTTCACCGCCGCCTGGGCGTCTCCGAGGTAGAGGCTGTTGAGGTCCTTCATGTGCAGCACTTCGTTGGCCGGGGCGACTTTGCGCACCCGTCCGCCGGCGAGCACGATGCAGGTGTGCGAGATGCGCAGCGACTCGATGGCGTTCTGCTCGACCATCAGGATGCTGACGCCGAGCTCGTTTACCCTGCGCACCTTTTCGAAGACGTCGCTCATGTATTTGGGCGAGAGTCCGGCCGAGGGCTCGTCGAGCATGAGCACCTTGGGACGCACGGTGAGCGCGCAGGCGAAAGCGAGCATCTGCCGCTGGCCGCCGCTCAGGTTTCCCGCCTTGGTCCTGTAGTGCGGCGGCAACTCGGGAAAAAGCCCGGCCAGCTCCTCGTCGAGCGCGCGGCCGCTGCGCGCGTTCGTGCCCATGAATTCGCGCGCGATCTTGAGGTTCTCCAGGACCGTGAGGTTGCGAAAGACGTTGTACTCCTGCGGCACGTAGGCCACGCCGGCACGCACGCGCTTGGGCGCGCTCAACGCGTTGATGCGCTCGCCGTCCAGCGCGATCTCGCCCTGGCGCGCGGGAAGCAGCCCGGCGAGGGTCTTGATGAAGGTCGACTTGCCGGAGCCGTTCGGGCCGATGATCGTAACGATGCGGCCCTTGCCCAGCGCCGCGTCGATGCCCTTGAGGATGTCGCCGGCGCCGTAGCCGGCGTGCAGCCCGCGCACGCTCAGGATCTCGCTCATGCCGCCTTCCCGAGATAAGCGTTCATGACTTCGCCGTTGCTCGCGACTTCGCGGAACGTGCCGCGCATCAGCGTGCGGCCCTCGGCGAGCACGAAGATGGGCGCGCACAGCTGCGCGATCAGGTCCATGTCGTGCTCGATGATGGCGAAGGTGAGCCCCTGGTTGCGCAGCTTGAGGATCGTTTCCGCGAGCGCCTCGGTCATCACGGGGCTGACCCCGGCCGTCGGCTCGTCCAGCAGGATGATCTTCGGCTCGAGCATCAGCGCGCGCGAGATCTCGAGCAGCTTCTTCTGGCCGCCGGAGAGGTTCTTCGCCTGCTCGTTGGCGAGCGGCCATAGGTTGACCTGCTCGAGGAGCGCGCGCGCCTTCGCGATCGCGGCGCCCTCCTGCGCGCGCACGCGCGCCCGGCTCAGGAAGCAGCGCCACAGCGACTCGCCGCACTGGTGCGGGCTCGCGACCAGCATGTTCTCGAGCACCGTGAGCTCGCCGAGCTCGCGCGAGATCTGGAACGTGCGCACCAGCCCGATGCGCGCGCGCTCGTCGGGGCGAAGCGAAAGGATGCTGCGGCCCTCGAAGGTCACTTGGCCCGCGTCGGGGGACAGCAATCCCCCCAGCACGTTGAACAGGGTGGATTTCCCGGCGCCGTTCGGGCCGATGATGCCGGTAATGCTCTGGCGAGCGATCTCCAGCGAGCATCCCGCGAGCGCCTGAAAGCCGCCGAACGACTTGACTAGGCCGCCGGCGCGCAGCATGGGCGCATTCCGCGGCAATAACGGCGCAAACTCAAATCTCCTCCTCCTCGTGCCTTATTGTCGAACCTGGGCGCTGACCTGCTATTTATCTCCCTTCACGGCGTTCCAGATCGAATAGACGCCCGCGCTGCGCGCGGCTGGCGGGCGCTGCCAGACCACTTCAACCGCGTCGAGCAGCGCCGAAATGACTGCGTCGTTGTCCCGCCCGCGCGCGTATAGAAAGGAAAGCGGCGTGACCGGCGTGGCCCCGTCCCAGATCACCACTTCCCCGGCTTGCGCCGCAGTGCGCGCCAGGTCGTGGCGCATCAGGCCCAGGCCGATGCCCGCCTTCACGAGGGTGGAGATGCTCGCTTCCTGGTCCGCTTCCACCACCGTGGCCACGTGGAGCCGGTGCGGCTCGAACAGCCTGTCCAGCATCTGTTGGTGCGGGGAATGCGGCGGCGGCCGCACCCAGGGCAGGGCGGCAATCGCGTGCAAATCGGCGCCGGCGATGCGCATCGCCCAGGCCGCTGGCGCCACGACGGCATACGGCAATTCCGCCAGCGGCACCACCCGTACGTTTGCATGGAACGCGCCGCCCAGCGAGAAACCCGCGTCCAGCGTTCCGTTGCTCACGCATTCGGTCACCCAGGTGGAGATGCCATGCTGCAGGTTCAAATCGAGCCAGGGATGGCGCTCGAACAGTGCGCACACCAGCGGTCCCAGCCGTATCCCGGCGGGATCGAGGATCGTGCCGACGCGCGCCTTGCCCGTGAGGTGGCCTTCTAGCGCCGTGGCTGCCTTGCGGAAATCCGCCGCCTGGCGCACCACCGCCTTGGCGTGCGGCAGCATTGCCTCGCCGGCCTTGGTAAGGCGAACGCCGCCCGGCCCGCGCTCGAACAGCTTCAGCCCGAGCTGCTCCTCCAGCGCCTTGATCTGCCCGCTGACCGCCGGCTGGCTGACGTGCAACTGCGCGGCCGCCTTGGTCAGGTGCCCTTGCTCGGCGACGATCACGAACGTCCGCAGCAGGTAAAGCTCCATGGGAATCCCTTCTCCGGAACTGCGCGCGCTGCTCAGGCCGCCCTGTGCACCACCACCGGGCTTGCGTGCGCGCGGTTGGTCTGCTCCATCTCCTCGAGGATCTTGCGGCAGCGCAGGAGCGCCTTGTCGGAGCGCAGATACACCTCATGGTATCCGTCCTCGGGGTATTCGAACATGCGCTGCTGGCGCTCGAGCACCCAGAGGTCCTCGTCCATCACCGCCGGGAAGGTTGCCGCGATGCGCGTGGTGAGGTCCTTCGAGCGTGTGGTTACCCACAGGCGCCAGGTGTGGTTCGTACCGTCGATCGGCGTGTGCGAATGGTGGATGATGTAGCCGCGCTCTTCCTTTTCGACGCCGAGCTTTCCCGGTGGGGCACAGCGCAGCTCCACGCGGGTGAGGCCCGGGCCCATCATATGGTGGGTGTGCCAGCGGTCGACGACGGGATAGCCGAACCACTCCGCCATGAAGGGCGGCTGCTTGTAGCCCTGCACCCGGCGCACGGTCTTGACGGTGTCGACGCCGTGCAACCTCTCCTCGACGATCTCGATCGGGATCTTGCTCTGCTCGATGTCGCCGATGTTGCCGTCGTGCAAGGGGTAGAAGTGCGTGATGTCCATCAGGTTCTCGATGAGCAGCACGTAGTTCGCCGGCACGTGGAGCGGGTCGAACATGTGGCTCGTCCAGTCCGGGCTCGCGAGCTCCGGCGTGCGCGGCGGCACGGCGTCGCCGATCTTTGCGGCATCACCGGGCCATACCCAGACGAGGCCGTCCTGCTCGACGACCGGGAACGGACGCAGCTTCGCGCGCGTCGGGATCTGCAGGTCGAGCTGCGACGGGATGCGGACGCACTTGCCGGAGCTGTCGTAGCAGAAGCCGTGGTACGGACATTCGAGCACGCCGTCGGAAAGCACGACACCCTCGGAGAGCGGCATGCGCTTGTGCACGCAACGGTCGTCGAAGGAAGCGATATTGCCGTCGGCGCTGCGCCACAGGAGCACCGGCCTGCCCGTGATCTTCAGGCCCTTCGGCTGGTTCGCGGGAAATTCGCTCGAGCGCCCGGCGACGTACCAGGCGTTTTCGACGAATGTGTTGAGGGGCATCGCAGGCTCCTTCGGACGCTGGGGTGGCTACGACTCTAGGAGATGGTCGCCCAAAAATCCAGCTACCGCGCCTGATGAGGGCTATCGCCGTCCATAATGACGCCCGGCTCCGGCTCAATCTGCAGGGCGTCGTTGAGCCGGTTGAACAGGCCGCACAGGCCGATCCGCGCAGTGAGCTCGACGATCTGGCGCTCGCTGAAGTGCGCGCGCAGCTGCTCGAACACCTGGTCCTGGATGCCCCAGGGGCGCTCGTTGACCAGCAGCGCGTAATCGCGGACCAGTCGCTCCACCGCGTCGAGCCCCGGGACATCGCGCTCCAGGATGCGATCCACGGTTTGCGGCGACAGCCCCTGGGCCTTCAGGACGGGGGCGTGGTGGCCGACGCAGTACTTGCATCGATTGGCGGCGCTGGTCGCAACCACGGCGATCTCCACCAGGCGCTGCGGCAGCGCGCCCTCCTGGCGCAGCTCGTGCACTAGGCCGTAGACGTGACGGAAAACCGCCGGCGCATGCGAGAGGACACGCGCCTGATTCTCGAAATTTCCGTCGCAGGCGAATGCCGAGTAAAGCGATCGCAACTCCGACGGCAGCTCATCCTCGCTCCGGTACGAAACTCGCGCCATGCGTCGTCTCCGTCTTTTGGGTCGCCGCAAACGCTACCCGCTCGCGCCCGGGCGCGCAAAGGCTTTGCGCGGGCGCCATCAGCGGCGCTGATCGCCGTCATCGTCGATTGCGCTTGGAGCGCAGGATGGAGCTTTGCTATCTTGAGGCGCATGGCCGATTCCGCTCCTCTCGCAGGGCTCAAGGTCCTGGAGGTCGCGCAGTTCGCCGCGGGGCCCTTTCCCGCGCTACTGCTCGCCGACTTTGGCGCCGACGTGGTCAAAGTGGAGCCGCCCGGGGGAGACGGTTTTCGCGCCTGGCCGCCGCAAGTCGATTCAGGAGACGGCGAACCCTACGGCATGAACTTCGCCGTCCTCAACCGCAACAAGCGCAGTGTGGAGCTCGACCTGAAGGACGCCGCCGATCGCGCCCGCTTCCTTTCGCTTTGTGCCAAGGCCGACGTACTGGTCGAGAACAACCGCCCGGGGGCGATGAATCGCCTGGGCCTGGGCTTCGCCGATGTGCGCGCGGTGCAGCCGGGAATCGTCTACTGCTCGGTATCGGGGTACGGGCAGACCGGGCCGTACGCGAAGCGCGGCGCTTTCGATGTCGCGGTGCAGGCCATGGCCGGTTACATGAGCGTCACTGGCGATGCAGAAGGCGCGCCGGCAAAGTGCGGCGTGCCGGTTGCCGACTTCATGGCCGGCGTGTACGCGGCCTTCGGCGTCATGGTCGCGCTCCAGGAGGCGCGCAAGACCGGGAAGGCGAAGCACGTGGACTGCTCGATGCTCGGCTGCCTGCTGCAGGCCGCGAGCCTGCAGTTCGGCGAGCTGTGGGGCACGGGCTCGCCGCCCAAACGGCTGGGCTCGCGCCATCCGCGCAACGCTCCCTACGGCGCATTCGAGGCGAGCGACAAGTCGTTCGTCATCGCCGCCGGAACCGACGGCCTGTGGCACAAGGTGTGCGACGTGCTCGGGCGCGCGGAGCTGAAGGAGGATTCTAGATTCGCCAGCGTCGAGCAACGCGCGGCGCACGAGCCGGCGCTGGCGGCGCTGCTCCAGCCCCTGTTCAAGCAGCGAGCCGCCGCGCAATGGCTTGCGGCCTTCGAATCGGCCGGAGTGCCCTGTGCGCCGGTGTACGATTTCTCCGAGGTCTGCGACGACGTTCATGTCAAGGAAATGGGAATTCTGTGTCCGATCACGCTTCCCGGCGGCCGTTCGAGCCTTTCGGTCGCCAATCCGCTGGGAATGACGGGATATTCCTTCCGAGTCGCCCGCAACCCTCCGCGCCTCGGAGAGCACGATAAGGACGTGTTCGAGGACTGGCTGAAATGACGGCGCCGCAGAGCAAAGATGCTCGTTGAGCGCCGCGAGGGCCTCAAGACGCTCACGCTCGACAGCCCGGCAACGTCGAACTCCCTGACGCACGCCACGGTCGAGGACTTGCTTCGTGCCGTGCTCGAGTCGCGCTCGGACGGCACCGAGACGCTCGTGTTCACGGCGCTGGGGCCGAATTTTTGCTCCGGATTCGATCTTGCCCACCTGGACGAGGCGCGCGACGGCGACCTGCTCCTGCGGTTCGTGCGCATCGAGCTGCTGCTGCAAGCGGTCTACATGGCGCCTTTCGATACGGTGGCGTGCGCGAAAGGCGCGACCTACGGCGCCGGGGCCGACCTGTTCGCGGCTTGCCGCTGGCGGCTGGCCGATCCGGGGGCGCGGTTCCTCATGCCGGGGCTTCAGTTCGGCGTGGCGCTCGGCACGCGGCGCTTCGCAGCGCTCGTCGGCGAAACGGCAGCCTACGAGCTGCTCGCGGCGGGGATTCCCTTCGACTCGGCGGCGGCGCGCAGCGCCGGCCTCGTCGCGCAAGTGGCGCGGGAAGAAGAATGGCAGGCGCTGGTACGCGAGCGTCATGCGTCGCGGCGGGTGAGAGGCGAGCCGCTATCGCGCCTTTCCCAGCTCACGCGCCAGGACATGTGCGCGCAGGATATGCGTTCGTTGGTCGAGTCTGCAAGCGAGCCCGGCCTGGTCGAGCGCATCCGGCGATATGGCGCCAAGGTGCAGGAGCGGCGCAAGGCGCAGCCGGGTAAGTAGCAGCCAGGCGAGCCAGCGCCCGGGTCTAGTAAGTCAAGTTCGCAACAGCTCGAAGCCCTCGACGACGCGGTGGAAGGGAAGTTTCCCCGTCAGTCGATGATGTGGTGGACGGGCGCCTTCTCCATTTCCCACTCGCCGGTCTT
>JBBDXX010000041.1:0-1755 GCA_040902065.1 Steroidobacteraceae bacterium | reverse complement strand
CTCAGGCCTTTCTGAGGAAATCGAAGTCGCAGCCGTGCTCGGCCTGCAGCACGTGGTCCATGTACAGCTTCGCGTAGCCGCGCGCAGGTGTCGCAACCGGCGGCTGCCACGCCGCCTTGCGCCTGGCGAGCTCTGCCTCCGGCACCAGCAGCTCGATGCGCCGCGCCTTCACCGACAGCCTGATGCGGTCGCCGTTGCGCACGAGCGCAAGCGGGCCGCCCGCCGCCGCCTCGGGCGAGACGTGCAGCACGATGGTGCCGTAGGCGGTGCCGCTCATCCGCGCATCCGAAATCCTCACCATGTCCTTCAGCCCCGCGCGCGCGAGCTTCTGCGGGATCGGCAGGTAGCCCGCCTCGGGCATCGCGTAGCCGGATTTCGGCCCGGCGTTCTGCAGCACCATGAAGTCGTCGGCCGTCACGTCGAGCGCCGGGTCGTCCACGCGCGCCGCCATGTCGTCGAGGGACGTGAACACCACCGCGCGACCTTCGCGCTCGAACAGGTTCGCGTCCGCCGCGGAGCGCTTGAGGATGGCGCCGTTGGGTGCGAGCGAGCCGAATAGCGCCACCAGGCCGCCCTCCTTCGCCAGCGGATCGGCGAGCGGCCGCACCACCGCGCGGTCCACCCAGGCGCCCGCCTCGTGCGCGAGGCGCTCGCCGAGCGTCTCGCCCGTCACCGTCAGGCAATCCAGGTGCAGCAGGGGCTTCAGCTCCCGCAGCACCGCGCCCACGCCGCCCGCGGCATAGAGGTCCGACATGTAGAACTGGCCGGTGGGCTTCAAGTCCACCAGCACCGGCGTCGAGTCGGAAAGCTGATTCAGCCGGTTCAGGTCCACCTTCACGCCGGCGCGGCCCGCGATCGCCGTGAGGTGCACGATGGCGTTGGTCGAGCCGCCGATGGCGAGCAGCACGCGGATCGCGTTCTCCACCGATTTCGCCGTGACGACCTGGGAAGGACGGATCGGATTCTTCACCAGCTCGACCGCGCGCCGCCCGCTCGCCTCCGCCGCGCGCAGCCGATCGGCGTGCACCGCGGGGATCGCCGCACTGCCCGGCAATGCCATGCCCAGCGCTTCCGCGATGGAGGCCATGGTGGAGGCCGTGCCCATCACCGCGCAGGTGCCGGCCGTGGTGGCGAGGTTGCCCTCCACCTCGTCGATGCCGGCCTTGTCCACCTTGCCCGCGCGATGCAGCGCCCAGAAGCGCCGGCAATCGGTGCAGGCGCCGAGCCGCTCGCCGTGGAACGAGGTGGGCATCATCGGCCCGGCGAGAAGCTGGATCGCCGGCACGTCGGCGCTCAGCGCGCCCATCAGCTGCGCGGGCACCGTCTTGTCGCAACCGCCGACCAGCACCACCGCGTCCATCGGCTGGGCGCGGATCATTTCCTCCACGTCGATGGACATGAGGTTGCGGAACATCATCGAGGTGGGGCTGAGGAACACTTCGCCCAGCGACACCGTCGGGAACTCGATCGGCAGGCCGCCCGCCGCGAGCACGCCGCGCTTGACCGCCTCGATCAGCTCCGGGAAATGGCGGTGGCAGTTGTTGAAGCCGCTCTTGGAGTCGGCGATGCCGACCACCGGGCGCGCGAGCATTTCACCCGAGTAGCCCATGCTCTTGGCAAACGAGCGCCTGAGATAAAGCGAAAACCCGGCGTCGCCGTAGTTGGTGAGGCCGCGCTCGAGGCCCCGAGGCTGCTTCGCCGACACCCGGCCTCAGCCTTCCACGACCGCTTCGACGTAGATCTCCACGCGCCGGT
>JBBDXX010000040.1:0-66860 GCA_040902065.1 Steroidobacteraceae bacterium | reverse complement strand
AGCAGTGACGACCGCGTGCCCGCCTATCTCACCCCGGAGTTCGGCGAAGAACCTTTTTTATGCCGGACCGTACAATACCGACGCCATCATGAACGGACCGGAGGACAAGCGTTGGAGACGCACGCGATCGACGATACCGACCTGAAAACGGCACGGGAACTGGCGCGCGCGGGCCGGACCGACGCAGCCGAACGCGCGTATTCGAAGCTGCTCGATACAAGTCCCGAACATGCCGAAGCGCTGAATTTTCTCGCGCAGTGCGCGCTACGACGTGGGCAGGCTGGTCGAGCCCTCGAACTGCTCGAGACGTGCGCGAGTCGCCACCCCGCAGACCTGGCCACGCTGCTGAACCTGGGCGTCGCCCGCGAAGCGAACGGAAATTTCGAGGGCGCACGGAACGCGTTTCAACGCGTGCTCGAAATCAATCCCGCGCTGTCACACGCACGGCTGCAACTGGGCCATGCCCTGGAGGCGCTCGGCCGTAGCGCAGAGGCATTACTTGCCTACCATCGTGCCATCAGCGACCAGCAAAGGCAGGGACACTGGCTCAACGCGGCGTCGACGCCTGCGGCGATCCTCGATCGCGTGCGCCATGCAATGCGATTCGTGAAGGCCGGACGCCGCCGCGTATTCGAAGCCGTTCTGGAGCCGCTGATCAGGCAGCATGGAGCGGCGACGTTGCGCCGCGTCGCGGATTGCCTGACGACCATGGTGGGCGATCGACCGGCTGCTTTTGCCGACGCCCGGCAGAAACCGTCGTTCCTGTACTTCCCCGACCTGCCGGCGACGCCCTATTTCGACCGCCGGCTTTTTCCGTGGATCGAGGAATTCGAGGACCGGACCGGCACGATTCGCACGGAACTGATGGAAGTACTTGCGCTGACCGACGGCTGCGAGCGCGTGTTCGGCAATGACGCCGAAGAGCGGGCCGGCTTGAGCGGAGCTGGCGGTGCGCCGGTCTGGAATGGATTCTATTTTTACCGGAATGGCATGCGACGGGAGGTTAATCACCGCCGCTGTTCAGGAACTGCGCACGCGATCGACGCGCTGCCGTTGGTCCAGATCCGCGATCACGCGCCGGAAGTCCTGTTCTCGGTCCTGACACCGGGCACGCACATCCTGCCTCATAGAGGCGTGACCAACACCCGCGTCGTCTGCCACCTGCCGCTGATCGTGCCCGAGAATTGCGCGCTGATCGTCGGCGGCGAGACACATCACTGGCGCGAAGGGCGTGCAGTCGTTTTCGACGACACGTTCGAGCACGAAGCCTGGAATCGCGGATCGCGCACCCGCGTGGTGCTCATCGTGGACGTCTGGAATCCGCACCTGTCGCCCGCAGAATGCGAAGCCGTCGCCACGCTGATCGAGGCAATCGGCGATTTCAATCGCGCATCGGCGGCATAGCGTCGCATGCGATACTGTGTTGCATGACCGCAAGCATCATCGATGGCAAGGCGATTGCGGATGCACTGCGGCGCGAAGTCCGTGCCGGAACCGATGCGCTCGCCGCGCGCGGGCTGCGCCGGCCGGGACTGGCGGTCGTCAAAATCGGCGAGGATCCAGCCTCCGCGGTCTACGTGCGCAACAAGCGCCGCGCCTGCGGCGAGTGCGGCATCACCTCGATCGCCCACGACCGACCGCAGTCCGCGACCGAGACCGAAGTACTCGCGCTGATCGATCGGCTGAATGCGGATTCGGCGATCGACGGCATTCTGGTGCAACTGCCGCTGCCAGCGCAGATCCGCGCCGATGCGGTGATCGAGCGCATTGAGCCGTCCAAGGACGTGGATGGCTTTCATCCGTACAACATCGGGCGCCTGACACAGGGCAGGCCGTTCCTGCGCCCCTGCACGCCGTATGGCGTCATCCTCATGCTGGAGAAAAGCGGACTTGGGATCGAGGGTCTCGATGCCGTCATCGTCGGCCGGAGCAATATCGTCGGTCGACCGATGGCACTGGAACTCCTGATGCGGGGCGCGACAGTCACCGTGTGTCACAGCCGTACCAAAGACCTGCCCGCCCACGTGGCTGCGGCTGATCTGCTGATTGCCGCGATTGGCAAGCCGGAGTTCGTTTCAGGTGGCTGGATAAGGCCGGACGCAATCGTGATCGATGTCGGCATCAATCGCCTGCCCGACGGGCGACTGGTCGGCGATGTTCAGTTCAATGCCGCTCGTGAGCGCGCCGGTCACATCACGCCCGTGCCGGGCGGCGTCGGGCCGATGACCATCGCCGTGCTGATGAAGAATACGCTCGATGCCTCGATGCGCCGTCAGGTCGCCGGCTGAAGGATCGGCCTACTTCCAGCGCCAGGTCGTTCCGGTCGGGCTGTCTTCGAGCAACACGCCGCGTGTGGCCAGTTCGCTTCGAATGCGGTCAGATTCAGCCCAGTCCCGGTTTTTGCGCGCCTCGATCCGTGCCTGCAGCAGCCGCTCGATTTCCGCCGGGTCAACGACTTCCGCATCCGCGGGCACGCCGCCCGTCAGTTCGGAGCGCGTTGCGAGCCAGGCGCCGGGTTCGTGTTCCAGGATACCGAGCAGCGAACCGAGCCGCCGCAGCTCGACGGCAAGCGTCCCGGCGCGCTCCCTGTCACCGGCCGTCTTCGCCACGTTCAATTCGCGTGCGAGCCCCTGGAGCGCTGCAAGCGCCTCGGGCGTATTGAAGTCGTCGTCCATCGCCCCGGCAAACGCCTCCGTAAAAGGGGATAAAGGGGACGCAACCCTTTGTTCGCCCGCTCCCATTGTCCCGGTGCCGTCCGAACAAAGGGTTGCGTCCCCTTTATCCCCTTTGCTCGAAGGGGATGCGACCCCTTTGTCCGTATCGCGCAGCGCGAGGTAGAGCCGCTGCAGGACCGCGTCGGCCTGCCGCAGGTTTTCCTCGGTGTAGTTGACCGGGCCGCGATAGTGGCTCGACACCAGGAAGGCGCGCAGGACTTCGGGCCGCACGCGCGGCAGGACGTCACGCACCGTAAAGAAATTTCCGAGCGACTTCGACATTTTCTCGTCGTCGATCCGCACGAAGCCGTTGTGCATCCAGACATTGGCGAACGGCGCATCGCAGGCCGCGCAGCTCTGGGCAATCTCGTTCTCGTGGTGCGGAAACTTCAGATCCATGCCGCCCCCATGGATGTCGAAGTGCTTCCCGAGCAGCGCCATCGCCATCGCCGAGCATTCGATGTGCCAGCCCGGACGGCCCGCGCCCCAGGGCGATTCCCAGGCTGGCTCAGCCGGTTTCGCGCGCTTCCACAGGACGAAATCGAGCGGATCGCGCTTCGATGCGTCGACCTCGACGCGCGCTCCGGCGCGCAGGTCCTCGAGCTTCTTGCCCGACAGCCGGCCGTAATCCCGGAAGCGTGCGACCGCATACAGCACGTCGCCGCTGGTGCCGACATAGGCAAAGCCGCGCTGTACCAATGTCTCGATCAGCCGGATGATCTCGCGCACGTAGGCCGTCGCGCGCGGCTCGTGATCGGGCTTCAGCACGCCGAGCGCGGCGAGGTCTGCGTCGGTCGACGCGATGTAGCGTGCAGTCAGCGCTTCGACCGCCTCGTTACGCTCCCGCGCGCGCTCGATGATCTTGTCGTCGATGTCGGTGATGTTGCGGACATACCTGACCTTGTATCCGCTTGCCGTCAGCCAGCGGCGCACGACGTCGAATGCGATCTGGCTGCGCGCATGACCGACGTGAATATGGTCATAGACGGTCATGCCGCAGACATACATGCCCACATGCCCCGGGACGATGGGCCGGAAGACTTCCTTGCGCCCGGTCAGCGAGTTATGGATCTTCAGCATGCCGGCTCAGTCGGACTGTATCGCTGCGGCGCTGGCAAGTCTTTGCCGCACGAGCGGCGCCGGTATTGCGGCGAGCAGCGCCGCGAGCTCAGGCCCGTCGTGGCGGCCGGTCAGCGCGATTCGCAACGGCCGGTAAAGAGCCGCGCCCTTGCGTCCGGTGCTGGCTTTCAGGCGCTCGGCCAGTGGCGTGAGCGCTCCGCCGGTCTCGGCAAATGCGTCCTGTGCCGCCTTGAAGAATCCAGCGCCCGCCTCCGCGACCTGGGCGCGGTCCTCATCCGACAACGCGGGCAGCTCGCCCGCCAGCACGGCGAGCCAGTCGCGCGCGTCGCCGGGCAGCAGCAGGTTACCTTGCAGGAGTTCGGCGGCCGCGATGCGCTCCGCGCGTGGCCAGGCGTCCGGAAACACCGGCGCCAGCCAGTTTGCTACCGCTTCCGGCGCAAGCCGCAGGACCGCTTCGCGCTGCCAGTGCTCGAGTTGCGTGCGGTCGAATCTTGCCGGCGCCCGCCCGAGGTGATCGGCGCGGAATACGGCCGCGAGGCCGTCGCGGTTGATCCAGCGGTCCGGCGCGCCGTGATGACCGAGACGCAGCAGGTAATTGGAGACGGCTTCCGCAAGGAATCCCTCCTCGCGCAGCTCGGCGACGGTCACGCTGTTACGGCGCTTTGACTGCGGCAGGCCATCCGGATCCAGCAGCAGCGGCAGGTGGCCGTAGACCGGCCGGGGCAGCGTCAGCGCCTGCAGCAACAGTATCTGGCGCGGCGTGTTGCTCAAGTGGTCGTCGCCACGCAGCACGTGGGTCACGCCCATCAGCGCATCGTCCAGCGCATTGCAGAAGAAGAACACAGTGCCGCCGTCCGCGCGCCGGATGAGGAAATCGCCGAGGCTCGCGGCCGCGAACGACTGCGGGCCGCGGACCAGGTCGTCGAATTCAATGCTGCCGGACTCCGGCACGCGGAAGCGCAGCGCCGGTCGTCGCCCCGATGCCAGCCTGGCCGCGCGCGCCGTCGCATCGAGGCTTCTACAGGTGCCCGGATAGCGCGGCGGCTGACCGGATGCGAGCTGGGTCTTGCGCGCGATGTCGAGCTCGGTCGCCGTGCAGAAGCACGGGTAGGCGTGACCCGACTGCTCGAGGCGATGGTAATGCTCACGGTAGATCGCGCCGCGCTCCGACTGCCGGTATGGACCCCTGCCGTCGTCGCAGTCGGGCCCGGCATCCCAGGCGATGCCGAGCCACTGGAGATCGGCCATCTGGAGAGCCGCATGGCCTGCGCTGTCGCGGGCCTGGTCGGTGTCCTCGACGCGGAGCAGAAAACGACCGCTTCCAGCGCGCGCGTACAGGTAGCTGAACAGCGCCGTGCGCGCGTTGCCGGGATGCAGCGCACCAGTCGGGCTCGGTGCAAATCGCGTGACGAGATCGGCATTCATCGCCGGCACAGTCTAAGGTATCGGACCGGGCGGCTCACGCGCCCGGTGCGCTACTATTCCGCGGGGGTCCGAACGATGCCGATACTCGCCTTGACGCTGCTGTTTCTGTCATGGGTGCCGCTGGCGCAGGCGGCGGACCAGCCGTCTTCGCTTGCGCCACGCGTCGCCTTCGAGACGACTCATGGCAACTTCACGGTGGAACTCGACGCGGTGCGCGCGCCGCTCACGGCGGAGAATTTCCTGCGCTATGTCCGTGACGGCGCCTACGACGGCACGGCCTTTCATCGTGTCATCGCGAACTTTGTCGTCCAGGGCGGTGGCTACGACCTGGAACTCCGGGAGCGGCAGCCGCGCGCGGCGATCCCGAATGAGAGCGGCAATGGCCTGTCCAACCGCCGCGGAACACTCGGCCTCGCCCGCGAAGACAGCCCGCATTCCGGCTCCTCGCAGTTCTACGTCAATCTGGTGGACAACCTCGCGCTCGACCCGTTGCCAACGCGCTGGGGCTACGCGGTGTTCGGGCGCGTCGTCGAAGGCATGGAGGTCATCGACCGCATCGCCCACCTCAAAACCGGGACCGTCGGGTCGTTGGGCGCGGACGTGCCGTTGGAACGCCCGGCAATCAAGCGCGCATGGGCCATCGACGACCCGCCGCCGGCGCCCGCCGAGCCGCAGTGACCAGCTGGTTCGCGTCGGATCTGCACCTGGATCCGGCGGCGCCGGAAATCGCGGCGCGCTTCCTGCGCTTCGTCTCGGGACCGGTGCAGGGCGCGCATGCGCTGTATCTGCTCGGCGACCTGTTCGAAGCCTGGCTTGGAGACGACGATCCGGAGCCCGCCCATCGCGAGGTGATTGCAGCGCTTGCCAGGCTCGCTGCGACCGGCACGCTCGTCTACGTGCTGCGCGGCAATCGCGATTTCCTGATCGGCGAGCGGTTCTGCGCCGATGCCGGCGCGATCCTGCTGGAGGATCCGGCGATCGTCACGATCGCCAGCGAGCGCGCGATGCTGTCGCACGGTGACGGCCTGTGCGTGGACGATGTCAGCTATCAACGGCTGCGCGAGCTGGTGCGCGATCCCGGCGTCCGCAACGGATTCATGGGTCTGCCGCTCGCAAGCCGGCGCAAGCTCGCGGTCGAAGCCCGCGCTGGCAGCCGCGCGCACCTCAAGGTCACGAACGACTACATCACCGACGTGAACCAGGCTGCGGTCGAAGCCTTGATGACGGCTGCGGGCGTCGATCTGCTGATCCACGGCCACACGCACCGTCCGCAGGTCCATCGATTCGCCCTGGGCGCGGTCACCGGGACACGCATCGTGCTCGGCGACTGGCATACGACCGCGCAAGTGCTGCAGTGGGACGAATCAGGCTGGCGGCTGATGGCCTGCCCCGCCTGATCAGCGTTCTTTCTCGTCCTGCTCGAGTTCGCGCGCGGCGTCCAGCAGCCGCTCGGCGCTGGGGTAGCGGCGCTGCGGATCCTTGGCGATGCAGTTGCGCAGCAGCCCCTCGAAACGCTTCAGCTGCGCATGCAGTTCCGGTATCGGAGAATTGGCGTGCTTGTAGATCACCTGCATCGGCGTGCCCGCGACGTAGGGTTTGCGGCGCATCAGCATCTCGAAATAGATGATGCCGAGGCTGTAGATGTCGCTGCGCTCGTCGGTTTCGCGGCCGTGACCCTGCTCCGGGCTCATGTAATACGGTGTGCCGAAGATCTCGCCGCTGCCGGTGATCTCGGCATCGAGGGCGAGCTGCTTCGACATGCCGTAATCGATCAGCGCCACGGAGGAATCGTCGCGCAGCATCACGTTGCCGGGCTTCAGGTCGCGGTGCAGCACGCCCGCTCCGTGCAGTACGACCAGCGCCTCCGCCATCTGCCGCAGGAACGTAAGCGCCTGCAGCGGCTCGATGCCGGTCCGGATGCGCACGCGCAGGTCGCCCAGCGGGAAGTACTCCATCGCGATGAATGCGTGATCGTCAGCAACGCCGAAATCGTGCACGCGCGCGACGTTCGGGTGATCGATGCCGGCCGCGATCTGGTACTCGCGCAGGAACCGGTCGAACGTCTTGGCTCCCGAACCGCCTTCCGGCGGCTGGCGCAGCACTTTCAGCACGACCTGCTCGCCGGTCCGCTCGCTCTGGGCGAGAAAGACGCTCGATACCGGGTTCTCGGCGAGCTGACTGACGAAACGGAAGCCGCGGATGCTCGCCTCGCCGAAACGGGCCGTGCGTGGCTCGTCCTCCGGCCTCGGGGCGGGCACCGGAGTCGAGCCACGGCGCGCCTGCGCGCCGCGCAGCGCCGCGATCAGGCGGGCGTGGTCGATCTTGCGGCCGGACAGACATGCGTGCGCGCCGGCAGCGGTTGCCGCCTCCTCCGCTTCGGCCGTCACATCCCGCACCAGGTAAATCACGGGCGGAAAGCCATTGCGGCGGCTGAGGTCGCGCAGCCACGACAAGCCGTCGTCCTTGCCCGGGGTGTCGCCGAGCAGGACGGCGTCGTACGCGGTTCCCGAAAAATCAGGCGGCAGCGGCCCGCTGGCGGCCGGATCGTATTCGGCTATTGCCGGAGTTTCGAAGCCGGTCGAGACATGCTGCGTCAGCAACCGCCGGAATTCGTCCTGGTCGTCGATGATCAGAACACGCACGCTCATGACGATATTCTACAGCGCGAGACGTAGCGCGAGGACAATGTCGCCGACGTTTGTGCCGGTGTCGCCGGTGCAAACGAGGTCGCCGGTCGCTTCGAGCACGACGCCGCTGTCGGCGGCGGCGAGCGCGGCATCGACGTTGCAACCGGCGCCGGCCGCGCGCGCAATCGTGCCGCCGTCGACGATCGCGCCGGCGTCCTCGCTGTTTCCGTCGCGCCCGTCCGTGCCGGCCGCGAGCACTAGGTAATCCGCATGACCGGCAATATGCGTCGCTGCTTCCAGCGCGAGATGCTGGCAGCGACCGCCACGCCCGGGCGTCGCCGGCAATCGTACGACCGTTTCGCCGCCCCAGGCCTGAAGGCCATTGGGGCCGAGCGCCAGTTCGTGACAGACATGCCGCGCCGCGGCAGCCGCTTCTCCGGCGAGCCTCGGCTCTCGGCGGACCGCGGTCAGCCCGGCCTGCCGCGCGGCGCGCAGCACGGCGTCGAGCGCGTCGTCGAGGCTGCCGACCAGCGTGACCTCCACGCCGGCCAGCAGGCCGGATCCAACAATGGCGGGGTCATCGCGCGGCACGTCCGACATCATGAGACCTTCGACCGCGCTTGCGGCAAACAGGCGCGGCAGCCTGCCGGCCTTGATTCGCGACAACCGGCCGCGGCGCGCATTCAGTTCCTCGATGTCCATGCCGCTCGTTTCGGACAGCGCATGCAGTTCACGCAGCTCGGCGAGCGTGACACCCACGGCAGGCACCTCGAGAAGCGCGGATGCGCCGCCGGACACGCACAGCAGAACGCGACTTCCGGCCGGCGTCGCCGCCGCGAAAGCGAGGGCTGCCTCGCCCGCGGCGAGACTGCGTTCGTCGGGCGCAGGATGCCCCGCCTCGCGGCAGTCGAAACCGGGCGATGATGCGAGCATCGCGGGAATGCCGCCGTCGGGCGCGACGACCAGCGCGCGCGACAGGCGGGAACCGAGCGCATCGCAGGCGCCAAGCGCCATCGAAGCCGCGGCCTTGCCCACGGCGAGCAGGCTGACCGGCCCGCTGGCCGCATCATTCGCGAGCGCGGCCCGGACCCGCCGGCGCCCGTCCACAGCCGCCAGCGCCGCGTTCAGCCAGTCGAGCAGCAGGACACGGCGAGGATCTGCAGCCGGCCCGGTCATCGGACCCGGTCAGACGGCTCGGGCCGTCCGCCCGCCCGGCAGTTCCAGCATGCGCTGCGCGCGCACGCCATCCGAGCGGTCGCGCTCGATACCCGCCAGATATTCCCCGGTCACGTCTCCGGTCACGTATTCGCCCGAGAAGCAGGATGTGTCGAATGCCGTGATGCGCGCATGGTCGTGGCGGCAAGCGGCGACCAGGTCCTCGAGATCCTGGTAGATCAGCCAGTCGGCGCCGATGAAAGCCGCGACGTCGTCTTCGCTGCGGCCGTTCGCGACGAGTTCGGCGGCGACCGCCATGTCGATGCCATAGACATTCGGGTAGCGCACCGGGGGCGCGGCCGATGCGAAATAGACTTTGCGCGCGCCGGCCTCGCGAGCGAGCTCGATGATCTGGGCAGAGGTCGTGCCGCGCACGATCGAGTCGTCGACCAGCATCACGTTGCGGCCGCGGAACTCCAGGTCGATCGCATTCAGTTTGCCGCGCACCGATTTCTGGCGCATTTCCTGCCCGGGCATGATGAAGGTGCGCCCGATGTAGCGGTTCTTGACGAATCCCTCGCGATACTTCACGCCCAACGACAACGCGAGCTGTAGCGCGCTCGTGCGACTCGTATCGGGTATCGGGATCACGACGTCGATGTCGTGGACCGGGCGCAGGCGCTGGATCTTCTCGGCGAGCTTCTCGCCCATCCGCATGCGGGCCTTGTGCACCGAGATGTTGTCGATGATCGAATCCGGCCGCGCAAGATAGACGTACTCGAAAATGCAGGGCGTGTGCTGCTCGGCCGCTCCGCACTGGTGCGCGTGCATGCGCCCCTGCATGTCGATGTAGATGGCTTCTCCCGGCCCGACGTCGCGCACCAGGGAGAAACCCAGCATGTCGAGCGCCACGCTCTCGGATGCGAGCATCCACTCGGGCCCGCGCGGCGTGTCCCGCTTGCCGAGCACGAGCGGCCGGATGCCGTGCGGATCGCGGAACCCGGCGATGCCATGACCGACGATGAGCATCACGGCGGCATAACCGCCGCGACAGCGCCTGAACACGGACTCGAGCGCGCGGAATACGTCGGCGGCCGCCGGCTTGGCCGCCGTCGAACGCTGCAGCTCGCTCGCGAACACATTCAGCAGCACTTCGGAATCGGATCCGGTATTCAGGTGCCGCCGGTCCTCGGCGACCATGGTCCGCGTGAGCGCCTCGGCATTGGTCAGGTTGCCGTTGTGGCCCAGGCCGAGGCCGAACGGCGCGTTGACATAGAACGGTTGGGATTCGGCGGCGCCGTCGCGGCCCGCGGTCGGGTAGCGCACGTGACCGATGCCGGCATTGCCGACCAACTGGCGCATGTCGCGTCCGCTGAACACGTCACGCACGAGACCCGCGTCCTTGCGGACGAACAGTGCGCGTTCGTCCATCGTCATGATGCCCGCGGCATCCTGCCCGCGATGCTGCAGCACCGTCAGGGCATCATAGATCCGCTGGTTGACCGGCGAGGTCCCGACGATGCCGACGAGGCCGCACATCGCGTCAGCTACCGGGCTTCTTGGCGGCTTTCTCGTACAACGCTTCCGCCGCAGGCTCGGCGTAGCGCTCCAGCCAGTTCGCGATGGCTTCCGCGGCGGGCATGGTCTTCGTTTTCTGCCACCACGGCTCCCCGTCGAGGTTCACGGCGCGCGCGGCGATCACGATCAGGCCGACGATGACGATGCCGCGCATGAGGCCGAACACCGCGCCGATCAGCCGGTCCATGACCGCGAGGCCGGCCGCGCGATGCGCGAAATAAGCGACGGTGCCGCCGATGCCCGCGCCGATGACCAGCACCAGGAGGAACACGATCGCCCGCCCGGCCCACTCGCGGATGCCGGGCTCGCCGAGCGCGCCGCCGAGCCATGGATTGACCAGGTAGGCGAAATGCCAGGCCAGCCAGAGTGCGACCAGCCAGGCCAGGAGCGCGATGGACTCGCGGATGAATCCGCGGATGTAGCCGAGGATGCCGGAGGCCAGCAGGATGATCGCGAAAAGATGGTCGGCGCCATTCATCGTGCGGTCGCTCCCGTCAATGGGTGGCGCATTCTAGCCGATCACGGATGCGGCGCGACGACCGGCTGGAATCCGTTCTTGCGCAGGCGGGCGGCGATGGCCGCCGCGCGCGCGCGGTCCTGCTCCGGCCCGACGCGCACCCGGTGCAGCACTTTTCCGTCGGCCCGATATTCGAGGACAAACGCCGCATACCCGTTTTTGCGTAATTTCGCGACCAGGGCGTCGGCTTTATCGCGCGTCGAGAACGCGCCAAGCTGCACGGCCCATGCCGGCTGGCCGGGCGCTACGCCGGCGGCAGGCGAATCGGCAGGCGGACGCACGGGTTCCGTCGCGGGTGGCCGTTCGGATACCGGTTCGGGCAGCGCGGCCGGCGGCGGGGCCGCCTGCGGCAGTGGTTCATCGACGACCGTTGGTCCGGAATCCTCCGGCAACGGCTCCGGCACGAGTTCTTCCTCCGGCGCGGGCTCGCTCGTGGCCTGCACCGGTATGACGACGCTGCGCCGGTCGACGATCCCGGAGATATCGGCCTCGCGTGCGGGACCCTGCAGGAGGGCGGGTACGAAAAGCACGACGATCGCGACCAGCACGAGCGCACCGACGAGTCGTTCCCGCACATGAATTTCCATGACCCGTGGATTGTAGCCTGCAGGATCCGGTCAGGCCGCAGCGCCGAGACTGGCAAGCGCCGGACCCACCGTCAGGAACGATCCGAACACGAGCACGCGGTCATCTGCTGCACAGAGCGCCCGCGCCATTCGCAGCCCGGTTTCCACGTCGCCGGCAACGTCGGCCGCCTGGCCGGTAACGGTGGCGATCCGCCGTGCGAGCTCGGCGGCCGAAAGCGCCCGGGCACCGGACAATCCCACGGCGATCCACCGCAGCACGCCACCGGCGAGCGGCCTGACGATGCCTTCGATGTCTTTGTCCGCCAGGATGCCGCATACCGCGACGGTTCGGCCGCGGGTTGGCCGCGCTGCAAGGCTCGCGGCCAGCGCTTGCGCCGCGTCCGGGTTGTGGGCGACATCCAGGATCCACTCCGGCCCACCGCCAATGACCTGGAACCGTCCGGCAAGCCGGACCTGCTTCAGACCGGCGCGGACGGCTTCATCAGGCACCAGCACCGAAGGCTCGGCGCCTTCGAGCACGGCGAGCGCGGTTACGGCATTGGCAAGCTGCGCACTGCCGGCGAGACCGGGCAACGGCAGTTCGCGCCGGCGCGAACCGACGCCGATGTAATCCCAGCCATCCGCGCGCTCGACGAAATCGAAATCGCGGCGAAAACGCCGGAGCCTGGCGCCGCAGGCCGCCGCCGCGCGCGCGACGCTTTCGGGCATCGCGCGCGAGCCGAAGATCGCGGGACGGCCGGGCCGGAAAATGCCTGCTTTCTCGACGCCGATCTCCTCGATCGTGCCGCCCAGCCACTCGCAATGATCGAGGCCGACCGAAACCACGGCTGCGACGTCCGCGTCCGCCAGGTTGACCGCGTCCAGCCGGCCCCCCATTCCGACCTCGAGCACGGCGACGTCCACGCGCTCCTCGGCGAACAGCACGAACGCTGCCAGCGTGCTCCACTCGAAAAACGTCAGCGAAATGTCGCCGCGCACCTGGTCTATGCGCGCGAATGCGGTGACGATGGCGGCGTCATCGGCGTCGCGCCCGCCGGTGCGGATGCGTTCGTTATAGGTGACGAGGTGCGGCGACGTGAACAGACCGACGTCGTAGCCTGCCGCCCCGAGCATCGCGTCCAGATACGCGCAGACGGAGCCCTTGCCATTCGTGCCGCCGATCGTCAGCACGGTGCGCGGGCGCGGCAGGGCGAGCCGCCGCCAGACCTCGCCTGCCCGCTCCAGTCCCGGATCGATGGCGACCGGATGCGCCACCTGCTGCCAGGCGAGCCACTCCGCGACGGTAGCGAAACGCACGCCCCGCGCTAACCGGAAACCGCCGGCACCTTCATCAGCATGCGCAGCAGCAATGCGATGCGATCGCGCAGGTCGCGCCGGTCCACGATCATGTCGATCGCGCCGTGATCGAGCAGGAACTCACTGCGCTGGAAGCCTTCGGGCAGGGTTTCGCGTACCGTCTGCTGGATCACGCGCGGTCCCGCGAATCCGATCAGCGCCCTGGGTTCTGCGATGTTGATGTCCCCGAGCATCGCCAGGCTCGCCGATACGCCGCCCGTCGTCGGATCGGTCTGCACCGAGATGAACGGCAGGCGCGCGCGGGCCAGTGCGGCGAGCGCGGCGCTCGTCTTGGCCATCTGCAGCAGCGACAGCAGCCCTTCCTGCATGCGTGCGCCGCCACTCGCCGAAAAATTCACGACCGGACAACGGTGGCCGATCGCATGCTCGACTCCGCGGACGAAGCGTTCGCCGACCACGGAACCCATCGAACCGCCCAGGAAACCGAATTCGAATGCACTCGCAACCAGCTCGATGCCGTCCAGCGTTCCGGCCAGCACCACGATCGCATCGCGTTCCTCCACGCTCTTCTGGGCGGCCGCGAGCCGGTCGCGGTAGCGCTTGTTGTCGCGGAACCGCAGCGGGTCCTCAGGCTGGATGCCGGCGCCGAGTTCCATCGTGCCGTCAGGATCGAGGAAATGCGTGAGGCGCTCCCGCGCCCCGATGCGCATGTGATGGGCGCACTTCGGGCAGACCTGCAGGTTGCGCTCGACCTCCGGCCGGTACAGCACGGAATCGCAGGCAGGGCATTTCATCCACAGCCCTTCCGGCACCGAGCGCGTGCGCCGCTCGGTCTTGATGCGCGACGGGATGATCTTCTCGAACCAGGTCATGTCGTCGTTCCTTCAGGCGCCAGCGATCATAGCCCAAGGCCGGGCCGGGACGAGATCGGGCACCTGCAGGGACCGCGGATAGCGCACCTTCCAGAGATAGAGTCCGGCTGCGGGAGCCGTCACGCCGGCGCGACTGCGGTCGCGCGCGGCCAGGATCTCGCCGATCCAGTTCGGCGGCCGCTTGCCCTCGCCGACCTGCAGCAGGGATCCAGCGATGTTCCGGACCATGTGATGCAGAAAGGCGTTCGCGGTGATCTCGATGGTCGCGAGCGCCCCGTCGCCGCTGACGACGATCGCGTCGACCTGGCGCCTGGCGGTCGGAGACTGGCATTCGACGGCGCGGAACGACGAGAAATCGTGTTCTCCGACCAGGACCTGGGCGGCTTCGTTCATCGCGGCCACGTCGAGCGCTGCGCGCACCCAGCACACGCGGTCACGCAGCAGCGCGGGCCGCGTCGCGCGTTGCAGCAGGCAGTAGCGATAGCTGCGCGCAAGCGCCGTATAGCGCGCGTGGAAATCGCGGTCGACCTCTATCGCCCAGGTCAGGGCGATGTCGGGCGGCAGGTGAGTGTTCGCGCCGAGTACCCAGCCGCGCAGCGGCCGGTCGGCGGGCGTGTCGAAATGAGCGACTTGCCCGCTCGCGTGGACGGCCGCGTCGGTACGACCGGCCGCAATCGCCGCCACGGGATGGTCCGCGACGGATGACAAGGCCTGCTGCAGGCAGTCCTGGATGGTTGGCAGCCCCGGCTGCGACTGCCATCCCGCGTACCGCGTGCCGTCGTACTCGAGACCGACGGCGAAGCGCCGAAGCGCTGTGCTCACGCTCCCGGCAGAGAGTCGATCAGGCGGCGCGCTTCCTGCTTCTGCGAGGCGCTGCCTTCGGCCAGCACTTCCTGCAGGATATTTCGGGCGCCATCCGGGTCGCCCATGTCCATGTACGCGCGCGCGAGGTCGAGCTTGGTGCCGACTTCGCTCATCGTGACCGGTTCGAGCTCCGACAGTCGCGGGATCTCGGTGACCATGCTGTCGCGAGTGGTCGGCGCTGCGTCGGTATCGTCGGTGGCATCTCCGACATCGAGGTCGATGTCGTCCATTTCGAACTTCGGCAGCATGGCCGTCTCGCTGGTGTCGCCGACCGGCATCAGCGCCGTGCCGTCGTCGTCTTCCGCACGCAGCACCTGCCGGGTGGCTTCGTCGCGCCCGACGATCATCGTCGTGTCGTCGCCGAGTTCGGTGGAAAACGCGGTCGCGTCCTCCGCATCGGTCAGCTCGCCCAGATGACCGTGATCGAGTCCGAGATCGTCGATCGCCATTTCCGCTGTCGCATCGGTCGAAATGGCCGGCTGCTCGCTCTCCAGCTTGTGGCGCTTCAGCGTGGGCGTTTCAACCGTCGGCGTTTCGGACGACGGCAGCTCGAGCGTCGGCATCTCGACCGTGCCTGGCGTCGGCTTGCCGACGATCTCCTGGGTCGTCGTGGGCGACACATGCCCTTCGTCCAGGTTGAATTCGATGGAGGTGTTCTCGCCCGTCGCCGCGTCGCTGTCGGATAGCGCTGTGGACGTGCCTAGGTCAAGGTCGAGCCCTTCGTCCCCGTCCGGCGGCGACAGCAGGTCCAGGTCGACCAGGTTGTCTCCGCCTTCCAGCGAGAGATCGACGCCCGCGTCCTGTACGCCGCCCGCAAACATCGGTTCGGTGGGCGCGATCTGGCTGCCCATGATCACCATGCGGTCCCAGTCGCCGCCCGGCCCCAGCGTCTTGTGCAGGTCGCGCGCGACATTCAGGAACTGGGCCGTGTCGCCGGCGACGAAATGAATCTCCGCCAGCTTCAGCTTGAGGTCATTCCGATTCGGCGAATGCTGCAGCGCCCTGCGTACCAGGTCGACCGCCTGGTCGTACAGGCCATAGGCCATATGGAAATCGGCCTCGGCCAGCGGATCGGCCTGATCGAGGTCGAGCGCGGCCTCTGCGCTGATCGTCTCCTCGTGGCCGGCGCCGAACGGTCGTGGCGCTTCCGGCTTCGGGCGCGCAATCGGACGCTCTTCGACCACGAAGTCCTGGTCCTGATCCTCGAAACTCACCGGCCGTTCGAGCTCGGTGGTCCGGTCGCCGGTCGCCAGCGACCGCAGCCGCATGGTCTCGGTCGGAACCGGCGCGGACTCCGGCAGTTCGAAACCCTGCAGCGCGACGCTGACGTCTTCATCGCGCCGGCGGCGGAAATAGCCGAAGCCCAGGATGCCGATCAGCAGCAAGCCCGCCGCCCCGAGCAGGAACATCCAGTTCTCGGTGAGGCTGTCGAAGAACGACTTCTCCGCGGCGACTGGCGGAGCCTCGGCGGGCGCCCTTTCGGCAGGGGGTGCCGGCGCGGGTTCCGTCGGCTGCACGTCGTCTTCCGGGGCCACTGGCGCCTCGTCAGCGGGCAGCGGAACAGCGGCCTGATCCGCGGCAGCCCGGTCGGCGGCGGCTTGGTCCGCGACGGCCTGCTCCGCTGCCGCTGCTTCGGAAGCGCGCCGCTCCGCGAGATTGCGCTGCAGCTGCGCGAGCTCCTGGTTGCGCAGCTCGAGCAGCCGGCGCTGCTCGGCGATATCGCGTTCGAGGGATTCGATCTGGGACTCGACCCGGCCGCTGGACTCGGGCTCGCCGGTACCGGTGTCGGCGACACCCGCCTCCGGGGTCACCAGCCGTAACTGTCCGCTCTCGGCACCGCGGGCGCTGCGCCAGGCCGCGATCTGGCGGCTGACTTCCGCAGCGGCATCCGCAGGGGCGATGTCGGCGTATTCAGAAGCGTCCGGCACGCGCAGGATCGCCCCGGCGCGGAGGTGATTGATGGTGTCGCCGAAAGCCTCCGGGTTGGCGCGGAACAGGCCGAGCATCAGGCGCTCGGTCGCCTGGCGGTCGCCCCCGGTCATCGACCTGGCGATTCCATAGAGGGTATCGCCACGCTCGACACGATGCGTCGCGCCCCCGCTGTCCGCGGGCGCAACCGATGGCGCGCGGGCGGGCGGCGGCGCGGGCGCCGCCGCGGGCGCCGGGGCGGGCGCCGGGGCGCTTTCGGGACGCGACGGCGCCGGCATCGTCGTCGGTGCCGCGACCGGTTCAGCCGCCTGGCGCGCCGACGGCGCGGCCAGGACCGGCGGATCGAGCAGCACGGTGTACTCGCGCAGCAGCCGGCCACGCGCCCAGCTGACATCCACGAGGAAGGAAACGAAGGGTTCGCTGATGGCATCGTGCGAACGGACCAGCAGGACACTGCGGCCGTCCTGGCCACGTCCGACGCGGAACTCGATCGAGTTCAGGAACGCCGGCCGGTCGAGGCCGTAGCGCTCGAATACCTCGTTGGTAGCGAGTTCGGCCTTGAGCGCCGCGAGCTCCTCGGGCGTGGCGGCAACCAGGTCGATCTCGGCCGACAGCGGCTCGTTGAGCGATGAATTGAGCCGGATTTCGCCGAGTCCGAGCGCAAGCGCCGCCGCTGGCGTCAGCAGTATCGCCGCAACAAGTGCCCGCAATTTCCAGCTCATCTTGACTCCCCAAGGCTGCGCCGCCGTTCCAAGCGTCGGCCGCGAGCATGCGAAATGGGTGGGAAACAGATCACAAGTCCCTGATCCTTTGGACTATAGCTTACACGCGGGATTTACCAAAATCTTGCCCCGCGTCACGCAATCTCGGTGCTGGACCCGCGGGGTCGGACAGCCATGCAATGCCTTGATTCGCAGGCTTCAGCGGGTAATGTCGGGGGTCGGCGAGATGACATCCGCGCACTGGGCTCGATGGCGCAATGTGTGATCCATCAGCACGAGCAGCAGCATCGCCTCGGCAATCGGCACCGCCCGCAGGCCGACGCAGGGATCGTGACGCCCGGTCGTGACGATCTCGGTGGCCGCACCGTTCACATCCACCGTACGGCCCGGCACCTGGATACTGGATGTCGGCTTGAACGACACATGCACCAGCAGGTCCTGCCCGGAACTCAGGCCGCCCAGCGTTCCCCCGGAATGATTCGACGCAAATCCACCCGGCAGCAGTTCGTCGCGGTGCTCGGATCCGCGCTGCGCGGCGACCTGCACGCCATCGCCGATCTCGACGGCCTTGGCGGCATTGATGCCCATCATCGCAAAGGCGATGTCGGCATCGAGCCGATCGAACATCGGCTCACCGAGACCGGGCGGCACGCCCTGCGCGCGCACCGACACACGCGCGCCGACTGAATCGCCATCCTTGCGCAGCTGCCAGAGATAATCTTCGAGCAGCTGCAGCCGGGCCGGATCGGCGCAGAAGAAGGGATTGCCGCGCGCCGCTCTGAGATCCACGCAATCGAGCCGGTGCGGACCGGCCTGCGACAGCCAGCCTGCGACCTCGATGCCGTGTTTCTCGCGCAGGTACTTGCGCGCGATCGCTCCCGCCGCAACCGACGCGACGGTGATGCGGGCGGAGGACCGCCCGCCGCCGCGATGGTCGCGGAACCCATACTTCTGCTGATAGGTGTAGTCGGCATGTCCCGGCCGGAACCGGTCCCTGATCCGGTCGTAGTCGCGCGATCGGGCATCGACATTGTCGATCAGCAGTCCGATCGCGGTCCCCGTCGTGCGGCCTTCGAACACGCCGGACAGGATGCGCACCTGATCCGGTTCCTTGCGCTGGCTGGTGTGACGCGAGGTGCCGGTTCGCCGCAGCTCGAGGTCGGCCTGCAGATCGGCTTCCGATAGCTCGAGCCCCGGCGGGCAGCCGTCGACGATGGCGCCGAGTGCGGCTCCGTGGCTTTCGCCGAACGTGGTGACGCAGAACGACCGGCCGATGGAATTGCCCGACATCGCGCTACTCCGGCAAGTCGCTGCAGCGCAGCAGGAAGACACCGCCGCCGCCGCGCTCGAATTCGAGCCAGGTGAACGGCAGCCTGCGATGTCGCCGCCGCACCGCCGCGGCGGTATTGCCCGACTCGACCACCAGGATTCCGCCCGGTTTCAGGTGCCGCCTCGCTCCCTTCAGGATGCGGTCGATGATGGCCAGTCCGCCATCTGCCGCGCGCAATCCGAGCGCGGGCTCCGCGCCGAACTCCCGCGGCAGCCGGCGCATCTCGGACCCGGAGACATACGGCGGATTGCTCACGATGACATCGTACCGCCGACCGCGCAGGCCGACATAGACATCGGCGCGCCGCACCGTTACGCGTCCCGCGAGACCGTGACGCCGCACGTTGCCGCGCGCAACCGACAGTGCGCGCGCCGACACGTCGGTGGCGTCGACTCGGGCCCGCGGCAATGCGTGCGCGGCGGCAATCGCGATACAGCCCGAGCCGGTGCCGATATCCAGCACACGCCGCACGGCGCCCGGATCGGTCCACGGCGCAAAGCCGCGCTCGCACAGCTCCGCGATCGGCGAGCGCGGCACGAGGACGTCCGGCGTCACCCGTATCTCGTGCCCGGCGAACCAGGTGACGCCCGTGAGGTATGCCGACGGAATCCGTTTCGCGATGCGGCGCCGGACCAGCGTCTCGACCGCCGCTTCGGCTTCTGGCGGGAGCGTCAGCCGGTAGCTCGCCGGAGCGGACGCATGCGCCAGCCCGAGTGCGTGGAACACCAGCGCGGCGGCATCGTCCCGGGCATTGCCGGTGCCGTGCCCGTAATGCAGACGCGCCCGGTCGAGCCGCCGCGCGGTCCGATCCAGCAGTTCGCCGACGGTGCGGGGAACGGAACCTGCCGCGGCGCGCGGGCTTTTTTTCATCGGCGCGAGTCTAACCGCCGGGAGCCGGGATCGTCCGAGGCATTGTGGGATACTTTGCAGCGAAATGAACCGTGCACTCCAGGTCGCCGTGATCGCGCTCGCCATATTGGCCGGCGTCGTCACGGCGTACCTGCTCAAACGTGAGCCGCCGCCGGCCGCGCTTCTGCATGCGACCCTGTTCGACACGCCAAGACCCATGCCCGCGATGCGCCTGACCGACCACCAGGGAAAGCCGTATGGCGCCGAACGGCTGCGTGGGCGCTGGACATTCCTGTTCTTCGGCTTCACCCATTGTCCCGACATCTGCCCGACCACGCTCGCAACGCTCGCGGCGGTCCGGTCCGGGCTTGCCGACCTGCCGGCGCCGGAGCGGCCCGAGGTCGTGCTGGTCAGCGTCGATCCCGCGCGCGACACGCCGGAAATCCTCGCGCGTTACGTCGCGCATTTCGATCCGTCGTTCGCCGGCGTAACGGGCGATGCCGCGGCGATCGCGGCGCTGACCAGGGAGCTCGGCATCGCGGTCGTCATCGGCGCCCCGGACAGCGATGGCTCTTATGCCGTGGATCATACGGCGGCGATCCTGCTGGTCGATCCGGACGCAGCCTGGACGGCCGTATTCGGGACTCCGCACCGCGCCGAGACGATCGCCGCCGATTACCGCGCCATCGTCGACCGGCGAGCGCGGTAGCATCGCGATGGAGGGCGGCTTCCGCGAGCGCGCATTCATCGGCCTGCAGCACCTGCTGCCACAGCACGCGCTGTCGCGCCTCGTCGGTGCGGCAGCGAGGAGCCGCATCGGTTTCCTGCGCTCCGCGCTGATCCACGGCTTTCTGCGCGGGTATCCGGTCGATCTGTCGGAAGCGGCGCGGCCCGATCCGCGCGATTACCTGAGCTTCAACGATTTCTTCACGCGGCGGCTGCGGACGGACGCACGGCCGGTCGATCCGGACCCGCGTGCCGCAGCCTGTCCGGTGGACGGCATCGTGAGCCAGGCCGGCGCAATCGACGGCGACACACTCGTTCAGGCCAAGGGCATCGGCTATTCGGCGGCCGCTCTGCTCGGCGGAGACGAAGCGGCGGCCGCGGAATTTGCCGGCGGCGCGTTTGCGACGCTGTACCTCGCCCCCCACAACTATCACCGCATTCACATGCCGATTGCGGGAACGCTCAGGTTCGCCCGCTTCGTACCGGGCGATCTCTATAGCGTCAACGCGACGACGGCAGGCGCCGTGCCGGGGCTGTTCACGCGCAACGAACGCATTGCGTGCCTGTTCGACACCGTGGCGGGCCCGATGGCCGTCGTACTGGTTGGAGCGCTCTTCGTCGGCAGCATGAGCCTTGCCTGGACGGGTATCGTGCGCCCGCGTTCGCGCCGCGCCGTGACCGAGTTGCCGTCATGCGACCCCCTCATCGCGCTCGATCGAGGCGCCGAGCTCGGCTGTTTCAACATGGGCTCGACCGTCGTCGTGCTGTTCGGCCCGTCCGGACCGACGCTGGCGCCAGGACTCGTCCCCGGCAGCGAGGTTCGAGTGGGCGCGCGGCTCGCGATGCTTCCGTGAGCGGCGGCGACTGGCGCCCGAGCGCAAACGCGAGCGTGATCCGCCATCGTGCGGCGATGCTTGCGCGGGCGCGCGCATGGTTCGCGTCGCAGCAGGTGCTCGAAGTCCAGACCCCGCTGCTTTCCTCGGCGGCCGTCAGCGATCCCGCGATCGAGTCGATTGCCGTACTGCCTGGTTCCGGGCGCCGGCAGTTCCTGCAGACGTCGCCCGAGTACCCGATGAAGCGGCTGCTTGCCGCCGGGATCGGCGATTGCTACCAGATCTGTCCGGTTTTCCGCGACGGCGAGTCGGGACGCCTGCACAGCTCCGAGTTCACGATGATCGAGTGGTATCGGCTTGGATTCGGCGTCGAGGAACTCCAGCGCGACGTGGCCGGCCTGTTGCAGGCGACGACGACGGGTCTCCGTCAGTTCGCGCCCGCGCGTTCGCTCACCTACCGCGAGGCCATCCGACTGTCCTGCGGCCTGGAAATCCGCGGCGCCTCGGTCGACGACATCGCCTCCACACTTGCGGCAAGCGGTATCCGGCCCGTTGCCGCCGGCGACTGGGACATCGATGCCTGGCTCGATCTGCTGATGGGCGCGGTCGTCGGGCCCGGACTCGGCTTCGATGCACCGGTATTCGTGCGGGATTATCCCGCTTCGCAGGCGGCACTGGCGAGGCTCCGCGCGGACCACGATGGCACGCCGGTCGCCGAGCGTTTCGAGCTCTACGTGGATGGTGTCGAGCTTGCGAACGGGTTTCATGAGCTCGGCGATGCCAACGAGCAGCGCGGCCGCTTCGAGCGGGACCTTGCCGAACGGCGCGCGCGCGGCCAGCCACTGAACCCGCTCGACGACCGCCTGCTCGCCGCGCTCGCGCACGGCCTGCCCGGCTGTTCGGGCGTTGCGCTCGGGTTCGACCGGCTGGTACTGGTGGCGCTGAGGCTGCCGGACCTGGCATCGGCAATGAGTTTCACGGACCATCGCGCCTGAGGAGTCGCATGCACCCATTTCACGACCGCGACGGCGATCTGGCGCAGCAGGCAGCAGGCCTGTTGTCGGGCGAACGCGATCCGTGGGCCAATGCCGCGAATCTGGCGGCATTGCTGTTCGAGCACCTGCCGGACCTGAACTGGGCCGGTTTCTACTTTCTGCGCGGCGGAGAACTGGTCGTCGGCCCGTTCCAGGGTCGCGTCGCCTGCGTGCGCATTGCGCTGGGCTCGGGGGTTTGCGGTACGGCGGCCGCGTCACGGCGCACGCTCATCGTTCCCGACGTCCATGCCTTCGCCGGCCACATCGCCTGCGATCCGGCGTCGAACGCGGAGATCGTGATGCCGCTCGTGTCGGGCGACCGCCTGATCGGGGTGCTGGATCTCGACAGCCCGACGTTGAATCGATTCGGCGCAGCGGATGCGGCATTGCTCGAGACGCTGGCGGCGCAGCTCGTCGCCGGCAGTGACTGGCACCTGGCCGGGATCGACGGATTCACCGACGCGTGAAGTGGGGACGCATTTAAAGGGGACGCAACCCTTTTTCAAAGGGGACGCAACCCTTTTCACGCTCTGCCAATCGAATCGGCCTCTTCCTGGAAAAGGGTTGCGTCCCCTTTGAAAAAGGGTTGCGTCCCCTTTTATCCGATCGCTACTTGACGCGCGAAATATAGGAACCGGTGCGCGTATCGACGCGGACCACTTCGCCCTGGTTGACGAACAGCGGCACCTTCACCGTGGCGCCGGTCTCGAGCTTTGCGATCTTGGTGCCGCCGGTGACGGTATCGCCGCGCATGCCGGGGTCCGTTTCGACGATCTTGAGCTCGACGTGCGGCGGCGGCATGACGCTCAGTGGTTGCCCGTTCCATAGTGTGACGATGCAGACGGTACCGTCCTTGAGCCACTGTGCCGCCTCGCCGACAGCGGTCTCGCCCGCGGCGAACTGCTCGAACGACTCCGGCTGCATGAAATGCCAGAACTGGCCGTCCGCATAGAGAAACTGCATGTCCACGTCCACGACGTCCGCCGCCTCCAGCGAATCGCCGGACTTGAAAGTGCGTTCGATCACGCGGCCGGTGCGCAGATTGCGGATCCTGACGCGGTTGAACGCCTGACCTTTGCCCGGCTTGACGAACTCGTTTTCGACGATCGAACACGGATCGTTGTCGAGGATGACTTTCACGCCTGACCGGAATTCGCTGGTGTTGATGCTGGACATGGGGCTGCGCCGCCGGAACCCGGGCCGGCCGGGACGGGTACTGGAAAAGGGCGCGTATGATAGCCGCTGCCCGGCTCACGGGCCACCCTGCGCCGGAGCATGACGCCGGTCGCGATATTCAGGCTTTTCAGGATGCTACTATCCTGCCCTCGCCCGCCGGCATGGCGTCCACGGAGCCGAATTGAAGCAACCCGCCGCCGTTCCGATGATTGCGCTGACGCGCAGCCAGGACAATGTCGAGGCCATCAACAAGGCGCTGCGCAACGCCGGCCATCCCGTGCACGTGACCTGGTTGCCGGATGCGCGCGACCTCGGCGACGCGCTGACCCAGGCGTCGGCCGAAATGCTGATGCTGTTCGCCGACGAGGGCATCGTCGACCTGTCGAGCGCGATGGACTTCCGCGCCCGCTTCGCGCCGGATGTGCCGGTGCTGATCGTCCGCGACAAGCTGGACGAGGATGTCATCGCCCAGGCGCTCGCGCTCGGAGCGCAGGATGCGGTCACGCTGTCGAATGTCCCGCGCCTGCAGCTGGTCGTCGGCCGGGAACTTCGCACCTACCGGCTCGACCGCGCGCTGTCGTCGACCCTTGCCTCCGCAAGCGAATACAAGAAGCAGCTGCAGCACATCGTCGAGGGCTCGACGGATGCGATCGCACAGGTGCAGGAAGGCATCATCGTCGACGCCAATCCGGCCTGGCTCGCACTCTTCGGATACTCGACTGCCGAGGAAGTCGTCGGCACGCCGCTGATGGATGCCTTCGATCCGGACGATCACGCGGCGATCAAGGGCGCGCTCGTCGCCTGCATGCAGGGCAAGTGGTCGGGCCACACGCTGCATGCGTCGGCACTGGTCGTCAGCGGCCACACGCCATCGCTCGAGTTCCAGCTGGTCCGCGCGGAATTCGACGGCGATCCCTGCGTCCAGGTCTGCGTGCCCGCGCGCGTGTCGGATTCCGGCGAGTACGAGCGCAAGCTGGAGGACGCGATGGAGTGCGACCCGGCGACCGGATTCATGCACCGGCGCTACTTCATCGAGAAGCTGCGCGCGCGCCTCGCCGAGCCGGCCAAAGCCGGCGTGCGCTGCCTCGCCTACATCGAGCCCGACAATTACCAGTCGCTGCACGAGGAGTTGGGCGTCCTGGCCGGCGAGGATTTCCTGACCGACTTCGCGCGGCTGCTGCGCGAGCAGGTGCAGACGAGCGACCTCGCGGGCCGCTTTGGCGGCCACGGATTCATGCTGCTGATCGAGCGCGGTACCACGCAGGACGTCGAAGCCTGGTCGGAGCACGTCGTGCACAAGATCGCGACCGAAGTGCTTCAGGCCGGGGCGAAATCCCTGTCGACGACCTGCACCGTGGGGCTCGGCCCGGTGCCGGCCGAAGTGCGCGCTCCCGAAGGCCCGGCGAACGACGCTTATCTGGCGCAGCGGCAGGGCCAGCAGCTCGGCGGCAACCGCGTGCAGATCCTGGAGCACACGGGCGCGATGATCCGGCTGCAGGACCAGGACCGCGTCTGGGTCAAGCAGATCAAGGCCGCGCTGATGGAGAACCGGTTCCGGCTGGTGCAGCAGCCGATCGCGAGCCTGGTCGGCGAGGATCTCGGCATGTTCGACGTCCTGGTCCGCATGCTGGACGAACAGGGAAGCGAAGTGCTGCCGAACGTGTTCATGCCGGCGGCCGAACGCAACGACCTGATGAAGAACATCGACCGCTGGGTCATCGGCGCGGCCATGTCCTTCTGCGCCGCGCGCAAGCCCGGCGCCTTGTTCGTGCGGCTCTCGCAGGAATCGCTCTCCGACGGCTCGCTCGCCGGCTGGCTCGAAACCCAGCTACGCTCGCACAAGATCGAGCCGGCACGCATCGTGTTCCAGATCCGCGAGGAGATCGCGGGCCAGCAGATCAATGACGCGATCGCTTTGCAGAAATCGCTGCGCAAGCAAGGCTTCCGCTTTGCGATCGAGGGCTTCGGCCTCGGCCGCGACACCGAGCGCCTGCTCAACCACCTGACGCCGGATTTCGTCAAGATCCACGGCGCGCTGATGCAGGGCCTCTCGGCGGACCAGGACAAGCAGGCGCGGGTCAAGTCGATCATCGAGCTCGCGCGCGGCTGCAAGGCGGTCACCATCGGGGAGCGCGTGCAGGACGCGAATACCATCGCGGTGCTGTGGCAGCTCGGCGTCGAGTTCATCCAGGGCTACTTCGTCAACGCGCCGGAAGAAGTCGTGCTCGGCTGAGCGCCAGGCCGCGCCCGACCGCGCGACAGGGCGGGCCGCAATCGCTCGCTCGCTCAGAAGACCGGATCGGAAAATTCGCTCGCTCGCGACGACGGCCCGCCCGTTCGCGCGTACGGACGTCACTCGACGCTCAGTCGATCCACCTTTCTCCAGCCGCGCGGCAGGACAGCGCCGCGCTGGCTGCGTTCGCCGCGGTAGTTGGCGAGATCCTTCCAGGAAAGCGTCATTTTTCGCTCGCCGCAGTGGACGGCGACCGCCTGTTCGGGCGCGGCGACGATTGCGGCGACCATGAGTTCTTCGCCGGCGCGTGATTTCCTGCCCGGGATGCCGAAGATCAGGTTGCCGCGGCCCTTTTCCATTTCGGGCAGCTCGGAAATCGGGAAAGTCAGCATGCGGCCGTCGGAATTCACCGCGACGACCAGCGCGCCCTCGAGCGCCGGCGCCGGTGCGGCCGGCAGCACCTTGGCGTTTTCCGGCAGCCTGAAGACGGTCTTGCCGGCGCGGTTGCGGCCCGCGAGCGATGCGAGCCGGGCGATGAAGCCGTGGCCGGCATCGCAGGCGAGCAGCCATCGGTCGTCCGGCTCGCCGATCAGCACTGCGGCAAAAGTCGCGCCTTCCGGCGGATCGAGCCGGCCCGACAGCGGCTCGCCTTGCCCACGCGCCGACGGCAGCCCGTGCGCCGGCAGCGAATAGGCGCGTCCGGTCGAATCCACGAACACCGCCTGCTGCGTGCTGCGGCCGCGCGCCGCGGCCTGGAACGCGTCCCCGGTCTTGTAGGAAAGCTGCTGCGGATCGATATCGTGCCCGCGCGCCTGGCGCACCCAGCCGAGCGTCGACAGCACGACCGTCACCGGCTCCGCGGTCACGAGCTCTGTTTCGGCTATCGCCTGGGCCGCGGCGCGCTCGACGATGCGCGTGCGGCGTGCATCGCCATAGGTCGCGGCATCGGCGAGCAGCTCCTCGCGGACCAGCTTGGTAAGCCTGGCGGCGCTCTTCAGCGTCTTTTCCAGATTCTCGCGCTCCGCGGCCAGTTCTTTCTGTTCGCCGCGGATCTTCATCTCCTCGAGACGCGCGAGATGGCGCAGCTTGGTCTCGAGAATCGCCTCCGCCTGGGCGTCCGAAAGCTTGAATCGCTTCATCAGCACCGGTTTCGGCTGGTCTTCCTTCCGGACGATGCGGATGACCTCGTCGAGATTCAGGAAGGCGATCAGCATGCCGTCCAGGATGTGCAGCCGCGCCTCGACCTTGCCGAGCCGATACTGGAGCCGGAGCTTCACCGTCGCCTTCCGGTACTGCAGCCATTCGGCCAGCAGGTCCTTGAGCCCGAATACTTTCGGCCGCCCGTCGAGCGCGATGACATTGAGGTTGACGCGATAGCTGCGTTCGAGCTCGGTCGTCGCGAACAGGTGCGTCATCAGCTGCTCGACGTCGACGCGATTCGAGCGCGGCGTGATGATGAGCCGGATCGGGTGCTCGTGATCGCTTTCGTCGCGCAGATCCTCGACCATCGGCAGCTTCTTGGCGCGCATCTGCCCGGCGATCTGCTCGAGCACCTTGGCGCCCGAGACCTGGTACGGCAGCGCGGTGACGACGATCTCGCCGTCTTCCATCTCGTACACCGCACGCGCGCGGAAGCTGCCATTGCCGGTCTTGTATATCGCCCGCAATTCGCTCTTCGGCGTGACGATCTCAGCCCCGGTCGGCAGATCCGGCCCGAGGACGTGCCTGCACAGGTCGCCGAGCGTCGCGTCCGGCTCATCCAGCAGCAGCACGCACGCGGCCGCGATTTCCTTCAGGTTGTGCGGCGGTATGTCGGTCGCCATGCCGACGGCGATGCCCTGCGTGCCGTTCAGCAGCACGTTCGGCAGCCGCGCCGGCAGCAGCTTCGGCTCCTCCATCGTGCCGTCGAAGTTCGGCGCCCATTCGACGGTTCCCTGCGCGAGCTCGGACAGCAGCGTCTGCGCGTACGGACGCAGGCGCGATTCCGTATAGCGCATCGCCGCAAAGGACTTCGGATCGTCGGTCGAGCCCCAGTTGCCCTGGCCATCCACGATCGGATAGCGATAGGAGAAATCCTGCGCCATCAGCACCATCGCCTCGTAACACGCGCTGTCTCCGTGCGGGTGGTACTTGCCGATGACGTCGCCGACCGTGCGCGCCGATTTCTTGTGCTTTGCCCCCGCGGCGAGGCCGAGCTCGCTCATGGCGTAAATGATGCGCCGCTGCACGGGCTTCAGGCCGTCGGCCAGTTGCGGCAGCGCGCGATCGAGGATCACGTACATCGAGTAATCGAGGTAGGCCTTCTCGGTGAATGCCCGCATCGGCTGCCGCTCGATGCCTTCGAAGTCGAGTGACTGTTCCTGCATCGTCATACCGTCGCCAGGTTGCCCTTGCTCTCGAGCCACTCGCGCCGGTCGGCCGCGCGTTTCTTGGCGAGCAGCATGTCGAACAGCTGGTCCGCGCCGTCCTTCGCCCCGAGCGTCAGCTGGACCAGGCGGCGCGTATCCGGCGCCATCGTCGTCTGGCGCAGCTGCAGCGGGCTCATCTCCCCGAGACCCTTGAAGCGGGTGATCACGGGCTTGCCGCGGATGCCTTCCGCCTGGATCTGGTCGAGCCGGCCGTTCTTCTCATGTTCGCCGAGCGCGTAATAGACATTCTTGCCCACGTCGATGCGGAACAGCGGCGGCATCGCGACGTACACGTGCCCGGCGCTGACCAGCGGCCTGAAATGCCGCAGGAACAGCGCGCACAGCAACGTCGCGATGTGGGCGCCGTCCGAGTCGGCATCCGCAAGGATGCAGATCTTGTGGTAACGCAGACCCGCCAGGTCGTTCGACGCCGCATCCACGCCGATCGCAGTCGCGATGTCGTGCACTTCCTGTGACGACAGGATGTCCGCAGCGTCCACTTCCCAGGTATTCAGGATCTTGCCGCGCAGCGGCATGACGGCCTGGTTAGACCGGTCGCGCGCCTGCTTCGCGGAGCCCCCGGCCGAATCGCCCTCGACCAGGAACAGCTCGCAGCGCGCCGGTTCCTGCAGGGTGCAGTCCGCCAGTTTGCCGGGCAGTGCCGGACCGCTGACGATGCGCTTGCGCGTCACGCGCGCGGCCGCGCGCGTGCGCTCCTGCGCGTTGCCGATCGCGAACTGGGCGATCTTCTCGCCGGCTTCCGGATGCTGGTTCAGCCACAGCGCAAACGCATCCTTGACCACGCCTGCGACGAATGTGGCGGACTCGCGCGACGAGAGCTTTTCCTTGATCTGGCCCGCAAACTGCGGATTCTGCATGCGCACGGCGAGCACGAACGCGATGGACTGCCAGACGTCCTCCGGCGCGAGCTTCAGGCCGCGTGGCACCAGATTACGGAACTCGCAGAATTCGCGCACCGCATCCGCAACGCCGGTGCGCAATCCGTTGACGTGGGTGCCGCCCTGCGGCGTCGGGATCAGGTTGACGTAGCTTTCCGCGATCGACGCATCCGTGTCGGGAGCCCAGCAGAATGCCCAGTCGGCGATTTCGTGCCCGCCCTTGAAGTGACCGGTGAACGGCTCGTCCGGCAATCGCCCCGCGTCGCCAAGCTGTTCGACCAGGTACGCGGCAAGATCGCCGGTGAAGAACCACTCCTCGGTCTCGCCATTCGCCTCGACCGCGAGCTTCACGCGCAGCCCGGGGCACAGCACCGCTTTCGCCTTCAGCACGTGCTTGAGTCGCGGGATCGAGATGGCCGCCGTATCGAAGAACCCGGGATCGGGCCAGAAGCGCAGGGTCGTACCGGTACGCCCCCGCTTGGTCTCGCCGACCGCTTCCAGCTTCGAAACGACCTTGCCGTTCCGGAAACCGATGTTCCATTCGCGCCCGTCGCGCCGGACATTGCATTCGAGATGCTTGGAAAGCGCGTTGACGACCGAGACGCCGACCCCGTGCAGTCCGCCCGCGTGTTCGTAGTTGCGATCGGAAAACTTGCCGCCCGCATGCAGCCGCGTCAGGATCAGCTCGACGCCGCTGACCTTCTCTTTCGGGTGGATGTCGACCGGCATGCCGCGGCCGTCGTCGTCGACCGATACCGAGCCGTCCTTGTGCACGGTGACCGCGATGCTCTTGCAGTGGCCAGACAGCGCTTCGTCGACGCTGTTGTCGACGACCTCGTGCACCAGGTGATTGGGACTGCGGGTATCCGTGTACATGCCGGGACGGCGGCGCACGGGTTCGAGGCCGGTCAGGACCTCGATGTCCGAGGCGGTGTATGACTGGCTCATCGCAACCTTCGAGCTGGCCGGCGGATCGCCGGCGCGGGCGATTCTAGCAGCCGCGCGCTTGCGCGCGGGCCGCGATCAGTCCAGCTCGCGCGCGAGCGCTTCGATCGACTCCCCCGACAACGGGGTCGCATGCCGGTACTGCGGATGATCGGTGCCCGCAATGACCGCGCCGCCCGCTTTCACCGCAGCCCGCGCCGCTTCCGGCAGTTCGAAGCGCAGCCAGTGGACCGCGGAGGTTTTCTCGAGGTTTGCCCGCACGAGATCCTCGTCGGCGATGCCTGCGACGCGGCCGCCGCCCGGCAGTTCCACGTAGCACCGGTCTTCTATTCCACGCAATCTCGCGAGCGCCGCGGCGCGTTCGCCCGGGTCCGGATACTCGATCATCATCGTGACTTTCCAGTTGCCGCCGTCCGGAATCAGCGGATTGTAGGCGTCGAGTTCCTCCTGGATTCCTGCCGGCTCGAAGATGCGCTCGATGCGCAGCATCTCCTGGATCTGGTACTGGATCGTCAGCCGGTCCTCGAACACCCAGGTCATGTTCGGTCCGATCGCAACCGTGCGGTGGCGCTTGTGCGCCAGCACGCGGGCGCGAAAATCGTCGCGCGAGCGCGCGTATTGCTCGAGCCCCATCAGGTCGGCCGGCGCCAGCGCTTGCGGGTCGGTCCGGTTCATCGCCGCTGCCTCATATTCCGTACGCCTGGCGCAGCAGCGTCAGGGGGTGGCGCGGCTGGCGCGCGTCCGACAGTCCGCTTGCGATCTGGTGGCCCGCCAGCGGGCAATCGCTCGACAGTCGTGCCTGCGGCGCCGCGGCGACGCGCTGCACGACGGGCCGCGCGATCTTCATCGACGCATAATGGTACTCGCGCTTGACGGCGTAGGTGCCGTCGTGACCGCTGCAGCGCTCGATGGTCGTGAGTTTCGTGCCCGGCACGAGCGCGAGCAGATCGCGCGTCTTGAGGCCGATGTTCTGCACCCGCAGGTGGCAGGGCACCTGGTAGGCGATTTCGCCGAGGCCGGCCCGGAAATCGGTGCGGAGCAGTCCTGCGCCGTGGCGCAGCATCAGGTACTCGAAGGGGTCGAAAGTGCGCCGCGCCACCGCCAGCACCTGCGGGTCATCGGGGAACAGCAGCGGCAGCTCGCGCTTCAGCATCAGCACGCAGGAAGGCACGGCGGCCAGCACGTCGTGTCCCGTGGCGACCAGCGCCGCGAGTGCAGGAATGTTGCAGTCCTTCAGTTTCGAGATCGCGTCGAAGTCGCCGAGTTCGAGCTTCGGCATGCCGCAGCAGCGCTCCTCAGCGGCAAGCGCCACGGGTATGCCGTTGTGTTCCAGGACGGCGGCCAGGTCGGAGACGATATCCGGCTCGTTGCGATTGCCATAGCAGGTCGCGAACAGCGCCACCTTGCCGGTCGTGCCCGCCGCGGGCACGGCCTCGAGCGACGGCCTCTGACGGCGCGCTTCGCGCTTGCGGAACGTGTCGCCGTGAAATACCGGGAGTCGCACCGCAGGATGCACGCCGAGCAGCCCGTCGAGCAGTTTGCGACCCGCTCGGCTCGCATTCGCGGCATTGACGATCTCGCGCACAACCGGGATCCCGGCAATCCGGCCGACCACATCCGTGGACGACAGCAGCCGGTCGCGGGCCGATGCACCCTGGTCTTTCAACCGCACCGCCTTCGCGCGCAGCATCAGGTGCGGAAAGTCCACGTTCCACTCGTGCGGGGGAACATACGGACACTTGCTCATGTAGCACATGTCGCAGAGGTAGCAGTGATCGACCACCTCCCAGCGCGCATCCCGCGGCACGGCCGCGACTTCGCCGGTCGGCGTACCGTCGACCTGATCGAACAGCGCCGGAAAGGCGTTGCACAGGCTGAAGCAGCGCCGGCAGCCGTGGCAGATGTCGAAGACGCGTTCGACTTCGCGGTCGAGCGCGTCCGCATCCCAGTACCCGGGGTCCTTCCAGCCGATTGGATGACGCGTCGGCGCCTCGAGGCTGCCCTCGCGCGCAGTTCTGGCCGGGCCATCGCTCACGCGGGCCGGCCCGATCGGGCCGCGGCACTCAGTTGAGCTGGTCCAGTGCCTTCTGGAACCGGTTGGCGTGCGAACGCTCGGCCTTCGCCAGCGTTTCGAACCAGTCGGCGATCTCGTGGAAATTCTCGTCGCGGGCGGTCTTCGACATTCCCGGATACATATCCGTGTATTCGTGCGTTTCGCCGGCGATGGCCGCTTTCAGATTATCCGCCGTCGGGCCAATGGGCAGTCCCGTCGCCGGGTCGCCGACCTGCTCGAGGTATTCAAGGTGACCATGGGCGTGGCCGGTCTCCCCCTCCGCCGTCGAACGGAACACGGCGGCGACGTCGTTGTAGCCTTCCACGTCCGCCTTCTGCGCGAAATAAAGGTATCGGCGATTGGCCTGCGATTCCCCGGCAAATGCCGCCTTCAGGTTATCTTCGGTCTTGCTGCCTTTCAGATTCACGGTATGCCTCCTCGGTTATGCGGCGCGCTGGCCGATGGTTTAGACAGATTCTAACACCGGAATTGCCCCGTGGAACCGGGGTCGGGGCGAGACCGCCGGCCGGCCGCTCGTTGACCCCGCTGGCGGCGACTGTGAAACTGCCGGCCCCACCGGCCGACCCGGACAGGCGAACGTGACCCGAGCGAAACCGGCCACACCGGACTTCGAGGCGGCGCTGGCCGAACTCGAGCAGATCGTGCAGCGGCTCGAACAGGGCGAGCTATCGCTCGAGGAATCGCTGCGGCAGTTCGAACGCGGCGTCGAATTGACGCGCGGTTGCCAGAAGGCGTTGCGTCAGGCGGAACAAAAGATCCAGATACTTTCCCGTAAAGGGGACGGCGACGCCGCCCTGCAGGATTTCACGGCGCCGGACGAAGCCTGAGCGCGTCACCGATGCTGGCCGAATCCAAGAGTGCGAACTGGCAGGCGCGGTACCGCGAGCGGGTGGATGCCGTGCTCGAGAAGCGGCTGCCGCCCGACGACACCGAACCGGAGCGGCTGCATCGCGCAATGCGGTATACGGCACTCGGTCCGGGCAAGCGCATCCGTCCGCTGCTGGTCTACGCGACCGGCCATGCGATCGGGCTCGCAATGGACGCCCTCGATGCGCCGGCCGCGGCGGTCGAACTCATCCACGCCTATTCGCTGGTGCACGACGACCTGCCCGCCATGGACGATGACGACCTGCGCCGTGGCCGGCCGACGACACATCGCGCGTTCGACGAGGCCACCGCAATCCTCGCCGGCGATGCGCTGCAGGTGCTCGCGTTCGAAATCCTGTCCGACGATCCGTCCTCCCCCGGACCAGCCAGCCGTAACGAGATGATTCGCCTGCTCGCGCGCGCGAGCGGCACGCAGGGCATGGCGGGCGGCCAGGCCACGGATCTCGCGGCGACCGGGCAGCGGCTCACGCCGGCCGAGGTCGAAGAGATGCACGCGCGCAAGACCGGCGCGCTGATCCAGGCCGCCGTACTCATTGCCTGTGCGGCGTCGCCCGAACTGCCGGCGAAGGACCGCGCCGCGTTCGAGCGTTACGGCGGCGCCATCGGACTTTCTTTCCAGATCGTGGATGACCTGCTGGACGTGGTCGGCGACCCCGCCGTGACCGGCAAGGCCGCGGGCGCGGACGCGCTGCGAGGCAAGCCAACCTATCCGGCCGTCGCCGGCGTCGCCGCCGCGCGCGCGCGCGCGACGGAACTGGCCGAGCTCGGCATCGCCGCGCTCGCGGAATTCGGACCCGAAGCCGGCCAGCTGCGCGAGTTCGCGAGCCAGCTGATGATTCGCGGGCGCTAGCGCGGGCGCGCATCCCGCGGGCGCCGCGCCTCCAGTAAACTGCTCCCATGAGCGATGCGAAGCGGGTTGGGCTGCTGGATTCCATCGACACCCCGGCCGATCTGCGCGCGCTCGGGCGCGAGGATCTCGGGCAGCTTTCGGTTGAGCTTCGCGATTACCTGATCCAGACGGTCGGCCCCATGGGCGGCCACCTTGCCGCGGGCCTCGGCAGCGTCGAACTCGCCGTTGCCCTGCACTACGTCTTCGACACGCCGTACGACCGCCTGATCTGGGACGTCGGCCACCAGGCCTATCCGCACAAGGTCCTGACCGGACGCCGGCAGCGACTCGGCAGCATCAAGCAGCGCGGCGGGCTGGCGCCATTTCCGTCGCGCGCGGAGAGCGTCTACGACAGCTTCGGTGTCGGTCATTCCAGCACGTCGATCAGCGCGGCGCTCGGCATGGCGATTGCGAACCTCGCCGCCGGCAGCGACCGGCGCGTCGTTGCCGTCATCGGCGACGGCGCGATGAGCGCGGGCCTCGCCTGGGAAGCGCTCAATCACGCCGGCAGCGTCAACGTGGATCTGCTGGTCGTGCTGAACGACAACGACATGTCGATTTCGGAGAATGTCGGCGCCCTCTCCAACTATTTCGCGCGGCTGCTGTCGGGGCGCATGTACTCGCACCTGCGCGAGGGCGGCAAGCGGGTGCTGCGCTCGATGCCCTCCGCATGGGAACTGGCGCGCCGTTCCGAAGTGCATGCCAAGGGCATGGTGCTGCCCGGCACGCTGTTCGAGGAGATGGGCTTCAATTACATCGGGCCGGTCGACGGTCATGACGTCGGTGCGCTCGTCACGACACTCGGCAACATGCGCACGCTCCCCGGGCCGCAGTTCCTGCACGTCGTCACGCAGAAAGGCAAAGGCTACGCGCCCGCCGAGGCCGATCCGATCAAATGGCATGGTCCGGGACCCTATGATCCGGCGAGCGGCACACTGTTCAAGGAAAAGGCCGCCGGGCCGACGTATTCGCAGGTGTTCGGCGCATGGCTCTGCGACATCGCGGAACAGGACGCGCGCATCGTCGGCATCACGCCAGCCATGCGCGAAGGCTCGGGGCTGGTCGAGTTCGAGCAGCGGTTCCCCGAACGCTACTTCGATGTCGCAATCGCGGAGCAGCATGCGGTCACTCTGGCGGCCGGCCTCGCCTGCGACGGGCTGAAGCCCGTCGTCGCGATCTATTCCACCTTCCTGCAGCGCGCCTACGACCAGCTGATCCACGATGTCGCGCTGCAGCGCCTGCCGGTGGTATTCGCGATCGATCGCGCGGGCCTGGTCGGCGGCGATGGCGCGACGCATCAGGGCGTGCTCGACCTGAGCTATCTGCGCTGCGTGCCGAATCTGGTCGTCATGGCGCCGGCCGACGAGAATGAATGCCGCCAGATGCTCTACACGGCGGTCAGTCTCGATCAGCCCGCGGCCGTGCGCTATCCGCGCGGACGCGGGCCCGGCGCCGCGGTGCAGCAGACCCTGCAGGCCTTGCCGGTCGGGCGGGCCGAAACACGGCGGCGCGGCGGCAGCGGCCTCGCGCTGCTCGCCTTTGGCACGATGGTGACGCCGTCGGCCGCGATCGCCGAGTCGCTCGACGCCACGCTCGTGAACATGCGCTTCGTGAAGCCGCTCGACGAAGCGCTGGTTGCGACCATCGCTGCCGAGCACCGCGCAATCGTCACGCTGGAGGAAAATGTCGTCGCGGGCGGCGCAGGCTCGGCGGTGCTGGAGCATCTGCAGCGGATCGGCGCTGCCATCCCCGTCCTGCAGATCGGCGTGCCCGACGGATTCGTCGAGCACGGCACGCGCGAGGACAACCTGACCGCGGCCGGCCTCGATCTTCCATCCATCAGGGCCGCCATCGACCGCTTCTGGCGCGGTCAGTCGCTGCCGCGCGCGCTGCCGGCCGGCTAATCAGTACCGGCATGGTATGATTTCGCGATGAATGCGAAACCCTCCGGCTGTGCGGTCACGCCGCTCATCGACGACGTGCAAGGGCGCCAGGACACGCGCCGGATACCGATCGACCGGGTCGGCATCAAAGACATTTACCACCCGGTCCGGGTGAAGGTCCGTTCCGGCGGAGAACAGCACACGATCGCGAACTTCAACATGTACGTGCACTTGCCGCACAACTTCAAGGGCACGCACATGTCGCGGTTCGTGGAGATCCTGAACGAGCACGAACAGGAAATCTCGGTCGAATCGTTCAACGCGATGCTCGAGCAGATGGCGCTGCGCCTCGACTCGGCAGCCGGGCACCTCGAAATGAGTTTCCCGTACTTCATCATGAAGCAGGCGCCGGTCAGCGGCGTGCAGAGCCTGCTCGACTACCGCGCAACGCTCGCGGGCGAGCTGAAGAACGGCAGGGTCGAGACCTGGCTGAAGGTCATCGTGCCGGTCACGAGCCTGTGCCCGTGCTCCAAGAAAATCTCCGATTACGGCGCTCACAATCAGCGCTCACACATCACCATTCGCGTGCGCATCGCCGAGCACGTGTGGCTCGAGGACCTGATTGACATCGCGGAGCTGGAAGCGAGCTGCGAGCTCTACGGCATCCTGAAGCGGCCCGACGAAAAGTTCGTGACCGAGCGCGCCTACGACAACCCGAAGTTCGTCGAGGACATGGTGCGGGACATCGCGCTCAGGCTGAACGCCGACGAGCGCATCCGGGCCTACAGCGTGGAATCAGAGAACTTCGAGTCCATCCACAACCATTCGGCCTACGCACGCGTGGAACTCGACAAGGACGCGAAGACCGCGTGACGCGGACCGGTCGCCGGCCGGGTCCCGAGCGAGCGAATTCTCCGATTCTTCTCCGGTGAGCGAGCGAGGGATGCCCGGCCGGCAGGCCGGTCAGCTCGTAACTCGAGAGTCGCCGTTCTGGAGGCGCGAGATCAGCGCCCTGAGGAACACCTTGTTGAAGCGCAGCTGACAGGCGGAGGATGCCTGTTCCAGCAGCGTCGAGCTGACCTGCAGCAGCGTTACCTCGTCGCCGGCCACGACCGCGGCCTGGCGTCTGGCGCCGCGCAGGTAGCTGGTCTCGCCAAAGCAGTCGCCGGCCTCGAGCCGACCGATCCGGACGCTGTCGCGCTCGACCGAGCAATTCCCGGTGACGATCACATAAAAGCGGTCGTCGACGCCGCCCGCCCGCACGATTTCGTCGCCGCGCGCGTGCGTCTGCCAGGTGCCGGCGCGCAGCACCTCCCAGATCTCGCCGGCTGAGAAATCGTGGAAAAACTTCAGGCGCCGCAGCAGGTTGAAATGCTCCTGGCGGTCGACCCGGCCTGGCTGCGAACGCTGCTGCGCATGGATCTTCGCGATCGCATTGGCGAATTCCGCGCCGTTCGGATAGCGCTTGTCGGGTTCCTTGTGCATGGCCGTCGCGACCACGACTTCCAGCTCCGGCGGCAGGTCATCCCTGATCGACAGCATCGGCGGCGGCGTCGCGTACACGATCTGGTGCAGCAGCTTCGCGAGCGCGCCCGCGCGAAATGGCCGGTGGCCGGTCAGCAACTCGTACATCACGGCGCCCAGCGAGTACAGGTCGGAATGGTTGGTCAGCTCGAACGATTGCACCTGCTCCGGCGACATGTAGCTCGGACTGCCGGCGATGCCCTCGATGCGCGAGAAATCCGCGTCAGCATGCAGCGCGATACCGAAATCGATCAGGCGCAGGTCGCTGTCGGTGGTCAGCATCAGGTTGCTGGGCTTGATGTCGCGGTGGATCACGCCGCGCGAATGGGCGTAATGCAGCGCCTTTGCGCACTTGAACATCAATGTCAGCACGTCTTCGACCGGCAGGAGGTTGTTCGGGCGCGTGTACGCGGAGAGGGTCCGCGCGCCGTGGATGAATTCGGTGACGACGTAGTAGTAGCCGTTCTCCTCGCCCGCGTCGTAGATCGGCATGATGTTCGGGTGCTGCAGCATCCCGACCATGTGCGCTTCGGACAGGAACATCTTGCGCGCGACTTTGGCGCGGGCCGGGTCTTCGTCGCCGGCGATCCGGTAGGCCTTGATCGCGACGTCGCGCCCGTAGTTCGCATCGTGCGAGAGGTAAACCGTGCCGGTGGAGCCCTTGCCGACTTCCCGGATCACTTCGTACTTGCCGATGCGCTCGCCGATGCCCGCGTCGCCCTCCGCGGGCCGTCGAATGGTCGGCACAGTTGCGGTTACGATGGCGCACTCCTCCAGCCGGTCCGGCAGGCGGAAGCCACCGGAGACCGAGTGAGCATATTTCGTCAAACCGGGATGGAACCGTGACCCGGATCGCGCTTCGTCCGCAGCCCCGGGGTCAGTCCGCGAAGTGGTCGAAACCGTGACCCGGCTCTCGCTCGGGCGGCGTGCCATCGATGCGCACGCCCGCGTCCTCGCTGACGAAGCCGATCCGCCGCAGCACCGCACCCGCTTCCAGCGCCGCCAGTCGGGCGCGTTCCGCGACAGCCGCGGTGAACAGCAACTCGTAATCATCGCCGCCGCCGAGCGCGAAGCGCAGCCTCGCTTCGGGTCCGGCGACGGAACACAGCCCGGCCGACAGCGGCAATTCCCGGCTGTCGATGTCCGCGCCGACCCGGCTGGCGGCGCAAAGCTTTGCCAGATCCCCCACCAGCCCGTCCGAGACGTCGATGCACGCGGTCGCGATGCCGCGCAGCGCTACGCCGAGCGCGACTCTCGCCTCGGGCAGCTGGAAGCGGTGCATCAGCGCATCGCGCGCACGGCCCTGCCCCGGCAACCGGCCCTGAAGGATCGCAAGCCCGGCGGCAGCGTCACCGGGTGTGCCGCTGATCCACAGGTCGTCGCCGGGCTCGGCCCCGTCGCGCCGGAGCGCCTGTCCCGCCGGCACCGTGCCGGCGAGGGCCATGGTCGCCGTCAACGGTCCACGCGTCGTGTCGCCACCGGCGAGTGCGACGCCCGACCGGCGCGCGAGGGCATCGAGGCCGGAGGAGAACCCCGCGAGCCAGTGCTCGTCGACCGTGGGCAGCGTGAGACCCAGCAGTGCCCAGGCGGGCTCCGCGCCCATGGCTGCGAGATCCGAGAGATTGACCGCCAGTACCCGGTGGCCGACGAAGCGCGCGTCCATGCCCGCGGGGAAATGCGTGTGCTCGACGATCGTGTCGAGCGCCAGCACGAGTTCGGCGCCGGGAGGCGGCGCCACCAGCGCGGCGTCGTCCCCGACGCCGAGCAGCAGATCGCTGCGCGCGGCCCCGCGGCGCGTGAAGTGCCGCTCGATCAGTTCGAATTCCCGGGATGGCATGACGGGTTCAGGCGACCTCGCCACGTTCGATCGCGCGATGCCCGCGCGAGGCCTTGTCGAGCACGGCATTCACGTAACGGTGACCGTCGGTCGCGCCGAAACGCCTGGCCAGTCCGACCGCTTCATTGATGACGACTTTGAAGGGTATATCGGACTGCGCCATCAGTTCCCAGAGTCCCAGTTGCAGGATGGCATGTTCGACCGGATCCAGCCGGGCCGGCTCGATGTCCGAATGACGCCGCAGTTCCTCGTCGAGCGACTCTGCTCCGTTGCAGACCGCCTCGAGCGCCTGGCGGAAATACGCCGCATCGGCGCGCGCAAAATTGGGGTCGGTGCTGTATTGCCCGTACAGTTCCTGCCAGTCCTGTCCGCCGACCAGCCGTTGATAGAGCGCCTGGACGAGCAGCCTGCGGGCGGCGCTACGCGCCTGGGTGGACTGGCGCGATGCCTTCGTCACGGCCGCTTACCGAGCTTGCGGCTCAATGTCGCAAGCCGGATCGCCGCGAGCGCGGCGTCGGCACCGCGATTGCCCTCGCTGCCCCCGGCTCGCTCCTCGGCCTGCTCGACGGAATCCGTGGTCAGGACGCCGAATGCGATGGGTATGCCGGTGTCGTCCGCGATGCGCGTCAGTCCCGACGCGCATTCGCCGGCGACGTAATCGAAATGCGCGGTCTCGCCGCGAATCACCGCACCCACGGCGATGATCGCGTCCGGTCGTCCGGCCTCGGCGACTTTCCGCGCGATCAGCGGCAGGTCGAATGCGCCGGGAACCCGCACGATCGACAGTGCCGACGGCGCCGCACCGTGCTGCAGCAGCGTTTCCACGGCGCCGCCGAGCAGGCGCTCGACGATCGGTTCGTTGAATCGGGACGCGACGATCGTGATGCGCAGCCCGGCCGCATCCAGATCTCCCTCGATGACGCTCACGCCGTGCATCTACGGAGTATAACGCCCTGGCGACGCCGCTCAGTCCTCGTAACCGGTGATCTCGAGCCCGAACGCGGCGATGCCGCGCAACTGCCGCGGCGCGGATAACACGCGCATGCGGCGCACGCCGAGATCGCGCAGGATCTGCGCGCCGATGCCGTGGGTCCGCAGGATGGTGCCGCCCCCGACCGACGCATCGCCTGCGTCGAGGGGCTGGCGGACGGCACGCAGCGATTGCAGCAGCGCACCGGTGCCGTCCTGCTGCCGCAGCACGACCAGAACGCCCGCTTCCTCGCGCGCGATGCGCGCAAGCGCCGCCCGCAGGGTCCAGCCGCCGTGGTCCGGCTGCAGTGCGAAATCGTCCCGCAGGACGTCATGCACGTGCACGCGAACCAGCACCGGCTCCGATCCGGCCGGTGCCCCGCGAACCAGCGCCGCGTGCAGCGTCTGGTGGACGCGGTCCTCGTACCACACCATGCGGAACGGGCCGAACTCCGTCTCGATCATCCGGTCCGCCACCCGGTCGATGCTGCTTTCGTTCGCCAGCCGGTAGCGGATCAGATCGGCGATCGAGCCGATCTTCAACCCGTGCTCGGCGGCAAACCGCTCGAGATCAGGCCGGCGGGCCATCGAACCGTCCTCATTCAGGATCTCGACGATCACCGATGCCGGCTCGAAATCGGCGAGGCGTGCGAGATCGCATCCGGCTTCCGTGTGTCCTGCCCGCGCGAGCACCCCGCCGGGGCGCGCCATCAACGGAAAAACATGCCCCGGCTGGCGCAGGTCCTGCGGACCCGCGCCGGGCGCGACCGCCGTCCTGACGGTCAGCGCGCGATCCTGCGCCGAAATGCCCGTCGTGACGCCCTGCGCCGCTTCGATGCTGACGGTGAAGTTCGTGCCGTGCCGGTCGCCGCTCTGCCCGACCATCAACGGCAGTCGCAGCGCCTCGCAACGTTCCGGCGTCATGGTCAGGCAGATCAGCCCGCGCCCGAACCGCGCCATGAAATTGATGTCCTCGGGCCGCACGCGCGCGGCTGCGACGACCAGGTCTCCCTCGTTCTCGCGATCTTCGTCATCGACCACGATGACCATGCGTCCGGCACGCAGCTCGCTGACCAGTTCGTCGACGCTGTTCATGGTTTCACGCGCTGGTCGAGCAGGCGCTCAAGGTAGCGCGCCAGGATATCGACTTCGAGGTTCACGGCCTGGCCCGGCCTGGCCGCGCCCAGCGTCGTCGCGGCGCGCGTATGCGGCACGATGTTGACGCCGAAGGTCGCGCCGGCCACTTCATTCACGGTGAGACTGACGCCATCGATGGTCACCGATCCCTTGGCCGCCACCAGATGCGCGAGCGATGATGGTGGCGCAATCACGAGCCGGAGCGAACCGGCCTGTTCGCGGGTTTCGTCGATCCGCGCCACGCCGTCGACATGCCCTGTCACGAAGTGGCCACCCAGCAGGTCGCCGGATGCCAGAGCAGGCTCGAGATTCACCGGGTCGCCCGGTGACAGCTGGCCGAGCGTCGTGCATGCGAGCGTCTCCGCCGATGCGACCGACCGGAAACATTCCGGTCCGATGCCGGAGACCGTCAGGCAAACGCCCGCGACGCAGATACTGTCGCCCGCCTTCCATGTCCCGGACGGCAGGCCGCCACAGCCGATTTCAAGCTCCATCGCACCACCCGCCTGCCGCACGGAAACCACAGACCCGATGGCGCGCACGATGCCGGTAAACACGGCCGCTCAGTTCCGGTCCGGCAGCAACGTCAACCGGAGGTCGCCGCCGACGAGGCGCTGATCCACGATCGAAAACGCCAGGCGATCGTTCATCGCCACGATCGCCGGGATCTCCGCAACCGGCCGCGCGTCGGCGCCGAGCAGCACCGGCGCGATGTAAAGGATCCACTCATCCACCAGTCCTGCGGCGAGCAGCGCACCGCCGAGCGTCGGCCCGCATTCGACCAGCAGCTCGTTGATCTCCGCCTGCCCGGCCAGCAGCCCGAGAGCGGCCGGCAGATCGAGACCCCGTTCGCCGGCGGGAACATCAAGCAACTCCGCGCCGGCCTGCGCAAGCGCCACGCGGCGCGCGGCATCGCGGCTCGCGGTCAGCACCAGCAACCGGCCGGGCGGCGCGATGACGCGCGCGGTCGGCGGCATGCGCAGTCCCGAATCCAGCACGACCCGAAGCGGCTGACGCGTGGCTTCCGGCAGGCGCACGTCAAGACGCGGATTGTCCGCGAGGATGGTCGCGACACCCGTCATCACGGCCGAGGACTGCGCCCGGAGCTGCTGAACGTCGGCGCGCGCTTCGACTCCCGTGATCCAGCGGCTCTCGCCGTTCGCGAGCGCCGTGCCGCCGTCGAGACTGGCGGCCAGCTTCAGCCGCAGCCAGGGCCGGCCGCGCTCCATGCGCGACAGGAAGCCTGCATTCAGCGCACGCGCCTGATCGGCGAGCGGGCCTTCCTCGACCTCGACGCCGGCTGCGGCAAGGCGCGCGGCACCGCCCCCGCTGACGCGCGGATTCGGGTCGCGAACCGCGTAGTGGACACGCTTGACGCCGGCGGCGATCAGCGCGTCGGCGCAAGGCGGCGTGCGGCCGTGATGACAGCAGGGCTCGAGCGTCACATAGGCGGTCGCACCCCTGGCGCCGGCTCCCGCCGCCGCCAGCGCCATGGCCTCGGCATGCGGCAGGCCAGCGCGTTCGTGCCAGCCCTCCGCGATGACCCGCGCGCCTGCGGCGATGACGCAGCCGACGCGCGGATTCGGATCGGTGCTCCAGAGACCGCGCCTGGCCAGTTCCAGCGCCCGCTGCATGTGGTCCCGGGTCAGGGCGTCTGACGCATTCATCGTTTGTTGCGCGCGTCGCGGCCCTGCGATGGCAACAGCGACATCTGCCCGGCGGCCGGGTCGCCGGGGCGGCCCTTGCCGAGCTTCTCGATCTGCTCGCGGAAGGAATCGACATCCTTGAACCGGTGGTAAACCGATGCATAACGCACGTAGGCCACTTCGTCGAGCAGGCGCAATTCCTCCATGACGATCTCGCCGATGGTACGCGATGCGACTTCCCGCTCCCCGAACGTGCGCAGGCGATGGCTGATGCGCTCGATCGCGGATTCGACCTGTTCGCGGCCGACCGGGCGCTTTTCCAGCGCCTTCATGATGCCGCCGCGCAGCTTGTGCTCGTCGAATGGCTGGCGCGACAGGTCGTTCTTCACGACCTGCGGCATCACGAGTTCCGCCGTCTCGAAGGTCGTGAAGCGCTCGCCACAGGCCTGGCATTCGCGCCGCCGGCGGATCTGGTGGCCTTCGCCGGCGAGCCGTGAATCCGTCACCTTGGTATCGTCGTGATTGCAGAATGGGCAGTGCACTGCCGCTCTCCGGCGCCTTCAGGCGTATACGGGGAAACGCCGGCAGATCGTCAGGACTTCGGCGCGCACGCGCTCGATGGCCGAACGGTCGCCCATCGCATCCAGCACGTCCGCGATCCAGCCGCCTACCTGCCGGGCTTCCGGTTCGCCAAACCCCCGGGTCGTGATCGCCGGCGTGCCGATGCGCAATCCGCTCGTGACGAACGGTGGACGCGGATCGTTCGGAACGGCGTTCCTGTTGACGGTGATGTGTGCGCTGCCGAGTGCCGCGTCCGCATCCTGGCCGGTGTAATCGCGGCCGATCAGATCGAGCAGGAACAGGTGATTGTCGGTTCCGCCGGACACCACGCGATGCCCGCGGTCCTGCAGCGTTCTGGCCATGACCCGGGCGTTCGCGACGACTTGCTGCTGGTATGCCCGGAAATCCGGCGACAGCGCCTCGAGCAGAGCCACCGCCTTGGCCGCGATCGCGTGCATCAGCGGCCCGCCCTGGGTGCCCGGAAAGATCATCGAGTTCAGTTTCCTGTGCAGGTCGGGGTGCTCGCGCGCGAGGATCAGCCCGCCGCGCGGACCGCGCAGCGTCTTGTGCGTCGTGGTCGTGACGACATCCGCGATCGGCACCGGATTCGGATACACGCCGGCCGCCACCAGTCCGGCGACGTGAGCCATATCGACGACCAACCAGGCGCCGACGGCGTCGGCAATCGACCGGAACCGCTGCCAGTCGACGACGCGCGAGTACGCGGAAAAGCCGGCGAGAATCATTTTTGGCCGGTGCTCCTGCGCGAGCTGCTCGACCTCCCGGTAATCGATCTCGCCGGTCGCCGCATCGAGACCGTACTGGACGGCGTTGAACAACTTGCCGGAGAAATTGACCTTGGCGCCGTGCGTCAGGTGGCCGCCATGGTCGAGGCTCATGCCGAGCAGCGTGTCGCCTGGCTTCAGCAGCGCCAGGTAGACCGCCGCGTTCGCCTGCGATCCCGAGTGAGGCTGCACGTTTGCGTAGGCGGCGCCGAACAGTTTCTTCGCGCGATCGATCGCGAGCTGTTCCGCGACATCGACAAATTCGCAGCCGCCGTAATAGCGCTTGCCCGGGTAACCCTCCGCGTACTTGTTGGTCAGCACCGAGCCCTGGGCCTCGAGCACGCGCGGACTCGCGTAGTTTTCCGAGGCGATGAGTTCCAGATGTTCTTCCTGCCGGCGTCGCTCGGCATTCAGCGCGCCCGCCAGTTCGGGATCGAAGGATTCAATGCTCATGCCGGGACCGAACATGGGGTTCCTTGGTGCGCCGGAAAACGGAGGCCCGCAGTCTACCCGAAAGGCTTTCGGTCAGGCCGCTTCGACGAACGCCTGCACGACACGGGTCCAGGCACGCGCGAGATTGCGCCGGTTGTAGCCGCCGCCGCCGACGCCCAGGATCCTCCCACCGGCATGCCGGTCTGCGACGGCGCAGAGCCGGTTCGCAGCATGCGCGTGGGCCTGTTCGGTCAATTTCAGGTGCGTGATCGGATCGCCCCCCAGGCTGTCTGCACCGCACTGGAGAATGACGAACTCCGGTGCATGGCGCTCGATGTGGGCTTCGATGGCCGGCCAGGCCGCGAGGAACTCCGCATCGCCCGCGCCGGGAGGCAACGACAGATTGAGCTTGGTGCCCTCCGCGCTGCCCGTACCGGTTTCCGAATCCGCGCCGGTGCCTGGATACAGATAGCGCCCGTCCTCGTGCAGATCCGCGAATATCAGGGACGGATCGTCCTCGAACCCGTAATAGACGCCGTCGCCATGATGCGCGTCGATGTCGACGTAGGCGATCCGTGAAAGGCCGTGCACCCGTTTCAGGTGTTCGACGGCCACGCCGATGTCGTTGAAGACGCAGAAGCCGGCCGCGTGGCCGCGCCCGGCATGGTGTAATCCGGCGATCGGCACGAAGCCGCGTTTCACCCTTCCTTCCATCAGGGCATCGGCCGCAACCAGCGACGCGCCCACGACGTCGCTCGCCGCCTCGAACACGCCCTTCCAGGCGGGTGTATCGCCGGCATCCAGGTAACCTTCGCCGCTCGCGGATCTTGCCTGCACCAGGTCGACGTACTCGGGCCGGTGGAACAGTTCCAGTTCGCGGCGCGTGGCCGCGCGTGGCGTCAGCTGCAGAACGCGGCGATCGAGTCCCTGGGCGACCAGCTCGCGCCAGAAGGCCTCGTGCCGGTCGGGGCCGAATGGATGACCGTCGCCGAAGGCATAGCGGGCAATCCGCTCGCCGGCAACGACGCAGGTCTCCGGTCCGCCGTTCTCAGCCACGCGTCGCCGCCCAGTGGATTAGCCCCGGGCAGACTAGCATGGGCGCCGCAAAACCGTCTGGCGGCGACCGCGCGCATCGCTGATAATCCGCGCCCCGCAATCCCGGTGACGTGCATGGCCCAGTACATTTACACGATGAATCGCGTCGGCAAGGTGGTGCCGCCGAAGCGGCATATCCTGCGCGACATCTCGCTCTCGTTTTTTCCCGGCGCGAAGATCGGCGTGCTTGGCCTGAATGGCTCGGGCAAGTCGACGTTGCTGCGCATCATGGCGGGCACGGACATCGACATCGAGGGCGAGGCGCGGCCACAGCCCGGGATCAAGGTCGGCCTGTTGCCGCAGGAGCCGCAACTCGATCCGGATGCCGACGTGCGCGCGATCGTCGAAGAGTCGGTCAGGCCGGTCAAGGACGCCCTCGCCCGTCTCGATCAGGTGTATGCCCTCTACACCGATCCGGATGCCGATTTCGACAAGCTTGCCGCCGAACAGGGAGCGCTCGAGTCTTTGCTCGTGACGGTCGACGGCCACAACCTGGAACGGCAGCTGGACGTGGCCGCGGACGCGCTCAGGCTGCCGCCCTGGGAAGCGAAGATTTCACAGCTGTCCGGCGGCGAGCGGCGTCGCGTCGCGCTCTGCCGGCTGCTGCTGTCGAAGCCCGACATGCTGCTGCTCGACGAACCGACCAACCATCTCGACGCCGAATCCGTCGCCTGGCTGGAGAAATACCTCGAGCAGTACCCGAGCACCGTCATCTGCGTGACCCATGACCGGTACTTCCTCGACAATGTCGCGGGCTGGATCCTCGAACTCGACCGCGGGCACGGCATTCCGTGGCAGGGCAACTACTCGTCGTGGCTCGAGCAAAAGGAGCGCCGCCTGGCCCAGGAAGAAAAACAGCAGGAAGGGCTGCGCAAGTCGCTGGCGCGGGAACTCGAATGGGTGCGTGCGAATCCGAAAGCGCGCCAGGCCAAGAGCAAGGCGCGGCTGCGGCAATTCGAGGAGCTGTCGTCAGTCGAGTTCCAGGAGCGCAACGAGACGAATGAGATCTACATTCCGCCCGGGCCCCGGCTCGGCGATCTGGTCATCGAAGTCGACCGGTTGCGCAAGGCCTATGGCGACCGGCTGCTGATCGACGGCCTGTCGTTCCGGCTGCCGCCCGGCGGCATCGTCGGCATCATCGGGCCGAATGGCGCTGGCAAGACCACGCTGTTTCGCATGCTGACGGGCACCGAGCAGCCGGATGCCGGCACGATCCGCACCGGACCGACGGTCCAGATCGCGAGCGTCGACCAGTCGCGCGATTCCCTCGATGACAGCAAGACCGTCTGGCAGGAAATCTCCGGTGGCCAGGACATCATCAAGGTCGGCAACTACGAAACGCCATCGCGCGGCTACGTCGGAAGGTTCAACTTCCGCGGTAACCAGCAGCAGCAGCAGATCGGCGAACTGTCGGGCGGTGAGCGCAACCGCGTGCACCTCGCGAAACTCCTGAAAAGCGGTGCCAACGTGCTGCTCCTCGACGAACCGACCAACGACCTCGACGTCGAAACGCTGCGCGCGCTCGAGGAGGCCCTGCTCAATTTCCCGGGTTGCGCGGTGGTGATCTCGCATGACCGCTGGTTCCTGGATCGCATCGCGACCCATATTCTCGCGTTCGAAGGCGACAGCGAGGTGGTCTGGTTCGAAGGCAACTACCAGGACTATGTGGCGGACCTGCGGCGTCGCAAGGGGGACCAGGCCGACCAGCCGCACCGGCTGCGCTACAAGCCCCTGCACGCCTGAAGCACGTCCCGCCGACTATTCGGCTAGAATGGAAGCGTTCGTCGGCGCAAGGTGACGCATGGCGGTTTACATTGATTCAGCCGGGCGTCTGCACCATGACCAGGATACGGGTCTCGCGCTCAACTGCCCGCACTGCCAGGTGCTCGCGCACATCTCGCCGGCATCGGTGCCGGACTTCAACGTGCTGCAGCAGCACAAGCCGGCGCAGGTAGGCCTCGTGTACCGCTGTGAAGCCTGCAACGCGCCGATTTTCCTGCGGTTCACGGTCAAACTGTACGGCGGCAGCCGCATCGAACTCGCGCCGAACTTCGTCGAGCTCGAACGCCCGCGCGAGCGCTTCAACTTCACGCATCTGCCCGAGGAGACCGAGCAGCTGCTGAAGGAGGCCTTCTCGTGCTTCTCCGCGGCCTGCTACAACGCTTTCGCGTCGATGTGCCGGCGCGTGGCACAGAACGTATTCGCGGACCTCGGCGAAGACGGCAAGCTCGCGCTCTACGATGAGCTCGCGAACATCCGCAGGCTGGCGGAACTCGACGACGAGTCGTTCGCGGTGGTCAAGAAAATTCTGTTCGACGTCGATGCGCCCGGCCGCGCGACGCTGCCGGTCATCGATGCGTTCCAGGCGGCAGTCCTGCTGGAAGTCGTCAAGGACCTGTTGTACCAGGCCTATGTGCGCCGGGGGCGCCTGCAACAGGCGATGATGGTGCGGCGCTACTTCGCGGACGATGCGACACGGGTCACGAGTCTGCCGGAGCGCGCACCCGGCGCGTGATCGTCAGCCGAGCGCCCGCCGCGCGTTGCGGAACAGCCGCATCCACCCGCTATCCTCGCCGGCCCCGGCGGGCCGCCAGGAGTTCTGCGCCGAACGGAACACGCGCTCCGGGTGCGGCATCACGATCGTGACGCGGCCATCCGCCGATGTCAGTCCGGCGATGCCGTCCGGAGAGCCATTCGGATTCGCCGGATAACGCCCGGCCACGCGGCCCTGGCCGTCAACGAACCGCATTGCGACCAGCGCGCGCGCCGCGGCCTCCTGGTCCGCATCGCGGAACTCCGCACGGCCTTCGCCGTGCGCGACCGCGATCGGCAGGATCGATCCGGCCATGCCGGCGAAGAACGGCGAAGGCGTCGCCTGAATCTCGACCAGCGACAGGCGCCCCTCGAACTGATCGGAACGGTTGCGACGGAATCGCGGCCAGGCCTCGGTTCCCGGTATCAGTTCGGCGAGCGCTGCGAGCATCTGGCAGCCATTGCAGACGCCAAGCGTCAGCCGCTCGCCGGCGCTGAACCAGCGCTCGAAAGCCGCGCGCGCGCGCCCGTTGAACAGGATCGACTTCGCCCAGCCTGCGCCAGCGCCCAGCACGTCGCCGTAGCTGAATCCGCCGCAGGCGACCAGCAGCTGGAATCCGTCGAGCGACGCGCCGCGCTCGATCACGTCGGTCATGTGCAGGTCGACCGCGGCAAATCCGGCACGATCGAACGCCCCCGCCATCTCGACCTGGCTGTTGACGCCCTGTTCGCGCAGCACCGCGACCCGCGGACGCGCGCCGGTCGCGATCATCGGCGCCGCAACGTCCTCATCGGGATCGAATGCCGGTCGCCAGGACAGCCCGGGATCGGTTTCGTCGAGACGCGTGGCCTGCTCCTCGTCGGCACACGCCGGGTCGTCCCGTAGCCGCTGCATACGCCAGCTCGTTTCCGACCAGATTTCGCGCAGCGTGACACGATCGCCGTCGAGCAGCACGCGGCCTGCGGTCGCGAAGCGCACGCGTCGGCCGGGGACGACCGTGCCGATGCGCCGGCTGCAATGTCCGAGACCGTGACGCTCCAGCAGCGCAAGCGCGAGCGTCACGTCGGATTCATGCAACTGCAGCACCGCGCCCAGCTCCTCGCTGAACATCGCCGCGCAGGCATTCGTAGTCCTGCCGAGATCGACATCGAAGCCGGCACGTCCGGCGAAGGCCATTTCGAGCAGCGTCACCGCCAGGCCGCCATCCGACCGGTCGTGATAGGCGAGCACGACACCCGCGCCGGCGAGTTCACGAATCGCCGCGAAGAAGTCGAGAAGCAGCCGCGGTTGGTCGAGATCGGGCGGGACATCGCCGATGCGTCCGTAAACCTGCGCCAGGCAGGAGCCGCCGAGGCGGTCCCGACCGGCGCCAAGATCGATCAGGACCAGTGCCGATCGCGCCGGCGTGCGATCGAGCACCGGTGTCAGGGTTCGCCGCGCGTCGCCGACCGGCGCGAACGCCGACACGACGAGCGACAGCGGCGCGAGGACTGTATGGCGCTGTGCCCCCTCGCCCCAGGTCGTGCGCATGGAAAGGGAATCCTTGCCGACCGGTATCGCGATGCCGAGCGCCGGGCAGAGCTCTTCGCCGATCGCACGCACCGTATCGAACAGGTCCGCGTCCTCGCCGGGCTCGCCACAGGCGGCCATCCAGTTCGCCGACAGCTTGATGTCGCCGATGCGGCTTACGTCGGCCGCGGCGATGTTGGTGATCGCCTCGCCAACGGCCATGCGGCCCGACGCCGGCGCATCGAGCACGGCGATCGCGGGCCTCTCGCCGAGCGCCATCGCCTCGCCCGCATGGCCGCGCAGGGCGGAGAGCGTCACGGCGACATCGCTGACCGGCACCTGCCAGGGGCCGACCAGTGGATCGCGGCTGACCAGGCCGCCCACCGACCGATCGCCTATCGTTACGAGAAATCCCTTGTCCGCGATGGCCGGCAGGCGCAGCAGACGAGACAACGCCTCGCCGGCATCGATGGCCCCCGCGGTGAATCCGTCGCCGCGGCGTTGCCGGCGGACGGCGTTCCGGCGCATGCGCGGCGGCCGCCCGAGCAGGTCGGCGACCGGCATGTCCACCACCCGTTCGCCGCTGCGGGAATCCTCGACCAGCAGCACGCCATCGCCGGTAGCATGGCCGATCACCGCGAAAGGACAGCGCTCGCGCCGGCACATGGCCTCGAATTCGCCGAGCCGGGCGGCAGTGAGCGCCAGCACATAGCGCTCCTGGGCCTCGTTGCACCAGAGCTCGAGCGGCGACATGCCCGCCTCGCCGCTCGGAACCTGCGCCAGGTCGATCCGCCCGCCACCGCCGCCTGCCGCGACGACTTCCGGCACCGCATTCGACAGGCCGCCTGCGCCGACGTCGTGGATCATGAGCACGGGGTTGTCTTCGCCCATCGCCCAGCAGGCATCGATGACCTGCTGCGCGCGCCGCTGCATCTCCGGGTTGCCGCGCTGCACGGAAGCGTAGTCGAGCTGTTGGTTGCCGGTCCCGCTGCCCTGCGACGACGCGGCGCCACCGCCGAGCCCGATGAGCATCGCCGGCCCGCCCAGCACGACGAGCGGTGAGCCGGCGGGCACCGGCTGCTTGTCAACGTGCATTCGCCGCACGTTGCCGAGACCGCCGGCGATCATGATGGGCTTGTGATAGCCGCGGACGATCGCAGCGTCATCGGCATCGACGCGCTGCTCGAACGTGCGGAAAAAGCCGAGGATGCCGGGACGACCGAACTCGTTGTTGAATGCGGCGGCACCGATCGGTCCCTCCAGCATGATATCGAGCGCGGAAGCGATGCGCCCGGGCCGGCCGTAATCCGCCTCCCATGGCTGGACGAACTCCGGCAGGCGCAGATTCGAGACGGTGAAGCCGACCAGACCCGCCTTGGGTTTCGCGCCGCGTCCGGTCGCGCCCTCGTCGCGGATTTCGCCGCCCGAACCCGTCGCCGCGCCCGGGAACGGCGAGATCGCCGTCGGATGGTTGTGGGTTTCGACCTTGATCAGGATGTCGACCGGCTCCTCGTGCCAGCCATATTCGTGGCTTTCGCCGGCCGCGAAGAAACGTGCGCCCACGGGTCCCGCGATGACGGCCGCGTTGTCGCTGTAGGCGGAGAGCACGCCGCCGGGATGGGCGGTGTGCGTGTGCCGGATCATCGCGAACAGCGAACGGGATGACTGCGCGCCGTCCACCGTCCAGTCCGCATTGAAAATCTTGTGACGGCAATGTTCGCTGTTCGCCTGTGCGAACATCATGACCTCGACGTCCGTGGGATCGCGGCCCAGGCGCGCGAATACGGCGCCCAGATACGCGATCTCGGCTTCCGACAGCGCCAGTCCGAGCGCCGCGTTCGCCGTCGCGAGGGCCTGGCGCGGGTCGGCACCCAGAACGATGCGCCCGAGCGGTCCGGGCGCATGCGATTCGAACAGCCGGGCCGCGCCGGCTATATCCATCAGCAGCGCTTCGGTCATCGGATCGTGCAGCACGGCCGCTATCGCCGTCTGCTCGGGCGGCGGCAGTTCGCCGCCGCAGTCGATCCGCCATACCCGGCCGCGCTCTATGCGACGCACGGCCGCGAGCCCGCAGGCGTGCGCAATGTCTGTCGCCTTCGACGACCACGGAGAAATCGTGCCGGGGCGCGGCACCGTGAGCAGCAGCGGGCCGGACGGCAGGTCGGCGGCGCTGGCATCGAAATCGAGCAGTCGCTCGAGCAGCCGCCGCTCGTCCGCGGTCAGCGTCCGTGAAACGTCGACGAAGTGCAGGTATCGGGCGTGCAGCCCGCGGACCGACGGCGCGATGCCGGCGAGCGTCGCAAGCAGCCTCTCGATGCGGAACGCCGAGAGAGCGGGCGCGCCTCGGAACAGCAGCATCAAGCCGTCAGCGCTTCACGCCCGGATCGCTTCCCGCCGGGTATAGCGCGACCGGAAACTGGGCGACATTGCCGCCTTCGAGCACGCTGATCTTGCTGACGCCGTGCTTCTGCACCTCGTCGATCCTGATCACCGCATGCAGTGGCAGGTAACTGCGCTTGACCCCGGCGAACTCGGATTTGATGCGCTCCTCGGCCGGATCGACGACAACGCTGCTGCGCTCGCCGAACACCAGTTCCTCGACTTCGATGAAGCCAAACAGGGTCCCGTGGCTCACCTTCCGGGCGTAGATCTCATAGACCTTGCCCTGGTTGACGAACACAATCCTGAATATGTGACTGGTAGCCATGTAACGGGTGCAGGTCTGCCTTGCGGGAGCGCGCTATTATAGCGGTCCAGGCAGGTGTGATGCGTGCCGTTGCCGACGGCAGCAGCCCGTTCCGGGGTTTTGCAATGGCGCTCAGGCTTAAAATCGTCAGCGACAATGCGGCTTCGGCCGGACCGCATCCGCGCTGCACGTTCGGCGTCAATGGCGGGCGCATCGGCCGGCACGACAGCAACGACTGGGTGCTGAAGGATTCGGAACGCTATGTCTCCGGCCGCCACGCCGAAGTCGAACATCGCGGCGGTATCTGGTGGCTGCGCGATACCAGCACCAACGGCACCTATGTCAACGACGAAGAGGAGGCGCTCGGACCGGAGCGCCTGCACCAGCTCGCGCCGGGCGACCGCATCCGTATCGGCGAATACGAAATTGAAGTCGAGATCTCCGGCGGCAACGACTTCCCGCCTCGCGAACACCTCGCGGTCAGCGAGGCTGAGTTCGATGCGTCCTTCGGGTCCGGGGCGCCCGTCGCGACCGGCCGCCTCGAGCGCGCGCCGCGACAACCACCGCCGGCTACGCCGCCAGCACCACCGGCTGCCCAACCAGCGCGCGTCGAGCGCGCGAAGCCGCGTGTCCCGCCGCCGGCAGCCGCCGCGCCCGCCGCGTCGGGTCGGGCGCGCGAAGAGCAGGAACTGTGGCCCGGTATTGTCGCGCTCTGCAAAGGTGCCGGCATCGATCCCCTGACGCTGCCCGCGGACCTGCGCATGGGCTCGCTGCAGCACGCCGGTCAGCTGCTGCGCGAAACGCTGGTCGGGTTCACCGAACTCGCGCGCACCCGCGCCGATTTCGCGAGCGAGTTCGGTATTTCCTCCGGTGCCAGGCGGCGCGATGCCACCAGCCCGCTCGTGCAGATTGCGGCAGTCGAACAGATTCTGGAGATGATGCTGGCCGGCCGCGGGCCCGGCGGCACGCGCGCGATCGACGAGATGCGGCGCGAGTTCGCGCGTGCGCGACATCACGAGGTCGCCGTTGCAGCCGCATTGCGCGAGGCCCTCGCGACGGTGATCGGGAAACTCGATCCGGACGTGCTCGAGGAGCAGCTCGGGCGGCGCGCGGCAGGCGCCGGCGACCCAAACCTGCAGGCCCGGCTGTGGAATCGCTACCGCGATTTGTTCCGCTCGACGGTCCAGAGTGGCGACAGCGGCCTGCCGGCCGTATTCCTGGTCGCATTCGCCCGCGCGTACGAATCGGTCACGGCGGGCGGATCAACGCGTGATCCCGGGGAACGCGACGACTGAGCGCCGTCGAAAAAGGGGACGCAACCCTTTATTTGAAAAGGGTCGTGAAAAGGGGTCGCATCCCTTTGAGTGAGATTAGGGCAATGGCAACGTACCGGTGGACCAAAGGGATGCGACCCCTTTTCACGACCCTTTTCAAATAAAGGGTTGCGTCCCCTTTTTTGGCGAATGAGCTGGCGGAGAGGGTGGGATTCGAACCCACGAATACCTTGTGGGTATTACTGGAATTCCAGTCCAGCGCCTTCGACCGCTCGGCCACCTCTCCGCGGGCGCGAAAGCCTACCGGACGACCGTCAAGGGATCAACATCCTGACCGAGCGGCAAGCCCCGGTCACGGTCGGCGGTCGGCACCCTGGGTGAAGTTTCCGGACTGATCCGAGAACACGATTTCAACGCGACGATTCTGCTGACGTCCGGAGGCGGTGTCGTTGCCCGCGACGGGAAAGGCCTCTCCGCGCCCGATCGCTTCAAAGCGGGTGGAAGCAATGCCCCGGCTTAGCAGTTCATCCGCGACAGCTCGCGCCCGCCGCTGCGACAGTTCCTGGTTGTAGGAATCCGAACCGGTGCTGTCGGTATGCCCTTCGATGATCAACCGCGTGTCGGCGTTGGCCTCGAGGAATCTGGCGAGGCGGTCCATTGCCAGCATTGCGCCGGGCTTCAAGGTTGCTTCATTGGTATCGAACAGGACGTCGCCCAGCGTCAGCACCATTCCGCGCTCCGTCGGCTTGGCCTGCAGTTCCGCCAGCGCGCGCCGTGCGGCCTCAGCCGCCTCTGCCTGCGCCGCCGCCGACAGTTGCGCCTCGGAAGCCTCCTGCCGGGCGGTCTCGGCCTGTTGCCGCGCGATTTGCGTCTCTTGTGACCGCGCGGCGAGCAGGACGCGATTGCGCTCTGCCTCCGCCTGGCTCACGGCTTCCCGGGACCGGGCTTCCTGGATGCGCGCATGGCCGATATCGGCATTCCGGGCGGCCAAATATGAAAGGTGTTTCACGCGTGCTTCGGGCTCGCGCTCGGCAAGTGCCGTTTCGGCCTGCTGGAGCGCATTGCGGGCAGCTGTCAGCTCCCGGCTGGCGGCTTGCTGCACCAGCGGATCCTGCGTCAGTGACTGAACCCTGGCGCGAGCGTCTTCCAGCTCCGGCACGCGTTCCGGCGTCGTGGCACAACCCGCAAACAGAAACAGAGCGGCGACAACAGGAAGTACTGCGGATTTCACGACATCTCCTTAGGGGCGGTCCGTGGAGCTGCCATCGGGCCGGCGTGCCGCCTCATCGCGCAGCGACTCCACACTCTTCCGGATTTCCTCTTCCGCCTGTTTCGCTTCCCCCGCGGAAGCGAGCGCGGCGGCGTATTCGGCATCGAGCGCCGCTTCCGTCGCCAGGCGCCGCGCGGTCTCCTGCTCGCCATTGGACGCAGCGGATTCCGCGGCAGCCACCTTGTTGCGAGCGCGCTCGAGTTCTGCGCCTGCGAAGCGGGGTGCCCCGGTCCTCTCGGCCTGCTCGACCAGAGTCTTCGCACGCGTCAATTCCACAACCGGACGCTCAGCGGGCCCCGCGCATGACACGGCGAAGAAGATGAGCGGCAACGCGAATGCAGGTATCCAGCGGCGTAGTGACATGACCGACATCCCTGTCGAAGCAAAGAACGCCTCCAGTGGACCTGAACGGGCAGCGCGGTCGTATCAGTGGATCAGCCTGCGCGCGGTAAAGAAACGCTGACTTTCCAGTCAGCGTGTTCCGACAGGCGGCAAGCTGCGGGCTTCAGCCGGTCTGCGGCCGCGCAGCCCCATAGCTTGGCGGATGATCGAGACAGGCATTGCCTTCCGCGGGCCGCTCCGGCGCGCTGACTTCGGGGATGCGCAACGCATTGCGCGTATCGGGCATGTCCGAAACGGACGGAACCTGCAGCGGAGTCACGGTCCGTGCGGACTGGTACGGCTGCGGCTTCTCGCAACTGCTATAGGCGTCCGGCAGCAGTCCGCAACCGGCTGCAATCGCCACGGCGGCCGTCACCGCGATCCAGCGAAACATCAAGATCATGGTTCATTCACTCCGGCGCGGCGCATGGCCGCGATAACCGCTTCCCGATGCATGTCCGCCAGCGTGACCAGCGGCAGGCGGATGCCCGTGCCGATCAGGCCGAGCCTGCCCAGAGCCCACTTGACCGGAATCGGGTTCGATTCGACGAACAACGCAGTGTGCAGACCGGCGAGCCGGTCGTCGAGTTCCCGCGCGCCGTCATGGTCCCCGCCGAGGGCCATGTCGACCATCTCGCGCATCAGCCGCGGCGCGACATTGCCGGTTACCGTGATCACGCCCTGCGCGCCCGCGGCGATCAATTCGCGGCAGCTGGCGTCGTCGCCTGACAGCAGCAGGAAGTCGTCGCCGCAGCGGCGCAGGATTTCGATGCCCCGCTCGATGCTGCCGGTCGCGTCCTTGATGCCGATGATCTGCGGATGGCTCGCGAGCCGCTCGACCGTCGCGGGCAGCAGGTCGCAGGCAGTGCGCGACGGCACGTTGTAGAGCAGCAGCGGCACGCTGGCCGCGTCCGCGACCATATGGAAATGCCGGTACAGCCCTTCCTGCGGCGGGCGGTTGTAATAAGGTGTCACGATCAGCACGCCATCGACACCCAGTTCGCAGGCCGCGCGGGTGCGCTCGACGGCTTCCGCGGTCGAATTGCCGCCGGTCCCCGCGATCACGGGAATGCGGCCACCGATCCGCTGTACGGCGATCTGCAGGAGCTCGGCCGCTTCGCTTGCGCTGACGGTCGGCGATTCGCCGGTCGTGCCGCAGACGACGATGCCATCCGTGCCCTCACGCGTGTGCCAGTCGAGCAGCCGCTCGAACGCGACGTAATCCACGTCGCCGGACTCCGTCATCGGCGTCACCAGCGCGACGAGACTGCCACGGAACATCGTACCTCCCGGCCGACCGGCCGGAACCGGAGGCGGGATCGTACTGGTGCGCGGCAGCCCGGCGCAAGCCGCAGGGCGACCGCGATATCATCGCCACGCGGTAATCGGTAAACTGGATGACACGCCTGCGTTCCCTTCCCGAATGAAGCAATTCATCGCAATTTCAGCCATCGGCGACGACCGCATCGGTCTGGTCCACGACCTGTCGAGGATCGTCGCGGAATGCGGCGGCAGCATCAGCGAAAGCCGGATGACCGCTCTCGGCTCGGATTTCGCAATGCTGCTGCTGGTCGCCGGAAACTGGCATTCCATCGCCCGGATCGAGACCGATCTCGGCAAGCTGGCGGAAACGTCCGGCGTGACGATCCAAGTGCGCCGCACAGCGCAGCGCCCGGTCCGCGAGGACATGGTGCCGTACTCGGTCGACGTGGTCTGCATCGACCAGGCCGGCATCGTCTCGGGCCTGTCTGGCTTCTTTTCCACCCGCGGTATCGACATCGGCGAATTGTCGACACGAAGCTACGCGGCCGCGCATACGGGCGCGCAGATGTTCTCCATTTACATCGTCATCAACGTGCCTACGCGCATCCACGTCGGCGCGCTGCGTGAGGAGTTCATGGACTTCTGCGACCAGATGAATCTCGACGCCATCCTCGAACCGGTCAAGAACTGACGCGCGATGCCCGGACCCAGCGTCGGCGACGAGCTGCCGGATTTCGCATTGCCGACGACTGCGGGCGAGTTTCGCTCCCGTGGCCGGCGGACGGGCGGACTCGTCCTGTATTTCTATCCGCGGGACAATACGCCGGGCTGCACGCTGGAAGGCGCCGCTTTCCGCGACCTCGCGCCGGGGTTTCGCCGCGCACGCACGACGATCATCGGCATCTCCACGGACAGTCTCGATTCGCACCGGCGCTTCCGCGACAAGATGCGGTTGCCGTTCGCGCTCGGCTCGGACGAGGACCACGCAGTCGCGTCCCGGTTCGGCGTCTGGAAGCAGAAAAACATGTACGGCAGGAAAATGATGGGCATCGAACGAAGCACCTTCCTGATCGACGCAAAGGGAGTCGTGCGCCGGGAATGGCGCAGGGTCCGCGTCGCGGGCCACGCGGAACAGGTTCTGGAAGCCGCGCGCGAGCTGCTGAAACGCACATGATCAAGGTACGTTCCGTCAGGGGCGCCCGGCGCGCGTTCGTGCTGGATACCAACGTGCTGATGCACGATCCCGCCGCGATCTTCCGCTTCGAGGAACACGACATCTACCTGCCGATGGGCGTGCTCGAGGAGCTCGACGCGGGCAAGAAAGGCCTTTCCGAGTCGGCGCGCAACGTCAGGCAGGTCAGCCGGTTCCTGGACGAGCTGATGGCGAATGCGACGAAAGACGAGATCGACCGCGGACTGGAGTTGCCGAGCGGACGCTCCGGCAACCACGGCAAGAAGCCGCCGACCGGCCGGCTGTATTTCCAGACGCGCCGGCTCGCGGCCGGCCTGCCGGACACGCTGCCTGGCCAGGGCGTCGACAATGCGCTGCTCGGATACACGCTGGCGCTGCAGATGGAACTGCCCGACACGCGCGTCACGCTCGTGTCGAAAGACATCAACCTGCGCATCAAAGCCGCGATCCTCGGGGTCCATGCAGAGGATTACTTCAACGACCGCACGATCGAGGACGCCGACCTGCTGTTCAAGGGCGTCACGGCCCTGCCCGCCGATTTCTGGGAAACGCATGGCGACAATATCGAATCCTGGCAGGACCAGGCGCGCACGTTCTATCGCGTGCGCGGGCCGCTGGTGCGCGAATGGCATCCCAACCAGTTCCTGTACGGCGCGGATGCGGACGGGTTCGAGGCGATCGTGCGCTCCATCGAGGACGACGTCGCCAAGCTCGAGGTCACGCAGGATTTCCGCGGCGAGCGCCACGCGGTCTGGGGCATCACGGCCCGCAACCGCGAGCAGAACCTCGCGCTCAACCTGCTGCTCGATCCGGAGATCGATTTCGTCACGATCCTCGGGCCCGCGGGCACCGGCAAGACGCTGCTGACGCTCGCCGCCGGGCTGGTGCAGACGCTGGAAACCAACCGCTTCAGCGAGATCATAATGACGCGCGTGACCATCCCGCTCGGAGAGGACATCGGCTTTCTGCCCGGCACCGAAGAGGAAAAGATGGAGCCCTGGATGGGTGCGCTGATGGACAATCTCGAAGTACTGACCCAGGGGCAGGAAGGCGGCAGCTGGGGTCGCGCAGCCACGCAGGACCTGCTGCGCCACCGGATCAAGATCCGCTCTCTGAATTTCATGCGCGGCCGGACTTTCCTGAACCGTTACCTGATCCTGGACGAGGCCCAGAACCTGACATCCAAGCAGATGAAGGCGCTGGTTACACGCGCGGGGCCGGGCACCAAGCTCGTCTGCCTCGGCAACATCGCGCAGATCGACACGCCCTATCTGACCGAGACCACTTCCGGTCTTACCTATGTCGTCAACCGCTTCCGCGGCTGGCAACATGCCGGCCACGTGACGCTGGTTCGCGGCGAGCGTTCGCGCCTCGCCGACTTTGCTTCCGAGGCCCTTTGACGACGGGCCCGGCGAACGATGCCCGGCAGGCGCGGTCGAAACCACACTACCCGCCCGGGATACCCGCAATGCGCGCGATCGCCGTTTTCCTGTCGCTGCTGACCGGCCTCGGCGGCTGGCCCGCCGCGGCGCAGTCGCCCGGCAGCGACCTGCCGGACATCGGCACGCCCGCCAGCACGACGCTGTCGCTGATCGACGAGTACAAGATCGGGCTCATGATCGTGCGCAGCCTGCGCGATGCAGGCGAGATCGTCGACGATCCCGAGGTCACCGAGTACCTGCAGTCGCTCGGCATGCGCCTCGCAAGCCACGCGCACGAAGGCGCGCATCGTTTCACGTTCTTCGCGATCAAGGACACCGGCATCAACGCCTTCGCGCTGCCGGGCGGGTTCATCGGTGTCAATGCCGGCCTCATCAAGGCGACGCGGAACGAAAGCGAACTGGCCGGGGTGCTCGCGCACGAAATCGCGCACGTCACGCAGCGTCATATCGCCCGGTCAATCCAGAGTGCCGGCCGCGCCAACCTGGCATCGATGGCGGCGATGCTCGCTGCAATCCTGATCGGCGCCACCACCGGCTTGCCGAGCGATGCCGTGCTCGGCACGGTCACCGCGGCGCAGGGCCTGGCCGCGCAGCAGCAGATCAATTTCACCCGTGCCAATGAAAGCGAAGCCGACCGCGTCGGCGTCGGCATACTCGCATCGTCCGGATTCGACCCGGTCGCGATGGGGGATTTCTTCTGGACCATGCAGCAGAAGTCGGGCAGTGCCGGCAGCAACATCCCGCCGCTGCTCCGAACCCACCCGGTCAGCTCCGAGCGCATCGCCGAGACCCGCGACCGCGCGCAGCAACTCGAACGGCCGCGGACGCCGGACAGCACGAGCTACGCGCTGATCCGTGAACGCCTCACTGTCCAGACCCTGCCGCCGGAAACCGCTTTCCGCAACCTCTATTACAACGCACAGGGCGGCGACCTGCCGTCGACGGAAGCCGAACAGTACGGTCGCGCGCTGGCCCTGATGCGCGCCGGCGCGGCGAAGGAAGCCGTGCCGGCGCTGCGCACCCTGCTCGAACGCCGCCCGGACGTCACGCTCTACCATACGACGCTCGGCGAGGCGCAGCTCGCCGCCGGCGACGTCCACGGAGCGCGCGCCACGCTGGGTGACGCGATGAAACTGTTTCCGCGCAGCATCCCGGTGACGATGCGATACGCGGAAGTGCTGATGCGGGACGGCAATCCGCGGCGGGCGCACGTCCTGCTGCTGGATCTGTTCAACAATGTGCCACCGACCGCCGAGCAGGCGCGGTTCACCGCGCTGGCAGCGAATGCCGCGGGCGACGTGGCCGATTCCTACTACTACATGTCCGAATATCACGTGATCAGCGGCGACCTGATGCTCGCGATCGGCCAGCTGCGCCTCGCCCAGGCGGTCCCGGGACTCAACGCGGTGCAGCGCGAGCGCTTCGACGCGCGCATCCGGGAACTCGAGGAGTACCTGCCGAAGGGCAAGCGCGCCCGGGAGCTTGCAGAGCCGACGAATCCGCAGCCGGACGGCAGCCGCACCGGATAGAATTGCGCCTTCGTCCGGCCCCAAGGATCCGATGATGACCGCCTTATTGCGCGCCTGCCTCGGCGCGGCCCTGCTGATTGCCTGCGGCGGCTGCACCACCACCGGCGTCCAGACGCCCGGCGACCCGCTCGAGCGATTGAATCGTGGCACCAACCGTTTCAACGACGCGATTGACCGCGCGGTCCTGAAGCCGGTCGCGAAGCGTTATCAGCGGCACGTGCCGCAGATCATCCGCACCGGCGTGGGCAACGTGCTCACGCATCTGGCATTCCCGACGACCATCGTCAACGACCTGCTGCAGCTGAAGCTGAAGGACACGGCCGTGGACCTCGGCCGGTTCGTGCTCAATTCAACGCTCGGACTCGGGGGCCTGCTGGATCCGGCGTCGCACGTGGGCCTGGCCCGCAACGACGAGGACTTCGGCCAGACGCTCGGCCGCTGGGGCGTGCCATCCGGACCGTATCTCGTGTTGCCGCTGCTGGGTCCCTCGACCCTGCGCGATGCGCCGGCGATGGCGATAGACGGGCAGACGGATCTGCGCGCACAGCTCGACCTCAAGACGGAAGAACGGGTGGCGATCGCCGTATTGTCAGTGGTCGACGGCCGTGCGTCACTGCTGTCGCTCGACCAGTCGATCCAGGGAGCATTCGATCCGTATGCTTTCGTGCGCAACGCCTGGCTGCAGCGGCGCGAATACAAGGTCAAGGATGGCGACGTACCGGACGAAGAGCCGTTGCTGGACGAGGAGTTCGACGAACCGGCGGATGCCGGGGATCAGCCGGCGGAAGCCGCCGCGTCCAGGAACTCCGACACGTCGCTGATGCCGGCCAGCGCCGAAACGCCGGAAGGCAGATTGCGGTAGCTGACCACCCGCCCCGCCGCGCGCGCGGCAACGGCCCATTCCAGCAGCAGCGCAAGTCCTGCGCTGTCGACCCGGCCGACTCGCGCAAGATCGACATCGACCCGCGGCTGACCGCGAAACGCAGCATCGCCTTCCTCGAGCACGCGCGCGGCGTTCTCGAACACGAGATCGCCCGCCAACTCGAAGCGGCCGTCGCCACGATCCATCAGTGCCCCGGCCCGGGTCATGGCGTTTTCAGTTCCTGGCCGACGCCGGGCTTTTCAGGTTTTCGCTCTCGAGCCGCTCGATCACGGCGGCCAGGCCGTTCTGGTTGATCTCGGCGCCGACATCGTTGCGGAAATTGCGCACGTAGGAGATGCCTTCGATCGACACGTCCCAGGCTTTCCAGCCGGTCGGTGTGGCATGCAGTGTGTAGTTCACGGGGACGCGCGTGCCATCCCTGCGCTTGACCTCGGTCCTGACCGTCGCATTGCCAGTCGACAGATCGCCGCGGAACGGCAGCACGACCATGCGGTCGGCAGTGAACTCGGCGAGCGCCGATCCGTAATTGCGCAGCAGCGCCTGGTAGAACGCCTTGATAAAGTGCTGGCGGTCGTCGGGGGTCGCGCGGGTCCAGTGCACGCCGAGCACGCGCCGGGCGGACTCGTCAGTGTCAAATCCCGGCAGCAGGATCTCTTCGACCAGTTTCTCGACCCGCTTCGGGTCCTTGCGCGCCGCTTCACGGTCGGTGTCGAGCGCCGCGAGCATCTTCTGCGCGCTGGTCTCGATCAGTTCCTGCGGGGTCGGCCCCGGTACGGCATCGGCGGCAAGCGCGGCACTTCCGGCGAAGAACACCAGGAGGCAGCAGAGTCGGGATGCAGCGTGGCGGATCATGGTTCGGGTTGCTCCGTGGAATCGGCTTCGGGTGTCTCGGCCGCTTTCGAGAACAGGAACTTGCTGATCAGGTTCTCGAGCACGATAGCGGACTGCGTGAACTCTATTTGAGCGCCGTCCGTCAGAAAGGTTTCCGACCCTCCCGGGCCGATTCCGACGTACTGGCCACCGAGCAGTCCGGCGGTCAGGATGCCCGCGTCGCTGTCTTCCGGTATCCGGTCGTAGCTGTTGTCGATCCGCAGCGTGACGCGGGCCCGGTACTCGGTGAAATCGTAGGCGATCGACTCGACGCGGCCGATCGTGACGCCCGACATCGACACCGGGGCCCCCGGCTTCAGCCCGCCCACCTGGTCGAATGCAGCGGTCACGCGATAGCTGGCGTCGCCGAATCCGAATTCGCGGCTCGTGATCTGCGTGACCAGGAAAAACAGCGCCGCGAATCCGAGCAGCACGAACAGCCCGGTTCCCAGCAGAATGGCGCGCGATTGGCGCATGACAAAGACTCCTTAACGCATTACCGCGGTCAGAATGTAATCGAGCAGCAGCACGACCACGGAGGAAATCACGACGGTCCGGGTGGTCGCGCGACCGACGCCCTCGGCGGTCGGCATCGAATGATAGCCTTCATGCACGGCGATCAGGCTGCAGGCGACCCCGAACACCACGCTCTTGATCACGCCTTCCATCACGTCGGCGGTCTCGACCGCGCCGCGCATCTGTGACCAGAACTGGCCGGAATCGACGCCCATCAGCTGCACGCCGACCAGCTGCGCGCCGTACAGGCCGATCATGCTGAAGATCGCGGCCAGCAAGGGCATCGCGATCACGCCCCCGAGGAAGCGCGGCATCACGACCCGACGCACCGGATCGACCGCCATCATCTCCATTGCCGCAAGCTGATCGGTCGCCCGCATCAGGCCGAGCTCCGAAGCGAGCGCGGTGCCGGCGCGCCCCGCAAAGAGAAGCGCAGTCACGACCGGTCCGAGCTCCTTGAGCAGGCCGAGCGCAACCGCCGTACCGAGCGATTCCTCGGACCCGAAGCGCTCGAGCAGGTCGAAACCCTGCAAGCCGAGAACCATGCCGACGAACAGGCCCGACAGCATGATGATCACGAGCGACAACGTGCCCGCGTTGTGAACCTGGTCGATGACCAGCCGGAATCGCAGCAGCGCACGCGGGGTCTCGACGAACAGGCGCGCCGCGAACAGCGCGTAGCCGCCGAGGGCAATGAGCGCGCCCTGCAGGCTCTGCGACAGCTCCCGGAGGATGGCCGGCAGCATCAGCGTACCCGTCGCAATTGCTGGTCGTAATCGGGCGCCGGGTAATGAAACGGGACCGGACCGTCAGGCAGGCCGTGCATGAACTGGCGCACATCCTCGCGCTCGCTGTCCGCGAGCGCCGCCGGCGGTCCGGACGCGACTACCTTTCCGCCCGACAACAGGTAGAGGTGGTCCGCGACTGCCGACACTTCGCGCACGTCGTGCGATACGACGATGCTGGTGAGGCCGAGCGTGTCGTTCAGGCGGCGGATCAGGCGCAGGACCACGCCCATCGAAATCGGATCCAGCCCGACGAAAGGCTCGTCGTAAATCAGCAGTTCCGGGTCCATGACGATTGCGCGCGCGATGGCGACGCGCCGCGACATGCCGCCGGAAAGCTCCGCCGGCGTCAACTGCCATGCACCGCGCAGGCCGACTGCCTGCAGCTTGGTCAGCACGACATGGCGCAGCAGCCGCTCCGGCAGCCGCGTGTGCTCGCGCAGCGGAAAGGCGACGTTGTCATACACGCTGAGATCGGTCAGCAGGGCGCCATTCTGGAACAGCATGCCCATGCGCCGGCGCATGGCATAAATTTCCCTGCGGCTCTGCTTGCCGACGTCCTTGCCTTCGACCTCCACCAGCCCGCGATCGGCGAACAGCTGACCCGTGATCAGGCGCAGCAGCGTCGTCTTGCCGGTGCCACTCGGCCCCATCACCGCCGTCACCGCACCGCGCGCGATGTCGACGTTCACCCCGTCGAATATCGGGCGGCCGCCGATTGCGTAGTGCAGGCCGCGCACGCGCACGATGGCGTCTGCGGTCACGCGCCGGCCTCGCGACGACGGGGAGTGCTCACGCTGGAGAGCGACTGGCGCGGCTTCAGGCCGCCGCCTGCTCCATCGCGGGCTCGTAACGGCCGTTGCGCGCCATGCCGTTCAGCCGGGCGCGTTCGAGAAACACGCGCTGCGCCGCCGCCACGTTCGCCGCCTTGCCCTGCCAGACATCGAGCGTGCTCTGCTGCAGCGCGCGGCCATAGCTGAACGAGAGCTGCCAGGGCAGCCCGTCCGCGCGATTCATCAGCGACAGGTGCAGCGTGGCTTCCGCCTCGCTCTGCCCGCCCGACAGGAACGCGATTCCAGGCACCGCCGACGGGACGCGGCGCTTCAGGCAACGCACCGTCGCCTCGGCCACCTGCTGCGCCGGGGCCTGAACCGGACACTGCTTGCCGGCGATCACCATGTTCGGCTTCAGCACCATGCCTTCCAGCCGTACGCGATGGCGGAACAGCGCATCGAACACGGCTTCCAGCGTCGCATCGGTGACTTCCTCGCAGCGTGCGAGAGTGTGGTCGCCGTCCATCAGGACCTCGGGTTCGACGATGGGCACGATCGACGCTTCCTGGCAGAGCGCGGCATAACGCGCGAGCGCATGCGCATTGGCCGCGAGCGCGAATGGCGTCGGAATGCCGGCGCCCACATCGATGACCGCGCGCCACTTCGCGAATCGCGCACCGAGCCCGTGGTACTCGGCGAGGCGCTCGCGCAGGCCGTCGAGACCCTCGGTGACGGTTTCGCCCGGAAAGCCTGCCAGCGGCTTCGCGCCGGCATCGACCTTGATGCCGGGCAGGATGCCGCGCGAGGCCAGCAGTGCCGGGAACGGCTGACCGCCCGCCGTCTGCTGCCGCAGCGTCTCGTCATACAGGATCACGCCCGAAATGTGCTGCTCGGAGCCCGGCGCGGTGAACAGGAGATCGCGATACGCGCGGCGGGATTCGAAGGTTGACTCGAGGCGGATCTTGTCGAAACGCTTCTTGATCGTCCCGGTCGATTCATCCGCTGCCAGGATGCCCTTGCCGGGCGCAACCATCGCCGCTGCGTTCGTATCGAGCTCGTGCGTATCCATGAGACCGGGTCCTCCGTGGGGGCGCAGAGAATACCAGAGCGCTGCGACCCACTACCTTTGACGACGTAATAGTACTAAAATTGTACTGTATGTTTCCAGCCGTCCAGGGGACCCCGACATGCTGCGCATCAGCCGCCTGACCGATTACGCGACCCTGATCCTCGCCAGCCTCGGCGACGGCGGTCTGGCGAGCGCTGCGGATATCGCCGGCCGCACGCGAATCGGATTGCCGACCGTCAGCAAGCTGCTCAAGGAACTGCAGCACGCCGGCCTGGTGCGTTCCATGCGCGGTGCGCATGGCGGCTACCAGCTGGCGCGGGCAACGGCCGACATCAGCGCCGCCGACATCATCGATGCCGTCGAGGGCCCGGTGGCGTTGACCGAATGCTCGAACGGGAGCGGACACTGCGGCATCGAGGCGACCTGCCTCGTCGGCCATGGCTGGCAGCGCATCAGCCTGGCGATCCGCCGTTCGCTCACGGCTGTCAGCCTGGACGAACTGCTGCGACGTGACGTTCCGGCCGTCGCACCCGTATTCGGCAACCGCGCATCGCCGGGCTCGCGCCCGCTGCTGCGCGGCTGAAGGAGGGCCCGACGTGTCTTCCCGCCCGACTGACCTGGAATCGCTGGTTGCGCGGAAATACCCGCACGGATTCGTTACGGACATCGCCAGCGACACAGTCGCCCCGGGCCTCGACGAGGACGTGATTCGCATGATCTCCGCCAAGAAGGGCGAGCCGGCATTCATGCTCGACTGGCGGCTCAAGGCCTTCCGGCGCTGGCTGCGCATGAAGGAACCGGCCTGGGCGCAGGTCCATTATCCGCCGATCGATTTCCAGGCGATCTCCTACTACTCGGCGCCGACCCAGAGCGGCAGCGGGCCGAAGTCGCTGGCCGATGTGGACCCGAAACTGCTCGAGACCTACGACAAGCTCGGCATCCCGCTGCATGAACGCGCGCGGCTCGCCGGCGTCGCGGTGGATGCGGTTTTCGACAGCGTGTCGGTCGCGACGACCTTCAAGGCGCGTCTCGCCGAGGCCGGCGTCACCTTCTGCCCGTTCTCCGAGGCCGTGCTCAAGCACCCCGGACTGATCGAGCGCTACCTCGGAAGCGTGGTGCCGATCGGCGACAATTTCTACGCTGCGCTCAACTCCGCGGTCTTCACCGACGGGTCTTTCGTACACGTGCCGAAAGGCGTGCGTTGCCCCATGGAGCTGTCCACCTACTTTCGCATCAATGCCTCGAAGACCGGGCAGTTCGAGCGCACGCTGATCATCGCGGAGGAAGGCTCCCACGTCAGCTATCTCGAAGGCTGCACCGCGCCGATGCGCGACGAGAACCAGCTGCATGCGGCGGTGGTCGAGCT
>JBBDXX010000039.1:93988-247460 GCA_040902065.1 Steroidobacteraceae bacterium | reverse complement strand
AATCTCAGACTCGCGGTCGATTTCATGACCAGTTTTTCAGATCTTCCTTAGACGTCATTCAGGAATGCTGTGGAAGCTGTTCTGACATCGATCATCACCTGCCCGGAGTGCAGCAAAGCTTCGTCCGAGCAAATGCCCACGAATGCTTGCGTCTACTTCTACGAGTGCACGGGCTGCTGCAAGCTGCTTCAGCCGTTGCCAGGCGACTGCTGCATCTTCTGCTCATTTGGCGACGTGAAATGCCCGCCGATACAGTTGGCGCAGGGCTGCTGTGCAAGTAAGGTGACTCAATGACGTCTAACTATGCGATGCAGCGTTCGGCGCTTGTCGTCACGCCGCTTGCAGGATCTGCAAGCGGGGTCCAAATTGTTGGCTGGGCCGCCGCCGCTGATCGCGGACGTTAGATGTCACTAGGGCCACGTTATTGCGTCGATCGGTCTGCCCTGCTAGCTTGACCCATATGGCTCGCGCTCTCGCAAAAATTCAACAGGAAATTCGAGCACTTAGCGGCCCAGAGAAGGAAGCGCTGCTGCGTCTTCTGTGGGAGGAACTGGACGGCCCGTCCGACCCAGACGTCGAAGCAGCATGGCTAGAAGAGGTGCGTAGACGTGGCCGGGAGATCGATGCCGGCCACGTTGAGCTTGTGCCCGCAGATCAGGTGTTCCGTAAGCTGGGGGCTGTGCTTAAGAAGTGACGCCTGAATTTCACCCGGCGGCACAGGAAGAACTCGCCGCCGCAGTGAAGATCGGCGAGACGCGTGCGGTCGGACTGGGACTCGAGCTGCTCCTCGAAACGCAGCGGGTGGTTGCACTCCTATGCGACTTGCCAGACGTTGGCGAACCTCTCGACGAGCGTTATCGCAGATTTCCGCTCAGGCGCTTTCCATTCGGCGTCGTATACCGCGTTGATGGGACACGACTCCGAATCGTTGCTCTCGCCCACCGGCGTCAACGTCCCGGATACTGGGCCAGTCGCAAGTGACATCTAACTATGCGTTGGAGCGGTCCGTAAAGCGCTGCGGGTGGCGCGCCGCTCGCGTGCAGAGAGATTTTACGCTCGCGGCGCGCTGGCTCGGCCTCGCGCGGACCGCTCAACGCGGACGTTAGAAGTCGCCATGTACGTTCGTGATCCCCTGATGCTTCGGCAACCAACACGATGGCTGAATGCAATTGTGCGCATCAGCAATGCCTTGTTGTTTGGGTTTTGGGTGTACGCGTTCTTACTTCTGCTGCTTCTCTACATAGTGCCCAAGGACATCGTGCGGTCAATTGCACCCGCTCTAATTGCCGTGTCAGTTGCTTACGGAGTTCTTGCCATCATTGCCATGCCCTTCTGGTGCGCGATTCGTTTCGGATTCGTAAAGTGTCCATGTTGTGGATCGCGCTATGACAACCGCATATTTGCCTTTATGCTTGAGCACAAGTGCGGCAATTGCGGGTTCGACGTCGGCAGTTGCAGGCGGCAGGGCGACTTCTAACTATGCGATGCAGCGGTCGTCGCTTGTCGTCACGCTGCTTGCAAGGACTGCAAGCGACTCCTAGAGGTGTCGGTTCGCAAGCGGCGCGCCGACTACGCGCCGCCGCTGATCGCGAACGTTAGGTGGCGCCGATGAATCGAGTCATCGCGGCCTTCGTGCTGATCCTCAGCGCGGCCAGTGCACTGGCAGACCAGTGGTTGCCTGCGACTCCCCACACATACGCGTCGTATTTCGGCAATTATCGCCTAACTGTATTTCCGCGACGGATCTCGGATCCGTTGAGTTTCTTTCAGGACAAAGTGGAAGGCGCACAACCAGCCGGCCAACTCGTCAACGCGCCGCAGCGGTGTGAGGCGACTTTGGAGCGCCTCGCAGGCAATCATTATGAGGAGCTCTGGCGACATCCACTCGTAAATGATGTAGCGCCGGTTAGCGTACTCGTCTCCGACCGCAGTGGCGCATTCGTTACGTTTGACACCTGGCACGCCGTGGGGTGTTGTAAAGATACGATTGTCATCTATGACTCGGCTGGTACTGTCATACGCATGTTTGAATTGAGTGATCTTTTGTCGGACGTTGAGATCGATCAACTCCAAAGGACAGTTAGTTCCACACATTGGGGCGGTGAGCACGACTTAGCGTGGGTCGAAGACGAGGAAATCGTGGAGCTGGCAATCGTAGCCAACGGTAAATTCCCGAGCGATGCCGACGCTGAGTACAAGACTGTGCAGATTCGAATGCGGGATGGAGCGGTGGTTGAGACCAGCAATGCGCCACCTAACTAGGCGATGCAGCGGTCGTCGCGCGTCTTCACGCCGCTTGCAGGAAATGCAAGTGGTACTCAGAGGTTGCGGTCAGCAAGCGGCGCGCCGACTGCGCGCCGCCGCTGATCGCGGACGTTAGATCCTTGAGCACCCGCTGGCACAAGCGATGAAGAACATTCTAATTGCGGTTCTCTTGGCGGTGCTTGCTTGGCAAATCTTCTTCCGCGTCACTCCACCTGATGAGATTCAGGCGCTATCCAATCCCTCCTCCACGCAAGCGGATTTCTCCTGCGATGGCCGAACGCACTGCTCGCAGATGACATCCTGCGAAGAAGCGGAGTATTTTCTGCAGAATTGCCCAGGTGTTGAGATGGACGGCAACGATGACGGTGAACCCTGCGAATCACAGTGGTGCGGAAACTCACGATGATTGGCCGCGGATCTAACAATGCGATGCAGCGGTCGGCACTTGTCGTCACGCCGCTTGCGGGGACTGCAAATCGGGTTCAAATTGTTGGCTGGGCAAGCGGCGCGCCGACTGCGCGCCGCCGCTGATCGCGGACGTTAGGTTTCACTCCCGAAAGCCTTTCTGGCCATTCACGCTTGAAAATCATCGCGCCTTGCCTTGGGTAGTTATTGTATATACACTAACCTATGGTCATCACCTACGATCCTGACAAGCGTGCACGTACGCTAGAGGAACGAGGGCTGGATTTTGAAGATGCCCCAATCGTGTTCGCCGGCTTGACCGTCGAGGTCGAGGACACGCGCAAGGACTATGGCGAAGTTCGTATGCTCTGCTACGGCAAGCTCGAAGGACGCCTGGTCGTGATCGGCTACACCCCGCGTGGCGCGGATCGCCACATCTTCAGCATGAGAAAGGCCAATAGACGTGAGCAAGACCGCCTCGCGCCGTACTTTGGGGTCGGATCTGAAGCGCGTTGACGCGCACCGCATTCGACGCTCGGAGTACAAGGAACTTCCGGAACTGACCGAGGAGATGTTGAGCCGTGCCGTCGTCAACAAGGGCGGTCGGCCGCGCTCCCCCAATCCTCGCCAGCTCATTTCTCTTCGCTTGCCGCCTGAGGTAGTGAGGCGTTGGCGCGCCACCGGCCCGGGTTGGCAGACGCGTATGGCCGACCGTCTCGCCAAGGCTCCGATCCCGCGCGGCAAGGAGTGAAACCTAACTATGCGTTGGAGCGGTCCGTGAGAGCGTTGCGCGAGCGCGCCGCTCGCGTGCAGAGAGATTTTACGCTCGCGGCGCGCTGGTTCGGCCTCGCGCGGCCCGCTCAACGCGGACGTTAGGCGTCGAAGGGAGAGTCTCGATGCAGCAGCTGACAATTGCCCGACTTACGACTGCCACGATCTACCGCATCTTCTTTCTTGGACTGCTCTTCGGCTGCGTGCCCATATTTCTGGTACTCGGTATCCTCGGCTACTTTGACCTCGCGACCCTGCATTGGAACAACCGCCCTGTGACAGGCCTAAGAGCCGTCATTGCCGGACCATTTATCGGCCTTCTCTTTGCCTTGGTCGGGACGGCTTTCTTCGGATCCGCGGCTGCCGTTGGCTTGTGGCTTCGATCCAAGTTCTTGCCGCTGGACATTCAGTATGTCGAGAAGCAAGGCTTCGACGCCTAACTATGCGATGCAGCGGTCGTCGCTGGTCGCGAACGTTAGGCCGCAGAGAGAGCAGTCCAGCGCACTTGCATCCACTGTATCCAGTCGGATACACTCTGCTCGTGTACCAGCTCCAGCGAACCGAGGTCTTTGACAGGTGGTTGGCTGGGCTGCGGGACGCGAAAGGCAAGGCTCGGATCCTGGCGCGCCTGGAATCAGTCCGACTCGGCAATTTAGGTGACAGCAAGAGCTTGGGTGGTGGACTTCACGAATTGCGCGTTTTCGCCGGCCCCGGATATCGCGTCTATTTCGCGCCGCGCGGGGAGATTGTGATTGTCCTGCTGTGTGGTGGCGACAAATCATCCCAGCAGCGCGATATCGCCCGTGCCAAGCGCCTGCTAGCGGAATTGGAGTAGGAACCATGGTCAAACTGAAGAACTTCGATCCCAGCGCCTATCTCACAGACGACGAGGTGGTTGCGGAGTACCTCAACGCAGCGCTTGAGGATTCCAACCCGGACGTTTTCCTGGCGGCCGTCGGTAACGTCGCGAAGGCGCGTGGCATGAGCAGCATTGCCGAAGAGTCCGGTCTTGGTCGCGAGAGCCTGTACAAGGCGCTGACCCCGGGCGCCAAACCCCGCTACGACACCGTGCTCAAGGTGTTGCAGAGTCTGGGTGTCAAACTCACGGTCTCTGCGGCCTAATAATGCGTTGGAGCGGACCGTGAAAGCGTTGAGCGAGCGCGCCGCAGGCACGCAGAAGATTTTAGCGCCTGCGGCGCGCTGTCCGGGCTGTGCCCGGCCCGCTCAACGCGGACGTTAGGCCGCAGGCTATCCCGGCACACATTGTTCTGTACTGGATTTGGAGGGGTCATGTCCAAGTACGAAGTCGACACGAAACGACTAACAGAAGAGGCCGGTGATCTGCCACCTAGTCCCCGCGACTCAATGATCAAGAAGTTAGATATGTGGTCGTGGATTTGCTACGGCGCCGCCGTGATATGTGCATGGCAGATAGGCGGTTGGTGGGGAATAGGCTTAGTTGTTGCGCTGTTTGGCGTTGATGCGCTTCAAGCGTTGATTCAGGACCAGCACCGCGAAGAGTTGCTCGAATTGCACGGAAAGCTTGTGATCAACATTGCAGAGAACTCAAGCATTCTTAAAGACAAGATACCTACGAAAGGCAGACCCTTGTGATCTGCTGCCTGACATCGAGCAAACGCCGTACGTGCTCGGGCACTGCGGCCTAACTATGCGATGCAGCGGTCGGCGCGCGTCGTCACGCCGCTTGCACCAAGTGCAAGCGGCTCCCAAGAGGTTCGATCAGCAAGCGGCGCGCCGAGCGCACGCCGCCGCTGATCGCGGCGTTAGGCATCACGAACCTAGCCGCCCTGGGTGACGCGGCTTGCTGTTCGCCCAATGCGTACTCGGAGATCGGAGGAGCACGTCGTGGTCAAATCGCGTTCACGCCCGCAGCTCAGCGCAGCACTTCTCGTGCTTGCTTTAGTGGCTCCAAGTGCATGGGCTCAAGACTCGGCTCAATCGGGGCGCCTTTACGACGAATTGGCCCGGATGGATCGCGAACTCTTCGATGCGGCCTTCGTGAGTTGTGATCAAGCGAAGTTTAGCTCGCTGTTTACAGACGACGCCGAGTTTTACCACGACCGCACCGGCGCGACCTATGGCGAGAGGGTGAAGCAGCTTCAAAGCTGCCCCAGAGACAACGGCGTTAGACGAACCTTAGTTGCGGGCAGTCTCAAGGTCTATCCGATCAAGGACTTTGGCGCGGTTCAGTTGGGAAGTCATACCTTCACTCGCGAGGGTGAGCCAGGAGTAGAGATCGCACAGTTTGTTCATTTGTGGCGCTACAGTGAGGGTGAATGGCGGCTCGCCCGCATTCTAAGCTTTGATCATCGACCAATGACTGATCAAGCTGGGAACTCGGCGTCAGATACCCAGCATAGGTCGAGCGTGATGCCTAACAATGCGATCAGCGGTCGTCGCGCGTCGGCACGCCGCTTGCAGGGACAGCGAGCGGGGCCCAAGGTGCTGGCTCAGCAAGCGGCGCGCCGACTGCGCGCCGCCGCTGATCGCGGACGTTAGATCGCAAATGGGCTTCTCCAAAGGGAAGCGCGTGGCGGTAGGAGTCCTTTGTGGCCTCCTAGCAATACCGATACTTTTACTCGTAACCAACTCGCGCATTCTGGTTTGGAAAACGCGCGTCAATCCGGGTGACAGATACACGCTGAAAGACTGGGGCAATCTCGGCGATGCTGATCAGTCTCAGCTTGTCTGTCATTACTTCACGGGCCGCAGTGTCAAGGCTCAGGTATTCTGGTACTCGCCGGGAAACCTCATGGGCAGGGATGCGTGTCCATTCTTTCTCACTCAATAGATTTGCGATCTAACTATGCGTTGGAGCGGTCCGTGAGACGTTGCGGGTGGCGCGCCGCAGGCGCGCGGAGAGATTTTACGCCTGCGGCGCGCTGGACCGGCCTCGCGCGGCCCGCTCAACGCGGACGTTAGGTGCGCAATCAACCACGCCAGTACCCGGGACGCCGCGCTTGGTGAGCGAATGCATCTACAATGGGTTCGCCCATTCGTTCGATGACAACTATGTCAAAGGGGAATCGCCTGAGCATCAGGCGCTTGGCTCCGCGGCCGCCGGCCGTGCCCGGCATGCTGGAGAGCGGTACGATGTCTGCTTCGAGCATGTCCAGCGCCGCCTCGACAGCGGCCTCGAAGTCCGCCCTCAGACCTTCTTGCTCGCGCTCGTACCAAGCAGTGGCTTCAAGCGCTTCCTGGGCCGCTACCTCAAGGATGCGAACGTGGCGCATCTATGCGCGGCCGGTCCGCTCCCTCAAACGGCGGCTGAACTCGCCTCGATCGATCGTTTGGGCCGTTGCTGCGTCAATTTGCTTTATTCGACGCGCGATCTCCTCGTCCCAGTCCTTGGCAGCGGTGGCGTCCGCTGGTCCATCTAGACTCTTGACCAGATCTCGCGCAAATTCCGCCCGCTCTGCCTCGGACAAGCCCAGTGCTTCCTTGAGCAACCGTTGCATGGTTTGACTAGCCATGAATTCGCTCCAATGATCAGCGAGTCGAACGCCAGCAGCATAGCGCACCTAACTATGCGATGCAGCGGGCGGCGCTTATCGTCACGCCGCTTGCAGGGACAGCGAGCGGGGTCCACATTGCTGGCTTGGCAAGCGGCGCGCCGACTGCGCGCCGCCGCTGATCGCGGACGTTAGGCGTCCTTGAGATGACCCGAACCACTCGGTACAAGATTCAGTACGCGGTAGTTCTCGTCGTTGGCGTTGCGCTAGCAGCTGCACTCTCGTGGTGGCTGCGGTATCAGGTTGTGACGTTGTTGGTCATTGCCGGCATTCTTCTGATACCTGGACGCGTAAGCGGCTTCATTTGGCGCGACTTCTATCGTAGTCGTCGATTGCACGACTTGGGTCAGTACGAGGCTTCACTCAAGTCTTCCCAACGTTTCGTCAATCACCTTGCCGAACGTCCGCACCTACGGCGATACTGGTGGCTCGCCTGGGCCGTCTACTCCAGAGATCCATTGGCGATGGCTCTAAACAACATTGGATCGACTCAACTCGAACTCGGCATGCTCGAAGAAGCGGAAGCTTCGTTTCGGGAAGCATTGAAGTGCGATCCCGAATATCCAATTCCCCATTTCAACCTCGCAGTGCTGTGCATGGTGCGAAATGACCGTCTAAAAGCGGAGGAGCATGCCAATAACGCAGTTGAGTTGGGTTATTACCGAAACGCCGCAGATCGCATGCTGCACGCGGCAAGTCGGTTGCTTGCGCGTATCGAAGGCCGCGGTCACGGCTTGCGAGCGGACGCCTAACTATGCGATGCAGCGGTCGTCGCTTGTCGTCACGCCGCTTGCAGGGGCAGCGGGTGGGATCCGCAGTGCTGGTTCAGCAAACGGCGCGCCGCCGCTGATCGCGGACGTTAGGCGTCACTTGTGTCCCTTGCAATTGTTTGCAGTACTTGTGGCAAGACGCACGAAGGCATCCCCACTTTCGGGGCCAAGGCTCCGCTCAGCTATTACGCCTTGCCTGAGACAGAGCGCGACAGTCGCTGCACGCTCGGCACGGACAACTGCATTATCGATGATGAGCATTTCTTTGTTCGCGGCTGTCTCGAAATCCCAGTCCACGATCAAGGCGACCCCTTGGTCTGGGGCGTTTGGGTATCTCTTAGCAAAGCCAGCTACGACGCCTGGGCGGCTGTCTTTGGACAGCCAAAGCGCTCACACGTTGGACCGTTCTTTGGCTGGCTTGACGCATGGCTAAAACCTTATCCCGATACAATGAATCTTAAGTGCAAGGTTCACCTTCGGGACGACGGTATTCGTCCTCTGATTGAATTGGAGCCAACTGAGCACCCACTTGCCGTGGAGCAAGTAGACGGAATTTCAATGCGCCGTGTTGCAGACATTCACTCCATCATGGTGCACGAACGTGACGCCTAACTATGCGTTGGCGCGGTCCGTGAAAGATTGCGGGTGGCGCGCCGCTCGCGTGCAGAGAGATTTTACGGTCGCGGCGCGCTGGAACGGCCTCGCGCGGCCCGCTCAACGCGGACGTTAGACGTCAGACTTGACCATGCCTACGTTGTACGTACACTGTATGTATGGATGACCTCCGCTTCGAATGGGATCCGGCCAAGGACGAGGCAAACCAGAAAAAGCACGGAGTTGCCTTTGAAGAGCCCAAGACGGCCTTTTTCGATGACTTTGCTCGGGTAATAGTTGACCCGGAGCATACTGACCTGGAGGAGCGCTATATCCTTCTCGGCATGAGCATCAAACTGAACATCCTGGTCGTCTGCCATTGCCACTTTGACGAAGAGAATATTGTTTGCATCCTCTCCGCTCGAAGAGCGGATCCATCTGAAAGGGCGCAATACGCGCAGTACCTGCCATGAAAAAACATTACGACTTCTCGAAATCCAAGCCGAATCCCTACATCAAGAAGGCCAAACGCCAGGTAACGATTCGTCTCGACGAGGGAACAATCGTTTACTTCAAGGGCATGGCCGCCCGGGCAGGCATCCCTTATCAAAATCTGATCAATCTCTACTTGCGCGATTGCGCGGCGGAACGTAAGCGTTTGAAAATGGAGTGGGCGGTCTGACGTCTAACTACGCGTTGGAGCGGTCCGTGAGAGATCGCGGGTGGCGCGCCGCAGGCGCGCGGAGAGATTTTACGCCTGCGGGGCGCTGGAACAGTTTCGCGCGGCCCGCTCAACGCGGACGTTAGATTTTCCTTTCCGGAAAGTGCAATCTTGACGCTATACGGCATTGCCGTATACTGCGTCGGTGTTTGCTTTTATCGAGACCCGGCTCTTCACTCGCCTGGTCCTGGAGTACCTTTCCGACGAGCAGTACACCGAATTGCAGATGGCGCCGGTGGCCAATCCTGAACTGGGGCCAGTCATTGCCGGAACCGGCGGCGTGCGCAAACTACGCTGGGCGGCTCCGGGACGCGGCAAGCGCGGCGGATATCGGGTGATCTACTACGTACGGCGACCGAAGGGCGTTATCTGGATGCTGACCATGTACCCGAAGAATGTGGCCGACTCCATTCCCGCCCATGTGCTGAAAGAGATTCGAGAGGAACTTGGCGATGGGTAAGCGTAATCGCAACATTGGCCTCGAGATCCGCGACGGGCTGCGGGAGCTCAAGCGTGGCAACTATGGCCGCGTCATCAACGTCCCGGATGTAGCAAAGATCCGTGAAAGTGTTGGCCTGTCCCAGTCGCGGTTTGCCACCCTGCTGGGTGTCTCGGTACGAACCCTTCAGGATTGGGAACAGGGGCGGCGCGCGCCTTCTGGTGCCGCCCGGACGTTGTTGCTGGTCGCTGAGCGCAACCCGCACGCTTTGCTCGAGGTTGCATGACGCTCCGGGTCAGGAAAATCTAACTATGCGATGCAGCGGTCGTCGTTAATCGTCACGCCGCTTGCAAGAACTGCTAGCGGTTCGGACAGGCTGCAATCAGCAAGCGGCGCACCGACTGCGCGCCGCCGCTGATCGGGAGCGTTAGATGCCAGTCTTGCCCAGGATTGACGTCGTGGCACACTACCTCTTAGCGAAGAGGTAAAGGCGATGTCCAAAGCCAAGGAAGAGCTCGTCGAATTGATTCAGCAGCAGCCTGCGGACAGCTCGGGCGAGGAGATTATCCGCGAATTGGCGTTCCACGTTATGGTACAGCGCGGCCTTGCCGATGCTGACGCCGACCGTAGCATTTCCAATGAAGAGATGGGCCGGCGCATCCGGAAATGGCGCGGATAAGCTGGACTGTCGAAGCCCAGGGCTGGCTCCGGGACATCTACGATTACATTGCCACCGACAATCCGCGAGCTGCAGCGGAAACAGTCGATGGCATTTACGAACGTGCCCAAGCGCTGATGGATTTTCCAGAGCTTGGAGCACGCTACCGGGCCTCGCCCCGTCATGTGCGGGTACTGCCACCTTGGCTGACTCGATCTCACGTCAACTTCTCCTGGCTAGGCTCTGCGGCCATCGGCGCAACCGGGTTCGCCCTATACCTCCGCGGCTGGTCCAGTACAGGCCTGTTGACCATCGGGCTATACGCCGCCTTCGGATTCGATGGCCCGCTTCACTATTCACGAGCGCCTTTCGACGCGCACACTGTCACCATGAGCTTCACGATCTGGTTTGAGGTTGTCGCGGCTGCTGCCTGGCTATGGCACCGGAGATGAAGTGGAATTTTTCTACGCGTTTACGATGATCGTTGCGCTAGCGGCTGCAGCAGTTGCCGTCCCGACCGGTGTTCTCGGCCTGGTCAGGAGGGATCCGCAACCGGAACCTGATGGACTCATCTGGAGAGCGCTGTTGTCGCACCGCCTTATGAATAGTGCGCTTGCGCTGGGCGTCATATGCCTGGTGACTTCCGTCGTCGTTCACTCACGATGGGGCCACGGCCCGGGTACTGTGGCGCCCATGGGCCTGGGTCGATTGCTATCCGAGCACGAAGCCTTCCCGACGGTTGGCGCGATTTTGCTCCTGGCGCTGGTTCTGGCCTGGTATAGAAGGCGGCGACAGCGCCAGGCGATTGACGGTCAGGGAGTTCATTGAGCTCGAATGAAAAACACCCCTGCGAGAATCCGATTCAAAGCAAGACTCTTACGGCCCGCGGCCCCGAATGGCGCGTCGTGGTGCTTTCTGGTCCTGCCGAAGAACGTCAGTGCAAAACTCCGCACGCGAAGCACGACCACAGTCGAAGGCACCCTCAATGACCACGCCTTTCGAGCTGAACTCGCGCCGGATGGTCAACGAAGCCATTGGCTTAAGGTGAACCGGAAGTTGCGCGAAGGGGCAGGCGCACAGGTGGGGGACATCGTCACGCTCGAGATCATGTCCGCAGGAAAGGAGTCCGAGCCCAGGACGCCGCCGGATCTGCGCAAGGCGCTCGCCGCCGCACCGAAGGCGCGGGCAGTGTGGTCCGACATCACGCCCATTGCGCGCAGAGACTGGATCCACTGGATCACGTCCACCAAGCGGCCGGAGACTCGCGTACGTCGGATCGTCAATGCCCGCGAAATGCTCGCGACCGGAAAGCGACGCATCTGCTGTTTTGATCGGTCCGGAATCTACAGTCAGGGGTTCGCGGCTCCCGAGGACGCGGACTAGTGCGATGCGCGATCATCTGATTCGCCAGTTCGACATCGCGTGGAAGCTCTGCTCATATCACCTGGCCGGGCTCACGACCGAAGAATGCCTCTGGCGACCCGCTGCCGTTGGACTGCATGTCGAGCGACGGCCAGACGGACTGTGGATTGCGCAATGGCCGGAACACGAGGGGTACGACCTGGGCCCGCCAAGCATTGCCTGGCTGTCGTGGCATATCGGTTTCTGGTGGTCCATGGCCCTGGACAACTGCACTGGACAGGGAAAGCTGTCGCGGCAGCAGATTCATTGGCCCGGTGACGCTGACTCGACTCGTGGCTGGATCGGCAACCTCGAACAGCAGTGGCGCCAGGTCATCACCACCGTCACGGACGATGAACTGCGCTCGACCGCCCGTACCCGGTGGCCGTTTCAGGCGCGGCCATTCGGCGATGTCGTTTCCTGGGTCAACATCGAACTGACCAAGAACGCCGCCGAAATCGGCTATGCCCGCTTTCTGTACGCGGTGCGCCGCAGTCGGTAATATCAATCATGTCACGCTATCTCAGAAACCGCCTGTTCAAGATTGGCTTCTGGATGTTCGTGCTGGGTTGTGGCCCGCTCCTGGGCATCATTCTCCTCGCGAGCATTGGTCTGTGGCCCGATCCCAATCCAAACCCTATCGGCCCGGGCCTCCTGGCTTTCCTGACGTTCTGGCCCTCACTGATCTGCATGGCGATCGGCGCGGTTCAGATACGGCGAGGACCGGACTGATGGCGATCGACCGCTCAAATCCCACCGGCGTACATGCACCCCTCGGCCTCTATAGCCACACGGTGTCTGTTGCCCAAGGCGCGGCACTGATTTTTCTTTCCGGACAGGTGGGTGTACGACCCGATGGTTCCACCCCTGCCACGCTGGCGGAACAGGCGGACCAGGTGTTTGCCAACATCGTTGCCTTGTTGAAGGCACACGGGCTGGATGCCACCAGCATCGTCAAGCTGACAACGTTCATGGTCGCCGGGCAGGACGGTAATGCCGTCCGCGCAGCACGGCTGAAGCATCTGGGCTCTCATCGACCCGCCTCGACAGCCGTCTTCGTGTCGCAACTGGTGGATCCGGCCTGGTTCGTCGAAGTCGACGCTATCGCGGCAAGGTGATGTGCAGCCCGGTGACTGTCATTGCCGTTGGTGCCAGCGCGAAACCGGCGCATCGTACGCAGGTGATTTCCCGCTGACCGCGGTGTCGCATCGCCGTCTGGAGCAACTACGGTGGCAGCGGCGATGCCGTCCGCTTCGTGCGGGTCGGTACCCTCGATGAACCGGACCGCCTGCCGCCGGGCGCACCAGCAGTGCCTCAGTACTACAAAGCCTCAGAGTACTGGCCCAAGTCGAGTCTCGAGCGGCGCACAAGACAGGCGCCGGTTAAGCACGCCGAATGACGACTCGCGCCGATCCCCGCGCCCCGGAACTGAATCGGGGAGCGCGGGGGCCGGCTGAGTCTCAACAGCCGCGACGGCTGCTGTGTCAGGCGTTCTTGAAAACGCCCAATGCGCGCAGGATGACGATCAGCAGGATCGCCCCTACCACCGCCACCACAAAGCGCAGGATGCCGCCCGTGGTGTCGATACCCATCATGCCCGCCAGCCAGTAGCCCAGCAGCGAACCTACGATGCCGATAAGCACATTGGCGATCAGGCCCATCTGGGCATTGGTCTTCATGATGATGCTGGCCAGCCAGCCGACGATGCCGCCGATGATCAACGTGATGAGCCATTCCATTTTCCCTTCTCCTTTTTTGAACCCTGATATTTGCGTCTGCGTGATCGGTTCAGTCCAGCAGATTCCTCGGAACATTGCCGCCGTTGGCTGCGATCCGGGCAAGTACGGTCTTGTGCAGCCAGATGTTCATCTTCGCCGAATCTCCCATCAGTTCTGGCGGGCAATCGAGTTCAGTGGCGAGTTCTTTGCGCGCGGCCGCGCGGTGGCGCCGGTCTGGGAGCGTCGGCCTTCCTGCCGATGCCCAGTTTTGCGAGAATCCTGTCAAGCAATCCCATGCCTGCTCCTGCCTGCATTTTCGTGAGCAAGCATGCTACGCCTAAGCGCGGACGGACTCAGTTCAGGGATCGACGGCTCTGCTGTCAGAATCCGCCGACGCCAGGCGTGCATCAGGCCGCGGCACAGGGCAATATGGGCCAAGATGGCCGGTTGCTTCAGGAATCGCCTGTTCAAGGTGACGAGTAACATGTCGGCATTCGCATCAAGAATGCTTTTTGCGGCGGCTCCATCGACGACGCCTCCGGCAAGAAGAATGTGAGCTGGCTGGAATCCGCCGTGCTTCGCAAGGCGGATGGCGCCTGGCGCATCCATTTCCTTCACAGCACCCGCGTGCCATCCGGGTGACCGCCTGAAACAGCGCCAAGCCATCCGCGCATGCGAACTGCCCGCCGACGCCCTGCTCGCCCGATACCGGGGCGACGGCTCGTACACGGATTGTTACGTGACGGAAGTGTCGCGGCCCGTGGCCCAGGCGGAGTACGTCGAGGCTTTTTATACGAGCGACGTGTTCAAGCTGGAGCGGCTGATCCTGAAGCTGCTCGTGGCGCGGCCCTCCACTGACCAGCAGGCAAGAGAGCTGGCCACAGGTCAACGAGGTACTTTCGCGGCGTGGGGCGTCGAGGCACGCGCGCCGGACCAGCTGCTGCTGTGCGACTTCCAGGGGCGCACGAGATCCTGGCTCATGACTTCCGGGACGTGCTTGTATTTCGGCTCCGCCGTGGTTCCAGTTGCAGCCCGCGGTTCGCGCAAAACCGGCTTGGGTTTCGCCTTCCGGGCACTACTGGGATTTCACAGACTCTATTCCCGAGCTCTCCTTAATGCAGCCGTGCGCCGGCTCCAATAAGCGTACGATTTGACGATGCGACTCCAGGTTTCGCTGGCGTATGCCGGTCTCGTCGGCGGACTGCTGATGGCGGCTGCAGCTCAACCGCATGGGTAACCCCTGATGTCGCGCCCATCGAGACTTCGTTCGAGCATTTACGCCAGTATCGCGGGCCTCGGTATTGCCGCCGCCTTCTACTGGTTTGGCAGCATTCACGGGGCCGATCAGGCGCTGGCGCAATATCGTGACCTCGCGTTCCAGACGACGGACGACACCATGCGCCGGCATTTGAGGAATGACGTGCTGTTGTCCACTGGACGCGTCGACGAAGCGCGGCGCGGGATGGGCGCTGCTGCCTGGTCACAGTACTCGACGCTGGAGGACGACGCGAACGGCGCCTCACTCCCCGCGAGCGAGAAGATGCGCGAAGCGATCACCGCGGTTCGCGGTTACGTCGCCGAGTACTGCAAGTCTGCAGCTGCCGGCTTCCACGCCTCCAGGCAGTTCGACATATGCAAGGAGCATGCAGCACGCATGCGGGTCCCAGCCGCTACAATGTAGCGGCAATGCGCGTCATCCTGCTGCCCGTTGCCGACCGTCCGGAGTGCGCCTTCGCGAGATCGCGGGCGGAACCAGGCATGCATGTATCCAGATTCGGCGCATGTGCTTTGCTGCTCTGCCTTGCGCCGATTGCAATCGGCGCGACGCCTCGTGCAGCGCCAACAGCGTCGGTGCCGCTCGAGCGGCTGATTCCCGCCATCGACGCGCATTTCGCCAGATTCCAGCAGGAAGCCCACGTTCCCGGGCTGGTCTACGGCATCGTGCGCGACGGCAGGCTGGTCCATGTCCGCGCGATGGGCGTGCAGGACCTGGACTCGAAACGCCCGGTCGACGCCGACAGCCTGTTTCGAATTGCCTCGATGTCGAAGGCCTTTACGGCGCTCGCCATCCTGAAACTCCGGGACCAAGGAAAACTCGAGCTCGATACACCGGCCGAGGCCTACGTGCCGGAAATGCGCAGCTGGCGCTACCCGACCACCGACTCTCCGCGCATCCGCGTGCGTGACCTGCTGAGCCATGTCGGCGGCTTCGTCACCGACGATCCCTGGGGCGACCGACAGCAGGAACTGTCCGAAGCGGACTTCACGCAGATGCTGCGCGATGGCGTGCCGTTTACCCGCACGCCCGGCACCGCCTACGAATACTCGAACTTCGGCTACGCGCTGCTCGGCCGGATCGTCACGAAGGTGTCCGGTCGGCCGTATAAGGACTTCATCGAACGGGAGATCATGCGCCCGCTCGGCATGACGGCGACCGGCTATGAGATAGCCGAATCGCCGCTGGCGAAGCGCGCGATCGGCTATCGCTGGGAGCACGAAGCCTTTGCACGCGAACCGGACCTGGCGCATGGCACGTTCGGTGCGATGGGTGGCGTGCAGACGAGCGCGAATGACTACGCTCGCTGGACCCGCTATCTGCTCTCTGCCTGGCCCGCCCGCGATGTCCCGGAGCAAGGCCCGGTGCGGCGTTCGTCCGTGCGCGAACTCGCGCAGGGCCTCAACTTCCCGCAATTGAGCCGCCGGCCCGGCACCAACAGCAACAATTGCTCGCAGTCTGCAACCTACGGCATGGGCATGCGCGTCGCGATGGACTGCGATGTGGGACTCGTCGTCTCGCACAGCGGCGGCTATCCGGGCTATGGCTCCTATCTGATGCTGCTGCCGGACCATGGCGTCGGCCTCTTCGCCTTCACCAACCGGACGTATTCAGGTCCTTCCGGCGCAGTCTGGGACGCGGCGATGGAACTTCACGAGGGCGGCTGGCTCACCGGCCGGGTGCTTGCGGTCAGCGAGGTGCTGGCGCAGGCCTATCGCGCAGCCGGCGCAATGTATGAAGCCGGCGGGATCGGCCCCGGCCGGGAGTTGCTCGCGATGAATTTCCTGATGGATCGTTCGAAGGAAAGCTGGACGCGCGAGTTCACACGGCTCGAGGGTGAAGCCGGCGCCTGCCGCACGGATGCGCCAATTGTCGCCACTGGCACGCTCACCGGTCGCTTCACCTGGAAATGCGCGCGAGCGGAACTCGAAGGCACACTGCTGCTAGCGCCGACTCATCCACCGAAGATCCAGGCGCTGCGATTCAGCATCGAGAACCGCTGACCCATGCCTTGGTATATCTGGTTGCCCTTTGCCGGTTTCGGGCTCGCATGTGTGCTGTGCTTCCTGCATTCGTACCGGCATCTGCGACCCGAGGTGAACCCGCTCGCAGGTCGCCTGACGCTGCGGGGGCCGTTGATCCGGCAGAATCTGTTTACCGATCGCGGATCGCAGATGCGCCTCTTTGGCTGGATACTCGCCTGTTGCGCGATGGGAGTCCTGATCGCGTGGAGGCTGTTCGAGGGTCGCTAAGCTTCGTTTACATGATTACTTCCGGGGGGAACAGGTGACATTACTCAGCAAGATCAAGGGTGACGGCTCGGCGCTGCCCGCGCAGCCAGGTGGCCGTTCCATCGCCTTCGCCTGGCTCGGCGGTTTCATCGCGATCTCCGGGCTCGCGCTGCTGACCGATCATCTGGCCGCGGCACTGCTGCTCGGCTCATTCGGCGCGTCCTGCGTGCTGGTATTCGGCTTTCCCGACCTGCCATTCGCCCAGCCACGCAATGTCATCGCGGGCCACTTCCTGAGTTCCCTGGTCGGGCTGGCATTCCTCTACGCATTCGGCCCGCACTGGTGGTCGGTCGCGGCCGCCGTCGGCACCGCCATCGCGCTCATGATGTTCACGCGCACGGTGCATCCGCCCGCCGGCTCCAACCCGGTGATTGCCTATCTTGCGCAGCCGGGCTGGGACTTCCTGCTGTTCCCGACGTTGATCGGCGCGCTGGTCGTCGTGGCGGTGGCGCTCGTCTACAACAACATCACGCGCGAGGGGAAATATCCGAAGTACTGGTAACAGCGACCGCGCGGCGTGCCCGCGCCAGAGCGATCCATAGTTCTTCGGCTTCGAACGGCTTCGACAGGTGCGGCGCCGCATCGAACTCAGGCGGTATGAACCGCTCGCCGGCGCCGGTCGAAAATACGAAGGGTATGCCGCGCGACTTCAGGTCCGCAGCAACGCCAAACACTTTCTCGCCGCGCAGATTGACGTCGAGCACGGCCGCGTCCACGGGATTGCTTCGTATGAAATCCAGCCCGCCGGCGACCGTGTCCAGCGTGGCGACGACATTGCAGCCGGCATCGGTCAGCATCTCCTCCATGTGCATCGCGATCAGCTCGCTGTCCTCGAGCAGCAGCACCCTCAGGTCCCGCAATTCCGATCGCGAATCATCGCCATGCAAGCTGCCACCGGGCGTATCCGACATCACGCAGATTCCCGCGTTTCGAACAGCGATGCCAGCGTCCGCGCCAGAGTCTCGGGTTGATACGGCTTCACGAGGACCTGGAATCCCTCGGCGATAGCGCCGCGCGCAACCTCGATATAACCGGTCGCGAGCACCACTGGCAGGTCCGACCGCCGCCTGCGGATCTCACGCGCCAGGTCCACGCCGCTCATGCCGCCGGGCATCATCACGTCGGTCAGTACGACATCGATTTCGCGACCGGATGCGAGCAGTCCAAGCGCCGCATCAGCTGAAGCCACATGCGTTGCGGAATGACCGATGCTTTCGAGCACTTCTTTCGTCAGCTCTGCGACCGTTCGATCGTCCTCCACCAGCAGTACGTGCCGGCTGGGGCCCCCATTGCTCGCCGCCACCGTTCCATCTTCATCCGGTTTGCGCTTCGGTTCATAGGTCGCGACCGGTTTATAGGACCGCGGGAACAAGAGCGCCACCGTGGTGCCGCGTCCGACCTCGCTCGCCACCGTGGCACTTCCCCTGGACCGCGTCACGAAGGCGTAGACCTGGGCGAGGCCGAGGCCCGATCCCTTGCCGACTTCCTTGGTCGTATAAAATGGCTCGAATACATGGGACTGGACCTCCGCGGGCATGCCGACGCCGCTGTCCGTCACCGCGATCCCCACCTTCTTCCCCGCATTGCGCGCGGTAATCCGGATAGTCCCGCCATCGGGCATCGCATCGCGTGCGTTGACGCAGATATTCAGAATGGCGAGCTCGAGCTCGCCCGGATCGACCTCAATCGGCCAGATGTCGTCCTCGAAAGCCATCTCGACCTGCACGTCGCCGCGCAGCGATCGCTGCAGTATTTCGCGCATCCCGATCAACCGGGTTTCCAGATCCACGGTCTGCGCCTCCAGCGGCTGGCGGCGCGAAAATGCGAGGAGCTGACGCGTCAGCGCGGTGCCGCGCTCGATCGCCTGTTGCATGCTGTCGACGATGCGCTGGCGGCGTTCCGGGTCCATCGGCCGTTCCAGCATCCGCAAGCCGCTCAGGAATGCCATCAGCAGATTGTTGAAATCGTGCGCGACGCCGCCCGTCAGCTGGCCGACCGCCTCCATTTTCTGGGCCTGGCGCAACGCAGTTTCCGTCTGCGCCAGGTGTTCCTGGTCCTGCAGACGCTGGGTCACGTCATGGGCGAACTGGAACGCGCCGATGCGCCGGCCGTCGCGGTCGCAGAGAGTGCCGAACTTCATCTCGTAGTGACGCTGGCCCCGGGCGGGATCGCCGACCGCGGCGACCTCCGTGAATTCTTCTCCGGCCAGAGCGCGGCTCCAGAGCGTTTGCAACGCTGCCTGGTATTGCGGATAGCCGGCCAGCACATCGAGCAGAGAATCGCCGACCTGGGGCCGGCTGCCGAATATGCGCGCGAACTCGTCCGTGCTCGCCCGGTTGATGGCGATGAAACGGAAGTCCCGATCGACGACCTGCACGAGGGTGTCCGTCGTCTCGACGATGTCGGCCAGGATCTTCCGCTCTGCGATCGCCGCGCTGACGCGCGCTTCGAGGGTCGCATTCAGGTCGGCCAGCATCGCGAGACGCGCGCGCGCCTCGTACTGGCGATCGCGGCCCCGCAACGCGGCCCGCGCCAGGCTGATAAGCGTCGTCGGATGGAAAGGACGTTCGAGGAAAGTGACATTGCCGAGCGTCTGGAGCAGGCGGATGGCCGTCGGATTGCGTTCGATGCCGCCTTGGCGCCGCGTCAACAGCACGAACGGGAAATCCGACCACTCCGGCTGCGCCCCGATCCATTGGGCGAGCGGGTACAGGTCTGCGGTATGGAGCGCTTCCTCGGTCACGATGGCAAAGCCGGCGCCGTCCGCAAGTCCCCGGACCAGTTCCGGCAGCGAGCGGCAGATCTCGCTCCTGATGGTGGCCTCGGCCAGCATCGACGCGGCGACCTCGGCGTCGCGACCGATCGGCGCGAGGATGAGCGCGCGTTGCGACAGGTACGGGATCATGGCCTGCGCCGGCGCAATCGCAGGTCCCCGCCCACGAGTGTCGGCGTGCCGTGCAGCACGCCGTGAAAGTTGCTGAGCGGCTCGCCGAGTGTCAGGCCGCGACTGTCCAGCCAGTATTCGCGGATGGTGTTCTCATGCGAACTGGTGCGCTTCTTGACGACGGAAATGGCGCGGCGGACCTCGCCCATCGCCTCGAAATACCGAAGAAGGATAACCGTGTCGGCGAGATAGGTCACGTCGACCGGCGCCCTGACATCGCCGAGCAGGCCGTGCTGCGCGACGGACAGGAAGGTGGTCGCGCCCATGCGGTTGCAGTACTGCAGCAGTTCATGGATGTGCAGCATCAGCGCGCGCTCTTCGGGCATCGACGTCTGATAGCCATTCAGGCTGTCGATCACGATACAGTGTGCGCCGTCGCGTTCGACGCATTGACGGACCAGTGCCGAGAATTCGCCCGGCGTCAGCTGAGCCGCATCCACCTGGATCAGCGTCAGCAACCCTGATTTCTCCAGGCCCGCAATATCGACTCCAAGTCCCTTCGAGCGCTCAACCAGCAGTCCGCGCTCCTCGTCGAAGATGAACATCGCGGAACGCTCGCCGCGCGCGGCAGCGCTGGCGATGAAGCTGAGCGCGAGAAACGACTTGCCGGCACCGGCCGGACCCATCAGCAGGACGCTCGAGCCGCGTTCGACGCCGCCGCCGAGCAGCGCGCTGAGCTCCGGACTCGATGCAGGCTGCGTGTTGCGACTGAAGTTCCTGCTGTGTTCCGAGGCAACCAGCCGCGGGTACACCCGAACCACGCCCGTCTCGATGACGAAATCATGGTAACCGCCCCGGAAGCGGTTGCCACGGTACTTCAGCACGCGCAGCCGGCGCCGCTCCGGGCCGAAGTCCGGCGCCAGCTCCTCCAGCTGGATTACGCCATGCGCAATGCTGTGCACCGCCTTGTCGTTGATCTCCGTGGTCAGGTCGTCGAGCAGCAGCACGGTCGTGTTCCGCTTCGCAAAATAATGCTTCATCGCCAGGATCTGCCGGCGGTAGCGCAGCGCGCTTTCCGCCAGCAGCCGTATTTCCGACAGGCTGTCGAGCACGACGCAATCGGGGCGCACGCGCTCGAACTCCGCGAAGATCTGGCGGGTCGTCTCGCCGAGTTCGAGGTCCGACGAGTACAGCAGGCTCTGCTGCTGCTCCTCGCTCAGCAGGCTCTCGGGCGGCAGCAGCTCGAATATGTCCATGCCTTCGAGCCGCCATCCGTGCGAATCGGCGGTGGCCCGTAACTCCTCCTCGGTCTCCGACAGCGTGATGTACAGTCCGCGCTCTTTCGCGCGCGCTCCTTCCATGAGGAACTGCAGCGCAATCGTCGTCTTGCCGGTCCCGGGCGCTCCTTCCAGCAGGAACGTCCGAGCGCGCGCGAGCCCGCCATTCAGGACGCTGTCCAGGCCGGCGATACCGGTCGAGGCCTTTTCCCGGTTTTTGGTCATCGAATGGTTACGCTTCAATATCGTTCTTGACGGACTGCGCAATGGCGGGGCAGCGTCGTTATGATGCCCCACCGGATCCGATCTTGACGTAGGACACGGCTGACGAATTCCATGTCCGTGATTATTCTGATCAATTTGCGGCGGACGGACTCGTCCGGGTGAGCGCCGCAGCGGGCGATCAGCCGCAACAAACTTTGTGGCGCTGGGCCGTGGTCCTCGGCGTCGCGGGGGCAATTCTCCTCGCCGGCACGCCGGCCGGCATCCGGTCCGAGGACTGGCAGCTGCTCGCGATTTTCGCCGCAACCATCGTCGCTTCCGTGGTGCGGCCGGCGCCGATGGGTTCCATCGTGTTCCTCGCGATCTGCGCCATCGCAGTCACCGGGATCATGACGCCGCTGCAAGCGCTGCAGGGGTACTCCGACCCGATCGTCTGGCTGGTGCTCTGTGCCTTCATGATCTCGCGCGCGATCATCAAGACCGGCCTCGGTCGGCGCATCGCATTCCTGTTCATCCGCCTGCTCGGCAAGCGCTCACTCGGTCTCGCCTATTCGCTGGTCGCGACCGACGTCGTGCTCGCCTCGATCGTGCCGTCGAACAGCGCTCGCGCCGGCGGCATCGTCTTTCCGATTGCGCGCAGCATCGCCGAGGCCTACGATTCAAAGCCGGGCGATACCCGCAAACGCCTCGGTGCCTTCCTGATGAAGGCCGTCTACCAGGGCGACATCGTCGCCTGCGCGATGTTCCTGACCGGCCAGGCGTCGAATGTGATCATCGCAAGATTCGCACTGTCGGCGGGCGGCGTCGAATTGACCTATGCGAGCTGGCTGCTCGGCAGCATCGTGCCCGGCATCGTCGGTCTGCTCGTCGTCGTGTATCTCATCTACCGGATCTATCCGCCGAGCGTCAAGCACACGCCCGAGGCGGCGGAACTTGCCAATGCCGAGCTCGAACGGATGGGCACCATGCAGCGCGACGAGCGCATCACGCTGTTTCTGTTCGCACTGATCGCCGGCCTGTGGATGACGACGGCGCTGCACGGCATCAACTACATCGTAATTGCATTCCTCGGCGTCGGCCTGCTGCTGGTCTCGCGCGTGCTCGCGTGGGAAGACGTCCTGTCCGACCGCCAGGCATGGGACACCTTCATCTGGTATGGCGGCCTGATCCATATGGCCTCGGTTCTCGGCGCCAGCGGCATCACCACGCAGTTCGCTGAACTTTCCGCCGGCATGACCGTCGGCTGGGACTGGGGCGCGGCGGTCGCGGTCCTGCTGCTGATCTATTGTTACGCGCACTACGCGTTTGCCAGCATCACGGCCCACGTCACCGCGATGTTCATCCCGTTCCTGATCGTCATGATCGCGGCAGGCACACCGCCCGTGCTAGCCGTGCTCGGCCTGGCCTACCTGTCGAATCTGTCGGCTTCGCTGACGCACTACGGGACGACGCCCGCCCCCATTTACTTCGGCGCCCGCTATGTCACGCAGGGCGAATGGTGGCGCATCGGTTTCCTGATCTCGGTCGTGACGGTGACGATCTGGGGCACGATCGGCCTCGCCTGGTGGAAGCTGCTTGGATGGTGGTGAGCCTGGCCCACCGGCTCGCCGCTTACGTCTGGGCCGGACCCAATACGATGCTCGGCCTCGGCGCGGGACTGGTGATGCTGGCGTTCGGGGCGGCAGCGAGCCGAATTCACGGCACGTTAGAGTTCTCCGGCGGCGCGATCGGCCTGCTGTTTGCTTCGCGGATGCAGCCCGTTCGATTCCAGGCTGTCACCTTCGGCCATGTCATCCTCGGCACCAGCGCCGCTGCGCTGGCCGGCGCACGGGAGCACGAGCAGGCGCACGTCCGTCAGTACGAGCGGTGGGGACCATTCTTCCTGCCCGCCTATTTCGCTTCCAGCGCGTGGCAGCTGCTCACCGGCCGCCATGTCTACCACGACAATTATTTCGAGCGACAGGCGGTCGAATCCTGCACGCGGCACTGATCGATGCTTGCGTTAGAATGCGCACCGGCATGGCCACCATCCGCCGAATCGAGTCCGCCGAACCCGGCGCCATTGACGGCCTCTGCGCCCTGCTGATCGACGCCGTCCATGACGGCGCTTCCGTCGGTTTTCTCGCGCCCTTGTCGCGGGAGACTGCGCTCAGGTACTGGACGCAGGCGCTGGCATCGCCCGGCGAAGGGCTGGTGCTATGGATCGCGGAGTCCGGCGGTGAGGTCGTCGGTACGGTGCAACTCAATCTCTGTGCAAAGGATAACGGCAGGCATCGTGCGGAACTGCAGAAGCTGCTGGTGCTCGACACCATCCTGGCAGGGAGTCAGTCGCTTGACGAGGGCCGGGCGCGTCTGATGGGCGGCTACGTCACTGTCTGGGAATTTCGCGTCCACGCCGATCGGCGCACGGAGTTCGAAGAACATTATGGACCCGCGGGTGCCTGGGCCGCGCTGTTCCGGTGCGCAGAAGGCTATCTTGGCACCGAGCTGCTGCACGACCGCAATGATGCCTTGCACTATCTCACGATCGACCGCTGGGCGACCGCCGATGCATACCGCTCGTTTCACGCGCGGTTTGCCGAACAATACGCGTCGCTCGACCGGGCTTGCGGGGGGCTGACGGCACACGAAGCGGTGCTGGGCGAATATGACGACCCGGTTCGGCGCTGAAGTGCTCCTCGACTGCGGCCAATGCCTCGTCCGACCGTGGCGCGAAGGCGATCGCAATGCGTTGCTGCGCTTCGCCAATAATCGCAATGTCTGGCGCAACCTGAAGGACCGGTTTCCGCATCCGTATACGGACGCCGACGCGGACGCGTGGTTCGCACTCAATCGCAGCTCGCCCGCTCGTACCGGCTGGGCGATTGAGGTGGACGCACAGGCCGTCGGCGGCATCGGACTGGTGCCGGGGGCGGACGTGCACGCGAAACAGGCGCACATCGGCTACTGGCTCGGCGAACCCCTCTGGGGCCGTGGCATCATGACGGCCGCCGTGCGGACCGTCGCGGTTCACGCATTGACCCGCCTAGGATTCGTGCGGCTGGAAGCGCCGGTATACGCCTGGAATCCGGCATCGATGCGGGTGCTGGAAAAATGCGGCTTCACACGCGAGGGCCTGTTGCGCCGGAGCGTGTTCAAGGATGGGCAGCTGATAGACAGTGTGCTGTATGCCCGGCTTGCCGAAGGGCTCGCGATCCGATGAACAGGCCGCGACACGCCGTCACCGACGCAGACATCGCCGACTGCTTCGACGTCATGGCGGAGCTCCGGCCGCACCTGAACCGCGGATCCTTCGTCCCGCTCGTGCGCTCCATGGAACCGGACGGATTCCGGCTCGCGTTCATCAGCGACGGCGGTCGCGTCGTGGCGGTCGCCGGTTACCGCATCTCGACCAACCTGTTCTATGGCAAGCATCTCTACGTCGATGACCTGGTGACGGCGGACGCCGAACGTTCGAAAGGCCATGGCCGTGAACTGCTTGCGTGGCTGCGTGCGCTTGCGGTCGAGACGGGTTGCGCCGCTTTTCATCTCGACTCCGGCGTGCAGCGCAAGCGTGCGCACGCGTTCTACCTGCGTGAGGGGCTCACGCTCAGCGGCCACCACTTCGACCTCCGACTGCGCGATCCGTGATGCCGCCCCGCGCATTGACTCGGGCGACGCTCGCCACGGGCGCACGCGCGCTCGCGCGGCGCGATCCGCGCCTGCGTTCGCTGCTCGCTCGAAACGGCCTGCCACCGATGTGGGCACGGCGGCCCGGCTTCGAGACGCTGGTTCACATCGTGCTGGAACAGCAGGTGTCGATCGTCGCGGCGCGGAGCCTGTTCCGGCGCGTGCGCGCGCACCTCGGCGGCATGACGCCGGAAACCGTCTCGGGTCGTGGCGTCATGGGGCTGCATCGTCTCGGGCTGACGCGCCAGAAAGCGTCCTACTGCCATGAGCTCGCGCGCGCGACGCTCGCAGGCAGCCTGCGACTGTCCGACATCGCCCGCGCGCCCGACGACGACGGGCGCGCTCTGCTGCTGGCCCTGCGCGGCATCGGACCATGGAGCGTCGATATCTACTATCTGATGGCGCTGCGACGGCCGGATATCTGGCCGACCGGGGATCTTGCGCTCGCGGTGGCGCTGCACGAAGTCCTGAGGCTCCGCGCGCGGCCCGACGGCAACCGGCAGCGTGAGATCAGCGCCAGCTGGGCGCCGTGGCGATCGGTTGCGGCGCGCCTGCTCTGGCATCACTATCTCAATACGAGACGGGCACGCAGGAACAAGGAGTAATCGCATGCAGCGCAAGGCATCGGCCGTCTGGCAGGGCGGACTCAAGGACGGCAAGGGCTCGGTGACGACCGCAAGCACGGTGCTGTCGGAAACGCCCTACTCATTCGGCACGCGCTTCGAAGGCGCGCCCGGCACGAATCCGGAGGAACTTCTCGCGGCCGCCCATGCGAGCTGCTTCTCGATGGCCTTGTCCATGATCCTCGGCGAAGCCGGGATCGTGCCCGCCCGCATCGACACAAGTGCGACCGTGACCTTCGAGAAACTCGACACGGGCTTCACGATCACCAAAGTGCATCTCGACGTCTCCGTCAACGCGCCCGGTGCCGACCGCGCGAAGTTCGACGAGGCCGCTGCCAAGGCGAAGGCCGGCTGCCCGGTCAGCAAGGTGCTGAAGGCCGAGATCACGATGGATGCGAAGCTCGCCGGCTGATCGCGCGATGCTGACGCCATTTCATCTCGCGATTCCGGTCAGGGATCTTGCGTCGTCACGCGAGTTCTACGGCCGCATGCTGGGTTGTCCGGAAGGCCGGAGCTCCGGCGACTGGGTCGACTTCGATTTCTTCGGCCATCAGCTCGTCTGCCACGTTGCCGCGCAATCCGGATCCGCACCCTGGCACAGCAATCCGGTGGACGGCCACGACGTGCCGGTGCCGCATTTCGGCATCGTGCTCGAGATGGCGGAGTGGGAATCCCTTGCGGCGCGGCTGCACAGCGCCGGCGTCCGCTTCGTGATCGAGCCGCATGTCCGCTTCCGCGGCCAGACCGGCGAGCAGGCGACGATGTTCCTGCTCGATCCCAGCGGCAATGCGCTGGAGTTCAAGTCGTTCCGGGATATCGAGGTTCAGCTGTTCGCGAACTGAGGGGTCGGTCCGCTCACTGCGGCGGTTCCTGCCTGGGCCGGCCCCGCACGCGGTTGACGACATCGGTCGCCGTCGTGCGCAAACGGCGCAGCCAGAAGCGCGCCCAGGCAAACTCCAGGCCCAGCACGCCGAGCCCGACGGGAATCACGATGATCGCCGGGCCCGGCAGCACGACCATCGCGATGCCGAGCAGCAGGATGCTGCCGCCGATCACGGCGACGACGATGCGCCGCGCCCATTTGTAGGTGACGGTGCGCCTGAGCCACGCGCGGAAACGGCCTCTCATCGTGCCACCCGTTTCGCGATCGCGCGATCATGAATGCGCGACAGCGTCAGGATCGCCAGTGTCGCGCCGCACACCGCCATGAACATGTCCCACTGCGTGTCCCAGACGTCGCCCTGGGTGGCCAGGAAGTCGGTGGCCGCGATTCCCGCGGCAACCGCAATCCACCATTCGAGGAACTCGTACATCGCGCTGATGGCGAGGCAGGTCATCACCGTGATGAACCCGAGCCAGCCGCCCGCCTTGACCGGCGAGAAACGCTGGTAAATCTCGCGCACCGCGATCGCTGGCACGAAGCCCTGCATGATGTGCCCGACGCGGTCATAGTTATTACGGGTGAAATCGAACACGTCCTGCATCCAGAATCCGAGCGGCACCCGCGCATAGGTGTAATGCGCGCCCAGGATCAGCACCAGGCAATGCAGGCCGATCAGCCAGTACAGCAGCGGCGTCAACGGGTAGCGGCGTGCGGTCGCGTAAAGCACCGACAATGCGACCGCAACCGGGAAAATCTCGAGGAACCAGGTCAGGTAGTCGTACGGATTTACGGCGGACAGCGCGAGCGCCGGCACGACCACGAGGGTCATCCAGACGAGATCGCGAGGCCATGGCGCGGTCCGTGTCATCAGGCGCTTCCCAGAAAATTCTCGATGAGCCGGGCGACGGCGCGCGGCTCCTCATGATGCAGCATGTGACCGGCGCCGGCCACGACTTCGATGGACAGATCGCGGATCAGTGGCCGGAACATCTCGGGACCGCCCTCGGCGCCGAGCCGCGACAGCAGGTCCGATTCCGATCCGATGACGAGCAGCACCGGCGCCTCGATCTGCCGCCAGCAGGCCTGCATCTCCTCGCGGCGGTACAGATAGGGATTCACCATGCGATGCGCAGGATCCGCGAGGAGGCGCACGCCGCCGCCGTCGCGCGGACCACTCCAGGCGGCGGCGATGAATGCCGCGCGCTCCGCCGGCAGGCGGGGATTGCGCCTGACGATGCGCGCAGCGAGTTCGTCGACGTCCTCGTAATCGCCGTACTCCACCGCTTCGCGCTGCTGGTCGAGCCACTTTCCGAGCCGGGCCGGCGCCTGGTGGGGCTCCGTGCCCGGCAGGCCGAATCCCTCGAGATTGACCAGCCGCCGCACGCGCGCGGGCCGTACCCCCGCATAGATCATCGCGACATTCGCGCCCATGCTGTGGCCGACGATCCGTGCCGGCGCGAGTGGGCAGAGCCCGTCGATGAACTGCTCGAGATCGGCGTAATAGTCCGGAAACCAGTAGCCGCCAGGCGCGCGCGCACTCAGCCCGAACCCGCGCCAGTCGATCGCGACCAACGGTAGAGTCGGCGCGATCTCTTCCGCGACGAACTGGAAGCTCGCCGCGCAGTCCGCGTATCCGTGCAGCAGCAGCACCGGATCGTCGGACTCCGGTCCCCACCGGACCAGGTGATGGTCGAGTCCCCGGAACCTGCGCGTCTCGTGACGGCCGGGTCGACGTGGTTGCCAGGCCATGCGTCAGCCCGGCGCCAGGCGCTGGACCAGCAGCTTGTCGATGCGCCGCGCATCCATGTCCACGATCTCGAAGCGCAAACCGCGCCAGCGAAAGCTTTCGCCGGTCGTCGGCAGGTGACCGAGCTGCGCGAGCACGAAGCCGGCGAGCGTCGTGTAATCGTCGCCCGAGCGCATGTTGCCGACGGCGAGCGTGCGTTCCACATCGTCGATCGGCATGCGCCCGTCGATCAGCCAGGAGCGGTCGTCGCGGACCACGACCTCGGGCACTTCTTCGTTCGCCGCCTCCGGCAGTTCCCCGGTAATCGCGGTCAGGATATCGGACGGCGTGACGACGCCTTCGATCGATCCGTGCTCGTCCACGATCACCGCAAAATGCATCTTCGATTCGCGGAACAGATCCAGCAGCCGCAGGATGCGCGTGGACTCGTGGACGACCAGCGGCGACCGCACGCGCGCGGCCAGATCACCCGATGCCTGGTCGCCGAGCCATTCCGCGAGTTCGCCGGTCAGCACGATGCCGAGCAGTTCGTCAAGTTGCCCGCGGCACACCGGATAACGCGAGTGGCCGCTGGAACGCACCGCGTTCCAGACCGTCTCGCGACTGTCCGAGGCGTCGAGCCAGATGACGTCGCCGCGGGGAATCATGATGCTGCGCACGGTCCGGTCCGGAAGACGCAGAACGCCCTCGATCATCTGGTGCTCGGCGACGTGGAAGACGCCCGTGTGCGTCGCTTCGGCGATCAGCGAACGGATTTCCTCCTCGCTGACGCCCCGGTTGGTGGATTTGCGCAGCCCCAGCAGCTTCGCGACCACCTCGGTGGAACCCTGCAGCACCCAGACGAAGGGCGTGCTCGCAAGTGCCAGCAGTTCCATCGGCCGCGCGAGCACCGCGGCGATCTTTTCGGGATTCGTCAGCGCCCAGCGCTTCGGCACCAGCTCGCCGATCACCAGCGACAGAAAGGTGACGCCGACGACGACGATGCCGTAGGCGGCGGTGTCGAGATGCTCCGCGACCGGCGCCAGCGGTTCGATCCGGGCGAACCAGGCCGCCAGCGGCTTCGCGAACTGCACACCGCTGTAAACGCCCGCGAGCACGCCGATCAGCGTGATGTAGAACTGCACCGTGGACAGAAACCGCGTGGGATCGTCGAGGAGACGCAGCGCCGCGCGCGCGCCGCGGCTGCCCGCCTGGGCCTGCTGGCGCAGGCGCGTCGGGCGCGAAGTGAAAACCGCAAGCTCCGACATCGCGAACAGGCCATTCACGAGTATCAGCGCCATGAGAATCAGGAAGTAAGCCAGCATCGTGCGCCGGGCGTGCCGGCCGGGCCAATTCTAGCAGTTACCCGGATCGGGCATCCGGCGCAGGCATTTTTGCCTCGTACCAGCCTTTTGACGCGTTGACCGCGCGCACGACGGCGAGCATCAGCGGCACTTCGATCAGCACGCCGACGACGGTCGCGAGCGCGGCGCCGGAATCGAGCCCGAACAGGCCGATCGCGACGGCGACAGCGAGCTCGAAGAAGTTGGAGGCGCCGATCAGCGCCGACGGCCCGGCCACGCAATGGCGCACGCCGAGGCGCCGGCTCAGCAGGTAAGCAAGCGAGGAATTCAGCACGACCTGGATCAGGATCGGGACCGCCAGCAGCGCGATCACCAGCGGCTGGGCCAGGATGCGCTCGCCCTGGAATGCGAAGAGCAGCACGATCGTCGCCAGCAGCGCGACAATGGACCACGACGCCATGGCGCGGACCGCGGCGTCGAATGCGCCGGTGCCACGGCGCAACAGGCCGCGGCGCCAGACCTGCGCAATCGCGAGCGGCACGACGATGTACAGCACGACCGACAGCAACAGCGTTTCCCAGGGCACCTGGATCGACGCCACGCCGAGCAGCACGGCGACAAGTGGCGCAAACGCGAACACCATGATCACGTCGTTGAGTGCGACCTGCGTCAGCGTGAAGTTCGCCTCGCCCTTCACGAGATTGCTCCAGACGAAGACCATCGCCGTGCAGGGTGCGGCTGCGAGCAGGATGAGTCCCGCGATATAACTGTCGCGCTGATCCGCAGGCAGCCAGTCCGCGAACAGGTGCCGGATGAAGATCCAGCCGAGCAATGCCATCGAGAATGGCTTGATCGCCCAGTTCACGAACAAGGTCACGCCGATACCGCGCGAATGCTGCCGGAGTTCGTGCAAGCGGCCGAAGTCCACCTTCAGCAGCATCGGGATGATCATGATCCAGATCAGGAGTCCGACCGCGAAGTTCACCTGCGCGAACTCGAAGCGGGCAACAGCGGCCGCCGCATCGGGCAGGAACCGGCCGAGCGCGATGCCGGCGCCGATGCAGGCCAGCACCCAGAGCGTCAGCCATCGCTCGAAGAAGCCGAGTTCAGCCGGCGCGGTTTTCATCTGCGGACGCCGGATCGTTGCCGATGCGTTCGAGGTCGCGCCGGGTTTTCAGCCGTTCCAGCGACGCGGGCGGCAGGTTGGCGAAGATGCGGATCCGGTGCTCGAGCGCACGAAAAGCGGCGCGGAACGCCAGCATCTTTTCGGCGTCGCTGCCGGTCGCGGCCGCGGGATCCGCAACCCCCCAGTGCGCGGTCACCGGCTGCCCCGGCCAGATGGGACACACCTCACCCGCCGCTTTGTCGCAGACCGTGATGATGAAATCAAATTCCACCGCGCCGGCCCCGGCAAACTCATCCCAGCTCTTGCTGCGCGCGCCGTCCGCCCGGATCTTCATGTGCGCGAGCAGCTCGAGCGCGAGCGGATTGACGCGCCCGGCCGGAAAGCTGCCGCCGCTGTAAGCCCGGAAGCGGCCCTTGCCCCAGTGATTCAGCAGCGACTCGGCGAGAATGCTCCGCGCGGAATTGCCGGTGCACAGGAAAAGCACGTTGTAGGAACGCTCCATCGGCTAGTGCGCGCAGCAGCCGCTGCCGGTGCCGCAGGCACTTTCGGCTTTCTGCGCGGCGAGTCCGTGGTCATCGCCGTAATGCGGGACGTCACCGAGCGTGTGGAAAGACTCCCAGGCGATGCCCTGCGGATCGACGGTCCAGTGCTTGTCGGAATGCGCGTAGCAGCAATTCGCGCCGGGCTCGTCGGCGACGGCGTTGCCGGCCGAGACCAGGCGCCCGCGGATCTCCGCCAGCTCTTCGGCGCTGTCGGCCTGCAGCCCGAGATGCTCGATGCCGCCGCTACCGTGGCCGGTCGATATTGCGAAATTGATGCGCGGATCCTCGATCATCCACTTGGCATAGTCGTGCTTGACGACCGCCGGCTCAGCGCCGAACAGGCGGGTATAGAAAGCCTTGCTGCCGGCGAGATCGTCGACGGCGACGTGAACGTGAAAGCGCTTCATGCGGTTCTCCTGGTGGGATTTCTGCGCGGCACGCGCGTGGTTGCGCACGACGAGCCGCTGCAGCAGTTTTCGGTGAGGAAATCGACCAGCGACTGCATCGCGTCGAAGGCCGCGGAATAGTAGATGAACCGGCCCTGCTGGCGCGGCCGCACCAGGCCCGCCTGCGCGAGCCCGCGCAGGTGGAACGACAGCGCCGGCGGCGAGATGCCGAGACGCTCCGCCAGATCGCCGGCGGCAAGCCCGTCGGCGCCCGCCTGCACCAGCAGGCGGAAGGCCTCGAGCCGCGTGCCCTGTGCCAGCGCCGCCAGCGATTTCACTGCCCGGTCCCGGTTCATGGTTCAATATTTAAATAAATGTTTAATTATTTGTCAAGCGGAATGTGACCCATCCGGTTGCGGGGCCGCGGACGACGCCCCAAGATGCCGGCAACGACCGGAATCCCTGCTTGCAGAAACGCGACGCTTCCCGCCGGCTGATCGCAGGCTCCGCGGTCATCGGCTCCATCGGTACCTTCGGGCTGCATGTGCTGCTGCCGGCCCTGCCGGCGATCGCCGACGCGATGCGTGTGCCGGCCGCGGCCGCGCAGTTGCTGATCAGCCTGTCGATACTGGCAATCGCCTGCGGCAACCTCGCCATTGCCCCGCTGTCCGACCGGTTCGGACGCCGGCCGATCGTGCTCGCATCGCTCGGACTCTTCATCGCGGGCAGCCTGGCTGGCATCGTCGCACCGACGCTCGAATGGCTGGTGGCGGCCCGCATCGTGCAGGCTTTCGGGGGCGGCGCCGCCATGTCGGTGATGCGGGCGACGATTCTGGATCACTTCGGCCCGGCCAAGGCCGCGGGCGCACTCGCGGCGACGGCAACCGCCATCCTGCTCGCGCCGATGCTCGCGCCTACGCTCGGCGGACTCGCGATCGAATGGCTGGACTGGCGCGCCGTATTCGCGCTTTCGGGACTGCTCGGCTGCGTCGTGCTGTTGTTCGCGGCGCGAAATCTGCGCGAGACCCGGCAGGCGGATGCGGCGGCGGGGCCTTCGCTGCGCTTCTGGTCGAGCTACCGGCGGCTGCTCGGCTCGCGCGAGTACCTCGCCTATCTCGTGTTCGGATCATGCATGGTCAGCATGATCTATACCTTCGTCACCGGCGCGCCCTATGTCGCGATCGATGTGCTCGGCGTGTCGCCGACGCGGTTCGGCCTGCTGCTGTTCTTCCCGGCGCTCGCGTCCTTCGCGGGATTCTTCGTCGCCGCCCGCTTCTCGAACCGCATCGGCCGCTCGCGCATGATGCACAGCGGCGCCGTACTCGCATTCGCCGGCGCGGCCGCAATGGCGGCCTTCGCGGTCGCCGGCGTCTGGCATCCCCTGACGCTGTTCGTGCCCGGCATGCTGCTCGGCTTTGCGAATGCGATCGCCGCGCCCTCCTCCACGATCGGCGCGATCGCCTGCGTTCCGGCGATTGCCGGCGCGGCCTCCGGACTATTGGGGTTCCTGCAACTGGTGACGGCGGCGGCGGCGACGCAGGTGGTCGCGGCCTTTACCGGGCATTCGCCGGTGCCGCTGTCGATGGTGCTGTTGGTGCTGTGCCTGGTCGCGCTGGTTGCGCTCCGGCAAATCGGCCGGTTGCAGCCTCAGCCGGAGTAAGCCGCGGCCGCGGCCGTGCTGCCGATGCGGTAACGGTACCGCACGGTGCCGAAGGTCACGAGATCGCCGTCCTCGAGTTTCGCATAGCGCACCTGGATGCCGTTCACGAACACGCCGTTTCGGCTGTTCGCATCCACCAGCATCGCGTCGCCGCCACGCAGCGTCAGCATCGCGTGCAGGCGGCTGACGGTCGGGTCGACGATGCGCATATCGTTGTCCTGGGTGCGACCGATATTGACGCGATAGCGCGCCACCTCGTGCACCTGGCCGACGTTATCGACGCCGATCAGGTAGCGGCGCACGCTCGGGACGGCATCCGCGGCCGGGGCCACGGTCGCGCGCATGTCGAGTTGCGGAAATTCGCCGGTCAGGTCGGACGCAGTGCCCGGTGCTTCCACGCGCGGCGTCTCTGCGAGCGCCGCATCGATCGCGTCGCCGATGTCTGCGAGTCCCGCATCGAGCCGTTCGGGTTCGAGCGAACGGGCGGCGAGCTGCGCGGACAGTTCTTCGATCCTGCGATCACGCTCGGCGATCTGCCGGTCGCGTTCCTTGAGGCCCATCAGCAGCCGGTCCACGCGGCGCTGCCAGCGCGCCCGCTCGGCGGCAAGTTCGGTCGGGTTCTGCGGCAGCAGCGCACCGGACGACAGGTGACGGCCGATATCGAACTGCGTGTCGGTGAACAACTCGATGTCCTCGACCACGCCCATCGGCTCGGAATCCGACAACAGCTCGAGTTCCGGAATGTCCTCGTCCCCTTCCTCGATCAAGTCCGACGCATCGTCGTGATCGACGGCAGGCTTCGCCATCTCCCACTCGGGTGCATCCATCAGCCGGTTCGGAACGGGCAGTTCGATATGCTCGACGAGCAGGGTGAGATCGTCAGCGACTATCCCGTCGCCGCTTTCGTTATCGCGATCGTGGTTCCCCATGCGGCTATTATTGCGCCGACCTCGACGCCGACGCCAGATGTACGCGTAAGTTCTTGATTATGTCGTACCATATGACCCATGCAACCGGTCTGGATGCTGGCCGCGACCCAGGCTCTCTGCATGTCCGGCAACTTCCTCTTTTTCCTCCTGGGCGGGATCATCGGCGCGGGCCTGGCGCCGGTGCCGGCACTTGCAACCCTGCCCGTCTCGGTGCTGATTGTCGGGCTCGCCGCCAGCGTGCTGCCGGCGGGCCGGCTCGTCCGCCGCTTCGGCCGGCGCCCGGTGTTCACCGGCAGCGCGTTGCTCGCGGCCATCGGCTGCATCGCGGCCGGCGCCGCGATCCTGGCCGGCAGCTTCGCCGGATTCTGCGCCGCCGCGTTCCTGCTCGGCGCCAACAGCGCCGTCGTCATGCAGTACCGGTTTGCCTCGGTCGAGTATGTCAAGCCGGCGCACGCGAGCCGGGCGATTGCGATCGTCATGAGCGGCGCGCTGGTCGCCGCCTGGCTGGGGCCGGAGTTCGCAGTGCGCACGGCGGAACTGGTCGGTGAGGTGCGCTATGCCGGGTCATTCTTCGCCGGCAGCGTGCTGTACCTCGCGGCCGCGCTGATTCTGGCGCGGATCGCCGACTCGGTGCCGGCCGCGCAGTCCGACCCGGGACCGCCGCGCCGACTGGCCGAGATTGCGTCGCAGCCGGCGTTTCGCATCGCCGTGCTCGCGGCACTCGTTTCCTATGCCGTGATGAGCTTCATCATGACGGCGACGCCGATCAGCATGCACGTGATCGACGGACATGACGAAGTGGCGGCGGCCCGCGTCATCCAGTTTCATCTGCTCGGCATGTATCTGCCCTCGCTCGTGACGGGAATGCTGATTGCGCGCGCCGGCGAACGTCCGATCATCGCGGCTGGCACGCTCATCATGGGCGCCTGCATAGCCATCGCGATCTTTGCCGGGCACGCCGTGCTCCATTATCTGTGGGCGCTGGCGCTGCTCGGGATCGGCTGGAATTTCATGTTCATCGCGGCGACGACGCTGCTGACCCGCACTTACCGTCCGGCGGAACGAGTCCAGGCGCAGACACTGAACGACTTCCTCGTGTTCGGCGCGCAGGCCCTCGCCTCACTGATGGCGGGACTTGCGCTCGCGACCATCGGCTGGCGGCAGCTCAACATCGCGACGCTGCCGCTGATCGCCGCCGTGCTGATCGCCCTGGCCGTCACCAGCCGGCAGCGGCGCCCGCTCGCCGCCTAAGCGCGATCGAGGAAGGCGCGGATCGACTCGACGACCGCATCCACGGCCGCGACCTCGAGCGTGGCGATGTCGGCATCGAGCTGCAGGACCGGTTTTACCGAAACCACATCCGGTTCGGCGGCGACGACCAGCCGGCGCACCACCTCGGGACGGGCCGCTGCCAGCGCATAGGCAATCGCCGCGCCGCGCGCCAGACCGAGGAGGTCCACCTGCTGCAAGCGCAGCTGGTCGATCAAATCGGCGATCGCGCCCGCGTGCCCGACAATGGTCGCGCGACTGTCATGCAGATCGGAAGCGCCGCTGCCGGGCAGGTCGGGCGCGTAGACGGAGCGATCGACGCCAAGCAGAGCGGCAAGACGGCTGAAGTCCGCGCCGGTACCGCCGTCGGCATGCAGCAGCACAAGCGGCGTGCGCTCATCGAAACCGCCGCTCGGCGGATACGCAGTCGTCAGGTGCATCTGGCCGGAACGGCAATCGATGTACATGCGCCTGAGCGCTGCCGCTGCCGCCGGTGCGCGCCGCTTCGATTTCGTCATATCTGCCCCCCGGCTGGCCGCCGCTATATCATGGTGCATCAAGGAGCCGGTCATGCCCAAGTATCCGCGCACATTCCTGACGATCACCCTGATCCTCGGCGCCTGGGCGCCCGCGCAGGCGGACGCGCCCGCCGATCCGGCTGTGTACGAGCGCATCAAGTCGCTGGCCGGAGACTGGAGCGGCCGTATGGAAGATCCGCTGGCCGGCCCACCCGTGAACGTGCGCTACGAAGTCGTGAGCGGAGGCAAGGCCGTCATCGAGTACCAGAACCCGGGCCAGAGTTTTGAAATGGTGACCGTGTACTACCTCGCCGACGGCAAGCTGCGAGCGACGCATTACTGCGGCGCGGGCAACCAGCCGGCGTACAAGCTCGGGCCGGATTCGACGGCCGACCTGGTGAAACTCGACTTCGACGGCGGCAGCGGTTTCGATCCGAAGCACGACGGCCATGTGCACAAGGGCGAGATCCGGTTCGTCGCGCCGGACCGTATCGAGCATCGCTGGTTTCACTACATCGGAACCAGGGAACAGGGCGCGACGCACTGGTTCCTCGAGCGCCAGGCAGCAGTGCCCGCCGCGCCGGCGCCCGCCACGCCGCCGACGGAACCGCCCGCATCCCCACCGTCCCGGTGATGCGCGGCGGCGGAAAACACGACTGGGCGCGTCTCAATACTGTTCGTACTTGCGCGCCTGACCGCGCACGCGGTCGGCCGGGTACTTGTCCGCATTCTGGATGAGCTTCGACTCCGCGGCCTGCAGCAGGTCGATGTCGAGAACATCCGCGATGCGCACGAGGAACCACAGCACGTCCGCGAGCTCCTCGGCGGCACGGCGGCGCAGTTTTTCATCCGCCGCGGCGCTCTGCTCTTCCGTCAACCACTGGAACAGCTCGACCAGCTCCGACGCCTCGACCGACAGCGCCATCGCCAGGTTCTTCGGACTGTGGAACTGGCCCCAGTCGCGCTCCGCGACAAAAACACGCAGCCGCTCCTTCAATTCCGCCAGATCGCGCATGGCGCCACTGTCCGCCAATCGCGCTTGCGGCGCAACGAGCGTTTCCTGCGCCGAAACGGGTTTGCCAGCACGCTGCCGCGACCGGCAGAATCACGGGCCACCAAGCACGCCGCACGAAGCGGCACCGGGGAACACCAGATGTCGCAAGCCGCACGCTGGCTCGCAGCCGCCGTCGCCCTATCGTCCGCCATCGCGACGGCGGATGCGCCAGCGCCGCTGACTGCCGAGACCATGTGGCAGCTCCAGCGCATCGGCAATCCGGCGCTCGCGCCGGATGGTCGTCACGCCGTATACGGCGTCACGGCCTATGACGAGGACAATGACAAGGGCGACGCGGATCTTTTCGTCGTCGCCATTGCCGGTGGCGAGCCGCGGCGGCTGACCAGCATGACGGGCAACGAGTCGGATCCGGCATGGAGCCCCGACGGCCGGTGGATCGCCTTCGTCGCCAAGCGCGGCACGGACAAGCAATCGCAGCTCTATGTCATCGCTGCCGACGGGGGCGAGGCGATTCGCGTCAGCGACGTGCCGACCGGCGTCGCGACACCGAAGTGGTTTCCGGATTCGACGCGCATCGCCTTCATCTCGCGCGTGTGGCCGGACCTGACCGACTGGCAGAAGACTCGCGAGCGCCTGGAGGCGCGCGATGAATCAAAGATGAAGGCGATGACCTGGGATCGCACGCCGGTCACCTGGTGGGACCATTTCGTGGACGATCGCGAGGCGCACATCTTCTCGATTGCACGCGAAGGCGGCCCAGCCGCCGCCATCACGCTGGGGACCGGCTTCGAGCTGTCGCGGCGCGAAACCGGCAGCGATTCCTATGACATCTCGCCGGACGGCCGGGAGATCGCCTTCGTCGCGGACATCGACAGGACGGGCGTTGATGGCAACAGCGACATTTTCACGGTATCGGCCACCGGCGGGCAGGCCCGGAATCTGACCACCAACAATGCGGCCGACGACGACGAGCCGAAGTACAGCCCGGACGGGCGCTACCTGCTCTACACGCGCCAGCAGATCAAGGGGTTCTACGGGGATTCCTCGCAGGCCTGGCTGATCGACCGTCGCACCGACGCACGCCGGCGGCTGGCGGCGGACTGGGACCGTTCAGTCCGCAACCTGTCGTGGTCGCCCGACTCGAAGTCGCTTTACGCGTCAATCGACGACGCGGGCACCGGGCGCATCCATCGCATCGACGTCGCCAAAGGAACCCACGCGCCGCTCACCGCGGCGTCGAGTTTCTCCGGCCTCGCGCTCGCCGGCAAACCGGCGACGCTGGCCGCCATCCGGCAGTCGTTCAGCGAGCCGCCGACACTGGTGCGCGTCGCGCTCAAGGACGGCACGGCGACCCGGCTCTCGAATCACAACGACGCGCTGCTCGCCGCGACGAAGTTCGGCAAAGTCGAGAGCGTGACGTATGCGGGCGCCGGCGGCGCGCCGATCCAGATGTGGGTGATCTACCCGCCGGATTTCGACCCGTCGAAGAAGTACCCGTTGTACCTGATCCTGCATGGCGGGCCGCACAACGGCGTGACCGACGCGTGGACCTTCCGCTGGAATGCGCAGGTGTTCGCGGCCTGGGGCTATGTCGCGGCCTGGCACAACTTCCACGGCTCAAGCGGCTTCGGCCAGGCGTTCACGGACTCGATCAATCCGGACCAGATCACGAAACCTTATGAAGACACGATCCGCGCCGCGCAATGGTTCGCGGAGAAACCGTGGATCGACGCATCGCGCATGGCCGCCGGCGGCGGCAGTTACGGAGGGTTCCTCGCGGCGACCCTGCTCGGCCGCGAGCACCCGTTCAAGACGCTGGTCGCGCACGCGGCCGTCTATAACCTGCAGACGCAGTACGGCGCGGACTACGGCGCGGGCAAACGGCGGTTCTTCGAGGCCTGGCAGCGCCCCGACGAGTTTGCGCGCTATTCGCCGCACACCAGCGCGGCGAACTTCAAGACGCCGACGCTCGTCGTCCACGGCCAGCTGGACCAGCGCGTGCCGTTCAACCATGGCATGGAGCTGTTCCAGACGCTGCAGAACAAGGGCGTCGAAAGCCGGCTGGTCTACTTCCCGGACGAGAATCACTGGGTATTGAAGCGCCAGAACTCACTGTTCTGGTATCGCGAAAAACGGGACTGGCTCGCGCGGTTCGCACCCTCCGGCGCGCGCTGAAACCACGGAGCAGTATATGAACATGACCCGACGCAGTGTCATCCAGGCCGGCGCAGGCACCGCGCTCGCGCTCGCCGCCGGTCGCATCGGCGCGCAATCCGGGGCCGGACGCAGCCTGCTGATCCTCGGCGGCACCGGCTTCATCGGCCCGCACCTGACCGAGCAGGCGCTCGCGCGCGGCTGGAAGGTCACGCATTTCAACCGCGGCAAGCGCGACCCGGACGGCGTTGCGAACGTCGAGACGCTGAACGGCGACCGCAAGGGCCAGCTCGACTCGCTGAAGGGCCGCCGATGGGATGCCGTCGTCGACAACACCGGTTACATCCCGAAGTACTGCAAGATGTCGGCGGACCTGCTGGCGCCGAACACGGGCTATTGCCTGTTCATCTCCAGCATCTCGGCGTATGCGAGCTTCGCGAAGCCGAACGACGAGAACTCGCCGACCGGCGTGCTCGAGAACCAGGACCAGGAAGAGATCACGAACGAGACTTACGGACCGATGAAAGCGCTGTGCGAGCAGTACGTGCGCGATGCTTACGGCGAGCGCTGCTCGGTCGTGCGCCCGGGCTACATTGTCGGCCCGCTGGATCCGACCGACCGCTTCACGTACTGGCCGGTGCGTGTCGCGCGCGGCGGCGACATGGCGGTGCCCGGTACGCCGGCCGACCCGATCCAGGTCGTGGACGTGCGCGACCTCGTGCACTTCATGCTCGACCTGGTCGAGCGCCGCGTAAACGGCGACTTCAATGCGGTGACGCCGCCCGGCGCGATCACGATGGGCCAGCTCATTGACACCAGCCTGAAGGTCACCGGTGCCGACACGAAGATCACCTGGATCGACGAGGATTTCCTGGCGACGAACCTGAAGCCGGAGGAGATGAACTTCGCGCCCTGGGGGCCGATGCGCGGCGAGGAAGCCGGCGGATCGCTGACGGGTATCGAGCGCTCGCTCGCCGCGGGCCTGCAGTCGCGACCGCTCGAGGACACCGTGCGCGACACGCTGGCCTGGCACGAAACGCGCCCCGACGAGCGCCAGGCCGCGCTACGCTCGGGTTTCACGCCGGAACGCGAGACCGAAATTCTCGCGGCCTGGCGCGCCCGTCCGGGAGCCTGAACCCGCCGCCGTTGTCATCCGTGCTCGCGGGCGTAAGATGCGGGAATCCGCCATTCCGGAGAGCCTGCGATGCGCACCGTTCGCCAGTTACTGGATGGCAAGTCCCCCGGGGTCGTGACGGTGGACGCGGGGGCCCCCGTGCGTACCGCGATCGAATGCATGGCCAAGCATTACATCGGCGCATTGCCCGTGCTGAGCGACGGAAAACTGGTGGGGATCGTCTCCGAGCGCGACTACGCGCGCAAAGTCGTGCTGATGGGCCGCAAGTCCACCGAGACGGACGTGCGCACCATCATGAGCGCGCCGGTCATCTCGGTCGGTCCGCATAACACGGTCAACGACTGCATGATGTTGATGACCGACAAGCGCATCCGGCACCTGCCCGTGGTCGAGGACGGCGAGCTGATCGGCGTGATCTCGATTGGCGACTGCGTGAAAGCCGTCATCGACGAGCAGCGGCACGAAATCGAAGACCTCCGCCGCTACATCGCCGGGTAAAGGGGTCGCATCCCTTTCAAAGGGGACGCAACCCTTTATCGGCTCGACGCCGGCCGGGGTGGTGAGCAAGCGAATTTTCCGATTCTTCTGAGCGCGCGAGCCACTCCGGCCGGCGTCGAGCCGATAAAGGGTTGCGTCCCCTTTGAAAGGGATGCGACCCCTTTTACCAGGCGCCGGTGTTCGGCATCGATGCCCAGGGTTCGGCCGGCGGCAGCGATGCGCCTTTTTGCAGGAGCTCGATCGAGACGTTGTCGGGCGACCGGACGAACGCCATGTGGCCGTCGCGCGGCGGACGGTTGATCGTGACGCCCGCGGCCGCGAACTTTGCGCAGAATGCGTAGATGTCGTCCACTTCGTAGGCGAGGTGCCCGAAGGCGCGGCCCATCGTGTACGGCTCCGGATCCCAGTTCCAGGTCAGTTCCACCTGTGCTTCCGGGTTGTCCGGCGCGCCGAGGAAGACCAGCGTGAAACGGCCACGCTCGTTGTCCATCCGCTGCAGTTCCGTGAGCCCCAGCAGGTCCCGGTAGAAACGCAGCGAGTCCCCGAGGTCGGTCACGCGCACCATCGTGTGCAGGTATTTCATGCCGCGAAACCTAGCACGGTCGCGCCGCCTCAGGCCATTCCGAGGACAAGTCCCGCGAGCGCGCCGCCCGCGATCACCCACAGGACGTCCACCCGGGTCCGCTCGAGCACGACGAATGCCAGCACCGCGATCGCGATCGCGCGCCAGGCGGGGGCCTCGAAGCTTCCGGGAAAAAGAACGCCGCGCCCGAAGAAGATCGCGAGACTGCCGATGACGCCGACCACCGCCGCAGTGACGCCTGCGAGTGCACCGGCGAGGCGCCGGTTCGACGACAGGCGCTCGACATACGGTGCGCCGATCAGGATGAATATGAACGACGGCAGGAAGGTTGCCCAGGACGTGAGCGCCGCTGCAGTCGTCGCGGTCGCCGCCGCATCGGCGCCGGCAGCGCCATTCCAGCCCGCCATGAAGCCGATGAACTGCAGCACGATAATGAGTGGTCCTGGCGTCGTTTCGGCGAGTGCGAGTCCGGCGACGGCCTGTGCCTGCGTCAGCCAGCCATGGACTTCCACGGCCTGCTGCGTGACCCAGGCAAGCACCGCATAGGCGCCGCCGAAGGTGACGAGCGCCGCCGTCGTGAAGAACCGGTAGACGTCGGCGAACAGCGAACCGGGTCCGGCGAGCGCGACTACCAGCACCGCCGGCAACGCCCACAGTGCGAGACCCGTGCCGAGGCTCCGCCACGGGAATCTCACCGGCTGGCGGGGCACCGCAGCGTCTCCGTCCCGGGTCACGAGCATGCCCGCGAGCGCCGCGACCGCGAGCAGCAGCGGGAACGGCGCAATGCGCCCGACCATCAGCACGAGCGCCGCGGCTGCAAGCAGCCAATGCAGCGGATGAGTCAGCGCGCGGCGTGCGAGGCGCACGAGCGCCTGCGCGATCAGCGCGATCACGGTCGCCTGCAGCCCCATGAGCACGGCGGCGACTGCCGGCACCGTGCCATGCAGCGCATAGACGAACGACAACGCCAGCAGGATCGCCATCGCCGGCAGGATGAAGCAGAGCCCCGCGACCATGCCGCCGCCGACGCCGTGCAGCCGCCAGCCGAGCCAGATTGCGAGCTGCAGCGCCTCGGGCCCCGGCAGCAGCATGCAGAAGTTGAGCGCGTGCATGAACGGACCATCGCCGATCCAGCGGCGCCGTTCGACAACTTCCCGATGCATGATCGCGATCTGCCCGGCCGGGCCGCCGAACGAGATGAAACCGAGCTTCAGCCAGAAGCGGAAGGCCTCGCCGCGCGAGGGAGCCACGCGGCTACCGGAAGATCAGCCAGGTCAGGTAGGCGATCAGCAGTATCACGACGGGCAGCACGATGGCGAGCGAACGCCGTGCGGTGTTCATGATGCCCGCGCCGCGCGCCTGGAGCTCCTCGGCGCGGTCCTGGATGCGCTCCGTGCGCTCGACCTGGCGACGAAAGAGCTCGAACTGTTCCTTCTGCATCGCGAGTGCCGCCGTCTGATTGTCGCGGATCTGCTCCAGCAGCGCGAGTGTACGCGCGGTGTCTTCCGGGGTCATCGCATCGGCTCCTTCAGGGCTCGGTCATCGGCGCGTACCAGGGAAGTGCCTTGACTCGCGCGATCCAGGCGGTGATCGCGGGATAATTGGACAGGCGGTAGCCCGCCTCGTCCGCGACGTGCGTATAGGCGAAAAGCGCGATGTCCGCGAGCGACGGAGCGCCCGAGGCGATCCACTGCCGGTGCGCGAGCCCTCGTTCGAGCACGGCGAGCGCATCCGCGCCGCGCTTGTAGCGCTCGGTGTGGCGCTCGCCGAGTTCCTGCGGCGTCTGCTTCAGGGACTTCAGCCAGAATCGCAGCGTTGCGACACCGGGCTCGAGCTGGTACTGCTCGAAGCACATCCATTGCCACATCAGCGCGCGCTCGTAGGGATCCGACGGGATCAGCGCCGAACGTTCCGCGAGGTAGGCGATGATCGCGTGGCTTTCGGCGATCGGCCCGCGGCCCTGCACGATCAGCACCGGGATCTTGCCGTTCGGGTTGATCGCCAGGAACTCGGGTGTGCGCGACTCGCCGTTGACAATGTCGAGCTGCACGAGGTCGTAAGGCAGGCCGAGTGCCTTCAGCACCAGCCGGCACTTGTAGCCATTGCCCGAAGGCAGGTAGTCGTAGAGCACGAATCTCATGCAGCCCTCCGTAGCAGACGCGCGGCTTCCGCCGCCGCGCGAATACCCGACAGGTGGGCGCCGTGCAGCGTGCCGTAGGCCGATTGCTCCGTGTGTTCTCCGGCGAACACCAGCCGATCGCCGACCGGACGCGTCAGCACGGCGCGCGCGCCATAGCGGCCCGGCAGGCAATGCGAATAAGCGCCGCGCGCGTAGCGGTCCGACGCCCAGGCGGTCGCCAGGCCGCGGTCGAAGTGCTTGCGCACCTCGCCGCCGAGCATCGTTGTGAGTTCACCGAGCGCGTGGTCGATCGCCGCTGCCTCGCCCGCCGCCTCCATGTCGTGCGCGAAGCGACCGCCGAAGAAGCCGACGCAGACGTGGCTGTCCCAGTGCCGCGTCAGGTAATTCATGCCGCGCCCGTCGTTCCTGCGCTGCTGCAGGAACTCCGAGCGCTCCGACGGAAACACGTTGCGCTTGAATTTCAGGGCGACCTTGTCGAGCAGGCCGAGCGGCAGATCGTGATGTGCCTGCAGTACCGCGACGGGCAACTGCGGCGCGAAGATCACGGCGCCGTCCGCGATGACGGCGGATGGCAGCGCGACGATGGCGATGCGCGCGCCGATCTCGCCCGCGCGGGTTTCCGCCTGGACGCCGCGCGCGTTCCAGCGGATGCGCGAGACCGGCGTGCCGGTGCGAACGTCGACGTCCTTCGCATAGTGCGCAAGCAGCGCCCCGTAGCCGCGCGGGATCATCAGGTCGTCGCCGTCCTCGACGTACTGGCCGGAATCGAGCACCGAGAAGTTGGCGGGCTCGATACCTTCCCAGCCGGTCAGACCGGTTTCGGCCATCGAGTACCAGGGATCCGCCAGCGTCGCCTGCGTGAAGGACGCCGCTGCGGGAATGTCGAGCCCGTGGCGCGCGGCATCGCTCATTTCGCGCTGCATGCGTTCTTCGACGGCACGATAGGCCGCCGTGTCGGCGCCGCTCATGCGGCGCGAACCGTCATAAACCTGGCGGATGAACCGGTCGGGTACGAGTTCGAAATCGTTGCTGCGTGCGTACGCGGCCCAGGGATTCACATTCGGCGAATGCAGCCAGGAGCAGCCGCGGTCCCAGGGAATGCCGAGGCTTGTGTCGGTGTGCGCGCGCCCGCCGATGCGCGCGCGCGCCTCGACGACCAGCACGGAGATGCCCGAGCGCATGAGTTCTCTGGCCGCCGTGAGCCCGGCGCCGCCCGCGCCGATCACCAGCACCTCCGGCGCGGCCGTTGCGGCAGCCCCGACGGTACGCAGTCCGCCGAGCAGGGCGCCGGCGCCAAGTCCCTGCAGCAACTCCCTGCGATTCAACACGCGATGGCGCTCCGCCAGACCTGCAGCTTGCGACGATAACTCATCCCGGCGTACGCCGGGCTGGTCGAGGGCAGCAACCGGTAATCGAGTTTGCGGGTCTGCGGCAATTCCGGCCTGACGTAGCGGCGCCACGCCGACTCCGCCTTGCGGCCGTTGAAGCAGACACGCGCGATGCGCCGGTGTTGCCCGAGGAATGCGGCGAAATCGTTGGCGACGATGGAGTCATCGTCGATTGCCGCATCGAGACTGCCCGGGCGGACACAGCTCTCGAGCACGTCCCAGAGCGCGATACGCGCACGCAGCAGCCCTGCCCTGCGTCGCGTATACGCAGCCCGCGGGTCAAATCCCAGGATGTCGCCCATGATCGGCCAGAAGAGATTGCGCGGATGCGCGTAGTACTCGCCGGCAACCAGCGAAGCGACCCCCGGCATGCTGCCGAGGATGAGTATGCGTGCGCCGGAGCGCGTGACCGGTGGAAATCCGGCGATTCGCCGGCGGCGTATTCCAGGGCTCGCCAAGCGGATCAGCTGCGTGCAATCGCGGCCACGTGCAGCACGGCGCCGGTTGGCGCCCCCGTCGGCGAGCCGCCGTACGGTTCGTCGCTGACCGCCACGTTGGGGGCGAGGCCGATGGCCGCCTGTTGCCGCTCGTCGAGCGCCAGACGAATGCGCCCGCTTGCCGGCATCAGGCCGAGCGACACCGGCGCGGCTTCCGGCGGCAGCGCCCAGAGTTCCCGCGAGCGCTGCTCTGGTACTTCGATCGCGCCGATCGTGCTCACTTCGACGGTCCGCCCATCCGCTGCGAGTTCCACGCGCCAGAGGGAGCGGCCGGCCTCGTCCGCGAAGAGTGCCTGCGCCTGCGGCGGCGGCTCGCGTGATTCCTGCCACAGGAACCAGCCGAGCCCGAGCGCCGCAGCCGCGGCGACCGCGGCGACCGCCGCCATGAGTCCGTGCCTGCGGCGAGCCGGCGCGGCACCGATGCGGCGCTCGATCGACGGCCACACCGCTGGCGAGGGCGTGACGGGTTCGAGCCGGAACGTGAGACCTGCAAGGCGCACTTCCCATGCGCGCACACGCCGCCCGACGAAGGGATCGGCCTGGCGCGCGCGATCGAAGCGGCGCCGCGCCGCGCCGCCGAGCGTACCGAGCACGAACTCGGCAGCCAGCAGATCCAGTGTGTCGGGATCGTTGCGGTTCATGATTCGAGACACCGTCGCAATGCCGTCAGTCCGCGCCGGATCCAGCTCTTGACCGACCCCAGCGGCTCACCGAGGCGACCGGCCACTTCGGCATGACTCATGCCATTCTGGTACGACAACAGGATGCAGCGGCGCTGCTGTTCCTGCAGCGCAGCGAGGCAATGATCGAGCGCGGCGGTCGCGCCGCGACCGAGCGCCATGCGGGATTCGTGCGGCTCCTCGTCGGCCGCAATCGATTCGATCGCGTCGGCGCCATCGGTCGCCGGCCGGCGCTCGCGACGCCTGAGATCGAACGCGCGGTAACGCGCGATGGCGATCAGCCAGACCCATGCTGACCCCCTGTCACTGCTGAACTGAGCGGCCCGGCGCCAGACCTGGACATAGACATCCTGCAGTGCGTCCTCGGCGGCCGCGCGATTGCTGAGCAGCCGGATCAGGCTCGCCAGCAACCGGGGTGAAGTCAGTTCATACAGCCGCTGGAAAGCATTCCGGTCCTGCCGCGCACAGGCGACGAGCAGCCGGGAGACTTCAGGCTCCGTGTCCATGCCCGCGAATTGCGCCATTCACGACAGTATACGCACGGATTGCCGTATCGGATGTGCTCGCCACGAACCTACAGGCGCCCGGCGAACCAGATGGCGCCAGTCACCGCGGTCGCAAGCGACAACGCCGGCATGATGCGGCTGGCATAGCGCGGGGACCGTCCGAGAATCCACAGGATCGGCAGGATCGCCGCGACGATCAGGAGTTGCCCGACTTCGACGCCGAGGTTGAAGCCGCCGAGCATGGGTGCCAGCCGAAAGCCGCCGCCGCCGCCTGATTCCTGTAGCGCATTCGCGAAGCCAAAGCCGTGTATCAGGCCGAAACCAAACGCGAGGCCGAGCCGCCAGCGAGAGACCGCGGGAAACAGGTTGATTACGCCCGCCACAACGATCGAACCGGCAATGGCCACTTCGATCGGCTGCACCGGAATTTGCACTACGCCGGTTACCGCCAGGCCGAGCGTGATCGAATGAGCGACGGTGAACACCGTGACGATGCCGATCACGTCGCCAATCCCGTCGCGCAGGCGCGTGACCACGGTCCATCCGGCGCTCGATCCCCGCAGGACGCTCGGCAACAGCAGCAGGCACAGGAATGCAATGTGGTCGTAGCCGATCAGCACATGCCACACGCCCTCGCGTGCAAAGAGCATCACCGTATCGAGCGTGTCTGGCGCCGGCGGTTCAACCCAGTTGGGCGCGGTCGCCGAGAGCATCGCTGGAAAGCGGCCACCGGACGTCTGCACGTCGAGCAGCGTGGAGTAACCGGCACTCCCGAAGAACAGGCTGCTCGAGACGTGGAGCGTGCCGCTCGACGGACAACGCGCGGTCAGCCGGAGCGTAAAGTACGGCTCCTCTCGCATTCGGGTCGCAACCGCGCCGGTCGATAACGGGCAGTCCGCGCCGCCGCGCGCGATGCGCAGTCGCTGCGTCGCGAACTGCGAGATCGCCGTACGCCCGAGCTCGAACTCGGCGGCCGAGTACTTCCCGTCGCCGTCATCGTCGAGTTCGAGTGGCAGTTCAAGGTCGGATGCGGCGATATCCCAGGTGGCGAGAATCCGGTTGGTGTCGCCTTCCGCTTCGATGCGCAGGTAACTGGCGCCGTTCGCGTGGGCGGATGCGGCAACACTCGCGAGCAGCGTAGCGCCGGTCGCGAGCAGGATGCAGCCCGCCCGGATCGTGTGCCGCCACCGCCCTGCGATCACCGCGATCATTAGCGCGCCTGCAACGCGGGTGCGCCAGTCCGATTCCGGCAAGCCTGGCCGTCTGCCACGGCGGCGCCTTCAGCGTTTCCCGCGGCCAGCGCAGGAAGCTCGAATGTCAGGGAGGCCCACAGGCTCTCCCACTCCGCGGCCATGCCGGCGGGCGCCGGGATCATGTGCACGGCCGCGATGCGCCACATGCCCGCGGCTGGCAACCTGAAAAGCGCGCGGCCATCGGCGCCGGTCCGCACCTTCAGTTCGGCGTCCGCGGTCCCCGGCCGAAACGCCACGACCAGCACGCCCGACAGCGGCTTGCCGTCGTACAGGAGTTGAAAGGAACGTGGATCACGGCCCGGCGCGCGCATCAGGCCCGGCGCTGCCACCAGTTCGAGACGGAGGCCGACGGCACGATCGACCACTTCATCGCCACGCGTTCCCAACTGAACCAGCGTTTTCGCATGGCGCGAGTAGGCCTCGTGCACTTTTGCATTGCCGGATTTTTGCCGCGCGCGCTGCGCGCCGATCTGATCCAGTCCCTTCTCCGCAAGGTATTGTTCGAACTCGGCGGCCGGCAATTCGGTAAATGCCCGATTGCTGCCATAAGCGATCACATGGGTACCCGGTGCTATCAGGCGCACCGCGCCCGCCGGATCGGCCCCATCCAGGCCGACAACCGCACGCACCCCGTCCGGACCGGAAGCAATGAAGGTCTCGACACGCCGGTTGTTCCGGCCCATCGACCAGCCTTCGAAACCTTCGCCGATGCAGAGCCTGACACCCACGGGTCCGCCGCCCTCGCGGATAAAGGTGGATGGTTCAATCCAGAACTCATGGCTGTTCGCGGGCGCGCAAGCAAGCGCCATGACGAGTACTGACGTTGCCGCGATCGGCCGTTGCCAACACTTGCGCACGGCGAATCCCGGTTTCCTGCGGCCTAGTTTACGAACGCTTTGCGCAATTCGGGATCGGCGCGCAGTTCGGCCGCCAGCTGCTCGCGTTCCAGCGCGCTGAAAGCCCCGCCCGAATCGGCTTCCACCTGATCGAGCAACTCGTCGATTGTGAGGGACTGATGCAGGAGGCCCGTCGCATCGGTCAGGGGCAGGATCTCCCCCTGCGGAGCAATCCCGGTGACCGGCAGCGGAAGCTGCCGGACACCGGGAGTTGTGGTCGAGGGCGCGATCGACGACGCGAGCGGCGATGCGAAAGACGGCAGTTCATCCCTGCCGCCCTCCTGATCGTTATGAAGCAGCAGAAAGGCTGCCGCGAGCGTCGCCGCCACGCCAACAAGGATGACTCCGCTCTTCAACGCGGTGAATCCTTGCTGTTGTTGGTCCCGGAATGCGGCGTCGCAAGGAACGGGAAGACCTGGTGATACGGCAGGTCGTTTACAGCCACGTTGTCGCCGACCACGGTGATCGTTTCGTAGCTCGGGCCGCTCGCAATTGCGGTCAGCGCGATGTCCACGACGTCGTCTCCGGGACGGCGGCCATTCGGCCATCCACCCGACACGTCGCTGGTCGTGTCTCCGCCGATGAAGCCCAGCCGGCTGAATCCGGTCTGGCCCTGCAGCCGAACGGGATCCGTAGTCGTCGCGACCCTCAGTACTTCCGGAATGAAGATCTTCTCGAGGTCGGTCCGATTCGTCTCGACGAAACTCGTGCCGAATACCGTATTGATCAACACTGCGAGTTCCGGATTGCGCGCGTACTTGGCGAACTGCGCATCAGCCGAGGCCGGCGTCCGGTTGAAGCGGTCCTTGTCCTTGAAGGCCACGAGGCCCTCGGTGAACAGCGGATTGCCGAGTCGCGACACCTGGATCCAGCCGCCGGCATTGACCCTCGAGCCATCGGTCTTGCGCACCGTGACCCGGGGCCGGCTTACCGACGCGTAGACGCCGACTCCGGTTTGCTGGCCAAAGAACAGGGAATCGTACTGTTTCGGAATGCCCATGCCCTCGAGGTCGCTCAGGGGAATCTGCATCGCGATCGACAGGACATTAAAGCCCTTGAAGCCGTCCACGCCGTCGCCGTCCTGGCCGAGGCCGTCCGACAGGCTCCCGTTGTTGTCGAGGATTCGGACATTGAGCAGATCAAAGATCCCGGGAATGTCCGAGAAGAAACTGTCGTCACGGGGACCGGCCCACACCGTTTCCCCGGTGCGCAGGCCATGGATCGTTGACAACGTGTAGCTGTCCAGTTCGTTTGTGGTCGCCGCACCCGAAACTGCCCTGCCGTCGGCATCGTTATAGGCCGGTGTGACGTTGTTGCCGACATTGGGCGGTGGCACGAGCAGGCTCGAGCCGATCTTGCTGGTCAAGCCGCGCGATACCTTGAAGACAGAGAACTTCTGCGTGTAGTTCTGGCGCGCATCGCCGACTTCGACGATCGGCCCGACTTCTGTGCCAAGTCCGTACGAAAGTATCGTTTCCCGGTTCTTGTAGCCGGCATCGACCGCACTGAACAGAACGTCGTAACGCAGCAGCGTCACGCCGGTCTTCGGATTCGTGATATGGAAGCTGTAGCGCGCGTCATCGGCGAAGCGCTCGTAGATGGCACCGTCACCCGGCTCCGAGAACGGTCGGACACTCATGCTGATGTTCAGCACCTTGATCGACGGATTATCGTGCTGCGTGCCAATGAAGGCATAAACGTCCGTCAGATTCGCCTGCGGGTCCTGCTTGATCAGCGGAGCATCGCTGTGATTCGAGGCGAGCAAAGTCGGTACGGTCCCGATTGTCGAGAGTGCGCCGAGGGCCATCAGCAGGCCCTTGCGCAGGGTAGGTCCAGTAGTCATTGGTCAGTCTCCGGGTGTGGCGGTTGATCCCCCCCGTCAGCTTCTGGGGTTCGAGTGATATACGGAACACCGGAGCAACTGGATGCAGGTTATTTTCTGCCCCAAAAGAAAGGCCCGCCGAAGCGGGCCTTTCATCAGCAGTAGAAGAGCGAACGCTTACCAGCGACCGCCGCCACCACCGCCACCACCGCCGCCACCCGAGCGGAAGCCACCGCCGCCGCCCGGACGACCGCCGCCACCCGGACGGCCACCGCCGCCGCCGCCAGCGCCGCGCGGACGATCCTGCGCTTCGTTGACACGCAGCTGACGTCCGCCCATCGAGAAGCCGTTCAGCGCTTCGATGGCCTTGGTTGCCTCGGCCTGCGGCATTTCGACAAAGCCGAAACCGCGCGGGCGGCCGGTCTCGCGATCAGCCGGCAGCGCGACGGACTCGACCGCGCCATGCTGCGCGAACAGGTCGCGCACCTGGGCTTCGGTCGCCGAGAAAGGCAGGTTTCCAACATAAATCTTCATGACTCGAATCTCTCACTTTCATTAGGACAAGGCCGTGCGCGGCCATCTGGCGATGGTCGGTTGCGGCCATTCTTTACACGGCAGGAAACACGTCGGAATCGTCTGGCGGGCAAAAGCTCTGCTAGGGCGAATCATCGAACAGCGGGTCCTGTCACCTTGATCGGCAGCGAGGCCCGGCAGGAAGCGCTGACAAGCGCTTGATAATGCAGGGCTAACGACGACGATCGGCGGGAAGGATATCACGCTCCCCGGGGCGGCACCATTTTCCCAGCCAAAACTGGAGACAAGAAGGGACAGTCCGCCTTTTTGGGGGGCGCCGGGCGCCCCCCAAAAAGGGGACAGTCCCTAATCGAGGCGCTTGCGGAAGCGGGCCATGGCCAGGCTCAGCATCACCACCAGGAAAATCGCGAGCTTGGCGAGTTCCGGGCGCATGTCCGTGAGCGCCGCGCCCCGCAGCACGATGCCCCGGATGATCTCGTTGAAATGGGTCAGCGGCAGCACCTGGGCGATCCCCTGGGCGACCGCCGGCATGCCCTCGAACGGAAACATGAAGCCCGACATGAGTATCGACGGCAGCATGACCACGAGCGCCATCTGCATCGCCTGGAACTGCGTCCGGGCGATCGTCGAAATCAGAAGGCCGAGCGAGAGCGACGCGGCAATGAACAGCAATGCGCCAAAATAGAGATCGATCAGGCTGCCGGCGACCGGCACGCCGAACAGCCAGTAGCCGAGCGCCAGGATCAGCGTGGTCTGGATCAGCCCGATCACCACGTATGGCAGCAGCTTGCCTGCCATCAGCTCGGCCGGCGACACCGGCGTTGTGATCAGGAGCTCCAGGTTGCCGCGCTCGCGTTCGCGCACGATCGCGCTCGCGGTGAAGATCACCATGGTCATGGTCAGGATCACGCCGCAGAGCGCAGGCACGATCTGCACGGCCGTGCGCTTCTCCGGGTTGTAGGCGACCAGGATTTCGACCGGGCGCGCCGCAACCGGGGTGCCGCGACGCTGCAGCAAGGGCATCGCGCCCAGGCCCTGCGCGACGTTCTCGAGCGCAGGCTGGCTGCCGTCCACCAGGATCTGCATTACGGCGCGGTTGCCGTCGGCCAGCCGGCGCTCGATGTCGGGCGCGATCACGATGCCGACATTGGACTCGCCCTTCTGCATCAGCTCGCGCAGCTCGCCCTCGCTGACCGCCGGGCGCAACGTGCCGAGCACCTGCGTCGCAGCGAGATCCCCGAGCAGGCGGCGCGACAGCGAAGTCCGCGACTGGTCGAGCACTGCCGCGCTGACGCCACGCACGTCGAAATTGATCGCGTAGCCGAACAGCAGCAGCTGGATCGTCGGAATGCCGATGATCAACCCGATCGTGATGCGGTCGCGCGCGAGCTGGCGCACTTCCTTGGCCGCGACCGCGAGCAGGCGCCAGAGCCCGCTCATGCGGCGCGCTCCGGCGTGTCGTCCGCCCCGATTCCGAGCCGCGTCGCCGCGACGAAGACGTCCTCGAGCGAGGCACCCACGCGTTGCACGCTCGCCCCGGCGTTGGCCGGCGCCAGCGCCTCGCGCAGGCGCCGTTCGGGCTCCACCGCGGTCCTCGGCATCAGCACGCGCAGGCGATTGCCGAGCTGGGCGATGCTCCTGACTTCCGCGATCGCGGCGAGCGCGCGGCGCGCACTGACGAAATCGGCATTCCCGATCTCGATCACGGTCGCATCGATATCGCGCGCGAGCTGCTTCGGCTCCCCCTCCGCCGCGATGCGCCCGCGATCCAGGATCGCCAGCCGGTGGCAGCGCTCGGCTTCGTCCATGTAGTGCGTGGACACGAGGATCGTCGTGCCGCGCGCAACCAGCGCGAACAGGTTCTCCCAGAAATCGCGCCGGCTCTGCGGATCCACCGCACTCGTCGGCTCGTCGAGCAGCAGCAGCTGCGGCTCGTGCAGCGTCGCGGCCGCGAGCGCGAGACGCTGGCGCTGCCCGCCTGAGAGCGTACCGGCGCGCTGTTCTACGAGCGGCTCGAGATCGTAGTCGCGCAGCCGGGTGGCGATGCGCACGCGCCGCGTCGCGCGGTCGAGCCCGTACACGCGGCACATGAAATCGAGGTTTTCGCCGGCGGTCAGGTCGTCCCACAACGAGAAACGCTGGGTCATGTAGCCGAGCTTGCGGCGCACGATCTCTGCATCGCGCGGCATCGAGTGCCCGAGCACCGTGACGGTGCCCCGGGTCGGCACCAGCAGCCCGCAAAGCATCCGGATCGTCGTGGATTTCCCGGAGCCGTTCGGCCCGAGGAATCCGTATATTTCCGCGGCCGGCACGTCGAGATCGATACCTGCCACGGCGATCACATGGCCGAAATGCCGCGCGAGTCCGCGCGCGGAGATCGCGAGGCTCACGGCTCGTTCCGGGCTTCCGGCAGGCGCACCTCGACGGGCATCCCGGTCGGCAGCGCCACCGCTTCAGGCTCGGTCAGCACGACCTCGGCGAGATAGGACAGCCGGCCACGCTCGCGCTCGGTCAGCGCGTAATACGGCGTGAAGGCCGCCTCCGACGAGATGTAACGGACCTCCGCCTGCCAAACGCGATCGCTGCCGTCGATGCGCACGGTCGCCGGCGTGCCCGCCCCGACCGAACTGCGTCGGCCTTCCGGAATGTATACGCGCGCAAACGGTTGGCCGCCCGCGAGCAGCACGACGACGGGTGCGCCCTGCGGCGGACGCTCGCCGAGTTCGTAGGGCAGCGCATCGACGACGCCTGCAACCGGCGCGACGACTGTGTGCCGCGCCCGGCTGAGCTCGAGCCCCGCGACTTCCGCCTCGGCCGCGGCCAGCGCCGCAGCTGCCTGCTCGACGACTTCCGACCGGTTGCCGTGCGCGAGTTCCGACAGCCGCTCGGCGGCCGCGCGTTCGTCGGCCGCCGTGCTGTCCCTCAGTGCGCGCTGACGGTCGAGTGCGTTTGCGGGCAGCATGCCGTCCGCGACCAGCTTCTCGATGCGTTCGTACTCGCGGAACTCCGCCGTCGCGCGCGCCTTCGCGCCGCCGGCGACCGCGCGCGCCTCGCGCAGCGTTTCCTGGCGCGCGCCGGCGACGAGTTCGGCATGGCGCCGCTCGGCCTGCAGCGCCGCGGCGCGGGCCCGCGCGAGCCGCGCCTCGACCGCTGCGCCATCGAGCGTCACCAGCGGACGGCCGGCGGCGACAGCTTCGCCTTCGCGAACCGCGATCCCGACGATCGGTTCGCGCGCCTCGGCGACGAGCTCGACGCGGTCGCGCTCGAGCGTGCCGAGCAGCACGTCCCCGTTGCCGCTGCAAGCGGCCAGCCCCGCGGACACCGCCAATCCCACCGCACGCCATCGCCGGTTCATCCGGACTCTCCCCCGAACCGAGTTTCGCGGATAATAGCCGGGATGCGTGCAACCTACCTGCTGGCACTATGGGCCTGGCTGGCACTGGCGACGCCGGTCCGCGCCGCCGATGGAGACGAGCCGATGATCTCGATTGCGATACACGGCGGCGCCGGCGTGATCAGCCGCGCGTCGATGTCGGAGGAAGCCGAGCGCGCATATGGCGCGGATCTCGGCCGTGCGCTCGATGCGGGCTTCGCCGTGCTCGAATCGGGCGGCAGCAGCCTCGATGCCACCATCGCCGCCGTGCGCATCCTCGAGGACTCGCCCTATTTCAACGCCGGCCATGGCTCGGTGTTCAGCCACGCGGGGATCAACGAGCTCGATGCCGCGATCATGGACGGCGCGACGCACAAGGCGGGAGCGGTCGCCGGCGTGCGCCACGTGCGCAACCCGATCGAGCTGGCGCGCATGGTCATGGACCGCACCGCGCATGTGCTGCTGACGGGCGAAGGCGCCGAGGAGTTCGCGCTCGAACAGGGCGTCGCGCTGGTGCCGGGCAGCTACTTCTACACGGAGCGGCGCTGGAAACAGCTCGAGGAGGCGCAGCGGAGCGATCGCATCGCATCGACCGACGAGGACATCGGCTACTTCGGTACCGTCGGCGCGGTCGCGCGCGACAAGGCGGGCAACCTCGCCGCGGCGACATCGACCGGCGGCATGACCAACAAGCGCTGGGGCCGTATCGGCGACTCCCCGATCATCGGTGCCGGCACCTATGCCGACAACGCGACCTGCGCCGTTTCCGCGACCGGCAGCGGCGAGTTCTTCATCCGCGCAGTGGTCGCGCACGAGATCTGCGCGCGCGTGCGTCTGTCGGGCGTGACGGCCGCCGTGGCCGCCCGCGACGTGGTCCACGGCCGGCTCAAGGAAATCGGCGGCGACGGCGGCGTGATCGTCGTGGACAGCCGGGGCGAGCTGTCGCTCGAATTCAACACCGAGGGCATGTTCAGGGCGGCGCGCGATTCGCGCGGCCGGCGCGAGATATCGATCTACTGACCGGCCGGGCCGGCGCCCTTCGTCATGTGACGGCGGAAGTAGCCCGTCTTCAAGTGTTCGTATTCCTCTTCCAGAACATTCGCGCGGTTGCGTCCGGCATCCTTGGCGGCATACAGCGCCTGGTCGGCGAGCTGCACGAATCCCTCGGAACTGCGGCGGGCGGCCGGCACGACGCAGGCGATCCCGATGCTGATGGTCAGCACCCCTGCACTGCCCGCATCCGCGTGCGGTATGCCGAGGTCGCGCACGGCCTGCAGGATCTGGTCGCCGATCCGTCCGGCATGGTCGCGTGAGGTGTCGAACAGGATGATCGCGAATTCCTCGCCGCCGTAACGCGCCGCGAGATCGAGCGGACGGCGGGCGAAGCGCGCGAGCACGCCCGCGACGGCCTTCATGGCCTCGTCGCCGGCCTGGTGGCCGTAACGGTCGTTGTACTTCTTGAAGTGATCGAGGTCGGCGAACAGCAGCGCCAGCGGCTTGTGTTCGCGCAGGCCCTGATGCCAGACGCGATGCAGGTGCTCGTCGAAGCGCCGCCGGTTATGGATGCCGGTCAGGCCGTCCTGCAGCGCGGTTTCACCGAGCATGCCGGAATCGACCCATGCCCGGCGCCGCGCGCGCTCCAGGTTGTACGCGCCCGTGGCGCAGATCGCGCTTGCCAGCAGCAGCAACGACAGGTTGTGGATGAGCTCGGTCGCCGGCAGCGACCGGCTGTATGCGGCCGCCGCGTAGAACGCAATCGCGATCAGGTTGACGACGAACGCCGGGCGGAATGGCAGGCCAAGCACGAAATACACGGCGATCGTCGCGACGATCAGCCGCGTGAACAGCCGCGCCTCGCCGAGGCCCCAGGCCCAGAGCCCGACCCAGGCGATGCCCATCAGTGCGATCGCCATCAGAATCGCCATCACCCGCGGATACCAGATGCCGGCGCCGCGCAGGAACGTCATCGCAAAGGCGATGGCGAGCAGCGGCAGCATCACGCCGAGCCGGGCCGCATCCGGCATGGCCGCACGGATGTCCGGCATCACGATCCGGTCAATCTGGACCACCGCGAAGACCAGCGTCGCGAGGATGGCGATGTTGAAGCGCAGGTAGCGCAGATTGGCGCGGAACTGGTCGGCGCGGTACGCGGCCTCGAGCGCGGGCTCGAAGCGCAGCCAGCGAAAGCCCTGTTTCAGCTGTCGCGACAGCGTGGACGCGTGATCGGATGCCCTGTAGTCCTGCCTGGTCAATTGAGGGTTCCAGCGAAGTAACGGGCGACGAATTCACGGAACGGCAGCGTGTCCGCGGCCTCGACGCGAGACTGCTCCTCAAGCGAATGATCGGCTTCCGCGCGCAGCTCCGCCAGGCGCCCGGGATTCGGCGGATACAGCTCACGGAAGTAATCCCGGTGCATCGCGGACATCCAGCGCGCGAGTTCGAAGAAAGAAGCGCCTTGGCGCCGCAGCTCCTCGAGCAGCCGCGCCGACGGCAGCTCGGCGTTGTCGGCGAGCTTCGCCCGCTGGAAGGCGAGCGCAGCGCCGTAAGGCTTCGACCCGTCGCCGGCGTCCAGCAATTCGCAGATGCCCTGCATCTGGTCGAGCAGCTCCGCCGCCCAGTCGGCCAGCGGCAGCGATCCGCGGCCGCTCCACAGCCGCAGTTCCGGCTCGCGCCCGCGGCTCGCGACCAGTTCATGATTGGCCTCGAAGCGCTCGGACTCCTCCGCCGACAGCGGCGGGCTGTCGCGCAACAGGCAGAGCGCGGCGAAGGCCTCGAGAAAACACAGCTTGCGGTGATTGACGCCGACCGGATCGTAGGCGCCGACGTCGAGCGATCGCATCTCGACATACTGGACGCCGGAGCGTAGCAGCGCCTGCGTCGGTCGCTCGCCCGAGAATGCGACGCGCTTTGGCCGGATGAAACTGTAGTACTCGTTCTCGATCTGCAGCAGGTTGGCGTTCAGCTGCCGCCATTCACCGTCTACCTCGACGCCGTACGCCTCGTACTCGGGATGCGGCGTCGACACCAGGCGCGACAGGTCGCGCACGTATTCCGGCAGCGAATTGACCGAGACGTGCACGCCGGCCTGGCTCTTGTTGCGGTAGCCGAGATCGCTCATGCGAAGCGACGTGGCGTAGGGCGCGATCAGCGTTCCGGTTCCCACGGGCTCGAGCCCGGCCGGCACGTCGCGTCCGGCGAAGAACGAACGGCACACCGCCGGGGACACGCCGAACAGGTAAAGGATCAACCAGCCGTAACGGCGATAATTCCTGAGCAGCGCGAAATAGGCTTCGTCGATGTGGGCCTGGCCGCCTTTGCTGATCTCGTTGACCACATGCCAGACCGGCCAGAAATGCGCCGGGAACGAATAATTGAAATGCACGCCGGAGATCGCCTGCATCACGCGCCCGTAGCGCAGCCCGAGGCCGACGCGATAGACATGCTTCATGCGTCCGATGTTCGAGCTGCCGTACTGCGCGATCGGGATTTCCGCGTCGCCGCCGAGCACGCAGGGCATGCTCATGACCCAGAGCAGTTCGTCGCCGAGATGCCGATAGACGAACTGGTGCACGTCGCAGAGATACTGCTGCAGCTCCCAGGTCTCGGTGAAAGGCGGTGTCACGAGCTCGATCAGGGCTTCCGAGTAATCCGTCGTGATGTGCGGATGCGTCAGCGTCGATCCGAGGACACGCGGATGCGGCTGCTGCGAGATGCGTCCGTCCGGCGACACGCGCAGTGCCTCCCGCTCGACCCCCTTGAGACCGCCGGTCAGCACGCCGGCCTCGCGGGCATTGACGAGGCCCGCGAGGCGGCGTTCGAAGCGGCGATCGAGACGGGGTTTCGCCATGGGCGGCGCCATTCTGCGGCCCGCCGCAAACTTAAGGAACCTCCGGCTTGGTCAGGGGACACCGCAGGCGTAAATTAGCGTCTGGCGGGCTTCAGCCGCCATTCACCTCCGGCGGGGCATGCTCGGATCATGAACCGGAAACGTGTCGCGACGATGGCCTGCCTCACCGCCTTGCTCTTTGCGGGCACGGCGGGCGCGGATTCGTTCCGCTGCGGCACGCGGCTGGTCAGCGACGGCGACCCCACCGACAAAGTCGAGGCGCTGTGCGGCGCGCCCACCGCGATCGAGCGCCGCGAGGTGCTCCAGCGCCCCGTCCGCTGGTATCGCGGCCGCCCGTATTACACCTCGTACGAGCCGGTGCCGATCCCGATCGAGTACTGGACCTATAACCTCGGCCCGAACAAGCTGATGCGCCGCCTCAAGTTCGAGGACGGGCTCCTGATCGACGTCGAGACGCTGGGCCACGGCTATCACTCCAACGCCCGTGACTGAGCCGCGGATCCGGCCGGTGCAAGCTGCCGATGATGCCGCACTCGGCACCCTCATTCGCGAGGTGATGCAGACCGTCGGCGCCGATGTCGCCGGCTCGTCGTTTCACGACGCCGAGGTGGACGCCATGTGCGCGCACTACTCAGAAGCGCGCGCGGCCTATTTCGTCGTCGAGGACGGCGGCCGCGTGCTGGGCGGTGGCGGCATCGGGCCGCTGGCCGGCGGCGAGGACGACGTCTGCGAACTGCGCAAGATGTATTTCCTGCCGGAATTGCGCGGCCGCGGCATCGGCCAGCGCCTGCTGCAGGAGTGTCTCGCCGCCGCGCGCGCGCGCGGCTACCGCCGCTGCTACCTGGAAACACGCGCCGGCATGGAAGCGGCACAGAAACTCTACCTGCGGGCCGGCTTCAAGCCGACCCGGCCGCTTGGCGCGACCGGCCACACGGCCTGCGACTGGCTCTACCTGCTCGAGCTCTGATCAGCGCCGGCCGTCGATCCAGCGCACGATCTTGCGCTCCAGCACTTCCAGAGGCAGCGCGCCATCGGTCAGCACAGCGGCGTGGAACTCGCGCACGTCAAAATGTGCGCCCAGCGTTTCTTCCGCCCGGCGCCGCAGCGCCTGGATGCGGATGTCCCCGATCTTGTAGCCGAGCGCCTGGCCGGGGGTGACGATGTAGCGCTCGACCTCGGCCTCGATATCGGTCGTCGCGATCGAGCTGTTGTCCTGCATGAAGCGTATCGCGCGCTCGCGGCTCCAGCCCTCCGCGTGCAGGCCCGTGTCCACGACCAACCGCATGGCACGCAGCATCTCGTCGGACAACCGGCCATACCACTGCATCGGGTCGGAGAAGAGCCCCAGTTCGCGGCCGAGCGATTCCGCATAGAGCGCCCAGCCTTCGACGTAGGCGCCGTTACGCTCGAAACGGCGGAAGCGCGGCAGTTCCGTCAGCTCCTGCTGGATCGACACCTGAAAATGGTGGCCGGGCGCAGCCTCGTGCAGCGACAGCGTTTCCATGCCATAGATCGGCTGCGCTCTCAGGTTGAAAGTATTGACGTAGAAAATGCCGGGACGCTTGCCGTCCGGGGATCCGCCCTGGTAGGAGCCGCCGGCGGCGGAAGCCGCGCGGAACGCTTCGACTTCGCGCACCTCGTAGTCGGCTTTCGGCATGACCGAGAAGAGCCGCGGCAATTCGGTGTCTATCTGCTTCTTGAGCCGCAGGTAGCCGGCCAGGATGTCGGCCGGCCGCTCGAAATAGAACGCGGGTTCCTCCTGGACGTAGCGGAAAAACTCCGCGAGCGTGCCCTTGAAATCCACCTCGCGCATCACGCCCTCCATGCCGGCGCGGATGCGCGCGACCTCGGCAAGGCCGATCGCATGGATGTCGGCGGGCGTGAGCGGAGTGGTCGTGTGCCGGCGCACCTCGCTCGCGTACCAGTCGGCGCCACCCGGCAGCGCGGACCAGCCGACGGTCTCTCGGCAGGCGGGCAGGTATTCGTCCCGGATGAAGTCGGCGAGCCTGCGATAGCCGGGGTTGAGATCCTGCTCGATGAGGCGCCGGATCGCGGCCTCGAGCCGCTCGCGCTCCGCGACGGGCCAATCTTCAGGCAGCAAGGTTACGGGGCCGAAGAACAGGCTTTCTTCCGGATCCGCCGCGATCAGCGATTCGAGCTGCGGCACGGTCTTCGCCATCACGACGCGCGGATGGACGATGCCACGAGCCATGCCTTCGCGCATCGCGGCGATGGCGGCGTCCACCCACAGCGGAAACTGGCCGGCGCGCGCAAGCCAGCGGTCGTAGTCCGCGACGCCAGCGAACGGCTGCGCGCCGGTACCAGAGCCGTAAAACACCAGATAAGTCGCCATGCCGCCGTCGAACTGGCTGAGCGGCAGCAGGCGCCGCGGATGACGGTTGCGCTCGAGCGCGATATCGCGGCCGTACAGGAACATCTCGCGCGTCAGGCGCGCGTCCCCGTCGAGCGCCGCTGGATCGAGCGCCGCGACCGCGGCGCGGTAACGGCTCTCCAGTGCGTTGGTCGCCGCTACGTAGGCAGGTGTCGCCGGCAGCTCCAGTTGATCGTCGAAGCGGTGATCGCCGTAGTCGGTGGCATCGGTCGGGTTGAGCGCGAGCGACTCGTCGAAGTACGCCTCGACCAGGCGTTCGAGTTCGGCTTGCGGCGAGGGCCGGAGCGCTGCACAGGCGGACAGCGCAAGCGCTGCCGCGAGGATGGCCGGTCTTGCCAATGGACGCACGCCGCTCTCCTCGATCGCCAGGGCGCGGGGATTATATCGGCGCTGCGGCGGACAGCCGCGAGATGCGCGCATAGCGCCAGATCAGCAGCACCGCGCAGACCGTCAGACCGACGATCAGCCCGGACCAGATGCCGGACGGACCAATGCCGAGATGGATCCCGAACCACCATGCAGCCGGAAAACCGATCAGCCAGTAGGCGGTGAAATTGAGCGCCATCGGTACCTTGGCGTCCTTGAAGCCGCGCAGCGCGCCCGCGGCCCCGACCTGCAGCCCGTCCGGCAACTGGAACAACGCGACGAACAGCAGCAGCCACATCGCGAGCGCGTGCACGGCCGGATCGGATGTGAATGCCGTGACGATACCTTCGCGCGCGAGCAGCACGCCAACCGACGACACGGCCATGACGACGCCGCACATCGCGATGCCGCTCCAGCCGGCATTCCGCCCGGCCAGACGGTCGCCGCGGCCGAGCTGGTGGCCGACGTGGATCGTCGTCGCGGAATGCAGCGACAGCGGGATCATGAACATCAGCGAGGCGTAGCTGAGCGCGATCTGGTGCGCGGCGACGATCGCCGTGCCGAGCGTGCTCATCAGCAGCGCCGCGACCACGAACAGCGCCCCCTCCGACACGACCGAACCCGCAATCGGCAGGCCAAGGCCCAGGATCTCGCGCAGCATCGGCAGGCTCGGGCGACCAAGGCGCGTGAACAGCGCAAAGCGCCGGTAAACGGCATGGCGGCGCTGATACACGTGCATCGTGGTCAACATGGCCCAGGCCGCGAGCGCCGTCGCAATGCCGCAGCCGGTCGCGCCGAGCGACGGCACGCCGAAGCTGCCGCGCGTGAAGATCCAGTTGCCGGCGACGTTGGTCGCGAGTCCGACGGCCGCCGTGTACATGACCGGGCGCGTCCAGCCGATGCCCTCGCTCGTGTAGCGGTGCGCCAGATAGACGAGCATCGCGGGCATGCCGAAGCACATCGCATAGACGTAGCCCGCGGCGTGCGGGATCGCCTCGGCATCGGTTCCGAACCAGCGCAGCACCGGTACGATGCAGGCGAGACCGGCGACCAGCGGCACGGCAAGCATCAGCGCAAGCCAGATGCCCTGGCGGAAGCGCCGGCCGACCTCAAGGTCGTGGCCCCCGCCATAGGCATGCGCGGCGAGCGGCGAGAGGGACATCAGCACGCCGAGCCCGAACAGCCAGAACATCTGGTAATAGCTGCCGCCGACCGCGACGCCCGCGAGCGGGGCAGCGCCCAGGCGCCCCGCCATCAGCGTGTTCGTCAGCATCATGCCGGCAATCACCAGATTGTTGACGCAGAGCGGCCCCGCGAGGCGCAGGATTGCGCGCGAATCGCGTGGAAAGGCGTTGCGGAAGCTGCCGGGTTCGCTCATGGCGGTGAGATCGGCGCGCCGTGGCGGCCCCGTGTGGATGCTGGCATTCTACCGGAACGCAGCGCAGTCCCGCTTCCACCGGAGAACACCCATGCTGGTCGGATCACAGCCCCGGCGCGTCGCCGTCATCGGCGGACAACGCATCCCGTTCGCGCGGGCGCATGGCGCCTACGCGAGCGTCGGCAATCAGGAAATGCTGACGGCTGCGCTGACAGCCGTGGTCGACCGCTTCGGCCTGAAAGGCGAGCGCCTCGGCGACGTGATCGCAGGCGCCGTCATGAAGCATTCGAGCCAGTGGAACCTGGCGCGCGAGGCGCTGCTCGATTCGGGCCTGTCGCCCGAGACGCCGGGGCTCGACGTGCAGCGCGCCTGCGGCACGAGCATCGAGGCGGCGATCCTGGTCGGCAACAAGATCGCGCTCGGCCAGATCGACGCGGGGCTCGCGGGCGGAGTGGACACCGTCAGCGATCCGCCGATCGTGTTCGGCCGCGACTACCAGCAGCTGATGCTCCGGAGCTTCCGCGCAAAATCCTTCGGCGCGCGCATCGCGCCATTCTTCGGGCTGCGGCCCCGGCACTTCAAGCCGTCCTATCCCGGCACCGGCGAGCCGCGCACCGGGCTTTCGATGGGACAGCACACCGAAAGGATGGCGCGCAGCTGGCAGATCCCGCGCGTCGCGCAGGACGAGCTCGCGCTGGCGAGCCACCTGAATGCGAGCAATGCCTGGGCGGCAGGATTCATGTCCGATCTGGTCGTGCCCTACCTCGGGCTCAAGACCGACAACAACGTGCGCTCCGATACGAGCCTCGAGAAACTCGCGAAGCTCAAGCCGCCGTTCGCCAGGGACGGAACGCTCACCGCCGGCAACTCCACGCCGATGACCGATGGCTCGGCCGCCGTGCTGCTCGCGAGCGAGGACTGGGCGCGCTCACGCGGCTTGCCCGTTCAGGCCTGGCTGACCTATGCGAAGACCGCTGCGGTCGATTTCGTCGGCGGCGAGGGACTGCTGATGGCGCCCGCCTATGCAGTGCCGCGCATGCTGGCGGACGCCGGGCTCACGCTGCAGGACTTCGATTTCTATGAAATCCACGAGGCGTTCGCGGCGCAGGTGCTGTGCACGCTGAAGGCCTGGGAATCGCCGGAGTTCTGCCGCGAACGGCTCGGCCTCGACGCAGCGCTCGGATCCATCGACCGTGCGAAGCTCAACGTCAAAGGCGGCTCGGTAGCGGTCGGGCATCCGTTCGCGGCGACCGGCGCGCGCATCATCGCCGCGCTTGCCAAACTGCTCGCGGAACGCGGCTCGGGGCGCGGGCTGATCTCGGTGTGCACGGCCGGCGGCATGGGCGTGACGGCGATCATGGAGAGGTGATCCAGAGGGGACAGTCCGCCTTTTTCGCCGGGTGAAAAAGGGGACAGTCCCCGTGACTTGCCATTAGTTGCACTTGTAACTAAATTGCACTGATGAAACGCTACATCGGCCAACCACGCATCGAGGGCACTGCATCGCGGCAGGCGCATTGCGACCTGCCGCCGGGCACCTTCGAGCGTGAAATGAGCAAGGAAGGCTTCTTCGGGCCGGCTGCATTCTTCCACCACCGGCACCCGCCGACCGCCTGGTCGTCGTTCGAGGGGCCGCTGCGCCCGCACGCCTTCGACCTGACGAAGCTGGACGCGATTTCGGCGCACCCGTGGGCCGCGGCGGAAATCCTGTACAACGGGCATTGCCGCATCCGGTTCTGGCGCACGGCCGGGCGCATGGACGGCCTCGCGCGCAATGCCGACGGCGACGAGCTGCTGTTCGTGCACGCGGGCCGCGGCGATCTTTACTGCGATTTCGGTCACCTTGCGTTCGAGTCAGGCGACTACATCGTGCTGCCGCGCGGCACGATGTGGCGGCTCGACTGCGCGGAACCTGCCGCTCTGCTCCTGATCGAGGCGACCAATGCCTCGTACCTGCTGCCGGACAAGGGCCTGGTCGGGGCCCATGCGATCTTCGATCCGGCCATGCTCGACGTGCCGCGGGTGGACGGAGCCTTCCTCGCGCAGCAGGACGAAAAGACCTGGCGCGTCGCGGTGAAGCGCCGCAACGCCGTCTCGACCGTGACATTCCCGTACAACCCGCTGGACGCGATCGGCTGGCACGGTGACCTCGCCGCCTGCCGCATCAACCTGCGCGACATCCGTCCACTGATGAGCCACCGCTATCATCTGCCGCCGTCGGCGCACACGACCTTTCTCGGCAACCGCTTCGTGGTCTGCAGTTTCGTGCCGCGGCCGTTCGAGACCGACCCCGGCTCGCTCAAGATCCCGTTCTTCCACAACAACGACGATTACGACGAAGTCATCTTCTATCACGCCGGCGATTTCTTCAGCCGCGACAACATCCATCCCGGCATGATCACACTGCATCCCGGCGGCTTCACGCACGGCCCTCACCCGAAGGCGTTGTCGCGCATGCTGGTGCAGCCAAAGCCCGCAACCGACGAGTACGCGGTGATGGTGGACACCCGGGACGCGCTCGAGATCGGCGCGGCCGGCGCCGCCGTCGAATGGGCGGGCTACGTCGACAGCTGGAAAGGCGCGGCGAAGTGAAGCTCGCAACGCTTGCCGGCGGCGGCCGCGACGGCTGGCTCGCGGTCGTCTCGCCCGATCTTGCGCGCGCGACGCTCGCGACGGACATTGCGCCGACCCTGCAGGCCGCGCTCGACGACTGGGCGACGACTGCGCCGGCGCTCGCTGCCCGCGGCCGCGATCTCGAGGCCGGGCGCGTGGAGTCTTTCGTGTTCGATACGCATGAATCGCTTGCGCCGTTGCCGCGCGCGCATCACTGGGTGGACGGCAGCGCTTATGTCAATCACGTCGAACTCGTGCGCAAGGCGCGCGGCGCGACGATGCCGGAATCGTTCTGGACCGACCCGCTCGTCTACCAGGGCGGATCGGACGACTTGCTGCCGCCGAATGCCGACGCCCCGTTCCGTGACGAAGACTGGGGCATCGATCTCGAAGGCGAGATCGCGGTCGTGACCGATGACGTGCCGATGGGAACGGATGCCGTCGCTGCGCGCGGGCATATCAAGCTCGTCATGCTGGTCAACGACTGGTCACTCAGGAATCTGATCCCCGCGGAGCTCGCAAAAGGCTTTGGCTTCTACCAGTCGAAGCCGGCGACCGCGTTTTCGCCGGTCGCGGTGACGCCGGATGAGCTTGGGCCGGCCTGGAAGGACGCGAAACTGCAGCTGCCCCTGACCGTGCACCTGAATGGCGAACTGTTCGGCCGGCCCCATGCCGGAGACGACATGACCTTCGACTTCGGCCAGCTCATCGCACATGCGGCGAAGACGCGCCGGCTTGGCGCCGGTACCATCGTGGGCTCCGGCACCGTCTCGAATTACGACCGTTCGCTCGGCTCGACCTGCATCGCCGAGCGGCGCATGCTCGAAACGCTGGCGCGCGGCAAACCGGTGACGAAATTCCTTTCCTTCGGCGACCGCGTGCGCATCGAGATGTTCGATCCCGCCGGCCGCTCCATCTTCGGCGCGATCGACCAGCGCGTCGTGAAGGCTGCCTGATGACACTGAAACTCGAAGATCCGTCGCTCTTGCGCTCCCAGTGCTTCGTCAACGGCGCCTGGGTCAATGCCCAGGGCGGAGCGACACTGGTCGTGCGGAATCCCGCGACTGGAGGGGAACTCGGCACCGTGCCTGCACTCGATGGCACCGCGACGGAAAAGGCTGTCGCCGCCGCGCATGCGGCATTTCCGGCCTGGGCCGCGAAGACTGCGAAGGAACGCGCCGTCATTCTCCGGCGCTGGCATGACCTGATCCTGCTCAATGCAAACGATCTCGCGCGGCTGATGACCGCCGAACAGGGCAAGCCGCTCGCCGAATCGAAGGGTGAGATCGCCTATGCCGCCTCCTTCGTCGAATGGTTCGCCGAAGAGGCAAAGCGGGTGTACGGCGACGTGATCCCGGGACATCAGGCTGACAAGCGCATTCTCGTGCTGCGCCAGCCGGTCGGCGTGGTCGCGGCGATCACGCCGTGGAACTTCCCGGCCGCGATGATCACGCGCAAGGTCGCGCCGGCGCTCGCCGCCGGCTGCACCGTCGTCTGCAAGCCGGCGACCCAGACGCCCTTGTCCGCGTTCGCGCTCGCGGATCTCGGCGCGCGCGCCGGGCTGCCAGCGGGCGCCTTCAATGTCGTCACCGGCTCCGCGCGCGAGATCGGCGCCGTGCTGACGGGCGATGCGCGCGTGCGCAAACTCTCGTTCACCGGCTCCACCGAGATCGGCAAGCTCCTGATGGCGCAGTGCGCGAAAACGATGAAGAAGCTGTCGCTCGAGCTAGGCGGCAACGCGCCATTCATCGTGTTTAACGATGCCGATCTCGACGCCGCGGTCGCAGGCGCGATCGCGTCCAAGTACCGCAACACCGGCCAGACCTGCGTCTGTGCCAACCGGCTGCTGGTGCAGGCGGGGGTCTACGAGGCATTCGCGGCGAAGCTGGTCGCGGCGGTAAAGAAACTGCGCGTCGGCGACGGGCTCGCTGACGAGACCGAGCAGGGTCCGCTGATCGACGAGGCCGCGCTGAAGAAAGTCGAGGAACACATTACCGACGCTACCGCGCGCGGCGCGAAGATCGCGGTCGGGGGACAGCGCCACGCGCTCGGCGGCACGTTTTACGAGCCGACCGTGCTGACCGGCGTCACGCGCGCGATGCTGCTCGCGCGCGAGGAAACTTTCGGCCCGGTCGCGCCGTTATTCCGTTTCGAAACGGAACAGGAAGCGATCGCGATGGCGAACGACACCGAGTTCGGGCTCGCGAGTTACCTGTACACGCAGGATCTCGCGCGTTCCTGGCGGGTGTCGGAAGCGCTCGAGTACGGCATCGTCGGGCTCAATACCGGGATCATATCGACCGAGGTCGCGCCTTTCGGCGGTGTGAAGGAATCGGGCACGGGTCGCGAAGGCTCGAAGTACGGGATTCTCGAATACACCGAACTGAAGTACATCTGCGTTGGCGGCATCGCCTGATGGTTGTCGGCGGCAGCGCGTCCGGACCGGGAACGATCCCCACCTGAAAGGCTTTTTCACGGTCTTTTAGCTGCCCCCACGCCCCATTGACGATGCCCGGAACTCGCCCGCAACGGGGCAGTCTGAACCATGCGCGCAATTTCCGTGCACCCAGCGCGGATCGGCTGCCTCCCCCTCGGTGGCCTGGCGCGCATGCAATCCCTCACTCACACAGGAATTAATCATGAAGATCGTGAATGCCATGGCGTGCACCCTGATGCTCGCAATGCTGTCGACGGCCCCGCAGGCCCAGGAAATGAGCTATTCGAACCTCGATTTCGGCTGGCTCAGCACCGACCTCGATGACGGTCCGACCGTGGATGGCTTCGGATTGCGCGGCTCGGTTGGCTTTGCCGAGAACTTCTTTGTATTCGCCGAATACGGCAGCCAGGAAGCCGGGAGCGCCGATGTCGACCAGTATGCGGTCGGCCTCGGCGGCCACTACGCACTGGCCGAGAATCTCGACCTGGTCGGGCGGCTCGGGTACATGAACGCCGAAATCTCGGCAGGTCCGTTCTCCGACGACGAAGACGGTTATCTCTTCTCCGCCGGATTGCGCGGGCACATCGCCCCCGGCTTCGAGCTGGAGGGCGGCGCGATTCACCGTGACTTCGGCGGCGGCGCCGACGACACGGCGCTGGTCATCGGCGGACGATACTTCTTCACCGACAACCTCGCGATCAACGCCGAGTACGAGCACGGCGACGATGCCGGCACCCTCTTTGCCGGCATTCGCCTGACCTTCTAAGTTCGATCCGACGACGCGGCGGCCGTTTCTTTAAAGGGGACGCAACCCTTTAAGGGAGACTTCTTCAAAGGGGTCGCATCCCTTTTCGACTTCCGCGTTGCAGCGGACGCGACGATTGGGAAAGGGGATGCGACCCCTTTGAAGAAGTCTCCCTTAAAGGGTTGCGTCCCCTTTGGCGTGGGGTATCGTCGCCTCATGTCAGACACCGGCGTCCTGGTCGCCAATCTCGGCACGCCCGACGCGCCGACGCCGGCGGCCGTGCGGCGTTTCCTGGCGGAATTCCTGTGGGACCGGCGGGTGGTCGACCTGCCGCGGCTGCCCTGGTGGCTGATCCTGAACGGCATCGTGTTGCCGCTGCGCCCGCGCCGCAGCGCCCGCGCCTACCGCGAGATCTGGACCGATGCCGGTTCGCCGCTCATGACCGGGACACGGGCTGTCGTCACCGCGCTCGGGCGCCGGCTCGCGGCACTCGTTTCGCCGGTTCCTGCCATCGCGATGGGCATGACCTACGGCAACCCGTCCATTGCCACTGCGCTCGAGCCGCTGCGGGCCGCCGGCATCCGGCGCCTGGTCGTGCTGCCGCTCTATCCCCAGTATTCGCGGACGACGACCGCATCCGTGATGGATCGCGTGCAGGCTGCCATCGCCCGCTGGCCCACGCCGCCGGAACTGTCGGTGATCGAGGACTACCACGCAGAACCGGATCACATCGCGGCAATCGCCGGCAGCATCGCCGCGCGCGGCAAGTGGATCTCCACGGAACAGCACCTGCTCTTTTCATTCCATGGCATCCCGCGCCGCAATGCCGATGCCGGCGATCCGTACGGCGCGCAATGCCAGGCGACCGCGCGCCTGGTCGCCGACCGACTTGCCCTGCCGCCCGGGCAATGGTCCATCGCATTCCAGTCGCGGGTCGGCGGCGCGCGCTGGCTCGAACCGTACACCGAGGAGCGCCTCGCCGCTCTCGGGCGGGCAGGCGTGCGCAAGCTCTCCGTGATCTGCCCCGGCTTCGCGGTGGATTGCCTGGAAACGCTCGAGGAAATTGCGATTCGTGGGCGTGCCACCTTCATTGCCGCCGGCGGCCATCACTTCGATTACATCCCGGCACTCAACGACGATCCGGCGCAGATTGACAGCCTCACACGGCTCGTCGCCGCGCGCCTCAAGGCGGGACGCAGGCAATGATCGGGCGCTTCCTCGAAGTCAGCGTGCATGCGCCCGACGTGCTGGCCTCGCTCGCCTTTTATGAGCGGCTGGGCTTCACGCAGGTGACGACTGGCGAGGCCTGGACTTATCCGTATGCGGTCGTCACCGACGGGCGGCTCGCCATCGGGCTGCATCAGCAGGAACTGCCGCGGTCTCCCCTGCTGGCTTTCGTGCTGCCGGATCTCGGCCGGCATCTCGATGCGCTGGAGGCTGCGGGTCTCGACATACTAGACCGCCGACTCGGCAGCGACGTGTTCAACGAGGCGAGTTTCGAGGCGCCCGGCGGCCAGCTGATCCGCTTGCTCGAGGCACGCACCTATTCGCCGGCGCCGCGCGCGCCCGGGGAAGTCACCCGGCTCGGATGGTTCGAGGAAGTCGCATTGCCGGTCGCCGATGTCGGCCGGTCCGGCCGATTCTGGGAACGCATCGGCTTCGTGCCGGTCGAGGAAGGGGCCGAGCCGTATCCGCATGTCGGCCTGACCAGCGATTCGCTGAATGTGGCGCTGTTGCTGCCGGGCACGCTCACGCGCCCGGCATTGACGTTCACGGATGCTGCCATGCCAAAGCGCATCGCCGAACTCACAAACGCAGGCTTCGAATTCGCGCGCCGCCTGCCCGGCAGTCTCGATGCCGCGCGCCATGCGCTGCTGGTCGCGCCGGAAGGCACCCAACTGCTGCTGGCGACCGCCGAATGAGGCGCGCGACCGGTGCCTGCCTGCTCGCCATGCTGGCGGCGCCGGCGGCCCGCGCCTGGGCACCCTGCGACCAGCCGGGCATCGAACCGCCGGTCGCGCTCCAGCGCGAGGCGCCCGCCTATCCGCCCGCCGTGCGCGAAATCGGCGTGGAAGGCTCGGTCGAAATCGCCCTGACGGTGCTGCGCGACGGATCCGTCGGCTGGGTACGCGCACTGCGCGGCGAGCCGCGCGGTTTCTTCGAGCAGGCTGCGGTCGCCGGCGTGCGTGGCTGGCGCTTCCGCCCCGCGCGCGCCAACGGCGCGCCGGTCGAGTGCCGGCTGGTCACGCGCGTGCGCTTCGCGCTGGTCGACACCGTGGACGTGCGCACGACTTCGGTCGACCGGGGCCAACCGGTGCCCGCCTATCCGCCGAAGCTGCTGCAGCAGCGGGTCGAAGGCTATGTCGAAGTCGAGTTCGAGCGCATGGCGGACGGGAGCATCGTCAACCCGCGCGTCATCAGCGCCATGCCGCGCGGTCCATTCGAGGCGGCGGCGCTCGAAGCGATCCGCCGCTGGCGGCTCGAGCCCGGCAGCGCGCAGCGCGAAACGCGCCGCTTCGAATTCCGGCTCCCCGATTCAACGCTTGCGGCGGTGCCGGCGATCATGCTCGCAAGCGCGCCCTTTCCGATGGAAGCCTGCGAACAGCGCAAGAGCGGCCGCGTGACGCTCGAAGTGCAGATCGATGCGCAGGGCGCGATCGGCGAGGCGCGTATCCTGTCCGCCAGTCCGCGCGGCCTGTTCGACAAAACGGCGCTCACGATCGCGCGCGCTTCGCGCCTGACACCTGCCTATCGCGACGGTCAGCCGATGGCCGCGATTGCGTTGCTCACGCTCTTTTTCGACCCGGCGCAGGCGACCTGCCCAGGCGTTCGCTCGCCCGAACGCGACCCGCCACCAGTCTACCGGCCTGCGCCGCGGGTCACCGGCACGACGAACGGCCCGGCGGCCGCGCCGACCGGTTGATCGCACTGTCCCCGCCGGCCGTCCAGCCGGTACCATGAACGCCCCGCCGCGCGCGCGCGGCCCTCTGAATTGACCGGAGTTTCCGATGAAGCGTTTCCCCGTAGCGGCGCTCGCCGCGCTTGCCAGCTGTATCGCCGTGGCCGATGAAGGCATGTGGACCTTCGATAACCCGCCGCGCGCGGCCATCGCCGACAAGTACGGGGTCACCCTGGACAGCGCCTGGCTGAAACGCGTGCGCGAAGGCACGGTCCGGCTCGACAGCGGCTGCACCGGGTCCTTCATCTCCCGCGACGGGCTGATCCTGACCAATCACCATTGCGCCGAGGAATGCATCGCCAACAAATCGACGCCCGAGAACGACCTGGTCGGCAACGGCTTCCTCGCGGGGTCGCGCGAACAGGAGCCGCGTTGCGGGGACGATTCGATTTCGGTGCTGGTCGGCACCGAGGACGTGACCGCGCAGGTCGCAAAGGCGACCGCGGGCACTGCGGACGACGCGCTCGTCGAAGCGCGCCGGAGCGAACTGACGCGACTCGAGCAGGCCTGCGAGGAAGCATCGAAGACATCCGCGGGCGGCGCCCTGAAGTGCGAGCGCGTGACGCTTTACCAGGGCGGCCAGTACTGGCTCTACAAATACAAGCGCTACGAGGACGTGCGCCTCGTATTCGCACCGGAGCGCGACATCGCGGCCTTCGGCGGCGATCCGGACAACTTCCAGTTCCCGCGCTGGTGCCTCGACATGACAATCCTGCGCGCATACGAAAACGGCAAGCCTGCGAGCACGCCGAACCACCTGCGCATCAACTGGGATGGCGCCGATCCGGGCGATCCCGTATTCGTCTCCGGCCATCCGGGCAACACCGACCGTCTGCTGACCGTCGCGCAGCTCGAGACGCAGCGCACTACCTTCATGCCGTTCTGGCTCATGCGCTTCTCGGAACTGCGCGGGCGCATATTGCAGTATGCGAAGACCGGCGAAGAACCGCGCCGGACGACCGAGTCCTACCTCAACCAGATCGAGAATGCGGTCAAGGTGCGCCGCAAGCAGTTCGACGCGCTGCTCGATCCGGCCCTGTTCGAAGCCGCCGCCGGCAAGGAACGGGCGCTGCGCACTTCGGTCGCCTCGAATTCCGCGCTGGCGGGTTCGGCTTCGGCCTGGGACGACATCGAGAAGGCGCAGCTCGTCTGGCGCGACATGCTCGTGCCCCATACGTTCATCGAGGGCGGCGCGGCCTTCAACAGCCAGCTGTTCGTTTATGCACGCACGCTGGTGCGCGCGGCCGCCGAACGCGCCAAGTCGAACGAGGCACGCCTGGCCGAATTCACGGAAACGCGGCTGCCGGCCGTGAAGCAGGGACTGGAGGCCCCGGTTCCGGTGTATCCGGAGTTCGAGATCCTGCGCCTGTCATTCGGCCTCGAGCGCATGCGCGAATGGCTCGGCCCGGATCATCCGCTGGTGCGCCAGGTGTTCGGCAATGATTCGCCCGACACGCTCGCCGCACGCCTCGTCGGCGACAGCAAGCTCGCGGATCCGGCGGCGCGTCTCGCACTTTACGACGGCGGCCAGGCCGCAATCGCTGCGAGCCAGGACCCGATGATCCGTCTCGCCGCGGCGGTGGATCCGAGCGCGCGGGAACTGCGCAAGCGCTTCGAGGAACAGGTCGAGGGACCGGTGCAGCGCGGACAGGAAGCCATTGCGAAGGCCCGCTTCGCCGCATATGGCACCAGCGACTATCCGGATGCGACATTCACGCTCCGGCTTTCCTACGGCGCCATGATGGGCTGGAACGAGAAAGGCGAGGAAGTGCGCCCGTGGACCGAGCTTTCGCGCGCCTTCGAGCGCGCGACCGGCGAGCCGCCGTTCAAGATTCCACCGCGCTGGCTGGCCGCAAAGGACCGCCTGACGATGACGACGCCGGCCAATTTCACGACCAACAACGATATCGTCGGCGGCAACTCCGGCAGCCCGATGCTGAATGCAGAGGGCGAGATCGTCGGCCTTGCCTTCGACGGCAACATCCACTCGATCTCGGGCAGCTACTGGTTCGACGAGCGGATGAACCGCTCGATCGGCGTGCACCCGGCCTACATGCGCCAGGCGATGGACAAGGTGTACGGTGCAAAGGCGCTGCTCGAGGAGATCGACCGGCGCTGATTGTGCCGGACCCTGGAGGCCGGTTACTTAGGTGAACCAGCCGCGCACGATCTCAAGCACCTGCTCGTGGCGCAGGCCCACGTAGAACACGAGCAGCAGCAGACCGCCGACGTAGGCGAGCGACACCAGGGTCATGAAATAGCCGAGCGCGATGACCACGCCATCGCGCTCGGCCATGCCAAAGCACAGCAGCATGACCGCGATCGCCGGCAAGGTATTGACCAGCGGCACCAACGGCAGCGGCGCCATCATGAGCGCGACCGCCAGCATGATGAGGCCGCCATTGACGAAGTTGATGGTCGGGCCCCCGGAGAGGCCGAGCAGCCTGGGCCGCACCAGGTGTTCGAAGCGCAGCGCCCAGCCGTGCACTTTGCGCAGCACCTGACGCACGTGCGGCGTCGACAGCCGACGATCCAGCAGCCGCTCGGGCAGCCAGGGCACGCGGCTGACCATCACTGAAAATCCGATCAACAGCATCGGGATGCCGAATGCCGTGCTCATCATCGGCACCGTGACCGGCAGCAGGAACGGCGCGGCGAGCACGCCGCAGAACATCAGCAGTCCCTGCTCGCCCAGCAGGACGAACAGCTCGCGCAACGTGATGACCGGATCGCGCACGGCGGCGAGAGCCTGCGCGAGCGCCGCGGAGATACGGACTTCCGGGTCGTGGAAACGGATCGTCGTCATAAGGCGGGCCGTGCTTCCAGCCGGCAGTCGAACTCAAAGTCGTCGCGCACCCTGAGCGCACCCATCGCCGCCGTGAACGGCACCAGGCCGAGATCCGCGTGACGAAGACGCAGGTTCGCGTGAACGAGCAGGCGCTCCCCATCCGTCTCGTCCAGGGTCAGCGGCACGTCGATCAGGCGCACGTCGCCGCGCAGGGCCACGCGCACGCGTGCCGTGTAGTGATCCGGCCCACCCGAAATCGCGTCGGCGCTCAGCACCACGACCGGCTGGCGGGCCGCATCCAGCACCTCCCCGCCCAGCAGGTTGCGCCGCGTTTCCTCGCGATCCTTCGCGGGCACGCTGGCTGCGAAGTCTTCGCCCGCAGTCGCGCGCGCTGCGGCGTCGTCGACGGCGAGCGATTCGATCGGCAGCTCGAATCGGAAGCCGCTCGCGCTACGTGGCTCGCGCAGGTCGATACGGCCGGCGAGTCCGTTCGACGTGATCAGGTGATTATGGCCGAGCTGCGCCATCGGTCCGTCGCGGTACACGCGCACTTCGAGGCTGGATTTGACGACATCCCAGGCCTCGGCCGGGCCCGTGGAAGGCGCTGGGGCGGCGGGCACCGGCAGCGGTGGCGACACCGGCGGCACCGCGCAGGCGCCGAGCAACAGTAGAATCGGCACCAGGAACTTGCGCATCGAGTTATTCTCCAAGGTCTCATGCCCGTGCGAAACACTGCCGAACGCTACGGGTCCGTCGCGCAGATCCTGCACTGGTCCGTCGTCGCGCTGCTGATCGTACAGATCACGCTGGGAAAAATCGCGCACGACTTGCCGGTCGGTCTCGACAAACTGGTCACGCTCGCCCGGCACAAGTCTTTCGGCATCACGATACTCGGGCTGGCGGCGATCCGATTGCTGTGGCGGCTGTTCAATCGCCCGCCGCCGATGCCGCCGATGCCGGCCTGGCAACGGGTGATCGCACACTTCAATCACGCCGCACTCTACGCGCTCCTGTTCGCGATGCCATTGAGCGGCTGGCTCATGTCGTCCGCCCACAATTTTCCAGTGAGCTGGTTCGGTCTGGCACAGCTGCCTGACCTGGTCGCCCCCGACGCCGGACTCGCGCACGATCTCGAGGAACTGCACGAAGCGATGGCGAATATCCTGCTCATCCTCATCGGCCTGCATGTACTCGGCGCGCTGAAACACCAGTTCATCGATCGCGACGGTCTCCTGTGGCGGATGCTGCCATGGCGCTCCCGCTGATCGCACAGTCATTCGTCGCCGCCGTCGCCTGTCTCGCAGCCGCCCCGGCAGCGTCGGATGTCTGGCAGGGCGACCAGAACGCGGGCTCGCTGCAATTCGTCGCGACCCAGGCCGGTGCAAAGTTCACTGGCTGCTTCCGGAAGTTCACCGTTCGCTTCGACTTCGACCCGGCAGGACCCCCCAGCGGCAGTCTCGAGGTGATGGTCGACCTGGAATCTGCCGACACAGCCGATGCCGAACGCGACGGGATCCTGAACAGCGCCGAGTTCTTCTGGACAGACCGCCATCCGCAGGCCAGGTTCCAGGCCAGCCAGTTCCGGCGCGAAGGAGAACGCTGGCGGGCGGACGGCGAATTGTCGCTGCGCGGAATCGCTCAGCCGGTTGCGGTGCTGTTCACGCTCGCCGGGCCATCCCGGCAGCTTGGCATGAAGGGCACGGCGACGCTGCGCAGGCTCGATTTCGGCGTCGGCCAGGGCGAATGGTCCACCACGGAGTGGATCGGCAACGAGGTCGAGGTCCGGTTCGACCTGGCACTGATTCCGGCTGACGCTCGTCCGTGAGCGATCATCATCCCGCGAAATACTCGCGCATCGCCGACTGCGTCGAGGCAACGCTCGCGCGCCTGGGCCCGCGCATCGTATTGTGCGCACCGATCGGCGCGGGCAAGCCGGTTGCGCTGGTCAACGAGTTCTACCGTCGCGCGCTCGCCGACCCTGCGATCGATCTTTCAATCCTGACCGGGCTCACGCTCGCTCGCCCGCGCGGGCACAGCGAACTCGAACGCCGGCTCATCGATCCCATGGCCGCGCGCGTGTTCGGCGGCGGTGCGGATCCCGCGTGGTTTCCCGCGCTTCGCGCCGGCAGCCTGCCGCCGAACGTGCGCGTGCAGGAATTTTTCATGGAGCCGGGCGCCTGGCTCGGCTCGCCGCTCGCCCAGCAGTCCTACGCCAGCATCAATTACACGCATGTCGCCCGCACCGTGATCGCGGCCGGCGCCAATGTCATAACACAACAGATTGCCTGGCGGACGGCGCCCGATGGCGCGACGGCAAGCCTCGGCACGAATCCCGACGTCACGGTCGACCTGCTGCCAGGGTTTCAGGAACGCCGCCAGCGCGGCGAGCCGGTCGCCGTGATCGGCCAGGTCAACGACCGGATGCCGTTCATGCTGGGCGCGGCGGCCGTGCCTGCTTCTGCCTTCGATTACATCATCGACGATCCGCAGGAATACCACGATCTTTTCAGCCCGCCGAATATGCCGATCTCGACCGCAGACCATGCGATTGCGCTTGCCTCCAGCATGCTGGTGCGCGACGGCGGTACCATCCAGATCGGCATCGGCGAGCTCGGCGATGCGATCGTGCACGCGCTGACGCTGCGGCATCGCCAGAACGCGGCCTGGCTGCGCGCGGTTGAGGATCTCGGATTCCGCCGGCGCTTCGGCCCGCTAGCGGCGGCGGTCGGCGGCGACGCACCCTTCGAACAGGGGCTCTATGCGGTCACCGAAATGTTCGTCGACGGCTTCCTCGACCTCTACCGCACGGGCATATTGAAACGCCGCGCGGGCCCGGACCAGGCGCTGCTGCATGGCGCCTTCATCCTGGGACCGCGCGCCTTCTATGAAACGTTGCGCGCCATGCCGGATGCGGAGCGTGCGCTCTTCTCGATGATGCCGGTCAGCTTCACCAACGAGCTGCACGGGCCCAATTGGGAGAGCAAGGTGGCAGACCGGCGCGATGCACGGTTCATCAACAGCACGATGATGGCGACGATCGGCGGCGCGCTCGTGTCGGACGGACTCGCGGACGGGCGCGTCGTCAGCGGCGTCGGCGGACAATACAACTTCGTCGCACAGGCGCATGCGCTGCCGGGCGGACGCTCGTTGATCGCGGTGCGCGCCACGCGCGACAATGCGGGTCGCGTCGAATCCAATATCCGGTTCAACTATGGCCACGGGACGATCCCGCGCCACCTGCGCGACATCGTGATGACCGAGTACGGGGCCGTGGATCTCCGCGGCAAGAGTGACGCGGAGGTCGCGGCCGCGATGCTCGAGATCACGGATTCGCGCTTCCAGTCGGCGCTGCTCGCCGAGACCCGGCGCGCCGGCAAGCTGCCCGCTGCGCATCGCATCGGCGATGCTTACCGCAGGAACCTGCCGGAGGCGCTCGAGCGCGCGTTCGCGCCGCATCGCGCCGAGGGATTCTTCGGCGCCCTGCCCTTCGGCACCGATCTCACGGCGCACGAGATTGCACTGGGCCGCGCCCTCAGGCAGCTGAAGGCGCGCTCGCAAACCTGGCGGGGCAGGCTGGCAATTGCGGCGCGTCTGGCACGGCCCTTGCCACAGGATCCTGCGCTTGCGCCATTGTTTGCGCGCATGGGGCTCGTGGCTCCCCGCGGCCTGCGGGAACGCGTGCTGCGGCGCATCGTTGCCGCAGCCCTTTAGACGAAGCTTGCGATCTCGCGGAGTGGTTTGCGCGCAAGGTCCGGCACCCGCGCATTCGCTGCCGGATAACCGACCACCAATAGCAGGAATGGCCGCTCGATGTCCTTCGGGCGACCGAGGATCTCGCACAGGAACTTCATCGGGCTCGGCGTGTGGGTCAGGGAGACGAGGCCGGCATGGTGAACGGCTGCGAGCAGCAGGCCGGTCGCGAGCCCCACGGATTCGTCCGTGTAATAGTGCTTGCGCTTGCCACCATCCGGCAGCCGCTCGAAGCGGCGGATGAAAACCGCGATCAGCCACGGCGCAGTCTCGAGAAACGGCTTGTTCGAATCGGTGCCGAGCGGCCTCAGCACTTCGAGCCACTCGGGCGGCGCACGGTGCTCATAGAACTCGCGCTCCTCGGCCTCCGCCGCGTTACGAATCCGCTGCTTGATCGCCGAATCGGACACCGCCACGAAATGCCAGGGTTGCTGGTTGGCGCCGGACGGCGCGGAACCCGCGGCGCGCAGGCAGTCCTCGATGAGCGCGCGGGGCACGGGCCGATCGGAGAAATCGCGCACCGTGCGGCGCCGTCCCATGTCATCCGCGAAGGAGCGGGCGCGCGCGGACATTTCTTCCGGCGGATATGCGCGGTAGCCAATCAACGGGATGAACTTCGGTTCCATCGCGACTCTCCGGAGCGGTTTCCTACAGCTCAGCCAGCAATCGATCGATCATCGACTCGGCCTGCGCGCGATATCCACCGCCGAACAGGTTCAGGTGGTTGAGCACGTGGTACAGGTTATAGAGATCGCGGCGCGCGGCGCGGCCGGTGTCCGGCGGCCAGGCTTCATCATAGGCTGAATAGAAACGCGGCCCGAAGCCGCCAAAGAGCTGCGTCATCGCCAGTTCCGCCTCACGGTCGCCGTAGTACACGGCGGGGTCGTACACGACCGGCGTGCCGTCGGCGAGCATCGCGCGATTGCCGCCCCAGAGATCGCCGTGCAGCAGGGAAGGCTGCGGCCGGTAGGCCACGAAGAATGCCGGAACCGCATCGAGCAACCGGCGGCCGCGGTCCTGCAGCCGGCCGCCGTAGCCGTTCGTTTCGGCAAGGTCGAGCTGGAAACCGAGGCGTCGTTCGCGCCAGAACGCGGCCCAGTCGCTGGCCTGCGCGTTCGCTTGCCGCGTCGCGCCGATCGCGTTGTCGCGCTCGAGGCCGTAGGCGGCGCCGCTGGTCGCGTGCAGGCGCGCCAGCGCCCGGCCCATGCGCGCATCCGATGCCCCGTCCGCCGGCCGCAGGTCGAGCTCTTCAATTTCGAGGAATGCTTCGATTTCCGTCGTGCCCTGGCCGAGCAGCCGCGGCACGCGGATTGCGCCCGCCTGTGCGAGCCGCTCGAGTCCGTCGGCTTCCGCGTCGAGACGCCAGCGTTCCGCGACCGGCAGGCGCTTGACGAAAACGTGGGCGGGCATCGCTCTCTCGCTCATTGTGCGCCTGAAGAGCCGCGCCCCCCTTAAAGGGTTGCGTCCCCTTTTACGAAAAAAGGGTTGCGTCCCCTTTAAGAGGCCTGCGCGAGGCGCTCGGCCTGGCGGCGGAGCGCGGCGCCGAAGCGGGCGTGGTCGTAGAAGGCGCCGAGCGCGTCGAGGTCGGGCCTGCGGCGCAGCAGCGATTCCAGCGTGCACTCAAGCGGCATGTCGCAGGCGATGGTCGTGAGCCGGCGCGCAAAGAATGCCGCCTCGCGATGCAGGAGCAGCCGTGCGGAAAGCTTGCTCGCGCCGCGGATGGGCAGGGTGCCGACGCTTTCCAGGCCTTCGTACAGCTCTTCGAGGGATGCGAAGGCGCGCAAGAGCGCCGCCGCCGTCTTGGGGCCGACGCCAGGCACGCCCGGGATGTTGTCCACGGTATCGCCGGTCAGCGCGAGGAAATCCGCCATGCGCTCGGGGCAGACGCCGAATTGCGCCTCGATGTCGCCGTAGCCGTAGCGGCGTTCGCCGGCGTAATCCCAGTAGTCGTCGCCGTCGCGGATGAGCTGGGCGAGGTCCTTGTCGCGGGTGACGAGCACCGCGCGGTGGCCAAAGCCGCGCAGCCGCGTCGCGATCGTGCCGATGATGTCGTCGGCCTCGTGCGTCGGGCTGCTGAACGCCGCGATTCCGAGCAGGCGACACAATTCCCGGCAGAGCGCGAACTGGCGTTTGAGCTCGGGCGGCGCCGGCTCGCGGTTCGCCTTGTAAGCGGGGAAGATTTCGTTCCGGAACGAGCTCGACAGGCTCTCGTCGAAGGCGACCGCGACATGCGCGGGCTTCGCCCGCTCGAGCAGGTCGCCGAGGAAGCGCCCGAAGCCGTACAGCGCGTTGACCGGCTGGTCATTGACGTCGGTCATCTCGATGCCCACCGAGTAGTAGGCACGGAACACGAAATAGCTCGCGTCGATCAGGTGGACGGGCGCGGGCCCCGCGTGGGTCACTGCGCGAATCGCTGGATGCGCGCGTGCAGCGGGCTGGTGCGCGGAAAATGCGCGAGCAGATATTCCATCTGGTCGGCGAGCACGCGCCGGCCCTTCAGGTAAATGTACTCGGCGTAAGTCGGCGTGAACGGCACGGCGAGCAGCTGCATGCCCGCCTGTTCCGGCGTGCGCGAAGCCTTCGCATTGTTGCAGCGGCGGCAGGCGGCGACCACGTTGTTCCAGGCATCGCGTCCGCCCTGGCACAACGGGCGCACGTGATCGCGCGACAGCTGGTGCGCGGTGAAACGGTTGCCGCAGTACATGCACAGGTTCGCGTCGCGACGGAACAGCGTCTCGTTGTTGAGCGGCGGCACGTAGTCGCCGCGCAGGCTGCCCGGATTCCCGGACGAGCCCTGGGTCGCCATCATCGAGTTGACCGAAATCACGGTCTGCCGGCCGGTGCGCGCATTGGTCCCGCCGTGCAGTTCGTACAGGCGGCTGCCGAAGGCATAGGCGACCTGGCCCAGGCAGTGCAGGCGCACCGCCTCCTTGTAGTCGATCCATTCCAGCGGCATGCCGGACGCATCCGTGCGCAGTACCTGCTGCGACAGCGCGATCAACGCGCCGTCCGCCTTGACGGGTGTCCTGAATTTGCCCCCGACCGTGGTCACGACCGCCTGCCTGCAACCTGAATCCCGAAACAATAAGCCACGATTATGATATTTTCCAACGCGCCGCCGCTCGGCCGGCAGTTCCGGGGAGGATTTGGATGCCAGTCACGATCGGCGTGCTGAAGGAAACCGTGCGGGGAGAGAACCGCGTGGCGGTCGTTCCGGAGGTCGCAACCCGGCTCGCCGCCCTCGGCGCGAAGCTCCTGATCGAGCGCGGCGCCGGCGCCGCCGCCCGGTTCCCGGACGCTGCGTACAAGGACGTCGCCTTCGCCGAGTCGGCGCATGGGGTCCTCGCCGCCAGCGACCTGCTGTTTACGGTCCAGCCCCCCGATGCGGCCCTGGTCGCGCGCCTGAAACCGGGGTCCGTCGTCGCCGGATTCCTGGCCCCGCATGCGCAACTGCCGCTCGTCCGCGCACTCAACGAGCGGCGCATCACCAGTTTCGCGATGGAGCTCGTGCCGCGCATCTCGCGCGCGCAGTCGATGGACGCGCTGTCCTCGCAGGCCGCGGTCGCGGGCTACAAGGCCGTGCTGATTGCGGCGGCTGCGCTCGACAAGTTCTACCCGATGCTGACGACGGCCGCGGGCACCATTCGCCCGGCGACCGTGCTCGTGATCGGCGCGGGCGTCGCCGGACTGCAGGCGATCGCGACGGCGCGCCGGCTCGGTGCGGTGGTCGAAGCCTACGATGTGCGATCCGCCACGCGCGAGCAGATCCGTTCCCTCGGCGCGAAGTTCGTCGAAACCGGGGTGGTCGCGGAAGGGACCGGGGGCTATGCCCGCGAGCTGACCGCGGAAGAGAAAGCGAGACAGCAGGAAGTGCTCGATTCCCGCATCGCCGCGGCGGACTGCGTCATCACGACCGCCGGCGTGCCGGGCCGGCCGGCGCCGCGCATCATCTCCCGCGCCGCGGTCGAACGGATGAAACAGGGCGCGGTGATCGTCGATCTCCTTGCCGAGGGCGGCGGCAACTGCGAACTGACGCGCCTCGGCGAAACGGTCGAGCACAATGGCGTGCGCATCATCGGGCCGGTCAACCTGCCGGCCACAGTCGCGTACCACGCAAGCGACATGTACGCGCGCAATCTCCTGAACTTCATCAAGCCGGCGTTCAAGGACGGCGCGCTCGCAATCGACTGGGATGACGAAGTATTCGCGGCGTCCTGCGTCACGCACGACGGGACCATCCGCCACGAACCCACCCGCAAGCTAGTGGAGGCCGCGTAATGGAAGGCGTGATCGCTCTTTATATCGTGATGCTCGCGGCATTCACCGGCTATGAAATCATCGCGAAGGTGCCGGTGATCCTGCATACGCCGCTGATGTCGGGCTCCAACTTCGTGCACGGCATCGTGCTGGTCGGCGCCATGGTCGCGCTCGGGCGCGCCGATACGGTGCTCGAGCAGGTGATCGGCTTCATCGGCGTCGCGCTCGGCGCCGGCAACGCGGTCGGCGGCTATGTCGTGACCGAGCGCATGCTGCAGATGTTCAAGGCGAGCGGCCAGCGGAACCAGAAGAAGAAGGAGTCCGCCTGATGCAGGGCCTGCTGCCGGACAACGTCGCGACGCTCGCGATCGATCTCAGCTACCTGCTGGTCGCGTTCCTGTTCATCATGGGCCTCAAGGCCATGAGCTCGCCGGTCACGGCGCGCCGCGGCATCGTCGTCGCCGGCTTCGGCATGCTGATCGGCACGCTGATGAGCTTCCTCTATCCCGGCATGGGGAATTTTGCGCTGATGCTCGCCGCGATCGCGGTCGGCGGCGGGCTTGCCTGGTGGTCGGGCCGCATCGTCGCGATGACCGACATGCCGCAGATGATCGCGCTCTACAACGGCATGGGCGGCGGCGCGGCGGCGGCCATCGCCGCGGTCGAACTCCTGCGCATGACCACTGCCGATCCGGGGGCCGAGGCCCATGGGCCGGTCGTGACGACGCTCGCGGCGGCCGGCGCTTTCATCGGCGCGGTCAGCTTCTCGGGCTCGCTGATCGCTTTCGGCAAGCTGCAGGGGCTCATCAAACGCAGTTTCCGCTTCAAGGGCCAGCAGGTCGTCAACCTGCTGATCGTCGCGGCGACGATCGCGCTCGGCGTAGCGATCGTCGTCAGCGGCCATCCGACGCTGCAGATGGTCGTGATCTTCTTCGCGCTGGCCCTGCTGCTCGGCGTCACGATGACACTGCCGATCGGCGGCGCCGACATGCCGGTCGTGATCTCGCTCTACAACGCGTTCACGGGCCTCGCGGTCGCGTTCGAGGGCTTCGTGCTGGAAAACGCGGCGATGGTCATCGCGGGCATCGTGGTCGGCTCCGCCGGTACGCTGCTGACCCAGCTCATGGCGAAGGCCATGAACCGCTCGCTCGGCAACGTGCTGTTCTCCGGGTTCGGCGAAGGCGCCGTCGCCGCGGCCGACGGCGTGACCGGCGCGCTGAAGCCGATCGAGGCTTCGGACGCCGGCGTCATGATGGCGTTCGCGCAGAAGGTGATCGTGATCCCGGGCTACGGCATGGCGGTCGCGCAGGCACAGCACAAGGTCTGGGAGCTGTGCCAGCTCCTGCTCGACAAGGGCGTCATGGTGCGCTTTGCGATCCACCCGGTCGCGGGCCGCATGCCCGGCCACATGAATGTGCTGCTCGCGGAAGCGGGCGTACCCTACGACCTGATCGCCGACCTCGACGAGATCAACGCGGAGTTCGAGACGACCGACGTCGCGCTCGTGATCGGCGCGAACGACGTCGTGAACCCGGTCGCGCGCACCGATAAGGGCAGCCCGATCTACGGTATGCCGATCCTGAATGCCGACAAGGCGAAGAACGTGCTCGTGATCAAGCGCGGCCAGGGCGCCGGCTTCTCCGGCATCGAGAACCACCTCTTCTATCTCGACAACACCCGCATGGTGTACGGCGACGCCCAGAAAATGGCCGCGGAACTCATACACGCGGTCAAAGCCGCGGGCTGAGAGGGGTCGCATCCCCTTCCAAAGGGGTCGCATCCCCTTGCCAGGGCTGTTGCACTTCACAGCAACCGCAGGGGCAAGGGGATGCGACCCCTCTTCGCTCGCTCTCCACCTAGCCCGCCGCCGCGCGCCGGGGTCGGGCGGGGTCCCGAGCGAGCGAATAAGTTCGGGCTGAGCGAGCGAGGGAGCCCCGCCCGGCCCAGGCGCGCGCCGTGGGCCTATGGCTAGTTGCCGAGTTCGCGTTCGAAGAAAGCGAGAGTGCGCTTCCAGGCGCGCAGCGCCGCATCGGCGTTGTAGCGCGCGGCGTTGGAGTCGTTGTGGAAAGCGTGGTCGACGTCAGGGTATGTGTGGAGCTCGTACTTCGCGCCGGTCGCTCTCAGTGCCTGCTCGAAGGCCGGAACCGCCGCGTTGATGCGCTCATCGCGGCCGGCGTAGTGCAGCAGCAGCGGGACATGCACACGCGCGGCTTCGTCCGCCGCGGGCGGCATGCCGTAGAAGACGACGGCAGCGCGGAGTTCCTGCGAATGCGCGGCCAGGCGTCCCGCCATGCTGCCGCCCCAGCAGAATCCGACGCAGCCGACTCGTTCATTCGAATGCGCGTGGCCGGCGGCATGGCCGACCGCGGCGAGGTAGATGCCGAGCGCGGTGCTGGGCTCGAGTTCGCCGATGCGCTTGCGCGCGTCGTCCTCATCCGCGGACGTGCCGCCGCTGCCGGTGAGCGAGTCCGGCGCGATCGCGAAATATCCTGCGCGGGCGAAACGGCGGGTGACGTCCTCGATGTGCGCATTGAGGCCGCGATTCTCGTGGATCACGACCACCGCCGGCCGCCGCTTCGGCGATTCCTTCGGGTGTGCGATATAGCCGTTCACCGGCCCGTCCGGACCCTCGAAACTTTCGCGGCCCGTGACCAGTCGCGGATCGTCGGGCGCCACGGTCGCGGCATGGGCATACCGGTTTTCCAGCAATGGCAGGAGCGCCGCCGCGGCCGCAGAGCCGCCCACGATGCGCGCCAGGCGCGACAGGAACTCGCGCCGGCCCATGCTGCCGTGGGTGAACTCGTCGTACAGCGCGATGACCCGGCGGTTCAAGCGTCCGCGTCCGGCATCAGGAGCCACAACAGCAGATAGATCAGGATCCCGGGAAACGCGGCGCTCAGGATCGAGAGGATCACGTAAGCCACGCGCACACGGTCGGCCTTCCAGCCGAGCCATGCGGCCAGGCCGCCGCAGACTCCAGCGATCATGCGGTCCTGTGAGCGCTTCAGCCGGGTCCCCTGCATCGCGGCACTCCGGTGGAGATCGAAAGACAATCCTCCCACGACGCGGCGGCCGATGCGAGTATTCCCGCGGCTAGCCGCGCGGCGGCGGTTGCGTCGGCGCTGGCCGCGTCGGCACGGTCCGCGACGGTGCGGGCTGCTGCCGGCGCCGGTCGATCGCGCGCTGGCGCTCCTCGGGCGTCATCTGCTGCCAGCGCTCGCGCAACGCCTCACGCTGGTCCGGCGGCAGGGCCTGGTAGCGGCGGTAAACATTGCGCAGCCGGTCTTTTTGTTCCGGCGCCAGCTCACGAAAGCGCTTCCAGCGCTCGCGCAGCCGCGCCCGTTGTTCGGGCGTCAGCTCACGCCACTTGTGCCAGCGCTGTTGCGCGCTATTGCGCTCCGCGGGCGTCATCGACAGCCAGCGCTCGGCGCCCTCGGCCATCGCCTGCTGCCGGCCGGGCGGCAACGTCTCCCAGGTTTCCTTCTGGCTTTCGAGCAGTTGCTGCTCGGCGTCGTCGAGCATCTCCCATTCGATGCCGGGCATCGTGTCGGGCTCTTCCGCCCGCGCCGACAGCGCGCCCAGCGCACACCAGGCCGCCAGAATCCACGCTTGCTTATTCATCGTCGTCTTCCTTCGCAGCCGCTTTCTCGGCCCGCTTCAGTTCGCGTTCGCCGCTTCGCGATTCCAGGTACGCCATGAATCCCGTGTCCTCATCCGGCAGTTCCGCGAGGAACTCGAGGAACTCCGCGTCGGCCGGCTCTGCCGCCGGTTCCGCGGCCGCGGCCGGCAACGAGATCAGGCACATGGCGATGAAGTCGCTGCGGCGCATGGTTCAGCCCACGCCGTCGTCGATTTCGCCGGCGGCCCAGGCATAGAATTCCTCGTCCTCGGCGAACATGGCGAGATCCTCGCCGCCGGCCACGATGTCGAGGTCCTCGAGCGCGACCAGCGCCAGCCGGGATTCCGGCTGCGCGGCGTCGTCGCCGACGAGCAGCAGTGCGCTTGCAAGCGCGACGGCAGCCGCGACGCCCGCGGGCAGCCAGGGCGAACGCCAGATCCTGCGCCGCCCGCGCAGCTCGCCGAGTGCCGCCGCGCGTGCGCGGGCGAGACGCGAGCGCGTCGCAGCATCCATCGATCCGACGCTTTCGTCGAAAGCCGCCCGGCTTTTCCGTTCCAGATCGCGCATGCGTTCCTCGTTCATGAGTTCCATTCTCCGAGCGCCTTTTGCAATGCCTGCACCGCACGGTGGTAGTGCGTCTTGACGCTGCCTTCTGAACATCCCATCGCGATTGCCGTTCCGGCGACGTCCATGCCTTCGAAGTTCCGGAGCAGGAATGCTTCCCGCTGCCGGCTGCTCAGGCCCGCGAGCACCTGTTCGATGCGCGCGAGCAGTTGGCCGCCCTCGAGCGCCTGTTCCGGCGTGCCCGCCGGATCCACGGCCGACTCGACCGGATCCGGCGCGGTCCCGTCGGCCGCGGCGTCGTTGCGCCACGCCTGCAGGACGCCAAGCACCCGGCGCTTGCGCTGGGCGTCAAAAATGCGGTTACGCAGGATCCGGTAGAACAGTGGCTGCCACTGCTGCTCCGGATGACCGCCATACCTGCGCACCAGACGGATCATGGCGTCCTGCACCGCATCCTCGGCCTCGGCGTGATCGCGCAGCAGCATCTGAGCGATGCGCAATGCGCGCCGTTCGATGCCCGCCAGGAATCGTTCAAGCGAGCGTTCCCGGTCCACAATCGCCTCCCGCGCCCTGTCACCAAGATCGACGTGCGGCAGGGGCGCCGAGAGCGTAACAGAGCGGCTCACTGCTCCTCCTCCGTCAACCGGCGACGCGCAGCCCGGCGACGGTGCTATAACGTGGCTCGCCCTGCGCGCGTTGACGCCGCCGGCACGAATTACATAACTGATTGATTCAAAAAGTCTTTTGACACCCGAATCGCGCATCATCCAGGTCGAATTCGACACGCCGCTGCGGCGGCGCTTCGATTACCTGCCGGCTGCCGGAGGCGAGGTACCGCGCCCGGGCATGCGGGTGCTTGCGCCATTTGGGCGGCAGCGGGCGATCGGTGTCGTGACGGGCATTACCGCCACGAGCACGCTGCCGCAGGCGCAGTTGAAACGCCTGTTTGCGACCCTCGATCCGGAGCCGCTGTGGGACGCGGCGACCTTCGGACTGCTGCTCTGGGCGGCCGATTATTACCACCACCCGCCCGGCGAGGTGTTCTTCGCCGCGATGCCAAAGACGCTCCGTGACGGCGCGGCGGCACGACGCGACGAAATCCGCTGGCGGCTCTCGCCGCGGGGACGCGAGGCGCTCGCTCTCTCGCCACGCCTCGGCGTGCGGCAGAAGGAATTGCTGCGCCTGATCGGTGACGGCGAGGCGGCTGCGGAGGCCATCTCTGCCGCCGGTCTCGCGGATGCGCTGAAGGCACTCGCGCGCCGCGGCTGGCTCGCATCCGCGGAACGGCCCGAAGCCGCGCCCGCCGTGGGCGAGGGTCGTCCCGGACCGGTGCTCACCGCCGACCAGTCGACAGCGGTCGAGGCGATCGGCGGCGCGCTCGGCGGGTTCAGCGCGTGGCTGCTGCACGGCGTCACCGGCAGCGGCAAGACCGAGGTGTACCTGCGACTCATCGCGCGCGTGCTCGATTCGGGCCGCGGCGCGCTGGTGCTCGTTCCGGAGATCGCGTTGACGCCGCAGCTCGTCGCGCGCTTTCGCGAGCGCCTGCCAGTCCCGGTCGTCGCGCTGCATTCTTCGCTCGCCGCTGGCGCCCGCGCCACCGCCTGGCGCGCGGCAGCCGCCGGACGCGCACCCGTCGTCATCGGCACGCGCTCCGCCATCTTCACGCCGCTGCACGAACTGGGCCTGCTCGTCGTGGATGAAGAGCACGATGCTTCCTACAAGCAGCAGGAAGGTTTCCGGTACTCCGCGCGCGATCTCGCGGTCGCGCGTGCGCAGCGCGCCGGCGTGCCAGTGGTGCTCGGGTCGGCGACGCCCTCGCTCGAGTCACTCGCCAATGTCGCCAGCGGGCGCTATACGAAGCTGTCGCTGCCGGAACGCACCGGCCGCGCCGGCAAGCCGCGGGTCGCGGTCATTGACCTGCGCGTGCACGCGGCGCGCGACGGGCTGTCGCCGCCCGCGGTCGCCGCGATCGAGCGTCATCTGGCCGCGAACGGGCAGGTGCTGGTGTTCCTGAACCGGCGCGGCTATGCGCCGACGATGTTCTGTCCCGGCTGCGGCTGGATCGCCCCGTGCAGCGCCTGCGATGCGCGGCTTACCGTGCACCTGCGCCGCGCGCGGCTGCTGTGCCATCACTGCGGTGCCGACGAGGACATGCCCTTCGCCTGCCCGCGCTGCGGCAACGAGCTCGCGCCAGTCGGCGAGGGCACCGAGCGCGTCGAGACGACGCTGAAGCAGATTTTCCCCGCCGCTGCGCTGGTGCGCATCGACCGCGACGTCATCCGCCACCGCGGCGACATGGAGGAAGCGCTCGCCTCGGTCGCCGACGGCCGCGCGCGCATCCTGCTCGGCACGCAGATGCTGACCAAGGGCCACGATTTTCCGGACGTCACGCTGGTCGTCGTGCTCGCGGCCGACCAGGGTCTGTTCGGCGCGGATTTCCGCGCGAGCGAGCGGCTCGCGCAGCAGATCGTCCAGGTCGCGGGCCGCGCGGGCCGCGGCGACCGCGCCGGCGAAGTGCTCATCCAGACTTCGCATCCGGAACATCCGCTGCTGAAGTGCCTGATCACGGAGGGCTACGACGGCTTCGCGGCAAGCGCGCTCGACGAACGCCGCGCGGCGGGCTGGCCGCCTTACTCGCATCTCGCGCTGCTGCGTGCGGACGCGCCCGCGCGCGCGGATGTGCACGCATTCCTGCAGGCCGCGCTCGCAGCCGCGCCCGCGCAACGCGCACCGGGACTGCGGCTGCTCGGGCCCGCACCCGCCTCGATGGAGAAGCGCGCCGGGCGGCATCGCGCGCAGCTGCTGGTCGAATCGCCGGGGCGCACGATGCTGCAGAAATTCCTGACCGCGTGGCTTCCGGCGGTGGTCGAACTGCGCGCGCCACGCTCATTACGCTGGTCGGTCGACGTCGATCCGATAGAAGTTGACTGATAGACTTGCGCGCTTGAAAAACCTCATCGAAAAGCTCGTGTCGGAGGCGCTCGCGGCGTTACCGCCCGACCTGCTCGGCGCGGCGGAACTGCCGGTACCCGAGATCGAGCGCAGCCGCGACACCGCGCACGGCGACTTCGCCTGCAGCGTCGCGATGCGGCTGGCAAAGCCGTCGCGCAGGAACCCGCGCGCGCTCGCCGAACTGATCGTCGGGGCGCTGCCAGCGAACGACCTGGTCGCGCGGACGGAAATCGCGGGACCCGGCTTCATCAACTTCTTCATGACGCCCGCGGCCTGGCAGGCGGAGATGGCGCGCGTGCACGCGGCGGCCGCGGACTATGGCCGCGGCAATGCCGGCGTGGGACGAAAGGCGATCGTCGAGTTCGTATCGGCCAATCCGACCGGGCCGCTGCACGTCGGGCATGGGCGGCATGCGGCCTATGGCGCAACCGTCGCGAACCTGCTCGAGTCGGACGGTTGGGACGTGCATCGCGAGTACTACGTCAATGACGCCGGCCGGCAGATGGACATCCTGGCGGCCAGCGTGTGGCTGCGGTATCTGGAGTCCTGCGGCGAGACACCCCCCTTTCCGGCGAATGGCTATCGCGGGGAGTACGTCCGACCGATTTCCGCCGGGCTCCATGCCCGGCACGGCGATGCTTTCCGCAAGCCGGCGGCCGACGTGCTCGCCGGGCTCCCGCCCGACGAGCCGGCCGGCGGCGACAAGGACCTCTACATCGACGCCGTGATCGCGCGTGCAAAGAAACTGCTCGGGGCGGCAGGCTTCAACGCCGTATTCGATGCCGGGCTTTCGAGCATCCTGGCGGACATCCGCGCGGATCTGGCGGAGTTCGGCGTGCAGTTCGACCGCTGGTACTCGGAGCAGGACCTCGGCGACGGCCGCGACGGCGGCCCGATCGACCGCGCGCTGAAACGCCTGCGCGGTCACGGCCATGTGTTCGAGCAGGACGGCGCGCTGTGGTTTCGGGCTACCGACTTCGGCGACGAGAAGGACCGCGTGGTGGTGCGCGCGAACGGACAGAAGACCTACTTCGCTTCCGACATCGCCTATCACCTCGACAAGCGCGAGCGCGGCTTCGAGCTGCTCGTAACGATCCTGGGTGCCGACCACCACGGCTATGTCGCACGCGTGCGCGCCGGTCTCGCCGCGATGGGCGAACCGCCCGAATCCCTGCAAGTCCCGATGGTCCAGTTCGTCACGCTGTTCAAGGACGGCGAGAAAGTCGCCATGGGCAAGCGCGAAGCGCAGTTCGTGACGCTGCGCGACCTCCGGAATGAAGTCGGAAACGATGCCGCGCGGCTGATCTACGTCATGCGATCCAACGACCAGCCGCTTGACTTCGATCTCGCGCTCGCGAAAAAGCAGAGCAACGATAATCCGGTCTACTACGTGCAGTACGCCCACGCGCGCATCGCGAGCGTGCTGAAGCAGTCAGCGGAGCGCGGCCTGCCGCACGATCGCGTCGCGGGCCTGGGCTCGCTTGCGCTGCTCTCCGGCGAGCCGGAGCAGGCGCTGATGCGCGAGATCTCACGCTGGCCGGAGATCGTGCATCAGGCGTCGGATCAGCGGGCGCCGCACACGATCGTGCATTACCTGCGGGAGCTCGCGGCCGCATTCCATGCCTGTTATGCATCGCTGCCCTTCATCGTCGACGACGCGGGACTGCGCAACGCGCGCCTCACGATGATCGCGGCCGCGCAGCAGGTGTTGCAGAATGCGCTCAGGCTGCTCGGCGTCTCGGCGCCGGAGGCGATGTAGATGGTGTCGCGCGACTACAAGCGGAGCAAGGCACGGCGCGAGCCGTTCTCCGGCTGGACCGGGCTCGTCATCGGCCTCGCGGTCGGGCTCGGCGTCGGCCTCGCGCTCTATTTCTTCGATCCGCGCACGCCGCCCGATACGGCGGGCGCGCCCGCCGCGGATGCCGAGCCCGCGTCAGCGCGCGAGGCCGCGGCTGGCGATCCCGAGCGCTACGACTTCTACGAGGTTTTGCCGAACTTCGAGGTGATCGTGCCGGAGCGCGAGGCGGTGCTGAAGCTGGAGGCGCCGACCGCCCCCGTCGAGCGCGCCGGTTCCTACGTGCTGCAGGTCGGCTCGTACCGGAAGTTCGAGGAAGCGGATCGCGTGCGCGCGCAGCTCGCATTGCAGGGCATCGAGTCGCGGGTGCAGCCCGTGTCGATCGACAACGACACCATGCATCGCGTCCGCGTCGGGCCCATCAACGATCTGAAGGAACTGAACCGCGTGCGCGACCGGCTGCGCGAAGCCGAGATGGACTTCCTGGTCATCCGCGCAGTCGACTGACTGCTGTTAAAGGGGACGCAACCCTTTATCCTTAAAGGGGACGCAACCCTTTATCTCGGTTCAATAGCGATACGGGGAGATAAAGGGTTGCGTCCCCTTTAAAATCAGTCTTCGGTGATCTGGCGGAAATCCACGCCGAGCGAACGCAGCTTGCGATACAGGTGCGTGCGTTCCATCCCGACGCGCTTCGCGAGCAATCCCACCTTGCCATTGCACAGCATGAGCTGTTGCAGCAGGTAGGCACGCTCGAACTGCTCGCGCGCCTCGCGCAACGGCAGCGCCAGCAGATCCTGCTTGACCAGCGGCTCATCCGGCGCCTGCTGCGTCACGAGCTGCTGCTCGATCTCGTCGAGCCCGATCTCCTCGGTTCCGCCGATGATCAGCAGGCGCTGCACGAGGTTGCGCAGCTCCCGCACGTTGCCCGGCCACGGGTAATTGCGCATCCGGTTCTGCGCGGCGACGGAGAAGCGCCGGAACGGCATGCCGTCCTCGTCGACCAGGCGGTCCACGTAGTGGCGCAGCAGCTCCGGCACGTCCTCCGCGTATTCGCGCAAGGGCGGGATCCGGATCGTGATCACCTCGAGGTGCGCCAGCAAGTCGCGGCGCAGCGCGCCCGGCGGATGGTCGTGGCCGGGCAGCGCGCCCGCAATGATGCGCATATTGAATGTCATACGCTGGCTGCCGCCTTCGCGCTGCCACCCGCCTTGCTCGAGATCGGCCAGCAGCAGGCGCTGCGCGCCCGCCGAAAGATCCTCGACGCCGCCGAAGAACAATGTTCCCCCCGCGGCCTGCTCGAAATAGCCGGGCTCCGTCTGGCCGCCGGATTCGGAACCGCGGAGCCTCCGGGCGGCAGTCGCGTCGTCGAGGCTCGCGCAGCTGACCGCGATGAACGGTCCCGAAGTGCGTGGCCCGAGCGAATGCATGTAACGCGCAAACGCCTCGCGTCCCGTGCCGGGCTCGCCGACCAGCAGCACCGGCGCGTCGTGACCCGCGACCTGCTGCACCTGTTCGCGCAGCTTCTGCATCAGGCGGCTCTTTCCCACCGGCGCCACGAGCGGCGGGATCAGCGTGCGCTGCGCCTGTCTCCGCCTCTTGCCCGCCTCGAGCGCACGTTCGGCCGTGCGCAGCAGCTTTGCGATCGACAGCGGCTTCTCGACGAAATCGAAAGCGCCGAGGCGAGTCGCCTCGACCGCGGTCTCGACCGTGCCGTGGCCCGAAAGCATCACCACCGGACAGCGCAGCGTCTGCTTCTCCGACCACTCACGCAGCAGCGTAATGCCGTCCGTATCCGGCATCCAGATATCGAGCAGCACGAGGTCCGGCTCCTGCAGGGCGCAGGCGCGACGCGCGGCCGCGGCGTCGGCCGCGACCTCGACGTCGTAGCCCTCCTCAGCGAGGATCTCGCTGACCAGTCCGCGGATGTCGGCCTCGTCGTCGACGACGAGAATTCGGGGCGAACTCATGCTTTCTCTCTCCTCACCTCGGCGCGCCGCGCCTCCCGCGGCGCTGCCGGCAACGTGATGCGGATGCGGGCGCCGCCCTGCGGCGCGTTATCAACCTCGACCTGGCCGCCGTGCTCCTCGACGATCCGGCGCACGATCGCGAGACCGAGGCCGGTGCCTTTGGGCTTGGTCGTCACATAGGGATCGAACGCCTGCTCGATCAGCTTGCCCTGGAATCCGGGACCATTGTCGATCACCATCAGCACGATCTGGTCACCCGCACGCTTCGTCTCGATCATGATGACAGGATTCGGCCGGCCGTCGAGCGCCTCGATGGAGTTGGTCAGCAGGTTGTTCAGCAGCTGCCGGATGCGCCCCGGATCCGCCTCGAGTGCGGCCGCGCGCGGGTCGAGCGAAAGACCGAAGGCGACCCGTGGGTCCTGCGAATGGTACAGGTCTGACACCTGGCGGATCAGCGCCGCCAGGTCGAGTTCGCTGAGGTGCAGCTCCGGCGTCTTTGCGTACTCGGAGAACGCCGCGACCATCTGCTTCATCGCCTCGACCTGCTGCACGATCGTGTGCGTCGCCCGGTCCAGCAGTTCTGCCTCGGCCGGCTGCAGCCCGCGCATCAGCTTGCGGCGCATGCGCTCGGCGGAAAGCTGGATCGGGGTCAGCGGATTGCGGATCTCGTGCGCGAGGCGGCGCGCGACTTCGCCCCAGGCCGCCTGGCGCTGGGCCTGCAGCAACTGCGTTACCTCGTCGAACACGAGCACGATGCCGCCCGCGGCATCCGCGTCGCCGGGCAGCGCCGTCGAAGCGCACACGAGCTCGCGCCGGCCGCCATCGCTGCGCAGCGTCACCTGATCGCGCCATTCGGTTTCGCCCGCCGTCGCGTGCTGCTGCAGCACGGCATAGAGCTGGGACAGCAGCGGCTGGCCTGCCGCCAGTTCGGCGAGCGGCCGACCGGCGGCGCCCGTGAAATCGACGCCAAGTATCGATCCGGCTGCCTGGTTCGCGACGCGCACCCGCAGGTCCGGTTCCAGCGAGATTACGCCGCTGGTCAGGCGCGCGAGGATCACCGCGAGCGCGGCCCGTTCGGACTCGACCTCGGCGCGGCTGCGCTCGGTTTCCTCGCGCGCACGCGCGAGTTTCTTCGTCATGTCGTTGAAAGAGGTGACCAGGTAGCCGATCTCGTCGTGCGACGGGCGCGACAGCCGCGTGTCGAAGTCGCCTTTTGCGACCGCACGCGTGCCGGCGATCAGTTCCTGCACGGGCCGCACCAGCCGCTGCGAGAAGTACAGCGCGCCGTACAGGGCTGCCAGCAGCGCCATCAGCAGCACCAGCGACAATGTCAACACGAACGCCTGCTTCAGCGGCACGCGCAGAAACAGCAGACGCCCGTATTCCTGGTAGGCGTCCTGCACGCTGGAGGCGAGATCCGCCAGCCGCTGCGGCACCGGGTAGGTCGCAACCAGAAGCCGCGCCGACGTGACGCTCTGGTTGTCGCCGATCTGGGTGGCGGCGCGGATCAGATATCCGCCACCGCGCGCCGGCTCGAGACTGACATGGGGATTGCCCTGCCGCAGCTGCAGCACCAGCTCCGGCGGCGGCACGCCAGGCAGTCCGTGCTGCACGCCGGCGCGGCTGTAGCCTTCCGGATGCCCGCCGGCCGAGGTGACGATCAGCTCGTCGGCGCCGGAACGGCGCAACTCCACGTCGAGCGCCGCGTACAGCGAGCCACCGGACAGGCCTTCGAGCCTCCGTGCGGTGTTCTCGGTGCGATCGAGGTATTCGCGCATGCGCAGGTCAAGTGCCGCGCGTGAGAGGCTGAGCGCATCCGACAGGCCGCTGCGCACCTCGGCGTGGAACCAGCTGTCGATGCCGCGTGTCAGGAACAGCACCGAGAACGCGAACACCAGCAGCAGCGGCGCTACCGCGAGGCCGCCGAACATCAGGATCGTCCGGCCGCGCAGTCGCGAACCCGGCACGTGCCGGCGCCAGTCACTGATGAAGTCCGCGAGCCGGCTCACGATCAACGCGAGCAGCACGATGACGCCCGCGATGTTGATCAGATGGATCCATGGCTGCAACTGGCCGAAGCGTTGCGAACCTTCCGCCGTGACAGCGAGGAGCGCGAGCGCCGCGACCCATACGACGATGCCGATGCCGCCGATGAGCGGGAGCCAGCGCCGGATCATGGACGCACACTCCAGGCATACCAGTCGGTACTGCGCGACCAGCCTTGCCAGAACAGCAGGATGCGGATTGCCGCCGGCAGGTCGCCGATCTCGATGGACGCGCGCACACGCATGTCGAATCGCGCGTCCGCGGGGAGTGTGCCGCTGCCGGCGATTTCGAGGCCGCTGATGCGCGCGAGCGCCGCGAGCGCATCGGCCTCGGTGACGTGACTTTCCTGCTCGCCCGCCGCGACGTCGGTGACGACGTAACGCTCGGAGATCGCGTCATGCGTCAGCTGCCACCGGCGCGTCAGCGCAACGACAGTCGCGTCCGGCAGGAAACGACGCTCGACGCTTCCCTCCACCTCGAGTTCGAGCACCAGCGGCACGCCCTCGACGAAGGCGTCACGCGCGGCGTCGGCGAGCACGAGATCGAGCCGCACGTCGAGACGCCAGACGTCGTCGGCGAGCTCGACGAACGCGTTCCTGATCTCGATGCGCCCCTCCGCGCCGTCCTGCGCGGCCGCGCCCGCGGCAAGCAGTGCGCACGCGAGTGCCGCGAACATCAGAAACCCCGGATTTCGCCCCACTGACCGCACGCCGGTTCCTCAGGCCCGCTTCTCGAGGCAGGCGTAGTAGAAGCCATCGGCGTCCGCGCTGCCGCTCGGGAGCGCCCAGCCCGGCCCCGCATGTCGCCCCGGCAGAACGCCGGGCAGCAAAAGCCTAGCAGATTCGGTCACATCCGCCGCTTTCGGCTCACGCCCGAGGAATGCCGCGACAACCTGTGCGTTCTCGGCGGCGAGCACCGAACAACTCGAGTAGACCAGCCGGCCACCGGCGGCCAGCAACCCGAAATTCGCGGCCAGCAGCGCCGCCTGTCGCTTGGCGAAGCGGCCGATGTCGTCGGGACGGCGCAGGATCTTGATGTCGGGGTGGCGCCGGATCACGCCCGTGCCCGAGCAGGGGACATCGAGCAGAATCCGGTCGAATGGCCGTCCGTCCCACCAGCGCGCGGGATCCAGCGCATCGCCGACGACGACCTGTGCGGTGAGGCCCTGGCGTGAGAGGTTCGACCGGATGCGTTCCGCGCGCGCCGCGTCGATGTCGAGCGCGACCAGCGCGTCGAGATCCGGCGCCAGTTCCAGCAGGTGGCAGGCTTTCCCGCCCGGTGCTGCGCAGGCATCGAGTACGCGCATGCCGTTTTCGGCGCCGACCAATGGCGCCGCGAGCTGCGCGGCTGCGTCCTGCACCGACACGTCACCGTCCGCGAAGCCGGGCAGCGAGCCGACGTCCATCGGCTGGTCGAGGCGAAGCGCCTGCGCCGCGAACGCGCCGGGTCGCGAAGAGATGCCGGCTGCGTCGAGGCGTGCGTGATAGTCGTCGCGCGACGTACGCAGGCTGTTCACCCGCAACCACATCGGCGGCTCTGCATTGCCGGCGCCGACGATCGACTCCCAGTCCAGAGGCCAGTCGCGCTCGAGCGCGGCGAGCAGCCATTCGGGATGCGCGAGCCGCGCCTCGCGCACGCGGTGCACCGCGGCGAGCACCGGTTCGCGCTCGCGCTGGAAGCGCCGCAGCAGCGCATTGACAAAGGCGGCGGCGCGTGGGTGCCCGAGTTCGCGCGCCGCTTCGACCGTTTCGGACACGGCAGCGTGCGCGGGCGTTGCGCCGTGCGCCAGCTGGTACAAGCCGACCAGCGCAAGCGCCCGCACTTCGTGCGCCGGCGGCACGTCGGGCCGGGTGGAAAGATGAGCGAGGCAGGCCTCGAGCTCGAAAAACCAGCGCACCGTGCCGAAGGCAAGCGACTGGATGGCGGGCCGCGATGGCTGGTCGCGGGCCGCCTCGGCGATCGCCGCTTCGAGCCGGCGGCCCTCCGCCGCCACGGCAATCACCGCACGCGCAGCCGCAGCCCGGATCCGCGCTGCGTCGCGCCCGCTCAGGCGAGCACCATCCCCGCGAGCGGCCGGGCACTGGCGAACTCGGCTGCGCTGATCACGCGCCTGCCGGGAAGCTGCACCCGCAGCAGCGCCAGCGCCTGGTCACCGGTCTTCACGACGATACCCGAGGCATCCGCCGACAGGATCGCGCCGGGCGGCGCGGTGCTGCCGGTGGCGACGGCCTGCGCGTCGAATATGCGGATCTGCGCGCCATCGAATACTGCCTCAGCCACCGGCCAGGGATTGAAGGCGCGCACGCGCCGCTCGAGCACGAGCGCTGGCTCGCGCCAGTCCAGGCGCGCCTCCGACTTGTCCAGCTTGTGCGCGTACGTCGCGTGTGTATCGTCTTGCGGCGTCGCGACGACGATTCCCGCCGCGATCGTATCGAGCGCTTCCACGGCAAGCGCAGCCCCTGCGATCGCGAGGCGTGACTGCAGCTCGCCCGCGTTCTCGCGTGGCCGGATTGCCGTCTCCGTGCAGCGCAGCACCGGCCCGCTATCGAGGCCTGCCGCCATCCGCATGATGCACACCCCGGTCCGGGCGTCGCCCGCTTCGATCGCGCGCGCCACCGGCGCGGCACCGCGCCAGCGCGGCAGCAGCGAGCCGTGAATATTGAGGCAGCCAAGACGCGGCGTGTCGAGCACCGACTGCGGCAGCAGCAGGCCATAGGCGACGACGAGCATGACGTCGGGCGCATACCGGGCGAGGCCCGCCTGCGCATCCGGGTCGCGCAGCGACTGCGGCTGCTCGACCGGCAGACCCAAAGCGAGCGCGCGTTGCCTGACCGGGCTTGCGGCAAGCTTGCGGCCGCGGCCCGCTGGACGGTCGGGCTGCGTGTACACGACGACAATGCGATGCCGCGACGCAGCGACCGCGTCGATTGCAGGCAGCGCGAAATCGGGAGTTCCGGCGAAAGCCACCGCCAGGGGGGGATTCATGGCGGTGGAGCCGTTCAGATCGCGGGTGCGCCGGCGGGCGCCGGCGCCTCGCCTTCGGCACGCAGACGCTTTTCTTTCGCGATCTTCTTGCGCACACGCTGGCGCTTCATCTCCGACAGGTAATCGACGAACAGCCTGCCGTCGAGGTGGTCGACCTCGTGCTGCACGCAGATCGCGAGCAGACCCTCGAGATCGCGCTCGAATGTCTTGCCGTCTGTGCCCTGCGCGCGCACGCGGATGCGCTCGGCGCGTTCCACGTCGTCGTAGTAACCGGGCACCGACAGGCAGCCTTCCTGGGAGGTCGCCGCGCCCTCGCGGGACAGGATTTCGGGATTGATGAATACCTGAGGCAGATCACGGCCTTCCGACACGTCGGCGACCAGCAGCCGGCGGTGGACGTTCACCTGGGTCGCCGCCAGGCCAATGCCGTTTGCGGCGTACATGGTCTCCAGCATGTCGTCGATCAGTTCACGCAATGGGGCGTCCACGGCGTCCACCGGGACAGCCCGGGTACGCAATCGGGGGTCTGGATACTCCAGGATTGTGAGGCGCGTCATGTGAGCGGGGCTGCCGGTGCGTGTAACTGACCCGGGAATACTGCTAAAGTTCGTCGAAGCATGGACTTACGCCGGTCTCCTTCCGGAATTATACGATCCTTCGGGCCGCCCCGGCAGCCAGGGAGCACTCGCATGGCACGGACCTTGAATATCCGCCTCCGCCGACCCTTCCGCAATCTGCTCGGTGCAGCGCTCGCTGCGGTCGCTATCGCGATCGCCGTGCCTGCGGGAGTCGCGAGCGGACAGCAGGGCATCGACCGCAGCGTCATACCGGTTGCGCCGGACGCGCCACAGACTTACGTCGTGCAGCCCGGCGACACGCTGTGGGACATCTCGTCCCGATTCCTGACGGATCCCTGGTACTGGCCGGAGATCTGGCACGTCAACCCGCAGGTCGCGAACCCCCACCTCATCTATCCCGGCGACACGCTCGCGCTGACCTGGGTGGATGGCCGGCCGCGCGTGTCGCTGGCCAGCGGCGGCCCGGTCCGCCTGTCGCCGCGCGTGCGCGAGCACCCGCTGTCGGAGGCGATCAACGCGATACCGTATGAACGGATCGCCGCGTTCATGTCACGGCCCGCCGTGCTGTCGGCGGACCAGGTCAAGGGCGCGCCCTACGTCGCCCATGGCCGCGATCATCGCCTGGCCTCGGCCGTCGGCAACGATGTCTATGTGCGCCGCATGGCGAAGGTCCCGGCCGGCAGCCGTTACATGATCTACCACGTCGGCGACGAGCTGAAGGATCCTGATGACGGCGACGTACTCGGCTACCAGGGCCTGTTCACCGGCGAGGCCGACCTGCTGCGCACTGGCGATCCCGCGACGCTGCGGGTCGTCGACTCGGCGCGCGAAACGCTGGAGGGCGACATCCTCCTGCCGCTCACGTCCGAGTACAAAATGGATTTCATCCCGCGCGCGCCGAAGTCGGATGTCGAAGGCCGCGTCATGTCGATCATCGACGACCGCACCGTGGTCGCACAGGGCGACATCGTCATCGTCAATCGCGGCTCGAAGCACGGGCTGGAACCGGGCAACGTACTGACGCTCTACCAGGCGGGCGAAGAAGTCCGGGATGTGACGCCGAATGCCGTCAGCCGCAAGCTGCAGACGCCGGAAGAACGCACGGGCGTCTTCATCGTGTTCCAGGCATACGACCGGCTGAGCTACGGGCTCGTGATGGAGTCGGATCGCGAAGTGCACGTCGGGGACGTGTTCCGGTCGCCCTGATCGCGCGTCCAATCTGCATACCAGACGCCGGCCTCGAGGCCGGCGTTTTCTTATGCGCAGCGTTTTCCTTCGTCGCATCTCGCGCGCGCCTGGCGGGCGGGAAACTCCGTTCGCTCGCTCACCGGAGAAGAGTAAGAAAATTCGCTCTCTCACGGGTTTCCCGCCCGCCGGCTGCGCGCGACAGGCGGCGGCAGATCCGGCGCGCGAGCGGAGTGCGGGATCCTCGCGAGTGAGCGAATTTTCCGTCTCTTCTGAGCGAACGAGCGAGCGATCCCGCGCGAACGCCGCGCGTCGGACCTGCCGACGACTGTCAGGCCGTGTCGACGGACTGGTAACCTGCGCGACGTGAACGAGTTTCCGACGTTTGTTACGCACCTGGAGTGCAGCGCGACCGGCGAGCGCTACCCGGCGGACGTGCTGCATGGCCTGTCGAAGGCCGGAAAGCCGCTGCTGGTCCGGTACGACCTGGAGGGCGTCCGGCGCGCGGTGTCAAAGGAGGCGCTGGCGGGCCGCGACGGCGGGTTCTGGAAGTATCGCGAGTTCCTGCCGGTGCGCCGCAGTTCACATGTCTTGCGGCTCGGAGAAGTCGTCACGCCGCTGGTCGAGCTCGCCGCGAGCGCGCGGCAGGCGGGCGCAAAGCGGCTCATCGTCAAGGACGAAGGCCGGTTGCCGACGGGTTCGTTCAAGGCGCGCGGGCTCGCGCTTGCGGTTTCAATGGCGCGGGAACTCGGCGTCACGCGCATGGCGATGCCGACCAACGGCAATGCGGGCGCGGCGCTCGCGGCCTACGGCGCGGCGGCCGGCATCGAGTGCCACGTCTTCTGCCCGGCCGACACGCCGGAGATCAACGTGCGTGAGATCGCGCTCGCCGGCGCGAACGTCACGCTCGTAGACGGCCTCATCAATGACTGCGGGCGCCTGGTCGCCGCAGGCCGCGAGCGCATGGGCTGGTTCGATGCCTCGACGCTGAAGGAGCCCTACCGCATCGAAGGCAAGAAGACGATGGGTCTGGAACTTGCCGAGCAGCTCGGCTGGACGCTGCCCGACGTCATCTTCTATCCGACCGGCGGCGGCACCGGGCTGATCGGCATGTGGAAAGCATTCGACGAACTCGAGGCTAGCGGCTTCATCGATTCCCGGCGGCCGCGCATGGTCGCGGTGCAGGCAGCCGGCTGCGCGCCGATCGTCCGCGCCTGGAAGCGCGGCGACGACCACGCTGAACTCTGGACGGACGCCCGCACAATCGCCGCCGGCATCCGGGTGCCCGCGGCAATCGGCGATTTCCTGATCCTGCGCGCCGTTCGCGAAAGCCAGGGTTTCGCGATTGCCGTCGAAGACGAATTGATCACCGCAGCGCTGGTCGAAGTCGCCCGCGACGGATTGCTGCTATGTCCCGAGGGCGCCGCGACCTACGCTGCCTGGAAAACCGCGCTCGCTTCCGGCGATGTCAGCCCCGACGAATCCGTCGTGCTATTCAACTGTGCGAGTGGCTTGAAGTATCCATTGCCGAAGCCGTAAGGCAAGTCTGCTTGTGCGATCTACAGAACCCCTGGCAGTGCGGCAGCCATGAGAACACCAACGGCCTCGTGCGCCACTTGGATTCGGTGGCCAGGCAGATGAATCAAAGACCAAGAAAAACACTAAGCCATAGAATCCCTCCCAAACCTTGGCCAACGCGCTGCGCTGACCGCTTGAGCCGATAAGTCTTCCCTTTCCGAGCAACGCGCCCGCGGAAAAACGAAAACGGGTAGCGTCCCCTTTCTACAGATCAGTTCGCCGGGCAGGCGCCTGCAAAGAGGTTGGCCTGCGCAAACGCGCTTGGCGCTCCGCTAACGAACGCACTATTGATGAGGCTCGCAACGGCCATCGCAGTGCCTGCTCCGAAGCTTGCGCTACCCCCGCCCAGGATCGAATTCGCCGTGGCAAGAAACTGATCGACCGTCTGGTTATTCACCTGCGTCGCGCTGAAGTTGCAGATCTTGAGCGAGCCGAGATCGGTAACGCCCGCGATAGCGCCGGCATTGGAGAGGTCTGTGTTCAGCCGAAGCGCCACGACTTGACCACCCAGCTCACCTGACGAGCTCGACAGCGGATCCGTCAGGCTCCCGGTCAGAGCAGCTGGTAGGCCGGTCGCCGGTAGATATGTCACGATCGCCGACGCGCTAGTGAAGCGAAGCGTGTTAGTGCCCCCGACTACGAGGTTGCTCGCGCCGTAGAGGCTGCCAAAGTTCGCAGCGAGCAAGGTCGCAGCAGCGGTCGTCGAATCGCCGTAGGCCACCTGAGTGAAAGTGTTCATCTCGCCCGCATTCCAGTTCGCCGGGCAGGCACCTGCGACCAGGCTCGCTTGTGCGAATGTGCTCGGCGTCCCATCAACAAACGCGTTGTTGAGCGCGTTAGCAACGGCTGAGACGACGTCAGCGCTGATCGACGCACCGCCACCGCCGAGAACCCAATTGGCAGTAGTCACGAACTGACCGACCGTCTGGCCATTCAACTGTGGAACCGCCGTGAAGTTGCAGAAGTAGAGCGAGCCGAGAGGGACAGCGCTCGCGAGGAAGCCTGCATCCGAGAGATCTACGTTAAGCTGGAGTGCGAGCAGTTCGCCACCAAGCTCGCCCGACGAGCTGGACAGCGGGTTCGTCAAGCTGCCCGTGAGCGACGCGGGGATTCCCGTCGCCGGCAGGTAATTGAACACTGAAGTTGCGGTCGTGAACTGCAACGTGTTCGTCCCGCCAATGATCACTCCGCTGGGGTACACCGTGCTGAAGCGCGAGGTGACGAGAGCGCCAGCTGCCGTAGAGCTATCGCCATACGAGGCCTGGCTGAACGTACGCATCTCGCCCGGACTCCAGTTCGACGGGCAGTTGCCGGCGACCAGGTTTTCCTGGGCAAACGTGCTCGGCGTGCCACCGGCGAACGCGGTGTTGATCAGGTTGGCCACCGCATTCGCGACGCTGGGGCCGAAAGCTGCACTTCCGCCACCGAGGACCCAGTTCGCCGTTGCGAGAAACTGATTCACGGTCTGGTCGTTAAGGCTCGGGAGCGCCGCGAAGTTGCAGATTCGCGTGTCGCCGAGCGACACGTCATTCCCCAATGCGGAGGACAAGTCGACGTTGAGCTGAAGCGCGACCACCTCGCCACCGTAGACACCCGCCGAGCTCGACTGCGGGTTGATCAGGATCGCGCTGAGCGCACCCGCGGTGCCGCCTGCCGGCAGATACGTGAAGACAGCAAACGAGGTGGTGAACGTCATCGTGTTTGTCCCGCCCACAACGAGTCCCGTGCCGGAGTACAGCGCGGAGAAATTGGCCGCGAGCACGCTTCCAACCGACGTGGCGAAGTCACCTCACTCCGTTTGTGTTCCGGTCGTCATTTCGCCGGTCGCCCACCCGCAGCCCGGCGCGCCCGGCGTGCAGTTCGGCGGCGTGCCAGCGACATTGACGGTGCTGCAGGCCTGGAGATCGATGCCATCGACGATCGGGAAGGTGTAGCCGCCGCTCGTCACGGTCTGATCCGGGCTCGTCAGGTGGGCGCAGTTGGTGATGCTGCCGCCATTCGCGCCGCCGTCGACGGTCGCCGTCACGGTGCCGCTGGTGGCGGCCAAGTTGATCGCGACATTCGAGAAGGTCACGTCGCCGGTCGCGGTGATGTCGTCGAGGGTGTCGGTCAGGGTGACGGCTGTGTTGCCGTTGACGGCGGCGGGGATCTTGAGCCCGAGGCGCGCCGACACCGAGCGCACGCGACCCTCATCGGCATCGATCGAGCCGTTGCCATTGATGTCGAGGTTCGCGGTGCTGTTGCCGTTCACCGTCGCGTTACCGAAGGTCACGATGACCTCGGCGCGAATCGCCGTGCCCGGGGCCAGCTTGAGTAGCGAGTCATTATTGTCGAACGCTGCGGAGAACAGCAGGGTGCGGGCCTGGCCGGCGCCGATCAGCACCTGCGGGACCAGCGAGAACGCGGTGTTGTTGGTCGCGTCCATGAAGTTCAGCGTTCCCGACGCCGAGTTCTCGCTGAAGGTCGCCTTGCCCTCCGACGAAGCCTGCTGGTGGAGGATCGCGGTGGTCGCCGCATCACCCTCGGTCGCGTCCGCGATGTCCGAGGATTGCGTGACCCACTTCTTGCCGACCCGCTTCTGCAGGTTGACCACGACGTTGCCGATCGTCGCCGGGCCGGTCCCGGCGTTGGTCACCGTCATGGCGCCGGAGACCCGCAGCAAACCCGGAACGGTCTGCTGCTCGGTCGCGCCAATGACCCAGCTCACGGTGCTGCCGTTGAGTGCCCCGACCTTTTCCAGCAGCCACTCGGTATCGCCGGTCTGCGTCACGACGGCGCTGGCGCCGCTGAGATTGATCTCGGCAGTCGCCGCGCTCGCAGCCGCGGCCGGCAGGCCCGCCAGCACCAGACACAGAATTCCGTATTTGCCGAACATCGGAGCCCCCTGGAGCCTTGTTCTTGCGGTCCAATTATTCGGTATTCGGTGTTATTACGCTCGCCCCGACAACCCGTCAAGAGCGGCCGGACATAATGTGGGTAGCACCGGATCGCGGGGAAGTGGCGCAGGCGCCCGGAAGAAGCTCACGCCCCGAGCGGAAGGTCGCACGAGTGCACTTGACCAGGTTACATTACCCGGGTAATGTGTAACACGTGAGCAGCATACAGTCCAAAGTGACAGCCCAAGGTCAGATCTCGGTGCCCGCCGAGGTCCGGCGGCAACTCGGGGTCGGGCCGGGGTCGGTACTGGTCTGGGAGTGGCGCGACGGCGAGTTCGTCGTGAGGCGGTCTGGGACGTGCACGTCGGCTGATATTCACGCCGCGGTCTTCAGCGACATAAGGCCCACCAAGGCAAAGCCCACGGACGTCAAGGCGGGAATCCGGAAGTACATCCGCCAGCGGCATGCGCGCGGTTGATACGAACCTGTTGGTGCGACTGATCACGCGGGACGACCCTGCGCAGGTCAAGGCTGCGGAGGCGTTCGTTGGAGGCGGCGCCTGGGTCTCACAACTGGTGCTCGCGGAGACCGTCTGGGTACTCGACGCAGTCCATGGGCGTTCGGCGGGTCAGCTCGCCGCGGCGATCGAGATGCTGCTCAATCATCGACAACTCGCCGTTCAAGACTCAGACGTGGTTCTCCGTGCGCTGGAGCAATTCCGCGCGCGGCCGGCACTCGGGTTTTCCGATTGCCTGGTGCTCGAGGTCGCGCGCAGAGCGGGACACCTGCCACTCGGGACATTCGATCGTCAGTTGTCGCGGCTCGAGGGAGCGCAGCGGCTGTAGGAGGCCGTCCCGCACGTCGGGCAGAAGTCGCGCTTCTTGCAGCTGAACGCGCCCGCGGAAAAACGAAAAAGGGTGGCGTCCCCGGGTTTGTGCCGGCTTTGGGCAATTTAGGCGAGTACGCGGCAGCGGTGATTCGCTGACGATCGGCGGATGCCGGCGTCCAGCGATATGACTCTCCTGGCGGAGTGGATCGAACTGACACTGGACGATCCGCGGTATCCGCCCCAGCTCGCCGTCGTACCGGGGTGTCCGGAGTTGCTGTACGTTTCCGGCGATCCCGCGGTTCTCGCAATGCCGCAGATCGCGATCGTCGGCAGTCGTTCGGCGACGGCGGCCGGCCGGGAAACGGCCTTTGAGTTTGCGTCCGCTCTCGCGGCGGCGGGGCTCGCGATCACGAGCGGGCTTGCGCTTGGCATCGACGCTGCCGCCCATCGCGGCGCGCTCGCCGCGGGCGGCGTCACGATCGCCGTCTGCGGCACCGGTCTCGACCGCGTGTACCCGGCGGAGCACGCCTCGCTTGCGGCTGCCATCGCATCACGCGGCGCCCTGGTGTCGGAGTTTTCGCCGGGCATGCCCCCGCTCGCCGTGAACTTCCCGCAACGCAACCGCCTGATGTCCGCGCTTTCCCGCGGCGTGCTCGTGATCGAGGCGGCGGCGCGCTCGGGATCGCTGATCACTGCGCGGCTTGCCGGCGAGCAGGGACGCGATGTGCTGGCGGTTCCGGGCTCCATACACAATGCCCTCGCGCGCGGCTGCCATCGCCTGATAAAGGACGGCGCGGCGCTCGTCGAATCACCCGACGATGTGCTCGCCGTGCTCGGTTTTTCGCAGGTCGCATCACCCGCAAAAACCGCGTCCGGAGCGCCGGATGTTGCCGAAAACGACGCCGTCCGGTTGGACAGCGGCGCGGAAATGCTGTTGAATGCGCTCGGTTTCGGGCCGGCGGACCTCGACAGGCTGGTCGAACGCACGGGACTTGCAGCCCACGCCGTCGTCTCGACCCTGCAGATGCTCGAGCTCGCCGGGCGGGTCGAGTCGCTGACCGGCGGGCGTTACTGCCGCACTGCACCGAGGCGGACACAATGAAGGACAGCGTGCTCGACATCCTGATTCACCTGTTTGAGAACTTCCTGGATGCCGAGGACGACTCCACGCCGGATCGCGAGTCGCTCAAGCTGGAGCTCGAGCAGGCTGGCTATCCCGAGGCCGACATCGAGCGCGCGCTGATCTGGCTCGAGAGCCTGGCGTCGGATCCCGACCGCATACTCTCCGAAGGCACGGCGCGGGCGGTCCGCGTGTTCAGCGGCCAGGAGCAGGTCCGGCTCGACACCGACGTGCGCGGTTACCTGCTGCACCTCGAGAACCTGGGCATCCTGTCCGCGGCCCAGCGCGAGGTCGTGATCGACCGGCTGCTTGCGCTCGAGGCCGACGACATCGATACCGAGCAGCTGAAATGGGTGGTCCTGATGGTGCTGTTCAGCCAGCCGGGCCAGGAAACCGCCTACCAGCGCATGGAAGATCTGGTGTTCGACGAGCGCCGGGACGCGATGCACTGAACGCAGTTCGCACGGTTCGGCCAGAGAGCCGCGGCCGGGCCCGCGGCTTTGGCATTTCTGGGGACGACAGGATTTAACGGAGAGCAATGGCCTCAAACCTCGTCATCGTCGAGTCGCCGGCCAAGGCGAAGACCATCAAGAAGTACCTCGGTGGGGACTTCGAGGTGCTCGCGTCCTATGGCCACGTGCGCGACCTGATCGAGAAGGAAGGCGCGGTCAATCCCGAGCGCGACTTCGAGATGTCCTACCAGATGATCGAGAAGAGCCGTCCAAAGGTCGACGCGATCGAGCGCGCAATGAAGAAGGCGGACGCGCTCTACCTCGCGACCGACCCCGACCGCGAAGGCGAAGCGATCTCCTGGCACCTGTCGGAGATCCTGCGCGAGCACGGCGCGCTCGACGGCAAGGCGCTCAAGCGCGTGCGCTTCTACGAGATCACCAAGAACGCGGTGCGCGAGGCGGTGGCCGAGGCCGAGAGCGGCGTGAACGAGAACCTCGTGAACGCCTACAAGGCGCGGCGTGCGCTCGATTACCTGGTCGGCTTCAACCTGTCGCCGCTGCTGTGGAAAAAAATCAAGCCGGGACTGTCGGCCGGCCGGGTGCAGAGCGTGGCGCTCCGGCTCATCTGCGAGCGCGAGGAGGAAATCTCGCGCTTCATCAGGCAGGAGTACTGGACTGTCGAGGCCGACGCCGCGAAGGACAAGGCGAAGTTCCCCGCGCGTCTCGTCGAGTACCGCGGCGAGAAGGTCGAGGCGGACACGCAGAAGTCGCGCTTCAGCATCACCAACGAGGGCGACGCGCGCGAGGTCGAGCGCACGATCCTCGACGCGGCCGACGGGGTGCTGACGGTCGAGAACGTCGAACGCCGCCCGAAGCGGCGCAATCCGCCGCCGCCATTCACGACGTCTACCGTGCAGCAGGAAGCCGCCCGCAAGCTCGGCTTTACGGCGCGGCGCACGATGCAGACGGCGCAACGGCTGTACGAATCCGGGCACATCACCTACATGCGCACCGACTCCGTATCGCTCTCGAAGGACGCGGTCACCGAGATCCGCGACATGATCCGAACGACTTTCGGCGACCAGGCGCTGTCGGACGGCATCAACGAGTACAAAACCAAATCCAAGAACGCACAGGAAGCGCACGAGGCGATCCGGCCGACCGTCGCATCGGAAACCCCGCAGAAGGCGGAACACGACCTGCCGGACGACGACCAACGCCGGCTCTATGCGCTGATCTGGAAACGCGCGGTCGCCTGCCAGATGGCACCCGCGGTGTTCGACACGGTCGCGGTGGACCTGGTCGCGGGCGCGCCCGGAGCGGCCGGCGCGAAGCGGCACGTGTTCCGCGCGAACGGCCAGACCCTGCTCGAGCCCGGATTCCTGGCCGCCTATCATGAGGACCACGACGAGGACGACACCGACGTCGAGAGCGAGGACGACCGCAGCCTGCCGCCGCTCGAGGCCGGCGACCGCGTCGAGCTCGAGGCACTGCGTCCCGAGCAGCACTTCACGCAGCCGCCGCCGCGCTACACGGAAGCGAGCCTCGTCAAGTCGCTGGAGAGCCACGGCATCGGCCGGCCGTCCACCTATGCGTCCATCATCGAGACGCTGCGCTATCGTCGCTATGTCGAGATGAGCGGCCGCGCCTTCATCCCGACCGACATCGGCAAGATCGTCAGCAAGTTCCTGGTCAAGTACCTGGGAACGTACGTCGAATACGGCTTCACCGCGCAGATGGAAGACGTGCTGGACGAGATCAGCAACGGCGAAAAAGAATGGCACCTGGAACTCGGGCGGTTCTGGAAGCCGTTCATCAAGCTCGTGGAGCACATCACGAAGTCGGTGAGCCGCGAGGAAGTCGCGGAATCCCGCGAGATCGGCCGCGATCCGGTGTCGGGCAAGCCGATCACCGTACGCATGGGCGCCTACGGGCCGTTCGTGCAGCAGGGCACGCGCACCGATCCGGACAAGCCGCGCTTCGCGAGCCTGCTGCCGGGCCAGCGCATGGACGACGTGACGCTCGACGACGCGCTGAAGCTGCTGTCGCTGCCGCGCGATCTCGGCCACGGCCCGGACGGCACGCCGATCAGCATCGGTCGCGGCCAGTATGGCCCTTACGTCAAGTTCGGCGCGAAGTACGCATCGATCAAGGAAGACGATCCATTCACGCTCGAGCTGCCGCGCGCGCTTGAGATCGTCGAGGCCAAACTGGCGGCCGACCGCGAGCGCACGATCAAGGATTTCCCGGAAGCCGGGATCCAGATCCTGAAGGGCCGCTACGGTCCCTACGTCACCGACAAGAAGAAGAATGCGAAGGTGCCGAAAGAGCGCGAGCCTGCCTCACTGACGCTCGAGGAATGCCAGGCAATGCTCGCCGCCGCGCCGGAGCGCAAGGGCCGCTTCGGACGCCGCAAGAAAGCCGTGGCGCCGACCGCCGACTCCGCCGCAACTGCAACCGCAACCGCAACCGCGACGACTGCGGAGAACCCGGCGAAGAAAAAAGCAAAAGCCGCCGCGAAGCCCGCGGCGCCGAAGAAGAAGGCGGCGCCGCGCAAAGGTGCGCCCAGGGCCCGCGTCGCCAGGGACTAGGCTGTGACGGATCGCGCCGCCGTCCGCGCATGGTTCGTCGATCTGCAGCAGCGGATCGTGGAGGCCATCGAGCAGGCCGACGGCCGGGGGCATTTCAGCAGCGACCGCTGGCAGCGACAGGCAGGCGGCGGGGGTGAGTCGCGCGTGCTCACGGACGGCACGCTGATCGAGCAGGGAGGCGTCAACTTCTCCGAGATCACGGGCGACGCGCTGCCGGCTTCCGCGACCCATGCACGCCCCGCGCTCGCCGGCGCGCCCTATTCGGCGGCCGGTGTCTCGCTCGTGCTGCATCCGCGCAATCCGCATGTGCCGACCACGCACATGAACCTGCGTTTTTTCATCGCGGACCCCGCCGGCGCCCCGGCGGCCTGGTGGTTCGGCGGCGGCTTCGACCTGACACCTTTTTATCCGGTGCACGCCGACGTGTGCCACTGGCACGAGTGCGCCCGGAGGGCCTGCGCCCCCTGCCCCACCGGCACCTACGAGCGTTACAAGGACTGGTGCGACCGGTACTTCTACCTGCCGCATCGGGGGGAGACCCGCGGTGTCGGTGGGCTGTTCTTCGATGACCTGAACGAATGGGGATTCGACGCCTGCTTCGCTTTCGCGCGACGCGTGGGGCACGCCTTCCTCGAAGCCTGGCTGCCGATTGCTGCCTGGCGCCGCGACACGCCGTATGGCGAGCGCGAGCGCACATTTCAGCTCTACCGCCGCGGCCGCTATGTCGAGTTCAACCTGCTGCACGACCGCGGCACGCTGTTCGGGTTGCAGAGCGGCGGGCGCACGGAATCCATCCTGATGTCGTTACCGCCCCTGGTGCGCTGGGAGTACGGCTGGCAGCCCGAATCCGGCTCGCCGGAGGAAGCGCTTTACCGCGATTACCTGCGCCCGCGCGACTGGCTCGCCGGGAAGTGAAATACCGGCACGCCTGCCACGCCGGTAACTTCGCCGACGTGATGAAGCATGTCGCGCTGGTCGCGACGCTCGACCGGCTCATGCAGAAGGAGCGGCCGCTGTTCCTGCTCGACACGCACGCGGGCCGCGGCCGTTATGACCTGGGTTCGCGCGACAGCGCGCCTGAGGCGGGCCGCGGCATCCTGAGGCTCGCGGCGACGGCGCCGGCGAAACTCCCCGCATCCGTCGTGCGCTATCTCGCACTGGTGCGCGCCTTCAATGACGGCGCGGAAGGGCCGCCCCCCGAGTATCCCGGCTCGCCGCTCCTCGCTGCGATGCTGCTGCGCCCGCAGGACCGCGCTGCGTTCTGCGAGTTGCTGCCAGTCGAAACGGAACGCCTTCGCGGCGAGCTCCGCGGCGACGCGCGCTTTGCCGTGCACTGCCGCGACGGATTCGAGGCGCTGCGCGCGCTGCTGCTGCCAGCCGCCGGCCGCGGGCTCGCGATCATCGATCCACCTTACGAGGCGCAGGAGGCGGACTTTACACACGTCGCCGATGCCCTGGTCGCGGCGTCGGCGCGCTGGCCCCAGGGCGTCCTGATGGCCTGGTATCCCATCAAGATCGGCGCGGTGGCCGCCCGGCTGCACCGGCGGCTCATCGATGCCGGAATGCGACGGCTGCTCGTCGCCGAGCTCTGCGTGCACCCGGACGATTCGCGCGCGGGGCTGAACGGATCCGGGCTCGTGATTCTCGAGCCACCCTGGCAGCTTGACCGGGATCTGCGCGAGGCGCTGCCCGCCCTGCACCGGGTATTCGCGCCGGACGGCGCCGGACGCACGCGCGTCGCGATGATCGCCGGTGAATAAAAAAGGCGGCGGCCGGATCACCGGCTGCCGCCCTGTCGCGCGGTGAACCGCGCACCGATAGCGCTCGCTCAGGCCTTCGGCTTCTCTTCTTCCGCCGGCTTCTTGTCGGCGCCGCACTTGCCCTCGCCCTTCTTGTCGGCGCCGCATTTGCCTTCACCGCATTTGCCTTCACCGCATTTGCCTTCACCGCACTTGCCCTCGCCCTTCTTGTCGGCGCCGCATTTGCCTTCGCCGCATTTACCCTCCTTGGCCTTCTCGTCGGGAGGCGTAGCCGGCGTCGCAGGCGTCGCGGGCGTGGCCTGCGGTTCGCCGGCGGCCAGCATGTAGCCAGTGCCGAGCGCACTGACGGCGTAGGCACTGGCCTGGGCCACGCCAGCGACTGCGATGGACGAGATGAGCGCCGCGCCAATCGCGACGGCCACCGGTTTCCTGTTCACTCTATTCGACATGGATAAATCTCCTTGGTTGACTTCCAGGTGGCCGGGATCAGACGCCCCAATCCACCGCTTCGAACACTTTGCGCGCGACGCCTTCCGGGTCCGCGAGATCCTGGCCGACGATCGCAATGCTGCCGCGCGGCGCGGGCAGCACCATGCCGATCAGTCCCTGGTCCTCGATCCGGAGCGGCTTGCTGATGTCGCGATGGCCAAGCAGCAGCACCGTAACCACGCCTTCCGGCATGCGCACGACGAGATGCGGTACTACGTGGCCGTCGTGCAGGCAGCGGGCCGCGAACGTGACGTCGCCGACACCGGGACGCAGCCTTGCGCCTTCCGGCCCGAGCACGCCGGTGAGCGCCACGGGCGCGAGCGGCGCGGTGCCCGCCATCGTGCCCGGCTCGTGCGTGATGTGGTCGACGACCTCGCGCGCGATCGACGCGCGCGGCGCGCCGACCAGCAGCACCAGCCCCACTGCCAGGCCGACGGCGATCGAGGCCGCGATCGCGAACAGGCGCCGCCGCGGAGCGGCCGGCGCGACGGTTGCCGGCTTTCTGCCGATGCGCACGACGTCGAGCGCCAGCGCGCGGGCGATCACGCCATCCATTGCGCGCAACTCGTCCTGGTAACGGGCGCAGGCCGGGCAGTCGCGGCGGTGGGCCGCAATGTCGCCGCCATCCAGCGCGGGCTCGGCGCCCACCTGTCGGCGGAAGTCCATGCAGTTCATCATGAAGCGGACTCCGCGGCGAGGCCGAGCTCGCGGCGCAGGCGCGCTCGGGCGCGAAACAGCCGCGTCAGCACGGCGCCCTGCTGCATGCCCATCGCATCGGCAATTTCCTGCGTCGTGTAGCCCATCATGACCTGCAGTACCAGCGGTTCCCGATAGTCGTCTTCCAGCCTGAACAGCGCTTCGCGCATCTGCGCCAGGTCGTCGTCGTCCTCGGCGGCGAGCACGTCGACTTCCGCGGCGACCAGCGCGTCGAGGTCGGATACCTCGAGCCGCTTGCGCTCGAAACTGCGCGCGAACTCGCGCCGCACGATCGTCAGCAGCCAGGATTTCGCCTTGCCTTCGTCCGTCAGCGAATCGAGCGATTTCCAGGCCCGCAACATCGCCTCCTGCACCACGTCCTCCGCGAGCTGCCGGTCGCGCCCGAGCCAGTACGCGAATCGCAGCAGGTCGGGCCGGAGGCTCTCGCACAGACTGCCGAAACGCCGACGGGCGTCCGTTCCTGTGTCGTCGCGGTTCATGTATAAAGACCGGCCATAGTCGCCGGTTATTTCCGGCCCAGAACGGGCGACTTTACCGCAGGAAACGCCGGGCCAGGAGCCTCATGGGCCAGCCTCCCGCAGAAAGCTTTCCGAGCACGCGCCTGCGCCGCATGCGCCGCAACGCCTTTTCCCGCCGGCTCGCCCGCGAAACCCGCCTGACGGCCGACGACCTGATCCAGCCGTTGTTCGTCATCGAAGGCGCGGCCCGGCGCGAGCCAGTGGCGTCCATGCCGGGTATCGAGCGGCTCGGCATCGACCGGCTGGTCGCCGAAGCCGAGCGGCTGCTCAAGCTCGGGATCCCGGCGGTCGCGCTGTTCCCGGTGCCGGATCCCGCCGCCAAGTCGCTGGACGGCCGCGAGGCCTGGAACCCGGAGGGCCTCGCACAACGCGCGGTGCGAGCGCTGAAGCGCGCCGTGCCGGAGCTCGGCGTCATCACCGACGTCGCCCTCGATCCGTTCACGACCCATGGCCAGGACGGCATCGTCGACGACACGGGCTATGTGCTGAACGACGCGACCATCGAGGCACTCGTGCGCCAGGCGCGTTCGCAGGCCGAAGCCGGCGCGGATATCGTCGCGCCCTCCGACATGATGGACGGGAGGATAGGCGCGATCCGCGCGGCGCTCGAGAAGGACGGTCGCCACAACACCCGGATCCTCGCTTATTCGGCCAAGTACGCATCCGGCTTCTACGGACCCTTCCGCGACGCAGTCGGTTCCGCGGCCTCGCTCGGCAAGTCCGACAAGGCGAACTACCAGATGGATCCGGCCAACAGCGACGAAGCGCTCCGGGAAGTCGCGCTCGACATCCAGGAAGGCGCCGACATCGTGATGATCAAGCCGGGCCTGCCCTATCTGGACGTCGTGCGCCGCGTGAAGGACACGTTCGGCGTGCCGACTTTCGTCTACCAGGTGAGCGGCGAGTACGCGATGCTGATGGCGGCGTCCGCGAACGGCTGGCTCGACGAGCGCCAGACGGTGCTCGAATGCCTCGGCTGCATCAAGCGCGCGGGCGCCGACGGGATACTCAGCTACTTCGCCGGCCGCGCGGCGGCCTGGCTGCAGGGAAACCGGTAAAGTGTCGATATCGACCGGCCCCGGCCGTTACGTGCTGTTCGGGCATCCCGTCAGCCACAGCTGGTCTCCGTTCATTCATGGCCTGTTCGCGCGCCAGTTCGACCATGTCGTCGACTACAAGCTGCAGGACGTGGAGCCCGAGAATTTCCGAATCGCGGTGATCAACTTTTTCGTCGAGGGCGGCAGCGGTGCCAACGTTACGCTGCCGCACAAGACCGCCGCCGCCGAGATCGTCAATGACCTGTCGGCGCGCGCCGAGCGCGCGCGCGCGGTCAATACGCTCATCCGGCGCAGCGCAACCGAGCTTTACGGCGAGAACACCGACGGCATCGGACTCGTCATGGATCTCGTGCGCAATCTCGGCATCACGGTCGCCGGCGCGCGCCTGCTGATACTCGGCGCCGGCGGCGCCGTACGGGGCGTGCTCGCGCCGTTGCTCGAACAGGAGCCGCGCGAGATCCAGATCGCCAACCGCACGCCCGAACGGGCGATCGGGCTGCGCGACGAGTTCTCGGACCTTGGCGAGATGTCGGCCTCAAGCTTCGACGCCGTCGACGACCGGCCCTGGGACATCGTGGTCAATGCCACAGCCGCAAGTCTGGCGGGCGAAGTGCCGGCTCTGCCGCCGCGGGCAGTCGGTCCCGATACCGTCTGCTACGACCTGGCCTATGGGCGCAGCGACACGGCCTTCATGCGCTGGGCCCAGGAGCGCGGTGCGCTGCGGGTGTACAAGGGCTGGGGCATGCTGGTCGAGCAGGCTGCGGAATCCTATCTGCTTTGGCACGGAGTGCGGCCGGCGACACGGCCCGTCATCGACGCTTTGGTACGACTCTGAGAGGGGTCGCATCCCCTTCTGAAAGGGGTCGCTTCAAAGGGGTCGCATCCCTTTTCGCGACCTGCCGAACTGGTATGCATCCCCGTAGAAAAGGGATGCGACCCCTTTGAAGCGACCCCTTTCAGAAGGGGATGCGACCCCTTTTCAGGGGGCCAGGTAGTCATCCTTCAGCGCCACGTAATGCGCTGCCGACTCGGCCAGATAGCCGATTTCCTGCTCCGTCAGCGGACGCGCCTGCCGGGCCGGACTGCCGACCCAGAGCGTGCGCGGCGGGATCCGCTTGCCGGCCGGCACCAGGCTGCCGGCGCCGACGATCGCTTCATCGCCGACCACCGCGCCGTCCATCAGGATCGCGCCCATGCCGATCAGGCAGCGCCGGCCGATCGTGCAGGCATGCAGGATGACGCGGTGGCCGACAGTCACCTCGTCGCCGACCCGCAGCGGAATGCCGCCCTCCCCCGCGAGCCGGTCGCTCGCCACATGCAGGATGCTGCCGTCCTGGATGCTGGTGCGCGCGCCGATCTCGATGCGGTTGACATCGCCGCGCAGCACCGCGCCCGGCCAGATCGACACGTCGTCAGCCAGAGCGACGCGGCCGATAACGGTCGCCGCCGGGTCGATCCAGACGCGGCTGCCGATGACGGGGCGCCATTCGCGGTAGGGGCGGATGTTCATCCGCGCAGCGTCACCACTTCTTCGGCGCTCGTCGGGTGAATCGCGACCGTATCGTCGAAATCGCGCTTGGTCGCTCCCATCCGCAGCGCGACCGCGAAACCCTGCAGCATCTCGTCCGCGCCCATTCCGATCACATGCAGGCCGACGATGCGGCGTTCGGCGCCTTCCGTAACGAGCTTGACGCCGGCGCGGCGGCGGCGGGCGGCGATACCGTGATAGAGCGGCATGAAATCGCCCTCGAACGACTCGACTGAATCGCCGTGCAGCGCGCGCGCCGCGGACTCGGTCAGTCCCACGGTACCGATCGGCGGATGGCTGAAGATCACGGTCGGGATCAGCCGGTAGTCCAGGTGACGATCCGGCTCGCCGCCGAACAGCCGGTCCGCGAGGCGGCGGCCGGCGGCGATTGCTACCGGCGTGAGCTCCGCGCGTCCCGTCACGTCGCCGATCGCATGGACGCCAGGCGCCGACGTGTCCTGCAGGGCCCCGGTCAGGATCTCGCCGTCCGCGCCGGTCGCGACGTTCGCTGCGGCCAGGCCGAGATCGGCGGTACCCGGTTGCCGGCCGATCGCCCAGATGACGCAGCCGAACGGGCCCAGCGCACGGCCGTCGGCGAGCGCCAGATGATGACCGTCCGCAGCGCTCTCGAGCGCGGTTACCGAGGCATCCCGTACCAGCGAAATGCCGTCAGCCTGCATCGCCGTCATCAGCCGCCGCGACAACATGTCGTCCAGGCTTCGCAGTACGCGGTCATAGCGCATCGCGATGGTCACGCGGGCGCCAAGCGCCGCAAATACGCCCGACAGCTCCGCCGCGATGTAGCCACTGCCGACGATCGCGACCGAGTGCGGCATGCGCTCGAGTGCGAAGAAACCGTCCGACGTGATACCTGCCTGGGCGCCCGGGATCGCCGGTATCCGTGGGCGTCCGCCGGTCGCCACGACCACATGCGCTGCGCGATGCAGCGCATTGCCGATCGCAACCTGCCCGGTTCCCGCCAGGCGCGCACGATCGCGTAGCAGCGTGACATTGCTCTTCTGCAGGTTCTCGAGATAGATGCCGCGCAGGCGGTGCACGTAAGCGTCGCGGCGCAGCTTCAGCGCGCCCCAGTCATGGCTCCCGAGCGCGACGTCGAACCCATAGTCGTGCGCATCAGCGATGCCATGCGCGAGCTCGGCCGCGTAATACATGATCTTCTTCGGCACGCAGCCGACATTGACACAGGTGCCGCCAAGCGCTCCGGGTTCAGCGATCACGACGCGCGCGCCGTGCGCCGCCGCGCGCTGCGCACAGGCGAGGCCGCCGCTCCCGCCGCCGATGACGATCAGGTCCCAGTCCACAGCCACCATTGCTCCGCGAAGCCGCTGAGACGGCCGATGTTATACTTGATCCGCTCATGGCCTGGATCATCGTGCCCGTGCTCGCGGCACTCGCCGCGACCGCTGCGAGCGGCGCCTTCGCCGTGCGGCGAGGCTTGTTCCGGCTGCAGAGCGACGTCGATCTGGCGTGGCGCGAATTCGCGCAGCAGCTCCGGAAACGTCAGGAATTCGTCACCGCCGTCACCGCCCTCTGCTCGCGGCTGATGCGTCACGAACAGCAAACACTCGAGCGGGTGATCGAATCCGGGCGCGCCATGATGGCCGCCGTCGAGCGCGCTGACATCCCCGCGCTTGCGGGCGCCGAGAAAGCGCAGCACGCCGCGGTCGCGATGCTGATCGACCAGGCCGGCGTCTATCCGCAGTTCGCGCGGAGCCGCGCGTTCGGCGCGCTCGTCGGCCGGCTGGCCACGCTCGACGGCCGCGTGGCCGAGCGTCGCGAGCGCTATAACGCAGCTGCCGGCCTCCTGAACCTGCGACGCAATGCGTTTCCGAATCGCTGGGTCGCGGATCTGTCGGGCTACGCGCGCGTGGAGTTCCTGGTCCAAATCTAGCCGCCGTCGCTCTGGGAAAAAAGGGGGAAAAAGGGGACGCAACCCTTTTCCTGGCCTGCCGGTCGGGTGACGAGCGAGCGAATTCTCCGATTCTTCTCTTCTGAGCGAGCGAGCCACCCGACCGGCAGGCCAGGAAAAGGGTTGCGTCCCCTTTTTTCAGGAAAAGGGTTGCGTCCCCTTTTTTGACACCGGCGCGTATATTGGCGTCCGCATGCAGATAGCCACCTGGAACGTCAACTCGCTGCGCGTGCGGATCGATCACCTGCAGCAGTGGCTGGCCGACCATCCGGTGGATGCATTTGCGCTGCAGGAATTGAAGCTTACCGATGAGCAGTTCCCGCACGAGCCGATCCAGGCGCTCGGATACCGGGCCGTTCATTTCGGCCAGAAGACCTACAACGGCGTCGCCATCCTCGCGCGCGATGAGCCCGACGACGTCGTCATGGGCATGCCGGACGACGACGACCCGCAGCGGCGGGTGATCGCCGCCACCATCGGCGGCGTGCGCCTCGTCAATGTCTACGTGCCGAATGGCCAGTCGGTCGGCTCCGAAAAATACGGCTACAAACTCGCGTGGCTCGAAAAGCTGCGCGGCTATCTGGCGGCGCTGCTGGCCCGGCACCCGCGGCTGCTGGTAGCCGGCGACTTCAACATCGCGCCGGAGGACCGCGACGTGCACGATCCGGCGGCCTGGGAAGGCTCGGTGCACGTCAGCCCGCCGGAACGCGAGGCGCTCTCGAAAATCATGGCGCTCGGCTTCACCGATCTTTTCCGTCAGTTCGAGCAACCGGAGAAAATCTGGTCCTGGTGGGACTACCGCATGGGCGCCTTCCGCCGGAACCATGGGCTGCGCATCGACCTGTTGCTCGCGTCTCCGGAACTCGCCGCGGTCTGCACGGCCTGCACGATCGACCGCGCGACGCGCGCCTGGGAACGCCCTTCCGACCATGCCCCGGTCCTGGCCGCCTTTGACATAGCTTGAGCGAAAGAATGTGACACTCCGCAAGAACGCGACAACCATGCCGTCCCGCAGCGCTCCGGGAGGCGTAAAGTCCCCGCTGCACCCCCCACGAACGGAGGCCCGCAGGCGCGTGCCCCAACGCTATCGCCGCAGCGATTTCGACGTCACCGACACGGTCCAGGTCAGCTCCCCGGCCGCCGTGCGCGCGGCCGTGCTCGAGCTCTATTCGGATACCTGGCCTGGATCGCCGACGCAGACGCTCGAGACCGCACTGACCGACTTCGAGCGCCTGTTCACCGGCCGGATGCCGGGGTATCTCGGCGTGGACACGGTCTATCACGACCTGCAGCACTCGCAGGACGTGGTGCTCGCAATGACGCGCCTGCTCGCGGGCTACGAACGGTCGCACGCGGACGGGCCGCGCATCGGCGCCGAGCGGGCGCTGGTCGCCATTATCACTGCGCTCTTCCATGACGCGGGCTACATCCGCGAGACGAGCGAGTCCGCGGTCGCGAACGGCGCCGTGTTCACCCGCAATCACGTGACGCGCAGCGCCCGGTACCTGTCCCGGTACCTGCCCGAAACCGGGCTCGACGAGTGGGCACCGATCGCGACCCGCGTCGTGCATTTCACCGGCTACGAAGTGCCGCTGGACCTGCTGCGCGTCGACGACCCGCGCGACCGCCTGGTCGGGCAGCTGCTCGGCACGGCCGACATGCTCGCGCAGATGGCGGACCGCTGTTACCTGGAAAAGTGCCGCGACCGCCTGTACGCGGAGTTCGTGCTGGGCGGTGTCGCCGTACATGCGGCGAGCGACGGGCCCAAGGTGCTCTACGGATCCGGCCTGGACCTGCTGCGGCAGACGCCGCAGTTCATCACCACTACCATCGAGAAACGACTCGGCAAGGCATTCGAGCACGCCTATCGTCACGTCGAGCCGCTGTATGGCGGCGACAATCCGTACATGAACGCGATCCGGCAGAATGTCGACTTCCTGCGCGGCCTTACCCGCGGCAGCCGCTGGCCGATGCTGCGCAGGAACCCGCCGGTCTTCACCGTCGAGCCAAACCCGATGCAGGGCATGCGCACGCTCCTGGTCGAGCACCTGAACGGCGTCTGGGGCGCGGAAAAAGTCAGCGCTGGCTGAGCCGCGCATGGCGCGACCGCATGCGGGGCGGCGCGTCCACGTCCAGCACGTAGCGCTTCCTGATCTCCGGCAGGCGTGCGAGAATTTCCACCTCGCCGTCGACGCCATTGTCCCGGATTGCGGACGCCAGCAATTCCATCGTCATGGCGGCCAGCGCGCCGCGCGCCACGGGCGCATAGCTCAGGTGCCAGGGCTCGGGTTGCACGCCCGGCCGGCGGCTGGCGTAGGGACGATAGAAACCGAAATGCCGCATGTTCGCGGAGAGCCACCGGGATAGCGCCGCGAACGGGCCGCCGCGCCGATACTCGTCCGCTGCGAGCCGCGGCCGATACCCGGCGACCCTTCCATCCGCGACGTCGATATCGGTTCCCCAGTGGTGACGGCTGGCACCCGGCAACGCCGACCAGCAGAGGATTGTCTCGATGCGCGCGCCGGGATCGAGCGTCCGCATCCGCACCGGCCGTTCGCGGCGATCGAGCGCCGGCCGTTCGCCACGGTACTTCGCGTTCCAGATCGAGCGCTGGCGTTCGAAGTCGCGAAACGACGAAACCGGCACCAGGTCGTAACCCGCGCGCGCGGCGGCGGCGCGCATCGCCAGGAATGGCTCGGCCGCCGCGGCATGCAGCAGGCAGCGCGGCTCCGAGAGCGCCACCAGGTGGCCGCGATCCCGGCCGGTCAGTTGCAGTCCGTTCAAGTTGGGGAACCCCGGATTTCCCGGGTATGATGCGGGTTTACGCTAGGGGCTGCCAAGACCGCATGCAGCGGCTCAGGAAGCATGGTCTCGCCATCGCGACCGCATCGGCCGTCGCGCTCGTCATCGTGCTCGGCCTGGTCGCGGTCGCCGGGCTTGCCGGGCGGGAAAACTCGGACTTCCTGCTCTGGTTGCTCGCGGGGCTCGGACTGCTGCTCGTCATCGCGCTCGCGACCGCCTGGCGTTTCGCGGCGCGCATCGAGTCACCGCTCGCCGACCTGCTGCATGCAATCGAGCGGCTCTCGGCCGGCGACTGGGCGACACGCATCGAAGTGCCGGTCGGACGGCTCGGCAGCGCGCTCGGCAGTGCGGTCGAGCGGCTGCGCATCAACCTCTCCGATCACGCCGCCACCGGCCGCGCGCTCGACATCATGCTGGACAGCATGAATGACGCCGTGCTGATCACTTCACCCGACGGACTGATCAAGCGCATCAATCTCGCGGGAACCCAGCTGCTCGGCTGGTCGCAGATGGAATTGCTGGGCCGTCCCCTGGCCTACGTGATCTCAGACCAGGACCGCCCGAACTTCAGTATCGAGCAGGCGACGAACGAAACGCTCGAGCTGACCGTGCGCACACAGGCCGGGCAGGTCGTGCCGGTGTCGCTTTCGGGTTCGGTCATGGCTTCCGAGGATCCGCGCTTCCAGGGTTGTATCTTCGTCGCGCGCAACATCACGGAGCGCAAGCGCGCCGAGCGGCGCATCCGCTATCTCGCGCGTTACGACACGCTGACCAAAATCCCGAACCGGCTTCAGTTCCAGCATTCCCTGCAGCAGGCGATCGCGCGCACCCGCCGCGCGGGCCGCGAACTTGCGCTGCTGTACATGGACCTCGACCGCTTCAAGGAGGTCAACGACACCTTCGGCCACTCGGCCGGCGACCGCGCGCTCGAGATCCTGACCGAACGCATGAGCCGGAAGCTGCCCGCGGACACCATGCTCGGCAGGCTCGCGGGCGACGAATTCGCCCTGTTCGTCGAGAATCTCCCCGCAGACACCGACAACCGCCCCGCGATCAGCGCGCTCGCGCGCGAGCTCCTGGACGAGCTGGGCCGCCCATTCCACCTGTCGCAGCACGAGCTGTACGTGACCGGCAGCGTCGGCGTCGCATTCTGTCCGCGCGATGCGGACAACGTCGTCGACCTGATCCGCAACGCCGACGCGGCGATGTACTACTCGAAGCAGAATGGCGGCAACAGCCACAGCTTCTTCACGCCGGAAATGAGCGCAATCGCGGTCGAGCGCCTGATGCTGAAGGCAAAGCTCCGGCGCGCGGTGGAGCGCGACGAACTCGTGATCATGTACCAGCCGAAGGTCGATCTGCGCGACGGGCGCGTGGTCGGCGCCGAGGCGCTGGTTCGCTGGCGGCTGCCGGGTCACGGAGACATCTCGCCGGCGCAGTTCATCCCGCTCGCCGAGGAGTCGAACCTGATCCAGGAGATCGGCGTCTGGGTGCTGAAACGCGTCTGCCGCGACTACCGGAGCTGGCAGAACGAGGTGCCGAAGCCCGGCCGGATCTCGATCAACCTCTCGCTGAAGCAGCTGCGCCAGGCGGAGTTCCTGACGCGCTACCGATCGGTGTTCGACGACATGGGCGTCGCGCCGTCCAACTTCGAGCTCGAGATCACCGAAACCACCCTGATGACCGAGGCGAGCCGCATGGTCCGCCTGCTCGACGAGCTGCACGCCATGGGGCTGCATCTGTCCATCGACGATTTCGGCACCGGCTATTCATCGCTGTCGGCACTTCAGCAGTTCCCGGTCGGAACGCTCAAGATCGACCAGTCCTTCGTGCGCCATGCGACGGTCTCCCGCGAAGACGCGACGCTCGTGCGCACGATCATCGAGATGGGCAAGAACCTCGACCTCGAGGTCGTCGCCGAGGGCATCGAGTCGCAGCAGCAGCTCGACTTCCTGCGCAGCCGGAATTGTCACTACGGCCAGGGCCGCCTGTTCGGCGAGCCGATGTCGGCTGAGGATTTCCTGCAGCTGCTGCTCGCGCAGGTCCGCGGCGAGGCCGGCTACAAGCCGATGTTCGCCGGCGGCTGATGCGCGAGATCGGTCGCGATCGCCTCGAGACTCCTGCCGGCCAGTTCGCTCGCCGCACGCCCGAATGCCAGGTCGAGCGCCGCGACCACAGCCGATACGCGGTTCTCGGTCGCGCGTTGCTCGGCCTCGACCGTGAATGCGGCAACCACGCCGCGGTCCGACTGCCGCCCGAGCGTGACCGCGAACGCGACGTGGGCGACGGGCGGTTCGCCCGACGTGTAGTCCGCCTCGAAGCGGCGCACTGCGAGCGTCAGGGTATGGGTCGTGCGAAAGCGGCCGAAATCACCCTGCACGGACCGCAACCTGCCTGAATCCTGCAACGCCTCGATCAGCGCGGACTCGACGAGCGCAGGCGTCCGCACCGGCCAGCGCGCGCCCGCCAGGTAGTCCATTCGTGACGCCGGCCAGCGCCCGGCAATACCCGTGCCATCCAGTCCCGGCGCCGTGGACCGCACCGAAACCAGCAGGTCCGCGGCGACCGCCGGACCCGCGGCGAGCTCCGGCGCGTTGATCCGGTAGTTCACGGCCGGCGGGGCGGCTTGATTCAATCCGCCAAAACAGGCGCCCAGCAGCAGGCAGCAGACCAACGACCCGGTGGATGCCAGGAGTCTCTTCATTGCGGAATCTCCACGCCGGCGGGCGCCGGCTTGTAGATCAGGCGCGAGGGGTCGCGCTCGAGGCTTTCGGTCAGCGTATCGATTGCGCGTACGGCCTCGCGCGTGTCGCGCACCAGCTGCTGGAACTCGGCGAGCCCCTGGTCCGCGAACCGGCTGACATTGGCCTCGTTCGCCGCGACCAGCCGGTCGAGGCGCGCGCTCGTAGTCGCGACATTGTCGGCGATCTCGCGCAGCCGCGTGACCGCAACGCGGAGGTCCTCGCCGCCCGTTTCCGTCAATTCGCGCAGCACCCGCGCAGTGTCCGTGATTTCCGTGGCCGCCGCGCGAAGTTCCAGGAACACCGCGCGTGCCTCGCCGACGGCCAGCGGCAGGTCGCCGGTCGCCTGCTCCATGTAACCGATCGCCGCGCTGACCGCGGCGATGTTCTTGTCCGAGAGCAGCGCGTTGATCCGGCTAAGCGTTTCGCCGGCCCTCGCGACGACGTCGGGCAGGCTGCTCACCAGCTCGTCGAACTGCGATTGCTCCGAGGGGATCACCGGATACCGGATGCTTGCGACGGGCGGCAACGCCAGCGACTCGGGATCGCGGGGCCGGAGGTCGATGAACAGGAGTCCCGTGACGCCCTGGAGAGCGAGACGCGCCACCGTGTCGCCCTGAATCGGCGCTTCCTCTGAAATGTCGGCGACCACGCGCACACGCGAGGCATCGCGCGGATCCACGTTGATGCGCGACACGCGACCCACCGACACGCCGAGATAGCGCACGGAGCCGCCCACCGGCAGCCCGGACACGCTGCCGTTGAAGTAGATCTCGTAACGCTTCTCCTCCTGGCCGTCCGCCCGGTCCGTGTACCAGAGGACGATGCCCGCGCCCAGCGCAAGCACCAGCAGCACGAAGGCCCCGACCACGACGTAATTGGCTTCCCTATCCATCTTTCTCCGCCAGTCCATGCGGGGCGCGGCTGCGCTCGCCATGGAAGTAATCCCGGATCCAGGGGTGATCGTGCCGGACAATCTGGTCGAGCGTCCCGCTGATCATCTTGCCGTCGACGATCACGCCGACCCGGTTGCACACCCTGAAGATGGTATCCAGATCGTGCGTGATCATCACGACTGTCAGCGCCAGGTCCTTCTGGAGCTCCAGGACCAGCCGGTCGAAGGCGGCGGCCGAAATCGGATCGAGGCCCGAAGTCGGCTCATCGAGAAACAGGATCGCGGGGTCGAGCGCCAGCGCCCGCGCAAGCGCTACGCGCTTGGTCATGCCCCCGGAGAGCTGCGCCGGCAACTTCGCCGCCGTGTCCACCGGCAGCCCGACCATGCGGATCCGCAGCAGCGCGAGTTCGCGCAGCATCGCGGCATCGATTCGGTGATGCTCCGCGATCGGCAACTCCACATTCTGGGCGACCGAGAGCGACGAGAACAGCGCGCCATGCTGGAACAGCACGCCGTAACGTCGCTTCACCGGCAGCAGATCGCGCGCCGACCGGGCTGTGATCTCGTGCCCTTCGATGCACACCGTGCCCTGTGTCGGCTTCTGGAGCCCGAGCAAAGTTCGCAGCAGTACCGACTTGCCACTGCCCGAACCGCCCACAATGCCAAACACTTCGCCCGGGCGGATGTCGGCGTCAAGACCATCGTGCACGATCTGGGCCCCAAAACGGTTGACGAGCCCGCGGACCGAGATGATGGGTTCCATCAGATGTCGAGCTCGAGGAAAACGACGGCGAACACGGAATCGGCCAGGATCACGAGGAAGATAGACTGCACGACGGCCGTCGTGGTCAGCCGTCCGAGCTCGCGCGAGGAGGTCCGCACCTGCATGCCGCGCAGCGTGCCGACCATCGCGATCAGGACCGCGAACACAGGCGCCTTGATCATGCCGACCCAGAAAGTCATCTCGCCGATGGCGCCCTGCGCACGCTCGAGGAACTGGCTGAACGGAATGTCCACCAGGTACCAGGACAACAGCGCGCCGCCGGCAAGTCCCATCGCGTCCGCGACCAGGGTGAGTGCCGGGAGTGCGATCACGAGACCGAGAATTCGGGGCAGCACCAGCACCTCGACCGGGTCCATGCCGATGGCGCGGAGCGCATCCACCTCGTCGTTCAGTTTCATGGCGCCGATCTCGGCGGCAAATGCGCTGCCGGAGCGTCCCGCGACGATGATCGCCGTCAGCAGCACGCCGAGTTCGCGCAGCACCGCGACCGTCACGAGATCGACGACGAAAATCTCGCCGCCGAACTTCCGGAGCTGCTGGGCGCCGATGTAGGCGACGATCACGCTGATCAGGAAGGCGATCAGTGCGACGATCGGCACCGCGGTAACGCCGGTTTCATAGACGTGCCGCACGACGGAAGGCAGCCGGAGGCGCTTCACGCTGCCGAAGATGTGCCCGAATCCGGCCGTCACCGCGCCCAGGAAACCCACGAAGTCGAGTGCGCCTTCCTTCAGGCGCACGGTCCAGAACCCGAGCCCGTGCAGGACCCGCTGGGGGCCCGGCATCGTTTCGGCGGGCGGCGCTTCCTGGTGCCTGCCCTGGAACGTGCGGTCGATGAACTCGAGCAGCGCAGGCCGACCGCCGTTCCATTCGATGCGACTGCCGGATTGCAGGAGATCCTGCTCCCGCGCGTGCAGCAGCCAGGCGCCCGTGAGATCCATCTGCTCGACACCGGTCGCATCGAACACGAAGACGCCGCCGGCGCCCCGCGCCGCCTGCTGCAGGAGCGGCGCGAGCGTGACCGCTTCCTCGACGGTCCAGCGACCGCGCATCCGCATCAGGCGGCGGCCGTTTTCGTCACGCGTTTCCACCTGCAAGGGTCGCCTCCACAGAGTCGCGATCGATGCTAGCAGGGCCTGCAACAGGGCGCATAACATGGGGGCCGGAGGCCGCGCACCTGGACAACAGCGTACTGGACGACGTCTTGCTGCTGCTCGCCGCGACCCTCGTCGTCGTCGTGGCGCTGCGCCGGTTGCGCCTCCCGTTGATCATCGCGTTCCTCGCGGTCGGCATGGCGGTCGGACCGCATGCCCTTGGCTGGGTCACCGCCACGGAAACCACGACGACGCTGGCCGAGTTCGGCATCGTGTTCCTGCTGTTCACGCTCGGTCTCGAGTTTTCCCTGCCGCGCATGCTCGCCATGCGTGGCGAAGTGTTCTGGGTCGGCGGGCTGCAAGTCGTCATCACCACCGCGGCCGTCGCCGCCATCGCCTGGGCATGGGGCCTGGCGCCCGAAGTCGCGATCCTGCTCGGCGGCGCCGTCGCCATGTCGTCTACCGCGATCGTGCTGCGGCAGCTCACCGAGCAGGACGAGCTCAACCGCACGCACGGCCGGCTCGCATTCGGCACGCTGCTGTTCCAGGACCTTGCGATCGTTCCGTTTCTCGCGCTGGCGAGCGTGCTCGCCCTGCCGCAGGAGAATTACGCGCCGTCGGTGATCGGCTTCGCGATCCTGAAGGCGGCGATCGCGCTGGTCATCGTGCTCGCTGCCGGGCGCTGGCTGCTGCGGCCGCTGTTTCACGAGATCGCGCAAAGCCGCGCGCCGGAACTGTTCACGTTCGCGGTGCTGTTCGTCGCGATCGGCTCGGCCTGGGCGACGCACGCGGCCGGACTCAGCTTCGCGCTCGGCGCCTTCCTCGCCGGCATGATGCTGGCCGAGACCGAGTACCGCTACCAGGTCGAGGCCGGCATCCGACCGTTCCGCGACACGCTGCTCGGCCTGTTTTTCGTCACCATCGGCATGCAGCTCGACATGCCCGAGCTGTTCCGCCAGCTGCCGGCGGTCGCCGCGCTTTTTGCCGGCCTGATCGTGCTGAAGGCGCTGATCGTCATGCTGGTCGCGCGGCCGTCCGCGGGCGGCTGGTTCAAATCGCTGCGCACCGGCATCGTGCTGGCGCAGGGCGGCGAGTTCGGCTTCGCACTGCTGGTGCTGCTGCTGCAGAACCGGCTGATCGGCGCCGACGTCACGCAGCCGCTGCTCGCCGCGATCACGCTCAGCATGGTCGTGTCGCCGCTCCTGATCCAGCACAACAAGCGCATTGCTCGTTTCGTCCTGCGCGAATCAGCGCCGACGCCGACCGGGCTGGCGCGCTTCGACGAAGCGACCCGGGCGCTCGCCGGCCGCGAGCACGTGATCCTGTGCGGTTATGGCCGCGTCGGCCAGAACGTCGCGCGGGTGCTCGAGAGCCAGGGCTTCGAATTCCTCGCGATGGACGTCGATCCGTTTCGCGTGCGCACCGCGCGCGCGGCCGGCGATGCGGTCATGTTCGGTGACGCCGCGGACGAAGTCGTGCTGGAGTCGGCCGGCGTCGCGCGCGCGAGCGCTGTCGTCGTGACATTCGCGGATCCGGCGCGATCGCTCGCGATCGTGCAGTCCGTGCGGCGGCGCCGGCCCGACCTGCCGCTTCTGGTGCGGACCATGGACGACACCCAGCTCGAAGTGCTGCTCGCCGCGGGGGCCACCGAGGTCGTTCCGGAAACGCTCGAGGCCGCGCTGACGCTGGTCTCGCATGCGTTGCTCGTGCTCGACGTCCCGCTCGCGCGCGTGATCCGCACGGTCGGGGAGATCCGCGCGCAGCGCTACCAAGCGCTGCGCTCGGTATTCAGGCGCGAGCACGCCGGCCTGCCAGACGACGCCGGCTTCCGCGAGGAGCTGCACACCGTCGTGCTGCCGCCCGGCGCCTGGTCGATCGGCCGGACGATCGGCGAGGTCCATGACCGCGGCGCCGAGGTGTCGTTCACGGCGGTGCGGCGTGACGGCATCGTCGGCCGCGAGCCGGACCCGGACATGACGCTCAGGGAAGGAGACGTCGTGGTGCTGTTCGGTACGCCGGAGGCGCAGGAGCACGCCGAAAGCGTGCTTCTCACCGGCTGAGTCCCCGTCAGGGGATATCGATGTCGACGCTGCCGGAGCCGGTGTCGATGACGCCGCGCGCGGTGCCTTCGCGCAGCCGCACGGTCCATACGTCATTCGATTCCTGCACGGACGCGCCCGGTGCATTGACGTCCACGCCGCCCGAGCCCGTATCGATGCGGATTTCCATCGACGGCGCCGCGGAGGACCGCAGGCTCACGCCGCCCGAGCCGGTGTCGATATAGAGCGACTCCAGTGCCGACAGGTCGCCTTCGACCGTGACGCTGCCGGAACCGGTATCGACGTCGAGCCTGCGCACGTCCGAGACTTCGCGCGCGCGCACCGAGCCCGACCCCGTGTCCGCTTCGATTGAACCGGCAAAGCCTTCGACGACCACGCGGCCGGATCCCGTATCGGCCCGCAGCGTGCCCGATCCGCCGCGGATCTCGACCGAGCCTGAGCCCGTATCCGCGAGGATCTCGCATTCGCAATCGGTAATCCTGACCTGGCCCGAACCGGTGTCGGCGGAAACCCGTCCGCGATGTCCGGCCACTTCGACCGTGCCGCTGCCGTTGTCGAGCTCGAGCCGGCCCTCGCCGCCCGTGGAACGCAGGAGCCCGCTGCCGCCATCGAGCCGCAGCTCGCCCGACACGCGGTCTGCGGATGCCTCGCCGAACACATTGCTGACGTCGAGCTTCGAACCTTCGGGCGCGCGGATCACGAGATCGACCTTCAGCTCGGGCGCCTCGCCGCGCCGGGCGGTCAGTCGGATACGTTCATCGAGATACTCGACGTAACTGACGCTCCACCAGCCTGAACTGCCGCCGCGCCAGTAGATTTTCGGGAAATGCTCGCGCGGCAGCCGCACGTCGAAACGCGATCCCGCGCCGACGTCGGAGGTCCGGTACTCGATCAGCCCGAGCAGCCGCTTGGCCTCGGCCTGTGATGACGCGTCGATCGTCGCGCTTGCCGTGACGTGGAAGCCGGGCCCGGTGCCGCGCTCGACGCGGATGTCGCCGATCAGGTTGCGGACCCTGAGGCCCTGCACCGACTCCGGCTTGAACTGCCAGGCACGCGTCACCGTCGCGTTCGCTGCCGCGGCCGGGAGGTGTACTGCGGCAAGTGCGAACGCAGCGGTGACGCGAATCAGGTTCTTCATCATCTCTCACTTTCTCCGTATCGGGTTGGCGGGCATCAGGCCGTTTCGTCGCGGTAGCGGCGCACCCACATGGCGGCGGCGAGCAGCAGCCCGGCGGCGACGACGCCCAGCCACAGTTCCGGCGACACATAGAAATCCCGCAGCATTCCGGCGATGTCGATCCGCGCCAGTTGCGAAACATCGCCTTCGTCGCTGATCTCCCCGGTCATTGACGGGCCGCGGTTGCGCAGCAGGAAATAGAGGGCGAACAGGCGTTCCGTAATGAAGTCGCCGATGTAATCCGAGCGCATCACGACCCTTTCCAGGATCCAGGCGCCGACCGGCGGCAGCACCGCCCACAGGAACGGGCCCTTCGGCGCCCACGCGGATGCCAGCATCAGGTAGCCGACGAACGGCGCATACCAGAGCATCGCCGTCACGCACCAGAGCATCGCGATGCCTATGCCGCCAAAAATAGCCTGCGGATGCCAGACCAGGTCCGCCGGCAGGCCGGCCGATCCGAACTGCATGGATGCGCCGGCGGCCACCACGAACTGGGAAATCACCGCCGCGACCAGCGCGACCAGCGGGATCACCACGATCGCCGTCGCGAACTTCGACAGCACCGTCTCCGCGTCCGACAGCGGCAGCGACTTCCAGAACAGGACGCTGCGGTCGCGCCGGTCGGCATACAGTGAATCGATCGAATAGAAGAACGCAATGATGCCCATCACCAGGAACACGACCACTGCCAGGCCCGAATAGGCGAGCATCAGGAGCGCGATCCGCTCCTCCTGCGTGAAGTGCATCGGCAATCCGCCGTGCTCGCCGTCGTAGGGGCCGAGATGCACCCTGCCGGTCAGCAGCAGCAGCAGGATGCAGCCGAGGACCACCGCCGGCGCGACCCAGATCGCCTTGTGTTCCCAGACCTCGCGGCGGATCAGCCAGAAAAAGCGGGTCATGCGCGTGCTCCCTCGATCACCGCGACGAACAGGTCTGCTACCGACGGGACGCCGACCTCGCCCAGACGCTCAAGGTCCGCGCGCTCCACGCCATGGAACAGCATGTGCGTGCGGCCGAGTCCCTGGCGCTCGGCGAGCGGCCGGTGCGTGCGCGCAGCGGCCAGGTGTTCGGGCCGGACGGCGACCTGCGCGTATTTCTCCTGCACCTCGTCCATCGAAGCGTCGAGCACGATGCGGCCGCGGTCGATGAACAGCAGGTCCGTCAGGATGTGCTCGATTTCCTCCACCTGGTGGGTGGTCACGAGGATCGTGCGCTGTTCGTCGAAATATTCGTTCAGCAGGGTTTCGTAGAACTGCTTGCGCATCAGGATGTCGAGGCCGAGCGTCGGCTCGTCGAGCACGAGCAGTTTCGCGTCGATCGCCATCACCAGCGCCAGGTGCAGCTGCGTCACCATGCCCTTCGACAACTCCCGGACGCGGCTGCCGTGCCGGATGTCGCTGCGCGCGAGGAAATGCTCGCAGACCTCGCGACGGAACCTCGGGTGTGTCGCCGCGACGAAATCAATCAGCTGGCGGACGCGGATCCAGCGTGGCAGCACCGCGACGTCGGCGATGAAACAGACGTCCTGCATGAGCCGGTGGCGCTGGCGGTACGGGTCGAGGCCGAGCACCGCAAGCTCACCGTCAAAACGCGTGAGCCCGAGCAGGGCCTTGAGCGCGGTGGTCTTGCCGGCGCCATTGGGCCCGATCAGGCCGACGATCCGCCCGGCGCCGACCTGGAAAGAAACGTCGTTCAGGGCGCGGGTCGCGCCGAACTGCTTGCCAAGCCCGCGGGCCACGATCAGGTCATTCACGGTCTTCTCCCTCGCCCGGAACGTCTTCCCGCTTCAGGCTCGTGGCCGGAGCAGGCGGAATCTGGTCGAGGGCGTCCAGCAGCTCCCTGGGTTCGAAGCCCAGGCGCTGGATTCGGCCCGCGATCTTGGGCCACTCCTCCTCGAGGAAATGCTGGCGTTCGTCCTTCATCAGCGCGCGCCGCGCGCCTTCCGTAACGAACATGCCGCGGCCGCGGCGCTTCTCGACCAGCTGCTCGTCGACCAACTGCTGATAGCCTTTCAGTACGGTCAGCGGGTTCAGCCGGTACTCGGCCGCGACGCTCCGGACCGACGGCAACGGGTCCCCGTCGTTCAGCACGCCTTCCAGGATCATCGCCACCACGCGGTCGCGCAGTTGGCGATAGATCGGCAGGCTGTCGTTCCAGTTGGTGTCCATTACTTGCATCTAAGTGAGCTAGCCCGCTACCAGACTACTTTAGCAGAGCACCTTCCGCGTCAGCTTTCGTGGACGGGCCGTCGGAATCCGACTGCGCGACCAGGTGCGCAACGCGCTTGGCAACCACGACAATCTCGGGCAGCTGCGTCGTCGCGCCGAAGCTGGCGCTGGCCGGCATTTCGCGCCTTGCGACCACGATCACTTCCGGCAGCGCGGCAATCGCCATTCCGGCTTCTCCGACCGGGGTCAGCTCACCGACCTCGATCGTTCCGCTGGGGGCCGCAGCGAGGTGCGCCTGGTCGAGGACCAGGCCGCTAAACGAGACGATTGCGACTGCCGCCACCGCGCTGATCGTCTTCCGGGTGTTCCGTGCAACCATCGTGAACATGACTGTCTCCTTCCTTTTGCTCTCCGGGCCTGCCCCTGTGGCTGGTCCCGATGTACTGATGTGGCCTTCTGGTGTTGTAGTTAACTATAACACTGACTACAGCGCAAGTACTTTTTGAGTCTTTCTTCTGCCTTGTCGGGGTTTTAAATTAAAAACAATGGGTTACGGCGTTCAAAACCGGCATTCCGGCGCCGGATCGGCCCCGGTTGACGGTACTGCTCCGGAATTTCGCGCAGAACGTGAACACCGGGAGGCACTGCGGCGCGTTCATGCAGAGGCCGGCCAGGCCATCCGGCGGCGTACAGTGGCCGGCGATGGAGGCAGGGGACGCGGACGCTCAATTGATGCTGCGTTACGCCGGCGGCGATGCGCAGGCGTTCGACCCGCTTTACGCGATGCACAGGAGTGGGATCTGGCGCTTCATCCGCCGTTCCGTCGGCAGCGCGGCCGCGACCGACGACGTTTTTCAGGAATGCTGGTCGCGCGTAATCGAGCATCGGGCGCGTTACCAGCCGACTGCGCGGTTTGCGACCTGGTTGTACCGGATCGCGCACAACTGCTGCATGGATCACTGGCGCAAAAGCGCCCGGCACGCGCGCCGCGAAACGGCGGACGAGGACGCGATTGCAATCGCGCCCGACGATCCGGACGCAGGACCGCTCGGTGCCGCGCTCGCCGGCGAAGCGCGCACGCGGCTCGCGGCTTCGCTCGAGGCGCTGCCCGATGAACAGCGCACGGCCTTCCTGCTCTACGTTGAAGCAGGCCTGTCACTCGCCGAGATTGGCGAGATCACGGGCGCGAATCCGGAAACGGCAAAGAGCCGGCTGCGTTATGCGGTCGCACGGCTGAAACGGACACTCGCGGCCGAAACGGTCGCGGACTGAGACATGGAAACGGAACGGGACAAACCGATCGACCGCGAAGCCTGGAGTCGCCTGCTCGACGGCGACGACGCGCCGCCGGCGCTGACGGACGCGCGCATTCGCGCCGCGGCACACCGCGCAGTCGCGCCGCGCGCCAGGCGCTGGTGGCTGCCCGCCTCGCTGGCGGCATCGCTGCTGCTCGCCGTGCTCGTGGTGCAGTGGCAATACGGCGAGCAGGATCGGCCCGTCGTCATGTCCGAATCCGATTACGCAGCGCCCGCCGCGGAAGAAGCCGTCTCTCGGCAGGATGCGCCGGCACCGCCTGCGCCTCCGGCCCGCGCGGTAGCGCCAGCTCCGGAACAGTCGGCGAAAAGGGAATCCCGCGCCCCCGATGAGCCGTCCGCCGATGCCGCGACTCAAGAACGCGACGAACTGTCGGAAATGAAGGTGGAGGGCGGACGCCGTCGCGCGGATTGGGCGCAGGCGACGCCTGCCACGCCGGTCCCCGGGGTGACGCAGCAAGACCTTGCCGGGAACAGCGCCGGCGTCGTCGGCGAGCTCGAGAAATCCCGCGAGGTTCTGCCGGCGCCGGAAGACTGGTACGCTTCGATCGAAGGCCTGCGCGCGGCGGGACGACACGAAGAAGCCGATCGCGAGCTGGAACGACTGAATGCCGCCTATCCGGGCTGGCTCGAGAAAAACCACCCGCGGAATCACTGACCGGGAGCTGCATGAACGACAAAAACCGCGGCCGCACCGTCGCGTGGCTGGTGCTTGCGCTGCTCGCGGTCGCCTACTACGGCAACTATTACGTCTACGATTCCGTCGGTCCGGTCGCCGACCTGCTCGAGCGGCAGCGCGGCTTCAGCGATTCCCAGATCGGCATGCTGAATGCGATCTACAGCCTGCCCAATATCGTGCTGATCCTGCTGGGCGGCATCCTCGTGGACCGGTTCGGCGCCGCGCGCATGCTGGTGTGGACCGCGGCCATCTGACTGGTTGGCGCTCTGCTGACGGCGCTCAGCCCCGCCTACGGCGGCATGGTCCTCGGCCGGCTGCTGTTCGGCGTCGGCGGCGAGACCTTCGGCATCGCAGTCATGGCCGGGATCGTGAAGTACTTCACCGGCCGGAACCTCGCCTTCGCGATGGGTTCGGTGCTGGCCATCGCCCGCTCGGGCTCCTTTTCGGCCGACATGTCGCCGACCTGGTTTTCCGCCGCCTACGCCGAGGGCTGGCAGCCGCCGCTGCTCATCGCGGTATCGTTTGCGGTGCTGTCGCTTGCGGGAGCCGTCGGCTACTGGTGGATCGACCGCCGCAACCGCGGCGCCACCCTTGCCAAGCACGACGGCGGCGCCCAGGGCTTCACCTTCCGCGACCTGCTGAGCTTCGGCCGTGCCTACTGGTACCTGCTGATCCTGTGCGTGCTCTGGTACTCGGTGATCTTCGCGTTTCGCAGCACGTTCGCGATCAAATACTTCCAGCATGCGCACGGCCTCGACCTCGCGGCCGCGGGCGCGCTCAATGCCTGGGTCTTCCTGGCCGCTTTGTTTGCGACGCCCGCCTTTGGCTGGCTCTGCGACCGCAGCGGGCGCTATGCGCCGATGCTGGCATTCGGCGCATTACTGCTGCCGATCGCGATTTTCAGCATGGCCGTGACGCAGTGGTCGCTGTGGGTCGGCACCGTGCTGATCGGCATCAGCTTCTCGCTGGTGCCGGCCGTGATGTGGCCGCTGACCGCAAAACTGGTGCCGGCAGAAAAATTCGGCACGGCGATCGGGCTGATGTGGGTCGTGCAGAACCTCGGCATCGGCGGCGCCAACCTGATCGCCGGCTGGCTGAACGACGCCTACGGCGCCGGCGGCGCGAATCCGGCGGGCTATCAGCCGATGATGCTGTACTTCTTCATCTCCAGTGCGCTCGGATTCGTGTTTGCCATGCTGCTCTGGCGTACGGCCGGCCGCCGCCACCATGAAGCGCTGACGCACGCTGGCCGGGGCGCCCGGGCCGCGGCCTAGGTCACTGCCTCGCTTCGCGCCGCACGCTGCCCGGGCCCACCTTCCGTAGCCGCTTGAAAGCGCGGCGGAATGCGGCCTCGGTCTGGAATCCGAGCGTCTCGGCCACGCGCGCGACGGACTGGCGCGGGTCGAGCAGCAGTTCGTCGGCCAGGTTCATGCGCCATTCGGCAAGGTAATGCATCGGCGTCGTGTCGAGGCACTCGGTGAAGCGGCGCGCGAAGTGGCTGCGGCTCATACCGGCGATCGACGCCAGCGCTTCGACATCCCAGTCTCGGCCCGGCTCTGCGTGCAGCGCCGACAGCGCCTGGCCGAGCTGCGGATCGGAAAGCGCCCGGAGCAGCCCGCGATCCTGCCCGAGCCGCATGTGGTGGCGCAGCACTTCGATGAAGAGCGCCTCGGCAAGCCGCTCCATCACCGACTCGAACCCCGGCGTTTCACCGTCGTGCTCCGTCAGCATGTGGCGTGCGAGCGCGATGAGTTCCGCGGAGGCCTGCTCCTTCCTGCACTGCACGACGCTCATCTCCGGCAGGGAGTTGAGCACGAGGTTGTGCGCGCCGGATTCGAACTCGACGACGCAACAGATGACCGTGGTCACCGGTTCGTCGCTGTCCTTCGGTTTGCGCCCAAGGTTTGGACGCTCGTACTTCTGCGGCGAGCAGCTGAACTGGTGCCACTGCGGGCGATGGAAGAACAGCAGGTCGTCCTCACGCAACTGCAGGGGCTCGGCGCGCGAGGTGCAATGCAGCCACAGCTCGCCACGCCCGACCAGATGGAAGGTTGCCTTGTTGCGCTCGCCCGAATCGAGCGCCCATTGGCCGCAATAATCGCCCCGCGACATCAGGCGGACCCGCAGGCGCAGGGTCCGGAGGATGCTGGTGAGCACGTCGCGGGTGAGCGTTTTCGTCATGAATCGGGGAGTCCCGGACGCAGCACTGGGCAACTCTACAATGTAGTTTGGCACGCGTGCAGAGATGGCACCGGGCCCCATTCAAAAGGAAGACAACTGCCATGCCGAAATATGTCATCGAGAGGGATATCCCGGGAGCGGGGAACCTGACGGCCGAGCAGCTTCGGGGCATTTCGCAGAAATCCTGCAGCGTGCTCAGCACGCTGGGTCCCAAGGTCCAGTGGCAGAACAGCTACGTGACCGGCGACCGGATCTACTGCGTCTACATCGCCGAGAACGAAGAACTGCTGCGCGAGCACGCCCGCCAGGGGGGCTTCCCGGCGAACCGCATCTCACGCGTCACGACGGTCATCGACCCGACGACCGCCGAAACCTGAACCACAAAGGGGTCGCATCCCCTTCAAAGGGGTCGCATCCCTTTCATCAGGCTCGTGCCCGAATATTGGAACTACACGGGAAAGGGATGCGACCCCTTTGAAGGGGATGCGACCCCACTAAAGAGAAAGGAGCTAACCAATGATTCGCAAACTGATGCTCATCGCCGCCCCGCTGGTGGCCGCCGCCGCGATCGCGGCCCCCGCAGACACCCTGGTATCGACCGTCCGCAAAGCGACGGCGGTCTTCAATAACGTGAACGAGGCTCACACCGCCGGTTACGGACTGTTCCACGGCTGCGTCAGTGGACCACAGGAGGGCGCGATGGGGGTGCACCTCGTCAACGGCGAGCTGGTCGGCGACGGCGCGCTCGACGCGACCCGTCCCGAGGCCCTGCTGTACGAAGAGAAGAACGGCCAGATGCGTCTGGTTGCGGTGGAGTACGTCGTGATTGCCGAGGACTGGCATGCGGCCAACGAAGCGCCGCCGGTGCTGATGGGACAGCTCTTCAACCATGTCGGCGCACCCAACCGCTACGGCATCCCCGCGTTCTACGAGTTGCATGTCTGGGCCTGGAAGCACAATCCGAATGGCGTGTTCGCGGACTGGAATCCGTCCGTATCCTGCGCCGACTTCACCGGCGGCGATGGCATGCCGCAGGGCCACCATTGAGCCAGGCTGACTCCCGGCGGCCTCCCTCGCCGGGCGTCATTCCTTCTCGAGGCGGCGCCGTCCTTCCTTGAGCTCGCGACGCTGTTCCGGTCCGAGCTCGGGAAATCGCGGATCGAGATTCCTGAAGGTTTCGACCATCACGCGCGCGACGGCGACCCGCATGTAAGGCTTGTCGTCGGCGGGAATCGCATACCACGGCGCCCACTCGCGCGAGGTTTCCCGCAGCATCGCCTCGTACGCGGACTGAAATTCCTTCCAGCGCGCGCGGTCATCGAGATCCCCGAGGCGGAACTTCCAGTTCTTGTCCTCTTCGTCGATGCGGCTCAGGAACCGTTTCTTCTGCTCCTTGCGGGAAATGTTCAGCCAGAACTTGACGACGGCGATGCCGTTTCGCGCGAGGTGCTGCTCGAAACCGCGGATCGACTCGAACCGTTCGGCCCAGATGCTCTGCATGTCGACCCCGGGAAGCTGCTGCGCGGCGAGGAATTCCGGACGCACGCGCACCACCAGCACTTCCTCGTAGTGACTGCGATTGAATATGCCGATCTTGCCGCGCTCCGGCAGGCGCGCGGAGACACGCGCCAGGAAGTCGTGCCGGAGCTCGAGCTCGCTCGGCGGGCCGAAGGCATGGACCCTAAACCCGGCCGGATTCACGCCAGAGAAGACCTTGCGGATCGTGCTGTCCTTGCCGGCGGCATCCATCGCCTGGAACACCGTCAGCACGGCAAATCGCTGGTCGGCAAACAGTCTGTGCTGCAATTCGTCGAGTTCGCCCACGAGGTCGTCGAGTTCCGCCTCGAGTTCTTTCTTCGACGGCGTGCCGTCAGGCGGGTCGCAGGGGAACTCGCCGATCGAGAAGCGCCCGTCGAACGGCACGCGGTGCATTGTCATGACGATTTCTTCCCGTGCTGGAGGCGGCGCTCGACATCGATCAGCAGCCACAGTGCCGCACCGGCCAGTGCGAATAGGGAACCGCTCGCGAGCGTCGGCACCCAGCCGAACCGGTCGAGCATGATCCCGACCACTGGCGCCAGGAACCCGGCGGCATTCCCGCCAGTGTTGACGACGCCGTAGGCGGTCGCAGCATGCGGGCCGCCGGTGTAGCTCGATCCCGCGCCGAATGCGCCCTCGGTGAACTGCGTGAAGCCGAAGCACAGCGACAGCAGGCCCACGGCCACGTAGGGATTGGCGGCGTGGATGCCCGCCAGCAGGAACACGGCGACCAGCGTCAGGCCCGTCATCGCCGGGATGCGGCAACCCCAGCGCGCGCCGATCCGCCGGCACAGCAGGTCGCAGGCAAATCCGCCGGCCACCGCGAGCAAGGCACCGGTCGCGAATGGCAGCACGTAGAGGAATCCGCTCTCCAGCAGCGAGAATCCACGCTGCTCGACCAGATACGTGAACAACCACTGCGCGAACATGTAGAAGACATAGTTCATGCAGAAATAGCTGGCCGCCAGCAGCAGCACGTCGCGCCGCCCGAGCACTTCGCGCCAGCTGCCGGCGCGGTGCGCATCCGTGAATGCGGGGTCGCGGTCGCGATCGATCAGCTCGATTTCCGGCTGTGCGATCGCCGGATGCGCCGCGGGGCGGTCGCGGCCGTACCAGTACCACCAGGCGCCAGCCAGGATCCCGAGCGGCGCGAGCAGGTAGAAAGCTTCCCGCCAGCCATAGCGGACGATCAGGAACGTCATGACCGGTCCGATCGCCGCCTGGCCGAGCGTGAGACCCATGCTGGTCAGCGAATTCGGAAACGCCCAGCCACCCGCCGGAAACCACCGCGCGATCGTGCCGACCATGATCGGGAAGATCGGGGCGTTCGCCATGCCCATCAGGAAACGCACGACGACCAGTGACAGCATCGCGCCGGCCGCCGAGGCGGCCATCAGCGACGGCGCGAATCCGGTCAGAAATGTGAGCACGCCCCAGGTGCCCGCGATGATCGCGAGTGCGCGACGCGGACCGCTGACCTCGCCGAAGATGCCGCCCGGAATCTGAAACAGCGCGTAACTGATGTTGAAGCTGCCGAGGATCCAGCCGATCTCGGTATTCGTGAATCCAAACTCTTCGCGTATGCTCGGGATTGCGACCGAGATGTTGTTGCGCAGCAGGTAATTGACGAAGCTCATCACGATCAACACGACGAGGATGCGGAATCGCACCGGCATCGCACGCAGGCTGATCATGGTTGCGTCACCGATTGACGGCCTTGCGCATGCCGCGATCGCGTTTCAGGTCGTCCAGGATCCGGTGCGCCGCATTGAACCCGGGAGCGCCGGTCACGCCGCCGCCCGGATGCGTGCCGGCGCCGCAGAGATAGAGCGCGCGCAGCGGCGTCGCGTACCGCGCATGACCCGGCAGCGGGCGCATGAAGAAGAGCTGATCGGGCCGCAAGTCGCCGTGGAAAATATTGCCCTCGCAGATGCCGAAGACATTTTCGAGATCGAGCGGCGTGTAGAGCCGGGCGGCGACCAGGGAGCGGCCGACCGCCGGCACGAAGCGCGCAATCTGGCGCAGGAGCTGCTGCTCGAGACGCGCGTGCTCGAGACTCCAGTCGGATCCCGACAGCCGGTACGGCAGGTACTGCACGAAGCAGGTCATCACGTGGCGGCCGGGTGTCGCCAGCGACGGATCGACCAGCGATGGCACCAGGCAGTCGATCCACAGCTCTTCGGCGATGCGCCCGCGGCGCGCCTCGCCGTAGCAGGCCTGCGCGCCGTCGAGCCACGGCACCAGCGTGAACTGAGCCCGTTGCAACGCGTCCGCCGCCGGATCGGCGCCTTCAAGTCGCGGTTCCTCGGAGAGCACGAGGTTCAGCTTCGCGCAGGGTCCGTCCATCTTGATGCCGCGCACCGCCGACAGGAATTCCGGCGCGAGCGCCGTTGGCGGCACGAAGCGAAGGAAAGTGCTCCTCGGATCGGCGTTCGACACGACGACGCCGGCATCGATCTCCGAACCGTCCTCGAGCGTGACGCCGCTGGCACGGTCTTCCTGCACGCGGATTGCGGCGACGGGCACGGAGGTCCGCAGTTCCACGCCGACCGACCGGCAGGCCGTGGCCATGGCCTGGGTGATCGCGCCCATGCCTCCCATCACGTGCCCGACGAAACCCGGCTTCGACTCGGCGCCGCCGCCCAGCAGGTGGAACAGCAGGCCGAACAGCGTGCCCGGATCGTAGGGTCCGCCGTGCTTGCCGTAGAGGCTGTTCGACAACACCAGCGATTTCAGATGCGGCGAGTCGAGCGAACGGTCGAGGAACTCGCCAAGGCTGCCGGTCGAGAATGCGACGAGATCCGAAATCTCGCGGCCGCGCAGGCCGCGGAACCGGAACGCAAAACGCAGCAGCTCGCGAAGCCCGGCCAGCCCGCCCCGTTCCAGGTCCGGCGGCGCCTGCATGAACAGCGGCTCGAGATGGCGCGCAAGACCGGCAAGCCCCTGCTCCAGCGACAGGAAGCGCTCGCAGTCGGCGGGCGCGAAGCGCATCAGCATTTCGCGCATGCGGGCGCGGTTGCTCCACCACGCCAGCACGACGCCGTCCGGCATCACCGCCTGCACGGTCGGATTCGCGGCGACCATGCGTAGCCCGTGCCGCCCAAGCGACAGGTCCCGGATGATTTCCGGGCGCAGCATGCTCGCCATGTAGGCAGCGGTCGACACGCGGCAACCGGGCGCGCGGCCGGCGTCGATCTCTTCCGTGACGCAGCAGCCGCCCAGCACGTCGCGCCGTTCCAGCACGACCGTCGAAAGCCCGGCGCGGGCGAGATAGAAAGCCGCCGTCAGCCCGTTGTGCCCGCCGCCGATGATCGCGACGTCATAGCGGGACCGGCTCACTGGATCGCGGTCAGATCGCCGAGCTGGGCTTCGAGGTAACGCCGGATATCCAGGCTCGGGTCCTCCATCGGCGCGTAGAACGCGCCACGGAATCCGCGCGAGCGCATGCCCGCCTGCACGCCCTCGCAGATGCGCCAGTCCTGCCGGTTCACGACATCCCAGAAATCGACGACATCCAGCGGATCGAATCCGGGTTTGCCGGTTTCCGATTCATGGAACAGGAATTCGCAGGCAATGCGCGTGCAATCCGGTCCCCTGGGCCACAGCGTGAAAGCCGCGACGTGTTCGGCCGCCGCGGACAGCAGCAGGTTCGGATAGACGATCTCGCCCTTGTGGTGCGTGCGTTCGGATTCCGACAGTCCCGGGAATGGCGTTCGCGTCGAGGTGCCGGAGGCCGTGAATGTCCAGGCGCCCGCGCGATGCGGGATGCCGTCCTCCCAGGCGAGGCCGGCGCCCCCCATCTCGCGGAATGCCGGCACGAGCGCGCACAGCTCCGGATGCGCGGGTCCGCAGTGATAGCACTCGTTGTAATTCTCCATCAGCACTTTCCAGTTCGCCGTGACGTCGTAGACGAGCTGGGCGCCGCGGCGCAACTCGGCGAACGGATAGCGCCCGAGCGTGTGCTTCACCTTGACCAGCTGTTCCTCGAAAGGCGGCGGCGAACCCGTGGACAGGTTCAGGAAGATGAATCCGCCCCAGGTCTCGAGCGCGACCGGCACCAGCGAGAAATTCTCCTTCGGGCAACTCGCGTCGAACTGCACGAAGGGCGCCGCGCGCAGCGAACCGTCCAGGTGGTAGCTCCAGGCGTGATACGGACAGACCAGCGCCGCCCCCGCCCTGCCGGAATTGATCGCTGCCGGATCCGACGCGTCCGGCAATGGCTTGCCGCGCAGAAGCTGGCTGCCGCGATGGCGGCACACGTTATAGAAGGCGGCCAGCGCGTCGTCGCGACCGCGGACCACGATCACGCTCTCGCCCGCGATCTCGACCTGCAGGACGCTGCCGCGCGCGGAAAGCTGTTCCGTGCGCGCGGCGACGAACCACTGGCGGTGAAAGATGCGCTCGGTCTCGAGCCGGAACACCTCCGGGCTCAGATAGAAATGAGGCGGCAGCGCCGCCTTCATCTCGGACGCGCGAACCACGTGATCCTCAGCGCTCATGTTCCCCTCGAACTCAGATCGCGGGCCCGGGACGGATCGGCGAACCGTCGAAGAACCGCTCGAGACGGAAAGCCGCGACCGCGGCCGCATCCGCCCTGCCGCCTGCCATCTCGGCCAACAGTCTACCGGCGCCGGGGCCGAGGCCGAAACCATGGCCGCTGAAACCGGTTGCGACCAGAAATCCACCGAGGCCTTCCACGGCGGAGATGATCGGCAACACGTCTGGCGAAGCCTCCATCAGGCCGCCCCAGGTTTCGACGAAAGGCGCCTCGGCGATTGCCGGATGCCAGCGGCGGAGCGCCGCGCGCATCTGTCGGAGAACGCGCGCTTCCGGCTGTGGATCCAGCACCCGTTCGCGCTCGAACGGCGACACGGCGTCCAGCGCCCAGCGCGAAGGCGTCGCGAGCGCCCGGAAGAAATCGCGCCCGAAGCCGAGCCGGAGGGAATCGTAACCCTGCCGCAATGCGGGCAGGTACTTGACGGCATACCGAAAGCTGGCGGGAACGAGCGAATGCAGCGACGAGCCGCCGTGCGCGATGGTATAGCCGCCGTCGACGCGGCGGCGGATCGCGACCGCCGGCGACCAGGCCTGGCCGTCGAGCAGCGGCGGCGCCGGCGCCGTGCGCGCGACCGTGCCGAGCACGGGCAGTTGCGGCACGTCGACGCCGAGTGAACCGCAGAACAGGCGCGTCCAGGCGCCGGCCGCGCAGACGATTGTTCCAGCGGAGACGGTCCCGTGTTCGGTCACGATTGCGGAGACGCGCCCTGCCGCTGTTTCAATGCCGCGCACCGCGGTACGGCTGAACACCCGCGCGCCGGCGCGCGCCGCGCCCCGGGCGATGGCCGGCGTCACCCGCCCGGGCTCGGCGCGCCCGTCACTCGGCGTGAAGATCGCGCCCGCCCAGCGACCGCCGCCGGAGAGCACGGCCTCGAGTTCGCGTTCGGCCAGCAGCCGCGAATCGAGCGCGTGCTCGCGCGCCACCGCGAGCCATTCCGAGAGCGTTTCGAGCTGCGGCGCATCCTCCGCCAGGTACAGCGTGCCGCCCTGGCGGAATCCGATGTCCTCGCCGAGCTCGGACGGGAGGGCCTGCCAGAGGCGCAGGCTCTGCATCATCAATGGCAGTTCGACGGGCGAGCGGCCCTGCTGGCGCACCCAGCCCCAGTTCCTCCCGGACTGTTCGCCCGCGATGCGGCCCTTTTCGAACAGCGCCACGGAGACGCCGTCGCGCGCCAGATAGAAAGCCGCCGAGCAGCCGACGATGCCACCGCCGATGATTGCGACGTCCACCGCCGCGGGCAGCGGATTGGCCATCGCATCCCAGGCGAATGCGTCCGTAGCGGTGCCGACGACCTGCGCTTCGCCGCTCATGGCTTGCCCTTCGGAAAAGCCGCATGCTAGCGAATCCGGGCGACTGCGGCGCTGCTACAATTGCCGCCCCTTTTCATCGCGGCATCCGCCGGAGTCCTGGATGAAGCCTGCCGTTACGGTCACGATCACGGGCGCAGCGGGCCAGATCGGCTATGCACTCGCCTTTCGCGTCGGATCCGGCCAGCTGCTGGGACCCGACCAGCCGGTCAACCTGCAGCTGCTGGAAATCACGGCCGCACTGCCGTCGCTGACGGGCGTCGTGATGGAACTGTCGGATTGCGCCTTTCCCACGCTCAATCGCGTGGTCGCGACCGACGACGCCAGGCAGGCCTTCAAGGATTGCCAATACGCGCTGCTGGTCGGCGCACGCCCGCGCGGACCGGGCATGGAGCGCAAGGACCTGCTGCTCGCCAACGCGCAGATATTCTCGGCGCAGGGCAAGGCGCTCGACGCCTCGGCCCATCGCGAGGTGCGCGTGCTCGTCGTCGGCAACCCGGCCAACACCAACGCGCTGATCGCCGCAGCCAACGCGCCCGGTCTCGAACGGCGCAATTTCACGGCGATGATGCGGCTCGACCACAACCGCGCGCTCGGCATGCTCGCGCTGAAGACGGGTTCGCACGTGACGGCGATCCGGCGCATGATCGTCTGGGGCAATCACAGCGCGACGCAGCACCCGGACATCGCGCATTGCACCGTCGGCGGCAAGCCGGCGAAATCGCTGGTGGACACAGGCTGGTACCGCGAGGAGTTCATTCCCGCCATCCAGCAGCGCGGTGCGGCCGTCATCAAGGCACGCGGCTCGTCGTCCGCCGCGTCCGCGGCATCCGCCGCGATCGACCACATGCGCGACTGGGCGCTCGGCACGCCGGAAGGCGACTGGGTCAGCATGGCGGTTCCGGCCGACGGCAGCTATGGCATTGCCGAGGGCGTCATGTACTCGTATCCCGTCACCTGCAAGGACGGCCGCTACACGGTCGTGCACGGCCTGGCCATCGACGATTTCAGCCGCGAGCGGATGGACGCGACGCACCGCGAACTACTCGAGGAACGCGACGGAGTGAAAGACCTGCTATGAGCACATATCGCAAGAAACTTCACGGCAGAGCCGCCGTCATCGCCGCGATCGGGTTCGCCCTGGTTGCCTCGCCGGGCATCGCCCAGGAAAAGACCCAGAAGCCGCCGCTGCATGGATCGAACTGGATGGCGATCACCGGCAAGCCGCTCGCCGCGACCGCCGGCGCGCGCATGTTTGAACGCAGCGGCAACGCGGTAGACGCGGCCTGCGCGATGCTTGCGGCGACCTCGACGATGTGGGACGTGCTTTCCTGGGGCGGGGAAACCCAGGCGCTCATCTACAACCCGAAGACGCGGAAGATCATCGCGATCAACGGACTCGGCGTCGCGCCGACCGGGGCGACGCCCGAATTCTTCCGCAGCAAGGGCCTCGCGGGCCCGCCCGAGGACGGGCCGCTTTCCGCCGTGACGCCGGGCACGCCGGGCGCGCTGATCACGATGCTCGCGGAATTTGGCACGTTGTCGCTCGGCGAAGTGCTCGCCCCGTCGATCGCGCTCGCCGACGGTTACGCGATCGACGCCGAGACCGCGGACCGCATCGAGAGCGAGAAGGACAAGCTCAGGCAGTGGCGCTACTCGAAGGCGGTGATGCTGCCGCACCAGGGTCAGGCGCGCGAGGCGCCGGCCGCCGGCGAGATCTTCCGCCAGGCCGACCTCGCGGCGACGCTGCGCAAGCTGGTCGAGGCGGAGGCCGCGGCGCTCCAGGCCGGAAAGTCGCGCAAGGAAGCCCTGCAGGCGGCTTACGACCGCTTCTACCGCGGCGACGTCGCCGAAGAATTCGTGCGCGGCGCGCGCGAGGAAGGCGCGTTGATCGCCGCGAGCGACCTCGCGAACTGGCAGGTCAAGTTCGAGGAGCCGCGCCACGCGAACTATCGCGGCATCGATGTTTACAAGCTCGACAGCTGGACCCAGGGCCCGGTGATGCTGCAGGCGCTCAACATCCTGGAAAACTTCGACCTGAAGTCGATGGGCTACAACAGCGGCAATTACGTTCACACGGTCTACCAGGCGATGAACCTCGCCTTCGCCGACCGCGACTTCTATTACGGCGACCCGTACTTCCCTCCCGACGAGCCGATGGAGGGCCTGCTGTCGAAGGAATATGCCAAATCGCGCGCGGCGGCCATTTCGCCCGGCGCCGCCAACGATCCTGCGGTCGGCCCCGGCGACCCGTATCCGTTCCAGGGTGGAACGAATCCGCATGCGGATCTGCTGAAGAAGCGCGCGGCCGCCGCTCCACCGGTGTTCGACGCGGCGCGCTTTGCCGCGGCGACGGATCCCGTCACGGGCTCCTTCCATCGCGGCACGACCTCGGTCATCGCGACCGACAAGGACGGCTGGCTCGTTTCCATCACACCCTCGGGCGGCTGGCTGCCGGCCGTCATCGCTGGAAAGACCGGCATCGGCCTGAGTCAGCGGGCACAGCAGTTCGTGATCGACCCGGCAGTGAACCCGTACAACGTGATCGAGCCGGGCAAGCGCCCGCGCGTGACGCTGACGCCGTCGCTCGCTTTCAAGGATGGCAAGCCCTGGCTCGCCTTCGCCGTCCAGGGCGGCGACACCCAGGACCAGAACCTGCTGCAGTTCTTCCTCAACGTCGTCGAGTTCGGCATGACCCCGCAGCAGGCGGCCGAGGCGCCGAACATCACGAGCTGGCAGATGCGCGATTCCTTCTTCCCGCATGAGCGATTCCCCGGCCGTATCACGCTCAACAACGCGATCCCCGACTGGGTGCGACGCGACCTCAAGGCGCGCGGCTACAAGGCGGAATTCAGCTCGCGCACTTCGGGCCCGATCAATGCCATCCTGATCGACCACGCACACGGCACGTTCTGGGGCGGCTCCAGCAATCACGGCGAGGATTACGGCATCGCCTGGTAAGTATCAGGCGTAGAATCTCCCGCACAACCGCCGATACCCGGCGGCTATAAAGTCGAATAGAGGGAGATCATGAATAAAACCACCAGCGGCCTTTTGGCCGCCGCAATGCTGATCGCGTCATCCATGGCCGCCGCGCAGGAGCACTGGACCCAGGGCCCGGTGTGGGAATGCAGTGCCTATCAGGTGAATCCGGGCATGTTCGACACCTACCTCGAATGGCTCCGCGCCCATTCCGAGCCGATCAACGTCGAGGCGAAGAAGCAGGGCCTGATCCAGGACTACAAGGCGTTCGTCAAGACGCGCGACAACGAGAGCGATTACGACCTGCTGTTCTGCACGTTGTACTCGAGCTTCGGCAAAGCCATGGACTACAACAAGGGCGATGACGACAAGTTCGACGCGATCTCGGCCGCACACTGGGCGACCGGCGACAACGCCAAGCGGCGCGAACTGACTGCTCCGCGTCTCGAGATGCGCAAGTATCTCGGCACCAGCTATCACCGCGAAGTGACGCTGCGCCCGGCCAACTGACCGGACCGCGAAAAGGGGACGCAACCCTTTGGAAGAGGATGCGACCCCTTTCAAAGGGTTGCGTCCCCTTTTAGCCGCCGGCCTTTTCCTTGCGCGCGACGGCTTCGAGCGCCGCGTTCCGTTCCGCGGTGAGCGAGGTTCGCGGCAAACCCGCGAGCGTCTCCGGGATGAAAGTCTTGAGCTCTTCCGTGGACAGCGCCTCGCGTGAATTGTCCGCGCCGACAACGGCGCCCAGCAGCTCGCCCACCGCGGCGCTCTCCGGCACGCCCTTTGCATCCGACGATGCTCCGGCGCGGCGGCCGGCCTCCTCGACATTCCGGCCCCATTCCTCGATCTTGCCGAGCGGGCTGTCCTTGTCGAAACCGCCGCTCCGCGTGACTGCCGGCCCCCCGATCCAGGGACTTTGGCCCCAGGAGCCGCGGCCGATGACGCCGGCGACGACCGCCCAGACGATCCAGTACAGCAGGATCACCGCGACGACGCTGACCGCCGTATAGGCGACCGCTTTGTCCGCCGGCGCTTTCATCGTCACCGGCAGACCCAGGTACAGCAGGTACACGCTGTATGCGGCGCCCGCGATCAGGATCAGTACGCCGATGAACGGCAGGATCTGCGCGATGCCCGCGATCCACGCCGCGGTCGAGGCATAGGCCGCGGTCTTCAGTGCGAGCAATGAATCCTTCTGCCCGCCGAACGTCGGCGCAAGCGCGTTCACGATCAGCGCACACACGTAAACCGCGGCCAGCGAAAGGCCGTAGCTGACGATGGCCCCGAACAGTCCTTCCATCATGCCGACGCGGTACGAGCCGAGCAGCGGGATGTGATAGCCGATCAGCGTGGACTTCACGAACATCGCCGCGGGTGCGATCGCCGCGAGGATCGCGATGTAACCGCGGTAAATTCCGGCCGTCGTTTCGGGTTCCGCCGCAATCAGCGGCCATTCGGCTTTGGGCGCAAGCAGGATGCGCTGCGCGCGGTCGATCAGTCTCGTCATGGCGATCCCCCTTCCTGTGCGCAAAGCATACACAAAGGGACTTTTTGCACTGCAAACAAACCGCGGCTAGGGTGCATCCCCTAATTCCGCATCCCATGCTGAAAGCGGTATAACTACGGAGGAAATGCTCCTGTCATTACTCTGGCTGGTGTTGTTCGTGAGCCTCGTGATGTGGCTCGCCTACCGGCGTGCGAGTCTCGCGCAGGCGACGCTCGTGCTTGGATTGCTGCTCGTCTACTACACGGCATTCGGCGCGGGGCCATGGTGGTGGAAAGTCGCCTTGTGGGGCCTTTACCTGCCGCATGTGTTGCTGAATATCCGCCCGCTGCGGCGATACCTGATCTCCAACCGTTTCCTGCGGATCTACAAGCGCATGCTGCCGCCGATGTCGACGACCGAGCGCGAGGCGCTCGAGGCCGGCACCGTCTGGTGGGACGGCGAGCTTTTCACCGGCGGGCCGGACTGGAGCAAGCTGCTGTCCGCGAAGGTGCCGACCTTGTCGGCCGAAGAACAGGCGTTCATCGACGGCCCCTGTGAAGAACTCTGCCGGATGATCAACGACTGGGACATCACGCATCGCAGGGCCGACCTGCCGCCCGAAGTCTTCGACTTCGTCAAGAAGAAAGGCTTCTGGGCAATGATCATCCCGAAGAAGTACGGCGGCCTCGAGTTTTCCGCTTACGCTCACTCCTGCGTCATCGTCAAGATTGCAAGCCGCTCCGGCACCGTCGCCTCGACCGTCGTCGTGCCGAATTCATTGGGCCCGGCGGAACTGCTGCTGCACTACGGTACGGAGGAGCAGCGCAACCATTACCTGCCACGGCTTGCGCGCGGCGACGAGATCCCGTGCTTCGCGCTGACCGGCCCGCGCGCCGGCTCGGATGCGGGCTCGATCCCGGACACCGGCGTTGTCTGCCGCGGCATGTACCAGGGCCGCGAGGTCATCGGCGTCCGCCTCAATTTCTCGAAGCGCTACATCACGCTCGCGCCGATCGCGACCCTGATCGGCCTCGCTTTCCGGCTGTTCGATCCCGACAAGCTGCTGGAGGGCGGCGAAACGGATTATGGAATCACCGCTGCGCTCATTCCACGCAACACGCCCGGCATCACGGTCGGCCGGCGGCATTTCCCGCTGAATGGACCGTTCCAGAACGGGCCGATCCGCGGCCGCGACGTGTTCGTGCCGGCGGACGCAATCATCGGCGGGCCGAAGATGGCCGGTCAGGGCTGGCGCATGCTGGTTGAGCAGCTCTCGGTCGGGCGCTGTATCTCGCTGCCCTCGATTGCGACCGGCGGCAGCAAGGGTGCGCTCTACTCGACCGGCGCCTACGCGCGCATCCGCCGCCAGTTCAACATGCCGATCGGGAAATTCGAGGGTGTCGAGGCGGTCATCGCGCGGATGGCCGCGCGCACCTACATCATGGACGCCGCGCGCTCGGTGACCACCGGCGCGATCGACGGCGGCGAGAAGCCCTCCGTGCCGGCGGGCATCCTGAAGTACCACACGACCGAAATGGGCCGCATGATCGCGAACGACGCGATGGACGTGCAGGGCGGCAAGGGCATCATGCTCGGGCCGAAGAACTACATCGGGCGCGGCTACCAGATGGTGCCGGTCAGCATCACCGTCGAGGGCGCGAATATCCTGACGCGCAGCCTCATCATCTTCGGCCAGGGCGCGGTGCGTTGTCATCCCTGGGTACTGAAGGAGATGAACGCCGCGAAGGACCCCGATCGCAAGCGCGGCATGCGCGAGTTCGACGAGGCGCTGTTCCACCATATCGGCTTCACGATCTCGAACGCCGTGCGCTCATTCATAGGCGCGATCACGCTGTCACGCATCGTCACTTCGCCGCTCGGCGGGCCGACGACGCGCTACTTCGAGCACATCAACCGGTTCAGCGCCTCGTTCGCATTCGCGACCGACATCGCGATGCTCTCGCTCGGCGGCTACCTCAAAAAGAAGGAGAATCTCTCCGCGCGGCTGGGCGACGTGCTGTCGTCGATGTACCTGGCCTCGATGGTGCTGAAGCACTACCAGAACCAGGGCGCGCCGCCGGCCGACCTGCCGCTGGTCGAGTACAGCTGCCGCTCGCTGCTCTACCAGGCGCAGGAACAGCTGCACAGTTTCCTGCGCAATTTCCCGACCCGCTGGCTCGCGGGCCTGATGCGCCTCGTGATATTCCCGCGCGGGCTCACGTATTCCGCGCCGTCCGACCGGCTGAACCCGAAGATCGCGGAGCTGATGATGAATCCGGGTGAGGCGCGCGAGCGGCTATGCCACTTTGTCTACCGCACGCTCGAGCCGACGAATCACCTCGGCCTGGTGCAGCAGGCGATGGAACTCGCGATAGCCGCGGAGCCGGTCCTGAAACGCATCCGCGTCGAGGGCGTCAAGACGGGTGAGGTGAATGCCCTCGACCTGCCGGGCCAGATCAGTGAAGCGCAGGCGGCCGGCATCATCAGTGAAGCCGAAGCCGCGCGGCTTCGCGAGTACGACCGCAAGGTCATGGACATCATTCACGTGGACGACTTCGACCCGCGCGAACTGGTCGCCGGCTCCACCTACGAAATCCAGCTCGACGGCGGCAGCAGCCAGGTCGCCTGAAAGGGGACGCTTCCCTTTTCAGCTTCCGACACCCGGATAGTGTCCCAGGTACATGACCGTGAAATCGATCGAATTGCCGATCCCGTGCGCGATGATCGGCACGACGAGGTTGCGGCCGTCGCGCCAACCGACGCCGCGCAGCCGCATGGAACCCCAGGCGACAAGGAACAGGAAGGGCGTCTTGCTGAGCGGGATCCAGCCCTGCTCATCGGCCCAGAATAGCGCGACGATCAACGCCAGTTCGATCGGCAGCAGTTCCAGACGACGCCGGTCGCGCGTTTCCGTCATAGACCCACTCCTGCTGAACGACCCTGCGCGCAGCAGGCTGGAAGTCAGTTCACAAAACCGGCGGTATTCAGCACTCAATAGCCGTGAGTGCCATCCCAGCCTGAGACGCACGATGCAGAAATCCGCCGTGAACCGCGTACAAATAGTAGCGTCAAACGGGGGGAATGATGCGCAAACACGATGCCGCCGGACTCCTGACTGTTGCCGACGTTCGCGACTTCTTCCGGGTTGCGCTGCAGCATGCGCTCCGGCACCAGCATGTTTCGGTCCGCGAACACACCGAGCATTACGTGGTGAACCTGCTCGCCATGTTCGCGCGCAGTGAGGCGCTGTTCGAACCGGAACCGGGCCGCCGCGCGCGACTGAAGCCGCTCGCGCTGCTGCTTGCCGAGGCCGTCGACACGCCCGATGAACGCCTCCGTTTCCGGCTGCTGCAGCGCCTCGGCGACGTGGCGCTTTTCATCGCCGGCTTCCTGGCCGGTAACCTGCACCGGCCGGTGGACGTCGACTATCACGTCGCGATGGGCGGCCGCGCCTACGGCGCGCTCGCGCAGGCACCCTGTCGCGGTTCCCGGCGCGCGCTTTCTTCCGTGTTCGCGGAACTGGAAGACAAGTTCCAGCCGCTGGTCGACGCGCTGAATGAAATAGGCGATGGCGCCGGCGGCGATTCGCCGCAGGATCTTCTGCGACTCTACGACCTGTGGCAGCAGACCGGCAGCCGACGCGCGCGGCGCCTGCTCATGAATCTCGGCCTGCAGCCGCACCCGGCGGGGGTGCTTGCCCATTGATCGCCGGCAGTCGCAGCCGTGTCAGGCGTCCCTCAGGTCCGGGCTGAAATAGCGCTTGCCCGCAAGGAACGCCTGCAGGCCGCGCTCGATTTCCATCGGGTCGCCTTTCAGCAAGTAACCGTGAGCGCCGACTTCCAGCGCTTGCCGGACGTAAGCCGGCGAGCGATGGCCCGACAGAATCGCGCAGCGCAGGTCCGGCTGCCGCAGATGCAGCTCGCGGATCAGTTCGATTCCGCTCATGCGCGGCAACGACAGGTCGATCAGCATCAGATCGGGCATCGATCCCTCGAACTCGTCGAGCGCGTCTTCGGCATTCGCGGATACGACGCAAAGCTCGACCCCGGGCAGTTGCCCGATGTACTCCTCCAGCACGTCACGGAGCACGGGGTGATCCTCGACCAGCGATACACGCAGCGACTTCATGAGTTCCGCACCGGGGGCAATCTGATCTCCGAACCTTCATGACTTGGGCAAGTGCAGCACGACGCTCGTTCCGTCTCCAGCGGATGATGCGATCCCGCTATGCCCGCCCAACAGTCCTACACGCTCCTGGCCCCCAGCGCAGGGTTTCTCAGGCTGGGCTAAGATCCGTTGTCGCGCGTCACGAGCTGCCCCCGTGGCCTCCAAACTCATCTACGAAGTCGAGTGCCAACTCGACCCCGACATCGTCCCGGACTACGACGACTGGTTGCCCGGCCATGTGCGCGATGTGCTCGCCTGCGCCGGCTTCCTGGGCGCCACGATAGAGGCGACGGAGACCGCGGCCGGCGAGCGCCCGCGCCGCCGCGTGCGTTATCGGGTGGAAAACGCGGCCGCGCTCGATCATTACCTCGAGAACGACGCGACGCGTCTGCGAACCGTGGCGGCGGAACGCTTTGGCAGCGCCCTGCAGTGCGAGCGCCGCGTTTTCAAGCCGCGCGGAGAGGTCATTTCGGCCGCTCTCGAACCGGCGCGCTGCCTCAACTGCCACGCGCCTGTCGAAGGCGCGCATTGCGCCACCTGCGGTCAGGCCGGCGGCGTGCACGTGCTGTCGATGCGCGAAGTCGCTGGCGATGTCACGCATTCCCTGCTGCATCTGGACAGCCGCGTCTGGCGGTCGCTGCGTCTACTCATGTTCCGTCCCGGAGAACTGACCCGCGAGTTCATCGCCGGACGGCACCAAAGCTACCTGCCGCCGTTCCGGCTGTATCTCGCGATCAGCATCCTGTACTTCGCGCTGTCGGCGCTGCTGCCCGGTTCCACCAGTTTCGGAATGGGATCGGCGCCGGAGGAAGTGCGCCGCGAACTCGACGCAGCGGGAGTCGACCCGGCCCCGATGGGGCAGACGGGCGCCGAGATCTCGGGCTGCAAAGTTGACATCCCCACCGTTCTCGGCATGGATCTGGACGAAGCATTCAATCGCGCCTGCGAGCGCATTCGCGCGGACGGCGGCGCGGGTCTCGCGGATCGCTTCACCGCGACTGCGCCGAAGCTCATGTTCGTATTCCTGCCGCTGATGGCGGCGGTCGCGTTGCTGTTCTACTGGCGGCCGCGTCGACTTTACGCGGAACATCTTGTGCTGTTCCTGCACAACCATGCATTGACGTTTCTGCTGCTCGGTGTCGTCGATATTCTGAACGCGCTGCTGATCGCCACTCTCTCCCTGACGGATTCATCCGGAATCCTGAACTTCCTGCTGTTCCTGTACCTGTCGTGGTACGTCTTCCGCTCGATGCGTGTCGTTTACGGCGAGGGGCGCCTGAAGTCGTCGCTGAAGTTCATCGTGCTGGCCGTGATCTACTTCACGCTGCTCGGCGTGACGATGATGGCGGGGCTCGTCTACTCCATGCTGTCGCTCTCATGACCGCACACCGCTCGATACTGCACGTGGACATGGACGCGTTTTTCGCGTCGGTCGAGCAGCTCGACGATCCGGAACTCGCCGGCCAGCCGGTCGTCGTCGGCGGCGCGGGCGGGCGCGGCGTCGTCGCCGCGGCCAGCTACGAGGTGCGCCGGTTCGGCGTGCACTCCGCGATGCCGATGCGCGAAGCGCTCCGCCGCTGTCCGCACGCCGTCGTTGTGCGCCCGCGATTCAAGCGCTACCGGGAGATATCGAGCCAGATATTTGCGATCTTCGGCGAGTTCACGAATCTCGTGGAAGGCCTGTCCCTCGATGAGGCGTTTCTCGACGTGACCGCCAGCGTTTCGCTGTTCGGCAGCGCGGAAAAGATGGCGCACGAGATCAAGAGCCTGATCCGCGCCCGGACCGGAATCACGGCATCGGTCGGCGTGTCGCACAACAAACTGCTGGCAAAGCTCGCGTCAGAAATGCAAAAGCCGGACGGCCTGACGATCATCCGCCCGGAGGACGTCACGGCAACCCTCGATCCGATGCCGGTCGGGCGGCTGTTCGGCATCGGCGCGAAGACCGCAGTCCGGCTCGAACAGCAGGGAATCTTCACGCTCGGCCAGCTGCGGCGCGCGCCGGAGTCCGTGCTCTGGCCCCTGCTCCGGCGCGAGACGCGCAAGTTCCGGGACCGCGCCTCGGGCATCGACGAGCGCGCGGTCGTCGCCGACGCGCCGGAGAAACAGATTAGCACCGAGGAGACGTTCGACGCCGATATCCGTGACCGCAAGCTGCTGCGCGAGCGCCTCGCCCAGCTCGCCGACAAGACCGCAGCGCGGCTGCGCGCGCGACAGTTCAAGGCGGGGATGATCAGCATCAAGGTGCGGCGCCGCGATTTCGAGACCTATACGCGGCAGAAGAGCTTCAATCCGCCGACCCAGGAAACCCGGCTCATCGCACAGGTTGCGGAGGAGCTGCTCGATCGCTGGCTCGACGAGCAGCCGCGTGCAGCTGTGCGCCTGCTCGGCGTCGGCGTCAGCGACCTGTCACCGGCCACGCAACTGGATCTGTTCACGCCCCGCGAGAACGCGGAAGCGCGCCAGCTCGACGACGCCGTCGACCGCATCCACACCCGTTTCGGCGACGATGCGATCCGGCGGGGCAGCGACC
>JBBDXX010000039.1:0-93888 GCA_040902065.1 Steroidobacteraceae bacterium | reverse complement strand
GCGACCCCTTTTGGTTTATGATGAGCGCCCGATGGCTCCGCAGCATCCCTTGTAAGTCCTGATGTACACTAGTTTTTTCGGCCTGAATGAAAAGCCGTTCGCGATCACGCCGGATCCGCGCTACCTGTTCCTCAGTGAGCGCCACGCCGAGGCGCTTGCGCATCTGGCCTATGGCATCAGTGAGGCCGGCGGCTTCATCCAGCTGACCGGCGAGGTCGGCACCGGCAAGACGACGGTACTGAGAAGCCTGCTGCAACAGTTGCCGCCGCACTGCGACGTTGCACTGATCCTGAATCCGCGCGTGACCGATGCTGAGTTCCTGCTTTGCATCTGCGACGAACTGCACGTGCAGGTCCCGCCGGAGGCCGCCGGCAGCGTCAAGGCGCTGGTCGACCTGCTGACGCATTTTCTGCTGGATGCGCACGGCCGCGGCCGGCGCATCGTGCTGATGGTGGACGAGGCGCAGAACCTTTCGCCCGACGTGCTCGAACAGGTGCGGCTGCTGACGAATCTCGAGACCGCCACGCAGAAACTCCTGCAGATCATCCTGATCGGGCAGCCGGAGCTACGCGCGGTCCTGGCCCGGCCAGAACTCCGGCAGCTCGCGCAGCGCGTGACGGGGCGGTATCACCTCGAGGCGTTGCGCCGCAACGAAACCGTCTCGTACATGCGCCATCGACTGCGCGTCGCGGGCGCGACCCGCGACCTGTTCTCTCCCGGCGCGATCCGCGAACTGCACCGCCTCTCCGACGGCGTGCCGCGCATCATCAATGTCATCGCCGATCGCGCCCTGCTGGGCGCTTACACGCGCGAGGAGCACCGCGTGACCGGCGCACTCGTGCGGCGCTCCGCATCGGAAGTCTACGGCCGGCCCGTGCTGCCGCCGTGGCTGCTATGGGCCGCATCCGCGGGCGCCGCCGGCGGTGTGGTACTGCTCGGCTTCGTGCTATGGCGTTCCCTGCCTTCCGGAGAGCAGCCGCTGGCTGATACCCCGCTGCCGCCGGCCGTCGCCGCGACGACAGTCGCCGAACCTGCAACGCCGCCGCTTGGTAACCAGCTCACGGAAGATCCCGCGCGGACCACGATGGATGCGGCATTCAGCTCGCTGTTCTCGCTGTGGGGCGCGCAGTACCAGGCGGGCACGGATCACGCCTGCGAGCAGGCGGGCGCGCACGGCCTGTCCTGCGTATGGCAGCGCGGCTCGCTCGCGCAGCTGAAGCTCATCAATCGCCCCGCGATCCTGTCGCTGATCGATACGGAAGGCGCGCCGCACCAGGTCGTGCTGACCGGTCTCGATGGCGCCGGCGCGCGGCTGCTGATCGGCGCGCGGGAGGCGCGCGTGCCGGTCGCGGAGCTCGCCGATTACTGGTTCGGCGAATTCCTCGTGCTATGGCGGCCGCAGAACGGCGAGCTGCGGCCGCTTCGCGCCGGCATGCGCGGCGACGATGTGCGCTGGCTGCGTCAGGGACTCGAGCACCTGCACGGTCTGCCGGCTTCGACCGAAACGGGCGACGTTTTCGATGCCGAGCTCGAACGCCTGGTCGAAGACTTTCAGCGCAGCCGCCGGCTCGCGGTGGACGGCGTCGCCGGTCTGCAGACGTTGCTCGTCCTCGACTCGGCGCTGGGCGCGCCCGGCACGCCGACGCTCGGGGCCGAGCGGATCGAGGCGGGCGCATGAGCTTTATCCTGGATGCGCTGCGCAAGTCCGAGATCGAGCGCCAGCGCCAGAGCGGCCCGAGCATCGCGGAAATTCCGCTCGCGCGCGAGGATCGCCGCCTGCCGGTCGCGCTGGTCGCGATCGGCGTGCTGCTCGCCGTCAATGTCGGCGTGCTGCTGTTCTTCCTGCTGCGCGATTCGGGCGTTCAGGAACCCACGCCGCCCGTGCCGGAAGCCGCCGCCAGCGCGCCGCCGCCGGTGGTCGCCGCCCTGCCGGTCCCCGTGACGCCGGCGCCCTCGCCCGATCCGGCGAGGTCCGGTCTTCCCCCGGGCGGGCTCGGCGAGCCGAGCGTTTTCTATCCGTCGCAGGTTTTTTCCGAGCCGGCGACGATGGCACCGGATGCGCCCGATCCGACGCTGCTGCCCGGCGCGCCTGCCGCTACGTTCGGCGGCAGCGTGACTTACGGCAACGAGCCTCCGCGGCCTTTCGAATCGCTGCCGACTGAACTGGTCGCCGGTCTGCCCGAGCTGACGGTCGACCTGCACATATTCACGGACGAGATCGCCAAGCGCGCCGTTTTCATCAACGGACGGCGCTACACGCAGGGAGCGACCCTTACCGAGGGCCCGAGAGTTGAGGAGATCACGCGCGACGGCGCAGTGCTCAACTTCCGCGGCCGCCGGTTCCTGTTGCCGCGCCAGTAGCCGCCTGGCCCGGTCCGGACACATGACAGACGCGTTCCCGCCAGTGCTCGCGCTCGGCGGCACGGAGCTTGCCGCGGCGTTTCGCACGGGCATCCACCGGTTGATCTCCAACGAAGAACTGATCAACAAGATCAACGTGTTTCCCGTAGCCGACGGCGATACTGGCACGAACCTCGCGCTGACGTTGCAGGCAGTGCTCGTAGCGCTCGGCGGCGCGCCCGATGCTCATGCCGGCCAGACGCTGATGCGCATCGCCGACGCCGCACTCGACGGCGCACGCGGCAATTCCGGTGCGATCCTCGCGCAGTTCCTGATGGGCGTCGGCGACCATGCCGGCCACCTGGCTGAGATCGATGCGCGGGCGTTCGCCAGTGCCGTCACCGCCGGCGCGTCCAATGCACGCGAGTCGCTGGCGGAGCCGCGCGAAGGGACGATCCTTTCCGTGCTGTCGGACTTCGCCTCGGCAACGGCGCAGGCGGTGACGGCGCGTGGCGTGCGCGACCTGCGCTCACTTTTCCGCGAATCGCTGGAAACCGCACGGCGATCGCTGGAAGCCACGCGTGACCAGCTTGAAATACTGCGCCGCGCCAATGTCGTGGACGCGGGCGCCCTCGGCTTCGTCGAACTGGTCGCCGGCATGTCCACGTACCTCGACACCGGGGTCGCGCCGGAAAGCAACGCTGCCATCGAAATCCTGGGCGGCGAGGACTCCGCGGCGGGCAGCCAGCAGGACCTCGCCCACCGCTTCTGCACGGAATGCACGATCACGGGCGATGCCATCGACCGGCGCCGCTTGCGCGAGCAAGCGTCTGCGCTCGGCTCCAGCCTGGTCGTCGCCGGCTCGCGGAAAAAGATCCGGATCCACCTGCACCTGAACGAGCCGGCGCAGCTGTTCGAACTGGCGGCACGGCATGGGACGGTCGCCAACCAGAAAGCCGACGATATGCAGCGCCAGCAGGAGATGGTGCACCACGCCGCGGGCCGCCAGGTCGCGGTGGTCACCGACTCCGCGGCCGATCTTCCGGATTCCGTGCTGGAAGCGCTCGACATCCATGTCGTGCCGGTGCGCGTGCATTTCGGCACCCAGAGCTATCTCGACAAGATCGGCATGTCCTCGGAGGAATTCTTCCGGGAGCTCGCGGCCAATCCGCAGCACCCGAAGACCTCGCAGCCGCCGCCGGGCGACTTCCGCCGCGCGTTCGAATTCCTCGGCTCGCATTACCGTGCGGTGGTCTACGTCGGGCTGACGGTGCGGGTCAGCGGCACTTACCAGAGCGGCGAATCCGCCGCCGGGCGCGCGCGGACGCGCGCGCGTATCGTGACGGTCGACTCCGGTACGGCGGCGCTGGGCCAGGGGCTGATCGTCATGCGGGCCGCGGAAGTGGCGGCCGCGGGCGGCGACGCGGACGCGGTGCACGCAGCGGCGCTGGCGTCGCGCCTGCGCACGCGCACCTGGGCCTGCCTGGTGACGCTCGAGTTCGCGGTTCGCGGCGGCCGCGTGCCGCGCATCGTGAAGACGCTGTCCGACTTCTTCAGGATGACGCCGATCCTCACCGTGCGCGCGGACGGTAGCGTCGGAATCGGCGGCGTCCTGTTCGGCCGCAGCCGTCCCTATCGCGCCTTCGGCGCATTCGTGCGGCGGCGGATGGACCCGCAGCGCCGCTGGCGCGTCGGCATCTCGCACGCAGACGTACCGGAAGGCGCGTCCCGGGTGCGCGATGAAATTGCGGCAGCGCTGCCGTCGGCGGAACTGCTGCCGGTGATTCCGCTCGGCACCGCGCTCGGCGTGCATGCCGGCCCTGGATGCGTTGTCGTCGCGGTGCAGGAACTCGAGGACTGAACTGCGGGGCGCGCCGCATGCCAATGCGATAACATCGCCGCAGGCCTGAGGGCGACACATCCATACGACAGGGAGGCGGCTATCGTGCAGACGAAATCGCTTTTTCCGCTCGCTGCCACCCTGTGCTTCGTCACGTTCCCGGTGCAGGCAGCCGCGCCGCCATCCGCAAGCCAGCTTCGTGCCGACTGCAAAGCTTTCGTCACGGCGCCCGGCAGCGCGCCGGGCGGACGCTGCGCGGCGTACATCCAGGGATTTCTCGACGGTAGCGCCGCAGCAAGCAAGCCGCTGCCAGGCGCACCCGCGGCGGCCGCGAAACCCGAAACCTTTGCCGAACGGGCGGCCAGGACCAGAGTCCGCGGACGCGACACTTATCCTCCGCGGGCGAGCGCCGCCGTCTGCGTAGCGGCATCCGTGCCGACGGCCCAGGTCGTCGCAGAGGTCAATGCCCATCTCGACACAAATCCGCCCGCCGCCGGGGACTCCGCCGCAAGCGCCGTGCATACCGCTCTGCTGGCCGGATTCCCCTGCAAGCCCGCCCCCCGCTAGTTCATGCGCGTATTACTCACCCTGCTGGTGCTCGGTGTCACCTGGCTGCTGTGGTCAGGCATCTATACGCCGCTCATCCTCGTGCTCGGCGCGCTGTCCTGCCTGCTGGTGCTGGTGCTCGCGCACCGCATGGGATTCTTCCATCGTTCGGTCTTTTCGCTGCACCTGTTGCCGCGCCTGCCGCAGTTCTGGGCCTGGCTGCTGATCGAAATCGTGAAGGCCAACCTGGCCGTCGCGGCGGTGGTGCTGCGTCCGCACAAGTCGATCAGCCCGACGGTCATCGATATCCACGCGGAATCGGGCCCGATCGGCCAGACCCTCCTCGCCAATGCCATCACGCTGACGCCCGGCACGATCACGCTGGACGTCGATGATGGCCGGCTGCGCGTGCACTGCCTGACCGGCGCCATGGCCGACCAGTTGCGATCCGGCGAGATGGGCCGCCGTGTTGCCACCGTAACGAAGCACTGATCGTCGTGTACTACGTCGTCACGACCGCCATTCTGGTCACCATGGCGCTTGCGCTGGGGCGGGCACTGCTCGGCCCCACCGTGTATGACCGCGTGCTTGCGGTCAACATGTTCGGCACGAAAACCGTGCTGCTGGTCGCGATCATCGCGTTCCTGTCCGGACGGCCGGATTTTCTCGACCTGGCGCTCGCCTATGCGCTGATCAACTTTGTCGGCGTGCTGGCCGTGCTCGAGTTCTTCCAGAAGAAACGCCACTGCGGATCGCGTTCATGATCGTCGATGTCGTCAGCTTCGCGATGCTCGCCCTCGGGGGCTTCTTCGTCTTCCTCGGCGGGCTCGGCGCATTGCGGTTGCCGGACCTGTACACGCGCATGCATGCCGCCAGCCTGACCGACAGCTTCGGCACGCTGCTGACGCTCGGCGGCATCATGCTGCAGTCGGGCTGGTCATTGGCGACAGTCAAGCTCCTGACGATCCTGTTCTTCCTCATGATGACGGGTCCGACGGCGTCGTACGCGCTGGCAAACGCCGCATCGCTGTCGCGCGATGCGGACGCACCCGATTTACCGCCTGTGACGGGACGCTGAACATGATCACGGCATTCGGTTTCGTGCTGCTGACGCTGCTGGTGGTGACCGCGATTGCGATCGTGGTCACCCCGAACCTGTTCGTTGCCGTGATGCTGATGAGCATCTTCAGCCTGCTGATGGCGGCCACGTTCTTCCTGCTTGACGCCGCCGACGTCGCCTTGACCGAAGCCGCGATAGGCGCCGGGATGTCGACGATCCTGTTCCTGGGTGCACTGGCACTGATCGCGGAGCGCGAGGCGCGGGCGCGCGCCAGGCGCTCCTGGCTGCCGCTCGCCGTCATCGCGCTGACGGCGTTCACGCTGATATTCGCCACCTTCGACAAACCGCGGCTCGGCGATCCCGCGGCCCCCGTGCACCAGCACATCGCGCCCTGGTATCTGGAGCAGACACCGGTGTTGATGGAGATGTCGAATGTCGTGACGGCGGTGCTCGCGAGCTTCCGCGCCTACGACACGCTCGGCGAGGTGCTCGTCATCCTGACCGCGGGACTCGGCGTGATGCTGATCTTGTCCAGCGGCCGTCCGGACTCTTCGCGGCAGCGCCGCGCCACCGGCGGACTGCGCCATCACCTGGTACCGCGGGTCGTCGGGCAACTGCTGATTCCGTTCATCGTGCTGTTCGGCCTGTACCTGCAGTTTCACGGGGAATACGGCCCCGGCGGTGGTTTTCAGGCCGGAGCGATCATCGCGGTCGGCATCGTGCTGCATGCGCTGCTCGAGGGCGAAGCGGCCGGCCGGGCCATACTGCCGGTCTCGGTGCTGGTCGGCCTGATCGCGGGCGGCGCCCTGCTGTTCTCTGCGGTCGGATTCGCCGGCATGCTGCTGGGCGGCAACTTCCTCGACTACTCCGTGCTTTCCGCAAACCCGGTGGCCGGCCAGCAGCTCGGTATACACCTGATCGAGGTCGGGGTCGGTATCACGGTGGCCGCGACCCTGGTCGCGGCGTTCCACGCGTTCGCCGACCGGGAGCCCGCCGCATGAAGTACCTCGGGCTGTACAACTACTGGGTATTCGCGCTATTGCTGATGATCGGGCTGTACGCGGTGATCGCCAAGCCGAATCTCGTCAAGAAACTGCTCGGCCTGTCGATTTTCCAGTCGGCCGTGTTTCTGCTGTTCATCAGCATGGGCAAGGTCGAAGGCGGCACCGCGCCGATCATCCAGCACGGCGGCGAGCCGCAGATATTCTCCAATCCGCTGCCGCATGTCCTGATCCTGACGGCCATCGTGGTCGGCATTTCGACGATCGCGCTCGGCCTGGCGATCACCGTCCGGATCCGCGAGGCGTTTGGAACGGTCGAGGAGAACGAAATTCAGCTCCAGGATCGCGATCGCTGATGTGGACGGACCAGCTTCCCGTCCTCGCGGTCGCCGTTCCGCTGGCGGCGGCGCCGGTGGCCGCGCTGCTGCGCGGCGCGTCCCCGGCCTGGGCGTTCGCCGCCCTGGCAAGCGCCGTCGCGTTTGCGATCGCGCTGCTGCTCGCGACTTCGGTGACGGGCACGGACTCGATAACGTACGAGGTCGGGTCCTGGCCCGCGCCATACGGCATTGAGCTGCGAATAACCGGATTCAGTGCGCTGCTGCTGCTGATCATCACGGGCGCGTCCCTGGTCACGTTGACCGGCGGCAAGCAGAGCCTCGATGCGGAGATCGCACCAGACCGGCGGCCTTTCTTCTACGCCGCCTGGCTGCTCGCCGTCGGTGGCCTGGCCGGCATCGTCGCCTCCGGGGATGCCTTCAACATCTTCGTGTTCATGGAGGTGTCGTCGCTCGCGATTTACATCCTGATTGCGGGCGGCTCGGATGCACGGGCGCTGACCGCGGTGTTCAAGTACCTGATCATGGGTACGATCGGCGCGACTTTCTACCTGATTGGCGTCGGGCTCATCTACATGATGACCGGCACCCTCAATCTGGCCGACATGGAGGCCCGTATCCAGGACGTGTCCGATCTCAAGCCGATCCTCGCGGCGGTCGGTTTCGTCACGCTCGGGCTGGTGCTGAAGGCCGGCGTGTTTCCGCTGCACGTCTGGCTGCCGAATGCCTACGCCTGGGCGCCGCACGTCGTAACCGCGTTCATCGCCGCCTGCGCGACCAAGGTTTCGCTTTACGTGCTGCTGCGATTCGATTTCATGGTGTTCCAGGGCAGCCTGGACGGCCACGCTTTGGAGTTCTCCGGTTTCCTCATGCCGCTTGCCGTGCTCGCGGTGCTGGTCGCTTCCGGCGTCGCGATGGCCGAGGGGCATCTCAAGCGCCTGCTCGCGTACTCCTCGGTGGCCCAGGTCGGTTACATCGTGCTCGGCGCGAGCCTGATGACGGTTTCCGGCCTCACCGCCGGCATCGTCCACATATTCAATCATGCCCTGGCCAAGGGCACGCTGTTCCTGGCGGTCGCCTGCCTCGCGACGCGGCTCAAATCGCTGCGGATCGACGATCTTGCCGGCATCGGCAGGCGCATGCCGTGGACCATGGCCGCGTTCCTGGTCGCGGCGCTCAGTCTGATCGGCATCCCAGGCACCGCGGGTTTCATCAGCAAGTGGTATCTGGTGCTGGCTGCGCTCGAAACCGGCGCGCTCGGCGTGGTACTGATCGCCGTGATCGTCGTGGGTTCGCTGATGGCGGTCTTCTATGTGTGGCGCGTCGTCGAGGCCGCGTGGTTTCGTGCTTCGCCGCCGGCCGCATCTTCCGCGCGCGAAGCGCCGCCGACGATGCTCGCCGTGCTGTGGGCGGCGGCGCTCGCGAATGTCTGGTTCGGGTTGCAGCCGGGCCTGCCGCTCGCGCTCGCCGGCGCCGCGGCCCGTTCCCTGCTCGGACACCTGCAGTGACTGCCGAGGCGCTCATCCTGCTCGCCCTCATCCTGCCGCTGGCGGGCGCGCTCGGCATCGCGCTCGCGCGCAGTCGCCCGAACCTGCGTGAAGCCGTCAGTCTCGCGACGGCCGCCGGCCTCGCGCTGGCGGTCTGGAGCCTGTTGCCGGAGGTGATGGCCGGCGCGAGACCGACCGTGGAGCTGATGTCGCTGATGCCCGGACTGGCGATCCGCTTTGCGGTGGAGCCGCTCGGCGCGCTGTTCGCCGCGCTCGCCTCGCTGCTGTGGATCGTCAACACGCTCTACTCGATCGGCTACATGCGCGGCAATCGCGAGCAGCATCAGACCCGGTTCTACAGCCTGTTCGCGGTCGCGCTGTTTGCGACGATCGGCATCGCGTTCGCCGGCAACCTGCTCACCCTTTTCCTTTTCTACGAAGTACTCACGCTGTCGACGTATCCGCTGGTGGCCCACAAGGGGGATCCGAAATCGGTCGCGTCGGCCCGCGTGTACCTGGGCGTGCTGCTGGCGACGTCGATCGGCTTGCTGCTTCCCGCGATCATCTGGACCTGGCGGACCGCCGGCACCCTGGATTTCACGGTGGGCGGAATTCTCGACGGCCGGATCAGTGGCCCGGCGGCGGGGATGCTGCTCGCGCTTTTCATGTTCGGCACGGGCAAGGCGGCACTGATGCCGGTTCATCGCTGGCTGCCTGCCGCGATGGTCGCGCCGACGCCGGTCAGCGCCCTGTTGCACGCGGTGGCGGTGGTCAAGGCCGGCGTTTTCGTCGTCACCAAGCTGGTCGTCTATATATTTGGCGTCGATTTCCTGCAAGGAGAGGCGAGCGCCGACTGGCTGCTCTATGTCGCCGGATTCACGACCATCGCCGCGAGCGTCGTGGCGCTGCGCCAGGACAACCTCAAGCGGATGCTCGCATATTCGACGGTGGCGCAGCTTTCCTACGTCACGCTCGCGGCCGCGCTGTTCCGGCCGGTGGCGGAAGTCGGCGCGGCGTTGCACATCGCGGCGCACGGCCTCGGCAAGATCACGCTCTTTTTCGCGGCGGGCAGCATCTATACGGCGGCACGGAAAACCGAGATCAGCCAGCTCGACGGCATCGCCCGACGCATGCCCTGGACGTTCACGGCCTTCACGATCGGTGCGCTCGCGATGATCGGGCTGCCTCCCACCGCCGGTTTCATCTCCAAGTGGCAGATCCTGATGGGCTCGCTGGAAGCCGGCGCCTGGTTCGCGGTCGCGGTGATCGTCGTCAGCACGGCGCTGAATGCGGCCTATTTCCTGCCGATCGTGCATCGGGCGTGGTTCCGGGCGGAGCCGGCAGGCCCCTCACCCGGCCACGGCGAGGCGCCCTGGCCGGTCGTCCTCGCGCTCACCGTGACTGCCGTGCTCACCCTCGCATTCTTCTTCTTTCATCGCCCGTTGCTGGAATTCGCCTGGATGATCGTGGGTGGGACGCCATGAGCCGTGGACCAGGGAACGGCGATCACTGGCTGGCCCGGCCGCGGACCCTCCGGATCCTGTGGGTCCTGTTCTGCATCGTGCTCGCGCTGACCCTGCTGGCGCAGGCCTTCGTCGTCATCAAGTCTTACTTCGGAATGGACGGCTGGCCGGGTTTTGCCGCCGTGTTCGGTTTCCTGGCCTGCCTGGCCCTGGTGCTGGCCGCAAGGCTGCTCGGCCTGCTGCTGAAACGCCGGGACGATCATTACGATGGCTGATTTTCTGCCGCCGGGACTGTGGCTCGCAGTCGGCGCACTGCTGATCGGCGTCCTGCGCGGCCGCGCGCGCGCAGCGCTGGTGCTCGTGCTGCCACTCGTGACGCTGTGGGCCGTCTGGCAGGTTCCGGACAGTGTCGTCGTATCGCGTGAATTCCTGGGACTGCTGGTCGAACCCGTCGAGGGCAGTCCCGTGCGGCGATTGTTTGGAATCGTGTTCGCGCTGATGGCATTCGCCGGCGGCCTGTTTGCATTCCGGCAGGCGAGCGGCCGCGAACTGGCTGCGGCCAGTCTCTATGCAGGATCGGCGATCGGCGTCTGTTTCTCCGGCGACCTGATCAGCCTCTTCGTCTGGTGGGAACTCATGGCGATCGGCTCCACGCTCGTCGTGTGGTGCGGCGACCGTCCGGCCACGCGCGGCGCCGGACTGCGCTATGCGGTCATGCACCTGAGCGGCGGCGCGCTGCTGATGGCCGGCATCGCCGCGCATGCCGCGACGACCGGTTCGATCGACATCGTCGCGCTCTCGGCCAGCACGCCCGCCAACTGGATGATCCTCGCGGGACTGCTGATCAACATCGCCGCCCCGCCGGTTTCGGCATGGCTCGCCGATGCCTATCCGGAATCAAGCGCGACCGGTGCCGTGTTCCTGTCGGCCTACACGACGAAAGCCGCCGTGCTCGCGCTGATCCTTCTGTTTCCCGGCGAGCCCGTGCTGGTGGCGATCGGCACGTGGATGATCTTCTACGGCATTCTCTATGCGCTGCTCGAGAACGACGCGCGCCGGATCCTCGCCTACTCGATCGTGAACCAGGTCGGGTTCATGGTCTGCGCGATCGGCATCGGCACCGAGCTGGCGCTGAATGGCGCGGCGGCGCACGCCTTCGCCCATATCATCTACAAGGCGCTGCTGTTCATGAGCGCGGGCGTGGTCGTGTACCGGACCGGCCTGCACCGGTGCACCGATCTCGGCGGATTGTTCCGGACGATGCCATTGACGGCGGCTTGCGGCATCGTCGGTGCGCTGTCGATCTCCGGCTTTCCGCTGACCTCGGGCTTCACGACCAAGACGCTGATATCGGAGGCCGCGAAAGGCGAAGGCCTGATGCTGCTCTATTTCCTGCTCGCGGCCGCTTCCGCCGGTGTTTTCCTGCACGCCGGCATCAAGTTCCCCTGGTTCGTGTTCTTCCAGAAGGATTCCGGGCTGCGGCCGCGCGATGCGCCGTGGAACATGGCCGCGGCCATGCTGTTGTTCTCGTTCCTTTGCCTGTTCATCGGCGTGTACCCGCAGCCGCTGTATTCGCTGCTGCCGTATCCCGTGGCGTACGACGCTTACTCGGCCGGCACCGTGCTCTACTACCTGCAGTTACTGCTGTTCTCGGGTCTGGCGTTCTTCCTGCTGCTGCCGCTGATGCGACGCACGGAAACCATCACGCTCGACTTCGACTGGTTGTGGCGGGTCGCTCTCAACCGGCTCGGCGTGCGCGCGCTCGCCGTGCTGGACTTCGCAGCGTCGCGGGCAGTCAGTCTGGGGCGCGCCGGCGGCTCCGCCGTGACAGGCGGCTTGCGCCGCCACTTCGGCGCGGATGGCGCTTTCTCCCGCTCGTGGCCGATCGGCACGTCGGCCCTGTGGCTGGCGCTGCTGCTCAGCGTCTACGTGCTGATTCACTACCTGTGACGCCGGCGCGGCGGCGGCGCCAGATCACCGCATAGGCAGCCAGGTTGATCGCGATCACGAAGCCGCCGAGCGCGAGCTGCAATCCGCGTGTCAGTCCGGCCGGATACATCAGCGGCGTCAGGTAATGGTCGATAAAACCGCCGGAGTAGCCGGATTCACCGCCACGGTCGCGCAGCCAGTTTTCGAGCGGCGTCAGCGGGCAGGTCAGGCCCATGAACTCGACCGACGCGCCCCAGGCGACGACCGGCAAGTGCAGCCAGATGAGCTTCGGCCGGATGGCGACCAGCCAGCCGCCCAGCACGACGAACAGGATGAACGCGAGGTGCAGCACCAGCACCGCATCCGCCAGTACGCGGTAAGTCATGCGGGCGGCCGATGGCGGCCGGTCAGCGCTCCAGGATGAATGTCACCCGCAAGCGAACGCGGTAAGCGGTGATCTTGTTGTTTTCGACCATGACTTCCTGGTCCGCGACCCAGGCGGAAGTCAGGTTTTTCAGCGTCTTGGTGGCGCGCTTGACACCCTGCTGAACGGCGTCCTCGAAGCTCTTGGTCGAAGTGGAAGTGATCTCGGTGACTTTGGCGATCGTCATGTCTTTTTCCTCGTGGCCTGTCGAACCGCGCCCCACCCGTATGATACCGCGTCGAAGCCGCCGCGCGGGACCGCTATCATGCAGCCCTCACCGGGAGGTCCCATGCTCCGCAAATTACGCAATGCGCTGTTGCGCGGTCTCGTCGTCGTTCTGCCACTGGCGCTGACGCTGTGGCTCCTGTGGTGGCTCGGCACGGGCACCGAGTCCCTGCTGCAGAAACTGATCCTGCTCGTGATCCCGGCGGAGCATTACCAGCCGGGCATGGGCATCGTCGCTGCGGTCCTGCTGCTGCTCGCGGCAGGGACGCTCGTCAACGCACTGATCGTCCGGCGGGTTCTGGCGCGCTGGGAGCGGTTCCTGGACCGCATTCCCGTGGTCAAGACGATCTATGGCGCATCGCGGGACTTCATGAATCTGCTGCCGGCCGGCGGCCGGCGCCGGGACCTCAAGCGCGTCGTGCTGGCGCGCTTCGGCGATGCCCAGATCATCGGATTCGTCACGCAGGACCATGCGTCCGATCTCGGCATCGTGGACGCGAGCGACGACCTGCTTGCTGTCTATTTTCCGATGAGCTACCAGATCGGGGGTTATACGACGCTGCTCCCCCGATCCAGGGTCGTGCCGCTCGACCTGCCGGTCGAGACCGCCATGCGCATGGTGCTCACCGGCGGCCTGTCGGGTGGCCCCGGACATTAAAGGGGACGCAACCCTTTAAGAAAGTAAGAAAGAGGCCATAAAGGGTTGCGTCCCCTTTATGTCCCCTTTCAATCAGTCCTTGTCGATCTTCGTGAGCTTTGCGCCTTCGAAGGTCAGGTTGTACATCAGGCCCTTGTTGGAAAAGATGAAGCCGATGATCGGCTTCTTGGCGGTCTCGCTGTCCACGTGGCCACCGGCGCCGAGCGTCGCGAGCGCGACGCTGCCGTCAATGCCCGCCTTCCAGCCGTTGCTTTTCTGGAATTTGTCGAGCTCGCGCTGCGTCATGAACAGGATCACCTGGCTCTTCTGCTGGATGCCGAGCTGCAAGCCGATGGATCCGGCCGCGAGGGAGTAATAGGCGGCTGTCTTGCCGCCGATGATCAACGCGCCTTCCCCGTACTCGCCGCCGATGCCGATGCCGCCCTTGACGACCTTCGGGAACACCAGCATGCCGACCGAACGGCCGGTGAGCTCCTTCGCCGCGCTCGAATGCTCGTACAGCGCCTCGATGGATTCTCGCACCTGGGCGTCGAGTTCTTCGCGCGAGGCCGCGGCCGCGGGTACCGCCATGACATAAAACAGCGCTGCGGCGGGCAGCACACTGCAGAAGCGGTTCATGAATTCTCCTGATTCAAAAACGGGTCCTTTCAAAGGGGTCGCATCCCTTTCCCGAAACCGCGGTGCCTTCAGAGGCTGAAAGGGGAAAGGGATGCGACCCCTTTGATAGAGCAGATCAGGCGTAGGCGGCGCGCGGCTTGTTCTGGGAGTAGAGGAGTTCGACGTGGCGGATGCCGGAGGTGCAGCGCGCAATCCGCTTGACCGCCTGCACGAGGCGTAGCAGCAGGTTGTACTTGGCGCGCGGACCGCCGACGGCGTAGGCCTCGGCGACCACGATGTGCAGCACGGTGATGCGCTCGAAGCTGTCGCGCACATACAGGATCAGGCCGATCGGTCGCGCCACCCTGCCGTCACGCTCGACCGCAAACAGGCACTGCGCCTCCGAGGGCCCGGCGACGCGTACACGCAACGCATTACCGTCGGAAACGATCTCCGGAGGACCGTAACGATCGATGGCGGTGACGATGCCGTGGCGCACGCGATGCTGGCGTCCGTTGAAGAACAGCAGCGACTCGAGCTGGTGATGATGCTCGGCGGGAAGGCTTGAAACGAATGAAATCTGTCTGGTAATGCCCATCACTCCCGGTGTCCCCGAACCACTCCCGACCAGGCCGAGCCACCTTACTTGGGCCTCTGGCCTGCTGTCGAGATTCACATAATTCCGCGAAAGTGGAAAAAGCCGGGACCGGTGTAGCGCGCCAGCAACGGATTCGGACCCCCCTATGGCCCCCAACCGGGGGCTTTCTGCAAGTGCCGGAGGCGGTGGGTTTTTTCGAACTGCGTCACAGGGCCCGATCGCGAAACTTGAACTGTGTCTCGTTCGCCACGACGCGTTTTGTCAAAGATGGCCGAAGCCCGACTGTCACCGGCGCGCGTGCCTGTGACGGGGCATTTTTGCGCGAGTCATCGATGCCCGGAACTGCAGACAAAGTGTCGAACGAAGACGAAATCATCATCGACTACACCGACCTGCAGCCGGGAGATGAGGCGCCGGACGCACCGCCACGCCCGTCCGCATCGCGTCCCGGCAACGCTAACGTCATTGTTCTTTCCGCCGATCCGATTCTGATCGATCTGCTGCGCGATTCAGTCGCCGGTACGCATCGCGTCTGGCGCGCGGATGATGCGCAGCACGCGGCAGATCTTCTGGTTGCCGCCGGCAACCCGGCCTTGCTGCTCGACTCCGCGCTCGGCGACGTCAATGCGAAGGAGCTGGTCACGCAGCTTCACCAGCAGTTTCCGGAACTGCCGATCATCGTCGCAGGCAATCGCGAGAACGAAGGACAGCTTTCGCCGCTCATCTCGGAAGGCGCCATCTTCCGCTTCCTGCACATGCCGGCATCGGCCGAACGCATCCGCAACTTCGTGGACGCGACGCAGCGCCGCCCGCAGCAAAACGCCATTTCCGGAACAATGCCCCGGCCCGGTGCGGCCCTCGCCGCCGCGATGTCCAGCATCACGGCCGAGCATCCGAAGCTCACGCTGCCGAAAGTCACTGTCGATCCGGTCCTGGTTCGCCGGTGGTCGCGTCGCAGCCTGCTGCTGATACCTGTTCTGCTGACGGTCTGGGGCATCTCGGAGTGGAAGCCCTGGGAACGCATCACTCTATTCCCGCCCCAGGACAGCGCGCCTATCGCTCCGACCGACGCCGGCAGGAATCCGGCACTGCTCGGAATGCTGGATGCGGCCGGCCTCGCGCTGTCCCAGGGCAGGCTGATCCACCCGCCGGAACAGAACGCACTCGAGCTCTATCGCGCGGTGCTGACACGCGATCCAGGCAACCGCATGGCCCAGCGTGGCATCGACAGCGTTGCCGACGAATTGCTGGTGGAGGCCGAACGAGCACTGATGGAACTTGATCTGCCGAGGCTCGCGAGCGCCATTGACGCCGCACGCTCCGCCCGCCCCGATCATCCGCGGCTTGAATTCTTCGTCACGCAGCTCGAGCGGGAACGCGCGATGATGTCGAACAAGGGCCAGATCCAGCGCTCGACTGCCGCAAACGCCGCCGCCGTCGGGCGGGAGCTCGACGCGAGCGCTGCGGAAACACCAGCTGGCCGCGCCCAGGGGCTGTTGCTCCTCGCCAATGACCGCATGCGCAGCAAGCGGCTGTACGGCGGCAAGGACAGTGCACACGCCTACCTGATGTCGGCCCGTCGCCTCGACCCGGCGAATCCGGGCGTGCAGCAAGGCGTCCTGGCGCTCGCCGGACTGATTCAGGCCAATGCCGAACGAACAATCCGGGAGAACCGCCTCGAAGAGGCCGGTAACTGGTTGCAGGCCGCGATCGCGCTCGACGTCAACCATACGGAGGTCGCCTCGCTGCGCGCCGATCTCGAAGCCGCGCGCCTCGGCAATGTGCGCTCGGACCGCACGCGGATCCTGCTGCTGGCCAACCAGCGCATCGCACAAAACCGGCTGATTGAGCCAAATGGCGATTCCGCGCGGCATTACGTTGACCTGCTGCGCGCTTCCGACCCGGGCTTCGAGGGGCTCGCCGACACGCGCGTGCTGCTCGCCTCGCGCGCGCTCGACGAATCACGCAAGCAATTCGCGGCGGGCAACCTGGATCGCGCCGATGCGTTCCTGCGCACCGCCGCCGATGCCGGCGCACCGGCTTCCGAGGTTTCCGCGATCTCCGGACAGATCATGGCGGGCCGCATTGCCCGGCCCGCGGCGGCCCCGCCGCCGCCGGCGGTGCTGCCGGAGAACGCCATGCGCCGCACGCGTTTCGTCGCGCCGCAGTATCCGGTGCGGGCGCGCGAACGCGGCACGGAAGGCTGGGTGGACATCGAGTTCACCGTCAACACGGACGGCACGACCCGCGATGCGAGCGTCAAGGCAGCCGAGCCCGCGGGCACTTTCGACCGCGCCGCGCTCGATGCCGTCGCCCGCTGGCGCTATGAACCGCGCGTCGTGAACGGCTCCGTCATCGACCAGCGCGTCGAGGCGCGCCTGCGCTTCCGGCTCGAAGACTGATCAGCCCGGAGACTTTCCGGCGACCGTGCGCTCGTGCGCGCGGCCCAGCAGGTAAGCGACCACCGCCCATAACGCCGCGATCCCGGCGCCGAGCCACGCCACCCACGTCAGGCTGGCGGCGAATGTCGCCACGAACGCATCGTGTCCCTTCGCGACCACGAAATCGCTGGTCCGGTAAACCAGCGTGTCGTTGACGTTCTTCGCCTTGTACTTCGATTCGCGGTCCACCGTCGTGTACAGCATCTCGCGGCAGGGTCGCACGATCGCGTACTGGCCGAGGCGGCGGAAGATATACACGCCGACCAGCGTCGCGAGGGTCGGCGATGCCGCGATCAGCAGGAATCCTGCCATCACGAACAGCGGCACCGAGACGATCATGACCGGCAGCCCGAACCTCGTCGTCAGCCTGCCGACCGCGAACATCTGCATCAGCACCACGCCGATATTGACGGCGAGCTCGATGCGGCCGAGGAACGCCGTGCGCTCGGCCCGTTCCGGGAAATGCACCTGCAGCAGTTCCGCCTGCTGGAGATACAGAAACGTCGATACGGCGGCCATCAGGAAGACGAACAGCGCAATCCCCGACAGGTAACCGGAAGTGAACACGCGCTTGAAGCCGGCAAAGGGATTACCCCCGATGGGCCGCTCGTCGAGACGCTCGCCGCTCGGCACGCGGGCGGAGCTCCACCGGAGCAGGTAGCGGATCGGCAGGATCGTGCCGGCCAGCAGCGCCGACGAGACCAGCAGCAGGTTCACGTCGCCGAGCGTCTCCGCAAAGAAAGCAGGGATGCTCGCACCCAGGATGCCACCCGTGCTCGCGCCGGCGGCGATGAACGCGAACACGCGCTTCGCCTGCTCGCGATCGAACAGGTCCGCCATGAAGCTCCAGAACACCGAGACGACGAACAGGTTGAACACGCTGACCCAGACGAAAAACACGCGCGCGGTCGGCGCATCGTCGGCGAGCAACCGGAATACAAGCCAGAACCCCAGCAGCTGCACGACGAAAAACGCGTAGATCCACGGCAGGAACACAGCGCGACGGAACCTGCCGGAGATCCAGCCGTACACCGGCACGGCAACCAGCATGCCAACGAGGGTCCAGCCGAACAGGTCGTCCAGGTTCTCGACTCCGCCCGCGACACCCATCGAATCGCGCAGCGGCCGCAGGATGTAATACGCCGTGAACAGCAGGAAGTTGTAGAGAAAGGCGGCGACCAGCGCCGGCATCTCGCCCGGCCGCGCGCTGACGAGCCGGTGGAGCACGCCCGTGGACTGCGATTCTGCGCTCACGGCGCGACCGGCTTCTCGCTCGTCAATGCGAGCGTGTTGCCCTCGGTGTCCTCGAAGAATGCCATCCAGATCTCGACATCGCCGAGCTCGGCGACCTTGTGCGGGCCCTGCAGGAACTCGACGCCGCTCTTCTCGAGTTCCACATGGGACGCCTCGATGTCGGCCACGCGGTAGTAAACGATCGACCCGGGCGGGTCGTACATCGGATCCGATGAGATCGACAACGCGAGGCGCACGCCGTCGCAATCGAAGAATGCGAGATGCGGCGGCACCTCGAACAGGAGCTTCATGCCGAGCCGGTCGCGGTAGAAGGCGGTTGCGCGTGCCAGGTCGCGCACCGGCATGGCGATCTGCTCGATGCGCGCGAGCTGCATGGGCTAGAGATCGACGCCGGACTGGTCGAGGATGAAGGCGTACTCTTCGGCGACCTCGCGGAAGCGCTGGAAGCGCCCGGACTTGCCGCCGTGGCCGGCTTCCATGGTCGTGCGGTACAGCAGCGCGTTGGTGCCGGTCTTGCGGGCGCGCAGCCGTGCCACCCATTTTGCCGGCTCAAAATACTGCACCTGGCTGTCCCACAGCCCCGTCGTCACGAACATGGCCGGGTAATCCTGGCGCGCGACGTTGTCGTAGGGAGAGTACGACAGCATGTACTCATAGTATTCCTTCGTCTTCGGGTTGCCCCACTCGTCGAACTCGTTGGTCGTCAGCGGGATGCTCTCATCGAGCATGGTCGTCACGACGTCCACGAATGGCACCTGCGCGACGATCGCGCGGTAGTCGGCGGGCGCCATGTTCGCAATGGCGCCCATCAGCAGCCCGCCCGCGCTTCCGCCCATTGCACAGACGCGCTTTGGGTCCGCGTAGCCTTCCCGGACGAGGTAGCGCGTGACATCGATGAAATCGGTGAATGTATTCTTCTTGTTGAGCAGCTTGCCCTGCTCGTACCAGCGCCGTCCCATTTCCTGGCCACCCCGGATGTGCGCAATCGCGTAAACGAATCCGCGATCGAGCAGCGACAGCCGCGCAATCGAGAACTCGGGGTCCATCGACGCGCCATAGGAACCGTAACCGTACTGCAGCATCGGCGCGCGGCCGTCCAGCCTGACGCCGACGCGGTAAACGAGAGACACCGGCACCTTGGCGCCGTCCCTGGCCGTGGCCCAGACGAGCTCCGTGCGGTAGTGCGACGGATCGAACGTGCCGAGCACCGGCGTGCGCTTCATCAGCTGGCGTTCACCGGTATGGATGTCATAGTCGTAGATCGTGGCGGGCGTCGTCAGCGACGAATATGAATAACGCACGATGTGCGTGTCGATCTCGGCATTCTGGCCGAGCGCCGTCGTGTAGGCCGGCTCGTCGGCGACGATGAAGAAATCCTCGTCGCCGCTCCAGGGCCGGATGCGGATCTTGCGCATCGCGCCCGAGCGCTCCTCGATCGCCAGGAAGTCCTTGAACACATCGAAGCCGTGAACGAACGCGTCATCGCGGTGTGCGATCAGTTCCTTCCACTGCGCACGATCGCCTTCCTCACCAAGCTTCGCTTCCAGCAGCCGGAAATTCGGCGCCTGCCAGTTGCTGCGGATGATCCAGCGGCCGGCGAGATGGTCGATGTGGTATTCGTGATCACGCTCGCGCGGCAGGAACACCTTGAATGCCAGGTGCGGGTCGGCCGCATCCGCATAGCGCCACTCCGTGGACACCGTGCTCTGCGCCAATATCAGGATGTAACGCTCGTCCTTGGTGACGCCGACACTCGTGTAGAAACTCTCGTCATCCTGCTCGTAAACGAGCGCATCGGTCGCCGGATCGGTTCCCAGGACGTGCCGGCGGACGCGATAGCCGAGCAGCGTCTCCGGGTGCTTTTCCATGTACAGCACGCTCGCGCTGTCCGCGGTCCAGGCGAGGTACGGATCCACGTTCTCGATGCGGTCCGGAAGCAGCTCGCCGGTCGCCAGGTCCTTGAAGCGAAGCGTGAACTGGCGGCGCCCGACGTTGTCGTCCAGGTAGGCGAGCATCCGGTTGTCGGGCGCGATCGCCAGCGCGCCGATCTGGTAGAACCCGTGGCCCTGCGCGAGCTGGTTGGCGTCCAGCATCAGCTGTTCCGGCGCGTCCAGCGTGCCGGCCTTGCGCGCGTAGATCGGGTATTCCTTGCCGGTCTCGAAGCGCGTGTAGTACCAGTGGCCGCGCTTGCGATAAGGCACGGTCGAGTCGTCCTGCTTGATGCGCGCGATGATTTCCTCGTACACACGGTCCTCGAGCGCCTGCGTGTGCGCGGTCATCGCCGCCTTGTAAGCATTCTCGGCTTCGACGTGGGCGAGCACTTCCCTGCTCTCGCGCGTGTCGTCGCGCAACCAGTAGTACTCGTCAGTCCGGTTGCCGTGCGGCGACGTGACGACGTGCGGCCGGACGGCAGCCACCGGCGGCACCGGCTCGGGTGTTGACATGCTCTCCGACTCCGGCCTGGGCACCGCGCCTCCCGCGCACGCGGACAGCAGCAATACGGAAATGGCAGCCAGGAAGATCTGTTGTCGCGTGCTGTTCATCTGCTGCCCTGCATCTTACCGGAGCCTGCTGCGAGTCGCGCCTGCGAAACTGCCACCCCGAGGGCCGCACCGGAGATCCAGGCTGCCTCCGCGCGTGCATCAAGGCACCAGTCGCCGCAGAACCCGATGCCGGTCACGCGATCCCACAGGCAGGGTTCTCCAAGCGGCCGCTCGACGCGGGCGTGACGCCAGCGATGGCAATCCGACAGTACGACCCGCGGCAGCACCCGGCCGATCCGTTCGGAGAAACGCTCGAGCAATGCCTCGAGCACACGTGTGGCTGGCCGATCAAACTCGGTACGCGACCAGTCGGCGCCCGCGTGCAACACCCAGCCATTAGGCGACTCGCGCCCCGGTTTGGAACCGTCCCGGGCAAACCAGGGCAGCACCGCATCGTCGCTGAAGTCCGCGTCCGCGACGCCGTCGAGCGGCCGGTCGAAAACGACCATCGCCGCCCAGCAGGGCGCCACGGGGACGGCGCGGACGCGGTCGGCAAGCGCAGTGTGCGGCGACGCCAGAGTCGCGGCGGCTGGCGCCGGCAACGCGAGCACGACGGCATCGAAATCCACGTGAGCCGAACCACGATCGTCCATCAGGGCCCACCCGTGCCGGCCGCGCTCGAGCCGGATGATGCGCACGCCGTATTCCACGTCGAGTTCCTGTGCGAGCCAGCGCGGAAGACTGCTCATGCCGGTCGTTCCGACCCACAGTTCGCCCGGCCGGGCGGCGCGTGGCCATTGCGGCCGCCAGCGTTCGACGACGCCCGCGGCGCGCGCAGTCTCGATGATTTGACGGAATCCCGGGTCCGTGACCGTGACGTATTGCGCACCGTGATCGAAGGTAACGGATTCGAAGCGGCGCGTAGCGAGTCGGCCGCCCGCCGCGCGCTGATACTCGAAAACCCGTGGCTGCAGACCGGCGCGGGTCAGTTCCCGCGCGCATGCGATACCGGAAAGTCCGGAACCGATCACGGCTACCGAGCCGGCAATCATGTTAGCCTGCGACCCGCATGCGGAACCCAATTGTTCTCCTGGCGGCCGTGGCCTGCGCGGGTTGCGCGGCGGGGCCTGCGCCATCCTATCCGGCAGCCGCCGAGGCCCGTCTCGCCCTCTACGCCGAAGCGACGCCATGCTGCGACGATCCGTCGGGTTTCCCGTTCAAGACCTTGCCGCCGCGCGGATTCACGGATGCGACCGTGGACAAATTAAGCCCGGTGTTCGACTTTCACAGCGGCCTCAGCCCGTTCGTCGCCTTCGAGCTGCCCCGACAGGCCGCGCCCTATCGCGTGCGCGTCAAGAGCGTGTTCGACGAAAAGAAAGGCGGCGCGGACAGCGTGTTCTATCCGGTTGTCGCCCTGCTCGACGAGACCTTCATCGTCGTGCAGATGACGGGTATCGATAATCTGCGCCTGGAACCCGCGCTCGCGACGCCTGGCGGCGCACCGGGTCTGTCCGTGTACCTTGCGATCGATCCCGCCGAGCAGAAGGGAAAATACCTGGTCGTGTTCACGCCGGCCGTGCTGCTCGGCGCGCCGCCGGATTCGCGCCGCGAAGGCGACCTGCTGACGCCGGCGACGCTCGCCTGGCTCGAACGGCGCGGAGAGACGGTGGTTCCGCCCTCGCCGTACGGGAACCTCAAGATCACGGTTGCGCCGGATCAGCCCTTGGCGACTGCCGGTTCACCGGCGCATACGCGCTCGCCCTAGCTTCTGCCCACGAACTCCACGATGGTCTGCAGGACCTCGCCGTTCGCGAGGATGTCGCGATGCCCGAGCCCGCTCGTGGACATGAACTCAAGGCCCGGCCACACGCCGGCAAGCGCTTCCGCTTCGCTGTAGGGAATCACGGCATCGTTGATGTCGTGCACCAGCAACGCCGGTATGCCCGATTTCGGCGCGGTCGCGACCAGATCCAGTTCCGCGAGCCGACGGCCTGCGTGTTCATCCAGCAGCCGCGCAAAATGCGGCATGGCACGATGCGGCAGGCCCAGCGCCTTCGCATAGAAAAACGGAATACGGCTGACATGCGTCGGGCTCGAGACGATGATCAGCCGCTCCGCCCGGAATCCGTACAGCAACGCCGCGCCGATGGCCGCTCCACCGAACGAATGGCCGATGGCCGCATGCACCGGTCCCGCAATCCGCTCCACTTCGACCAGCAGCTCGCCGATCTCGCGCGGCGTCGCCGTGCTGCCGAGCGAACGCCCGTGTCCCGGCAGGTCGAGCGCGATCGTGCGCATGCCGCGCGCGAGGAGCGCCGCCGCAAGCGGCCGGAACTGCGTCGTGCGGCCCCGCCAGCCGTGCAGCGCCAGAACGAGCGGCCCGCTTTCGCCCCAGCTCGTCGCGTGCAGACCGGTGCGTAGTTCAATCGCGCTGCCTTCGGGGCCTTCGGCGATCTCCCAGGGTTGGGTCGGGTTGCGGCCGCGCGGGCGCGCGACCAGCGCCGCGACTATACCTGCGGTCAGCCGTGGCGCGACGTGGCCCGCGATGCGGACCAGCGGCGGCAGATAGAAAGGAATCAGTGACGCCAAGGACTAAAAGGCCGGCACGGTCGCCCGTGCCGGCCCTGGTGTTGCCGCTGCGCCGCTTCAGCCGGTCGGCGGCGGTGCGGTATCCATCGCATCCGCAGGCTGTTCGGCATCCATCGGCATCTCGTCGCCCATCGGCATGCCATTCTGTTCCGAGCCGTTGGCGGCGCACCCCTCGAGGCCGTCGATGAAAGTAATCAGCAGGTCGCCATCGCCCTGGATGTTGCGTACGCAGGTCGCAGAACCCGAGGCGAGCGGTGCACTGAATTCCCAGTTGCCCGGCGCCAAAGGCAGCGTCTCGCTGGTGCCATTGCACATCGGCGCGCCGTTCTCGCTGGTCGGTCCGGTCATGTTGACTTCGGCGACCATCATCCGGTTGTTGGCGTACTTGTTCGCCTTGCCGATGAATTCCTTCGGGGTCATGCGAATGCGCACGGGCTCGCAAACGCCGCCGGTGGACACGGACTTGACCGCGAGCGTCGCGCGGATCAACGGCAGGTCATCGTTTGCGCTGCCGCCGCTGCAGGCCACGAGCGCGACAGCCGCCAGCGTGGCGGTCCCGAGGGCACGCAGGCCCGTATGCTTCAAAAACGACATCGTCAGTCTCTCCCGCGGTTGGTGGCCCATGCTCCGGGCCCTGAATAAGGGGCCGATTTTAGATCAATTCGGCCCGCGCCGGGGCCGTACGGCTGTTTTTGCGGGAATCCAGGGCCTTTCCAGCTCCCAGAGCAGCGGATCGTAACCGCGCCGTACCAGCAGTCCGCCGCCGAGGGGCCGGAATCCGCGCGACAGGCGTGACTTGTACCAGGCAGCCGGACGCAGGTGCACGCCGGGATCAGTCCTGGCGCGATCGGCGTTGCGGCGCCAGTCCTCCAGGGTCAGCACGGAGAAGTACATGGCTCCGCCGCAAACCCGCGCCAGGTTCACGAGCGCGCGCGATGCCTCGCGATCTGGCAGGTACTGCAACACGTCATGGCAGAACACGAGGTCGAATGGCTGCTGCGGGCGGTAATCGGCGATGCTCGCGCGAATCCAGCCGTAGCGCCGGCACAGGTACTCGCTGCTCTCCAGACCCAGGTAACGGGCGCGCGGAAACACCTTGCGCACCGGTTGCCGCAGGTAACCGAGGCCGCAACCGGCGTCGAGCACGCGCTTGACCGTGAACCCGAGATACGCCGCGTAGGCGCAGACGAAGCGCCCGAGCTTCACGGCATCGGCGCGCGAGGCGACCCGCGTGCGCGGATCGACGTAGTAGCGCTGATAAAAGCCGGCGTCGAACATCAAAAGGGGACGCAACCCTTTAGAAAGGGGTCGCATCCCCTTTCGTGGTAACTCATTGTTCGACAATGACTGCACAGGAAAGGGGATGCGACCCCTTTCTAAAGGGTTGCGTCCCCTTTTGCTCCATTTACTGTCATTCGACGGTGACGCTCTTGGCGAGATTGCGCGGCTGGTCCACGTCGGTGCCCTTCAGCACGGCGACGTGATAGGCGAGCAGCTGCAGCGGCAGCGTATAGACGGCCGGCGCCTGAAAATAGCTGACGTGCCGCGGCATCGTGATGACCCTCACGCCATCCGATTCCTCGAAGCCGGATTCCGGGTCGGCGAACACGTAGAGCATGCCGCCGCGCGCGCGCACTTCCTGCAGGTTCGACTTCACTTTCTCGAGCAGGTCGTTGTTCGGCGCGACCGCGATGACTGGCATGTCGGCATCCACCAGCGCCAGCGGACCGTGTTTCAGCTCGCCGGCGGCATAGGCTTCCGCATGGATGTAGGAAATCTCCTTGAGCTTCAGCGCGCCTTCCATCGCGATCGGGAACATCGCGCCGCGGCCGAGAAACAGCGCGTGGTGTTTCGGCGCGATCTCCCGCGCCAGCTCGCGGATGACCGGGTCGAGTGCGAGCGTCTGCTCGAGCATCGCGGGCAGTTCGAGCAGCCGCTGCACCAGCGTCCTTTCGCGCTCCGGCGACAGGCCGTGATGCTTGCCGATCGCGATGACCAGCATGCCGAGCGCGGCAAGCTGGGTCGTGAAGGCCTTGGTGGAGGCGACGCCAATCTCCGGGCCGGCGCGGGTCAGCAGCACCAGCCCCGATTCTCGCACCAGCGAACTTTCAGGCACGTTGCAGATCGCGAGCGTCGACAGGAAACCCGCCTTGCGCGACAGTCGGAGCGCCGCGAGCGTGTCGGCGGTCTCGCCCGACTGGGATATCGAGACGAACAGGGTGTTCGCAGGCACGACCGGATCGCGGTAACGGAATTCGCTCGCAATCTCCACGCGGCAGGGCACCCGGCAGAGCTGCTCGATGAAATAACCCGCGACCACGCCCGCGTGGTAGCTGGTGCCGCAGGCGACGATGTGCACGGACGTCGTGCGCTTCAGCACGTCCAGTGCAGCCGGTCCGAAGGCCTGCGCCAGCAGGCGGCCGCCGGCCACGCGTTCCTCGAGCGTCTGCGCGACTGCGCGCGGCTGCTCGTGGATCTCCTTCAGCATGAAATGGGCGTAGGCGCCGCGCTCCGCGGCTTCAGCGGATTGCTCCGACTCGTACGGCGGCCGTTCGACTTTGCGGCCATCCGCATCGACGATTTCGATGCTCCGGCGCCGAATGCAGGCGACGTCGCCCTCCTCCAGCACGATGAACCGGCGCGTCACCGGCAGCAGCGCGGCGATGTCGGAGGCGACGAAATTCTCGTCCTTGCCGACACCGATCAGGGCCGGGCAACCGACCCGCGCGAGCACGATGCAATCCGGGTCCTTGCCCCACATCACGGCGAGCGAATAGGCGCCACGCAGTTCCGCGACGGTCTTTCGCACCGCGCCGAACAGGTCGACAGAACCGGCGAGGTGATGATGAATCCGGTGCGCGATGACTTCCGTATCGGTGTCGGACGTGAAGCTATAGCCAAGCCGCTCGAGGTCCGAGTGCAGTTCCTCGTGATTCTCGATGATGCCGTTGTGCACGATCGCGACGCCGTCCCGCGAAATGTGCGGATGGGCATTGCGCTCGTTCGGCACGCCGTGGGTGGCCCAGCGCGTGTGGGCGATACCGAGGTGGCCGGAGGTCGGTGTCGCGATCAGCGCTTCGGACAGCTTTGCCACCTTGCCGACCGCGCGCAGCCGCGCCACCTCGGCGTTGCCAGTCAGCACGGCGACGCCGGCCGAATCGTAACCGCGGTATTCAAGGCGCTTCAGGCCTGCGACGAGGATCGGGACGATGTCGCGGTCAGCGACCGCACCGACGATGCCACACATGGACGACTGGACCTCAGGCCGGAAGGGGGTTCCGGCCGCCGTCGGCACATTCTATTCCAATGCCGCCGGGCATGTGCCCGCCACTCACCCGGTCGTGCCTGGCGGCGGCTCCGGGCCCGCACCGAGCCAGCGCAGTGCGTCGTTCAGGTCCTGGAAGAACTCGGTGCGAACGCCGCGGTTCATCGCGGCGGTGCGGAAGAAATCGGTCTGCTGGTCCGGCACGAATCCGCGGAAACAGCAGGCGACCGAGAGCCCCGGCATGAGCCGCGCGGCCAGCCCGGCATGATCGAAGGACTCCATCGTCGTCAGCCGGCGTCGGACATTCTCGCCTTCCGCGAGCACGCGCCGCAGCCCGTGCTTGCGGCAGGCATCGCTGATCGTCATCCAGATGTTCTCCATGCTCGCGGGGGTCATCTCGAATCCCGGCTCGAGATGCAGATACAGGTAACCCTCGCGCGGCTCCAGCCTGAAATCCGAACCCGGCCCTCGACCGCCCGTTCCGGGGCTCATCGGATGCCCTACTCCTTCTTTTTTTCCGGCCGCTTCCAGTTCTCGATCGTCTGCTGGCGGCCGCGTTCCACGGTCAGCTTGCCGGCCGGCGCGGGCCGCGTGATTGTCGAACCCGCGCCGATGGTCGCCTGTTCGCCGACCGTCACCGGCGCGACCAGCATCGTGCCGGATCCGATGAAGGCGCCGTCGCCAATGGTGGTGCGGTGCTTGCTGGCGCCGTCGTAATTGCAGGTGACTGTGCCGGCGCCGACATTCACCGCCGAGCCGACGCTCGTATCGCCAACATAGCTCAGGTGGTTCGCCTTGCTGCCGGCGCCGAGTTCGCTGTTCTTGATCTCCACGAAGTTGCCGACGTGCACGGCATCGGCAAGTTGCGTGCCCGGACGCAGGCGCGCGAACGGGCCGATCACGCAGCGCGCGCCGGTGATGGCGCCTTCGACAACGCTGTGCGCGCGGATCTCCGTGTCCGCGCCGATCTCGCAATCGCGCAGCACGCAGCCGGGTCCGACCTTTACGCGGTCGCCGAGCTTCACGTTGCCGGCCAGGATGACGTTGATGTCGAGTTCGACGTCGCGGCCGCAGCAGACGTCGCCGCGGATATCGATGCGCGCGGGATCGATGACGGTGACGCCCGCGCGCATCAGCTCCTGCGCCTGCGCACGCCGATGCGCCGTTTCGACTTCAGCGAGCTGAACCTTGTCGTTCACGCCAAGGACCTCCGCCGACGTGTCCGCGATGACCGCCTCGACCGCGCAGCCGTCCCGCACCGCGGCGCTTACGCAATCGGTCAGATAATACTCGCTCTGTGCATTATCAGCCTTCAGCGCCGCGAGCCAGGCACGCAGTCTGACCGCGGGCGCCGCGAGGATGCCGGTATTGATCTCGGCGATGGTGCGCTCCGGCCCGCTTGCGTCTTTCTCCTCGACAATCCGGACCGCTTGTCCCGCGGCATCGCGTATGACGCGCCCGTAACCGGCCGGATCCGGAAGCACCGCCGATAGCAGCGCGAGCGACTGCCCGCCGGATCGGGCGACGAGGCCGCCGAGCGCGGCAGCCCGTACCAGCGGCACGTCGCCAAACAGCACGAGCACCGTGTGGTCGTCGGGAACGCCGGGCATCGCCTGCATGACGGCATGTCCGGTGCCCTTCTGTTCCGCCTGCAGCACCCAGCGGATGTCGGCGGCCGGAAAAGCCTCGCGCACGCGCCCGGCACCGTGGCCATGCACGACAACTATGGCGGCGGGTTCGAGGCTCCTGGCGGCATCGATGACATGTGCAAGCATCGGCCGTCCGGCAATCGGCTGGAGAACCTTCGGCAGGTCGCTCGCCATGCGCTTGCCCTGGCCTGCGGCCAGAATGACGATGGACAGTGGCATCGGCTGGATTGTACCGGAGGCCCGTGGCATACAATCCCGCCCCATGCCACACATCTACAGACTGATCGCACTGGCCGCCGCGTGCGCGATGTTCGCCGCCCCGTCCGCAACCGCCGAAACCGTCGTCATCGAGGCGGCGCGCTACCTCGACGTCGCCGCGGGCCGGATGGTCACGCCCGCCGTCATCGTCGTCGAGGGCGACAGGATCGCCGCGATCAACCCGGCGACGCGCCCGACCGGCGCGCGCACGCTCCGGCTCGACGGCCAGACGCTGCTGCCTGGCCTGATGGATTCCCACACCCACCTGAATTACGAACTCGTCGACGGCTGGGAAACCGAGACCGTACGCTTCACGGCCGGCGAATTCGCGCTTCGTGGCGTGCCGACCGCGAAAGCGACGCTGCTCGCGGGTTTCACGACCGTGCGCGATCTCGGCACGGGCTTCGGCTTCTCGGACGTTGCGCTGATGCGCGCAATCGACGGTGGCTCGGTGATCGGCCCGCGCATGATCCCGGCCGGCCATGCGATATCGATCACCGGCGGACACTGCGACATGACCGGCTTCGGGCCCGGGATCGAGCCGCCGAATTACGTCTCGGGCGTGGCCGACGGCGTCGACGGCGTGCTGAAGGCCATCCGCTACCAGATCAAGCACGGGGCCAGGGTCATCAAGATCTGTGCGACCGCAGGCGTGCTTTCCTTTGGAGGCCCGGTCGGCGCGCAGCAGTTCTCCAGCGAAGAGCTGCGCGCGGCTGCCGAGGAAACCCATCGGCACGGACTGCGCATCGCCGCGCACGCTCACGGCACGGAGGGCATCATCGCGGCGAGCGAAGCCGGCATCGACAGTATCGAACACAACTCGATGATGACGGACGAAGCCGCGCGCATCATCAAGAAGAACGGCAGCTTCGTCGTGCCAAACCTGTACCTCCTCGAGACGCTCCAGACCGTGGCGCTGCCGGAGGCGCTGGCTAAGAAGCAGGAGTTCCTGCACCCGCAGGCGATCGCGAGCTTCCGCCGCGCCGTTCAGCAGGGGCTGAAGATTTCCTTCGGCACCGATGCCGGCGTGTTCGCGCACGGCGACAATGCGAAGGAATTCACCGCACGGGTAAAGTATGGACAGTCGCCGCTGAAAGCGATCCGATCCGCGACCCTGGTCAACGCGGAGCTGTTGGACACGCCGGACCGCGGAAAGATCGAAACGGGGCTGCTCGCGGACCTGATTGCGGTCGCCGGCAACCCGCTCGACGACATCAGGTTCCTGGAGGACGTGCGCTTCGTGATGAAGGGCGGCGTGGTTTACAAACAGCCGGAGTGACCGGTGTTTCCTCAGAATGCATGCCACGCGTCCAGTGGATGCCTCCACTCGAACGGCACGCTTTCAAAAAGTGACCGCACATCCGGTATGAACAGGTAAGCAAGCCAGAAGAACAATGCCGCGAAACCCAGCCACAGCACGCCGTCTGCCGCGGCCAGCCAGCCATGCCGCTGGCCCGCCGAAGCCTCATACGACGCGCGACTCGCCGCACGCAACGGCATGTGCACGGCCTGGTAGACGATTGCGAGGATGACGATCGCGCCCCACACCGGGATCTCGGGCGGCAGCGCCCAATCGAAAATGCCCCCCGTTTTGAACAGCGACACGATCGCGATGATGACGACGACAAACAGGGCGGCGCCGATGAGTGTGAAGACGGGGACCATGAAGCCCGCCACCACGCGTGTCGCGTAGCCCACCTCCTCGTACGCGCGCTCCCCGCGCCAGAACGCACGCTCGGCCGCCGCAGCACGTCGCTCACGGCGCAGCTGCTGGCGAAACTCGGCATAGCGCTCTTTTGCCCCATCGACCAGTTGCTGTGCATTGAACGGTTGCCCGTGCGCCGCTGCCCGTTCCTCGGAGGTGGTTGCATCGGGAATGATGAACATCATCAGGATGTAAGCCAGTATCCAGAGGCTGCCGGTGAGGATGGTCAACGCGACGAAGACGATCCGCACGATCGTGACGTCGACACTGAAGTACGCCGCGAGGCCATTGCATACGCCGCTGATCATCGATCCTTCGCGTATCTGATAAAGGCGGCGTGGCGCATCCGCGCGTGACTGGGGGGTGTCTGGCGCATTGCGCTGCCCTTCAGAATCCGCCGCCGTTTCGCCGGTCTCCGACTCGACCGGCCCCATCTCGGCCAGTATCCGGTCGAGCTCAACGGCGACGACCACGCTTTTGTGCGGATTCAGGTAGCGCCGGCACTTGTCGGCGATCGCCTGTTCGATGTCCGACAGGATCTCAGCCTTATCCGGATTGCTCGCGAGCTGGGCCTCCGCACTGTCGAGATAGGCGCGCAGCGACTCGAAGCCCCGCTCGTCGAGCTGGTAGGCGTTGCCATTGAGGTTGACGGTGATCACGGTGTTCATTCGGAATGTCCCAGTTCTTCGATGGTCGTATTGATGCGCTTCCAGTAGCGGTTGAGTTCCGCAAGCTGAGTCCTGCCTTTCGCAGTCAGCTTGTAATACTTGCGCGGCGGCCCCGCGTCGGACTCGCGCCAGTCGTAATCGAGGAGTTCCTCGCGGCGCAACTTGCTGAGCAGCGGGTATAGCGTGCCCTCCTGCGTCGCAAACTGGGTCGCACTGAGCCGCTCGAGCATTTCGGCGACGTAGACCTTGTCCGCCGAAATGATCCTGAGCAGGAGAAATTCGAGCAGACCCTTGCGAATGGAGCTGAATTTTTCGTCTATTGCCATGCGAGTCTGTGGTTTGCGAACGGGCAAGGTGTGTATGAAGGTACCTTTGTCACACAAGGTACCAGATTGACGAAAGGAAGGCAACCCCGGATGTGGACTTCGCGCTGCACGGACAGTCGTCGGCCGGGATTCTTTGATACAAGGTCAAAGATGGCCAGGTACGGCAAGAAGGCGTCGACAAAAGTCAGGAAGGCGATGAAGGAGCGCAAGCGCGGCACGCTGCGCAGCGGCGGTTCCGGCAAAAAAGTGACGAGCCGGAAACAGGCGATCGCGATCGGGCTCTCGCAGGCGCGCCGCGCGGGCGGCAAAGTGCCGCGCCGGCAAACCCGCGCGCGCACCAAGTCGCGAGCCAAGGGCAGCAGATCGAGCAAGCGCTGACGGGCACGCCCGCCCGGATTGACAGCCTGCGATCCGCGTGAGTTGATGCCTGCGTTCCGGTCGATGGCATTCCAGGGGGATGCGCACGTTCGGCCGAACGCGGCTCATCCGCGAACCTTGATGCGCATGGAAGCGCCGGACGCTTGCGCATCCGGCGCCGCACATCCCGGCAAGCCTATTTGTCGGGGTGGGTCTTGTTCTTGCGGAAATAGTCCTTGGCCACAAGTTTTCCGACCCGTTTGCCGAGCACCGCGCCGTGATCGGAGGACGTCCGGTAGTGCATGCCACCGTAGATGCGCGCGAGCTTCAGGTCCTTCACGAAGTCACGGGTCGAATGGTACTGACGAACCGGGCTCGCCAGCCCGGCGACCGTGCTGTCCATGCTGAAATCGATATTGGGATTGCCAAAGAACGCGTCGAGCACCGTACCGACCGACGCGGCGGTGCAGGCATGCGCCGCCGGGTATTCCGGATGGTTGGGTGTCGGAACGACCGGCGTCCAGCCCGCATCCGCGACCGTCGCGGGATTGCCATCCGTATCAGCGAGGGTGATCGCGCTGGTGGGGCGCCAGAAATCGAAGTAGTACTTCGATTCAAAGCACCCGAGCACGGCATCCGCCTGCGCGACCCAGATCATCGCCATCAGCCGTGCATTCTCGACCGTGCTGCGACCGTCGCTGACAAACCGCCGCAGGTTGCGCGGCCAGAAGCGCGGCGGCGGCTCCGTATTGAAGCGCGCGAGGTCTGTCTGCTCCGCCGAACGCACCGTGCTCGCCGCTGAACCGTAGGCCTTCACCTCGTTCAGATCGGCGGCATAGGTATGGCTCGTCAGGGCAGGCGGTCCATCCGCACGGAACTGCGAGGCGCTCGTCAGCACGAACGGCCGCACGAACGGCAGGAACGGCATGGCCGGGTTCACGCCCCGGAAATCGCCCGGATCGCTGCCCGGCACGTACGCGACCGCCGTCATCCGCCCGTCGTTGGCCCGTGACGCGAGCGTCCCCGCCGCCACTTCGGCGCCGATCGCGATGCCGCGCGTCTTCGCGTCGCCATCGGGAAGCGCCGCGAGGTAGGCCTGGCAGGCGGTCTCGTACTGCGGCGCACGGTTGGGGAACAGGCCTCGCAGCACGCCGCAGGCAGCGGATGCGGCGGCCGCGTCCGTCGAGGCGCCGGCGGCCGGCGTGGTCGGCACGCTCGAGAAATAGTCGTAGCCGCCGCTGATCGCGACGACCGCGTCGTACATGGCCACGTGCACGGCGGCGAAGTCATTGGCGAAGATAGTCCTCATTTCCTCCGGCGTAACTGCCGGGAACGACACGCCGACCGGCGTCACCGCCCGGTCGGTCACCTCGTCGAACAAGGCGATGACATCCGCGCCGGCCGCAAGCGGCGCAATGACCACAAGCAACGGCAGCCACCGGGCGCGAACCGGCCGGTGACCGATAGGTGTCTGATTCCTGAACATGGCTGACTCCCGGGCCCGGAGGCCGCGATTCCTGAACCGCCCTGCTCGGAGCGGACGACGCGGTGCGTCGCGAGTTCAGGCTCGCCGGGGAGGCCCGTCCGTGCATGACGGCCGGGTGAAGATTGGGTGAAATGTCGTGAAGGCGGCCGGTGCCGGCCGATCAGTGGGCGCTGCCGCCGTAACTCACGCCGAGCGAAACGCGGTGGTGCACCTTGTGGGCGTTGGTGCCTTCGATGGACTGAAGGTAAAGCCCGTACAGGCTCATCCGCTCGTTCAGGCTCCAGGACACGCCGGCACCGACATTCAGCAGTTCTTCGGCCGCCAGGCGGTCGTGATCCGGGAACAGCGGGCTGGTGAGGGGCACGGGCACGTCGATCCCGCCGTGGGTCCACTGCCGTGTGACCAGCGCCCGGAGGCTCCAGGCATCGTTCAGGAAATGGCCGATCTCGAGGCTGGCATTGCTGCGATCGTGGGCGATGTCCCGCACCTTCTCGACGAAGGCGTAGTTGCCCAGAATCTGCACATAGGTGCGCGGGATCCATTCGTTGAGGCTGGCGGCGGCGTAAAACCCCAGCCAGTATTCTTCGAGCTCGCGGCCGGCTGCCGAGTGGCCGAAGGTCTCGTAATCGGTGGTCGGTATGACGAAGCCGATATAAGGAGCCCATGCGATCGGGCCGTCGGTCACCTGGTAATGGACCGTGAGCTGCAGATCGGTCACGGTCCCGTGCCACTGACCATTGTCCTGCTCGGTGTCATGGCCGCCGCCGCCGGGGCCAATGTAGCGCGAATTGACGTAGGGCAGCGACGCGCTGATCTGCACCCGATCGCTCGGACTGTAGCTTCCGCCGATACTCAGGATCTCGATGCTGGTATGGCCGACGTCCACTTCCGCGCCGGTCGGCGTGTAGTGCTTCTTGTTGAGCACGCTCGTGTAGTCGAACGAATAGCTGCTGCTGCCCTTTTCCGGGAGCCAGGCCTGCGCGTGAGCGATCGACGGAGTGGCGGCCAGGCACGATGCGGCCGCGACGCTCGCGATCAGGGCGCGAGTACGACGCATCCGGTGCGGGTTCATGCCTGCTGGCTGTCTGCGCCCTTCTCGCAGGTCATCGGCAGGCCGCGGCTGCGAAGCTTGAGCGCCTTTTCCACCGCCTTCAGCAACTGCGAACCCTTGCGGCCACCGGCGACGGTCACGCAACCGGTTTGCTGTTCCGCGACCTCGGCCTCGCCCCGGCCGGTGGGATAGACGACCGGCATGATCATGGGATCGGCACCGCCCGCAGTCGCCTGGAACTGGAGCTGGTTCGCGCGTTCCGCATCCACCAGGATCAGGTCGGGCGCCATCTGGCCGCGCTGTGCGCGCAGGTCGTCGGCGTTCTTCGCGATGAATACTTCATGACCGGCGAGTGACAGCGATGCGGCGAGATTGAATTTCTCATTGGCCACTGCGAGCCCGCTCGCCGGTTCGAGCAGCAGCACGATATGGCCGGGGTTCCGGCTCACCATCACCCGCTCGAATCCGACGCCGCCGCCCAATGCGACCAGCTTGTCGCCGCAGGCCCAGGCCGTGCCGGCAAGAGAGGTCGCGCATACGGTCGCAGCAGCAGCCGCAGCTACAAACTGTCTGACATCCATGACTGCACTCCCCGTGGTGTGCATTAGACTGCTCCCCGCCCGAGAATGGTGTCAAGCAAGGCCCCATGCAGCCGCCGAGTCCAGTGGAATCCGTTTCCAGGCAGCCCCATGCCGCCGTATACCGGGTCGACGACCTGGTCGTAGATACGGGCCGGGTAGCGGTTGCCCGCGCCGGCGTCAATCTGGCGCTGCCAAAACTGAGCTTCGACCTGCTGGTGGCGCTGATCGAAGCCGCGCCGAGCGTCGTTTCGCCCGATGATTTGATGAATCGCGTATGGCCCGGGCTCGTCGTGAGCCCGGAAACCGTCAGCCAGCGGATCAAACTGCTGCGCGACAGCCTGGGCGACGATTCGAAGTCGCCGCGTTATGTCGCAGGCGTCCGGGGCCGCGGCTATCGCCTGCTGCCCGAAGTCGTGCGGATCGATGGCGCAGGCGCCGCTCTGGAAGCCACTCTTGCGGCACCGGCCGCGGCGGACAAACGCCGGCGTTTCCTGTTGCCGGTGCTGGCGCTCGCACTCGTCGCCGCAACCGGCGCCTGGCTGCTGCTCGATCGGGAACGCGCAGCGGTTCCAGGCGACGAGGCGGTGTCAACCACGCCCCTGCCCGCCCGCAGTGTCGCCGTCCTGGCCTTCGAGGACCGTGGCGGCTCGGCGGGAACGGACATCCTCGCGCAAGGAATTCCGGAAACGGTGCTGCACCAGCTCGCGCGTTTCCCGGGGCTCACGGTCATCGCGCGGGGCTCCTCGTTTGCCTTCCGGGACCGCAACGAAGATTTGCGCGTGATCGGCCGCAGGCTGAACGTGCGATACCTGCTCGAGGGCAGCGTGCAGACCGATGGGCAGAGCCTGCGCGTCACCTCGAGTCTGGTCGACGCCGAAACCGGCGCCAGCGTCTGGTCCATGCAGTTCAATCGCGCCCCGCAGGATGTCTTCGCCATGCAGGACGAGATCGCGATCGAAGTCGCGCGCGCCATGCAGATCACCCTCGACGCGGGAACCGATGCCGTTGCCAGCCTGCAGCAGGGCGCCACCGAAGATTACGACGCCTACTTTGCGTTCCTGCGCGGCCGCGCGTTGCTCGCGAGCCTGCGCGTGACCGACCTGCCGGCGGCAATCGAGTCGCTCCGCGCCTCGATCCGGCATGACCCGAAATTCGCCGCAGCCTATGTCCTGCTGGCCCGAGCCCGGGTGGCCCTCGCCGAGCAGTCGCCTGCCGACGATCGGAAGCAGCGCTTTCCGGCGGTCATCGGCGAGGCGATGGGCCTGCTCGACCAGGCCATCGCACTGGCTCCGCAGAACGGCGAAGCCTACATCGAACGCGGCTACCTGAAGATTTACTTCGACCTGGCTGCGGCCGATGCGGATCTGCGACGCGGACTCGCCTCGGCGCCCAACTACACGCGCGGCTATGAAGGTCTCGCCACGGTGCTGTTCCAGAGCGCCGCGCGGCGCCGCGAAGCGCTCGAGATGATCGAGAAGGCGCGCAGGCTGAACCCGCTGGAACCGCGTCTCGACGTGATCAAGGCGACTTATCTGCTGTTCGGCCCGGGCGATCGCGAGCAGGCAGCGCGGCTGCTGGAATCGGTGCTGCAGCGCGATCCGCTGTACGTGCCCGCGCTGCTGCGGCTCGCCGAAGTTTACTGGCTGATGCCCGCCAGGCACGTGGAATCCGCGAAGCTCGCGGAGCAGGCCGTAGCGCTCGACCCCGGCAACGAACTGGCGTTGCGGCAGCTCGCCATCTGCTATCTGGACCTGGGCGACGTCGCGGCCGCGCAGTCAGCCTACCGGAACATCGGGAAGACACCCCCCTACGGCTGGCTGTCGCTGCACCTGTTGCGCAAGGACTGGCGCAAGGCGGGCGAGGCCGCGTACGCGATCGTCGCCGAAGGGTCGCCGCATCCCTGGCTGGAGTCCATGATCTCGCGCGCGATCCGCATGCATGCGCGCACGACCGGCGAATACGAGCGAGCGATCCGGACGCTCGAGGACTGGGCCGCCGTGTCCTGGGAAGGCGACGAACCGGTACTGCTCGGTCAGCTCGATCAGGGCATAGGCGTCGCGGGAGTCGCCGACCTGCTGATGGCGACCGGCCAGGAAACCCGCGCACGCGCATTGGCCGAAGCGCTGCTGGCGGACGCCGAGGTGCAGATCACCCGCTACGGCCGGGGCGAGATCTGGCTCAATGACGCCCGCGCATTGGCGCTCGCACTGCTCGGCCGGCAGGAGGAAGCCATGGCCATCCTGCAGCGCCAGTCCCGATTCGGCGTCTACATCCACAAGTGGCAGTTCCTGATCGATGGCGAGCCGGCATTCGAGCCGCTGAAGGAGCGGCAGGACTTCCAGGCGCTGCTCGCCGACGTGCGCGCCACGGTGGCACAGGAACGCGAGCGACTCGACCGGATGCGCCGGGACGGGCTGGTGCCCGACCGGGGCTGACGGGAATCAGGCCGTTTGCGGCAGCGGCTCGCCCATCCGGTATACGGCGACAATCTCGTGCGTCACGGTGTCGCGCAGCACGTTGAACCACTGCCCGCAGCCGTGGCTGTGACACCAGCGCTCGGCGTGGCTGCCCTGCGGATTCGAGCGGTAGAACAGGTATTGCGCCCATTCCTCGTCGCTGCAGCCGGCCTCCGGTCGCGCCACATGCGCTTCCCCGCCGTAGCTGAACTCCGGTTCGTCGCGGACTCCGCACCACGGGCAATCAATCCGAAGCATGCTCTATCATTCCGCCGGGTTACACGATGCAACGCTACTCATTCTTGGCCCTCGCCCGGCACGCGGTCAACGGCCAGCGCGAATGGCCGCGGGCCATCCGCGCTGCGGAACCAAAGCCCGCCTACGACGCCGTGATCATCGGCGGCGGCGGCCACGGACTCGCCACCGCGTATTTCCTCGCGAAGGTGCACGGCATGCGCCGCATCGCCGTGCTCGAGAAAAACGCGATCGGCCACGGAAACTCCGGGCGCAACACCCAGGTCACGCGCTCGGATTACTTCTACCTGTCGAGCTCGAAGTTCTTCGAACGCTCGCTCCGGCTGTACGAAGACCTCGGGCGCGAACTCAACTACAACATCATGCTGAGCCAGCGCGGCAAGATTACGCTTGCACACAGTCCGCACGAACTCGAATTCCAGCGCCGGACGGTGAACGCCATCCGGATGAATGGCGTGGACGCGGAGATGCTGACGCCGGCGGAACTTCGCCGCATCGAGCCCATGCTCGATATCGACTGTCGTTACCCCGTCATGGGGGGCGCTGCGCAGTGGCGCGGCGGCATCTCGCGCCACGATGCGGTCGTCTGGGCGTTTGCACGCGCGGCCTCCGGCCTCGGCGTGGACATCGTGCAGGGCTGCGAAGTCACGGGCTTTCGCATCGAGCGCGGCCACGTGAAAGGCGTCGAGACGACGCGCGGCCCGATCACGGCGGCGAAAGTGTGCCTCGCGGTCGCCGGGCATTCGAGCGTGCTCGCCGCCAAGGCCGGCGTGCGGCTGCCGATCACGAGCCTCGCGCTGCAGGCGATGGTGACGGAGCCGGTCAAGCCGCTGCTGAACACGGTCATGATGTCGGCGGCGATCCACGTATACGTCAGCCAGTCGGACCGCGGCGAGGTCGTGATCGGCGGCGGCGCGGATGTGCATGCGTCCTATGCGCAGCGCGGCGGCCTCCCGAATTTCGAGGCCAATGCGCAATCCGCCGTGGAGCTGTTTCCCTGCCTCAGCCGGCTGCGGGTCATGCGCCAATGGGCGGGAATCGTGGACATCTCGCCGGACACGAGCCCGATCATGGGCGTGACGCCGGTTGCCGGCCTGTACGTCAGCGCCGGCTGGGGCACGGGCGGCTACAAGGCGATACCCGCCGCCGGCGAAACGATGGCATGGACCATCGCCAATGGCCGGGCGCATGAGCTGATCGCGGACTTCGGTCTCGATCGCTTTGCAACCGGTGCCCTGGTGGACGAGGGCGCCGCATCCGGCGTGGCGCACTGATGGGCTATCGCCTCTCCCAGGGCGGTCACATCGATCGCAACCAGACCTTCGGCTTCCGCTGGAACGGCCGGGCGCTCACCGCATTTGCCGGCGACACCGTCGCCTCGGCGCTGCTGGCGAACAATGTCCGCATCGTCGGGCGCAGCATGAAATTCCACCGGCCGCGCGGCCTGCTATCCGCCGGCGTCGAGGAGCCGAATGCGCTGGTTACGCTCGGCCAGGGCGCGGAATGCGAACCGTCCGTGCGCGCCACGATGATTCCGGTCCGCAATGGGCTCGAGGTCCGCGCGCAGAATGCCTGGCCCGGCGTCCGCTTCGATCTCGGACGCATCTTCGACATGACCGCGCCACTCTGGCGCGCCGGCTTCTACAACAAGACTTTCACCTGGCCGTCGTGGCAGTTCTACGAGCCGTGGATCCGCCGCGTGGCCGGTCTCGCGGCGGCGCCGCGACTGCCGGATCCCGCGCGCTACGACGCGGTCAATGCGCACTGCGACCTGCTGGTCGTCGGTGGCGGTCCCGCAGGATTGCTGGCCGCGCAAATCGCGGCGCGCGCGGGACTTGTCGTGCTGCTCGCCGAACAGGATTTCGAATGCGGCGCGTCGCTGCTCGGCTCCGCCGTCACGATCAACGACGCACCGCCGGTCGTCTGGCTCGCGAGCGTGCTCGGCGAACTCGCCGCCTCCCGGAACGTCACGCTGCTGAATGGCACGACTTGTTTCGGGCTCTACGACCATGGCACCGCCGGGCTGGTGCAGCGACTCGATCTGCACGGCCCGGAGCGCACGGTGAGCCAGCGATACTGGCGCGTGCATGCGCGCCAGGTGCTGCTCGCAACCGGCGCGATCGAACAGCCGCTTGTGTTCGAGCGCAACGACCTTCCCGGCATGATGCTCGCGGGCGCCGTGCGCCAGTACGCGAACCGCTACGGCGTCGCTGCCGGCCGGCGCATCGCGTTCGCGACCAACAATGATTCGGCCTATCTCGCGGCGCTCGATCTCGCGGTCGCCGGCGTCACCGTTCCGCACATCGTGGACAGCCGCAGGGCGCCGCCGCCCGTGCTGGCCGGGGCGCTGCGCGAGCACGGAGTCGAGGTCAGCGCCGGTACCGTGGTGCTGCGGGGCCGCGGCCGCCGGTCACTGCGCGGCATCGTCGTCAGCACGAACGGTGACGATCCGCGCGAGATCGCATGTGATGCCCTCGGCATGTCCGGCGGCTGGGCGGCGACGCTGCATCTTTACTCGCAGACGCGAAGCGCGCTCGTGTACGACCCCGAACGTCAATGCTACCTGCCGCGCGATCCGCGTCCGCCGCTCGCTTGCGCAGGCGCGCTCGCCGGCTGCGCTACGCTGGCCCAGACGTTCGCCGACGCGTCCCGCGCCGCTTACGCGGCGCTCGCCCAGGCCGGCAAGGCACAGGATCCGCTGGTGCGCGAAGCTGTCGTCGAAGAACCGCCGGTTTCGGCCGCGGTCGACGCAACACGACGCCCGCCTGCCGGCCGCAGCAGCCGTCAATGGCTCGATTTCCAGCATGATGTGACGGTTGCCGACGTCGAGCTCGCCATTGCTGAGGGCTTCGATCACATCGAGCTGGTCAAGCGCTATACCACGGCCGGGATGTCGGTGGACCAGGGCAAGACCGGCAACCTGAATACGCTGCTGGCGTTCGCAGAGCTGACCGGGCGCATGCCGGCCGACCTCGGCATGACCACTTATCGACCGCCGTATACGCCGGTTGCGCTCGGCGCCGTGGCCGGACGGCAGACCGGCGAACGCTACGCGCCGCGTCGCCTGATGCCGGCGCATGAGGCCCACGCAATACAGGGCGCGCACTGGTGGGAGGCCGGCGGCTGGATGCGTCCGGCCTGCTATCCGCGACCAGGCGAATCGCTGCCGGAGGCAGTCCGCCGCGAGGCGCTCGCGGTGCGCACCAGTGCCGGGATCTTCGACGCATCCCCGCTTGGCAAGATCGAGGTGACCGGTCCCGATGCCGCGCGCTTCCTCGACGGGTTCTACATCAACAACGTGCGCACGCTCGAGCCGGGACGGCTGCGCTATGGCCTGATGCTGAACGAAGCCGGCGTGGTCATCGACGACGGCACGATCGCGCGTCTCGGCCCCGAGCGCTTCGTCGTCACGACGACCTCCGGCGGCGCGACGCGGATCGCGGCCTGGCTCGAGGAATGGCGGCAGTGCGAATGGCCGCAGATGAATGTATTCGTCGTGCCCGTGACGACGCAATGGGCCGCGATCACACTGTCCGGGCCACGCGCGCGGGAGGTGCTGTCCTGCTTCGAGACCGACATCGCGATCGATGCGGAATCGTTGCCGCACATGAGCGTGCGCGAGGGCCGGTTCGCGGGCGTCGATACGCGACTTTACCGCGTCAGCTTTTCGGGCGAGCTGGGCTACGAGGTCCACGTGCCTGCGCGCTACGGTAGCGCACTGTGGGAGGCACTGATGAGCGCGGGTGCCGGGAGGGACATCACTCCCTACGGCATCGAAACGCTGCTGTTGCTGCGGCTCGAAAAAGGCTTCCTGCACGTGGGCGTCGATACCGACAGCACCAGCACGCCCGCCGACGTGGGCTGGGGCGACGTGGCGGCGCGAAAAACCGCGGACTTCATCGGCAAGCGCTCCCTCGCCCGCCCCGCCAACCAGCGCGCCGATCGCCTGCAGCTCATCGGTCTCACCGCGGCCGGTGCCGACCTGCTGCAACCCGGCGCGCATGTTCGCTTCGCCGGCACGACCGAGGGCAGTGACGGCTGGGTGACTTCGGCTGCCATGTCGCCGAATCTCGATCGCCCCATAGCGCTTGCCTTGCTGCGCGGTGGTCGCGCGCGCCTCGGTGAAATGGTCACGGTGCACGACCTCGAGCGCCAGGGTCCGGCGACTATCGTGACGACATCCTTCTATGACCCGGCAGGAGAGCGCCTGCATGCCTGATCCCATCCGCTCGCTGGTCGGGCAATCGGCACTGCCTGCCGGAGGACGCGTCTATGGCGATCTCCTGCGTCTCGAGGTGCAGCTCCAGCGCACGGTCGTGCTGCTGCGGCTCGCGCAGGATTCGCAGAAATCGCTCGGCAGGCTGCGCATCGCGGACCGCCCCGTCCCGCAGACGATGAACACCTGGCTCGGAGAGGATCCCGTTTATTGCCGGGTCGGGCCTGACAGCTGGCTGCTGATTTCCGTCGGGCACCATGGTGCGGAACTGGCGGATGCGGCGCGCTCGGCCTGTGCAAAACGCGCCGGTGCGGTCACCGATCTCTCCGACGCTCATGCTGGTATCGTGGTGGAGGGTCCGCGTGCGCTCGACATCCTGGTCCGCGGCTGCGCACTCGATTTCGCGGCCTTCGGCGATGACGCCTGTGCGCGCACGCGGTTCGCGCAGCTGCCGGTCATGCTGCGACGCACATCACCAGACCGATTCGAGCTGCTGGTCGACCGCGCCGTCGCAAAGCACCTGTTCGACTGGTTGCAGGACGCCGCCGCGGGTCTCGACGGGCAACCGTCATGACCTCCGGCACGCGGATCGAGACCTGGTCCTCCAGCTTCGCCTTTTACCTGTCGGTCGCGGGCGCCGCGGTCGGCCTCGGGACGCTGTGGCGCTTCCCGTTCCTTGCCGGGAAGCACGGCGGCGGACTGTTCGTGCTCGTATTCGTCATGGCCTGTCTGCTGATCGCGATCCCGTTGCTGGTTTCGGAATTCATGATCGGCCGCCGCGGCGGCCCGAATGTGCCGGCTGCCGCCGGCCGCATCGCGATCGCGTCCGGTCGCTCGCCGAAGTGGGCTGCGATCGGAACGCTCGGCACGCTCGCCGTGTTCCTGATCATGACCTACTACAGCGTCATCGGCGGCTGGATATTCGCCTACATCGAGACCTACGCGACCGGCGCTAAGTCGCTTGACCAGGCGGGACTGACGGCGCGATTCAGCGCGTTGCTCGCCGATCCCTGGCGCCTCATGTTCTGGCATGCGGCCTTCATGGCGGCGACGCTCGTCATCTCCGCCGCCGGCCTGCATCGCGGCATCGAAATCGGCAACAAGATCATGATGCCGGGGCTGTTCGGCATCCTGCTGGCGCTCGCGATAGTCGCGCTCGACCAGGGCGATGCGTCCCGGGCGCTTGCGTTCCTGACCCACGTTGATTTCTCGCAGCTCTCCGGCGAGCTGGTGCTGGCCGCGGTCGGGCAGGCGTTCTTCGCGACCGGGGTCGGCATGGCGATCATGATCGCGTATGGCAGCCACGTCGCCGCGACGACGTCGCTGCCCCGCTCCGCCGCCGTCGTGACGTGCTCGATCGTCCTGGCATCCGTGCTTTCCAGCCTGTTGATCTTTCCGCTGGTCTTCGGCTCCGATGTCGATCCTGCGCAGGGTCCGCAACTCGCATTCATCGTCATGCCGTCGATCTTCATCGGCATGCCTGCGGGCGACCTGATCGGAATGCTGTTCTTCGTGCTGCTCGGGTTCGCCGCGCTCTCGTCGTCCATCGCGGGGCTCGAGCCCGGGGGCGCGTGGCTGATGGAGCGGTTTGGAATGAAGCGGGTCGCCGCCATCTCGCTGGTCGCGGCCGTGACCTGGCTGCTCGGACTCGCCACCGTGCTGTCCTTCAACCACTGGAGCGACCTGCATCCGCTCGCCGCGATCGAGCGGTTCAGGATGTCGACGGTCTTCGACCTGGTCGATTACTTCGCTTCGAACATCCTGCTCCCGGTCGGCGCCCTGCTGACTTCCCTGTTCGTGGGCTGGCGACTGGAACGCAACGCGACCGCGGCCGATTTCGGCGCGTCACCGGCCATCCGGACACTGTTGCTGGTGCTGCTCCGCTATCTCTGCCCGGTTGCCATCGCCGGCGTGCTCGTCAGCGCCATCTGATACCGATCCGGGGCAAAGCGGGATGGCAAGCCGGCGCGCGCTGAGGTAAAGCTGCAGTCATGGACATGTTCATGCAGGAACTGATGGACGGGCTGCCCGACGGCGCGCAGACGGCGCGCGTCGTCATCCGGATGCTTGCCGCCGCGCTGTTCGGCGCCATCGTCGGGATTCAGCGCGAGCGGGCGGGCAAACCGGCCGGCGTCCGGACGCATATGCTGGTGGCCCTGGGAGCCGCTCTTTTCGTGATTGCCGGCGAGGAGTCCGGCATGGATTCGGCCGGCATCTCGCGCGTGGTCCAGGGCCTGGCGACCGGCATCGGCTTCATCGGCGGCGGCGCCATCCTGAAACTCACCGCGCAACGCGAAGTCGAGGGCCTGACCACCGCGGCGGGCATCTGGATGACGGCCGCGGTCGGCGTCGCCGCGGGTCTCGGCCTCTGGGGAACCGCGGGGATCGGCGTCGCCCTCACGTGGATCATCCTTTCCATCGTTGGCGAGCTCACCCATCGGCTGGAGATGCGAAAGCAGGCGGCCAAAAAGCAGCAACGCTCCATCGATTGAATACGGACCTCCGGCGCGTTACAAAGACGCGACAGGAGGCTTCCGATGACACCTCGGCAACTGGTCGAATCCTGGGTGGATGCATTCAATCGCGCCGACGCGGACGCGCTCGCGGCGCTTTACGCGGACCATGCCGTCAACCACCAGGTCCCGGAAGCGCCCGTGGCAGGGCGCGAAGCGATTCGCCGCATGTTTGCCGCCGGGTTCGAGGCGGCGAACATGAGCTGCATGATCGAGAACCTGTTCGAGGACGGCGAATGGGCCATCCTCGAATGGCGGGACCCGCTGGGACTGCGCGGCTGCGGATTCTTCCAGATCGCGGACGGCAGGATCCGTTTCCAGCGCGGCTACTGGGACAAGCTGTCGTTCCTGCGCATGCACGGCCTGCCGCTGCCGCCATCCTGACGATTCGGATTTTCGAGGTACGCATCGATGCCCGCCATCAAGACCCGCCTCGCGACGCTTGACGATCTCGACGGCATCGCGCCGCTGTTCGACAGCTATCGCCAGTTCTACGAACAGCCGCCGGACCTGGGGCGCGCGCGGAGCTACCTGGAGGAACGCATGCGGCGCAATGAATCCGTCATCTGCGTCGCGGAAGACGAGAATGGCAAACTCGTCGGCTTCACCCAGCTCTATCCGACGTTCTGCTCGGTCCGGCTGGCGCCGACCTATGTCCTCTACGATCTCTTCGTCAGCAAGGCCGCCCGCGGCGCCGGCGCGGGCCGCAGGCTGATGGAAGCGGCCGAGGCGCACGCCGCGCAAGCCGGCGTCGCGCGCATGGAGCTTGCGACGGCACGCACCAATTCCGTCGGGCAGTCGCTGTACGAATCCCAGGGCTGGATCCGCGATGAAACGTTTCTGGTCTACGGCAAGTCGTTCGCGCCGTAAGCACGCCTGACGATCCGTGCGGCTCTGGAGCCTGCATCCGCGCTATCTCGATCCGCAGGGGCTGGTCGCGCTGTGGCGCGAGGCGTTGCTCGCAAAGGCCGTCCTGCGCGGTGAAACCCGCGGTTACCGGCACCATCCGCAGCTCGAGCGGTTCCGCTCGCACGCATTCCCGCGTTCCGCCATCAATGCGTACCTGCAGGTGATACACACCGAAGCGACCCGGCGCGGCTACGCATTTGATCGCAGCAAGATCGGCCCGCTACGCAGCGTACGGCCCATTCCGGTGACCGGCGGGCAGCTTGCGTACGAGTGGCGCCACCTGATGCGCAAGCTCGCCCGGCGCAGCCGGCCGCTGCATCGCCACTGGCTGGGCACAAAGCGTGTGCAGTGTCATCCTTCGTTTCGGCGCGTGGACGGAAAAGTCGAGTCCTGGGAAAAGGCGCAGGGAGGTCCGAGATGAAGATTTTAGCAGTCTTGATACTACTGGTAGCGGCATCAACGGCATTCGCCGCGGAAGCGATCGAACACCAGGTAACCGTCAAAGGCGAAGGCTCCGCGCGGGTGACGCCGGACTTCGTCACGATAGAAATGAATGTATCCGAAGAGGGCATGGATACCGCGAAGATCAAGCAGGCGGTAGATGACAGAACTCTGCGGCTGCTCGAAGTCGCTGCGAAGTTTCAGATTGCGGCCACCGACGTGAAGTCGAGCGGCGTCCGCATCAGTCGTGTCTACGACACAGACCGCAACGATAACGACGTGTTCAAGGGTTACACAGTCGAACGAACGCTGGATATCAAGCTAAGGAAAATTACGGACTACGAAGCGCTCGCCCAGGAACTGGTTTCTGCAGGCATGGAGCAGGTCGAGAGCGTGCAGGTAGGTGTCGACGACGAATCGAGGCTCAGAAATCCGGCGCTTGCAGCCGCAGCCAGGGATGCGCGCTCGAAAAGCCTGGCGGTTGCCGAGGCGCTCGGGATCCGTATCGGGATTCCGATCGAGGTGGGCGAGGAGCGACTGTGGTACGACAAGAATCTCGTGCAGATCGCGCCGGGAGGCGATCTCGGGGAAATCATTGTTACCGGAAGCAGGGCCAGAAGAGGATTGAGCCCGTTGCTTTTCACACCGCGGGATGTCGAGGTGGCAGCGGAGGTCTGGGTGCGTTTCAGCATTGAGCCGTGAAAATCCGGCCAATCACCGCCGCGGACATTCCAGGCCTGCTGCCGCTGGTGGAGCAGTACTGGATCTTCGAGGACATCGCGGGTTTTGACGGGTCGCGCATCGCCAGGCAACTGCTCCGGCTATGCAACGATCCGCGCCTGGGTGCCGGGTGGATAGCCGAAGAGAAAGGCCGGCCAGTCGGCTATCTGCTGGCGGTCTTCATTTTCAGTCTGGAGCATCTCGGGCTGACGGCCGAGATCGACGAGTTCTTCCTGCTACCGCGCGCGCGAGGCCACGGAGCGGGCTCCGCGCTGCTGGCCGCCACGGAAGCGGAAGCAACGCGCAGGGAGTGCAGGAACATCTCGCTGCAGCTCGCGCGTGGCAACGAAGCCGCGCGTGATTTCTACCGCCGGCAAGGCTATTCGGAGCGCTCGGGGTTCGAGCTGCTCGACAAGATGCTGCCCCAGTAGTCGAACCTGCGCACCCAGCGTTCGAGCCGCGGCAGGACCGGCGTCAATTGCGGCTCGAAGTTGCGCCACTGCGCAAGCGACGTCCGGTAAATCGGGCGCACGACCTGGGATCTGCTCGGCGTGCGCAGATTGCGGCGACGCGCGGTCTCCACATGATTCAGGACCGAGTCATTCCATGGGAGACCCAGGAATGCGACCAGTTTCTGAGCCGTGCCGCGCAGGTCATTCACGACATCCTCGTAACGCACTTCGTGCACGGCCATCGGCAGCTTGGCCCGCGCCAGGTCCGCCAGCGACATCACGGCGTCGTAATAGCCGGTCGCCGTTTCCGGCGACAGGAACTGGAACATGGCGGTATTCATCGCAAAGCGATTTCGCAGGCAGCTCAGGATCACATCGCGCGGGTCGCGCAGCGCGAGAATGATCTTCGCGTCCGGAAACAACAGATGAATCAGCGGCAGCAGCGCTAAATTGAGGGGCAACTTGTCGATGAACGTCCGCCCATCGAGCCGCGTACCCAGCGCTGCATCGACTCGCTTCCAGTAGGCGCGGCGCAAATCGGCGAGCTCCGATTGAGCCAGTTTGTCCCAGCGCTCGGGTGAACCGGGAGCAAGCAGCAATGGCCCCACCGCATCGGCGAAATTCTCCTGCTCCTCCAGCGCGATGATGCCAGGGTGCGCGGCCAGCAGCTGCTCGAGCAAGGTCGTGCCGGAACGCGGAAAGCCGACCAGGAAGACTGGTGACGACAGATCGTCCGGAGCGGGCCTGGTCCAGTTCGCGGGATCCGTGTCCTGCATGAACCCGGTCAGGCGCGCGATCGTGGCGGGCGAGCTCACGGCGTCGGCGACCGCATAGCGCGGTGCATGCAGCTCGCGCTCGATGTCGTTGGCCCGCGTGTACTCCCGGTATGCCTCGTCATAACGACCGAGGCCTTCCAGCGACTTGCCCAGCAGTGCCCGCGCGCTCGCCTGGTTCGCCGGCCGCACACCGGGCAGCTCCAGCAACGCGCGCAACTGGTGCTCTGCGGTCGCGTGACTGCCGACCCGCAATTCCAGCCGTGCCAGCACCAGGCGCGCAGTGACGTGATCCGGCGCAACCTTGCGTGCCCGGTTCGCGAGCGCGCGCGCTTCGTCGGGCTGCTGGTCCTGCTCGGCGACATCGGCGAGCGCAGCAATGGCGTCTACGTGAACCGGATTGCTCTCCAGCGCCCGCTCGAAGCACCGCCGCGCCACCCGGCGCTCGCCGAGCTCCAGCATCAGGCTGCCGAGGTTGTGCAGCGCCCACGGAAATCGGCTGTCGATGCGCAGCGCCGCTTCGAGCGCGGCGCGTGCCAGCTCCGGCTTGCCATTGGCGGCGTAGATGCCGCCCAGGCTGTTCAGGATGAAGATGTTGTCCGGCGCCGCGGCGCGTGCGCGTTCGAAGAGCGGCTCCGCAGCCCGCGTATCGCCGGAGCGGGCACGGATGTTGCCCAGGATCTGCAGCGCGTCGGTCTGATCCGGATTCTCCGCCAGGATTTCCGCGCAGGCCGATTCGGCTTCCGGCCAGGTTCTCGCCTCGTAGGCGGCCACGGCGCGGCGGATGAGGTCGTCGTTCACACGGTATGGTGTCATTGTCCTTCGGCTTGCGGCAATATAACGCCCGGGTTTTCCGCGGACGGGACCACAAATGGGCCGCATAATCGCCTTTCTTTATGGCGTCGCCAGCTATCTGCTGTTTCTGGTGACTTTCCTCTACGCGATCGGGTTCGTCGGCAACTTCCTCGTTCCAAAATCGATCGATTCAGGCACACCGGGGCCGTTTGGCGAATCGCTGCTGATCAACGCGCTGCTGCTCGGCGTGTTCGCGATCCAGCACAGCGTGATGGCGCGCCCCGGCTTCAAGAAGTGGTGGACGCAGTTCGTGCCGCGCCCCGTCGAACGCAGCACCTACGTGCTGCTCGCGAGTCTGGCGCTGGTATTGCTGTTCTGGCAGTGGCATCCGATGACGGATGTCGTCTGGCAGGTCGAGAACGAGATGGCGCGCACGATTCTGTGGGCAGTCTTCGCGCTCGGCTGGGTCATCGTGTTGTTGACGACGTTCATGATCAACCACTTCGATCTCTTCGGCCTGCGCCAGGTGTACCTGTACCTGCGCGAAACGAGATACACGGAACTGCATTTCCAGCTCAACTTCCTCTATAAGCTCGTCCGCCACCCGCTGATGCTCGGGTTCCTGATCGCATTCTGGTCGGCGCCCACGATGACGGTCGGGCATCTCGTGTTCACGCTCGCGACGACGGGTTATATCTTCATCGCGCTGCACTTCGAGGAACGCGATCTGGTCAGGTTCCACGGCCAGGCATACGAGGACTACCGCAAGCGCGTGTCGATGATCCTGCCGATCCCGAAATAGGCCGGCGATGCAGACCCAGGCCCGGAAAGCGGATGACTTTCGCGCGCTGCACGCGCGCCAGGGCGCCTTCATCATCCCGAATCCCTGGGATGTCGGCACCGCGCGCATCCTCGAACGGCTCGGATTCGAGGCGCTGGCCACGACCAGCGCGGGATTCGCGTTCTCGTCCGGCGTGCCGGATAACCAGGTCGGCCGCGACCGCATGCTCGCGCACGTGGCGGAACTCTGTGCGGCGACCGGCATTCCGGTGAGCGCGGATCTCGAGAACGGATACGGCGACGACGCGGAGACGGTGGCTGAAACCATCCGGCGCGCCGCAGCCGCCGGTGTCGTCGGCGGCTCCATCGAGGACTCGGTCAACCGGCCCGGCGAAGCCTTGTATGAACTCGCCCACGCGGTCGATCGCATCCGTGCCGCCGCGGAGGCCGCACGGGCTCTGGCATTTCCGTTCACATTGACCGCGCGCTGCGAGAATTTCCTGCTCGGGATCGCGGACCTGAAGGACACCATCCGGCGCCTGCAGGCCTACCAGGAAGCGGGCGCGGACGTGCTGTACGCGCCCTGCATCACGACGCGCGCGGAGATCACCGCCGTGGTCCAGGCCGTTGACCGACCCGTGAATTTCCTGATGGGCACGCAGCCGCAGCGATTCAGCCTCGCCGAGCTTGCCGGCATGGGTGTGCGGCGGATCAGCGTTGGCAGCGCGCTGTCCACCGCGGCGCTCGGCGCATTCCTGCGCGGCGCGCGCGAGATGAAGGACCAGGGCAGCTTCAACTATGCGAAGGACTCCGCCGGCTTCGGGGAAGTGACCGAACTCCTCAAGGCCAGGTGACTGCCGCCGCAATGAGCGACCACTCCGGCTTCCGGTTCGATAGCGGGTCGCTTGCGCTGCTGCGCGAAGCGCTCGGGCGCATGGAGCAAGGGTTCTCCTCGCTGCCGGCCATCGGGGACGGCGGCGGCGACCCGGAAGCCATGCGCCGCGTACTGCTCGAAGTCGCAGAGCGCATGCAGGACAACTATCCGTACTTTCATCCGCTGTACGCGGGACAGATGCTGAAGCCGCCGCATCCGGTCGCACGCCTCGCCTATTCGCTTGCGCTGTACCTCAATCCCAACAACCACGCGCTCGATGGTGGACGCGCGAGTTCGCGCATGGAGAAGGAGGCCGTTGCCCAACTCGCGCGCATGTTCGGCTGGGACACGCATCTCGGCCATCTGACGGGCGGCGGCACGATGGCGAATCTGGAGGCACTGTGGATCGCCGGCCGGTTGCGCCCGGACGCAGCGGTCCTCGCGTCCGAACAGGCGCATTACACGCATCAGCGCATCAGCGCCGTGCTGAAGCTGCCATTCGAGAGCGTGCCCTGCGACCGGTTTGCAAGAATGGATCCTGCCGCACTCGAGCAGCGACTGAAGCAGGGCGGCGTCGGCACAGTGGTTGCGACACTGGGCACGACCGCCGTCGGCTCCGTGGACCCGCTGCCGGAGATCCTGGCGCTGCGCGAACGCTTCGGTTTCCAGTTGCATGCCGATTGCGCCTATGGTGGGTACTTTACGCTCGCGTCGAATCTCGCGCCGGCGGCGCGCGCCGCATTCGATCGCGTGGGCGAGGCCGATTCCATCGTCATCGATCCGCACAAGCATGGGCTGCAGCCCTATGGCTGCGGCTGCGTGCTGTTCCGCGATCTCGCCGTGGGGAAGCTGTACCGGCATGACTCGCCCTACACGTACTTCACTTCGGACGAACTGCACCTCGGCGAGATCAGCCTGGAATGTTCCCGGCCGGGAGCGGCCGCGGTCGCACTCTGGGCGACACAAAAGCTGATGCCGCTGCTTCGCGACGGAGAGTTTGCCGGGATGTTGACCGACTGCCGGACGATGGCACTCGCGCTTCACGGGCGGCTGGCGGCGGATTCGCGGTTCGTCGTCGCGTTTTCGCCCGAGCTCGATATCGTCGTCTGGACGGTCCAGGCCGGGAACCTCGCCAGATCGTCGCAGCTTGCACGCGAAATATTCGCGGAATCCGCCCGGCGCGGACTGCATCTGGCACTGGCGGAACTTCCGGCAAGGTTGTTCTGGCCGGAACAAGAGGCGCTGCGGACCGGTGAAACGGTCGTCAGCCTGAGATCCGTGATCATGAAGGCGCCCCCGACTGGATGGCTGGACCAGTTTCTGGAAATCCTGGAACGGGCCCACACCGCTGCAGACGCATGCTGAGCGCCATCGCATTGTTCGCCAGCTCCCGTCGCAACGGCAACACCGGGCAGTTGATGGATTGCATCGCGAAGGAGCTCGAGATCGAGGTCATCGACGTCGCCGACAGGAATATGTCCTGTTACGACTACCAACATCGTAACCGAAGCGATGATTTCGAACCGCTGATGCAGCGCGTGCTGGAATTCGAGCGGATTATCTTTGCGTCGCCCGTCTACTGGTATGCCGTCAGTCCGCCGATGAAGGTTTTTCTCGACCGGATCTCCGATTTCCTGGACCTGCCGGACCTGCTGCAGCAGGGCCGCCGGTTGCGGGGGAAAACCGGCTACGTGGTCTGCACGTCGATTTACGACGAAGTCCCCGCATCCTTCCTCGGTGCCTTTCGCGACACGTTCGACTATCTGGGCATGCGCTTCGGCGGATGCGCCCATGCGAACTGCCGCGATGGATTCGCGCCCGCGCGCCATGAAGCCGAAGCGCTGGCCTTTGCCCGGCAGGTGAGAAGCGACGGCCAGCAATGAGGTTTTCCTGCCCGAATTGCCCCGATAACCCCAGGCGGGCGTACGACAGCTACACTCTGGCAATCCGCAAGGAGATGCAGCCCATGGACTACCGCGGCAGCTGTCACTGTGGACGTAATGCCTTCGAAGTGGAGGGGTCGCTGGACGAGGCAATGTCCTGCAACTGCTCCATGTGCCAGCGCAGGGGCTCGCTGCTCTGGTTCGTGCCGCGCGACAAGCTGCATGTGACGACGCCGGAAGAAAACGCCGGCACTTATACTTTCAACAAGCACGTCATCAAGCACCGCTTCTGCGCGGTCTGCGGCATACATACGTATGGCGAAGGGGTCGATCCGAAGGGCAACCACATGGCTGCCGTCAACATCCGGTGCCTCAAGGGGATCGATATGGACGAGATTCCGGTGACCCACTTCGACGGGCGTTCGCGCTGATCTGACGGAACATGCGCCGGTACATCTTTCTTGCGGTGCTGGCGGCCGCACTGCCTGCCGGAATCACGATCGAAACCGTGGTGCTGTTCTGGACTTATCCGCTGAGCTCGCTGGTCGCGGTGCTGCTCGGCGTTGCGCTCGCCGCCATGCTGCGCGCCGATTCCGATCGTGTGCTCGCGCTTTTCGCCGTGCCGAGCATCGTCTGGATGATCTGGCTTCTGGTATCGCCGCTGAGCACGCTCGGTTACGGCCCGGCGCTCAGCCGGTTCATCGCGCTGAACCTGGCCGTCTTGCTGGTAACGCTCGCCGCCGTTCGTTGGAAGCAACGCAGCGGCCTGCCTGGCGCCGGGCCCACACGCACGGGCAGGTCAAATGCATAATGGTTCATGCGGGAAGACAGCGTTACTGCGCCAACGGTAATGGCCGAACAGCAGGGCCTTCCTGAACAGGAAGGCGCATGGCGCCTCGACCGGCTCCGCCAGATCGGCGCGCTCGCCCTTGGCTATGGCATCGCGGGTGCGCTCGGGCTGCTGCTCGCGGTGCCCCCCGGTTATGCCACGGCGGTCTGGCCTGCATCCGGCATCGCACTCGCCGGGCTCCTCGTGTGGGGTCAGCATGTCTGGCCCGGTATCTGGCTCGGATCGTTTTTTGTCAACGTCTGGGTCGCGTACGTCTCGCAAGGAGAGGTCGGGACGCTCGGTTACGCCATTGCCGCGAATATCGCCGTCGGTTCCACCGTACAGGCGCTGCTCGCGGCATTGCTGATCCGGAAATGGGTCGGCGTCAGCAAGCTGTTCGAAGTTGCGTCCGCGACGGTTGCCTTTGCCGCCCTGACCGCCCTCTGTTGCTTCATCGCCTCGACCTGGGGCGTCGCGACGCTGAAGCTCGCCGGCCTCGTCGAATTCGGCACGATCGGCGAGTCGTGGCGGACGTGGTGGCTGGGCGATTTCATCGGCATCCTGGTTATAACGCCCGCGCTGATGACCTGGCGCCAGCTGCTGCCGCTCGACAGCCTCCCCGGGTATGTCGTCGAAACGACCGGAACGCTGGTCCTGATCACGGCCGTGACGGCATTCGTTTTCTATTACCAGGCGCCGCCCGGCGTGATCGCCTACCCGTTTACTTTCCTGCCATTGCCAGTCCTGGTGTGGATCGCAGCCCGCACCAATCCGGGCGGTGTCTCCTTTTCCCTTTGCCTGGTGTCCGCGATCGCCGTGGTCGCGACCTCGAACGGCGCCGGACCTTTCGCCCGCGAAACGCCCGGCGGATCGCTGATATTCCTGCAGGCCTTCATTGGACTGACCACCCTGATGGGCCTGACGCTCGCGGCCGCCGTCTGCGGACACAAGAACGCAGCTGCGTCTCTTCGCAATCTCACCGGCGAACTGCAACTGCTGGCGCTTACGGACGAACTGACCGGAGTGCGCAACCGCCGCGGCTTCCTGCTGCTCGCCGATCAGGCGTGGCGCCTCGCGCGCCGGGCGCGCGTGCGCTGCCTCCTGATGTTCATCGACGTGGACGGGCTCAAATACGTGAACGACACGCAGGGACATCGGGCGGGCGACGAGCTGCTGGTCGATGCCGCGCGCGTGCTGATCGAGGTGTTCCGCGAGACCGACGTGATCGGGCGGGTCGGAGGCGACGAGTTCGCCATCCTGGAACTGGTCGATAGTGTCGAAGCATCGGATGCCGGCAGCAGGCGGCTCAGGGCGCGAATCGAGGAATTCAACCGGCGCGGCGGCAAGCCATTCCAGCTTGCCATGAGCTTCGGCATCGAGGAACTGCCGTCGTCCGGGGAGCTGTCGCTGGAGGTGCTGCTGGCTCGGGCGGATTCCACGATGTACGAGAGAAAACACGCGAGGAGGCAGCGTCAGAAAGATGAAAAACCCCAGCGTCCCGCAGAATCAGCGTAACCCCATGGCGAATCGACTGCGCCCGGTGCTAGGTAGCGCAATACTGACGGCTGCTCTGCTCGGCAGCATCACCGCAAGCGGCCACGGCCAGCAGCACGACGGCCATCCTCTCGGGGTAGTGGATTTTCCCGTCAGCTGCACGGCGGAAGCCCAGGAGGCGTTCAATCACGCCGCCGCCCTGCTGCATCACATGACCTATCCACAGGCGCACGAGGCATTCCAGAAAGTCGCCGTCATGGATCCCGCCTGCGCGATGGCGCACTGGGGCATCGCGACGACGCTGTTCCAGCCACTGTGGCCGACGCGGCCGGGACTGGAAGCGCGAAAAAGCGGCTGGGAAGTCATCCAGAAGGCGATGGGGCTGCAGCCGCCCACCGAGCGCGAGCAGCTGTTCATCGCCGCCACCGAAGCATTTTTCCTGGAGCCGGAATCGCCGGACTACTGGCTCCGCATACGTCGCTGGGAACAGGCGTCCGAACGGCTGTACGCCGCCTTCCCGGACGACCCGGAAGCCGCCGCGTTCTACGGGCTCGCGCATCTCGCTACCGCGCCTTCCAACGCGATTTCGCGGGAGCACGCCGACCGGGCGGCCGAAATACTGCTGCGCGTGTACCGGCAACACCCGGAACATCCGGGCTCGATGCACTATCTCGTTCACGCGAACGACGTACCGGGACGCGAGCGGGAATTGCTCGACATCACGCGCAAGTACGAATCGGCAGCGCCGCGCAATCCGCATGCGCTGCACATGCCCACACACATATATACGCGGCTCGGCGACTGGGATGGCGTGATCCGCGGCAATCTGAAGGCGGCGGAAGCCGCGCTCGAACACCCCGCCGGGGAAAACGGCGAGTTCGTCTGGGACGAGTTCCCGCATGCGATCGAGTATCTCGTTTATGCCTATCTGCAGAAGGGCGCGAACGACGATGCGGCCGCGCAACTGCAGCGCCTGCTGGGCACGGCCCGGCTCGAGCCGAGTTTCAAGACCGCGTTTCACCTGGCCTCGACGCAGGCTCGCCATGCACTCGAGCGGCATGCCTGGAACGAAGCCGCACTGATCGCGCCGCGCGAACCCGCCAGCCTCGACTGGGATCGTTTCCCGTGGCCGGAAGCGATTGCGCAGTTCGCCCACGGACTCGGAGCGGCGCATCTCGGCAAGCTGGATGCGGCGGAAAAGTCTCTGGCCCGGCTCGAGACGCTCGAAGCCAGCGCCCGCCAGTCCGGCGAGGAGCTTTTTGCACGGAACATCAAGGTACTGCAGCTTGAGCTCGGCGCGTGGCTCGCGCAGATGGATGACCGGAACGAGGAGAGCCTGGCATTGATGCAGGAGGCCGCAGTACTCGAGACCTCAACTCCGAAACATCCCGTCACACCCGCGCCCACCATTCCCGCGCACGAAATGCAGGGCGACCTGCTGATGGTGCAGCGGAAGTACGGCGATGCACTTGCGGCCTACCGGCGTTCGCTGGAACTGTATCCAAACCGCTTCAACAGCCTGCGGGGCGTTGCGCGGGCGGAAAGCGCCCTGCGGGAATAAAACCGCGGGATCTGAATATGGACCTTGCTGCGAGCCTGAGTACGCGAATCCGGTCCGGGATTGTGGCGGCATTCGTTCTGGTGTCCGTGGCAGGCTGCGATGTCGTCACCGACGCCGCCACGCGGCTGGCCTACGACCTCAAGGCCGGCGCCGGACGGCTCGGCAGCGAAGACGGCGCCGTGCATGGTGTCCATCACCAGACACCCTCCGCCTCGGGCCAGTGCACCGGGCCTTACAAGCTGCAACTCGACAGGGTGGGTGCGATCATTATCTGGTGCAAGGACGCCAGCGGTGAGACCGTCTCCAGCCACAGCACGACCTACCACGCGCGTTACGTCGACACGCCGACGACGTACCTGCTCGAAAAAGAAGCCGGCACGACACTGACCATCGATCTCGAGCGACGCGGCGGCCGGGCGGTCGTCACGGATGTCCGTTAGAGCGAGGAAATGTATGAAGAAACGATCCTGGTTCACGCGTTTTGCGAAGACGACCGCGCGAGTGACCGGCCGGCCGTGGGTGTTCGCACTGGCTGCGGCCACCATCGTTGCCTGGCTCATCAGCGGGCCGATATTCGGCTTCAGCGATACCTGGCAGCTGATCATCAATACCGGCACGACCATCATCACGTTCCTGATGGTGTTCCTGATCCAGAACACCCAGAACCGCGATACGGCCGCCCTTCACATCAAGCTCGACGAGCTGATCCGGGTGACCAAGGGTCACAACGCCCTGATGGACCTGGAAGAACTCGAAGAGCAGGAGCTGGAGGAATTTCGCGCCAAATACGCGAAACTGGCGGCCGCGGCCAGGAAGAAAATCGATCGCGGCGGCCTGGACATCGACAGCCCCGAACCGTGAATGGCTACCCGCTCGTCAAGTACTCGCTCATCGCGGTCGTGTCCAGCGGGCGACTGAAGAAATACCCCTGAGCGTAGCGGCAATTGAGCGCCTGCAATCGGCCCACCTGCTCCACCCTTTCGACACCCTCCGCGACGACCTGCAGCTCCAGCGCCGCGCCGACGCCAATGATGGCGCGCACCAGCGCCGCGCCCTCCTTGCTCTCCGCAACGGTGTCGACAAACGACTTGTCGATCTTCAGTACCGATACCGGCAGCTTCTGAAGGTAGCTCAGCGAGGAATATCCGGTGCCGAAATCGTCGATGCTCATGCGCACGCCGAGTGCGGTCAGTTTTTCCATCGCAACCAGCGACGATTCCACATCCTGCATGATGCTGGTCTCGGTCAACTCCAGCACCAGGCGTTCGGTTGACAGCCCGTAACGACTCAATGCGTCCAGCACCTGCGCGGCGGCCTGTGGGTCATGCAACTGCTGTGGCGATAAATTGACGTGCAGCGACAGTTCCTTGTGCTTCGATTCCCTGAACCGCCAATCACTGAACTGACGGCAACTCTCGTCGAGCACCCACCAGCCAAGTGGCACGATCATTCCGGTTTCCTCGGCAAGCGGAATGAACTCCATGGGTCCGACGATCCCGCCATCCTGGCGGTTCCATCGGACCAGCGCCTCCATGCCCGTGATGCGTCCGCCCGGCAGCTCGACGATGGGCTGGTAGTGCAGAATGAATTCCTTTTCGGTGAGCGCCTGCTGGAGTGCCGATTTCATCTCGAGGCGGAATACCATCGCCGTGTGCATGCCGGTCTCGAAGATGGCATGACCGAGCTTGCCTTCGCGCTTGGCTGCGTACATCGCCATGTCGGCGCGGCGCAGCATGTCGGTTGGCGAGTCGATGTTGCCGCGGCTCAGCACCATTCCAAAGCTGCCGCCGACTTGCCGCGGCTGCCCGCGTATGAGAAACGGAGCGGCCAGCGCGCGTTTGACCCGCTCGATGGCGATTTCCTTGCCGGCCTCGTCGACGTCTTCTATCACGAGAGCAAACTCGTCTCCGCCGAGACGTGCAACCGTGTCGATCGAGCGAACCGCCTCTGTCAGGCGTTTTGCGACGGCGCACAGCAGTTCGTCTCCCACCTCGTGACCGAAACTGTCGTTGATCTCCTTGAATCCATCCAGGTCCAGCACGACCGTCGCCAGCGGCGTGCGGTGCCTGCCGGTGGCCGCGAGGGCATGCTGCAGGCGGTCGAGAAACAGCGCGCGATTCGCGAGTCCGGTCAACGGATCGTGCAAGGCGTCGCGCGTGAATCGCTCGGCGATTTCCTCCGCCTGCATTCGCGCCTTGTGCTCGCGCTCATACTTGCGCCTCCAGCGCTCGATTTCATCCCGGGCTGGGTCAACCATGGTCAGGCGCGCTTCTCGAAGCGACACACAAACAGGCATTCGTCGGCGCCATCCAGCATGCAGCTGGATTGCGTCACCGCTACCGCTTCGGCGAACTGTTCGGAGGCACCCGCGATGAATCCTTCCGCGAGCGGACAAAGCCGCCGCCTGGAGCGGTAATGCATGATGAGCGTGTCATGCGCGGCTGCGCCAACCGGCGTTTCGAAGTCGAATACCGGTACTTCAGCGCCGGGATAGAGTTTTCTCACTTCGGCATGGATGACGTCGTTCAGGGAAAGCAGAAAGGAACGCATCCCCGTGTGCGCCGTGAAGAACTCCGGATAGCGCTTTGCCAGGCAGGGCATCGCCAGTTGGCCGAACCACTTCAAGGCTTCCCGCTCGGACTTGCCGCATTGCCGCGAAACGGCGCCCAGCAAGCTGGCGAATTCCTCGTCGGGATAGTTGCCAAGTGACGTGTAGGCGCCATCGACAACCGCACTTTCAAGGATCTCATCCCACGTTTTTTCGCTGATGTGGGTGGTGACGACCTCCTCGAGGAGGTTGAAGATGATCCCTTTCATCCCGGCACTCCTTGGCGTGAGCGGCAGGTGGCTTTCCGGGCATTCTATAACCAGGCGCTAGTCAATACGTTCCAGTACCTTCCATGAACCGCCGCTCAGGGCGATGATGCGCCCGGCGGCGTTTCCGGCAAAGCCGATGCGCGATGTTCCGTCGGTACCGGCGGACGAACCCGGTGCGGCGGCCGATGCCGCAATCAGGATCAGCGGCGCGATGGAAGTCATCTTGTGAGTTCCCGCCGTATGGTACCTCGGCCGGACTCGGGTCGTGTACGATCGCGGTCTGAAGTCCCGCCGGGAACGGGGTAACCAGAACCGTATGCGTATCCGATCTGCGCGCGCTTCTGCCGCTTTCCTGCTGCTCGCCTGCACCGTCATTGCGCAGTCCCAAACGGGACCGCCCGCGCCGCCGCCGGCTGACGACTCTCTGGTCGGCATCTGGTCGTATCAGACCTCTTTCGGTTCGCCATTGCGCGGACTAATGACGCTCACCCGCCAGGGCTCCGACTGGCGCGCGCAACTGGGCGATGCACAAGCGAGCTTCAATGCCGAGGCGAAAGGCATCCGGTTCGCGTTTCCCGACGAACGCGGGCGCTTCCGCGGCGCGCTCGATGCCGACGGCGCGATTCGCGGATTCTGGATCCGCCCGGGCGTTACAACCGACCCGCGCTATCCCGACGGCTCGAGCCAGCCATTTGCCACGCCCATGGCGCTGTCGCCCGCGGGCAAGAACGTCTGGCGTGGCACGGTACGGCCGCTCGATGATCCCTTCACGCTCTATCTGGAGATCTTCCGGAATCAGGCGGGCGACCTGATCGGCGCTTTTCGCAATCCCGAGCAGAATTCCGTAGGCCTCGGCATGCAGCATCGGGTGACGCGGGACGGCGATGCCCTGCGATTCACCGCCGGCGCCGTTCCGGAAGCCGATGCGGCGAGCATGGAAGCCACTTATCTCGAATCATCGGACCGGCTGCGCATGCGCTGGGACGATCTCGATACCGACATTGAGTTCAAGCGCGCAAGCGACGAGATGGCGGCCGATTATTTCCCGCGGCCGCGCTATCTGGCGCCTTACGCGTATGAACCGCCTCCTGTCATTGGTGACGGCTGGTCGACCGCCAGCGCCGGGGATGTTGGCCTCGACGAAGCCGCGCTCACGACGATGGTGCAGGGCATCGTCGCTGGCGATCCCGCCGAGCGCCGGCCATCGCTGATCCATTCGGTGCTCGTCGCCTACCGTGGCAAGCTCGTGCTGGAAGAGTATTTCTTCGGCTTCGAACGCGATCGGACCCACGACTTGCGTTCCGCCGGCAAGACGTTTGCTTCGGTCCTGCTCGGTGCGGCCAGACGAAGCGGCACGAAGATCGATCCGGCGACCAGGATTTACGACGTGATGACCGCGCGAGGCTCCTACACCCATCCCGATCCGCGCAAGGCCGAAATCACGCTCGCTCACCTGATGACACATGCGGCGGGCCTCGCCTGCAACGACAACGACGACGAGTCACCCGGCAACGAGAACACGCTGCAGTCCCAGCGCGCGCAACCGGACTGGTGGAAATACACGCTCGACCTGCCGCTGGCGCACGATCCGGGCAAGCGCTACGCGTACTGTTCGGCAAGCATCAATCTCGTCGGTGGCGCGCTCACGGCTGCAACCGGCACCTGGTTGCCGGAGCTGTTCGATCGGCACATCGCGCGGCCGTTGCAGTTCGGCGAGTACCACTGGAACCTGATGCCGAACGACGAGGGTTATCTCGGCGGCGGCGCGTTCCTTCGGCCACGGGATCTGCTCAAGATCGGCCAGGCGTATCTCGACGGCGGGGTGTGGAATGGCAAGCGCATTGTGAACGCCTCCTGGGTCCAGGAATCCACGGCACCCCGCATCAGGGTGTCGCCTGAGACCACGGGTTACAGCCCCGAAGAGTTTGGCAATTACTATGGCGAAGCGGAAGATGCCTATGCCTGGCACCTCAATCGCCTGCGCTCGGGCGATAGTTCCATCGATGCGTACGCAGCGACTGGTAATGGCGGCCAGCTGCTGATCGTGGTGCCGGCGTTCGATCTGGCGGTCGTATTCACCGGCGGAAACTACCGGCAGGGCGGGATCTGGAGCCGCTGGGGCAACGAACTGGTCGGTGGGCATATCATCCCGGCCACGGGGCGCAGCAAGGCGCCCTGACAACGACGCATACAAGGGGGGTTCGGCATGGGCAGCATCAACTGGGCACGGCTCGCGCTTGGGGCGCTGATCGCAGCGGCCATCTGTTTCATCAGTGACGGCTTCCTGCACCAGCGCGTGGTGGACGGCCAGTGGGCCGACCTGGCCGCCGGACTGGGAATCACCTTCCGCGAGCACGCCGGCGTGCTGATGGTGTTCTTCATCCTGTTCGAGCTGGGGCGCGGATTCCTGACGCTCTTCGTTTACGCACTCATGCGCCCGCGGCTCGGTCCCGGTGTGCCGACGGCCGCGTGGGCGGGATTCATCGCCTGGATCGCATACTCCTTCACGGGCCCGGCGCAGTTCATACCGCTCGGCTTCTACAGTGCCGAGCTCTGGGTGTCGGCGGGCGTATATCAGCTCGTCGCGTCCATCATTGCCGCGATCGCGGGCGCGGCCGTGTATCGCGAAGAGAACCAGCCCGGCTTGTAACGCGGGCTGGCCGTGCCGCCCCGGCTGGCGTAAGTTGGTGCGACTGGCATACAGGGAGGTCGCCATGAACCCTGCTTACCTTTTCGCGGCGTTTGCCGCGGCAGCGCTCGCGCTCTCCGCCTGCGCGGAGCGGAAGACACCGGTACCCGTGCGGCCCGCAACCACGGAGGCCGCGTTGCCAGCCGGCCCCGCCGAGCAGGCCTCTTTCGTCAACAAGGTCTGGCAGGTCGCCGAATCGGCGCAGGTGGCCCAGAGATCAATCCGCGTCTTCCTTCCGGACGGCATCCTGGTCATGACATCGGCGCAATCGACGCCTGCGTTCGGCGCCTGGCGCATCGACAACGGCCGCCTGACGATCATCGAGGAAGGCCGCGAGTACCCCACCGACATCCTCGCGCTGAGCGAATACGCGTTCCGGGTCCGGATGCACAGCCCCGGCGAGCCGGTCGAGATCCTGTTCGAACCGGCGCAGCGGATTCCGATGGCATCGATAGCGGCTGCCAAACCGGCCGACGGGGCAACGCGATCGGAATTCCGGCAAGCCGCCATTTCCCTGTGGGGGACGGCCTGGCGACTGGAAAGCCTCGGAGGCGTCGACGTGTCGGACAGCTCGCAAGCGACGCTCGAGTTCGCCACGGAAGGCCGTGCGAGCGGCAATGGTTCCTGCAATCGCTTCAACGGTGTCGTCACCATCGAGGGCAGCACGATCCAGTTCGGCGGACTCGCGGCGACGCGCAAGGCATGCGCGGAGAGTGTGATGCGGCAGGAAGACGCTTATCTCGCGGCGCTCCACGACGCCGAGCGCTTTGAGCTTGAGGGAGAGGCGCTCCGCATCTACGTGGCCGGCCAGCCGGAGCCGCTGCGTTTTTCCGTCACGCAGGCGATGGCGGAACGTCCGGCGCAGTCGATCGAACGCGTGGCCGCCGCGGAAGCGCCGGCGCAGACCGGCATCTGGACCGTGGTGGGGCATCACCTGCCCGGCACCAGCGCACTCAACGACGATCAGGCCCGGGCGCGATACGGCGAGACCGTGCGGCTCGCCGCGAACGCGGCGACCTCGTCGGGCCAACGCTGCGACGAGCCGCGATACGCAACGCGACGGGTGCCGACAAGCTCATATCTGGCAAGCGAGTACCAGTTGCCGCCCGGGAGCCTGGAAGCGCTCGCCGCGAGCCCGCAGATCACGCTGCAGGAAGTCAGCTGCGGCGGCACGCTCTGGGCGGCTCTCGGTGCACGCCTGATCGAGATCGATCCGAACCGCGTGCTGGCTCCATGGGACGGCGTCTTCTTCGAGCTGGCGCGCGATCGCGATTTCCGGGCGCTCGGACAGGAGCCGGGATGGCAGCTCGAGATCCGCAAGGGCGCCGAGATGCGGCTGACCTACGACTACGGCGCAGGCACGGCCGTCTCGCCTGCCGCGCGCGTGCAGATCGATCCGACCAGCGGCACCCGCACCTATCATGCCGTGACGGAAGCAAATGACCTCCGCGTCGTGATCGTGCCGGTCGCCTGCGCCGACAGCATCAGTGGAAGACCGTTTTCATCGACCGTATCCGTCACGCTGAATGGCCGGACGCTTCGCGGTTGCGGCGAAGAACTGGCGACGCCTTACCAGGGATAGGAGTACTGCAATGCGCGCGATGCTTTCTGCTGCTCTCGCGTTCGCGATGTGGGCGCCCGCCTACGCGGACGTCACGATCCATGCCACCAACACCGGCAAGGGACTCGGCATGTCGGGAACGACGACGAGCACCACCTATATCAAGGGCCTGAAGATGCGCGTGAACAACGTGCGGGGCAAAAAAACCGACACGACGATCTTCGACGTCGAGAACCAGAAGATGTACGTGCTGGACGCCAAGAAGAAAGAGGTCGATGTCTGGGACATGGGCGCGTTCTCGGAAGAGCTGTCGAAATCGGTTGCGACCGAAGGCATGCGGTCTTCGATAAGTCCCAACGGCCAGACGAAATCCATCGCGGGCCACAACGCGGAGGGCTATGACATGGAGATCGTCGTGCCAGCCACCCTCGGCGGGCCCGGCGGGATGACGGTGACCATGGTGCTGAGCGGCGTGACATGGATCGTGAAGGGCGTGCCCGGCACGGAGGAGTTTGCGGCGTTCTATGCGGGAGCCGCCGAGAAAGGATGGATATTTACCGACCCGCGCGCCGCCAAAGGATCGCCGGGCCAGGCCAAGGCGATGGCGGAAATGCACGCGGAGTTCGCGAAGCTCGGCGGCGTTCCCTATGAATCGAATATCGATATCGATACCCAGGGCGATGGCGTTATGGGCGGCCTGATGGCGCGTCTCGGCGGCGTCACGATGACAACCGTCACCGAGTCGGTCGAAACCGCGCCGCTGTCAGACGACCTGTTCCAGCCGCCGGCGGATTATGAGCTGAAGCAGCAGTAGCGGCGAGCGCGCTACCAGGGATAGGGCTTGCCGGTGTAGTTCAGGAACCGGCCGGAGTCTTCCGGCCGCAGTTTCGCGATCACCGAGCGCATCGCCTGGATGCTTTCGGCCGGATCGAGATTGCCGTCCGGCCCGCCCATGTCCGTGCGCACCCATCCGGGATGGATCACGATGCAGGTGATGCCTTGCGGCGCGGTATCGACCGCGAGACTCTTCATCACCATGTTCACCGCGGCCTTGGAACTGCGATAGGCGTAGCGGCCGCCGGAGCTGTTGTCCTCGATCGAACCCATGCCGCTCGTGATGGTGACGATCTTCCTCTCGCGGCTCTTCGCGACGTTCTCGAGGAAAGTTTCGCTGACGCGCATCGGGCCCAGCGTGTTGGCGTCAAGGACGCGGGCCCAGGCGGCATAGTCGAGATTGCCGAGCTGCTGGCCGCCCGGCCCGCCGACCCCTGCGTTGTTCAGCAGGAGATCGATGGCTTCGCCCTTCAGTCCGGCGGCGGCAGCGCGAACGCTTGCCGTGTCCGTGACGTCCATCTCGACGACGCGGATCCGCCCGCTGCTCCCGGCGACGAGTTGCTGCAGTTCACTGGCTTCGTGCGGCGCGCGGCAGGCCGCGAAGACCCGCCAGCCTTCGGCCGAGTATTGGCGCACGAATTCGAGGCCGAGGCCGCGATTCGCGCCTGTGATGAGGACTGTCGGCATCGATTCATCCGCCGTGTGACTCCGGCTCCCGATCATCGCGCCGGACGGCAGGGCCTGGCAACGATTCCGGCGCCCGCATGCGTTTGCGGGCCCGGACCCTCTGCACGAAGAGCGCCGTGGCGCCGCCGGCGGTCGTCGCGCCGCCATAGATCAGCGCAGCCGACATCAGGCAGGCCGGGCACATGAATCAGCCCTTCCCGCCGGCAGGGTACTCGTCGTGGCGGCGCCACCAGATACCCGTTTCGTTTCTACCCCGGGGAGCGCGGTCGAGCCACTGGAACATGCCCCAGAGGCCGTCGAGGCCGCGCGCATAGGCGGAATAGCTGTGATAAACGACCCCGTCTTCGATCACGAAAGCACTCATGCCCGGCCTTTCGCGCGTGTACGTTGCGACATCGGTTCCGGTGCCGGCTGCGATCGCGGCGACGGGCCCCTCGCCCTGCCGGGTCAGCGCGTCGCCGATTCCGCGTTCGGTCATCGCCGGCTCGCGCCGGTAGTTGTATTCGATGCCGCCCTCGCGCTGCTGCTGCTCGGTGAAGCCGACGCTGAAATCGAAGTTGAAGTCGCTGTCGAACGAAGACGCCCAGGGAAACGCCCAGCCCATCCGGCGCCTGAAGGCCTGCAGTTTCGCGAACGGGGCCCGCGAAATGGCGGTCATCGCCACATCGTGGTTCCCCAGGTGCACGACGAGGCCGTCGAACCCGTCGGCGATCGCCGAGCAGGATGGACAGCCCGCCTGGTAGTCCGGCCCGAACATGAAATGGTAGACGAGAAGTTGCGAGCGCCCCCGGAAAAGATCCGTGAGCGAGGCGCTGCCCCGGTCCGTCTCGAATCGATACGCCTTGTCGATCCGGACCCAGGGCAGCTCCTGCCGCCGCCGCGCCAGTTCGTCGCTGCGCCGCGTCAGATCCTTCTCCGCCTCGAGCAGATCGAGCCGTGCGGCGAGCCACTCTTTCCGTGTGCCGATCCTGTGCTTCGTCATCGCTCATATCTCCGTTGGTCGTTGGCCCCGGGATAGATTAGCGTCAGGACCTCGAGTGCCGGGAGTGACAACTGTGTCGGGATTCCGATGGATTCGCTGATCACCGCCGCGGCCCGCGCACTCGCGGCCGGCGATCCCCTGGGCGCATTGAAGCGGATTGCGCTCCGCGACGATGCGCCGGCGCTCGCGCTTCGCGGCATCGCGATGGCGCAGCTCGGCGATCTCGACCGGGCGAAGACGCTGTTCCGAAGCGCCGCGCGTGCCTTCGATCCGAAAGAAGTCGTGGCCCGCGCGCGGTGCGTCGTCGCCGAAGCCGAGATCGCACTCGCGGCGCGCAACCTGGGCTGGCCGGCGAAGTCGCTGGACGCCGCGCGGGCGACGCTCGAAGCGCACGGCGACCGGCTGAACGCTGCCCACGCGCGCTATCTCGAGATCCGTCGCCTGCTGCTGATCGGGCATCTCGATGAAGCCGAGCGTAAGCTCGCGGGGCTCGACCCCGCGCCTTTCCCGCCCGCGTGGCAGGCGGCCCATGAACTGATCGTGGCCGGGATTGCGATCCGGCGCCTTCGGACGACGAGAGCGCAAGCGGCGCTCGCCCGCGCCGGACGCGCCGCACGCGACGCCGGTATCCCCGCGCTGACGGCAGAGGTCGAAGGCGCACTCCTCGTGCTCACCCGGCCCGCGGCGCGGCTGATTGCCCGTGGCGAGGAACGACTCCTCCTGCTGGAAGAGGTCGAAGCATTGCTGGCGTCGAAAGCGCTGGTCGTCGACGCCTGCCGTCATGTCGTGCGTGACGGCACCGGCGTGGTCTCGCTCGCCAGGCGTCCGGTGCTGTTCGCGCTCGCGCGGACGCTCGGCGAAGCGTGGCCGGGAGATGTACCGCGGGACACGCTCGTCGCACGCGCATTCGGGCTGAAGCATGCCGATGCATCGTTGCGCGCACGCCTGCGCGTCGAAATCGGGCGCCTTCGCTCGCGGCTGCGGACGCTCGCCGCGGTGAACGCGACGAAGCGCGGATTCGCGATAAAGCCGCGCCGGGCACGCGAGCTCGTCGTATTGGCGCGGCCCATCGAGGAAGCGCATGCGTCGGTGCTGGCCTTCCTCGCCGACGGCGAGTCCTGGTCGAGCTCGGCGCTTGCGCTCGCGCTCGGAACGAGCCAGCGCACCGTGCAGCGGGCGCTCGATTCCCTTGCGGCGGCAGGCAAGGTGCAGTCGTTCGGTCACGGACGCGCTCGCCGGTGGATGACCCCACCCGTACCGGGATTCACGACGACCTTGTTACTCCCCGCGCCGCTGCCGACTGACTAAGATGCAGTCATGACAAAAGTATCGACAGCCGAAATCGTTCGCGAATATGGACCCTTCCCGGATGCCGACGCCGTGCATGGGGTCACCTACGACGGTCAGCAGGTCTGGTTTGCGTCCGGGAGCAAGCTGAATGCCCTGGACCCCGCGAGCGGGAAAACGCTGCGCTCGATCGACGTCGCCGCGGATGCGGGAACGGCGTTCGACGGCCAGCACTTGTTTCAGATCGCCGCAGATCGCATCCAGAAGATCGATCCGGAGACCGGCCGGGTGCTCGCCACGATCCCGGCGCCCGGACGTGGCGGTGACTCGGGCCTCACCTGGGCCGAGGGCTCGCTGTGGGTCGGGCACTACCGGGACCGGAAGATCCACCAGGTCGATCCCCAGACGGGGGAAATTCTTCGCACGATCGAGTCCAGCCGCTTCGTCACCGGGGTCACCTGGGTCGACGGAGAACTCTGGCACGGCACCTGGGAAGGTGAAGAAAGCGACTTGAGGCGCATCGATCCGCAATCGGGAGAAGTCCTGGAAAGGCTCGAGATGCCGGCCGGCATGGGCGTTTCGGGGCTCGAGTCCGATGGCGGCGATCGGTTCTTCTGCGGTGGCGGAAACAGCGGCAAAGTGCGGGCCGTCCGCCGGCCGAGACGTGGTTCGACGACGGGTTAGGTTGTTCTACCGCGCTTCCAGCGGCGGCAGCGGCTCGGGCACGCGGTTCACCACCGCAGGCACGGTCTGCAGGTAGGCGAAGATCTCCTCGAGATCCGCCTCCGTGAAATGCTTGTACATCGGGATCGGCATCGGCGGCAGGATCAGCCGTCCGCGGCCCATGCGCCGGCTGGTGCGGATCGTGTCTTTGAAGTTTTGCAGTGTCCAGCGTCCGATGCCCGTCTCCTGGTCCGGCGTGATGTTCGCCGTAAAGCTCACGCCCCAGGGGCATCACGAGCTGCTCGGGGTGACCCGAGAGCGCGCGATCGAAATCCGGCTCGGGGCCCTCGGGGCCGAGCTTGAGCGGCGTATGGCAGTCGTGGCAGCCCGCTGTCGTGACGATGTACTTGCCGCGCTCGATCTGCGCCGCGTCCTGCGGCGGCGGAGTCTCCTGCGCCTGAATCGCCGCGGCGGCTAACGAAAGCAACGCCGAGATCAACGCCACGAGCGCATGCGAGCCAGCAGCGTGCCTGCCGTCGCATCGCCCGGCACGACCTGCTGCGCGTCCGCGGCGCCCGCCGCACGATAGCGACTCTGGCTCGCGATCAAGGTGCTGATGATGTTTTCGACGGCGGCCGGATCCGTCGGATCGAGCGCAAGCTGCAATTCCACCGGCACCGCCCCGTCCATGAGCTTCGGATCGGCGTGGCATTGGCCACAGTTCGCGTTCAGATGGCCGAGTGCCGCGCGGCCGGCGAGCGTCGGCGCCCGGATGCGGGGCGGCTCTTCGAGCAACTCCGGTGGCAGATTGATCAGCCGGCCGGCCTCGACGAGCGTGCGCAATTCCAGATGGTCCGCACTCATCGGCTCACGGTGCGGCGCCAGCGGATCGCGATCGGGCGACAGCTGCAGGGCCGTGAAGCCAAGCACCGGTGCAGCCGCCCCTTCGTGGCACGTCCGGCAGTCAGCCTCGGACGGAATCGTGTAACGCGCGCCATCGGGAAGCGGCAGTGCGCGGATGCCGGCGATCGGCGCGAGCATCGCCTCGGTCTGCGCGTCGTTCCAGACGTAGGTCGAGAAACGCCAGTCGCCGGCGGGCAGCCGCTCGATCAGGCGCGTTTCCACGCGCCGACCGGCGACGGAAAATTCCTTCCAGAATTTCGTGCCCGCGGGAAATGTCCACGCCGCCGGGCGCGAGCCATCGAAGGCAGCGCCGGCGGGCAGCTCGATCCAGCGGCGCTTGGTCGCGCCATCCGACCACAGCGGGTACTGCGGCGTGAACGACTGCAGCCCCGATCGCACGGCATCAGCGGAACCGGGTTCGAAGAGGCCGGTGTCGGCCAGGCGCTCCGGCGGGGACCATGCGCGCACAGCTTACGTATTTCCCCGGATCGTGGAAATACCGCGATAAATAAGACGCCGAGCGATGTAATCAACAGGCGGTCGGCAGGGGATCCATGCGCTTCCCTCCTGGACCGCGCGGTCGCCGATTAGCCGGCCGACTGGTTCCGCCTCGGCTCAGAAACCGGCGTAGGGATTAGGGGCGCAGTCCCCGTCGCCTGAATCGACCGAGCCATCTCTGTCGTCGTCCTGACCATTACTGCAGTCGAGCTCCACATCCGTCGGTGTCACGATCGTGACGGAGACATTGGCATTGCCCCCGTTCGAGCTGATTGAGATGGTGCCCGTGGTTGTGAAGCCCGAGGGGAGTTGCCAGCCAGGCGCCCGGACCGCCACGATCGCGGTCCCCGAGCCGCTGAAGGTCGTCGCGCCGCGGGAGTCGGGCGTCCCTTTGATGCCGCCCGTGCACTGGATGCCACAGTCGGGACAGATGGAAGGAACCGCGCACTGCTCATTCGCGATGGTTGTCAGCCACGGGTGATTCTCCGTAACCGTCCACGTCAGTGTTCCACCACCGGCGTTGCGTATTTCGAAGGTCTGGCGGTACGGCGAGACGTTCAATGCATTGTACCGGCCGGTGAAGCTCAGCTGCACGGGCGATACACTCAGCAGCGGCGTGGCAGTGGGTGCAGGAGCGGGTGCTGTAGCGGATGCCGTGATATAGAAGGTCCCGATAGTGGATGCGCCACCGGAGTGCACTACGGTCAGGATGCCTTTTGTGAGCGGCGCGTCCGGCCTGACCGTAAATTCCGCCGTCGCCATGTTCAGACAGGTCGGCCGCGCGATGTCGATGCGATTGAATATCACTCTAGGGGGCGTCGTCAGCGTCCTGCAGATATAGGCTCCGGTCACGAAATACCTGCCGTCGCGCTGGAGCACATTCCTGCCCAGCGGGCTGGATATCACGATGCCGGCAGAGGTGGCGGTTTGCCCTCCCAGTGCGATAGCCACAGAGCCGCTCGCAAGACTTTTCGATGCGCCCGCCGCCAGCGTCTGTTCGACAACGGCACTCTGCCGGGAAGTCGCTGCATCCGCTTCCTCTGCCCCGGCCTGCGCGTACATGGTCAGCAGGACCGCCGACCCCGTCACAATGGCAGCTCGCATTTTTTCTACTCCTGGCCCGATTTGAATACGTTAGCGCTAGAGCAGGCCTTTGTTCGGGGCATTCGGACTCTACTCGCGTCATTGCTGCAAATCCATCGTCGGCCAAGGCGGCCACAGGCGCCCCGTTTCGAGCGATAATTCGGTTATGCAGCGGATGAAATCGCTTCTCGTTGTCGGGGCGCTATGGCTGATGGCCGGTTCCGCCGCCGCCCAGAAGTACCAGCCCTATCCTTCTCCCCGGATCACCCCCGAGCAATGGGCGACATACGGCGAGACGGTGCGCCAGTACCACGGCGATTCCTTGGAGATCTTCAAGGAAAAGCAGCTCGTCGCATTTTCGGACCAGCGCACGCGCACCTTCTGGGTCTTCACCCTGAAGGACCATCCCGCACATCCGGCGTGGATCACTCGCCAGGCGTACGAGGAAGTGGGTTCAGTCCGCGTGCGGCAGATCGGCTATTTCGCAGGATCGGAACAAGAATTCGCGAAGCTCTTCAACCAGTACCAGAAGCGGAACGAAGAGCTCAAGGAAGATGTCGAGCGGCGCAATCAATAGGCGGCCGGCAGCCTAGCCGACTAGCCGCTCGGTTCAGTTAACCGGCCCAGGGATTACTAGCGCAATCCGTGTCGCTCGAATCGACCACGCCATCTCTGTCGTCGTCCTGACCATTACTGCAGTCGAGCTCGAAATCGGTCGCTGTCACGATTGTCACGGAGACAGTGGCATTGCCCCCGTTCGAGCTGATTGAGATGGTGCGCGTGAGGGTGACACCCGATTCCATTCCCCAGCCGGGCACCCGGACCGCCACGATCGCGGGCCCCGAACCGCTCAAGGTTATCGCGCCGGTGGAGTCGGGCGTCCCTTTGATGCCGCCCGAGCAGTAGTAGAATTCCGGGTTGGGTGGATAAGGATTCTGGCACTGCTCGTTCGCACGGATGTTCGCCCAGCCACCCTCCGTAACCGTCCACGTGAGTGTTCCGCCCCCTGCGTTGCGTATCTCGAAAGTCTGGCGCCACGGCGGGACATGCCCCCATACACCCCGTGCGGTGAAGCTCATCAGCACGGGCGACACGCTGAGCAACGGTGTCGCCTGATAGATCTGGTTGCTGTGATTGACGACCCACACGGCGCCGTGCGGGCCGGCCGCAATCTGCGCCGCGCCACCAGGCTTCTTGACCCAGCTCGATCCTTCCCAACGGTAAATGCCGTAACCGCCCGGCACCGCATTCGTGCCGATCACCCAGGCAGCGCCATCCGCGCCAATGCCGACGTCGGTGGCCGCGCCCGTCAACAGCACCCATTTCGTGCCGTCGTGGCGAAAGATTTTGTTCGAGCTGTTGACTACCCAGGCGTTGCCTTGCGGGTCCACGGAAACGCGTACGGCCCCACCCGGAATCTTGGTCCAGTTCACGCCCTTGTCGGTCGAGCGATAGATGCCGTAGCCGCCCGCTTCAGCGGGGGCCCCGATCACCCAGACCGTGCCATTCGCGCCGACGCCGATATCGCGCGCCGAGCCATTCAACAGCACCCATTTCGTGCCGTCGTAGCGAAAGATTTTGTCCGAGCTGTTGACCACCCAGGCGTTGCCCTGCGGGTCGACCGCGATGCGCTCGGCACCGCCGGGAATATTCGCCCAGGTGTTATTCGTGCGCCGGTATATGCCGTAACCACCGGCCACCGCATTCGTGCCAATCACCCACACCGAACCGTCCGCACCCACGCCCACGTCGCGCGCCGCGCCGTCGGTGCGTTGCCAATTCTGGGCGTGGGCCGTCTGCGCGCTGGCCATGGCAAGCAGGGCGAGGAGACGCAGTAAACCGGAGACAGCGCGAACCATGATAACCCCCCCACGCCTTAAGGCTCGCAGGGGCGCGACCAACGAACTAAACGCGATGCGTCCCCTGCAATCGAACCATCGTAGCCGCTTTTCCTATGAAATTATTGTAGGGAATCGTACGGGACACGGGCCCGGGTGTACAGCAACAGAGCCCGCGCCAGTCGTAGGGCGGGTCGCTCGGCGGCAGCTCGACACCCAGGTTGAGCACGACATGACCGCCGCGCGTCAACCCGATTCGCAACTGTGGAACCACCGTAAATTTCACGCGATCGTCGGCGCCAACGTCGTCGAACGGCAGCACGGCGCGCGCACTCGCCCACAGCGTGGAGCGTGGAGCGTGGCGACAACTCCTGCGCCCAGGCGAGGAAAGGGATCAACTCCTCGGATGCGCTCTCGCTTCAAGGACGGCGTGCCGCTCGTTCTGCCAGACAGGGCCGCCCGAATAGGAACGGTTTTGAGACGTGAAGGGGTTATTAAAGTCCGTAGCCTCTTCGCGCGGGATTTGGACCCGTCGTAGTCCGGGCGTATGCTCCGGGCCGGGGAGACACCAACAATGACCATCCGGCGGCAGACGCGCAGACGCGTGCTGCAATCCATTCTTGCGGGTCCCGTGCTGGCGGGCCTCGGACCCACGATCAAGGCGTTCGGCCAGGACGGGGACGCAACGCAAAGCTCACGCACGCGCTTGATCCTGCTCGGCACCGGCGGCGGTCCACGGCCCAAGAAGCAGAACAACGCCACGGCGCAGGTTATCGTCGTCAACGACGCCCTCTACGTCGTGGACTGCGGTGACGGCGTCGCGCGCCAGCTCGTGCTGGCGAGCCTGACCCTCGACAAACTGCGGCATGTCTTCATCACGCACCACCATTCCGATCACAACGCCGACTACGGCAACCTGCTGCTGTTGTCCTGGGCCAGCGGCCTGCGCACGCGGGTCGACACCTGGGGCCCGCCGCCGATCGAGAAGATGACGCAGCAGTTCTTCGAGATGAATGCCTACGACATCGACATCCGCATCGCGGATGAAGGCCGCGTGCCGTTCGTGCCGCTGATCCATGCGCACGACCTGGCGGATCCCGGTCTCGTCATGCAGGACGACCACGTGACCGTGCGCTTCGCGCTGGTGGACCACCCGCTGGTCGAGCCGGCGTACGCCTACCGCCTCGACACGCAGGATCGCAGCTTTGTCATCTCCGGCGACACGCGCATGTCGGACAGACTGATAGAGCTCGCGCGCGGTGCCGATGTGCTGGTGCACGAGGCCATGTTCCTGCCGGCCGTCGACCGGCTGGTCGCGCGCGTTCCAAACGCCTCCACGCTGCGCCGGCATTTGCTGGCGAGCCATACGTCCGCCGAGGATTGCGGCAAGGTGGCCGCAGCGGCCGGCGTGAAAACGCTGGTGCTCTCGCACTTCGTGCCGCCGGACGACCCGTATGTCACCGAAGACATGTGGCGCGATGCGGCGCGCCAGTACTTCCGCGGCGAGATCATCGTCGGCCGCGACCTGATGGAGATTTGAGTCGGGCTGCCGACAGGCGGATACTGCGGAGCAACGAACCGGCCTCAGCCGATTTTGGTGGTGATGCCAGCATGACCGTTGGCCGTGAGACGCGCAGACGCGTGCTGCAATCCATTCTTGCGGGTCCCGTGCTGGCGGGCCTCGGACCCACGATCAAGGCGTTGGGCCAGGACGAGGGCGAAATCATCACCGCCGCGGATCAGGCGCTCGATGTCTTCGACTTCGAGGCGGTCGCACGCAAGGTCCTGCCGCCGGCGCATTTCGGTTATCTCGCGACCGGCGTGGATGGCGATGCCACGCTGAACGCCAACACGGCGGGATTCGCGAATTACGGCGTGCGGGTCCGCCGGATGGTGGACATCCGCAACATCGACATGTCCGTCAAGCTGTTCGGCACGGAGTGGGAAACACCGATCTTCCTGGACCCGGTCGGCAGCCAGCGCGCATTTCATCCGGAGGGCGAGCTGGCGACGGCTCGCGCGGCCAGGTCCAGGAATCATCTTCAGATACTTTCGACCATGTCTTCGACCGGTGTCGAGGACGTTGCCGCCGCCCGCGGCGAGCCCGTCTGGTATCAGCTCTATCCGACTGACCAGTGGTCCATCGCGCAGGCGCTCGTCCAGCGCGCCGAGACGGCGGGTTGTCCCGTGCTCGTGCTGACCGTTGATTTACAGGCGGGCTCCAACCGCGTGGCGCTCGGCCGCTCGATGCGGCGCGACACACGCGACTGCTCCGCTTGTCACTCCGGCGGCATCAGTGCAGGGCTTGCGCATTACCTGGCTCGCAAGCCGATGTTCAGCGGCCTCGACCTTGCGGGCGTCACCGACATGACGTCGATCGACATGAACTGGGACTACCTCGAGCGGCTACGCGACATCTGGCCGCGAAAGCTCGTCATCAAGGGAATCGTGACACGCGAAGATGCGGAACTCGCGGTCGAGCATGGCGTGGACGGCCTGATCGTTTCAAACCATGGCGGGCGGGCGGAAGACAGTGGCCGTGCGACGATCGACAGTCTTCCGGAAGTGGTCGAGGGAGTGCGTGGCCGGGTACCGGTGCTGATCGACGGTGGCTTTCGTCGCGGCACGGATGTCTTCAAGGCGTTGGCGCTCGGCGCGACCGCGGTCGGCATCGGGCGCCCGTACATCTGGGGCCTGGCGTCGTTCGGGCAGGAAGGCGTCGAGAAAGTGCTCGAGATCCTGCAGAAAGAGTTGCTGTTCGCGATGCGGCAGGCGGGAACGCGCAGTATCGCGGAGATCAGTTCGTCGTACGTGGTGGATAACCGCCGCGCTTAGTTCAAGGAGGCGTACATGACGAAGAAATCGAAGCCCGAGATGCCGTGCGGTATTTCGCGGCGCGAGTTCCTTCACCGGAATGCGGTGCTCGTTGGCGGCGCGCTCCTGGCCGGGCCCGCGCTCGCCGCAACCGAGGCCTGTCGTCCGACCGAGCACGACGTCGTCGGCCCGTTCTATCGGTTTGGCGCACCGTGGCGCACCCGGCTCGCAGGACCCGATGAACCCGGCGACCGGTTGATCGTGACCGGCACGGTGTTTGGGCCAGATTGCCGCACTCCTCTGCCCGGGGCGTTGATCGAGGTGTGGCAGGCGAATCACAAAGGCGTGTATGACACCATCGCGCCCGGCAACTTCACCGAAGTCACCAGCTTTCATATGCGGGGGATGCTGCAGACCGACGAACAAGGGCGATACGAGATCGAGACCATCCTGCCGGGCCGATACCCGATCCCGCCCGGCATCCCGGGGCTCGAGAAATTCGCGGGGCTGACAAGGCCCGCGCATGTCCATTTCAAGGTCATGCAATCGACGCACGTGCCGGTCACGACGCAGCTCTATTTCAAAGGCGACCCTTACATTGCCGACGATGTGTGGGCCAATCACAAGCCCTCGCTGGCAATCGACCTGGAACAGGACGGCAAGCTGCGGCGTGGCGTCTTCGATATCGTGCTCGCCAAAGGCTACTAGGGGCGTCGGATCGTCCGCCCCAGCCTGGCTGGATAATGACAAAGCAAGCCTTGTCGATCGTGCTCTGCCTGTTATTGCTCGGATGTGCGCAGGAGGCGCCGACCGAGGACCGTCTGGCCGCCTATTTCGACAACACGGGCCGCGAGGACACCCTCTCCGGCGGCGTCCGGATGATTCCCATTGAAACGCCAGCCGGTACTTTCCACGTCTGGACCAGGCGCACCGGCAACAACCCGAAGATCAAGGTGCTGCTGCTGCACGGCGGCCCGGGCGCGACGCACGAGTACCTGCAGGCGTTCGATTCGTACTTCCCCGGCGCCGGCATCGAGTATTACTTCTACGACCAGCTCGGCTCCGCCTTTTCCGATCAACCCGACAACCCGGAACTCTGGGAGATCGACCGCTTCGTGGACGAGGTCGAGCAGGTCCGGACCGCGCTCGGGCTCAACGCCGACAATTTCGTTCTATTCGGGCAGTCCTGGGGCGGACTGCTCGCCATCGAATATGCGCTGGCCCACCCGCAGAACCTGAAAGCACTGATCGTCTCGAACATGATGTCGAGCATCCCCGCCTACAACGAATATGCGAAGAACGAGCTGATGCCGGCGATGAATCCCGCGGCGCTCGCGGAGATCCAGGCGCTCGAGAAGGCGGAGGACTACAAGAATCCGCGATACATGGAACTGCTCGTGCCAGAGCACTACGAAAAACACATCCTGCGCATGCCCGCGGCAGAGTGGCCGAACCCCGTCCATCGGGCCTTCGCCGCGCTCAATTACGTCGTTTACCTGCGCATGCAGGGGCCTAGCGAACTTGGCGCGAGTGGAAAGATACTGAACTGGGATCGAACGGCGGATCTGCCATCCATCACGGTGCCAACGCTCGTCGTCGGCGCCCGGTACGACTCGATGGATCCGAAGCACATGGAATGGATGGCAAAGCAGTTTCCGAAGGGGAGTTACCTGTACTGCCCGGAGGGCAGTCACCTGGCGATGTACGACGATCAGGAAACGTATTTCGGGGGGGGCATCGAGTTTCTGCGCAGGCTCGATTCGTGATCCTCCAGAACACGGGTTGAGTGACGCATCAAAATCACCGTCGAAACTGTCGTAAAGAGTCCACATAACAAGGTCTGGAGGTAAACCCGATGCCGCCCGTCCGGCCAGGATCACGATGGTTCTACCCCCTGCTGGCACTGGCCATCAGCGCCACGGTGTACTGGGGCTTCTACTACACCTACTTCGGACCTGTTGTCGGCGGTCAGTATCCCGAGGTTTCCCCGGCCATCCACGTCCACGGCTGGTCGTTTTTTATCTGGTATCTGCTGTTCCCGCTTCAGGCCCTGCTGATGGCAACGGGGCGCCGCCGCCTGCATTTCACGCTGGGCGGGGTGAGCGTGGCATTGGCTGCCGTCATGACATTCACCGGCCTGCTGGTGGCCTCGGTGCGGATCGACCAGGGACTCAGTGTGCCGGATCCTGACGAGTTCACCGCGTTCTGGAAACATTTCGGCCTGCTGATCTTTTATTCGCTGGTTCTTTTCGCCGGCTTTTACGCAGCGGCCATCGCCAATCGCGATCGGCCGGAGAATCACAAGCGCCTGATGATCATCGCCAGCGCCAGCGCACTGCCGGCGGCACTGTTCCGCATCATCGTCGGCGTGTCAGGGTATTACTGGCTGCAGACGCCGGGCTGGGTGATGCCGGCGGCATTCTTCCTGCCCTGCATTTTCATAGTCGTCGGCATCATCTACGACCTCGCCGCTTTCCGCTCAGTGCATCGCGTCTACCTGATCGGCCTGCCGATTGTCATCGGGGCATATGCGCTGGGGCTCGGCCTGGCCGGCACCGCGGCAGGTGAGGCCGTTTCCAGATTCGTCGCGCTGTTCAGCGACGCCTTCGGCTTCCTGTACTGACTTTCCTGTCGTATGCGGCCATGAGCCCGCGAGTCAGCGTGTGGACTGCGGATGGCCGCCGACGCCCGCAGGAAGGCGGCCAGGGCGGCGAGCGTCCAGATCGTGCCCCAATACGCCAGGCACAGCGGGCGCAACGGCCGCACGCTCGCCTCCCAGTCCACGCGCCGGTGTAGTCGAACTCCACGACGCGTTGCGCTTCTACCGACGCATGCATTAGTCCAGCCGTCAGGCGACCGTGGCATGCTGCTGTTTCGGCGGCGCCAACACGCGCGAGGTTTCGCTGCGACGCTTGAGCTCCTCCGGCAGCACCGCCTCAATCTTGATTAGTGCCTGGCGCGTGGCACTTGCAATGCGCCGACCCGTCCACGCCTCCACCATGCGCGCAAACGCGGCCTGCTCAACCGGGGCGGATGTTCTTGTTGTGGTGGAAGACGTTGTCGCAGTCGTATTTGGCCTTGACTTCGGCGAGTCGCAGGTATGTGCAATCGCCGTAGGCCTCTCGAACCCGGTAGTTGTCATCGTCGGAATCAAGGAAGTTGATGTAGACGCCGGCGGCGCGGTGCGGTTGGAGTGCTTGGAGGAACTGCCGTGCCCAAGCGGACTCGGCCGCGGCGTGCTCGGTGGATTCGTCAGGGAGCCATACGCCGTCGATGATGATGTTGTGGACGACGTCGCGCCCGGCGTAGGCGGTGTCGTCGTGGGGTACGCGGGCGACGGCGCCACCCATGTGGAACATCGCCGCGTACGATCGGGGCGAGCTGGCGGAATAGGCGTGATCAGCGATGACGGCGATGGCGTCATCGGAGAGGCCGGCGAGGTTCGTGGCCTTCCAGTAGTAGTGCCAGCCGTGGAGAACCGTGTCATCGAGGCCGCCCTGGAAGGCGGCGTATGGCGAGGGTGCAAGCAGGTTCACGAGCGGTGTCCCGAACCGGCAGAGGGCGCGTACCGCACGCTCGCCGTCTTCGACGGCGCCAGCATAGCAGCAGGCAATGGCGACGGCCGGCCGCCAGTGCAATTCCTTGGGGATGACCGGCAGCGGGGGAATCGTGCCGAGCCTCACGACGCTGCCGAGCTCGTCGGGTGCTTCGGCAGCGAAGTCCCGGTAGAAACGCAGTACATCGACGGTATCGTCGGCCGCCCAGAAGACGGGTCCCGCCATCACCGTCGGGCCTACGGGGTGCAGAGCGAACTCGAACGTAGCGACGACCCCGAAGTTTCCGCCGCCGCCTCGCAGCGCCCAGAACAGGTCGGGGTGTTCGTCGGTGGACGCCCGGATTATTCTGCCCTCGGCGGTGACCACCTCGGCGGCCATGAGGTTGTCGACGGTAAGCCCGTATTTGCGCATGAGGAAGCCGATGCCACCGCCGAGGGTGAGTCCAGCGACACCGGTGTGACCCACGATGCCGCCGGTGGTGGCCAGACCATGGGCCTGCGTCTCGTGGTCGACGTCGCCCCACAACGCACCTCCCTGCACCCGGGCCGTGCGGCCAGCGGGGTGGACCCACACGGCCCGCATTGCCGAGAGGTCGATGACGATCCCGTCGTCGCAAACCGCGGTGCCGGCCACGTTGTGGCCCCCGCCCCGCACCGCGATCTCCAGGTCGTGGTCGCGGGCGAATCGTACGGCCGCGGCCACGTCGGCCGTTCCGCTGCACCGGACGATCATGCGGGGGCGACGGTCGACGGCGCCGTTCCACACGGCTCGGGAGGTGTCGTAGTTGGCGTGATCGGCCGTGATGAGCTGGCCCCGGAACCTGTCGATCTCCATCGCCGTGCCCTCCCTCGCTTGAGGGCCCGATCGCATCACCAGGGAGCGATGCTGTAAAGTCAAAAATCTGGACTTAACTCCCGAGCGCAGGTGCGCGACACTAGCGTCGTGCGGACGTACGGCCAGTACTGCCCCATCGCCCGTGGCGCCGAGATCTTCGCCGAGCGCTGGACACCGTTAATCGTCCGCAATCTGTACCTGGGCTGCGAAAGCTTCAGTGAGATTCTGGAAGGCGCGCCCGGACTTTCCCGCACCCTGCTCTCGCAGCGCCTCAGGCAGCTCGAACGTCTCGTCATCGTGGGGTCGATACCCAAGCCCGGCGGGCGCGGGCGTCACTATGGGCTTACGCCCGCGGGGCGCGATCTCTTCAAGGTTTGCGGGTCCCTCGGCGCGTGGGGTGCCCGCTGGCTCGAGATCGCACCCGAACACCTCGATCCTTTCGTGGCGCTTTGGTCGATGTGCAACGCGCTCCGACGAGACCGGCTCCCGCATCGGCGCATCGTCATCCGCTTCGACTTCACCGGCCGCCGCCGCAACGAGCGGTACTGGCTGCTGATCGAGCACGGAGACACCGAGATCTGCAAAACGTACCCCGGCTTCGACGAGGACCTTTACGTTACGGCAGAAGCCGAAACCTTCGTGAAATGGCACGCCGGGCAGTTCGCCTGGGCCGACGCCATCCGCTCCGGCCGCATCCAACTCCATGGTCTCTCGTGGATCGTTCGAGCTTTTCCCACCTGGAACGCCCGCAGCGCCTTCGCCCACATCAAGCCGGCCTCATGAACCGCGGCGAGTTCGCCAGCCTGACGAAATTGAAAATACTGGCAAGTTGCGTCCTCCTGCTGGAGATCGCTGCGCCATCGATTAGCAGCGGGCTATTTCGCGTGCGCATGATTCGCGCGAGAACCGCGCCAGAAGCCCTGGAATTCGTAAGGCGGCATGGCGTCGTCCTGGAGGCCGGCCGCGGTCCTGTTGCCAATCTTGACGAAGCCATCGTCGCCGGTCCGATCCCAGGCAGCGGGTGGGGCCATTCGAAAGGAAAGCTGATTTTCAGATTGACGCACGATGTGAGGGATGAGGTGGAAGTCATGGTGTGCCGTGTTGCCTCGGCAAGGTCACGTTCGTGCACCCGCGGTATTGGCCCACGTTGGTACGGATAGCGGATTCCTTCGATCGCGATTGGCTGGCTGCCCTGCACGAGGTGCACACGCCAACGCGGGCGCAGAGGGTTCTCGTGACAGACTATCCGAAGCGGGTATCGCCGGATATTCGATCGCGGTCGCTCAAGCCGGTTACTCCGTCAACCACTGCGCATAGAGCTCTGGCCGGCGATGCTTCAGGAACAGCTGGCGGGCCTGTGATGTCGCGGTCGACGCAAGATCGACCTCAGCGTACAGGATCTCTTCGGTTCCCTGCCCGGCGCGGGCGATGACGGCGCCGTCGGGCGCGCACACGAATGACTCTCCGGAGAAGTCGAGGCGGTCCTCCCGGCCGACGCGATTGCAGAGCGCCAGGTAGTAGCCGTTCTGGAACGCTGTGACACGCATCTCGGCTTCGTACAGGCCTTCCGGCCACTCGCCGACGGCGCCGGCCTGAGGGACGAGCACGAGGTCGGCGCCGGCGAGCGCCAGCGCGCGCATGTACTCCGGGAAGTGACGGTCGTAACAGATGGCCACGCCGATGTTGCCGGCGCGTGTCCGAAACACGGGCGCGCCCGTGTCTCCCGGTGTGTAGTACCCCTGCTCGTGAAAGCAGGCGTACTCGGTGATGTGCACCATGCGCGTGACGCCCAGCAACGTTCCATCCGCATCGATCACCGGCGAGGAATCGTAAGTCGCGGCTTCCCCGCGCTCGAACAGGTTCAGCACCACGACGATTCCGAGCTCCCGCGCTTTATCGCGGAACGCGCGGACCAGCGGGCCATCCAGCGGTTCGGCAAGGCCGCGAACGTCGCCGGCCGCCGGATGCTGCGGATGAAACCACTCGAAGGCGAGCTCCGCATAGCAGGCAACTTCAGCGCCATTTCGAGCCGCCGCCTCGATATTCGCCAGGCCACGCGCGATGTTCCGCTGTTTGTCGCGGGTCGCGCGCTGCTGAATGAGTGCGAGCTTCACGCTACCTCAGGTTGCCGGGCAGGGCGTGTCGAGTGAGCCCGCGACGGTCTCGCCCGTGCCCGGCGCCGGGGTCGCGCCTGCTGAGCAGGTTCAGCCGCTCGATGCCTTCCTCCTCCGTCGGCCGATGGCCGCGTGGCACCCACCACAGCACCATGTAAAGGTCCATCTTGTCGAACCAATCGCGACGGCGGCGCATCACGCCGACGTGGTCGCTGCGATAGACGAACGCCTGCAGCGACTGCGGGTCCTGCCACACGGACAGGTTGACGATCATGTCCTCGCCCATCGGGCGCAGTGCCGTCGCGTTGCCCGAATCATCCTGCAGCCTCCAGAGGAATCCAGGCGAGCCGTCCGCGACCGCGTTGATGCGGTCGAGAGCGCCGACGAAATCGGCCAGTTGCGGCGAGTCGAGTGGCGCCCGCAGCCGCGCCACGTTCATTTGTGCCAGCTCGTACGGTGCCATGGGAGTCTCTTCAGAGACGGCGCGATCAATATACCCGGGTATTATCCTGCGTTCAGTGCCGATTCAGTCGGTGACGCCGATCATGCGGTCCATGCGAAGCAACAATGCAGCCGGCCTGTTCGCTATCCTGACAACCCTGCTGCTCGCGGCGGGATGCGCGGGGACGCCTGCCGTGCCCGCGCCCACGGGGGCCGAGCCGGTCTTGGAGTCGAGCGACGTGCGTGCGTCCATCGCGCAGCTTGCGCTGTCGATGGTCGGCGTGCGGTACCGGTACGGCGGTGCCCATCCGCGCGAAGGCTTCGACTGCAGCGGCCTCGTCCACTACGCGTATACATCCAATGGCCTTAGCGTGCCGCGCACGTCGCGGGATCAGTTCAGCGCCGCGCGGAAAATCTCGCTCGCCCAAGCCGCAGAAGGCGACCTGCTGTTCTTTCAGGACCAGGAAAAGCTGTCGCACGTCGGCATCTACCTCGGCGACGGCCTGTTCGTCCATGCGCCGTCGAGCGGCGACACCGTGCGCGTCGCGCGCATCGACGCGCCTTATTACCAGCGCCACCTGGTCGCGGTCGGGCGTTTGCTCCCCTGAGGTCGGCGGCAGGTAAGCCTTGCTACAGCACGTGATGTATTGCATCATGTAATACAATATGCAATACGATATGTAACCCATGGCAGGGTTCAGCCTACGGCTGCCGGAGAATCTGGAATCCCGGCTCGACGAAGAGGCGCGGCGCGCTGGCGTGGCGCGGTCGGAGATCGCACGCGCCGCCATCGCCGAGTTTCTCGAGCGCAAGGAGCGGGAGCGACATATCGCGGCCTTCGTTGCCGAAGCGCGCGCGGCCTATGCGGATCCGAGGATTCGCAAGGAGGCCCTCGCGCTCGCCGAAGAAGCCGTGCTGCTGGACAACGAAGGTCTGCGCGTGGCAGAGAGCCGTGGGCCGTACCCGCGCGGTTCAGGTGCCCGACTCCGCAGGAATAAGCGGCGATGAGACGCGGCGAGATCTGGACCGCGAATCTCAATCCTGCCCGCGGTCGGGAAATCGGCAAGATCAGGCCCATTTTGATCGTGCAGGCCGATGAGCTGATCGATGCCGGAACGCCGATGGTCGTCGTGCTGCCGCTGACGACACATGTGTACCCGGAATTCAAACTGTGGCGGGTCACGGTGCCTGCCCGGGACCGGCTCAGGGACATCTGCCAGGTCGTCGTCGATCAGCCGCGAGCGCTCGATCGCACCCGCATTGGCGATGGACCGCTCACCGTACTGACGGCGGCAGAACTCGCCGCGGTCGAGCAGAGCCTGCGTGTCGTGCTGGGAATGTACTGATTCCCCTCCCTGAAGTCGGGCTCAATCGTCGGCGAGCGGCGCGTCGAGCAGCGATTTCTGACGCTCCCGGGCGGCGGCCAGTTTCAACTTGTCGATCTCGGCCAGGTAATCGGCGATGTCCCGGTTCGGCACGACGCGTCTCGCACCGAGCCGCACGTCCGGACCGAGATACACGCGGTTGACGTTGCCGTCCTCCACTCCGATCGTGCCGATCCACGCGCTGGCACCCAGCACGAGAGTCACGGCGCCGGCCAACGCCAACGCGATGCGGCGGCCGTAATGGGTCGCCTCGCGCAGGTGCAGGTACAGCGTGGCCAGCGCCACCGCTCCCGCGACGGCAATGCCTGCCTGGACGAGCACCGACCACTGCGCGGCGAACGCCACGAGGCCCGCCCCCCAGTAACCCCAGGCGCAGAATGCCGTGGCGATGGAGACGATCGCCACGTGGACGCGAACGTTCCAGCTGCCATGGTTCAGCTTCGAAATCAGTGCCCAGAGGCCGGACCACAATGCGATCGCGCCGAGCACGATGAGTCCCGCCGTTGTGACCCTGCGGAGCATCGCCGATGGCGCATCGAGCCATTGCAGGAAGCCGCCAAAGGCGATGCAGGCCGACACGCCGACGGCAGCGAGCAGCGTGCGGTGCCGGCTCACGAAGTCGCGCCGGAAGACGCGCTCCGCTCCGATCGGCGCGTGCTGGGTGCGGACGCGCAGTCGCGTGCGCCCGACGATGATCTCGCCCTGCTCGATGATGGCGCCCGTATCCGCCGGAACCCGCTCGCCGTCGACGCGCGTGCCGTTTCGCGTGCCGAGATCGCGCACGCTGACGCGACCGTCCGCCAGCAGCGTCAGGAGCGCATGCTGCGGCGCTGCATGCTCGTCGTTCACCACGATGTCGCAGCCCAGGTCGCGGCCGATACGGCATTCGGTGCCGGCACCTTCGAAGCGTTGCCGCAGTACCGGGTGCCCGTGCGGTCCGAGCTGCTCGATCAGCATCACGGCGTCCACTGCAGGGCTCCCAGGTAGCGTTCGATGATTCGCCTGCCGGTTTCGAATCCGACGCCCTGCAGCGCGAGCCGGCTCACCAGCGCCTGGCTCGCGTCGTCGATGCCGACGACAGTCACGTCGAAATCGTAGAGACCGGCGAACAGCCGGTACTGGCGCGCGCAGGTCGAGATGCGCGCATCGAAGCCGTCCAGTGAAACCAGCGCGTCGCGGCAGGCGAACGGCGCCACGTGCGCCGGTGCGCCCGCGCGCCGCGGGGCCGCGGCGATATCGTTCACCTGCCGTTCGAACTGCAGGGGATGCAATCCCACCGATTGCACGATCCGGTGCTGCATGGACAGCCCGGCCACGTAGACGCCGGACTGCACCAGAATGCGGGATGGTATCCAGCAACTGACGGTCTCCACGCGCACGCGCACGTGCGGGCTGCGTTCGTTGACCGTGGTGCAATCGACGTGCCGCGAGATCTGCGTAGGCAGCGCGTAGCCCCGCACGTTTTGCTTGCCGGCCGTCTCCGGCTGGGCCTCCAGCACCTCGGCTTCGTAGCCGAGCACCTGCGCGGTCACGTGCTGGCGCAGCTGTTGCGCGCTCAGTGCAGGGTCGAGCGGCTCCTTTGCGCGTGCCAGCAGTGCCGGAATGTGCTTGGCCGGCACGACGAAGCCAACGAGCTGCCGGCCGGTGACCACGGAAACATTGACTCCGTACACGCGGCCCCGCGTATCCAGCGCGGGTCCGCCCGACATGCCGCCGTTGATCGCGCCGGTGTAGTGGATGCGCTGCTCAATGCTGTTCTCGACCAAGCCGTTCGCCACGCCCTCGGTGATGGTCAGACCGAGATTCAGCGGAAAACCGATCGACCAGGCGCGTTCGCCCTGGGCGGGAATTTCGCTGCGCAGCTTCAGGATCGGCAATTCGAGGTCGTCGGCCGCGACCACTGCCAGGTCGTTGCGCACATCGATGGCGAGGACGCGCAACGGTCCAGTGCGCCCGTCGCTCGCCAGATATTCCAGCCGGTACTGGCGCGGGTACAGCACGGCCTGCGCCACCACGTGATAGTTCGTCACGATCCGGCGCCCGTCATCGACGGCGAAACCGCTGCCGTGGAATGCGCTCGATTCGGACTTTTCGAAGAAACCGCGAATCTGCACCACGGCGTCGCGTGCCGCGTCGAGCCGGATCTGGGCCTCGCCCGAGAGTTCCTGGGCCGCGATGTCGGCTTCAATAGCGGCAGCGTCGACGGCGTCGACGCCCGGCGCCGGTTCTTCGGGCGGCGGGCCGAGCGGTACCTCGGCGGGCACTTCAGCCGAGGCCGGGGGCTCTTGCGTCTGGGCGGCGACGATCGCGGCGGATCCGCACAGCCACGCCGCGGCCAGGAGGCGGGTGAACCTCAATAACACTCCTACAAGACTGACGTGCCGACCAGGTGGAGTGTATTCCAGCGGCGGCGGACCCGCGTTTGCGGGGGTTACCCGCGCCGAATGCGGCCATCTGCGATATGGCCCGCCGATCGCGGCTGGACAGCTGTCAAAAAACGTTCCGGCGGGAACGTCTTTTCAACAGGCGTCCAGGAACGCTGCGGCACAAGGAGGGGTGATGAAGTCGCGCCACGACCGTACGAATCGGATAGCTATGACCATCCACTTGTGCTGCAACATCCTGAGGCAGTTCGTTCACTCCCAAAGCTTGCGGCGGCTGCCCGTGAGCAGCCGCTCGGCCTCGCGGTCGAATGCGCGTTCCTGCTCCCGCACACCGAGTCCTTGGCGCTCTAGTTCCATCGTGTGCCCGGTCCGGCGAAGACGCTGACGCGCGACCGATCGCGCGCGCTCGTCCAGAATGGCGTCGAGCGGCTTCCTCGGAACGATTGCGTACACGAGCTCACAGTCCATGGCCTGCGCGAGTTCGCGCAGAGAGTTGAGTTGGATGGTCTGCGCCGCCTCGCGCGTCTGCAGATCGAGGACTGTCTGAGGCTTGCGGCCAACCCGCTTTGCAAGTTGACGGTTGGTTATGCCGAGCGCTTCGCGAATAGCACGAATCCAGCCGCCGGCCGGTTGAGAGGACCCCAACGCGTCGCGGAACGGCTGGAGACGGTCCTCAAGCTGTTGAATAGAAAGGGTTTTATTTGGTCGCATGGTCGCTCACTCGGAATCGCCGGACGTTTAATAGTCCGCTTATAGACTGATTATCAGTGAACGTAAACAGCTTAAACACGGATTTTCGGTCAAATTCGCCCGGGAGACCATGGGTCGTGACCTGAGCCCCTCACGCAGCCAGAATGCGACGATGCCTGCCGACGCACTGAACGCCTTCCACCCCGCTGTCGCCGCGTGGTTCCGCAGCCGTTTTCCCGAGCCCACGGAGGCGCAAGCGCGCGCCTGGGCGGTTACCTCGGAGCACCGTAACGCCCTGATCGCCGCGCCGACCGGCTCCGGCAAGACGCTTGCCGCGTTTCTTTCCGCGATCAATGACCTGGTGGTCGAAGGACTCTCGAAGGGTCTGTCGGACGAAGTGCATGTCTTATATGTATCGCCGCTGAAGGCGCTCTCGAACGACATCCAGAAGAATCTCCAGGAGCCGCTCGCCGGCATCCGCGACCAGCTGCTCGAGCAGGGCATCGACGACGTGCCGATCCGGGATGCAGTGCGGACCGGCGACACTTCGGCCTTCGAGCGCAACCGCATGCGGAAGTCTCCGCCGCACATCCTGGTCACGACGCCGGAGTCGCTTTTCATCCTGCTGACCTCGGAATCGGGCCGCGCGATGCTGAAGAGCGTCAAGAGCGTGATCGTGGACGAGCTGCACTCGGTCGCGGGTTCCAAGCGCGGCTCGCACCTGATGCTGTCGCTCGAGCGGCTCGATGCGCTTTGCGACCGCTCACCGGTGCGCGTCGGCCTCTCCGCGACCGTAAAGCCTTTGGAGGCGATGGCGCGCTTCCTGGTCGGCGCGCGCGAAACCGGCGTCGAGATCGTGGATACCGGGCACGTGCGCGAGCGCGACCTCGCGCTGGAATTGCCGCGCTCGCCACTAGAAGCGGAGATGGCGAACGAGGTCTGGGACGAGTTGTACGACCGGCTCGCCGAGCTGATCCAGCAGCACCGGACCACGCTCATCTTCGTCAACAACCGGCGCCTCGCCGAACGCGCGACGCGATTCCTCGCCGAGCGTGTCGGCGCGGAGCATGTCGCTACCCATCACGGCAGCCTGTCGAAGGAACATCGGCTGAGTGCGGAAACGCGCCTGAAGGCCGGCGAGCTCAAGGCGCTGATCGCCACCTCCTCGCTCGAACTCGGCATCGATATCGGCGATATCGACCTCGTCTGCCAGATGGGCTCGCCGCGGCTGATCTCGGCGCTGCTGCAGCGCGTCGGGCGCGCGGGACATGCGATCGGCGCAATCCCGAAGGGGCGGCTGTTCCCGCTGTCACTCGACGATCTCGTCGAGTGCACGGCGCTCCTCGACAGCGTGCGGCGCGGCGAGCTCGACCGCATCCGCGTGCCGCGCAAGCCGCTGGACGTACTCTCGCAGCAGATCGTGGCGGAAGTCGCCTGCCGTGAATGGGGCGTGGAGGAGTTGTTGACCGCCTTCCGTCGGGCAACGCCCTACGCCGATCTGACCGCGGAAGAATTCGAGCAGGTGCTGAAGATGCTTGCCGACGGCTATTCGACCCGTCGCGGCCGGCGCTCGGCCTACCTGCACTACGACACGGTGAACCGGCGGCTGCGTCCGCGGCGCGGCGCGCGGCTCACGGCCGTGACCAACGCCGGCGTGATCCCGGACCAGTTCGACTACGACGTCGTGCTGAACCCCGAGGGCCTGCGCATCGGCTCGATCGGCGAGGACTTCGCGTTCGAAAGCATGCCCGGCGACATCTTCCAGCTCGGCAACAGCTCGTACCGGGTGCAGAAGGTCGAGATCAACAAGGTGTTCGTGGAGGACGCCCGGGGCATGGCGCCGACACTGCCGTTCTGGCTCGGCGAGGCGCCGGCCCGGAGCGACGAGCTCTCCGCCTCGGTCTCGCGACTGCGCAAGCTCGCGCTCAAGCACCTGGACGACGGACCGGAAGCCTGCGCCCGCTGGCTGCGCGAGGAAGTGGGGCTCGACGAAGTCGCCGCTTCGCAGCTCGCGACGTATCTGGCCGCCGGCAAGGCCGCGCTCGGCACGTTGCCGACGCTCGACACGGTCGTGTTCGAGCGCTTCTTCGACGACGTGGGCGATACCCATCTCGTCATCCATTCGACCTTCGGCTCGCGCGTCAACCGGGCGTGGGGGCTGGCGCTTCGCAAGCGCTTCTGCCGCCAGTTCAACTTCGAGCTACAGGCCTCCGCGCTCGAGGACAGCATCGTGCTGTCGCTCGGGCCGACGCACAGCTTCCCCCTCGAGGACTGCAAGAATTTCCTGAAGTCCGCGACGGCGGAGGACGTGCTGGTGCAGGCGCTGCTCGACGCGCCGATGTTCGGCACGCGCTGGCGCTGGGACGCGGCCATTTCGCTTGCGCTGCGCAGGTTCCGGAACGGCAAGCGACTGCCGGCGCCGTTCCAGCGCGCGGACTCCGAGGACCTGCTGGCGGTGGTGTTCCCCGACCAGCTCGCCTGCGCGGAGAATCTGACCGGCGCGCGCGAGATACCCGATCACCCGCTGGTGCGGCAGACGATCGACGACTGCCTGCACGAGACCATGGACGTGGACGGCTTCCTAACGCTGCTGACGCGGATCGAGGACAGCGCGGTGCAGGTGCACTGCCTCGACCTCTCGGCGCCCTCGCCGCTCTCGCACGCGGTGCTTGGCGCCAGGCCCTACGCCTTCCTCGACGACGGCGATGCCGAGGGGCGCCGCACGCGCTCGGTCTCGACCGATCGCCTGCTCGACCCGAAGGATGCCGCCGACCTCGGCCGCCTGGATCCCGCCGCCATCGAGCGCGTGAAGACCGAGGCCTGGCCGGAGATCGGCAATCACGACGAGCTGCACGATGCGCTCGTGGTGTACGGATTCCTGACGCAGTCCGAGATCGAGCCGTGGCGGACGGAGCTCGCGCGGTTGCGGGAGGAACGACGAGTCGTCTTCCACGAAGGGCTTTGGCTCGCCGTCGAGCGGTCCGCCGAATTCGAGCGCGCGAAGGAAGGAGATACTGAATCACTGGCGGAGGTCGTGCGCAGCCGCCTCGAGCTGGTCGGTCCAGTGACGGAATCGGCGCTCGGCGTGGTGCTCGACCTGCCGGTCAGCCAGATTCGCGCGGCGTTGCTGGTGCTTGAGGCGCAGGGTTCGATCATGCGCGGCCGATTCAGTGGTGGGCGCGAGGAAAAGTGGTGCGAGCGGCGCCTGCTGCTGCGCATTCATCGCTATACCCGCGACCGCAAGCGCAACGAAATCCAGGCGGTGCCGCCGGCGCAGCTCATGCGCTTCCTGTTCCGCTGGCAGCGCGTGGCGATGGAGCATCATGACGACCGCCGCGAAGGCGAGGCCGGATTGCTCGCGGTTCTGCAACAGCTCGAAGGATTTGCTGTGCCGGCCGGCGCCTGGGAGCGGGACATCCTGCCGCTGCGGGTGAAGAACTATCTGCCGTCGGATCTCGACAAGCTCTGCGCGTCCGGGCGGATCGCGTGGAATCGGCCGTTCCAGGCGAGCGGCAGCGAGGTCGCACCAGCGGCCGGGCCGGTAAGATCGACGCCCATCACGCTGGTCGAGCGGGAATCGCTGGCCTACTGGCAGAAGAACGTTGAGACGCGAACCTCGATCGACGGACTTTCACCGCGTGCGCAGAAGGTCCTCGAAAACCTGAGCGAACATGGTGCCTCTTTCTTCGACGAGCTCGTGCACGACACGGGGCTGCTGCGCAGCGACATCGAACTGAGCCTGGGCGAACTGGTGAGCCGCGGGCGAGTGACCTCGGATTCCTTTGCGGGCGTTCGCGCCCTGATGACGTCGCGGAAGCGTCGCGAGCGGCTGCGCCAGTACCGCCGTCCGTTCCTGAGCCTCGAGGACGCCGGGCGCTGGAGTTTGCCGCGCAGAGTTGTGACGACTGACTACGCTGAATCGCTCGGCACGCCCGCGGTGGATCACATCGCTCGTGTCTTGCTGCGCCGCTACGGCGTCGTGTTCCGCAAGCTTCTGGAGCGTGAGAGCGGCCTGCCGCCGTGGCGGGAGCTCTTTTATGTGTACCGGCGCATGGAAGCGCGCGGCGAGATCCGCGGAGGACGGTTTGTCAGCGGATTCGCCGGCGAGCAGTTTGCCTTGCCTGAGGCAGCTGACCTGCTGCGGACCGTCGTGCGTGACGTTGCATTCGACCGCGTCTCGATCTCTGCTGCGGATCCAATGAACCTGATCGGCATCGTGACGCCCGGCGAGCGTGTGCCAGCGCTGTCTGGGAACCGTGTCCTGTTCGAACATGGCTTACCGGTGGCGATGCAGACTGGTGGCGAAGTGCGATTCCTGAGAGAGGTGCCGGAAAGGTTGCAGTGGGAGATCCGGAATCTCCTAATTCGCCGCCAGGTATCGGCCGCATTCGTATCGAGTTCAGCGGTCTCGCACTGATCACCGGGCGAGCAAACTGAGACGTTGTCATCACGCATCCAAGAACCGAATACCTGCAAGTGCAATGACCGAGACAGATGCAACATATCCCGGCGGTTCAAAGTCGCGTGTGAACCGTGCCGGCGATGACGTTCGCACCGGAGCGCCTACTGCCGAACATTTGAGTGTCATTGAAGACTGGCGCGCCGCCCACCGGCCCGTACTTAACACATTTCAAGCAATCCTAAGAAACCGGACGCGGAATACCGACGTCACCGTCGCACAGCGCCACAAAAGAAAAAGAACGATTTTCGACAAGCTGCGGCGTTTACCAAAGATGCGACTCTCGCGCATGGACGACGTTGCTGGCTGTCGCCTAATTTTTAAGAATATTACGGCTTTATATGCATTTCGCAATAAGTTTCACAAAGCGCGCTTTAACCATACGCGTCGAAATGAACTGGATAAATATGACTACATAAAGTCTCCGAAAGAGACTGGTTATCGCGGTATTCACGATGTCTATGCATACGACGTTCAGTCAGAACTCGGCAAGCCTTTGGCCGGGCTCTTTGTGGAAATACAATACCGAACCCTCGTGCAGCACGCTTGGGCTACGGCAGTCGAGTTGATTGGCTTCGTTACAGAAAGCCAGCCTAAATTTCAGGAGGGAGATAAACGATTCGAGCGCGCCATGGCTTTAGCCAGCGAGATTCTCGCGCGAGCCTTTGAGGGCGCCACGGGTCCATTCTCTGATGTTGAGCGCCGAGAACTCGTTCGTCAATTCGTCGACCTTGATCAGGAAATTGGGCTTCTGAGAATGTTGCGCGGGTTAAATGCGGCAGATAAATCTGTCACTGAAAAGCGCAATGCAATTTTGATCTTCTCCGCAACCGGTGATTTGGAAGTTCAAACATACCGCGACGCCACAGAGGCCTTGCGAGCCCTTTTTGAACTCGAGAAGCAACTTCCAGACCGGGATATCGTTCTGGTGCGCGCAGATACCAGCGACGAAGTCCGGCTTGCGTTCCGGAACTACTTTTCCGACGCGCGCGATTTCATACGACTGATCGAAGAGGGCTGTGAGAAACTCTCACAAAAGGTACCGCCCAAGCGGCGCGTTAGAAGACGACCGGCACGACTCTTCAAGAGGCGCAAGCGCTCTGATACTCGATAGAAACATCGCTGTACACGGCCATCTATTCGCAAAAATTGCTGTTGACAGTTCGCCCCAACTGACTCGCTAAGCGTCAATTCCGGCCGGTCCGATTTGTCCATGCTTTTTCAGCGGAACTACGATATTTGAGGTTCCGGCGAATTCGCCGTTGCCCTCTTCCGATCGACGCACAGCAAGGCGGCTTCCTTGTTTAGTTTATATGTAACGGCCAAACGTGCTCCGCCGCCTCTTTGATGCCGCCGACAATATAGAAGTCCTGCTCGTGCGGGTTGTCCCACTCGCCAGCGATGAACGCCTGCACTCCTTGCCTTTTATCGATAAACAATATATCGTTTATCGATAAGGATCAAGGAGGCGCTCAATGAACCGCTTATTGCCCAGACTTTTCCGCGTTACTTTTACGGTCCTGGTCGTTTTCACGACGTTCGCGGCCGTCTGCATCATCGCGATAATACTGATCGATCCGGAGTTGCCGCCCGACGCACGCTTCGGGCCCATCAAGGCCGATTTCATGGGACAGCCCGGCACCATCGCGCTTCAGCCGGACACCGGCAGCCAGGCCGGGCCCGCCCTCGAGCTGCGCGCCTTCCACGGCAGCGTGGCTTTGACCGTGGATAGACCGGCGGGGGCAATTGAGCTGTTAAAGACATATGGCCTGCCGATTCTGCTCACCTACGCCGTCTTCTTCACCGCGTTGTTCGAACTGCTGCGCCGGCTGTTCCGCAACGTCGGGCGCGGCGACAGCTTCACCGCACAAAGTGTGCGGCTCGTGCAGTTCGTCGGCGGCTCGCTCATTGTTTTTTCGTTGGTATCCGCCATGGGCGAGAGCTGGTTCGCCTATGCGTTGTACGGCCATCTGGTGGAACATACGCAGATCGCCATTTCCGGAACGCCCGTACAGCTGCCGCCGGCGGATACTCCGCCGTGGCTTGGATTCAAATCACCATTCGGCAGCCCCGAATTCTTTGCGGGACTTCTGATCCTGGCGCTGGCCGAGGTGTTCCGGCAGGGTCTGGCGCTGCAACGCGACAACGATCTGACGGTCTGAGCGCAACCATGCCCATCAAGCTCAATCTGGATCGCGTCATGTCCGAACGCGGGATCAGTCTCACCGAGCTCGCCGACCGCATCGGCATCACGCTCGCCAACCTGTCCATTCTCAAAACCAGCAAGGCGCGCGCCATCCGCTTCACGACGCTGGAGGCCCTGTGTCGCGAGCTGAAATGCCAGCCGGGAGATCTGCTCGAGTTCATTCGGAGGTAGGGTGCGGACTGATCATCCCGGCATAGTTGCGTGCGAGCAGCGCAGCATCCTCCCGATCGAATTTCACGGTTGACAGCGCCTCCATGTCGACGGTCGAGTCCCCTGCGAACATCCGGAGCACGTCCACCCGGAAATCCAGGTTCATGTCGCGCCTGCCCTTGAGCCCGGGGTCGAGGCCGATAGACAGCGGCCGGTAGTTCTCGTCGAAACCGACGTGGTACACGAGCGGCCTGCGCACGTCATCACGAACGAATGCCCCTTCGAAAAGCACGAACTTGTAGCCGACGTCCCAGCTCCAGGCCATGCGGCCGTTCGGGTCCAGGTCGCCACGCTGTTCGATCGAGCGATTGGCCGCCGTATCCACGCCGATGCCGAACTCGATGCGGTCGTAGTCCCCGTGAGGCACGTCCTTCAGCGTGACGACATAGCTGGCTTGCGCGCGATCGAACCGCACCAGGTGATAGCTGTCGGGCTCGGCGTATTCGCCGCCGTTGCCGGTGAGCCGGATGTTGCTCAGGAAGAACTGGAAGTCGCGCACCTCGAAACGGCCCGCGCCACCGGGATTGGCATAACGCAGTTCATTCGCGACCAGCGGATCTGCACCGACGTAAGGGTGAAATCGCAGCGTAAGCTCCGCCGGCCCGGCTTCCTGGCCGGCTAACCTGGCCCCCACATAGAGCACGGCTGCCGCCGCGAGCACAGCCGAAACAAGCGCCACTCTGTTCACGCGCGTCACTTTCGCACGAATGGATCCGAAAACCGTTCCGCTGTCACGAAATCAGTGTCCGTCAGCGTGTTCAGGAAGGCGATGATAGCGGCCTGTTCCGCCTCGGACAGGTGCAGGCTGATTTCGTCCAGCGACTCGGCGTCGCGGTTCGTGGCCTCGGCGATCAACGGGCTCAGCGTGCGGCTCTTGCGGATGCCTCCATTGTAGTGATGCAGCACCTCCTCGAGGGATGCAAAGCGGCCGTCGTGCATGTAGGGCGCCGTCAGCGCGATATTCCTGAGGGTCGGAACCTTGAACATTCCGCGATGCGCCGGGTCGCCGGTGACCGATTGGAGGCCGGGTTTCAGCTGCTCTTCGTCATCGAGGCCGTTGTTGGAGAAGCCGTCCAGGCCCGCGCTGAATCCGCTGGTCAGAAACTGGCTGTGACAGTCGATGCAGTTCGCGCCGCGCAGCTGGACCTTGACGTCCGGGTGGGCCATGAACAGCTTGCGCCCCTGCTCCTCCTGCGCATTCAGCTCGATCTCGCCGCGCAGGAACTGGTCGTAGCGTGAGTTCGACGAAATCAGCGTGCGCACGAATGATGCCAGCGCACGGGAAATAGCCACCGCGCTGATCTCGCCATAGGCTGCGTCGAACAGGCTGCGATAGCGCTCGTCCGCGCCGAGTTCGGCAACCAGCCGATCCATGTCCTCGGCCA
>JBBDXX010000038.1:38321-74852 GCA_040902065.1 Steroidobacteraceae bacterium | reverse complement strand
TCTCCCGAAATCTCAGACTCGCGGTCGATTTCATGACCAGTTTTTCAGATCTTCCCTAACTTCGAATTCTTCGGCGAGCGAAGCTGAACTGTACACGCATCCATACACACTGGCCCCAGTAGTATTGCAAGGCTGATGTGATGGCAATTAGTTTATGGACCCAGCTCGCCCGGCTCGAGGTCCGACATGCCCGCCGATTCCAATGTAACGCCACTTCATCGCGGCATCATCCCGACAGACCGATCCGAAGTTAGCTGCCGGCAGTACACCTGGACCGCGAATCGGCGAGCGCGGCTCTCAGAGCTGGCTCCGATCACGCTTCCGCGCGGCACGGTTCCACTGCAAGGCTACGCGAACTACTCGACGCGCGAACTTGCGCCCATGTGCGGCATCAGCAAGGGAACCGCACAACGATGGCGCAAGACCGGTAGAGCGCCCGCAATCTACGTGGTCTTGCTCGAGCTGCTACACCGCGGCCCGCTTGGTCTCATCTCTCACGAATGGGCCGATTGGTGCATTCGAAAAGGCAAGCTCTGTAACACTGACGGCCACGAATACACGCCCGGCGAGGTCTGGAGCATTCCGCTGCTGCATCAGCGAATCGCTGCCCTGGAAGCGACAATTCGAGAGCTACGCGCCGCGGCTGAGATTGCAGACTGCTTCGATGATCACCGCGGGCGGTCACACCGGGAATTCAAGGCGATCGGTAAGGCTGAGGCGCTCTCCCGCGTGGTCTTTTCGCTACTGCGCGATCTCACGGAAAGCGAGGACGGCTATCCACCCGCCCTGGGCGGCGATTGCCCCGCAGTGCGCCAACTTCAAATTGCATCCAGCCAGGTCTTCATGGACCTATTCCGTGGGACAGTTTCCTCGTCAACCGAATTGCGGGTTGCGATGGATGCGGCTCTGACGGAGTTCGAGAGGCCCGTGGACGTCTGAGAGCTGTCCGACGTGGCGCATCGAGGCGACCGTAGGGACAGGTGTGGATCCAAACCTGTCCCTGCTCGAGCACGGACAGGTGTCGATCGAGACATGTCCCCGCTCTCGAGAGCGGGGACAAGGCTGACGGTGTGAGACGTTGCCGTATTCCTAGGCTGCCTGGTCGAGGCGCAACCGGCCGAGCTTGAGCTGGCCGAAGCGATCGACGTACAGGCTTTTCTCGCTCACCTGGTACCGTCCAATGGCATATGCCTGCTTGCCCTGCTCGAGCGAAATGCGAATCTTCTGCGGGTATGCCTCGCCGAGATCGACCCACCCATCCTGTTCGCGAATCACGTACTCCTTGCCGTCCTTGCTGCGGACTGTCTTCTGCGAAACGTCGGTCACCTTGATTTCGATTGTCACTTGCATTTCTGTTTCCTCAGGGCGCACCTATCCCGTCAAGCAACGAACTGGCGGTGCGCCCTTGTGCCGTTCGCTGCCGCGCGCACTGCGCGACTGATGCTTCCACGGGGTGCCTTGGCACTCACCGCGGCCGCGCATCACTGCGCGGTTCACCTGCTGTTGTCAGCAGGGTTGCGTGCGCGACAACTCGCGAGCACGCCAAAAGTGTATGAGACTCGGCGATAGGTCTATCGAGCCGCCCTTGGTCACGTACTTCGAAACGTAGCGGCGAACGAGTTCATCGTCCTCGATCGGCCAGATGCGCGCGATTCCCGCCAAGGCATACCACTCGTCCATCCAGGACAAGCGGCGGGCGAGCCGGTCCATGTCGACACTTGCGCCAACCAGCGCGTGATAGTGCGGCACGTTTGAACGGTGCCATTCGAGCGCACGGCACCAGTACACGCCACGATCGGCGTGGCGGTGCCAGTGCGGACCGTAAATGCTGCGATTGAGCTTTGAACACCAGATCCGCCACAACTTGTCGGCGCGTTCGGGATGCACGCAGTAGGATCGACTCGTTTGGAGAATGCCTTTTTCCTTCAGGCGTTCAACTTCCTGCGGACTGATCTTCTGGCGAAACGTCATGGTGCAGAACCAACGAAATGGAAAACGCTGCAAGAATGACACCCAGTTCTCACGCAGAGCGGCGTGCTGCAATTCGTCGGCAGTAGGCGCGATGACTTCACTCATGGCAACGGCCTGCCATGGTGGGGGTCGCACGCAGCCAGCGCCTGGTTGAGAAGCTCGCGCCACCGCGGCCCGACTGCCGACCAGTCGAGCAGCGCGATCGAGCCGTCAAGCGAAAAACGCAAGCAAACGTCGGTTCGAGTCGCGAGTGGCAGTTCGTCCCAGAGTTCGCTCGCGATCGACGGGCTTTCCGCATTGCCGCACATGCCGCGCAATGCGAGCTGCCTGGCGCCGCTACTCATTGGCTGGCACCCGCGCGCATAGGGCCGCGCTGGCGTTGGGTGCCGCTCAGGGCCGGGATTCGGACGACCGGCCGTCCTGGGCGTGCGGTGCCATGGTGCCGGCCACAACTGAAGCGGGTCCAAAATCCCGCGGGGTTGCGGGTCCAGCCACGATCCGCCATTTCGGCAGCGTCCAGGCACCGCCGACCCGCCCCGTTCAGGCCGTGCGGCCCGACGCGGTGGCGATCGAACACGGAAGCGGAATTGAACCTTTCGCCGCAGCCGCCGCACTGGCAGCGCGAGCCGGTCAGCCGGCCGGCGGCGGGGAGTTGCTGCGAGCAGCCGTTCAAGGCTGGCTCCCTGCAAGACGATCGGTAGCAGCATTGCGGCCGGAGTGGTTTCGCAAGGGGTGCCGCAGCACCGCTCGGACCGCAGCGGCAACCCGACCGAAGGCGTTCTTCGGTGGCGCTTCGGCAACCAGGAACACGGTCAGACGCGCGCTGCGCGCGCTCGCACGCGCTATCGCGCGTGCCAAATCCGCATCGGACCATCGCCGGTCGGCGGCAACCCCAAGGATTTCCTCTAGCTCATCGAACAGGAGCTCGCCAATCCCGCCCGCGAGCCGAAGCGCGATCGCGTCGATTCGCTCAATCGCTGCCTGGAGCTCCCGATCCGCGCTGCGACCATCGTGTGCGCCGCCTCGCGGGCCGCCGTTCGGGTGGCGGGCGTTGTTTGTGCAAGTGGTCGGGGCTATGCTGCGTGACACGGCCTCATCCTCGAGCTGCTACGCGGTAGCTGACACAGGTTTCTGGATGAACCGCGAACGCCGGGCGCGCAACGCCTGGCGTTCACTTTTTGGGTGGCTGAAAGACTCATGCGGCAGCGGGTTGCACGTTCTGCGAACGCGCCGTGATGAATCGATCGAGGTCCGTCTGACGATAGCGAACCCGATTTCCGACTCGCACCCAGGGCAAGGGATAGCGCTTCGTCGAGCGCCAACACGCGAGCGTATTGGTCGATACCGCTAGGATCTTGGCGGCCTGGATCGGCGTGAGAAGCGTGTCCATTTCTGCCTCGCGTTGATTACCGAGGAGACAGAAATACGCGAGGGCGACGGAACATTCACCTGGTCAATCGGCCAATGGGGGTCAATTGACCCCCGTTGACCGGGCTGACCGGAAAACTATACCGGGCTAACTGCGGTTATTCCGGCTTGGTTTTCTCGCCCGCCCGCCAGTGATATAGCAGTCGAATGTCGGTCGAATCGTCCGTACCGGGCTTGAGGCGATAGCCCTGATCCCGCATCACGTTGCGAAACTGGGTGTCTTTTAGCGGCTGCACGTCGCGCGCCTTGCAACGGCTTTCGTAGTGCTTGAACAGATCGTCGCGACGAAACGGTAGATTCCGCCGATCGAGTGGCCCGTAACCTTTGCGCTCGGCCCAAGCGATCATGTCTTCGATCGAGTCAACGACGGCGGCCTGGCGCGGCGACAACTTACGCTGAGGCGTCGGCGGGGCCTGAGACGCCGGCGGAACCGCAGCTCGAGGAGACGCGGCCTGACTCGGTTGAGCGATGGCACGAAACCCGAGTGCTGCCGCGAGGAGATCCGCGCCGGTATGACCCATCGAACGCGCCCAGGCGAGAAGTTCGATCGTCTTGAATCGCCGCTTGTTGACGGGATCGCCTGGGTTGACTGGATGCAGTGATGCGCCGACCGCGCGCTCGAGTCGCGCGATAACCGCAATTGCATCATTCGATTGCATGAAACTCCAATCGGAGTAATCGGCCGGATTCAGGCCGTGGAGCAAGTGACCGAATTCACGGAGCGTGAGCGTTTCATGCCCGCGGTAGGCCCTGGCCGCCTTGTCTACTTTCCTTTTCCGTTTCGCCGCCGCCTCAGCTCGAGCCTTAGCGGCGTTCGCTTCATCTTCGGCGCGTCGTTGATCGGGCGTAAGCTGCGCGCACCGGGCGGCTTCCCGCTTTCGGTCCGCTTCGATGTCGCGCGCAATATCGAGCCATGGCTTCATGGCCTCGTTTAAATCTTCCGGCGTCAATCGCTTGCTCACGCCAGCCGTTCCGTCGCCTCGAGCGCAATCACCTCTGCGCCGGGCCGCAATCCGGCGTGGACAAGCATGTTGTCTGTAATCTGCTGCATCGGCTTTCGCAGCCTTTCAACATCTGTGACGACATAGCCCGCAGTAACGTCGCTGCGCATCTTGTGATTGAGCAGCCGCTTGAGCGAATAGGCCGAAATATCCAGTCCCTCGGCAATTGTCGCGAACGTGCGCCGCAAGTCATGCAGCGAAAACTGCACGTCGCTCGCATCGATAACCTTGCGTATGGGTCGGCGCGGTTCGACCAAGTAGCCGCGCGCGCCGTCGCCGGGAAAGACGTAGGCGGTCGCCTCCGGGTCCGCCTGGCCCAATCGCCGGCGCATCAACTCAAGCAGCCGATCGGAGAGCGGCAGGGTATGGTCCTCGCGATTTTTCGAGTCGCGGACCGTCAGCGTCCGTCCCTCGAGATCCACGTCCGCACGGCGGAGCTGTGCCGCCTCGCCGCGCCGCAGGCCGGTCAGGATCAGCAGCTCGAGGTAGTCAGCAACGAGCGCGCCCTGGGAGTCTTCGCCACCCTCACGGAGCGCTTCAACAGCCCGGAACCAGTCACGGAGTTGGTGCGGCTTGACGTAAGTCGAGCGCCGCTTGGGCCGATTCCAAGCTTTGGTCTGCGACAGGCGTTGCACCGGATTCTCGGCAACCAGCGGCGTCCCGTCCGCGGCCTCGTAATGGAAGCGGGCAAAGTTGATGAGCGCGCGCAGAAACCGCATCGCGTGGTCGGCCTGGGCCGCACCGTGGTTCGCGGTCAGGGCGCGGTGCTTGGCTCCTACTTGGTCCTTGGCAATCGAAACGATCGCTCGGTGTTGCCAGTCGCCCAGGAGCGCCGTGCCGTCGGGGCGCGTCGATTCCAAGAAGCGGCCATAGTCGGCCAGCGTGCGAGGCTTCAGCTGATGTCCACGAACCTGGCGGAAGGCGCGATAGGCTTCCGCGAGCGTCACGCCGCGGGCGCGCTCGGCTTCACGCGCGGCGCTCGGGTCGCCGCCGGTCGCGATAATGCCGCTCCATTGCTCGGCCCTGCGCCGGGCCAGCTCGGGCGTCAGGTCCGGGTAGCGGCCCAGGAAATGCCGCTTGGGCTTAAGCTGCGGCCCGGTGCGCCGATAGAGGTACCAGGACTTGACGCCCCGCGCCGTGACAACGAGCTGCAAGCCTCGGACGCGGCTGTCTGAGTAGTACGCTTGGGCGCGCGCCGGCGGCTGTAGCGCCTCGATCGTGGCGCGCACCAGATTGAGCCGGGCTGCGGGACCGGCACGCGCCGGCACGCTATCGGCGGGCGTCAGCATCGCGGTTTTCTCTCGCGCGGGGATTGGGAAAAGATCCGTCGGTCGGCGCAAGCTACGCAGGTGCTACATTGCGGGCGGTTGCGGGCATCAGTCGGCATCAGGGCGTAGCATCCGATCGGCGTTCAAGTGTTGGCTGCGTATCAGCTAGTACATTAATGCATCCGTTGGTCAAAATGCTTGCAGCGAGCTGTTAATCCGTGGGTCGTTGGTTCGAGTCCAACTCGGGGAGCCATTTCCCGCTGATGGCGACCAAGAAGCTGATCGAAGTCGGCACCTGGGCTGCGATCGCCGTTGCCGGCGCCGCCGCTTTCGGCGGCATTGCCCTGAACCGCGGCGAGAGCATCAATGCGCTCTGGTTCGTGGTCGCGGCTTCCTGCGTCTATCTCATTGGCTACCGCTTCTACAGCGGCTGGATCGCCACGCGCGTGCTCGGGCTCGACGCGACGCGCGCGACGCCGGCGGAACGCCTGGAAAACGGGCGCGATTACATGCCAACGCACCGCTCGATCGTGTTCGGGCACCATTTCGCCGCGATTGCGGGCGCCGGCCCGCTGATCGGCCCGACGCTCGCGGCCCAGTTCGGCTACCTCCCTGGCACGCTGTGGCTGCTGGTCGGCGCCGTGATGGCGGGCTGCGTGCAGGACATGCTCGTCATGTTCTGCTCGACCCGGCGCGACGGGCGCAGTCTCGGCCAGATGGCGCGCGACGAACTGGGTCCGCTCGGCGGCACGGCGGCGCTGATCGGCACGCTGTTCATCATGATCATCCTGATCGCGGTGCTGTCGCTGGTCGTCGTCAAGGCGATGGTGCACAGCCCGTGGTCCACGTCCACGGTGTTCGCGACCATACCGATCGCGCTGATCGTCGGTGTTTATCTTCGGATACTGCGGCCGGGCCGTGTGCTCGAGGCGACCGCAATCGGTATCGTCCTGCTGTTGCTCGCTGTCGGCGGCGGCGGCTGGGTGGACCAGCATCCGGCGTTGCGGGAGTGGTTCAACCTCGACGGTCGCGCGCTTGCCTGGTTCGTGATCGGGTATGGATTCATCGCTGCGATACTGCCGGTGTGGCTGCTGCTGGCGCCGCGCGACTATCTGTCGACCTTCATCAAGCTGGGTACGGTCTTCCTGCTGGCGATCGCAATCTGCACGCTGCAGCCGGAAATCCGGATGCCGGCGTTCACGCGCTTCATCGACGGAACCGGGCCGATCTTCAGTGGCAAGCTGTTTCCATTCCTGTTCATCACGCTCGCCTGCGGCGCCGTTTCCGGATTTCACGCGCTGGTTTCTTCCGGCACGACGCCGAAGATGATCACTCGCGAAACCGACGTGCGCATGATTGGCTACGGCTCGATGGCGCTCGAATCCTTCGTCGCGATCATGGCGATGATCGCGGCCTGCGTGCTCGATCCTGGCATCTACTTCGCGATCAACAGCGCCGCCGGCGTCGTCGGCGCCGACCCGGTCACCGCGACGGCGACCATCACGAGCTGGGGATTCCCGGTCACAGCCGCCGAAATGCAGGCGCTGGCGGACAGCATGGGCGAGCAAAGCCTGTTCGCCCGCACCGGCGGCGCGCCTTCGCTTGCGGTCGGCATGGCCAGCATCTTCGGCAGCGCCTTCGGCCAGGGCATGTTCGCGCTCTGGTACCACTTTGCGATCATGTTCGAAGCGATCTTCATCCTGACGACGCTGGACGCGGGCACGCGGGTCGGACGCTTCATCATGCAGGACGCGCTCGGTTCGATCTGGGAGCCGCTCGGTCGCACTTCCTGGTATCCCTCGGTACTGCTCTCCAGCGTGCTGGTCGTGGCCGGCTGGGGATATTTTCTTTACATCGGCGTGATCGATCCGAACGGCGGCATCAACATCCTGTGGCCGCTGTTCGGCATCGCGAACCAGATGCTCGCGGCGATCGCGCTCGCGGTCGTGACGGCGATCTTTGTGCGCTCCGGCCGGCTGCGTCATGCCTGGGTGCCCGGCTTGCCACTGACCTGGCTCGTGATCGTCACGACGACAGCCGCGGTTCAGAAGATCTTCAGTGACGACCCCCGGATCGGATTCTTCGCGGCGGCGCGGGACCTCGCAGAGAAGCTCGCCGCCGGCGTACTGCCGCCGGATCGCGCCGCGGTCGCGCCGCAACTGATCTTCAATCAGCAGCTCGATGGCTGGCTGACAGCGTTCTTCCTGCTGATCGTCTGGGTCATCGTGCTCGACATGCTGATGCGCTGCCACCAGCATCTGTCCGGCAGGCGCGCCGCGGTCAGCACTGAGACACCCTACGTGGCGACCCTGCTCGCATGATCTCCCCGGCTGCCATTTCGCGGCGCCTATGGGCGGCATTTCGTGCCCTGCTTGGCGACGATGCCTATGAGCGCTATCTCGACCATCAGCGCCGGCGACATCCGGACTCCGCGCCCCTTCAGCGTGCCGATTTCTATCGGGCAGAACTCGACCGGCGCTGGTCGCAGATCAATCGTTGCTGCTGACACCGCGCGCGTGGCCGCTGCGGCCGCCGAGCGCCAGCGCATTGCCTGCCATCAGCACCGCCAGGCCCATGATCGAAGCCGCACTCCACTGGTAGTTCTCGAACAATGTGGAGACCGCGAGTGCGACCACCGGAAACATCACGCTCGTATAAGCGGCGCGCGCGGCGCCGATGCGCTGCAGCAGTGCAAGATAAAGGCCGAATGCGAGCGCCGTGCCAAAGAGCGACAGGTACAGCAGCGAAAGGACATACGGCCACGACGCATCGAACGCGATCGGCGTGCCGCGCACGAATGCGAGCACCGCAAGCCCGAGCGTCCCATAAACCATCCCGTAGGCATTGACCGTCACGACCGGCAACTGGCCGCGCGTGTTGCGCATTGCGGCCATATTGCCGAGCGACGCAACATAGGTGGCGCCAAGCGCGAGCAGCGCACCCTGGATCACCGAAAGATCTCCCAGTGCGGCTCGCAATTCCGGAAGGAACAGCAAGGCAACGCCCAGCATCCCGGTCGCTGCCGCCAGCAGCACGCGGCGCTCCACCGGCACGCCGAAGACGATGCGCGAATTGATCAGGTTGAACAGGATGATCGAAGTGAAGATCACCGCGACCAGCCCGCTCGTCAGGTAGGAGGTGGAGAGATACGTCATCCAGTAATTCAGGCAGAACAGCGTCAGCCCCTGCAGCGCGACGTAACGATGGTCGCGCCACGACAGTTTCAGGTTGCTGCTCGTCGCTGCCGCGTAAGCGAAAACGCAGATTGCGGCGAGGCCGAAACGATAGACCAGCGAGATTTCCGGAGCGACGACGCCGAGCTGGAACTTGATCGCGTACCAGGTCGTGCCCCAGATCAGCACCACGATCGCGTAAATGAGCGGGCTCGGCACCACGGCTACATTATTGTTTTTTATAAGTTAAATCAATAACTAAAGATTAATTCCTCATCAAATATCACACGTGAGCGGCGCCGCAAAACTCGTTATGATGGCGATGAGGGGACTGCCGCATGATTCTGACTGTCGCGATGCTCGCGACGCTGGCGCTCGCTGTACCGGCCGGGAACCCGGCCGACGTCGCGGCGCTGCGCGCGCAATCCGACGCACTGTACGCAAGCGGCGACTACCGCGGATCCCTGCAGGCGGCAAGACAGGCGCAGGAGATCGATCGCAACGACCCCTGGTCCCGCTATGCCTGGGCGCGTGCGCTCGCCGCCATCGACAAGGAAGCCGCGCGCTCTGCGCTGCCGGGACTTCAGGACCCCGCCGCGATCCAGTCGATGGGTTTCGAGGAGCGCGCGCGACTCGAGACGGCACTCGGCTATCTCTGCCTCGATCTCGGCGTCGATCCGCTCGCTGCCATGCATTTCAGCCAGGTGCCGTCGGGCTCGCAGAGTCATCCGCAGGCGCAGGCCGGACTCGCCATCGTGTCCGTGCGTCACGGGCACTCGCGCCAGGCGCTGGTGTACTTCGTTGCCGCGCGTGCTTCCGGCAAGCTCGACCCGTCGCTCGCCGAACTGGAGCGCGAAACGCGCTTCCAGGTCGTACTGCACGAGTTCGGGACCGCGCGCGATCTGCGAGACGCCAATGCCGCCGGCCGCGCCTACGCGGCGCTCGACGAATTGCGCCCGCATCACCCTTCGACCCTGCGCGCCCGGGCGGACCTTGCGGCGCTACGCGGCGACGCGCCCGCGCGGGAACGGGCATTGCGCGAGTTGCTGGGCGTCGATCGTCGCGCGCCCGGTGCCGCCAGCGAACTGGTTGACACGCTGCTCGTGCAGAACCGGCCGCACGATGCGCTCCTGGTGGCACGGGATCTGGCACCGGACCGACTTGCCGGCGATGCCGGCCTGCAGTCGATCGAGCGAAGCTGGGTTCCGCATTTCGATGCAGTGATCGGCGGCCGATGGCACAACGGCCAGACGCCACACGACCGCCTGTCGGCGCCGCAACTGCAGATCGCCTGGACCGGAAGCAGCAATCGCCTGGGCCGTTTCCGTCTGGCCGCGGATGTATTCGAGCCGGACTCGGACGCGATTCCGGTGGGCGAGTCGTATGGCAGCGCAGCGGCACTGCCGTTCCGGGTCAACCCGTCGACGGACCGGGGGCTGGGTGCGCAGCTGCAGTGGGCTCCCACCACCCGTGTCCTCCTTGAAGTGGGACACACGCCAACGTCTTTCGACGTGAGCAACCTGACCGGGGCAATGCGCTTCCGGCTCGCCACCGCCGACGGCCCGTGGACTTTCGGCATTGATCGGCAGGCGGTCGCCGAGTCGCTGCTTTCTTTCGCGGGCGCGATCGATCCGCTGACGGGCCGCGAATGGGGTGGCGTGACGCGCAGTCGCGCTTACCTGGGCGGGGCCTTCGGTGGCGACGACCTGACGCTGTACGGCAGGCTGTCGAGCGCGATCGTGGACGGCAAGGGAGTCGACGACAACACCCAGTGGGAAGCGGAAGCCGGATTCTGGAAGCGCGCGCGCAGCAGCGAGCGCTGGAGCGCGCGCCTCGGCGCCAATGTGAAGGCGCTCGGCTACGACGACGACCGGTCGCATTTCACGGTGGGCCACGGCGGCTATTTCAGCCCGCGCAAATTCCTGTCGGCTGGCCCGGTTTTCGACCTGCGCGGGGGGCGCGACGCGACGACTTTCAGACTGGAAGGCGGCGTCGCCTGGCAGGTCGTTCGCGAATCCTCGAGCGCGTATTTTCCGGTGGACAACCTGTTGCAGGCGGCGAGCGGGAATCTTCGCTATCCCGGCGACTCTCGTGAAGGCTTGGGCGCGAGAATTGCCGCTTCCGTTGAATGGCGGGTCTCGAACCGCTCCGTTGCAGGCGTTCGGCTCGAGGGCGCGCGGGGCGAGGACTTCGATGAAGTCCGGCTCCAGGTCTATACGCGCCGTTGGTCCGGCGGCATCACCGAACCGCTGCGCGTGCGGCCGCAATCGCTGCTGCCGCCGGAATCATTCGTATTGAACTGAACGCGGTTCAGCGGCGCGCCTGGCGGCCGGCCACGAAGGCATCCAGGTACTTCGCGAACTGTTCGCCGAGCTCCGGATGGCGGAGGCCGTATTCGACCGTCGCTTCCAGATATCCGAGCTTGCTGCCACAGTCATAGCGCTTACCTTCGAACCGGTACGCATAAACCGGCTCGTCCGCCAACAGGGCTGCGATACCGTCGGTGAGCTGGATCTCTCCGCCCGCGCCCTGCCCGATCGTCCGCAGCTTCGCGAATATCGACCCGGACAGCAGGTAGCGGCCGACCACGGCAAGATCGGACGGCGCATCTTCCGGTCTCGGCTTCTCGACGATGCGCCTGACGCGAGCCATGTCCCCGTCAGGCTCGTCGGTCGCCACAATTCCATAGCGACCCGTTTCGCTCCGCGCCACCTGCTGGACGCCGACCAGGCTGCCGCCGGACTGGTGGTAGCGGTCACGCATCTGGGCAAGCACCGGCTGTCGGGCGTCTATCAGGTCATCGGCCAGGTGCACGAAGAAAGGCTCGGTGCCGACCACCGGTTGCGCGCAGAGGACCGCGTGGCCGAGACCGAGCGGCGCTGGCTGGCGGATGTAAATGCATGCGGCGTCCGCAGGCAGGATGCTGCGCAGCGCCTCGGCGACGTCCTTCTTGCCCTGAGACTCGAGCGCGGATTCGAGCTCCGGGTCGGAGTCGAAGTGATCCTCGATCGCGCGCTTGGAACTCCCGGTAATGAATACGAGCTGACGCGCGCCGGCCGCGAGCGCTTCCTCAGCCGCGTACTGAATCAGCGGCTTGTCGACGATCGGCAGCATTTCCTTGGGGCTCGCCTTGGTCGCCGGCAGGAACCGGGTTCCCCGGCCGGCGACCGGAAATACTGCAAAGCGAATGGGTGCGGGACGGCTCACGCCCGGCATGATACCGGAGCCGTGCGGCGCCGGCCCGCACCGTTCGCCTAAAGTCGTCAGCCTGCCGATTTCTTCTCGGAGAAGCGCAGATTCGCCTTGTTCTGTTCGATGAGCTTCTTGCCGAGGCCCCTGACTTTCACCAGCTCGTCGGCGCTCTTGAACGGCCCGTTCTTTTCCCGATACGTGACGATCGCATCGGCTTTTGCCTTGCCGACGCCTTCCAGTTCTCGCGCGAGCGTCTTTGCATCCGCGGTGTTGACATTGACGGGCCCGGCGATGGCGGTCGACGCGAGCAGCATGGCGGCCAAGACGGCCGCGCCCAGTCCCTTGTTGAGCATTGCATTGACTCCCTTTGTCTCGCGCGGCGACCATCGCCGCGCCCAATGCAGAGACTAGGATGCACGCAGGCCGCTCGCGCGTCGGCTATCGCGCGCGTTCAGGGAGATTCAGGCAGGTTTCGACTTGCGTTCGAGGCCGGCGACCAGGTCGAAGCGCAACAGCGGCCGCTGGCTGTCCCAGTGCTTGCAGCCCGGGCACTGCCAGAAATGATCGATGCTCGAGAAGCCGCAGTTCGCGCAACGGTAACGCGGGGTCGTCGCGGCGAGCCGCCGCAGAATCGACGAGATATCCCGTACGGCGCGAGCCTCAAGTGCCGTGGGGTCGCGGCCGATCGCGCGCACCAGGCCGGCGATCGCGTCGTCCTGCGCCAGGCAGGCGCGCACCTTGTCCTCCAGCGCCGAAAAATCGAGAGCGTCCGCCATGATCGCGGCAATCGCGATCTCGTTGCCGGCATCGAGTCGCGCAGCCACAACGCGTGCAACCGTCGCTTCGCCCTCGCTGCCGGCGGCACGGGCCAGCCGCACCAGCCGCGGAACCGCCTCGATCGCGAGCGCCGGATCGTGCGTTATGACCGCAGCCAGCAGGCGCTCCGCCAGATCCAGGTCGTATTGCTCGATGGCTATGTCGGCGCGGACCAGCGCGCCCCGCGGAAAGCGGCGTACTTCCGCGCGCGCCGCCCGCAGGTGCGTACGCGCCTCGTCCAGTGCGCCGCGAGCATGGGCTGCCTCCGCGAGCTCGCAGAAATAGTGCCCGATCGCGCTTTCCTGTGGAGCGCGCCCGGCCTTTTCGATCTCGCGGAACACCGCGATGGCGCGCGGCCAGTCCTGTTCCTGCTCGTAGATGCGCATGAGCTTGCGCATGGCCGCCATGCGGTGTACGCCGGAGGCCGCCAGCGGCTCGAGGATCTTTTCGGCCCGGTCGAGCATGCCGGCCTTCAGGTAATCCTGCGCCAGCGCGAACCCGGCCTGCTCGCGCTGCGCGGGCTCGAGGGTCTCGCGGGACGCGATGTTCTGGTGGATCTTGATGGCGCGGTCTACTTCCCCGCGGCGCCGGTACAGGCTGCCGAGTGCGAAATGGGTTTCGACCGTATCGCCGTCGAGTTCAGCGGCGCGGAGAAACGCTTCCAGCGCGCGATCCGGTTGCTCGTTGACCAGGAAATTGACGCCGGCCAGGTAGCTGCCACGCAGCCGCTCGGCGCCGACCGCGCTCGGCCGCGGCTTGCGCGCTGCGTAGAACCCGATGACACCGCCCAGGAACAGTACGCCCAGCAGGATCCAGAACGATTCAGGATTCATTCAATTGCGGATCGGGTGTGACTGTCCCTCATTGACCCGCTCGCGCAAATCCTTGCCCGGCTTGAAGTGCGGAACGTATTTGCCGGCGAGGGCAACCGCCTCGCCTGTTTTCGGGTTCCGGCCCTGCCGCGGCGGACGGAAATGGAGTGAGAAGCTGCCGAAGCCGCGGATCTCGATGCGCTCGCCGCCGGCCAGCGCATCGCTCATGATTTCGAGCATCTGCTTGACGGCCAGCTCGATATCCTTCGCAGGCAGATGCTTCTGCTTGGCAGAGATGATCTCGATCAATTCTGATTTTGTCATGTCTCCCGTCCTCAACAACGGGACCCGCTGCTTTCATCCCCTGCAGCGCGCCCCGGACCGGTTCATTGACCGGTGATCTGCTCCTTCAGCAGGTCCCCGAGCGAGGTACCAGTCGCCGAATCGCTGCCGCGATACTGCTGCATCGCTTCGGCCTCTTCCTCGGCTTCAATCGCTTTCACCGACAGCATGATGGCACGGCTCTTGCGGTCCACGCCGACAAACCGCGCTTCGATCTCTTCGCCGACCTTGAGCATCGTGCGCGCGTCCTCGACACGATCCCGCGCCAGTTCCGAGGCGCGCAGGTTGCCCTCGATGCCGTCGCCCAGATCCACGATCGCGCCGCGCGCATCCACGTCCTTGATCGTTCCCTTGACGATGCTGCCCTTGGGATGATCGGCCAGGTAGGCCGATATCGGATCCTTGGCAAGCTGCTTGACGCCGAGCGAGATGCGTTCGCGCTCCGGGTCGATCGACAACACCGTCGCTTCGATCGTCTGGCCCTTCTGGTAGTCGCGCACGGCTTCTTCGCCGGGGCGGTCCCAGGAAATATCCGACAGGTGCACCAGGCCGTCGATGCCGCCCGACAGGCCGATGAAGATGCCGAAATCGGTGATCGACTTGATCTGTCCGCTGACCTTGTCGCCGCGATTGAAGCTCTCAGCGAATTCGCGCCACGGATTGGCTTTGCACTGCTTGAGACCGAGCGAAATGCGCCGGCGCTCCTCGTCGATGTCGAGGACCATGACCTCGACCTCTTCGCCGACGTGCACGACTTTGGCCGGGTTGACGTTCTTGTTGGTCCAGTCCATCTCCGAGACGTGGACCAGGCCTTCGACGCCCTCCTCGATCTCGACGAAGCAGCCGTAATCCGCGATGTTCGTGACCTTGCCGAACAGGCGCGTATTCGGCGGGTACCGCCGCGCAATGTTCTGCCATGGATCCGCGCCGAGCTGCTTGATGCCGAGCGAGACGCGCTGGCGTTCGCGGTCGAATTTCAGGATGCGCACGTCAATCTCGTCGCCGACCTTGACGACTTCCGACGGGTGCTTGACGCGCTTCCACGCCATGTCCGTGATGTGCAGCAGGCCGTCGATGCCGCCGAGGTCGACAAACGCGCCGTAGTCGGTCAGGTTCTTGACCACGCCCTTGACGACATCACCTTCCTTGAGGTTGTCGAGGAGCTGCGAACGTTCCGCGCTGTATTCCTGCTCGACCACCGCGCGGCGCGACACGACGACGTTGTTGCGGCGCTGGTCCAGCTTGATGACCTTGAACTCGAGTTCCTTGCCTTCCAGGTAGCTCGGGTCGCGCACCGGGCGCACGTCCACGAGCGAGCCGGGCAGAAAGGCCCGCACGTTGTCGAGTTCGACGGTGAATCCGCCCTTGACTCGACCGTTGATGACGCCCTTGACGATTTCGCCCTTCGTGAATGCTTCCTCGAGGCGGGTCCAGGTGCGCGCTCGCTTGGCCTTTTCGCGCGACAGCCGGGTCTCGCCCGAGCCGTCCTCGACGGCGTCCAGCGCCACCTCGACCTCCTGGCCGACGATGACTTCGATTTCTCCGTTGTCATTGCGGAACTGGTCGATCGGGATCACCGCTTCGGATTTCAGCCCGACGCTCACGATCACCACATCCGCGTTTACGTCCACGACCGTGCCGGTCAGGATCTGGCCAGGCCTGATTTGCTGGCTCGCAAGGCTCTGCTCGAACAACTGCTGGAAAGATTCGGTCATTGGGTACTTCGGGCCCGCAGGCCCACCTTGGTTTGCATACCGTACGGCGTCCTGCCGTTCCGGGTTGTTACGTTTCCGGCGCCGGCTTCCTGCCGCGCCGTCCCTCGCCGGCATCTGCCGGCGAACTCTCAACTCCCGCGCGCTGCCTCTGGAAACCGCTCGCGCGCGAGTTCGATTACCCGCCCGGCGACCGCCTCGATGGTCAGCGCAGTCGAATCCACGACAATCGCGTCCGGCACAGCGATAAGCGGTGCAACGGATCGCGTGGTATCCCGCCGATCCCGCTCGGCTATCTCCGCGGAAAGGGCGGCAAGGCTAACACTCAACTCCTTTTGTTTCAACTGCTTATGGCGCCTGAGAGCACGCACTTCGGGGCTTGCGGTCAGGAAGATCTTGAGCCCTGCGTCCCGGAAAACGATGGAGCCCATGTCGCGTCCATCGGCCACCAGACCGGGCGGCCGCGCAAACGCGCGCTGGCGCTCCAGCAGGGCCGATCGAACCTCCTGCCAGGCCGCGACTCGGGATGCCGCCTCCCCGGTCAGCTCGGCCCGAACATCAAACGTCACGTCCATCCCGGCCAGGCGGATCACTTCGTCCCCCTGCCGGTTCATGCCGAATTGCGCGTCGAGCGCCGCAGCGACCCGGGCATGGCCTGCGACGTCATGAGCTGGCAGTCCATCACGAAGGCCGGCCAGCGCCACCAGGCGGTACAAGGCGCCGCTGTCGAGCAGATGCCAGCCAAGATGACGGGCGACGCGGCGCGCGATGGTGCCCTTGCCAGACCCGCTCGGGCCGTCGATCGCGATGACCGGCACCATCTAGCTTACCTCTGCAATGCGCAGCCCGACGGCGGCGGCAGTCGTCGCAAACCCCGGAAACGACGTGGCGACATTCTGCACGTCACGGATCACGACCGGTGCATCCGCCCTGGCCGCAACCACCGCCAACGACATCGCGACCCGGTGATCGCCGCGGCTCTCGACGATGCCGCCATGGATGCCGCCGCCCTGGATGCGCATGCCGTCCGGTCGCGGGTCGGCATCGACGCCGATGGCACGAAGCGCTGCGGCCATGACTTCGATGCGATCGCTCTCCTTCAGGCGCAGTTCGGCGGCGTCCGTCACGACCGTCTCGCCGTCGGCCACCGCCGCCGCAGCGAACAGGACCGGAAACTCGTCGATTGACCGCACGACGAGCTCCCGTGGCACCCGAATGCCGCGCAGCGGCCCGGGATGGATCTCGAGGTCCGCCACCGGTTCGCCGTTTTGTACGGACTGCGCCATCAGGCGGATGTCAGCCCCCATCAGGCGCAGGATATCCAGAAGCCCGGTGCGCGTCGGGTTGACGCCGACACCCCGGATCACGACCGGCGCAGATCCGGCGATCAGTGCGGCCACGATGAAGAATGCCGCCGACGAGAAATCGCCCGGGACGTCGATGCGCGTGCCCACCAGTACCGCGGGCCCGACGACCGTGACGGTCGCATCGTCCCGGCCGACGCAAGCCCCGAACGCCGGGAGCATCCGCTCGGTGTGATCGCGCGACGGCTCCGGCTCCATGACGCGGGTTTCGCCAATCGCGTACAGGCCCGCGAGCAGGATCGCCGACTTGACCTGGGCACTCGCGACCTCGAGTTCATTCCGGCAGCCGCGGAGCTTCCGGCCGCCGGCAATCGCGATCGGCGGGCGCCCGCCGTGGGTGCGGATGTCCGCGCCCATGCGTCGAAGGGGCGCCGCCACCCGCTCCATCGGCCGGCGCATCAAGGATGCATCGCCGGTCAGGATGGTGTCGAAGGGCTGTCCGGCCAGGATGCCCGTGAGCAGCCGCATCGCGGTGCCCGAATTGCCGAGGTCCAGCGCGCTTGCGGGCGCACGCAGGCCGAGCGGTCCGCGACCCTGCACGACGAGGCGGTCGTGTGCCGGTCGCTCGATCGCGATGCCCATCGCCTCGATGGCCGCAATCGTCGCGCGGCAATCTTCGCCATCGAGGAATCCGCGTATGTCGGTCGCCCCTTCGGCAATCGCGCCCAGCATCGCTGCGCGATGCGAAATCGATTTGTCGCCGGGGACCCGGATCTCGCCGGAGATCCGCCCCCCCGGTTCTGCGACAAAGCCGGGGCGCGAAGTGCTCACGCGCCGGCCGCGAGCGCGCCGGCCATCGCGTCGAGCAGGCGCGCGTTCTGCGCGGCCGTACCGGTCGTGATGCGCAGATGATTCGGCAGTCCGTAGTTGCCCACAGGCCGCGCGATCACGCCCTGTCGCAGCAGTGCCTCGTTGACCGCCGCCGCCGGCCGGCGCAGGTCACAGAGCACGAAATTTGCGGCCGAGGGCAGGACACCGAGCCCGAGGGACGCCAGGCCTGCGCGCAGACGATCGAGCCCGTCGCGATTCAGGCGCAGAGTGGCTTCGAGGTGTTCGCGGTCATCGACCGCCGCTGTCGCGGCCGCGAGACCGGCAACCGACACATTGAAAGGCTGTCGAACGCGGTTCAACAGGTCGGCCACATCGGGGTCGGACAAGGCATAGCCGATACGCAGCCCGGCGAGGCCAAAGGCTTTCGAAAACGTACGCGTGACGACGAGATTCGGATGGCGGCCGAGCCATTGCGTCGCGTCCGGCACGCCGAAGCCCGCCGAGTACTCGTGGTAAGCCTCATCGAGCACGACGATGACATCCGGTGGAATACCGCGGAGCACCGTGTCGAGTTCCTCCGCATTCATCCAGGTGCCGGTCGGGTTATTCGGGTTGGCGATGTAGACGAGTCGCGTGCGCGGTCCGATGGCGGCCAGAATTGCCGAGGGATCGTGCCCGAGCGGCATTGCGAGCCCGGGGGCACGCGCCGGCGCCACACGGGCGCCCGCGCTCGCCGCCTGCACGGCGATCGGATAAACGGCAAACGCATACTGCGAGTAAACCGCCTCGAGCTCCGGCGTCAGGAAGGTTTCGGCAAGCAGCACCAGGACGTCGTTCGAGCCATTGCCGAGCGTCACCTGTTGCAGCTCTACGCCGTGCCGCCCGGCGAGGCGCGAGCGCAGGACGTGTCCGCTGCCATCCGGGTACATGCCGACGCCCGCAAACGCGGACTCGAGCGCCGCCCGTGCCGCGCGCCCCGGGCCCAGCGGATTCTCATTCGACGCGAGCTTGATGCTGTCCTTGATACCGAGCTCGCGCTCCAGCTGCTCGGGCGGCTTGCCCGGCAGGTAGGGCGCGAGCCGCCGAACGCCCGGTGCCGCCAGTGATTCGAACCGGTTCGCCGCCATCCCGTCTCCTAAACGGCCCGCGCGCAAAGCACGCCCGTGATCTGGCTGATGCGTTCGATCAGTCCGGGTGGCACCTTGCCATCGATGTCGATCAGGGTATAGGCGACCTCGCCTTTCGATTTATTGAGCAGGTCCGCGATATTGAGTCCGGCATCCGCCAGGCAGGTGGAGATCTGTCCCACCATGTTCGGCACGTTGCTGTTGGCGATGGCGAGCCGCGACGTCGCAGGCGCCCGGGGCAGCGCAGATTCCGGAAAATTCACCGAGTGGCGGATGTTGCCGTGCTCGAGGTAGTCCCGCAGCGTATCGGCCACCATCATCGCGCAGTTGTCCTCCGCTTCGCTGGTGGAGGCGCCCAGATGCGGCAGCGCGATGACTCCACGCCGGTTATTGATGGCGGTCGACGGAAAATCGCAGACATAGGCGGACAGTCTGCCGGATTCGAGAGCGGCGATGATGGCCGCTTCGTCCACGATGCCGGCACGGGCGAAATTCAGGACGGTACCGCCCCTGGGCATCAGCCCGAGCTGCGCTTCATTGACCATCGCGCGCGTCTGTTCGGTCAACGGCACGTGCACGGTGACGGCATCCGAGCGCGACATCAGATCGTCCAGGCTGAGCGCCTGTTCGACGCCCGATGAGAGCTGCCAGGCGCGTTGCACGGTGATCTGAGGGTCGTAACCGAGCACCCGCATTCCCAGCAGGTGGGCGGCGTTCGCCACTTCGACGCCGATCGCACCCAGGCCGACCACGCCAAGCGTCCGACCGGGCAGTTCATGACCGACAAAGAGCTTCTTGCCTTGCTCCACCGCCGTTTCCAGCGCCTCGCCTTCGGCGGTCAGCCCGCGCACGAAATCCCAGGCTTCGCAGATATTCCGCGCCGCCACCAGGATTCCCGCCAGCACCAGCTCCTTGACCGCATTCGCATTCGCGCCGGGGGCGGTGAACACAGGCACACCCCGCCGCGACAGTTCCGTCACCGGTATGTTGTTGGTACCGGCGCCGGCACGACCCACGGCGAGCACGCTTGCCGGAATTTCCAGGGCGTGCATGTCGGCGGAGCGGACCAGGATCGCATCGGGATGGCCGATCTCCGACGCGATTTCATAGCGGTCGCGCGGCAGGCGGTCGAGTCCCTTGACGGAAATGCTGTTCAGCGTGAGGACCTTGAATCGCATCAGCCGTACCGCCGCTCGAAGTCCCGCATGAAGTCCACCAGCGCCGCCACGCCCGCCGCGGGCATCGCGTTATAGATGCTCGCGCGCATGCCACCGACCGCGCGGTGGCCCGCGAGATTGATGAGTCCGGCGACGTCCGCTTCGGCAAGGAAAGTCTTGTCCAGTTCGGGTTTTGCGAGCCGGAACGGGACATTCATCCACGAGCGGCAGTCTCGGGCCACTGGATTCGAATAGAACTGCGACGCGTCGATTGCGCCATAAAGCGTTTCAGCCTTGGCGCGATTGCGGGTGGCCATCGCCGCGAGCCCGCCCTCGTTCCGGATCCACTGGAAGACCAGTCCCGCGAAATACCATGCGAAGGTGGGCGGCGTATTGAGCATTGAGCCTGCGTCCGCGACCGCACGGTAGTCGAAAACCATCGGTGTGCCGGGGCGCGCCTCGCGGAGGAGCTCGTCGCGCACGATAACGACGGTCAGCCCCGCCGGCCCGATGTTCTTCTGCGCGCCGGCATAGATCAGGCCGAATCGCGACACGTCCAGCGGCCGCGACAGAATCGTGGATGACATGTCGGCAACCAGGGGCACGACGCCGGTATCCGGAACGTACGGGAACTCAACGCCCCCGATCGTTTCGTTCGGCGTGTAGTGCAGGTAGGAGGCGCCCGGCGTGAGCTTCAGCGCCGCTTGCGCCGGCACGGTCGTATAGCCGGACTCCGTCTCGTCGGCGGCGATCGCGACGTTCACGAAGCGCCGGGCTTCCCTGATCGTCCGTTCCGACCAATGGCCCGTATTCACGTAATCGGCGGTCGCGGCGGCTCCAGTGAGATTGAGCGGCACCGCGGAAAACTGCGCGGTCGCACCGCCCTGCATGAACAGCACGCGATAGTTCGGCGGAATCGCAAGCAACTCGCGCAGGTCGGCCTCGGCCTGCTCGGCGACGTCGGTAAAGGCGCGGCCGCGATGGCTGACCTCCATGACCGACATGCCCCCGTGCCAGTCGACGAGCTCGTTGCGGGCCTGCTCGATCACGGGCAATGGAAGTACCGCGGGACCCGCGGAGAAATTGAACACGCGCACGGGTATCGATGCGGCCGGCCTCAGCCGGCGCCTTCGCCATCCTGCGAGTCGTCGCCGGCGATGCGCTCGAGCCCCACGAGCTTCTCGCCTTCCTCGAGACGCATGATGCGCACGCCTTGCGTATTACGGCCGAGTACCGGGATGTCGCTGACCGGAACACGAACGAGGGTGCCGCTCGAATTGATGAGCATGACCTCGTCGTCACGCCGGACCTGGCGCGCGCCGACCAGCGCGCCGTTGCGGTCGCTGGTCTGCAATGCGATGACACCCTGCCCGGCCCGGCCATGGCGCGGATAGTCATCCATCTCGGTGACCTTGCCGTAGCCGCGCTCAGACACGGTCAGGATCTGGCCTTCGCCCAGCACGATCAGCGACGTCACGCGCTGGTCGTCGCCCAGACGGATGCCACGGACGCCCGCAGCCTCGCGTCCCATCGGACGCACCTGGTCTTCCGTGAAACGGATGGCCTTACCGTCCGTGGTGGTCAGCAGGATCTCGCGCTGGCCATCGGTCAGTGCGACGTCCACCAGGCAGTCCGAGTCATCGAGCGACACGGCGATGATGCCGTTTGCCCGCGGTCGCGAGAATGCGGACAGCGGCGTTTTCTTGACCGTGCCCTGTGCGGTCGCCATGAACACGAAACGCGCGTCGTCGAATTCGCGCACGGAGAGCACCGCGGTGATGCGCTCCCCTTCACCGAGCTGCAGCAGGTTGACGATAGGTTTGCCGCGCGAGCCGCGGCTCGCCAGCGGCAACTGGTAGACCTTGAGCCAGTAGCACTGACCGCGGTCGGAGAAGCAGAGCAGCGTGTCGTGGCTGTGCGCGATGAAGAGCTTGTCGACAAAATCCTCGTCCTTCATCGTCGTCGCACTCTTGCCCTTGCCGCCGCGACGCTGGGCCTCGTAATCGGTGACCGGCTGGGTCTTCGCATAGCCCGCATGCGACAGGGTGACCACCAGATCCTGTCGTTCGATCAGGTCCTCGATGGTCACATCCGACTGGTTGGCGATGATCTCCGTGCGGCGCGCGTCGCCGTAGGCCTCCTTCATGGAGACCAGCTCGTCGCGGATCACGGCCAGCAGACGGTCGGGCCGTGCCAGGATCTCGCCCAGATCCCGGATCACCTCGAGCAACGCGGTAAATTCGGTGACAATCTTGTCCTGCTCGAGACCGGTCAGGCGGTGCAGGCGGAGGTCCAGGATCGCCTGAGCTTGCGCTTCCGACAGGCGGTAGCTATCGCCGTGCAGGCCGAGTTCGTCCGGAATGCCCTCCGGCCGCGTCGGCACATTGCCTGCCCGCGCGAGCATCTCGGGCACCGCTCCGGACTTCCAGGTACGCGCCTGCAATGCCGTTTTCGCGTGCGCCGGCGACGGCGACGCCTTGATGACCGCGATGATCTCGTCGATATTCGCGAGCGCGACCGCCAGCCCTTCCAGCAAGTGGGCGCGATCGCGCGCCTTGCGCAGGTCATGAATGGTCCGGCGTGTCACGACCTCGCGGCGATGGCGCACGAACGCGTCCAGCATCTCCCGCAGCGACAGCAGCTTCGGCTGGCCGTCCAGCAATGCCACCATGTTGACGCCGAACACCGTTTCCAGCGGCGTGAGCTTGAACAGCTGGTTGAGCACGAGTTCGTGATTCTCGCCGCGCTTGAGCTCGATGACCACGCGCAACCCGTCTTTGTCGGATTCGTCGCGCAGTTCCGAGATGCCCTCGATCTCCTTGGCGCGCACCAGATCGGCGATGCGCTCCAGCAGGCGCGCCTTGTTGACCTGGTAGGGCAGCTCCGTCACCACGATGGCCTCGCGGCCGCGTTCGTCGATGGTTTCGATCGCCGTGCGCGCGCGCACCGACAGGCGGCCCCGGCCGGTCTTGTAGGCCAGCACGATCTCGGCGGCCCCGTTGATGATGCCGGCCGTCGGGAAGTCAGGGCCCGGCACCAAGCGCATCAGGTCCGCAAGCGTCAGGTTCTGATCGTCGATCAGCGCGACGCAGGCGTCGATGATCTCGCCCAGGTTGTGCGGCGGAATATTGGTCGCCATGCCGACCGCAATGCCGGCCGAACCGTTGACGAGCAGGTTCGGGATGCGCGCGGGAAGGACGGACGGCTCATGTTCGCTGTTGTCGTAGTTGGGCGTGAAGTCGACCGTTTCCTTGTCGATATCCGCCAGCAGTTCGTGGGCGATCCGCGACATGCGCACTTCGGTGTAGCGCATCGCCGCCGCCGCATCGCCGTCCACCGACCCGAAGTTGCCCTGCCCGTCCACCAGCAGGTAGCGCAGCGAGAATGACTGCGCCATGCGCACGATCGTGTCGTACACCGCCGCGTCGCCGTGCGGATGGTACTTGCCGATCACGTCGCCGACGATTCGGGCGGATTTCTTGTACGGTTTGTTCCAGTCGTTGCCGAGCTCGCGCATCGCGTACAGGACGCGCCGGTGGACCGGCTTCAGTCCATCGCGGACATCGGGCAGCGCGCGCCCCACGATCACGCTCATGGCGTAATCGAGGTAGGACTTGCGCATTTCGTCTTCGAGGTTGACGTGCAGGACTTCGCGCGCGATCTCGCTCATGCAGAATCAGCCCTGCCGGATGCAGTTGGGAAGGGCCGAATTTTAGCACAGCGGGTATACTCGCCGGATGCAAACCGGCACGAATTTCGATCCCGCCGAGCTTGCGAAATTCGACGAGGCTTCGCCGCGGTGGTGGGATCCCGACGGCGATTTCCGGCCACTTCACGACCTCAATCCGGCGCGCCTCGATTACATCGAAGCGCGCTCGGGCCTGGCCGGCAGGCGCGTGCTGGATATCGGATGCGGCGGCGGCCTGCTGTCCGAAGGCATGGCACGCTGCGGTGCGCGCGTGACCGGCATCGATCTGGCGCCCGGCGCCATCGAGGTCGCGCGATTGCATGCACTGGAAGCGGGTATCGCGGTGGACTATCGGTTGCTGGCCGCCGAAACGCAGGCCGATTCCGAGCCTGGCGCCTATGACCTCGTGACCTGCCTCGAGATGCTCGAACACGTGCCGGAACCCGCGGCCATCGTGTCGGCGATCGCGCGGCTGGTGCGCCCCGGCGGCGACGTCGTGTGCTCGACGATCAACCGTAACGCGAAGTCGTTCGCGCTCGCCATCGTCGGTGCCGAGTACCTGCTGGGGCTGCTGCCGAGGGGCACTCATCAGTATGCGCGCCTGATCCGCCCGTCGGAGCTCGCACGCTGGGCGCGCGACGCAGGCCTCGAGACCCTCGATCTGGCCGGACTCGATTACAATCCGGCGACGCGCAAGGCACGAATCAGCGCAGACACCTCGGTCAATTACCTGGCCCATTTCAGGCGTCCAGCGGCCGCCCAGGCATGACGGCAAGCCGCGGCCTGCGCGCCGTGCTGCTTGATCTCGACGGCACGCTGCTCGACACGGCGCCCGACATGGCGCATGCGCTCAATCAACTGAGGATCGCGGAAGGACTCCAGGTCCTGCCGTTTACGCAGGTTCGTCCCCATGTCTCGCATGGCGCCCCGCGACTGATCCGTCTCGCCTTCGGGGAGCCGGAGGCCGCGCGCTTCGAAGCGTTGCGCGTCCGTTTTCTGGAGTTGTACCGCGACTGCCTCGCCCAGCAGACCTGCCTGTTCCCGGGCTTCGACGAGGTCCTTGCCAGGATCGAGCTGGCCGGCATGCGCTGGGGTGTCGTCACCAACAAGCCCGGCTGGCTGACGGTGCCGCTGCTCGAGCAACTGGGCCTTGACCGGCGCAGCGCCTGCGTCGTCAGCGGCGATACCCTGGCCGAACGGAAGCCGCATCCGATGCAACTGTTGCATGCGGCCGCCCTGCTGGGCCTGGAGCCGCGAGAATGCGTCTACCTGGGTGACGCGGAACGTGACGTGCAGGCGGCTCGCAACGCGGGCATGATCCCGCTGGTGGCCGGGTTCGGCTACCTGGATGACGGGGAAGACCCGTTGGTCTGGCGGCCCGAGGCGGTGCTTGACCGGCCCGATGAGCTGCTCGACTGGCTGGGCCTCTGAAACTGAACATGACCTTCACCGCAATCGCATCGATCGTCCTCGGCCTCGCGATCGCCCTGCTCGCGGGCTGGCTGCTGGGCAGGCGTCGCGTGGCGACCATCGAGACCGAACGCACGATCGCGCTCGACCGGGCGATGGAACAGCTCGACCGCCGGTTTGACGACCTCGCCGGAAGGCAGCTGCGGGAAAATATCGAGAATTTTCTGAGCCTCGCGAAAGAGCATCTCGGCGGTCATCAGCAACAGGCCCGCAATTCGCTGAAGGAACGCGAACAGGCCATCGAGTCGATGATCAAGCCGATCCAGGAATCCCTGACGCGCACTTCCGAAGCCCTGCGCGAGATCGAGGTCGAGCGGCAGCGCGATTTCGGCAGCCTGCGCCAGCATCTCACCGACATGCGCGAGTCCCACAACACCTTGCAGAAGGAGACGCGCAATCTCGTGCAGGCGCTCAGCAAGCCGCAGGTGCGTGGGCAATGGGGCGAGATCGCGCTGCGCCGCCTGGTCGAGCTGGCCGGCATGACGGCTCATGTCGATTTCGAGGAGCAGGTGCATGTGACGGGCGAAGACGGCGCGCTGCGCCCCGACATGGTCATCCGCCTGCCGGAGGGCCGTGACGTCGTGGTCGACGTCAAGACGCCGCTGGACGCCTATCTGTTGGCGGTCGAAGCGCCATCCGACGAAGCTCGCGCGGTGGCCCTGCGCCGGCATGCCCAGCATGTTTCCGATCGGATCCGGATGCTGTCTTCAAAAAACTACGCCGCCCAGTTCGAACGCGCGCCGCAGTTCGTGGTGCTGTTCCTGCCGGGCGACCAGTTCCTGTCAGCCGCGCTCGACCAGCAGCCCGACCTGCTCGATCGCGCAATGAGCAGTGGCGTCATCCTGACGACGCCGTCGACCCTGCTGGCGCTGCTGAAGGCGGTTCATAGTGGATGGCAGAGCGTCCGGCTCGCGGAAGGCGCGGAGCGGATCCGTCGTCTCGCCGAGGATCTTTATTCGAGGCTCGGCACATTTCGCAATCACCTGGCCAGGCTCGGCGGCTCACTCGAGGCCAGCCTGCGGGCCTATAACGCGTCCGTAGGATCCCTCGAACGCAGCGTCCTCCCCGGTGCCCGCAAGTTCACGGAACTCGGCGTGCGCAGCGACAAGCCGATCGAGGAACTGACCGAAATTGAAGTCGCCGTCCGCGCCGCGGACGTCAACGCGCCTGAAATCGCGCCGCCCGAAGAGCACTGACGGTGTCCGGGGGTCTCGGCCAGCCGGATGCGCCGCCGGCGGGCAGTCCTCGCTGGTATGCGTGGTTGTTTACGCCACAGCCCGCGCGCGGCATTGCCGCGCTGCTGTTCGCGCTCGAATCCGAATGGCGATCTATTGCCGCCAGGTCAACCGATCACGGCGTGGCACACCTGAAGCTGCACTGGTGGCGCGAGGAGATCCAGCGGCTCGCGCAGGGCAAACCCCGGCATCCCCTGACGCAGGCGCTCGCAACGTCGGCGCCGGATGCCGACGAGCTGTGCGATCCACTTGCTCATTTCCTCACCAGCATAGAACTGGAACTCGCCGAGGTGGCGATAGACGACGAAGCGGAACTCGAGCGGTTTCTCTCGCTGGCGGACGGATTTTCCCGGGCATTGGCAGTCGCGCTGACCGGCCGTTCCGCGAACTCAGACAGCCTGCAGATCGGCTCCGATATCGGCCAGGCCGTGCGGGGCGTGCAGATCGTCGCGGACTGGCGCCATGCGCCTGCGAACGAGCATCGGCGGCTCGCGGTGCTGCGTCTTGCGGCGCGGTCGCGGGCAAGCTGGGAAAAGGCGATACAGTGCATGCGTCATCCGCAGCACCAGGCACTGCGCGGCCTGCGGGTGCTCGGTCAGTTGCATATGAAGAAGCTCGATCGCATGCAGTCGGAGAATTACCGCGTCCCGTTGCGCGGCGACGAGCTGCCCGCCATACAGTGCCTGTGGACGGCCTGGCGCGCCGCACGGCAGCATTGAGAGCATGGACCACTCGACCACAGCTCGCGCCTACCAGCCCGGCAACGACTCCCACGCTGGCCGCGTGATCGTCGTGACGGGCGCCGGCGACGGCATCGGCCGGGCCGTAGCACTCGCGCTCGCGCGCCAGGGCGCAACCGTCGGCCTGCTGGGACGGACGCTGCGCAAGCTCGAGCGCAGCTACGACCAGATCGTCAAGTCCGGATCGCCGAAGCCCGCCCTGCTGCCGTTCAACCTTGAAACGGCCGCCGCAGCTGAATACGATGCGCTGCATGAGGCCGTCGAGCGCGAGTTCGGACGGGTGGACGGCCTTGCGCATGTGGCGGGCATACTCGGCACGCGCAGCCCGATCGATCATTACGACGTACCGACCTGGTGCAAGGTCCTGCATATCAACCTGACCGCGGAATTCATCCTGACGCAGTGCCTGTTGCCGCTGCTGCGCCGCTCGAGCGACGCTTCCATCGTGTTCACCAGCAGTTCTGTCGGGCGGCGCGGGAAGGCCTATTGGGGAGCCTATGCCGTGTCCAAGTTCGGCGTCGAAGGCCTGACGCAGGTGCTGGCGCACGAGCTGGCCCAGACCACGAATATCCGGGTCAACAGCATCAACCCCGGCCCGGTGCGTACGGCAATGCGCCAGCAGGCTTTTCCGGGCGAGGCGCCGGAAATCAATCCCGACCCGACCGCCGTCGTCGCGCCTTATCTGTATCTGCTGGGACCGGCAAGCCAGGGGGTCAGCGCGCTGGCTTTCGACTGCCAGTAGTTTGTCGTCCCGGATTCGCGACTTCCCGCAGCGCCGCCAGTTCTTCGTCCGTCAGCGGACGGCTGCGGCCGCGCGCGAGCGCGCGGTCCATCGAAACGGGGCCAAACCGGGTGCGCAGAATGCGGTTCGCCTCGAGGCCACAACTGTCGAACAACTGTTTCAGGTCGCGCGGACGAAGGCCGGTTGCAGTCACCTGGATCCAGCGATTGCTGCCTTCGCCGCCCGCCGGCACGGCGCCCGTCAACTGACCAGTCAGGCCCGCCCTGGCCGTGGCCGCAGTCAGGGTTTCAAAAATCGTCATGTCGTCGAACACGCCACGGACACGCACGCTGTATTCGGCTGGTATTGCAATTCCGCGCCGCGTCAGAGCGGCAGCCAGCCGGCCGTCGGTGACAAACAGTTCGAGTCCGCCATCATTGGCGGCGAGCGGGCTGATCGGAATCCAGCGCCGGCCCGCGGACTTTGGCAGACGCTCGATGGAACTCGGTGTCGTGCCGTCCGCACCAGGACGAATATCTTCCTGCGCGGGTCGGTGATAGATCATGCCCAGGTGTTCGCCGGCCTCGCGGCCCAGGCGCAGGCGGCGCCCGTCGAGCCGCACGTCGTCGCGGGCATCGACCGGTTGGCCTGGCGACGCCGGCTTGCCATTGACGGTGATGCGCCCGGCAACGATCCAGGCTTCCACCTGGCGGCGGGAGCCGACGCCGCGGGCGGCGAGCAGTTTCTGGATGCGCTCACGCATGAAAACACGCGACCGCGGCGGCGCCGCGACGGGTCAATTCAAGACTTCAGCGTCGTTGGCTGCCGGCATGCCGGCGATCGCCGCCTGCACGGTAACCGGACCCGCAAACTCGAGCTGGATGCCGACATCGTCCATGTCCTTCAGCGCCGCGAGCGACGGTAGTTCGTCGAGGCTCTTCAATCCGAAGTAGTCGAGGAATTCGCGCGTCGTGCCCAAAAGCTCCGGATGACCGGGCACCTCCCGATGCCCGACGACGCGGATCCAGCCGCGCTCGGTCAAGGTGCGCACGATATTCGGATTGACCGTGACGCCACGGACATCCTCTATCTCGGCGCGCGTGATGGGTTGCCGGTAGGCGATCAGGGCCAGTGTTTCCAGCAATGCCCGCGAATACCGGCTGGGGCGCTCCTGCCAGAGCTTGGACAGGCGACCCGAAAACTCCGCGCGCACCTGCAAGCGCCAGCCGCTTGCGACCTCCACCAGTTCCATCGGCCGCCCGCGGCAGTCGGCGGCCAGCTCCACCAGCGCCCTGCGGATCGCGGCTGCTTCGGGCCGTTCGAACTCGTCGAAGATTTCCCGCAGCTGGTCCACGCTCAGCGGCTGTCCAAACGCCAGAAGTGCCGCTTCCACCACCTGCTTCAGCTGATCGTTGCTCATGGGCTTATCTTCCGTCAGGCCGTCGTGATTTCCATGTCATCGAGCGCCGTCGCGTCCGGGTCGTGTTCGGCGCGCCGTACGTGCAGCGGCTGGTAAGGCTCGGTCTGCACGATCTCGACCAGGCCTTCGCGCAGCAGCTCCAGCAAAGCCGCGAATGTCACCGTCACGCCCATGCGGCCTTCCTCCGGGCGAAACAGCCGGATGAATTCCACGAGCGCAGGGCCATCGAGCAGCGCGAGCACTTCCGACATGCGCTGCCGGACCGACAGGGTTTCGCGACGCACGTGGAGATGCGCAAACATCGTCGCGCGCTGCACGACGTCCTTGAATGCGACCAGCATCTCCTGCAATGCGATCTCCGGAAGCAACTGCACCACCTGCCGGTGCGTCAGTTCCGCGACCGCCGGGTGCACGTCACGCTCCATGCGCGGCAGCCGGTCGATGTCTTCCGCCGCCCGCTTGAATCGTTCGTATTCCTGCAGGCGGCGAACGAGTTCGGCGCGCGGATCATCTTCTTCCTGGTCGCCGTCGCTGCTGCGGGGCAGCAGCATGCGTGACTTGATCTCGGCCAGCATCGCAGCCATCAGCAGGTACTCTCCGGCAAGCTCGAGGTCGAGTTCCTGCATCAGTTGGATGTATTCCATGTACTGGCGCGTGATATCCGCGATCGGAATGTCCAGCACGTCGATGTTCTGGCGCCGGATGAGGTACAGCAGCAGATCGAGCGGGCCCTCGAAGGCCTCGAGGAACACCTCCAGAGCCTGCGGAGGTATGTAGAGATCCCGCGGCATCTCGGTGACGGGTTCGCCCTCGACGAAGGCAAACGGCATCTCGCCCTGCTGCGGTGTCGCCACCACGCCACCGCTGTCGGTCGCGCTCTCGGGCGCGGCTTCCAGCTGCTCGGTCACCGGTACTCCAGACCCACGGCTACGCGGACTTCATCCATTGTGGCACGCGCAGCCTCGCGTGCGCGTTCGCAGCCTTCGTCCACGATACCGCGCACCAGCTCCGGGTTCTCCTCGAACTCCCGGACGCGCTGGCGGAACGTGGCCAGCTGCGCCAGCACGGCGTCGATCAGCGGTTTCTTGCAGTCCAGGCATCCGATGCCGGCCGTGCGGCAGCCCTGCTGCACCCAGGCCCGGGTTTCATCGGTCGAATAGATTTTGTGCAGGTCCCACACCGGGCACTTGTCCGGATCGCCGGGATCGCTGCGCCGGATGCGCGCGGGGTCGGTCTGCATCGCGCGAAGCTTCTTCTCCACGCTGTCGGGATCCTCGCGCAGACCGATTGTGTTGCCGTAGGATTTCGACATCTTGCGTCCGTCCAGACCCGGCACTTTCGGGGAATTTGTCAGCAGCGCGCCCGGTTCGGGCAGGATGCCGCGGCCACCGCCGGTCAGGTGGCCGAGCAGGCGCTCGCGATCCGCGACCGTCAGGCGCGCACCCGATTCGATCAGGAGACGCGCCTGCGCGAGGGCATCCGCGTTGCCCTGCTCCTGGAACTGGCGACGAAGCTCCGTGTACTGCGCGGCATTGCGCGAGCCGAGGCGCTTGACCGCCTTCTCGATGCGGGCGGCGAAATCGGGCTCACGACCATAGATGTTATTGAAGCGGCGCGCGATTTCGCGCGTGATCTCCACATGTGCAACCTGATCCTCGCCGACCGGCACGAATTCCGGGCGGTATATCAGGATGTCCGCGCTTTGCAGCAACGGATAGCCCAGAAATCCGTAGGTGCTCAGATCCTTGTCCTTGAGTTGCTCGATCTGGTCCTTGTAGGTAGGCACGCGCTCGAGCCAGGACACTGGCGTCACCATCGACAGGATGAGATGCAATTCGGCATGTTCGGGAATACGTGACTGAATGAAGATCGTGCACGCCGCAGGATTCAGTCCGGCGCCCAGCCAGTCCACGACGACTTCATGGGCATTCGATTTGAATGCAGCCGTATCCTCGTAGCCGGTTGTCAGCGCATGCCAGTCGGCCACGAAGAAAAAGCACTCGTAGCGGTACTGCAGTTCGACCCAGTTGGCCAGTGCGCCATGGTAATTGCCAAGGTGGAGCTGCCCGGTCGGCCGCATACCGGATACGACGCGACGATTCTGGGCGTGGCTGGCTGACATCCCGCTCAACCCGCGTGCAGTCCGAAGATCGTCACCAGCAGGCCCTGGAGGTAACCGACAGGGCCGCTCACCAGCGGCCACAGGAAGCCCGTTACCAGCAGCCCCAGCACGATGAAGAGACCAAACGGCGCGATCGCCTCGAGCATGGAACTGATGGGTCCGCGCGGCAGCAGGTTGATGAAAAGCTGGCCGCCGTCAAGCGGCGGGATCGGCAGCAGGTTGAAGACGGCGAGCAGAATGTTGATGAAGATGCCAATCGCCGCCATCGATCCGATCCATTCGCCCGCGACGCCGAAATCCAGGTTCTGGCTCAGCATCATGAGGAACGCCCACAGGACGGCCATGACCAGATTCGCGGCCGGACCCGCGGCCGAGACCCACACCATATTGCTGCGCGGGCTGCGCATGTTGCGTGAGTCCACGGGCACCGGTTTTGCCCAGCCAAACAGGAAATTACCGGGAAGCAACAGCATGATGGCCGGCACCAGCACGGTGCCGACCGGATCGATGTGCTTGATCGGATTCAGCGTCAGCCGGCCCTGCATCTCGGCCGTGCGGTCGCCGAAGGCTTTTGCCACCCAGCCGTGGGCCACTTCATGCACGGTGATCGCAAAGACGACGGGAATGGCGGCAATAGAGAGCGTGAAAAGAAACGAAGCCGGATCCATTGCCCGGATTATACGATGGGTGGCCTGCTCCTGCCGGTCATTGGAACGGCCGCGGATCGCCTTTGCCGGCGCGCAGCAATTGCGGAGAATCGCCGGACAAATCGACGATGGTGCTGGGTTCCAGGCCGCAGTTGCCGGCGTCCAGGATGAGATCGACTGCATAACCTATGCGTTCGTCGATTTCCCGGGCATCCGTCATCGCCGTCGTGTCACCCTCCAGCATCAGGGTCGTGCTCATCAGCGGTTCGGCAAACGCGGTCAGCAACGCGGCCACGACCGGGTGATCCGGCACACGGATCCCGACCGTCCGGCGGCGTTCGTCGAGCAGGCGGCGTGGCACCTCGCGCTTTGCCTGCAGCACGAATGTATAGGGTCCCGGCGTGAATGCCTTGAGCAACCGGTACTGCCAGTTGTCCACGCGCGCAAACCGGGCAATCTCGGACAGGTCGCGGCAGATCACGGTGAAAAAGTGGCGCTTGCCGGTCTGGCGTATGCGCTGGATACGCTCCATGGCCACCTTGGCGCCAATGGCGCATCCGAGCGCGTAGCACGAATCGGTTGGATAAACGATGACCCCGCCGTTGCGCAGGCACTCCACTGCCATCCGCAGCAGACGTGTCTGCGGTGTCGTCGGGTGCAATTCCAGCCGATCGGCCATCGCATATTATGGACCGGGCGCAATGCCGCGCCGCATCCGCTATCATTGGCGCCCCTCACGCCGGTTCCGCGCATGCAGCTTTTGTTCGATTTCCTGCCGGTCATCGCGTTCTTCGTCGCGTACAAACTGACCAAGGATATTTTCGTCGCAACCGCGGTGATTATCGTGGCGACGCTGCTGCAGGTGGCGATTCACTGGATCCGCAAGCGCAGTGTCAATCCGATGCATCTCGTGTCTGCCGGACTCGTGCTCGTATTCGGCGGTCTGACACTGGCAATCCGCAATCCGCTGTTCATCATGTGGAAAGTGACGGTCGTGAACTGGCTGTTTGCTGCGGTATTCATCGCCAGTCACTGGCTGTTCGGCGGCCGGCCCATTATCCAGCGCCTCGTGAAGGTTGCAGATGCCCAGTTCGACCTGGAATCGGCCCAGTGGCGACGCCTCAACGCGGCTTGGGCCGCGTTCTTCATGCTTCTGGGCGCGGTCAATCTGGTCGTGTTCCGCTATTTCGACGAAGAGACCTGGGTCAATTTCAAGCTTTACGGTCTGCTCGGGCTGACACTCGCATTCGTCGTTGCGCAGGGATTCTGGATTGCCGCAAAGACCAGACAAGATGACACTGCCCCGCATTGAGGACATCAGGTTCCGGCTCGAATCGGCATTCGCCGCGGCCCGTGTGTCGGTGATCGACGACAGCGCCCGCCATGTCGGCCACGCGGGAGCTCGCGATGGCGCCGGGCACTTTCAGGTGCGAATCGAGTCTCAGGCATTCAGCGGCTGCGGCCGCTTGCAGAGGCACCGAATGGTTTATGAGGCCCTGGCGGACATGATGCCAGGCGACATACATGCTTTGAACATCGAAGCCATTTCACCCGACGACGACAACCCCCCGAGGAAAACATGAGACATACGAAGGTACTGGCAATCGCATTCGCAGCGTCGCTGCTGGCGATCGGTTGCACCAAAGCCGAAACGCCGGAGAATGCGGCTGCCCAGCCTGTTGCCGTCGTCAATGGCACTCCTATCTCGCGCTCCGTGTGGGAGCTCTATATCAAGACGCGCCATGCCGGCAAGACCGAAGACACGCTCACCGCGGAAGAACGCACCGAAGCGCTCGACGAACTCATCGGCATGTACGCCGGCGCCCAGGAAGCCGAGAAGCAGAATCTGGGTGAAGGAGAGGCGAACGCCCGTCTGGAACTCGTGCGCATGAGTTCAATGGCCGAACTGCTGTTCAAGAAGGTCGTGGAGAATGCCGAGCCTACCGACGCGGAGCTGAAAGCGGAATACGACGCGCGCATTGCGGAAATCCCGCCGCTCGAGTATCGCGCGCGGCACATACTGGTGGCCGACGAGGCAAAGGCGAAAGACCTGATCGCGCAGATCGACAAAGGCGCAAGCTTCGAGAAGCTGGCCACCGAGCACTCATCGGACGGCTCCTCTACCGAAGGCGGCGATCTGGGCTGGTTCAACCCGGCGCAGATGGTGAAGCCGTTCGCCGATGCCGTGAGGGATCTTGAAGTCGGCAAGTACACGGCGACTCCGGTGCAATCCGAGTTCGGCTGGCACATCATCAGGGTCGAGGAAACCCGTCCGACCACACCGCCTCCGTTCGAGGCGGTCAAGGCGCAACTCGCGCCGATGGTGAACCAGAAGAAGTTCGAAGCGCACCTTGACGGACTGGTCAAGGCCGCGAAGGTGGAACGCACCGACCCCCCGAAGGTTGAAATCGCCGACCCCCCGAAGGTGGAGGTCACCGAGTAGTACAATCAGTCGACAATGCCAAAATAGCGCGAATAAGTGCGATTCATCGGATTGATGGGAGGCGCCTCGATGCGTGGCTGCACGAGGCGCCTCGTCACGTAGAAATAGACGGGCAGCAGCGGATACTGTTCGAGCATGACGGATTCCGCTTCCTGGAGCTTCGTCTTGCGCCTGTCTGCTTCGGTCTCCGACGCCGCGTCATTCAGCAGCGCCGCATAACGCGCATCTGACCAGCGGCCGAAATTCTGGGGACTGCCTGCGGCCATGGTGTCAAGGAAAGTCGACGCGTCGTTGTAGTCGGCCGTCCAGCCTACGCGCACCACATCCCACTGTGCCGGATCGGCACGCGCCGACAGGTAAGCCTTGAACTCCATCTGGATCAACTGCACGTCCACGCCCAGCGTTTCTTTCCACATCGAAGCGATCGCGATGCAGACCCTCTGCACAAGTACGTTCTCGTTGTACAAGAGCCGCAGCTTCAGCGGGTTTCTGCTCGAGTAACCGGCGGCGGCATACAAGTCACGGGCGCGGGCAGCACGCTGTTCGACTGAAGATGTTCTCCATTTGTAGCTGGCAGGCTCATAGTTCCAGACGCCTTCCGGTACCAGCGAATAAGCCGGAACCTGGCCCGCCCGTGTGACCGAACGCGTGATCGCCTCACGGTCAACGGCAAGCGAAAGCGCCTCGCGGAGCGCGGGGCTGCTGCTCAGCGCGCCGCGATCCGTGTTGAAACTGAAATAGAAAGTGGCCAGCCACGCGCGATGCTGCAAACCGGAAGTCGGATCGCGCGCCAGCGCCTCGAAGCGTTGTTCAGGCACGGAATTCGTCACATCCAGTTCGCCCGCGCGGAAGCGTGTGAATTCCGCATTCTCATCGGGCACGAACTCGTAATGAATTTCATCAAACGCGACAATCTTCGCGTCTTTGTAATGCGGATTTCGGACGAGCTTCAGATTTGCACCCGGCGTGAGTTCGCCCAGCATGTAGGGACCATTGGTGATGGCCGAGCCAGGCTTCGATAGATCTGCGGTGGCCGCCAGCGACGCAGGATGGATTGGGGAGGCAACCGTGTTGGTCAGGATGTCCGGAAAAAAGAGGACGGGTCGCGCCAAAGTGATCTCGAGGCTGCGTTCATCAAGGGCGCGGACGCCGAGCTGGTCCGGCTGCATTGATCCATCCAGAATTGCCGGCGCGTTCACGATAGCCTGCAACAGATCCGCCGCACCGGATGCGGTCGCAGGATCCATGGCACGTCTAAGTGCGGTAACGAAATGCCCGGCGGTCACTGCGTCGCCATTCGACCAACGCGCATCGCTGCGTATCGTGAAGATGTAGGTCTTGCCGCCGTCAGCAATGCGCCAGCTTTCGGCCGCGGCAGGAATTACTTCACCCGTCGGGCTGCTGGCCGTAAGTCCCTCGTAGAGGTCACGCAGCACGTCGTAAGAAAACGCATCCTCCGCACGATGCGGGTCCAGCGAGCCCGGCTGGCCGCCAAGCCCGCGACGCAGGACCAGTGGCTTTGCTGCGTCGGCCGTATCCGGTGCATCGCCGCCGCAGGCCGTGATCGAAAGCGCTGCTGTTGCAGCTATCGCGGCAAAAGTCATTAGACGCATCAGAAAGTCCCCGACCGCGCCGATGCGCGCCGGACCAAGCTTACGACATGGAATGCGCCAGGACTGCCGAGAGGTCCGCGCAAATACCAGGCTAAAAAAACAAAGCCGCGCGGGTTAGGCGCGGCCTGGATTGAAAGTGATAATCAGTGGAGATTCTATTCGGCCGATTTGCCGGTCCCCAATGACCCATCCGGACGACCGGTGCCGAGTGAACCATCAGGCCTTCCAGTGCCCAGCGAACCATCAGGACGGCCAGTACCGAGCGATCCGTCAGGGCGGCCTGTGCCCAATGAACCAG
>JBBDXX010000038.1:0-38221 GCA_040902065.1 Steroidobacteraceae bacterium | reverse complement strand
CGTCAGGGCGGCCTGTGCCCAATGAACCAGCTAAACGGCCAGTGCCCAGCGAACCATCAGGACGGCCAGTACCGAGCGATCCGTCAGGGCGGCCTGTGCCCAACGAACCAGCTAAACGGCCAGTGCCCAGCGAACCGTCAGGACGGCCAGTACCGAGCGATCCGTCAGAACTCGAACCCGCCGCTTCAACTGAAAGGCAATTTCCGAGAATTACGCCTAACGGAGCCGGTTGGGTCCCTCTCACCGCAAGCAGAGAATCCACGCCGTCTGGCGCGTTGTCAGTCAATAAAACTGCAGCAGATTGATCGACTACAACCCGGCCCAGCCGAACGTGACCGCGTAACGAATCAATGCCCGCAACCGCTGATCTTACAAACACCGCACTTGCGCCCGGAACGTACCGACTTGCCAGGGTGCGGATCTCCAAAATACTTTCTTTGGCACCGCGAGCAGACCAGTCAATTACCGCTGCGTAGTCGCCAACTTGGAAAAAGTCGCCAACGGAAGGCTGTACCTGAAAACCTAATACCTCAACTCCAAACTCTGGTGACGCAGTATCTACACGACCAACTGCCACAAGTCGTGAACCGAATACGGCAAGCGCATTGTTGACCTCATTACGCGTACTCACGTCAGCGCTTAAGCCAACGCAACTGTTCTGCGCGCTAGTGGCGACTGCGATATCCGCGTACCCAATCGCAGCAATGCTACCGAGGCAAATTGCCCGCACTGCAACTGAAAGTCGGTTATTCACGCTTTGCATCCCCTTTTGTTGGCTCAGCTTCCTGTTCTTCGTCCAACAATGTCGCGAGCATTTCTTGAAACTTTCGATCGTCAGCCAAATCGTCTTTGTAGAGATACAGACCGACTCCAACACTCAATATCCGATCAATTTCAGGTCGCGGCTTTCGAAACAAAACGAACTGAGTTTCAAGATCCTCAATTACTTCTTGCAGTCGATCCCGCACCATGTCGCTGAACGGAACCCAATCTTCCTCACGAATTCCATAATCGGGAAAGACCCACCGTTCAAATCGACGTTTACTTGAATCTTGTTCGCCTAAGTTGTGATCTATCGTCTCTACATACCTACGCACGCCGCGCGCGAATACCTCAATCAATTCCGGCGCCATTTGCTCTGGAATGAAAGTGCGCTTCAGCACTCGAATCATTCCGCTTTCTTCAGCGATCGTCGCAGCTGCAACCGCTATCAACTCTTCAAGCATCAACTGCGGCTGTATATCGGCCGCGTATCGTGCTACCAAATCCTCAAAAGATAGACCCCCACCACGTTCACGCGCGAATGCTAGGTCCCTCGGAAATCCATAAGGCCCCATGTACTCCGGATCGTTGTGCCATCCCTGCAAGACATTCGCGATTCGACTCGCGTTACTCTCTAAAGCTCGTCGAAGACGGTCTTCTTCACCCAGTACTCGCTCGAAATCCCTTCGTGCGATCCCTGTGGTGATCGAGAGGCGCGAGTACGACATCGGTCGCCCTGGCACCGCAAAATCCGTTGCTGCAACCCGCGCGTATGCCCCCTTCATCACTTCCGAAATTTCGATGAATGAAATTCCGTTTCGCAAAAGTATCCGCACCAGCGGAACGAGCAGAAACCTAAATGCAGCGAGTAACCTTAAGTTAACGGTGTAACCCGCTGACATGACTTAATGTAGCCTTTAACTTATTGAGAGTAAACATAACTTTGGGCTGAGAAGGCGCGTAGAGGCCAAGTGACTGGAGCGGCGCCCTAAGAAGCGTGGGAGCGGAATTACGGTTATTTTTTAGAGTATGTCTGTGAAATCAATATGATATGGACTATATCTAATGCGACTTCCGATTCCTATTACATGTGGCGTTGAGAAGTCCACCGGAGTTAGCCTTTGTGCGTTCTTGCAGTCCGGTCGCCCAGGTCAATGAAGTAGGCTCCCGCCCCAAGTTCCCGGTATCGACCGGACGTGCTTTCCCGGCCGGCATGGCGTTCCAGCCATTCATCTACAGAATCGACAAACACCTGGCCACGGTCACGCACTAATTGATCGAATATCGGCTCGAGTTCAATAGCCACTGAAACCGTACATGCCCGTTCGAATCGGGGTCGTAGTGATCCCGTCACGCTGCAGACGTTTCTATGTACGACTCGCAGATAACCTTCGAGCTGTTTCAGCAACCCATCCGTGGCCAATCTTCCAACGGAGGCGGCTCGACCGAGCAGGAACGTGGGCGTTTCCGAAATCACCATTCCATCGACGTTAATAGAAACGGCGCCGAAGTCGATCAACGCTCTTAGTATCTCCGCAGATGTGTGTTCGCACCGTGCAAGTTTGCACAAGGCGTCAAAGGAATTTGAACCGAATTCTTGGTCTAGTGGAATCGGAGTTCCGTCATCGTCGACAAGTGAAGTCTCCCTTCTCCACGTACACATTACTTCCATGCAATCTCGCTGCAAGTTACCAAGCTCGGTGAATACCGTTCCGCTGCGATTCTCGACTGCATTGCATATTGCATTGGTCATGGCTAATTGCATCATCGGCTTCGTTGCGCCACCGGCTGCCAGAAGGTCTGAGAAAAGCCGCACTACGTCGTTCAATAATTCTTGGCCTTGTCGGCTTTGCCAATCGCGATGTGATGACTCTTGGACCATTTTAATTCACTCACTAATTTGTACGGTTCATTCCACAAACTGATGACATCGACACGTGAGATATCCTTGCCCTTCGCAGCTACAAAAGCTAGTTAGCTTTACGATGCAATACTAGTTTCGGTAAAACCCGAGTCCAAGTGCGATGCCTCTCAAATCTAAGCTGATTATCGGAAATGAGCCTCTGCGAAGTGAGTTATCCCTGCGCAACGCTTGCGTCCGCCTCCTCCGCCCTCTCGCCCGGATAATGCTTCGCCACGGCCTGTCGACCTATGATTTTTCCCGTATCGCTAATATTGCCTTTGTTCAGGCCGCCCGCGATATGCTGCGAGAGCAGGGGAAACCCTTGAGTTTCTCGCGCGTATCTACAATTACAGGATTACACCGCCACGTCGTCAGCGAGATAGTCAATTCGGGCAGTGATGCCGGCCCTGGCTCCACCCGCAACAAGGATTACCGGCGTAACCGCCTGGCGCGAGTCCTGTCAGGGTGGTTTGAATGCCCTACGTATACGGACTCAGACGGCCGGCCGCGCCTCTTGCAGTTTGATGGGCCTGCGCCCTCCTTCACGTCCCTCGTTCATGATTTCAGCGGCGACATCTACCCGAGAATCATTCTCGATGAGCTGCTTGAAGTTGGAGCAGTTCGCACTCTGCAGGATGGCGGGTTGCGCGCAGTCACCCGCCGTTACACGCTGGGCGGCGCGGATCCCGCGACGCTCGAGCAGCTCGGACAAAGCGCCCGCGATCTCTTCAACACGCTTGAGCACAACATTGCAGCACCGGTCGAATCACGTCTGTACGACGATACCGTGGTCGCTGCCACTTTTGACCGCGCGGCTTTGCCGCTCTTCCGCCGCCTGTTGCGGCAGCGCGGCGCAGCTTTCCTCGAAGATATCGAAGGTTGGATTTCGGAACACGAGAAACCCGAGTCGCCGGATACGATTCGAGCCGGAGTCACCGTGCGGATGTTCATTGACGAAGAAAAGGAAGCCAGCGACACAGTGCCCGACCGGAGAACTACATAGTCACCGCTCACGGCCTGCCAATGCGAGGAACTCGCCCTCGTCCAGGATCTTGATGCCGAGTTCGTTCGCTTTGCGCAACTTTGAACCAGCATCTTCGCCTGCCACGACGTAGTCCGTATTCTTCGAGACGCTCCCGGCGACCTTCCCACCCAGTTGTCGCACCCGTGCCGCGGCATCGTCCCGGGACAACGACGATAGTTTGCCGGTGAGCACGATCGTCTTGCCGCTGAACGCGCTGGCGCTCACGTCAGTCGGAGTGGCTTCCGGCCACTTCACCCCCAGCCGCATCAATGTCGTGATCACCTTCCGGTTCCGAGGCTCGGCCATAAACGCATGTATGTGCGCCGCCGTCACGGGACCGATATCCGGAACCTCCTCGATGTCCTTGATGCCGGTCTCCTGTATGGCGGCAAGCGTACGAAAATGACTCGCGAGCGCGTCTGCCGTCGCCTCGCCGACATCGCGAATGCCCAGCGCATACAGAAAGCGTCCCAATGTCGTCTGCTTACTCCGCTCCAGGGACTCGACGAGCTTGGCGGCCGACTTCTCCCCCATGCGTTCTAACTTGGCGAGTTCTGCGGCCGTCAATCGATAGAGATCGCCGGGGTTCTTGACCACGCCGGCGTCGACGAGCTGCTCGATCAGCTTGCTGCCCAGGCCGTCTATGTTGAGCGCCCGGCGCGACGCAAAGTGTCGCAATGATTCCTTGAGTTGCGCCGGACACACGAGCGTGCCGGTACAGCGTGCAACCGCTTCACCTTCCTGGCGCTCGACATCGGAACCGCAGATCGGGCATTTCCTGGGCAGCTGGGCCGGTGATGTCCTGGCTGGGCGCTTTTCCTTAATGACGCCAACCACTTCAGGTATCACGTCGCCGGCGCGGCGCAGGACAACAGTGTCGCCGATGCGAACGTCTTTGCGCAGCAATTCGTCGATGTTGTGCAATGTCGCATTGCTGACCGTGGCGCCCCCGACGAATACGGGCTCGAGCCGTGCCACTGGCGTCAGCGCGCCGGTGCGTCCGACCTGCCATTCGATGCCGCGCACTCGCGTCATCTCTTCTTGAGCGGGGAACTTGTGGGCGACGGCCCAGCGCGGTGCGCGTGCAACGAAGCCCAGTGCATCCTGCTGCTCCCGCGAATCGACCTTGTAAACGACACCGTCTATCTGATATCGCAATGCGGTGCGTCGCTTCCCAATGTCTTCGTAGTACGTGAACAAGGCCTCGACCCCACGCACGACGCGCGTCTCCGGCGACGTGCGCAATCCCCATGCCCGCAGTTGCTCGAGCACCAGGCTGTGGCACGCCGGCAGCTTTTGACCTTCGATCAGTCCAGCGCCATAGAAGAAAATCTCAAGCGGGCGCTTTGCCGTCAGTCGCGGGTCGAGCTGGCGCAGGCTGCCAGCTGCGGCATTGCGGGGATTGACGAATGCTTTCTCTCCCTGTTCAGCGGCCCTGCGATTCATCTCCTGGAAACCAGCTTTCGACATGAACACCTCGCCACGAACTTCGAGCAATTCGGGCAACGAGTGTCCAGTCAGGCGCAAGGGAACGCTTTTTATCGTGCGTATGTTATGAGTGACGTCCTCGCCGACCGTGCCGTCACCGCGAGTCGCCGCGATGGCCAACGTCCCGTCCCGATAGGTCAGGCTGACGGCAAGACCGTCGAGCTTTGGCTCGCAGCAATAGTCGATCTCGCCCTCGGTCTTGAGCCGCTCGCGCACGCGACGGTCGAACGCCACGACCTCTTCGCGCGAAAATGCATTGTCCAGCGACAGCATCGGCTTGCGGTGCCGGACTTCGGCGAACACTGCTATCGGCGCGCCGCCGACGCGCTGGGTGGGCGACTCCGGGACGACCAGGTCCGGATGCTTCTCTTCCAGCGCTTGCAGCTCGCGCAGCATGCGGTCGTACTCGGCATCCGGAACTTCCGGATCGTCCAGCACGTGGTACCGGTAATTATGACGATCGATTTCGGCGCGCAGCCGCGTCGCGCGCTGGCGCACGGCTGCAGGTGCGGCATTCATCAGCCGCGGCGCAACCGCTTGTAGCGGTGCTCGAAATGCACCAGTTCTTCGCGCAGGTTGAGGATGCGTTGCGCGGTCAAGGTACTTCCCTGCTCGTCCTGCAACTGGCCCGTCATGCGCTCTGCAAGGTGCCTGCCGACGCTCAGCATCATGTCGAACATCGCCGGCGCTTCGAGCGGGCCGGGTACCACTCCGAACAACGAAACGCCGGGAAACGCCTGGGCATCCATGTTCGCAAGATCGAACGAACCCGGCTCCATCATGCTCGCGACATAGAACAGCGTCTTGCCATCCTCGCGCTCGCGGTGAAAGATCGAATAACGGCCATGGACCAGGCCCTCGGCTTCAAGTGCTTCGCGCAGCGCCTCGCCGCTCCAATTTCCGTCGGGGGCCACCAGTCGCAATGCGACGATGCGCTGCTGCGATGCTTCCAGGGCATGCCGTTCAATGGGGTCATCCGGTGGCGCCGCGGGAGGAGGTTCCTCGTATACCGGCGCGACTTCCGACCGTTCGAGTGGTTGCGTGCGCACCCAGGGCGCGCGGTGATAATCGTCAGGCTCCTCGTCGGCGGCCGCATCAGGCTCGCTGGTTTCCGGCAGCGGATTGTCGCCGGCCGGATCGGTATCCATCACCGGCACCGAAATCATCCCGTCATCAGGAGCGCCACGGCGGTCCTTGCCGACAAATGCCGATACATCCACTTCGAGATCGTCCGGGATCTCGATCAGCGGAGGACGGCGCGGCGTGCGCACGCGGTCAATCGTCGGCGCATAGGAAGTGGTCATCGCATCGGCTTCATGCGCGGCACGTTCCTCTTCCTGCACGGTGGGCTCGGCTCGCTCACGCGGCCACAGCGGACCGGATTCATCCGGCGCCCTGGTCCGTGCCTTGCGGGTTTCCCACCACCAGAGCCCCAGGATCAGGGCCAGTCCGGCAACCAGCAGAATCCAGCGCAGCTGTGACACCGATTTGCCTCCGGCCTAGCCGACCGCGGCCATCCGGACGGCCTGGTCCACATCCACCGCGACGAGTCGCGACACGCCGGGCTCGCCCATCGTCACTCCGATCAGGTGGCTCGCCAGTTCCATCGTGCTCTTGTTGTGCGTTATGAAAACGAACTGCACGCGCTCCGACATATCCCGGACGATGTCGCAGAAGCGTCCGACATTATTGTCGTCGAGCGGCGCGTCGACCTCGTCCAGCAGGCAGAACGGAGCGGGGTTGAGCTCAAAAATCGAGAACACGAGCGCAACGGCGGTCAGCGCCTTCTCGCCGCCGGAAAGCTGGCTGATCGTACTGTTGCGCTTGCCGGGCGGACGCGCCATGACTGCAACGCCCGCACTCAGCACATCGTCGCCGACCAATTCGAGATAGGCCGCGCCACCGCCGAACAGGCGCGGGAATTTCTCCTTGAGGCCGTTGTTGATGCGATCGAACGTATCCTGGAACCGGGCGCGTGTTTCGCGATCGATCTTGCGAATCGCCTGGTCGAGCGTGTTCAGCGCATCGGATAGATCGGCAAACTGGCGGTCCAGGTACTCCTTTCGCTCGGACTGTTCCTTCAATTCGTCGATCGACGCCAGATTGACGGCGCCAAGCCGCTCGATCCGCTCGTTGATCTCGGTTAACTGCAGGTCCCAGGACGCGACTGATGAATCCACCGGCAGGGCGCCGGTCAGCTGTTCCAGGTCGAATGCCGTGGCACCGAACTGTTCCACCAGCGATTCCCGGCGCACGCGAGCTTCCTTCATGCCCAGGCTGATCTCGGAATACGCGGCGCGCGCCGATTCCACCTGCGTTTCCGAGTTCTGCCGGGCGATATCCAGTTCACGGACCTTCGCATCGGCTGCCTCCACCTTCCGTCGTGATTCCGACAACTCGGTTTCAACTGCGAGTCGCTGCGCAAGGAACTTCTGAAGCTGCTGTTCGAGATCGCCAAATGGCTCTTCTCCGTCCGACAGTTGCCGCAGCAGATCCACCCGCCGCGTTTCGAGAAGACTCGATTGATCGCTGGCGCGCGCAAGGGTAGTCGTGAGGGTCGCAAGCGTCGATCGCTGGGACTCGACGCGAATGGCAACCTGCTGCGCTGCGGCAACGTCGGACGCACTCTTCTCACGCGCGGCCGCCAGTTGCGCACGCAGGGCCTCGCGCTCTGCTTCCAGCACCGGCCGTTGCTGCTCCAGCACGCCGGAGCGCGCCTGCGCTGCTTCAAGCGCTTGCCGCGACCCGCCGAGATCCGCCTCGTCCCGCGCGATCACGCCGTCAGCCCGATCCAGCTCTTCACCGATTCGCGCGAGTCGCTCCGCGATCTGCTGCGTACGCAGGCGAATCGCCTCGTGCGCACCGCGAACATTGACGAAGTCGTGGTGCAGCCGATTGACGGCCGCATGAAGCTCGTCGCGCCGGCGGTCGAGCTCCACAATGGTCGTACGCGCCTGCGACAGCGAGCGGTCCAGTTCCGCCACGTTTGTCTCGTGCTTCGCAACGGCTGCCTTCAGCCTGCGCAAGTCCTGTTCGCGCGCGATGACGCCGGCATGGCCGGCTTCGCTGCGTGCGATGCGCATCCACCCGCGACCAAACCACAGGCCGGCACGCGTGATGACGGACTGGCCGGGCTGCAGTGACCGACGCCGCGCCAGCGCATCGGCGACCGATTCCACGGCGATGACGCCTGCAAGCAGGTCGGCGACGACTGCCGGCCCGGTCACGCGCGCAAGCAGCGAATCTGCGGCCGCCTTGAAGCCGGTGGATTGCGCCGCCTCCGCGATCGTCAACTGGCCGCCATCGAGTTCATCCGCGGCATTAGCCACGGCATCCAGCGCATCGACGCACACGGCTTCGAGGTAATTCCCGAGAGCTGTTTCAACGGCCCGTTCCCACCCGCTGGCGACGTCGAGCTGTTGAGCAAGCCGCGGAAGTCGATCCAGTCGCTGGCGCGCGAGCCAGTCGGCCACTCCCTCCTGCGCCAGGCCGAGGGCCGCCTTCTGGACGGCCTCCACGGTAATCATTTCGCCCCGCGCAGCCTGCAGCGCCGCTTTTGCGGAATCGAGTGCTGCCGAAGCGTTCTTCTCGCCGTCTCGGACCGTCTGCAAAGATTCGAGCGTCCGGTCCAGGTCCTGCTGCGCGGCCGTTCCGCGATCGCGGGCCTGCTTTTCGGCGGTCGCGAACTCGTCCGGGCGCGCGCCGGAGATGCTTTGCTGCAACTGCGCCTGTTCTTCGAGCAGTCGAACCCGTTGAGCGACGAGTCGCGCCAATGCCGCATCGATCTGTTCAATGCGGGCACCTTCGACCTGCGCCTGGTGGGTTGCATCCGCAGCGTCGCGGCTGAAGTCCTCCCAGCGCTGTTGCCAGTCCGCCATCGCAGTTTCAGCCTCAGCGAGCGCGGCACGAGCGCTGCTTTCGGTGTCCCGGGCCGCGGCCAGTTCCGGTTCTGCGCCGGCAAGGGATTCCGACAGCTCACGGATCTGTTCCTGGTCGCGCCCGACCAGGATGCGGGACTCGTCATGCTCGCGCGTGACACGCTCGAGATCCTGACGCTGGCGCTGGCGCAACTCGCGCGCATGCTGCAGTGCCTGCTCGGTCCGGGTCGTGTCCGCACCCGCCTGGTAGTAACGCTCCTGGACGATGGCCAGCGCGTCCGAACACTCCGCATGCATCGCCCGCGCGCGCTCGACCGCTGCTTCCGCGCCGCGCAGTCCCGCGATCGCCGCCTGGGTCTCGGTTTCGCGCTGCGTCGACAAGGCCTGGCGCGTAACGATATCCCCGTCGAGGTCCCGGATGCGCAATGCCAGCAGTTCCGCCTGCAGCTGGCGCTGCCGATTCCGGTGTTCCTGGTAGCGGCGCGCAACGCCCGCCTGCCTCTGGAGATGTCGGATCTGCTTGTCCACTTCCTCGCGCAGATCGTTCAAGCGGTCGAGGTTCTCGCGCGTGTGCGCCATCCGGTTTTCGGTTTCCCGGCGCCGATCCTTGTAGCGCGAGATGCCCGCGGCTTCTTCGACAAATGATCGCATGTCCTCCGCGCGCGCTTCGATCAGGCGCGAAATCATCCCCTGCTCGATGATCGCGTAGCTGCGGGAACCCAGGCCCGTTCCAAGGAACAGGTGCGTGATGTCCTTGCGGCGGCATTTCGATCCATTGATGTAGTACGTCGAATTACCTTCACGGGATACGACACGCTTCAGCGATACCTCCGCGTACCCGGCGTAAGGGCCGGCAATCTTGCCGTCGCCGTTGTCGAAGACGAGCTCGACCGAGCCGCTGCCGATCGGCTTGCGGCCGCGCGAACCGTTGAAGATGACGTCCGTCATCGAGTCGCCGCGCAGGTGCTTTGCGGAGATTTCTCCCATGACCCAGCGCACGGCATCGATGATGTTCGACTTGCCGCAGCCGTTCGGACCCACGACACCCGTCAGATTTCCGGGAAAAGTAACCGTTGTCGGATCGACGAAAGACTTGAAACCGGCGAGTTTGATCCTGGCGAGGCGCATTCCAGCTAGTGTAAATTAACCGCCCGCGCTTGAGTACGACCGGGATTCCCTGCATGTGTCCACTGACGCCATCCGGCGACATCGAAACCTTTCCGAATCCGCAGGCGGAACGTGACTACACGATCCGCATGCGCCTGCCGGAATTCACTTGTCTCTGTCCACTCACCGGGCAGCCTGATTTTGCGGTAATGGACCTTGAATACGTCCCGGACCAGCGCTGCGTCGAGCTCAAGTCGCTGAAGGCCTATATCTGGTCTTTTCGCGATCGTGGCGCCTTCCACGAGGCGGTTACGAATGAGATTGCAGACCGGCTGTCTGCAGCGCTGCAACCGCGTTTCCTGCGCCTGTCGGCGCAATTCAACGTCCGAGGCGGCATCCATACGAGCATCATCGCGGAGCACCGCAAACCCGGCTGGACCGCCAGCCCGCCCGCCGTGCTGCCCTGACCCGGCGGCACTCAATCCAGGTCAGTCGACAGCACTGGACCGCACCAGAACCGGGGCTATAATCCGGCGCTCGATTAAACGGGCAGCGGAGAAATTGATGCCAGGCAAGAAGACTTCCAGAACCAGAAAACCCGCCACCAGGGCTGCCGCGCGCAAAACGCCCGCCGCCCGAAAGACTGCAAAACCCGCGCCGCGCAAAGCCAGGCAGGCCGCCGTTCGCGCCAGGCCGGCAAAGCCCGGAAAGTCCAGGCCCCGGTCGACGGCGCGTGCCGCCACGACATCCAGAGCACCGGCCAAGGCCGCAAAGCCGCTCAAGCCGAGTTCAGCGGTGCGCGAACCCATCATCGTCAAGTCGAGGTCGGCCGGCCCGGCACCGACGGCGCACGATCCGCGTCCGGTGCTGTCGGCCATCGCGCCGCGGGTCACCCGTCGCCCGTTGTTCAACAACGATGACGATGACGATGGCGGGAGCAGCCACAATCTGTTGCTTGGTCCGCGCAATGTCCGCCCATACCGCGAGCGCAAGGGCGAGGAGTACATGGGCCGGGACCAGCTCGAGCACTTCCGCATGATCCTGAGTAACTGGAAGCGCGACCTGATGGAAGAAGTCGACCGCACGATGACGCATATGAAGGACGAAGCGGCCAATCCGCCCGATCCGAACGACCGCGCGACGCTGGAGTCCGAGTTTGCCCTCGAGCTGCGTACGCGGGATCGCGAGCGCAAGCTGATCCGCAAGATCGAAGAGGCACTGAGCCGCATTGGCGACGGCAGCTATGGTTACTGCGTCGAAACCGGCGAACCGATAGGCGTCAAGCGGCTCGAGGCGCGGCCGGTGGCCACGCTCTGCATCGAAGCGCAGGAGCGCCGGGAACGGCGCGAGAAACAATACGGCGACCGCGACGACTGGTACCGCTGAGAGGCGGCCCTGCGGCCGCTTCGCTCCTACACCCTCCGGTCCGCTGCATCTCGGTTCGCTGCTCGCGGCCGTGGGCAGTTACCTGAGCGCGCGCAGCCAGGGCGGCCGCTGGCTGGTGCGCATCGAGGATCTCGACCGCGAACGCTGCAGGGCCGGCCTGGCTGACGAATTCCTGCGGGTACTGGCAGGTTTTGGTTTCGAGTGGGATGGAAATATCGATTTCCAGTCCCATCGAAGCGATTTTTACGAGGCGGCGCTCGCCAGATTGCGCGATGCCGGCCGTTGCTACCCCTGCCGATGCAGCCGGGCTCTTCTCGCAGCGTCGTATGCGGAGGTCGGAGCTGAGCCGGTCTACCCAGGTACTTGCCGTGACGATCCGGCAGCAGGCGAGAGCGAGCACGCCTTGCGTTACCGGATTGCCGACAGCGAGCCGCCCGTGCGGTTCGAAGACTTGCTGCAGGGTTCGGTAAGCGTGGATTGCCGGCGCGACGCAGGTGATTTCGTGATCCGGCGTCGGGACGGATACATTGCCTATCATCTGGCCGTCGTCGTGGACGACGCGCTGCAGGGGATCAGCGAGGTCGTGCGCGGTTCGGACCTGCTGTCCAGCACGCCGCGCCAGATACTGCTGCAGCGTTCCCTCGGCTACCGTACGCCTGCCTACGCGCATCTGCCGCTGCTGACGGAGCCGGACGGCCGCAAGCTCTCGAAGTCGCGTCGATCGGTGCCGCTCGACCCGGCCAAAGCCGCTGGCCAGTTATGGAGTGTGCTGAACTGGTTGCGTCAGGACCCTCCGGCGCCGCTGGCGTACGCCCGCGTCGCGGAGATCTGGGACTGGGCGATTGCGAACTGGCGCCCGGTGAAGATCGCGGGGCAACGCGAGGTGCGCCTGCCCTGAGGACAGGCGTGGCCCGCTTCAGGCGACTCCGCGCATGGACAGCCGCACGCGGCCCTGGCGATCCACTTCGAGCACTTTCACCTTTACGACGTCGCCTTCCTTGAGCTTGTCGCTGACGCGCTCGACCCGCTCGTCGGAGATCTGGGAGATGTGCACGAGGCCGTCGCGGCCCGGCAGGATCGCGACGAAAGCGCCGAAATCCATCAGGCGCACGACCTTGCCCTCGTAAATCCGGCCGACTTCAACGTCCGCCGTGATCATTTCGATGCGGCGCAGCGCCTCGCGCCCCGAGACTGAATCGACCGATGCGATCTTGACCGTACCGTCGTTCTCGATGTCGATCGTTGCGCCGGTTTCCTCGGTGATCTGGCGGATGACGGAGCCGCCCTTGCCGATGACGTCGCGGATCTTTTCCGGGTCGATCTTGATCGTGACGATGGTCGGCGCCCATGCGGACATTTCCGTGCGCGGCTTGTCGAGGACCTTGTTCATCTCGCCCAGGATGTGCAGACGGCCGGCCTTTGCCTGTTCGAGCGCTGCTTTCATGATCTCCGCGGTGATGCCGTTGATCTTGATGTCCATCTGCAGCGCGGTGACCCCGGTCGCGGTGCCGGCGACCTTGAAGTCCATGTCGCCCAGATGATCCTCATCACCCAGGATGTCGGTCAGGACGGCAAAGCGTTCGCCTTCCTTCACGAGTCCCATCGCGACGCCGGCAACCGGCGCCTTGATCGGCACGCCCGCATCCATCAGCGCCAGGCTGGTGCCGCAGACGGTCGCCATCGAGCTCGAGCCATTCGACTCGAGCACTTCCGATACGACCCGCAATACGTAAGGAAAGCTCTCGAGGTCCGGCATGACGGCACTGATGCCGCGCCGGGCCAGGTTGCCGTGGCCGATTTCGCGGCGCTTCGGCGAACCCATGAAACCCGTCTCGCCGACCGAGAATGGCGGGAAATTGTAGTGCAGCATGAACGGTTCGCGGCGTTCGCCGGCGAGCGCATCGATGATCTGCGCATCGCGGCCGGTCCCGAGCGTCGTCGTGACGAGCGCCTGGGTCTCGCCGCGCGTGAAGATCGCGGAACCATGCGTGCGCGGCAGCGCACCGACTTCAATCGTAATCGGCCGCACGGTGCGCAGGTCACGTCCGTCGATGCGTGGCTTGCCGCTCAGGATGAGGTCGCGTACCAGCCGGTATTCAAGATCGTGCAGTTCGGTCTTGACCTGGTCGCGTGTGAATTGCGGATTCTCGCCGCCGGACAGCGCGGCCTGTACGGCCGACCGGATCTCGGCGAGGCGCGTCACGCGCGTCTGCTTGACGACGATTCCGTAGGCGGCGGCGTAATCCGCTTCAGTCAGCTTCGCCACCGCCTGCTTGAGGGCAACGTTTGGTTCCGCCGCCTTCCAGTCCCAGCGCGGCTTGCCCGCTTCCGCGGCGAGCTTGTTGATGGCTCCAATCGCCGCCTGCATCTGTTCGTGGCCGAAGAGCACCGCGCCCAGCATGGCGTCCTCGGACAGGCCGCTGGCTTCTGATTCGACCATCAGTACGGCTTCCGCGGTGCCGGCGACGACGAGGTCGAGATCCGATTCGGTCCTGACCTGAGTCGCGTTCGGATTCAGCAGGTACTGGCCGTTCCTGTAGCCCACCCGGGCGGCCGCGATCGGCGTTGTGAACGGAATGCCGGACAGCGCAATTGCGGCGGAGGCGCCGATCAGGGCCGGAATGTCGGAATCGATTTCCGGATCGAGCGACAATACGGTCGCGACGATCTGGACTTCGTTATAGAAGCCATCGGGGAACAGGGGGCGCAACGGCCGGTCGATCAGTCGGCAGGTCAGCACTTCCTTTTCGGAAGGCCGGCCCTCGCGCTTGAAGAATCCGCCGGGAATCTTGCCGGCCGCATAAGTCTTCTCGACATAGTTGACCGTCAATGGGAAGAAATCCCGTCCGGCAACCGCTTCGCGCTTGCCGACCGCGGTCACGAGCACCACCGTGTCGCCCATGGTCACGAGCGCCGCGCCGTCGGCCTGGCGTGCAAGCCGTCCGGTTTCGATGGTTACCTGATTATTGCCGTAGCTGAACGTCTGTCTGGAAACAGTCAAGCGAATCCCCTTTGATTTCTGGAACGGACACGGGCGCCCGGCGCCCGGAGCGCGTCAGCGCCGCAAGCCAAGTTCGTTGACGACCTTGGTGTACCGCTCGGGGGCGTTGGCCTTGAGGTAATCCAGGTGCCGCCGGCGTTGAGCCACCATTTTGAGCAAGCCGCGCCGCGAGGCATGGTCGCCCTTGTGAGTGGTGAAGTGCTCGGTCAGCCCGTTGATTCTTTCAGACAGCAATGCAATCTGCACTTCAGGCGATCCCGTATCGGTCGGGGCGCGCCGGAACTTGCCGACGACTTCCGCCTTGCGCGCATTCGTGAGTGGCATCTCGTTCACTTAACCCTTTGGAAAGCCGGGCATTGTACCCGCGGCTCCGGTGTGTCTCAAGCGGGTAAATCCGGTGGTCCGGCCAGTTCGACCATGATTCGTTCGGGCGCGAGCAGGCCGCCCTCCTCGCTCATGCGCCCAACCCCCAGAAAGCGCCCGTCCGGGCCGTACATTCGCACCTGGCATGCTTCCGGGCCCGCCGCCTTCACGGGTTGTCCGTGCAGGATGCGTGCCTGTTCCGCCGCGCCGAGCTGAACCGCCGGCAGTCCGGGAAGCGCCGAGTCTGCAGTCATCAGTAGAGCAGCCAGCCGATCCGGGTGACCGGCCGCCTGCTCGACCGACTCCAGGGAATGCATCTGCGGCTCGGTAAACGGACCCAGACGCAGGCGCCGCAGACTGTGGACGTGCCCTACGGTTCCGAGCGCCCGCGCCAGGTCCTCGGCCAGGCTCCTGACATAAGTCCCTTTGCTGCAATCGACTTCGAGCACCAGTTGCGTCTGGGTCAGTCCCAGAAGCTCGAGGCGGTGGATCACGATCCGCCGCGGCGGACGCTCGACCTCGAGCCCCTTGCGCGCGAGCCGGTAAAGTCGTTCTCCCGCATGTTTCAATGCGGAAAACATCGGCGGCACCTGCTGCGATTCCCCGAGGAAACGCCCGGCGAATTCGCGCACGCGCTCATCGGTCAGCGCCGGAACCGGAGCCCGCTCGATGACCTCGCCTTCCCGGTCGGCCGTCGTGGTGCGCTCGCCGAGTGCGATTGTGACGCGATACGACTTGTCGGCATCGAGCAGCAGACCGCTCGCTTTCGTCGCCTGTCCAAAACAGATCGGCAACAGGCCGCTCGCGAGCGGATCCAGGCTGCCGGTATGACCGGCTTTCCTGGCGCGAAATGCACGCCGGGCGCGCTGCAGCGCCGCATTCGACGTGATGCCGTCCGGCTTGTCGAGCAGGAGGATGCCGTCCACATCGCGCCAGCGCGCGCCTGCAGTCGGCGTCAACTGCGTCATTCCTTGTCCGGTTCGGGTTCGACGTGGCGGCTGCGGTCGCTTTCCACCGCATCGTGGATCAGCGTCGAAAGACGGGCGCCCCGCTCCAGCGAATCGTCGAGCTGAAAGACCAGTTCCGGCGCGGTGCGCAGCCGCATCTGGTTACGCACCTGGATGCGCAGGTACCCGGCCGCGTGCTGCAACGCCTCGAGCGCCACTTCCGGATCGCCGATACCCGCAAACGGCGTGAAGTAGACCTTTGCATGGCTCAAGTCGCGCGTCACCTTAACGGCGGTAATCGTGATCAGCCCGACTCGCGGGTCCTTGACCTCGCGGCGGACCAATTCCGACAGCAGGCGCTTTAGCTGCTCTTCGATCCGCCGTGCCCTGGGAAACTCACGCGGCATGGCGGACTCAGAGCTGGCGCGCAACCTCGATGCGCTCGAAACACTCGATATTGTCGCCGACCTTGACGTCGTTGTAGCCCTTGACGCCAATGCCGCATTCGGTGCCCGCGCGCACTTCCGAGGCGTCATCCTTGAAACGCTTCAGCGATTCGAGTTCGCCCTGGAAGATGACGACGTTGTCGCGCAGCACGCGAATCGGATTGTTGCGACGTACATACCCTTCGATCACCAGGCAGCCGGCCACGGTTCCGAACTTGCTGGAACGGAACACGTCGCGCACTTCCGCAAGACCGACAATCTGTTCCTTGACCTCCGGCGCCAGCATCCCGGTCAAGGCGGCCCGGATATCGTCGATGGCCTCGTAAATAATGCTGTAGTAGCGAACTTCGACGTTCTGGTCGCGTATCGCCTCACGTGCCGCCGCATCCGCGCGGATATTGAACGCAATGATCCGGGCCTTCGACGCGGCCGCCAGCATGACGTCGGACTCCGTCAGGCCGCCGACGCCGCTCGAAATCACCTTGACCGATACTTCCCCAGTCGAAAGCTTCGCCAGCGATTCGCGCAGCGCCTCAGCCGACCCCTGCACGTCCGCCTTGAGGAGCAGGTTGACCGTGCCTTTCGCGTCCTCGCCCATCTGCGAGAACACGTCCTCCGGCTTCGGGCCGGCCTGGCGCGCGAGGCGCACGTCGCGGAACTTGCCCTGCCGGTGCAGCGCAACTTCACGGGCCTTGCGCTCGCTCTCGACCACCAGCAGTTCGTCGCCGGCGTTCGGGGGGCTCGACAAGCCGAGCATCTGCGCCGGGATCGACGGGCCGGCGGACTCGATCTCCTTGCCGAGTTCGTCGAACAGCGCGCGAACGCGCCCGAACTGCTCGCCTGCGACGACCGAGTCGCCGACTTTCAGCGTTCCGCGCTTTACCAGTACCGTCGCCACGGCGCCGCGGCCGCGCTCGACGCTCGCTTCAAGCACGACGCCGACGGCCGGCGCATCGCGTACGGCCTTGAGTTCCAGCACCTCGGCCTGCAGCAGGATCGACTCCAGGAGCTTGTCCACGCCGTCGCCGGTCCTGGCTGAAACGGGCACGAAGATATTCTCACCGCCCCATTCCTCCGCAATGACGGATTCCTGGGACAGCTCGTTGCGGACCTTCTCGGGATCCGCATCGTGTTTGTCGATCTTGTTCACGGCGACCACGATCGGGACGCTGGCGGCCTTCGCATGCTGAATGGCCTCCTTGGTCTGCGGCATGACGCCGTCGTCGGCCGCGACCACCAGGACGACGATGTCCGTGACCTGTGCGCCGCGCGCGCGCATCGCCGTGAATGCAGCGTGGCCCGGTGTGTCGAGGAAGGTGATGACGCCGCGCGGCGTTTCCACGTGATAGGCGCCGATGTGCTGCGTGATGCCTCCGGCCTCGCCCGCCGCGACTTTCGTGCGCCGGACGTAGTCGAGCAGCGAGGTCTTGCCGTGATCGACGTGTCCCATGATCGTTACAACCGGCGGCCGCGGAAGCGCCTCGTCGGACGTGTGCATGCCGGCCTGCAGCGCTTCTTCGACCTGATCGGCCTTCAGCACCTTGGCCACATGCCCCATTTCCTCGATGACCAGCACCGCCGTGTCCTGGTCGACTGGCTGGTTGATGGTCGCGATCACGCCCATGTTGAGCATGGTCTTCATCACTTCGCTGGACTTGACCGCCATGCGCTGTGCGAGCTCGGCGACCGTTATGGTCTCGCCGACAGCAACCTCATGCTGCATCGGCTGCGTAGGCAGCTCGAAGCCGTGCTTGCGGTCGCCGCCGACCGATGCCGCACGCCGGCGCGATTCAGGGCGCGCCCGTCCCTTCTTGTGCCGCGCCGACAGGCCGCCTGCGATATGCAGCTCCTGGCGTCCGTAACGCGTATTCTTGTCGTCCTCGACCGTCTTGCGCGCCTTCTCTTCGCGCTGGCGCCGTTCCTTCTCCGCCTGCTCGCGCGCCTTCTGCTCGGCCTCGCGCCGCGACTGCTCTTCCGCCGCACGGCGTGTATTCTCTTCGGCCGAGCGGCGATCCGATTCCTCGCGCTCACGCTGTTGCTGTTCCTTCTCCGCCACATCGCGCCGCAGTTTCTCCTCGACGGCCAGCCGCTCGGCATCTTCCGCCTCGCGCTGACGATCGACTTCTTCCTGTGCCGCACGGGCCTGTTCTTCGAGCACGTCCCGCTTGATGTACGTGCGCTGGCGCCGCACCTCGACGCTCACCGTCCGTGCCTTGCCCATCGGGGCGGCGACCTTGATTTCGCTCTGCGCCTTGCGGCGTAGCGTGATCTTGCGGGGCGCACCACCGTCCTCTGCCTTGCCGTGCGCCTTGCGCAGATGCGTCAGCAACTCGTGCTTGGCATCCTCACTGATGCGGTCGTGGGGTCCGCTGACCGTGATGCCCGCTTCCTCGAGCTGAGCCAGCAAGCGGTCTACAGGGACCTTCAGAACCTCGGCGAATTGTTCGACCGTGACGTCGGACATCTGTACTTACTCCAGTGTCAGGCCGGGCTCGCGCTCTCGAACCAGTGCGCGCGTGCGGCCATGATGAGCTGCCCTGCGCGCTCCGGATCGAGGCCCGGCACGGCCTCCAGTTCGTCAAGTGACTGCTCCGCCAGTTCATCGCGCGTACGTATGCCGCGTGAAGCCAACTCGTAGGCAAGTTCCTTGTCCATGCCCTCGACCGCGAGCAGATCCTCGGCGGGACCCGATTCGTCGATCTTTTCCTCGCTCGCGATGGCCTGCGTCAACAGCACGTCCCGTGCGCGATTGCGCAGCTCCTCGACCATCTCCTCGTCGAACTCCTCGATACCCAGCAGTTCGCTCGCGGGGACGTAGGCGACTTCCTCGATCGAGGAATAGCCTTCCTGCACGAGCACGTTCGACACGTCCTCGTCGACGTCGAGCAGGCGCTTGAACATTTCGCGCAGCTGGCCGGTTTCCTCGTCGCTGCGCTCGGACGCCTGCTGTTCTGACATCACATTGAGCCGCCAGCCGGATAGTTCGCTCGCGAGCCGGACATTCTGCCCGCCGCGGCCGATCGCCTGTGACAGGCGGTCCTCGGATACCGCGATATCCATCGAATGCGCGTCCTCGTCCATGACGATCGAGGTCACTTCCGCCGGCTGCATCGCGTTGACGACGAACTGCGCCGGGTTGTCCACCCACGGAATGATGTCGACGCGTTCGCCGGCGATCTCGTTGGATACGGCCTGCACGCGCGACCCGCGCATGCCGACGCAGGCGCCGACCGGATCGATACGGGGATCGAGGCTCTTGACCGCAATCTTGGCGCGCGCGCCCGGGTCCCGGGCGGCGCCGAGGATCTGGATCAGACCCTGCCCGACCTCCGGCACCTCGAGCTTGAACAGTTCGATCAGGAAATCCGGCGATGTCCGCGACAGGAACAGCTGCGGGCCGCGCGGCTCGGACCGGACTTCTCGCAACAGCGCCTTCAGGCGATCCTGCGGCCGCACCAGTTCTCGCGGGATCATATGCTCGCGCGGTACGAAACCCTCGGCATTGCCGCCGAGGTCCACGTACACGCCGTGGCGGTCGACCCGCTTCACGATGCCGGAGACCAGCGTGGCCACGCGATCCTTGTATTCGTCGACGACCTGCGCGCGTTCAGCTTCGCGCACCTTCTGGACGATCACCTGTTTGGCGGTCTGCGCGGCGATGCGGCCGAATGCCACGGATTCCATGGGCACTTCGACGAATCCGCCGGCTTCGGCGGCCGCGTTGACGTCCCTGGCGTCGTCGAGCCGGAGTTCGCGCTCCGGAAACTCGAGCTCATTGGAGTCATCGGCGAAGACCTTCCAGCGCCGGAATGTCTTGTACTCGCCAGACTTGCGGTCGATCTCGACCCGGACGTCGATGTCGTCGCCGTGCTTGCGGCGCGTGGCGGACGCGAGCGCCGCCTCGAGCGCCTCGAAAATGATCTCGCGCGCGACGCCCTTCTCGTTGGAGACGGCCTCGACGACTTCCAGAATCTGCTTGTTCATGATCAACCTACCAATCGCGCCTTACTGATTCCGGCGAGCGGCAACTTCCACTCTTTCCGGTCCACCTCGATCGTCACGAGGCCCGCATCGACCATCCCGAGCCGGCCCCTGAAGCGGCGCCGGCCTTGCAGCGGTGTCGCAAGCTCGATCCGCGCTTCGCTTCCGGCGAACCGCGCGAAATGCGCCGCAGTTCGCAATGGCCGGTCGAATCCGGGCGACGACACCTCGAGCCGGTATTCGTGCCTGATCGGATCCTCCGCATCGAGCGCCGCACCGATCGCGCGGCTGACCCGTTCGCAGTCGTCGAGCCCGACGCCCTGGTCGTCGGTCCGGTCGATGTACACGCGCACCAGCGAACCCTCGCCTGCGGAACTGAACTCGATGTCGAGCAGTTCATAACCCAGGCCGGACACCACCGGCTCCAGCAGGCCGAACAGCTTGTCCTTCAACCCGCCTCCGTCCATCCCGGAAACAAAAAATGGGCGCGAGGCCCATTTCCGGCAACCGGTCGCAACAAAAAGGCCCCGCGAGGGGGCCTCCTGATCGACCTTGCGGTTCCGGGGGACCACGACCGGGCCTCGCTGCCCGGGCCGCGGTGGCCTGTGCCAGGCCCCCGACCGGGCGGCATGATAACGCAGGGCGCTGTCCCGCCTCAACCTGCGATTGCGATGCCTGGCCGGAAAACGCCTGCGCTAGACTCCACGCTTCTCACGGAGAAACCGATGAAAGCCACCCTGCTCGCGACCGTGCTCGCCGGTCTCGCCGTCAGCGCCGCGCGCGCCGAGATCATGCCGGCCGACCTCGATGCCGCCGCGGCCGCACTCGTGCCCCAGGTCATCGAATGGCGGCGGGATTTTCATCGGCATCCGGAGCTCGCCAATCGCGAATTCCGCACGGCCGCGAAAGTTGCCGACCATCTCCGCTCGCTCGGCCTCGAAGTCAGGACGGGCATGGCCCATACGGGAGTCGTCGCGGTCATAACCGGCGCGCGGCCCGGGCCCACGATTCTGCTGCGAGCCGACATGGACGGGCTGCCCGTCACAGAACGCACCGACCTGCCATTCCGCTCGACGGCGAGCGGCGAATTCCGCGGGCGGCCGGTCGGTGTCATGCACGCCTGCGGGCACGATGCGCATACGGCCATGCTGATGGGCACCGCCCAGGTACTGGCCGGATTGCGCGAACGACTTCCCGGCAGGGTCCTGCTGGTGTTCCAGCCGGCCGAGGAAGGCGTGCCGGAAGGCGAACGCGGCGGCGCGCCGCTCATGCTGGAGGAAGGATTGCTCGACATCGCAAAGCCCGATGCCGCCTTCGCGCTGCATGTCGGCTCTAAACTCAATACCGGCGCCGTTGAGTTTCGACCGGGTCCGCTGATGGCTGGATCGGACTTCTTCCGCATCGTCGTCACCGGTCGCCAGGGCCATGGTTCGCGTCCCTGGCAGGGAGTTGACGCCATCGTGGTGGCCGCGCAGATCGTCAACGCCGTGCAGTCAATCGTCAGCCGGCAGCTGGACATCACGGAACTGCCTGCCGTCGTCTCCATCGGTGCCATCGATGGCGGCGTGCGTCATAACATCATCGCAGAAACCGTGGAGATGCTCGGCACGATCCGCACCTTCAGTCCGGCGATGCGCCAGGACATCATCGATCGCATCGGTCGTACGGTCACCCACGTTGCCGAAGCCCATGGCGCAAGCGCCAGGCTGGAGATGATGCCGGCTCCCAATCCGGTGCTGGAGAACGACGCGGCACTGACCGAGCGTGCGGCCGCGTCCCTGCGCGCCGTGCTCGGCGACGATGCCGTCAGGACGAGCAACCTGCTGACGGTCGCCGAGGACTTCGCACACATCTCGCAACGCGTCCCGAGCTTCTACTACTGGATGGGCGTCACCCCGCCCGGGCAGGATGCAGCCACCGCTCCGGATAATCATTCGGACCTGTTCTACGTCGATGAGGCCGCGCTTTCCGTGGGCATGCGCACCATGCTGCGTATCGCCGTCGACTACCTGCAGGCATCCACGTCCGATTGACGGATTGACCGATTGTCCTTGCTTCCCGCTTGGTGCAGGCATACCTTCTGCGCACGCCGGCGGGCTGCCATCGGGGCGGAACCGGCTCCATAAACACAGCGGACAGGCTCTGCGCCCAATCCGGTCAGGGAGATCGACAATGAAGCGTATTGCTATTGCAGCATCGGCTGCGGCCATGGCGTTTGCTTTCAACGCACAGGCATTCGAGGCTTACACCGACTACACGCCTTCAACGGAAGTGTGGAACGTGACGATGGTCAAGGTAAACCCGAATCGGATCGACGATTACCTGGAAGGACTCAAGCAGACCTGGGCGCCCGGCTGCGAAATCAGCAAGAAGCAGGGAATGGTGCTCGACTGCTTTATCTATCTCAGTGAAACCGCGGCCAACCGCGATTTCAACCTGCTGCTCGTGATGAAGTACGCGAGCGGCGCGGCCCTCGATCCGAATGCCGAGCGGTTCAAGGAATTCATGGCGCAGACGCGTGCGCAGCTCGCCGAGGACAAGCAGGACCAGCTGGTGGAAAGTTACGAGGAAATGCGCACCTTCGCCGGTGAGCAGAATTTCCGCCGAATCGACTTCAAATAACGCTAAGGCTGTTTCACCTGCGGGCGGCCAGAGCCGCCCAGCAGGTACACCGCAAAGCTGCCGAGCCAGTGACCACCTTCGTAGTGCTCACCGGTAACGGCCGGCAATGCGGCATTGCCATGTCGCGCGGCGGCATTCTCGAGCGCCGCGCGGCGTGGATCTTTCTCCGGCAACCCCGACACGATGCCACGCAGCATCCAGGCCCTGCTCAGATTCAGGCCGTCAAGGTGTGCCAGCTTCGGATCCTTGCGGTCGGTGACGATGCCGGGCGCGAGCCATCCGGCGCTGCCGTCCTTCGGTAATTGCGGCATGAAAGCGTCGAGCCACCTTGCGAACTCGTCCGCGGAAAGGACCCGCCGCATCAGGTCGGCCTCCGCCAGGCACGGTGACAGGAAATCCTCGCCCGAAGGCTCGTAGGCGAGCGGGCAGGCGACGTCTCCCAGGTAATAGTCGCGGCTGCGCGAATCGATCAGCGTCCGCATCTCGACGTCGCCCGCAATCACGGACCAGTCACGGATCAATCCGAATGCGAACGCCGTCTGCGCATGTTCCCCGATGCGGATCGGGTAATGCAGCTTCGGCAGCCACGAGCGGATTCGTCCCGCCGCCTCGAGCTCGAGAGGTCGCAGGCTCGCGGCCCAACGCTGCGCGTCCGGATCCGGCCAGGAACGCAACTCGGCCGCGAGCTGCAGCAGCCAGGCGAGACCGTAAGGACGTTCATACGAGACGCGGCCCGTACCGCGCAGGTAAGCGAGCTCGATCGCGACGTTTGCATCCGTGAAGCTTGCCGCGAGCGCAGCCCGTGCCGGCGCGGCGAATGCCGCGTCCGGATGCAGCCGCAGCAGGCGCGCGAGCAACCAGTGCCCGTGCACCGCCGAATGCCAGTCGTAGCACCCGTAGAACACCGGCGTCAGCTCACGTGGCGGGCGAACGTCGGCATCGCCCGCGAGCACATGTGCGATCTTGTTTGGATACTCGAAATGAACGCAGTGCAGCGCAAGCGCCGCAAACCGGTCGGCACTCGCGACGTCCAGGGCGGGTTCGCTGTACGCCGGCGCGACGGCGGCAACCGCGAACAGCAGCGAAGCAAGCCAGTATTTTTTCATGAACGGCACCCCGGCGCAGTGAACCTCAGACGCCGGCGACAGACTTCAACATGCCCATGACGATGAGTCCTGCGTAGGTTCCGAGCACATAGCCGAGAATCGCCAGCAGTACGCCAACCGGTGCCAGGCTCGGATGGAAGGCGGAAGCGACGATCGGCGCGCTGGCGGCGCCGCCGATATTGGCCTGCGATCCGACTGCGAGAAAAAAGACCGGAGCGCGGATCAGCCAGGCGACCAGGATCATGATCGTGACATGGCAGAGCATCCAGACCGCGCCAACCGCAACCAGGATCGGCGCCTCCTTCATCTGAGTGAAATCGGCATGCGCGCCAATGCTCGCGATCAGGAGATAAAGCATCAGCGTGCCGATGCGCGACGCTCCCGCGCCTTCGAGCTTGCGGATCGGCGTGAACGATGCGGCGACCGCAAGCGCCGTCACCATGATGAACTTCCACACGGTCGCGTCGAACAAGTCGCTTCCCGCGCCCAGCGCGCGCCCGGCCAGCGTCGCAAGCCACATCCCGGCGAAGCCGACAGCGACGATCAGGACGAGGTCGGTCAGCGACGGCACGCGAGTGGTCTTCGCGGTGAATTCGCCGACGCGGCGCTTGAGCTCCTCGATCGCCGCCGTATCGGCCCCGGTCCACCGGTCAATGCGCTGGTGCTGGCCGGCCAGGTACAGCAGGATACCCAGCCAGACATTGGCAACCGAAACGTCCACGATGACCATCATCCCGAACATCGCGTCCGGCGTGCCGGCCATCTCGGCGAGTGCGACCATGTTTGCGCCGCCGCCGATCCAGCTCCCGGAAAGCGCCGTCATGCCCTGCCAGGTGTCCGGCGGCACCATCGACGAAAAGAGCCACAGCGACAACGGCGCCCCGATGACGACGCCGGCGGTGCCTGCAAGCATCATGATCAGCGCTTTCGGTCCCAGCCGGATGATACCCGGCACGTCAAGCGACAGGATGAGCAGCATCAGGCTCGTGGGCAGCAGGTACGCCTTGATCCAGTCATAGACCGGCGAGTCGGCCGGCAGCACGCCGAGCGTCGTCAGCGTGGTGGGCAGGAAATAACAGAACACGAGCATCGGCACGACGCCGAACAGGCGCTTGCCTGCGCCGGTTTCGCCGAACCAGAAAATAAACGCGAGTACGACCAGCAGCACCACGAGCACTGCGGCGGGCTCCGTCACCATCGGCATCGCATCCCCCATGACGCGATGGAAGCACGAATCAAGAGGCCCAGTCCACCCTGTCAGAATGGTGGAAGCCCATTGGTAAAGTTTTCCTACGTCTCCGATGCGCGACGCGATGCATTACCGGTTTTCTCCGTATGGCGCTAATTGTAGTTATGCAAATGTGCCACAAGCGGCGGGTGAAGGCCGCGAAGGAGCCGAAGTGAACAATTCAGTATTGGCCGGTGTGATTGTCGGCGCAGTCGTCGTGACAGCGGTCGGCGCCATTGCGGCGAACAGCGGATTCAATCCCATGCAGGATTATGCGACCGTGGTTGCGGTCGAGCCCGCGTACGACGTCAAACGTACGCCGCGTGCGGTATGCGGCGACGAAACCGTGCTGGAGCAGGAGCCCGTCAAGGATGAGAAGCGTATTGCAGGCTCGGCCATCGGCGCGGTCGTGGGTGGCGTGCTCGGCAACCAGGTCGGCAGCGGCAGCGGCAATACGGCGGCGACGGTCGCCGGTGCGGCGGCAGGCGGCTATGCCGGCAGCAAGATCCAGAAGAAGATGCAGGAGAACAACGTCAAGGAAACGACCGAGGAAAGTTGCGTCACCGTCTATGACGTCGAGCGTACCGCGGCCGGTTACGACGTAACGTACGAGCTGGACGGCGCAGAGCGGACCGTTCGCATGGACCATGATCCTGGCGATCGCATACCCGTGAAGGATGGCGAGCCCGCCGTTTCGCGCTCCTGATCGGACGCTCGCACCGTAAACCACCCGTCCCTGGGACCAGGGGCGGGTGGTTTTTCATGCGGGGTCATTGCGCAATGCGTGCGCGGGTGATCGCCACCTGGAACTGGCCGGCGTTCTGGAACGGCCCAAGTCCGGTCGCAATCTGTTCCTGCTGACCGGCGCCCAGCGATCCGCCCAGATTGCGCTGGAACGTGCGCTTGCGGCCCTGCCCGTCCAGGTACTGCACCGCGATCGAAAGGCCCGTCACCGGCACCCGTGTCGGATTGCCGATGGCGACGATCAGCATGCCGTTCTGGTCGAGGCCGGCCTGCTTGCGCAGGTACTTCTCCGGGTTGTCCGGCAGATCCAGGCGCATCAGCGCCGCTGTTGCCGCCTCTCCGACCTCGCCCTGGGCGCCCGCCGCGGCCGCGTAGTACTCCTTGGCTGCGTTCAGCTGACCGGAGCGGCGCGCGATATTGCCGAGCGAGTAATATGCGGGACCCGTGGGCAGCAGCTTGATGCTGGTCTCGAGATCACGCCGCGCCGCCGCATCGTTTCGCTGACGCTCGGCGATCAGCCCCCGCTGCAGGTGGTAGTAGAAAAAGCCGTCGTTGCGCGAAATTGCGTCGGTATAGGCCTGCGCGGCTGCCGGATAATTCCGATCGACCAGGTAGGCATCGCCCTTCAAGGCGTGGAAGTGGGCTTCACCTGGCAGCAAACGGATCGCCTGTTCGGCTTTCGCCAGCGCCGCATCGGCGCGCTTGTCGGTGAGCGCCTTACGGCCTTCGTCGTAAGCGTCGTAGGCGGGCTTTGCGCGCACGGTCTGCGCGAGTGCCGTGCGATAGCGGTCGACTCCGGCATCGCCGCCGGGCGGCAGGCCCTCGACGCGTTTGCGATTGGCGTCGAGCCGTTCCTGCGACGGCGGATGGCTCGCAAACAGGCCTGCCAGCCAGCCGCTGTCCTTGCGCTCGTTCATGCGCACAAAGGTTTCCTGCAGGGTGACCGCGCCCCGGGGGTCGTAACCCGCCTTCTGCATGTACTCGATGCCGTACTTGTCGGACTCGAGTTCTGCCTCACGGCTGTAGCGCTGCATCAGCAGCTGCGCGCCCAGGTTAGCGCCGAGCACATAGAGATTGCCGTACTCGCTGTCCGCAGACGCGATCTGTGCGGCGACCAGGCCGCCCTGAAGCAGCATGCCGCGGCTCATCTGCTGGGCCGAATGCCTGGCGGCTGCATGCACGATTTCATGGCCAAGTACGGCGGCGAGTTCGGATTCCGATTTGAGTTCAGTCAGCAGGCCGCGATTGACCGCGATCTTGCCGCCGGGCAACGCCCACGCGTTCGGCACCGAGTTGTTCAGCACGGCGAATTCATAGGGCAGCTTGCGGTCACTCGCCGCTGCGACGCGCTGCCCGACACCTTGAACGTAAGAAATCAGCCCGGGATCCATGACGTAATCCCCGCCCTGCGACTGGCGCATCGGCGCGTAATTCTGGGCTCCGATCGTGATCTCCTGCCCTTCGCCGACCAGCATCAGTTCTTTCTTGCCGGTTACCGGATTCGTCGCGCAGGCGGCAAGCAGCAGCGTGACCGCCGCAATCCGGAATCCCGCGATCATCTTGTTTTTCATCTCCAGCACTCCTGCCGGATGGTTCAGTAACGCCAGCTGTCGATATCCGCTTCCGGCGGTGCGGTATCGAGAATTCGTTCAACGACCCAGGGGAGCACCATCTGCGGATAGCGCAGGCGCGAATAGGCGTTCGCGCGGCTGTGATCGCCATTCCAGCAATGCTCGTGGCGATCCCCGTATCCCACGACCGCATCGGCCGGCGGGTCCGCGTTCTTCAGGAACTCCTCGACGCTATAGACAGCGTTGTTGAGGTAATAGTTGTCCATGTCGCCCGTATAAATTCGCAGTTTTCCCCGTAGCTTGGGTCCGAGGCTGGCCCAGTCGCGCCGCAGGATGTGTCCAAGGTCGTAATGATCGCGCCAGTAGGCGGCGGTCACGGGGTCGATTTCGCCCGTCAGCCGGTCCCAGATGCGCCGCGGGTAACCGTCCGGTCCGACCGGCGAGTACACGGACTCCCAGGCATCCCACTGGTCGCCCGAACGGCCCTTCGTACCCAGCACGAGCTCGTACTGATTCTGCTCCTTGACGGTGGCATCCACCTGTCCGAGCCAGTTGCGGTGCGCCGGGCGAGCGGTACGCTTGAACGGGTTCGCGATGAAATAGGCGTTCCTGTCCTCATAGATACTGATCAGTTCGTAGTGCCGGAAGTCGATGGGGTCCGGACAGGCGATCCAGGCGCCGTTGTAATCGTCCGGGTAGAAAATCTGTACGGCCATCGCTTCCCAGCCGCCGGTCGATCCGCCATAGACGAAGCGCGACCAGCCGGTGCCCAGTCCCCGATACTGTTTCTCGATCTCCGGAATCAGCTCGTACTGGATCGCATCGCCATACGGTCCGTTGTTGGCCGAGTTGACCGCGTAGGAGTCGTCGTAAAACGGCGTCGGATGCTGGATCTCGACCAGCAGCACGCGCGGAAACCCCGTAGCGATCCAGTCCTGGTGCGACTGCCATGCCTGCTCCTGCTGGATGCGGTTGTAGCCTTCCAGCCGGAACCGCTTGCTGTACTCGGGCTTGAGGTCCGGATCCGGCGGCGTCTCGCGAAAGCCCGTCGGCTCGCCCGGAAAATGGCCGTGCGCGATGACCAGCGGATAGCGCGCTTCCGGGCGCTCGTGAAATCCCCAGGGCAGGCGCACCCAGGCCGCCAGGAAGATGTCGCGACCCCAGAACTTCGACAGCCTCTCGCTGCGAATGCGCAGATAACGGACGTAGGGTGTCTGCTTCCTCTCGAACGCCTCGACCGGAGGAATTTTCTGATCCAGCACGATCGCGACGCGACCTGCGCCCTTACGCGAGACCGAGAGTGGCATCGGCTTTGAATACAGGTTTCCCGGCTTGCGGTTCCAGAGCTGGCCTTCGCCCTGGTCGGGCGCGAGCTCGAGCCGGCGGCCGTCAGCGAGATCAAAACGCTCGTAGCGATTGAGCACCGCTTGCACCCGGTAATCGCCGGGCGGCAATTCATCGAGGGACCGGAGTGGAAAACCGAACGCTTTACGGTCGACCACACGTCGCTCGCCCGCCTTCCACTCCCGTACGTCCAGACCGAAAATGGGCACGGCATCGGCATTCCAGTTCACCTGAAACCGCGGCTCGGCCTCGACTGCCACCGGGGCGACGATCACGATCAACCGTCCCATCAGCGGATCGGCGCTCATCGCCGGCGGGTAACTGACATTGAATCGCGTATCAGCGGATGCGCCCGCGGCGGCGACCAAGCCTGCCGCCATCACGAAGCCTGCATGGATCGCCTTGAGCATCGCGAAGTCTCCGGCCCTGGTGCGTGTCGGACGATGCTAGCGTAGTCGCCGCACCCCGGTCATCAGCGTAATTCGCCCCTCAGCACCGCGCAGAGCGTGCTGAGATCGATGTTGCCGCCGGAAACGACGCAGACGATCTTTCCCGTACCCGCCCTGCCCGCGACCGCGTTGGCGACCGCACAGGCGCCGGCTCCTTCTGCGACCACCCGATTCCGCTCGACCAGCAAGATCAGCGCCGCGGCAATCTCGGCGACGCTCGCCACGAGCGAACCGTCCAGCAACGACTGCGCCCGCTCGAACATGCCGGGAAAAACGTTGCGACTGCCGATGCCGTCGACGAACGACGGGCGGTACTGCACATCCTGAGGCGAACCGGCAGTTAATGCCGGCGCCAGCGGTGCGGCCGTGGCGACCTCGGCCGCGTACAGCCGACAGGCCGGCCGCAAGGCACGAACAGCACTCGCAATGCCGCAGGCCAGCCCGCCACCCCCCCAGGGGATCACGACAGCATCCACATCTGAAAGATCTTCCAGGATCTCGAGTCCGATCGTGCCATTGCCCGCCATGACCCGCGGATCGTCGAACGCGTGAATGAATGCCCCATTCACGCCCGGATAGGCCCGGTCCTGGAATGTCTTCCACCAGCGCTCGAAGGGAACCCGGATCACGCGGCCGCCGAGGCGCTCGACGGCATCGGTCTTCGCCCTCGGAGCCGAATCGGGGGCGATCACGGTGCAGGCGATGCCACGCTCGCGCGCGCACCACGCGAGCCCCTGTGCCATATTTCCGGCCGATGCGGTCAGCACGCCGCTGGCGAGCGACTCGGGCGTCATCTGCGCCATTGCATTCGCGGCGCCACGGATCTTGAAGGAACCGATCGGCTGGAGATTCTCCAGTTTCAGCCAGATCTCGGCCCGAGCATCCGGCGCATTGAGCCGCACCAGCGGCGTACGCAGGGCGACCCCCGCGACCCGCTGCCGCGCATCGCGGATTTCACTTAGCGTTAGTGGCACCATGCCAGGCGCCATGGATGATTGCCAGACACTGCAATGCCCCTACTGCGGCCAGACGATCGAACTGTACATCGACACTGGCGGCGGCACGCGCCAGGACTACGTCGAAGACTGTCCTGTTTGCTGCAGACCCTGGCAGGTCAATGTCCGGATCGAGGATGACGGCAGCTGGCAGGCGACGCTCAGGACCGCCGACGAGTAAGTCAGCAGTTTTTGCGCTGCCCGGCAAGCGCCGAGAATGGTACGAGGCGCCCTGCCTCCGCATCCCAGAGTCGCAGCCGCGCGGAGCGCAGACTGGTCCACAGGGTCAGTCGTGGCGCACGCTGCAACCGCGGATGCGAGTCGAAGCATTCGCGCAACCGGTAATTCGGCACACGGCTCGCCAGATGGTGCAAGTGGTGATAGCCGATATTGCCGCTGAACCAGCGCAGGATCGCGGGCAAGTCGTAAAAGGAGCTGCCCTCGATCGCCGACCGCTCGACTTTCCAGTCCTCGGCTCCGGTCCAGTACGCATGCTCGAACTGGTGCTGCACGTAAAAGAGCCACACGCCGGCGGCGCCTGCGACCAGCAGGATCGGCAGGTGCACCAGCAGCAACGTCTGCCAGCCGATTGCCAGCGCGAGACCGCCGAATACCAGCGCGAGCACAACGTTGTTGATCCAGACGCTTGACCACTCCTTCCGGAATGAGCGCGGCAGGTCGAGCGGCAGGCGATGCTTCAGCACGAACTGGTACATCGGCCCGATGCCGAGCAGCACCGGCGTGCTGCGATAGAGCCGGTATGCCAGGCGTCGCCACCAGGGCGCGGCAAGATACTCGTTGACACTCATCGTCACGATGTCGCCGGTCCCGCGCTTGTCCAGGTTTCCGGAGGTCGCATGGTGAATGGCATGTGTGCGTCGCCAATAGGAGTACGGCATCAGCGTCACGACGCCGAGCACGCGGCCGACGGCATCGTTCAGGCGCGGACTGCGGAAGAATGAGCCATGCCCGCAATCGTGCTGGAATATGAAAAGACGCACGTACAGCCCGGCGACCGGCAATGCGAGCAACAACACGAAGCCATAGCTCCATTCCGCGCGCAGGCCGAAGACCATCGCGCTCCATCCCAGGATGAAGAGCAAGCCGGTCGTCGAGAGCTGGAACCAGGCACGGCGGTTGTCCGCCCGCGTGAACGGCACAATGAGCCGCCGCAACGGCGGTTCGGCGGACGGAGGAGCGTTGTTGGAACCGGGCAGGTCAGACATATTCAGACTCACAGTTTATGCGCAATGCGGATGAATTGCGGTGCGGTAAGGCTCTTACGGCAAAATTTCCTGACCCATCGCACGTTTTCCGGCTGTTTACATTCGAATAAGAGCCAGGGTGTAGGATTCGCGCTGCCTTGGCATCCGCCAGTCCCGGGAGATCGCATGGTGTTCATCGCACGCTGTTGCTGTCCGATCATCCTGATGACGATGGTGGGCTGCGACTCCGAGGTGGCCGCGCCGGTCGGCCGCACGCCAGCGGAATACCTCTATCTGTGGACGGCGTCGGAAGACGCTACCCAGCCCGATTTCCTGGCGGTCCTCGATGTCACCGAAAATGATTCGCGCTACGGGCGGCTGGTGACGACGCTGCCGGTGCCGGGGCACGGCAATGGCCCGCACCACACCGAACACGAAATGCCTGAAGACGGCCAGCTGTTCGCCAATGGTTTTGTGACCGGGAAGAGCTTCGTTTTCGACCTCACCCAGCCCGGGAAGCCCCGCATCGCGGCCCGGTTCGGTGAAATCGAAGGATATTCACACCCGCATTCGTTTCTTCGCTTGCCCAACGGCAACGTACTGGCAACCTTCCAAATGCGGCACGATCACGACTCCGGCGAGGTGCGTGCAGGCGGCCTCGTGGAGTTGACGCCGGGCGCGCAGCCGATACGGTCCCGGTCGGCAGATGGTCCGGAAATCGATCCGCAGTTGCGCGTTTACAGCGGCGGCATCGTTCCGGCGCTCGATCGGATCGTGACGACTACGACGGACATGGAGAAGGATTATCCGGCGTCGCGCAATCTCCAGGTCTGGCGCCTGTCGGATCTGTCGCTTCTCCATACCTTTGCGCTGCCCGACGGCCCTGCCGGCAACGAGGGCCTGCTCACGGCGGAACCGCGGCTGCTGGCGGACGGCCGGACGCTCCTCGTCTCCACTTTCAACTGCGGCCTGTACCTGCTGGAGGGCATCGACGGGGACGCGCCGTCCGCACGACTCGTCGCTTCGTTCCCGCGCACGGACGGCACGTATTGTGCGATCCCGGTGATTTCAGGCGATTATTACCTGGTGACAGTGCCGGCGTGGAACGCGGTCGTCAGTCTGGACATCAGCGATCCGGCCGCGCCGCGTGAAGTCAGCCGCGTCGCACTCGGGTCCGGTGACGTGCCGCACTGGATTTCGCTATCGCCCAACCAGCGCCGTGTCGTCGTGACTGGCTACGAGGGAATGCAGCATCGCGTGTTCATCGCGCGCTTTGATCCGGCAACCGGCGCGCTGGCGCTGGACGAACGCTTCCGGGAAGAAGGCGCGAGCGAACCAGGCTTCCGCATGGACAACAAGACCTGGCCGCACGGTGGCAACGCCAAAGGCATCCCGCACGGCGCCGTGTTCAGCCGGCGATAGCACGGCTGCATGGATTGGCAGCTCAAACGATAACCCCGGCGCGGCGCCGGGGTTTTGTATCGAAAGTGGTAGCGGGGGCACGCTTCGCTAGTTTCCGACGGCGCATCAAACTCACCGCCGAAGGCTAGGGGTCGCGCCCGGGCGACCGCCAGCGACTCTACGCCGTCCAGGCGGGCCAGGCAGCCGACCCGGCCGGTCCAACACGCTCACCCTTCCCCCGATCCGCCTCCGCGGCCTGTCGGCTCATCGAGCAAGAGCGGTCCTCGTAGTGCTCGATCGGCTCCGAAGTGGCTCGCGTCTCCCCGGCTGGCTGCTTGAAAATCGAGCCAGTCACGATTCACGACGGAGTACCCAATTCGATGATCCCGCCAACCAAGAACGGGCTGCCGGCGATGGCGTGCCTGAGCGCCCTGCAAAAGTGTATCCGACGCAATCTCGAGCTCGATGCCATGCGCTTCGCCGTCGAGCTGCACCAATCCTCAAAGGGCTTCGCGACGATGGTCTGCAATCGCCTGGAGATCATCAGCCACGAGGACATTGACACTATGGCGGCGCCGTGGATCGTTCCGTATGTCGCGACCGCCTGCGCCCAGGCGCGAACCTGGTACGACCCGGCGAAGCTCGGCAAGTCGCGCATGGCAATCGGAAACTGCATCCGGTTGATGAGTCGTGCCCCGAAATCGCGACAAGGCGATCACTTCCAGATCGCCGTGAGCCTTGCCGCTGCAGTTGAAAGCTTTACACCCACCATTCCTGATTGGGCCAATGACCGCCATACAATTGCAGGCAAGAAGCTTGGTCGTGGCCTCACACACTTTCGCGACGTCGCTACCGTCCTAGTGCCGCCACCCGCCTCGCCAGATCCGTACGAAGCTGAGGCGTACCGCCTTATGGTGTTGCGAGAACGACTCGCCACTCGCGAACCATCAAACCTTGATCTACTCTGATTGCGCTTCGAGCTATTCCACCGAAAGCGTTAAGTGTTTCGTGGGAAAAGGCCTTTCCATTTCTTGTTTGACTCGTGCAGGACTGCCACAGAATCATTTGGGCACCGATGGGCGAACACGACGAGCAATCCGCAATCGCCAAATCCCGCCGGTTGCTTTCTATTGGCTTTCTTGCAGTACCGCTTAAACGAGTCTTTCTCTTCCACGGTGAAGTGAACACATTCATTGGCAAACACATTGTCACAGTCGACAAACTCGTGGCCAAAGTGAACCATTAGCTCAGTTTCATTCTGAATACGTTCACGCCCGGCACGACGAGCGGCCACTACGATCAAGTAGACATTTCCAACCCCTGCTAGCAATTCGGAGAACGGCTCCGCCCACGCATCTGACACCTGCTTGCCCGTTCCGACAAAGTCATCCAACAACACTACAGTGTCATCGGCACTAAGCTGTTGTGTAAGCAGCGAGCTTGGATGCACAAACATCTTGTTGAATTTATTCTTTGCCATGCCATTTGCGAGGCGAAAGTGGTGGAGCATCGTTCCACCGCTGTCCCCTGCACTCGGCGACATCGGCGCGAAGACCCATCGCCCCTGCCTTTCTTCTGCTTTTGGGCTCCAACCAGGCAAGGCTGCAAGACCGGTGCGATAGGCGTTCGCAATTCGATCTGGCCCGAAGAATTCGACGCAATCCAGTACCCTGGCGCCCAAGTCGCGGTCCGCTGGCTTGAATTGCTTTAGGTAGGCCTCCACTCGACCCTGATTCACATTGGTGCGGTAACCTACAAAATCATTCAGCCACGCGTCTATCCGCGCCTGATCGATGGGCGCATTACGCTCAAGCGGCGCTCTCACTTGTCGATTCTCCGACCGAGCTGCTTCAGTCGTGCCCTAATGAGCGTGGACAACTTCTCGAGTGTTCCCCACATGTCCGTCTCACCGTAGTACTCATCGGTATCGATATCCTCGACGGCGTCATAGAGCTCTTTCGCAGCCTTCGATATCTTCAAAGCGGTTGTCGCAGTCTTGATCGTGACCAATTCAAGGTGAGCAATTGTCAGCGACGTATCCTCGGCGAACTCCTTCAGCCGTCGTCCCATTACGACGGTCTTTCTTGCCTTAACCGAGTTATTTAGTTGCTGCTTTACGTAGCGGAACTCCGTCACGGCCTTTAGCTTCTTCACCTTGTGCTTTTCAAGCATTGCTTCCGTGAATGAACTTGGTTTGAACCAGTCGTACTGCTTGATCTGCCGATCGTGCAAGACTGGGTATAGTTCGATAAAGAAGTCAGCCTTTATTCGCTTGTCTGGATTCGCGTCAAGCATCATGTCCTGATACTTTTTTGGGAATGACAAGAGCTTCTTACATCTAACCACCATGGCTTGATCCAGGCCGGTAAGTGCAGCGAGTCTGCTTACGCTCTTATCGTTAACCTCGTGCATCAATAGCTCAAGCTTCAGCGCAGTTGGCATTAGCTCCCAGTCAAGACGCAGTTTGTGAATCTGGAACATCGTCACGATGTTTTGAACCAGTGTCGGCTCTTCAACTTCGTTGACAGGGACGGTCGGCAAATTGACAGCCTGCGCGCACATCCAACGCCGCTGGCCATCAAGGATGATGTAGCGACCTGTCTTTTTTTCTTTGTAAACAGTGAGCGGGACTAGGATGCCGACGCGCCCGATCGAATCCTCGAGTGGATCCATGTTGACGCGGTCAAAGAGCAATCTCGGGTTGTGCGGATTCTGATGCAGCTCCGCTGTCTTGACGTTCTTGACGCCAATTGCGCGCGCAACTGGAGCTTCATCGCTCATTGGTTTCCCCTTCCCGCGTGCTCGCTCAGCAATTGTCGATGTTCGTAATCAGCCACTCGCTAGCCAATCTACGGTCATCCGAAAAGCCGGCCACGTTGCGTCGAACAAACAGCTTGTTTGAATTCCATTCGTCTGCAAGTTTGCGCGCTTCTTTGCAGTCAGCGTACGACACCAGGAATTGAGCTCCAATCCGATCCAGTCGGCGTAGCTCAATTGCCAGACGCTCTACATCATCGGTGTCAAAGGCCTTTTCGCCGTACTGCTTGAACATTCGACGCGACGAAACGACAAACGGTGGATCCAGGTAAACGAAGTCGCCCTTTCTTGCGTGTTCTAGTGTTTGTGAGAAATCACCAGATACAAGCTCGGCTTGACGTAGCTGCTTTGCGGCTCGCAAGAAATCGGCGCGCTCGAGGGATCCCAAGGGCTTTCCCTTCTTGCCGCCGAACGGAACATTGAAAGAACCGGAAGTGTTGGTGCGGTAGATCCCATTGAAGCAGTTGCGATTCAGGAAAAGGAACCGAACAGCGCGCGTCTGTGCGTCTAGCTGCGTTGGATCTAGCGCCCGCCAGCGATAGTAAGTCTCCGACTCTTGCTTCAGCCGAGCCACGCGTCGAAAGATCACCTTCGGCGATCGCTTAACAGCGCGATAAAGCTGAATCAGGTCGCGATTGTTATCGCCCAGAATCGCGCTTGGAGGCTGAAGCTCGAAGAAAAGGCACGCGGACCCCGCGAAGGGTTCGATATAGCGCTGGTGTTTGCCTGGGCGCCAGTACGGCTTGAGCCGCGCGAGTAGCTTGCGCTTGCTCCCAGCCCAGCGGAGAAAGGGCTTGGTCGTTTGATCCGCGGGAGAATGTTTGACCCCAGTAGTCATTCTCAACCGTTTGTTTTAGCAACGAAAACTGCCGCCTAAGTCGCGGTGGCAGCCCATTCCAGCGGATGGTACCTGATATTCGACGGTTGAAACGGAACTGCCGCGTCGAAAGCCTTTCCGGCGCCTAACCCGTGAGAGGTCGATGCGCGGTTCGGCTGCTGAAAGGAACGGTCGGCGCTCCATCGCTGCACCGACGTCTAAGCTAGCCACATGAGGGAATTCGCAAGACGCTTTTACCGTCAGGCCGCGCCTTGGTGGCGCAGTATCGCAACCGGCGAGCGCAGAACCGCGCTAATGCTTGTGGCGCGAGGCTTTTTATTTACGAGGGAGCCCGTGTTTCTCACGGGAAGGAAGCCGGATTTCCTAACGTTTGGCCGAGGGGGAATGTGGCTTGAGGTAAAGGAGCTAGATCCGCCGATGTCGCAGCAGCTCCTTGACCTGGCATGGGCGTCATTGAAGGAGCGCCTCGCGAAATTCGCCGGTAGATGCAGCATTGAAGCTTGGGTTGCGCCAGGTTTCGATGAGCGCGTCGCCAAACGAGCGGTGCATTTACTGTCGCAAGAGCTGAGAACCGGGCTGCAGCGGGATCGAGTTCTTTTTGTTGCGGTGCCGTCAGGGCAGTTTGAACGGGAGGTCGTACGCATCGATTGGATTTCTCGAGACCACCCACAAATACGAATGGTTGCTTATCAATCGGAGGACGGAGTTTACGGATGCCCACCAGCTGTTGAACCAACCGACTGGGCTGCGGATCTGCAATACGTCGATTCCCTCTCGATACGCCAACTTCCTGCATTCCGAGTATTGAGTGTCCAACGTCCATCGAGTCTTCTCCTTCGAGTAGATTTCCCGCGATCCAATCGACCACTTAGTGGACTCGCCAATGGCGAAGCCCATGAAATCACGACGGTCGATCGGATTCGAAAAGTGATTGATGACGCCAATGAACAGCTGCGGAGCGGACAACAGCATCGCGCTTTAGCAGGAGTCCTGACGGTGTACTTCGATCATCTTGGCGGTGGCCAGCATGATGATCTGATGCGCGCTTGCTTCGGCGATTTGACCTATTTGATCGACACTGTGACGAAGACTCTTCGCGATGGGCACTACGGCCTAAACGGCGCCTTTCGGCCGAACAAGAACACAGCCGTTAGCGCAATTGTGTATAGATCGAGACGTTACCCAACCTTGTCGCTTGTGAATCCGTATGGGCGCTACCCAATAAACCCAAAGTGGTTGCCTGGGCGAGTAACACGCATTTCCAATTCTGGAGAGGTTCTAGTCGGTTGATCGCATGCTAGTCGGGTTATAGATGCCAGCGCCGCCCGGGAGCATGGAGTACGTGGGCGGCGCTGGCGGCCGCGGTTTATGTTTGCGTCACACTCACGGCTAACGACGCCCAGGGTCCGAAGGCTCGCCCCTGGCTTTGGCAAAGCATTTGACCGAAACAGCGGACGGCCGCATCCGCCTCACGCGACTGCAGTTCTATCCCAGACCTTGAGCAATCGCTCGATCGGCACCTCGAGACGCCGCTCGACGCAGAAGCCTGCTGCCTCGAGTGTAACCGTCCGGTCTGGGCCGCATAGATTTTCTCGCGCGGATCAGGCGGCGATTT
>JBBDXX010000037.1:0-16192 GCA_040902065.1 Steroidobacteraceae bacterium | reverse complement strand
GCTGCACCGCGCCGATGCGCGACGAGAACCAGCTGCATGCGGCGGTGGTCGAGCTCGTTGCGCTGGACGATGCCGAGATCAAATACTCGACGGTGCAGAACTGGTATCCGGGCGACGAGAACGGCGTCGGCGGCATCTACAATTTCGTCACGAAGCGCGGTGACTGCCGCGGCCGTAACTCGAAAATCTCGTGGACCCAGGTCGAAACCGGCTCGGCAATCACCTGGAAATACCCGAGCTGCATCCTGCGCGGCGACGGCTCGGTCGGCGAGTTCCGTTCGGTTGCGCTTGCGAATCACCGCCAGCAGGCGGACACCGGCACCAAGATGATCCACATGGGGCGCAACACGCGCTCGACCATCATCTCGAAGGGTATCTCGGCGGGCCACGGACAGAATGCCTATCGCGGCCTGGTCAAAGTGCTGCCGGGCGCCGACGGCGCGCGCAACTATACGCAGTGCGATTCGCTGCTGATGGGCGACCGCTGCGGTGCGCATACCTTCCCATACATCGAGGTCGCCAATCCGACGGCGGTCATCGAGCACGAGGCGACGACGTCGAAAATCTCGGATGACCAGCTGTTCTATTGCCTGCAGCGCGGCATCGCCGCGGAGGATGCGGTCAACATGATCGTCAATGGATTCTGCCGCCAGGTGTTCCGCGAACTGCCGATGGAATTCGCGGTCGAGGCGCAGAACCTGCTGGCCGTCAGCCTGGAAGGAGCGGTGGGATGAGCGACGACTCCCGCAACATTCTCGAGGTCCGCGAACTCCGCGTACGTGCGGGCGAACGAATCATCCTGGACGGGCTGTCGCTCTCGGTGCGCGCGGGCGAGGTGCACGCGATCATGGGACCGAACGGTTCGGGCAAGAGCACGCTGACCGGCGTGCTGGCCGGCCGGCCCGGACTCGAGGTGCTGTCGGGCAGCGCCACGTATCTCGGCCGCGACCTGCTGGCGATGCCGCCGGAGGAGCGCGCGCGCGCAGGGCTGTTCCTCGCATTCCAGTACCCGGTCGAAATCCCGGGCGTCAACAATGTGTACCTGATGAAGGCGTCGTTGAACGCCCTGCGCAGGCATCGCGGGGAACCCGAACTGGATGCGTTCGAGTTCCTGAACCTCGTGCGCGCGCGCCTGGGGGCGATGCGCATGGACGAGAGCCTGCTGAATCGCGGAGTGAACGAGGGTTTTTCCGGCGGCGAGAAGAAGCGCAACGAGATCCTGCAGATGAGCCTGCTCGAGCCGACGCTGGCACTGCTCGACGAGACCGACTCCGGTCTCGATATCGACGCGCTCAAGCTGGTGGCGGAAGGTGTCAATGCCCTGCGTTCACCGGCGCGCGCAATCGTGCTCGTGACCCACTACCAGCGCCTGCTCGACCATGTCGTGCCCGACCGCGTCCACGTGCTGGCCGGCGGACGCATCGTCAGAAGCGGCGGCCGCGAGCTAGCGCTCGAACTGGAGCGCCGTGGCTACGACTGGATCCAGGACGGGACGGCCGCGGCATGACTGCGGCATCCGCCATCGACCGCATTGCCGCAACCCACGCGCGACTGGCGCCGCTGCTGCCGGGTGGCCCGGAATGGGCGCACCGGCGCGGCCGCGCGCTCGCAACGCTGGTCGGGCGCGGGCTGCCGGACCGCCGCGACGAAAACTGGAAGTACCTCGATCATGCGCGCCTCGCCGGTTACGAATTCGGGGTCGTCGCACGCCCGGCGGTGGATCCAGCCGCGCTCGCCGCTGCACGCCTGCCGCTCGAGGGAGCCTGCCGGCTCGTGATCGTCGACGGTCGCTTCGATGCGGCGCTGTCCGGCGGCGAACCGCTGGCCGGCGTCACGCACGAGGACATCGGTGCCCTGCTCGGCCGCGAGCCTGCGGCCGCGCACGAATTGCTGCGATTGCCGGCCGACGATGCCGACGACCGGTTCGCGGTCATGGCCGATGCATTCACCGATGGCGGCGTCGTGATACGGATCGCCGCAGGAAGCAGCTCGCCCCGTCCGCTGCACCTGCTGCACGTGGCGTCGGCAATGCGTCCGGCCGCTCATCATGCGCGCCTCGTCATCGCGGTCGGCGCCGGCGCCAAGCTGGTGCTGGTGGAGGAATTCCTGTCGCTGGGCGACGCCGCCGTGTTCGCCAATCTCGCGGCCGAGCTCGCAATCGGCGCAGCTGCGGACGTGGAGCATTTACGCCTGCATCGGCGGAATCCGGAGGCGGTGCAGGTCGAAACCTGGGACGCGCGTCTGGGCGCCGGCGGCAGTTACCGCCAGCACCTGGTCGCGCTGGGCGGGGGCATCATCCGGTCGAACTTCCGGCTTGCGCTCGCCGGCGAAGGCGCCGCGTGCCGGCTGGCTGGCCTGTTCCTGGCGGATGGCAAACGCCAGGTGGACATCCATACGCAGGTGGAGCATTGCGCGCCGCGAACCCGCACAGAACAGGACTTTCGCGGCATCGCGACGGGACGGGGCCGCGGCGCCATCAATGGCCGTATCGTCATGCGCCCGGCTGCGCGCGGCGCGGATGCAAACCAGTCCATCCGCAACCTGCTGCTCTCGCCCCTGGCCGAAATCAACGCGCGGCCCCAGCTCGAAATCCACGTCGACGATGTCCGCTGCCGCCATGGCGCCACCACCGGCACGCTCGATCCGGCCCAGCTTTTTTACCTGCGGTCGCGCGGTCTCGACGAGGCGACGGCGCGCAACCTGCTGACCTTCGCGTTCTGCCAGGACGTCCTCGCCGGCATGCCGCTGCCGGTCGTACGGGATTTCGTGGCGACCCGGGTCGCCGACATCCTGCCCGACGTCGAACTGATGCGGGAGCAGGCGTGATGTCGGCCGTCGCCGGCCGTCAGGCGAGCTGGGACACCGGCCGGCTCCGCGCCGATTTTCCGGTGCTCGCGCGCCGGATCAACGGCCACCCGCTCGTCTACCTCGACAACGCCGCCTCGTCGCAGCAGCCGGCGAGCGTGATCGACGCGGTCGCGGACTATGGGCGCTCGCACCATGCCAACGTGCATCGCGGCGTCCATACGCTCTCGCAGGAGGCGACCGCGCGCTACGAAGGCGCGCGCGAGCGCGTGCGGTCATTCATCGGCGCCCGCTCGCCGACGGAGATCGTCTTCGTGCGCGGCACCACGGAAGCCATCAATCTGGTCGCCCAGTCGCAGGCGCGGCCGCGGCTCGAGCCCGGAGACGAGGTACTCGTGACCTGGCTGGAACATCATTCGAACATCGTGCCCTGGCAGTTGGTGGCAGCGCAGACGGGCGCGGTGCTGCGCGCCGTGCCGATCGACAGCCGCGGCGTGGTGGATGCCGACAGCTATGTCCGCATGCTCGGGCCACGCACGCGCGTCGTCGCGCTCGCGCATGTTTCCAATGCGCTCGGTACCGTGCTGCCGATCGCCGGCATGATCGCGGCCGCGCGTGAACGCGGCATCACGACCGTGGTCGACGGCGCCCAGGCCGTGCCTCACCTGGCCGTGGACGTGCGGGCGCTTGACTGCGATTTTTACGCGTTCTCCGCCCACAAGATGTACGGCCCGACCGGTATCGGCGTCCTGTACGCGCGCGAATCCGTGCTCGCATCGATGCCGCCGTGGCAGGGCGGCGGCGACATGATCCTCACCGTGTCGTTCGGCGGCTCGACCTGGAATCACCTGCCGCATCGATTCGAGGCCGGCACGCCGAACGTCGGGGGCGCCGTTGGTCTCGCGGCCGCCATCGATTACCTCGAATCCGTCGGTCTCGCAGGAATCGCGCGGCACGAGCACGCGCTGCTGGCGGAGGCGACGGCATCGCTCGCGCGCGTCCCGGGCGTGACGCTGATCGGCACCGCGCCCGACAAGACCAGCCTCGTCTCGTTTGCGGTGGATGGCATTCACCCGCATGACCTCGGAACCGTGCTCGACTCGCGTGGCATTGCCGTGCGCACCGGCCACCACTGCGCAATGCCGGTCATGGAACATTTCGGCGTGGCGGCGACCACACGCGCCTCGTTCGGCCTGTACAACACGGCCGGCGAGATCGAGGCGCTCTGCGACGCGGTGCAGGACGCGATCCGGATGCTGCGCTGATGGATCTGGCCGATCTCTATCGCGACGTGATCGTCGACCACAACCGGCGCCCGCGCAATCGTGGCGAACTGGCGGGTGCGACCCACCGGGCAGAAGGTAATAATCCCTTATGTGGCGATCAGTTACATGTGTTTGTTGATGTGAAAGATGATTTGATCCGCGAGTTGCGATTCGCCGGGTCCGGCTGCGCGATCTCGACGGCGTCGGCATCGCTGATGACCGAGGCCCTGCGCGGCCGCACTCGCGTCGAGGCCGCGGAACTGTTCGGCGCGATGCACCGCATGTTGACGACGCCCGGTGCGGCACCCGATCCGCGGCTCGGCAAGCTGATGGCGCTGGCCGGCGTGCGGGAGTTCCCGGCGCGCGTGAAGTGCGCAAGCCTGTGCTGGCATACGCTGAATGCCGCGCTCGCGAACGCCGCAGCGCCGGTCACGACGGAATGATCATGCACCGGGCCAGCCAGGAACCGATCGTCGTCAATCGCGACGTGCGTGCCGTCATCGTGCCGGCGGGCGTCGAGGTGAAACTGCGCACCGGCAGCATCGGCTACCTGACGCAGTCACTCGGCGGCAGCTTCACCGTGTACGTCGAAGGCAACCTGTTCCGCATCGCGGGCGCGGACGGCGACGCCATCGGCCAGGAGCCCTTGCGGCCGCCCGAACTGCCGGCGAGCGCCACCGACCTGGACGTCACGCGTGTCGTCTGGGACCAGCTGCGCACCTGTTTCGATCCGGAGATACCGGTCAATATCGTCGACCTCGGGCTGGTCTACGACTGCACCGTCACGCCGAACGACGATGGGACGCGCGCTGCGTCCGTGCGCATGACATTGACCGCGCCCGGCTGCGGCATGGGCGAAGTCCTGGTCAACGACGTGCGCGACAAGCTGCTGATGATTCCGACCATCTGTCGGGCGGATGTCGAACTCGTGTTCGATCCGCCGTGGAACCAGTCGATGATGTCCGATGCCGCCCGCCTGCAGACCGGCATGATGTGAAGCGCGTCAGTTCTCGCCGAGCGAGAGCAGCGTCGCGTTGCCGCCCACCGCCGCGGTATTGATGGTCACGGTCTGTTCGGTCGCGAAACGCGGCAGATAGTGCGGGCCGCCCGCTTTCGGACCCGTGCCGGACAGTCCGCAGCCGCCGAATGGCTGCACGCCGACGACGGCGCCGATCATGTTGCGATTGACGTAGATATTGCCGACGCGCGCGCGCGCGGCAACGCGTCTGGCCACGCTGTCGATGCGCGTGTGCACGCCGAGCGTCAGCCCGAAGCCGCTCGCGTTGATCGCGTCGACCACCTCGTCGAGTTTCGGGGCCGCGAACCGCACGACGTGCAGCACCGGTCCGAACACCTCCCGCTGGAGCGCCCCGATCCCGTCAATCTCGACCGCGAGCGGCGCGAAATAGTGTCCGCGTGCGAGGCCATCGGGCAGGCGCGCGCGGTGATGCCAGCGCGCGCCGGTGACAATCGCGGCCGCGTGCCGTTCCAGCGTATCGAGCGACTGCGCATCGATCACGGGACCGACGTCTGTCGACAGCAGCGCCGGTTCGCCGATCGCGAGCAGGTCCATGGCGCCCGCCAGCAGCTCCAGCACGCGCGCCGCAATGTCCTCCTGGACGTACAGGACGCGCAGCGCCGAACAGCGCTGCCCGGCCGCGTTGAAAGCCGAAGTGACGGCATCGTTGACGACCTGCTCGGGCAGCGCCGAGCTGTCGACCAGCATCGCGTTCTGGCCGCCGGTTTCCGCGATCAGCACCGGCAGCGCGCCGTCGTGGGCAGCCAGGCTGCGGTTGATCAGCCGGGCGGTGTCGGTCGAGCCGGTGAAGGCGACGCCGGCGATGCGCGGATCACCGGTCAGCGCAGGCCCGATCCGCGAGCCGCGCCCCGGCAGGAAATGCAGCACCTCGCCCGGCACGCCCGCCGCATGCAGGAGCCGTACCATCTCCGCCGCGACCAGCGGCGTCTGCTCGGCCGGCTTCGCGACCACCGAATTGCCGGCCGCGAGCGCTGCGGCCGCCTGTCCGGTGAATATCGCCAGCGGAAAATTCCACGGGCTGATGCAGGCGAACACGCCGCGGCCGCGCAGCCCGAGACGATTCGACTCGCCGGTCGGCCCGGGCATGATCAGCGGATGGCCGAAGGATTCCTCCGCACGCGCGGCATAGTAGCGAAGGAAATCCACCGCCTCGCGTACCTCGGCGATCGCATCCGGCACGGTCTTGCCCGCTTCGGCAACGCATATTGCAACGAAGCGCGCAGTGTCGGCTTCCAGCCGGTCCGCCGCCTCGCGCAGGATCGCGCCTCGCACCGATGCGGCCAGCGCATCCCAGGCGGGCTGCGCCTCGGCGGCGATGGCAATGGCTGCGGTCGCGAGCGCGGCATCGGCGTCCGCGACCTCGCCGACGATGCGGTCGAGATCCGACGGCGACACGACCGTCCGCCGCGCACCGTCCCGTTCGCGCCCGCCGACGATGGGCGCCGCCGCAAGCGGCCGTTCGAGCGCCCGGCGGCAGTCCGTCGCCAGACTCTTCTGCTCGCGCGCGTCGGCGAGATTGACGCCCGCGGAGTTGGGCCGCTCGCGGCCGAACAGCGCGCGCGGCGCGGGAATGCGCGGATGCGGACCCGGCCCGAGGCGTTCGACTTCCGCCAGCGGATCGCCGACGACCTCGGCGACCGGCAGCGACTCGTCGACGATGCGGTTCACGAACGAGGTGTTGGCGCCGTTTTCCAGCAGTCGCCTGACCAGGTAGGGCAGCAGGTCCTCGTGCGAGCCGACCGGGGCGTAAACGCGGCACGGCAGGCCGCGGCCGGCCGGGTCGGTCAGTTCGGCGTAGAGCTCCTCCCCCATGCCGTGCAGGCGCTGGAATTCGAACTCGCGGCCGCGCGCGGCCGCCAGGTGCATGATGCTCGCGGCGGTGTGCGCATTGTGCGTCGCGAACTGCGGGTAGACGCGGCGGCTCCCGTCCAGCAACAGCCGCGCGCAGGCGATATAAGCGACATCCGTATTCTGCTTGCGCGTATACACCGGATAGCCGGACAGGCCGCGTTCCTGCGCGCGCTTGATCTCGCTGTCCCAGTACGCGCCTTTGACGAGCCGGACGTTCAGGACGCGTCCGGCCTGGTCCGCGCGCCGGCCCAGGTAACGCAGCACGTCCGGTGCGCGCTTCGAGTAGGCCTGAACCGCGAGTCCCAGCCCGTCCCAGCCGGCGAGCGCGGCGTGATCGAGCAGGCGATCGACCAGCAGCAGCTGCAGCTCCAGCCGGTCCGCTTCTTCGGCGTCGATCGTGAGCGCGATGCCGGCGCGCATCGCCGCGAGCGCGAGGGACTCTATGCGCGCGCCGAGTTCGTCCAGCACCTGCTGCTGCCTGCCGTACTCGTAGCGCGGGTGCAACGCGGACAGCTTGACCGAGATGCTGGGCCAGCTCGCGGCCAGGCTGCCGGGCCGCACCGAGGCGCCGACCGCCGCGATCGCCGTACGGTAAGACTCGAGGTACCGCTCGGCGTCGGGTTCGGTCAGCGCCGATTCGCCGAGCATGTCGTAGGTGTGGCGATAACGCAGCGCATCGCCTTCCGCCGAGCGCTCCAGCGCCTCGCCGATGTCGCGGCCCATGACGAACTGGTGCCCCATGATGCGCATCGCCTGCCGGAACGCCGTGCGCACGACCGGCTCGCCGAGCCGCGTGACCAGGCGTTTCAGGAACGAGGCCGGATCGCGCATCTCCATTTCGGAGGTGCGGACCAGACGGCCGGTCAGCATCAATCCCCAGGTCGAGGCATTGACGAACAGCGAGTCCGCTTCGCCGAGATAATCCGACCACTGGCCGGTCGAGATCTTGTCGGCGATCAACCGGTCCGCCGTTTCGGCATCCGGCACCCTTAGCAGCGCCTCGGCGAGGCACATCAGGATGATGCCCTCCTGCGACGCCAGGTCGTATTGCTGCAGGAATGCCTCGATACCCGTCTTGCCCGTGCGGCGACGGCGCGCCGCCGTCACGAGTTCCTCGGCTTCTCGGCGGATCGCGGCGCGCTCTGGCGCGGGCAGGCGCGCGAGCTCGAACAGGTCGGCCACGACCGCCGCCTCATCGGCCAGGTAGCGCTCATTGATCGCGGCGCCGACGGCGGATTCGAAGTCCCGCCCGTCACGCCTCAGGAAAGGAATCGCCTGGCCGTCCGTCATGTTCGTGATTCTATCCGCGCCCGGCGAGGTAATCGCCGAGTATGCGGGCGTGGTCGAATGCGAGCGCCGGGGCCCGCGCCGGGTCGGTCACCAGGATCGCGCCCGAATCGTCGCCCGCTCGCGGCGTGCCCGTCGCCGTACCGACGTAAACGATGCTGACCGTATGGCCGCGCGGATCGCGCGCCGGATCGGAGTAGACGCCGAGCAGCCGTGTGAGCCGCACCTCGAGTCCCGTCTCCTCGCGCAACTCGCGCCGCGCGGCATCCTCGACGCATTCGCCGACATCCACGAACCCGCCCGGCAAGGCATACCCTGCCGGCGGGTACTTGCGCTCGATCAGCACGATCGGCCGGCCCGGCCGGTCGGTGAGTTCGACGACGACATCGACCGCGAGCTCGGGTGTGCGAGGCCGCGGCATCAGCGCGGACCCAGGTAGGCGCGGATCAGGCGCCGGCCGACGTACAGCAACGGAATCAGCGCAATGGCCATGGACAACTTGTACAGATAATTGACCGTCCCGACGGCGAGGAACAGCGGAATCGGCCATTGCTGCGGTCCCAGCACGAAGGCGATATAGAGCACGATGAAACTGTCGACCAGCTGGGACACGGCGGTGGAGCCGGTCGCGCGCAGCCAGATGAGGCGTTCACCGGTCGCCCGCCGGATGCGCTGGAACACCGCGACGTCGATCAACTGCCCTACCAGGAACGCGGTGATCGATCCGGCGATCGTCCACATGCCCTGGCCAAAAACGCTCGCAAACGCAGCCTGCATGTCCGGCACGCCACGGTCGGCGCCGATCGTTATCCACCACGCGGCCGGCGCCAGTCCGATTGCGAGGTAGGCGAACAGGAAGGCGTAGCCGATGAATCCGACAGCGAGCCACGAGATCAGCCGGACACCGCGCACGCCAAAGTGCTCGTTGATGATGTCCGTCATGATGAAGACGATCGGCCACAGCATCACGCCGGCGGTGAATGACAGCGAACCGCTCTGGCCGAACAGGCGCCAGTCGAACGGAGCCAGCCCGAGAGTATCCTCGAGCGCGAAGATCTTGACGCCGACGAATTCGGCGATCAGCGCATTGGTGATGAACAGGCCGGCGAGCGCGATGAACAGCCGGGCCTGCCGCGACGACAGGATGGCTTCCGCGGCGGGCCGAACCGGTTCGCTCACGCTTCAGTTCCTGCCGTGAAGCTGCCGTATGGCGCGACGCCCGCGCTTGTCGGGACGGGCCGGTGGCGCGACGTGCAGCATGCGCGCGCGCTTGCGGTCCAGGCGCAGGGCGTCGCGGCGGGTCCGGCTGTCCGCCGTTTCCTCGTAGCACGCCGCCGCCTCGGTGGCCGGCCCGCGGCGCAGCGGCAGGGCGAGCACCCTGACGGTCAGGAGGTCCGGGCCCTGGGTGATATCGAGCAGGTCGCCGGGCGCCAGATCGCGCGACGGCTTCACGCGTTCCCCGTTCACGTGAACCTTGCCGCCGGAAACCGCGGCGGTCGCGAGCGAGCGGCTGCGGAAAAAACGCGCAAACCAGAGCCAGCGATCGACCCGATGCCGTGATTCCGCCGCGCTGTTCCGACTGGATGGTCCGGCCACCTGCCCTCCCCCGGTCCGGGATTATACGAGGCGCCGTTACCGCCGCCGGTATAATCCAGCGGCTGCCGCCATCGACGGGGATCCATGGACCAGGCCCTGCTGAAACGGCTCGAATCCCAACTCGCGGAACTCGGGCGCGACGGACTGTTCAAGCGCGAGCGCATCATCGCCTCGAGCCAGGACGCCGTCGTGCGGCTGGAAGACGGCCGCGAGGTGCTGAATCTCTGCGCCAACAACTACCTCGGCCTCGCGAACCATCCGGCGCTCGTCAGCGCCGCGCATGCCGCGCTCGACCGCTATGGCTATGGCATGGCATCGGTGCGCTTCATCTGCGGCACGCAGACCGTGCACCGCGAACTGGAACGGCGGTTGTCCGCTTTTCTCGGCACGGAGGACACGATCCTGTATTCCTCCTGCTTCGACGCCAACGGCGGATTGTTCGAGACGTTGACGGACGAAAACGACGCCATCATCTCCGATGCGCTCAATCACGCGAGCATCATCGACGGCATCCGGCTGTCGAAGGCGAAGCGCCTGCGCTACGGCAACGGCGATCTCGGGCAGCTCGAGGAGCGCCTGCGCGAAGCCGCCGGGGCGCGAACGCGCATCCTCGTGAGCGACGGCGTGTTCTCGATGGACGGCACGATTGCGAAGCTCGCGGCGATCTGCGATCTCGCCGACCGGCATGCCGCGATCGTGGTCGTCGACGACTCGCACGCGACTGGATTCATGGGCGCCGGGGGCCGCGGTACCCACGAACATTGCGGTGTCATGGGCCGCGTGGACGTGCTGACCGGCACGCTCGGCAAGGCGCTCGGCGGCGCGAGTGGCGGCTACGTCTCCGGTCGCGCGCCGATCGTGGCCTGGCTGCGGCAGCGCTCGCGGCCCTATCTCTTTTCGAACTCGATAGCGCCGGTCGTCGCGGCGACGACGCTTGCCGTGCTCGAGCTGATCGACGGGTCCCCCGGGCTGCGCCGCCGGTTGCTGGACAATGCCACCTGGTTCCGCGGCGAACTCGGATCGCTGGGCTTCCGGCTGGTGCCCGGAGAACATCCGATCATTCCCGTCATGATCGGCGATGCCGCGCTCGCCGTGCGCATGGCGGACCGCCTGCTCGAGCTCGGCGTCTATGCGATCGGATTCTCCTACCCGGTCGTGCCACTCGGCCAGGCCCGCATCCGCACGCAGATGTGCGCGGCCCACACGCGCGCGATGCTCGATAAGGCGGTCGCGGCATTCGCGCAGGCCGGCCGCGAACTCGGCATCGTCGCATGATGAGGTTCGCATGAAGGCATTGATCAAGTCCAAACCGGAGCCTGGCATCTGGCTCGGCGAACTGCCGCGCCCGGAACCGGGACCCAACGACGTGCTGATCCGCATGCGCAAGACCGCGATCTGCGGTACCGACATACACATCTATCAGTGGGATGCCTGGGCGCAACGCACGATCCCCGTGCCGATGCAGGTCGGACACGAGTACTGCGGCGAGATCGTGAGCCTGGGCTCCGAGGTCCGGGGACTGCAGGCCGGGGACCGCGTCTCCGGCGAAGGGCACATCACCTGCGGTCATTGCCGCAACTGCCGCGCCGGCCGCCGCCACCTGTGCCGCAATACCCAGGGCGTCGGCGTCGACCGCCCCGGCTGTTTCGCCGAATATATGGTGCTGCCGGCCGCGAACATCTTCCGGCTGCCCGACGCCATTCCGGACGAGATCGCCGCCATCCTCGATCCGCTCGGCAATGCGACGCACGCGGCGCTGTCGTTCAACATGGTCGGCGAGGACGTCCTGATCACGGGTGCGGGCCCGATCGGCATCATGGCGGTCGCGATCGCGCGCTTCATCGGCGCGCGTCACGTGGTCATCACCGACGTCAACGACTACCGCCTCGACCTCGCGCGCCGGATGGGGGCGACCCGGGCGCTCAACGTATCGCGCGAAAGCATCGACGACGCGATACGCGCCCTTGGGATGTCGGAAGGATTCGATGTGGGGCTCGAGATGTCGGGCAATCCATCGGCCTTCCGCGACCTGCTCCGCGTCATGCACCATGGCGGCAGCGTGGCGCTGCTCGGGATTCCGCCCGGTGACATGTCGATCGACTGGAACCAGGTGATCTTCAAGGGGCTCGTGATCAAGGGCATCTATGGCCGGGAGATGTTCGAGACCTGGTACAAGATGGCGGCGATGCTGCAGAGCGGCCTCGACCTGAGCCCGGTCATCACCCACCGCTACGCGGCAGCCGATTACGAGCGCGCGTTCGAAACCATGAGCGGCGGCCAGTCCGGGAAAGTGATCCTGGACTGGGCGGACTAGGGGACTGTCCCCATCGTCAAAGGGGACTGTCCCCTCTGCGTTTCACTCGACCCGGCAGTTGCAGAGATAGACCGGCCGGCCCTCGGCCGACAGCGCGATCAACGCGCGAGCGCGCGCGAACGCTTCGCCGATTCCGGGCAGCGGCGCGCGCGGCGGCGCGATCATTGCGATGACGCGCGCCACGCCCGCGCGCAACTGCATCGCGAGCGCATCGCGCCAGGAAATGTGCTGCTCGATCCACTCGACCCGGTAGTCCTCGACGCCCGCGAGCCGCGCGGCTTCCGCGATCGCCTCGTCGACGCCGCCGAGCTCGTCCACGATGCCGGCCTCGCGCGCTTCCTCGCCGGTCCAGATCCGTCCCTGGGCCAGGCTCTCGATCTCCTCCGGCCGCCGCTCGCGCGCGCGCGCGACGTGCGTGACGAATGTCGAGTAGGCGTGCTCGACCGATGACTGCAGGATCTCTCTTGCATCGGGCCCGAGGCTGCGATCAAGCTGTGCCTGCCCGGACAGCCGGGTCGTGCCGAAGCCGTCGGACGTGACGCCGATTTTCTCGAGCGTACGCTGGAACGTCGGGATCAGGGCGTAAACGCCGATTGAACCGGTGATCGTGGTCGGCGCGGCGACGATGTAATCCGCGTCCATCGCGATGTAGTACCCGCCGGAGGCGGCAACGGTGCCCATCGATGCGACCACCGGTTTACCGGAGTCGCGCAGCGCCACGATCTCCCGCCGGATCACTTCCGAGGCCATCATGCTGCCGCCAGGGCTGTCAATGCGCAGCACCACGGCCGCGTAGTCGTCGTCCTGGCGCAGGTCCCGCAGCATACCGGCCAGAGTTTCGCCGCCGACCAGCCCCGGCAGCTGCTGGCCGTCCAGGATCTCGCCCGACGCCACGATCACGCCGATTCCGGGATCGTCCCGATGCCCGGACCGTTGCGGTCGCGCGAGCGCCAGATAGGGGCGCCAGTCGACTGCCAGGAATCCACCGGTGTCTTCGTCCTCGCCAACGACCCCGGCGACGATCTGTTCGAATTCGGCATGCGATTTCAGGCCGTCGACCAGCCCGCGCGCGAGCGCATACTGCGCGATGTCGCCGCCGGCTGCGCGCACGCCCGCGGCAGCCTCGTCCGCATAAGCCTGGATCAGCGCAGGCTCGAGATCGCGAGCCGTCGCGACATCGTCCTTGTAGCTGTCCCACAATGCGCCGATCCATACCCGGGCGCTCTCGCGATCCTCCGGCGACATGTCCGCGCGGGTCCAGTCCTCCGGCGCCGACTTGTGGCTGCCCACCTTGAACACATTGATGTCGACCGCGAGCTTGTCGACCGCGCCGCGCAGGTAGGTCCGGAAATACGAGTAGCCGTCCAGCAGCACGTAGCCCATGGGATCCAGGTAGACCTCGTCGGCCTGCGCCGCCAGGTAATACTGGCGCTGCGTGAAGCCCTGGCCGTAGACGAAGATTTTCTTGCCGGATTCGCGGAACCAGCGCAGGGACTGCGCCAGATCCTGCAGCATCGGCAATCCGGCGCCGTCGAGCCTGCGCAGGTCGAGGACCATCGCCTGGATGCGATCGTCGTCCCGAGCATGATCGACCACGTCGATGAGATCGCGCAAGCGCGTCTCGCCGCGATCGGCGCCGGTGGCTTCCGCGAGCGCTCGCTCGATCGGATCGCCGGAGAGTTCCTCGACGAGATAACCCGACGGCGCGACGACCAGCGCGGCGCTGCGCGGCATGAACGGGATCTCCGTCTGGCTTACCGCCAGCAGCACGCCAAACAGCATCAGCAGCAGCACCAGGTGCAGGATCTTGCGCAGCCCGTCGAGGGCAAACCAGATGCCCTTCAGCAAAGCCCAGATTGCGCGCAATACCGGCATCGCTGCGCGCTCAGCCCAGCTTTTCCTCGATACGCGCGGACTTGCCCGAACGGTCACGCAGGTAGTACAACTTTGCCCGGCGGACCTTGCCGCGGCGCTTCACTTCGACGCCGGCGATCGCGGGGCTGTGCGTCTGGAACACGCGCTCGACGCCTTCGCCATGCGACACCTTGCGCACCGTGAAGGAACTGTTGAGCCCGCGATTCTTGCAGGCGATGACGACGCCTTCGTAAGCCTGCACCCGCTCACGGTCGCCCTCGCGGACCTTCACCTGCACGACGACGGTGTCGCCCGGTCCGAACTCCGGCAGCTTGCTCTTGAGCGAGCGCAATTCCAGTTCCTGCATGATCTTGTTCATCACAGCGTCCCCGATGTCCGTGTTGACCGAAACCCGTTCCTCACCGCGGCGGCTCGATCCCCGCCCCGGCGCAATATTCCTCGAGCAGCGCGCGTTCGTCCCGCGTCAGGTCGCGCGCCCGCAGCAGGTCCGGCCGCAGCCGCCAGGTGCGTCCCAGCGCCTGCATCATCCGCCAGCGGCGTATCGCTGCGTGGTTGCCGCCGGCAAGCACCGCCGGCACCCGCCGCCCTTCCCAGTCCTCGGGCCGCGTGTAATGCGGCCAGTCGAGCAGTCCGGCGCCGAATGAATCCTGGCAGGCCGACGCCTCGTCCCCGAGCACGCCCGGCAGCAGCCGCGCCACCGCGTCAATAACGACCAGCGCCGGCAGTTCCCCGCCAGACAGCACATAGTCGCCGATCGACAGTTCCTCGTCGATCAATGCCTCGACCACCCGTTGGTCGATGCCCTCATAACGCCCGGCCACCAGTCCGAATCCCGGCAGCCCCGACAACCGCCGCGCCGTCGCCTGCGCGAAGGTCGCGCCCTCGGCCGCGAGCCCGATCACCGGGGCTCCCGCCGGCAGGCGTCCGCGAATCGCGCGGATCGCCGCAGCGAGCGGCTCCGGTTTCAGCACCATGCCCGGTCCGCCGCCGAAAGGCCGGTCGTCCACGATCCGATGCACATCGGTCGCGTGACTGCGCGGGTTTTCCAGTCCAACCCGCAGCACCCCCGCCGTCACCGCGCGGCCGACGACCCCGGTGGCCAGGGCCGCCACGATCATCGGCGGGAACAGCGTGACGACCTCGATCTGCATTTGATCTAGAACTCGGGATCCCAGTCGACCGTAATGCGGCTGCGACCCGTATCCACGCGAAAAAGCTGCTGACCGCCGATCGGCACCCACTGCTCGCGTTCGCCTTTCACGACCATGACCGCATTCGCGGGCAGGTCCAGGAAGTGATCGACGCGGCCGAGCGGCTGCCCGGCAAGATTGACCACTTCGAATCCGATCAGGTCGGCCCGGTAATACTCACCGGCCGCGAGCGCCGGCAATTCCTGCCGTCCGATCCACAGTTCCGGCCGTCCCAGCGATTCCGCGCCAGTGCGGTCGGCGATGCCGTCGATGCGCACGACCAGCCCCTTGCCATGCCGCCTGCCTTCAGTCGCCCGCAATTCGCGGCTGCCGCCGTCCGGCAGGTCCGCACGCCACGGCACGAATTCCAGGATCTGCTCCGGCGGATCGGTGTACGAGACGAGCTTCAGCCAGCCCTGGATGCCAAAGGGACCGGTGATGCGGCCCAGCGCCACCCGGTCCTGCTCCCGTCCGGCATCCCGTGACGGCGCAACCGGCATGGTGACGGGCTGCCGCTCAGGCCGCCGCTTGCTTCCGCACGGCGGCGACCAGCGCGCGCACGCGGTCGGACATTGCCGCGCCGGTGCCGGTCCAGTAGTCGATGCGCGGAAGATCGAGTTCAATCCGCCGATCCTTGCCACGCGCCACCGGGTTGAAGAATCCGACCTGCTCGAGCACCGTCCCGCCCTGCCGCTTGCGGCTGTCCGTGACGACGACGTGATAGAAGGGGGAGTTCTTGCCCCCACGGCGCGTCAGACGAATCGTGACCATCGAATGAATTCCTCGCAGCCTCGTCAGTCCCGGGGCCGGTGCGGCCCCGCCAAAGAGCCGCGCATTCTACTCAAATGTCCCGGTCAATGAAAGGCTTGCGCAGCCCGTGGTGGTGTCTCAGTTTGAAAAAAGACCGTAAATATTTGGTTCTTCGCCGAACTCCGGGGTGAGATAGGCGGGCACGCGGTCGTCACTGCTA
>JBBDXX010000036.1:0-2446 GCA_040902065.1 Steroidobacteraceae bacterium | reverse complement strand
GCCATCTCCTCGCGGAGGACGCGGCGCAGCGTGTCGGCGAGCACGTCGTCCTCGCGCGCGATGTGCTGCCGGAGCGCCTCGTTGATGAGGCTCTGGTAGTTGCCGCCGCCGGCGGCGTGCACGCGCTTGCGGAACCACTCGAGGACCGCTTCGTCGAGCCTGATCGTGATGCGCGTCTTGCCCGGGGCCGGGGCGGCGATGGCGCCGCGCCGGGCGCGGGAGAAATCGTATTCCGGTTTCATAGGTCACCTTGCTCGTAAGCCCTGCGCTCGGAGGGGCTCGCATGCCGCGCCGAGATGATGCGGATGCGCTCGCCGCGGTGCGTGTACGCGACGACCAGCGTCCGGCCGAGCAGATCGGCGCCGATCGCGAGGAAGCGCTCCTCCCGCGCGTCCGGGTCCGGCATCGACAGCGCGAGCGGGTCGTCGAACACGCCCACGGCGTCGGCGAAGTCGATGTTGTGCTTGCGCAGGTTCGACTCGGCCTTCGCCGCGTCCCACTCATGGTCCACGGCCGAGTGTATGCACAGATGTGCACAGCGTCAAGGGCACGATCACCCCTGCGACTCGTACGCCGCCCCCGGCCCGCCGTACGGATTACGCCTTGACGATGTGACTCCGGGACTTGGGACAGCGCCCGCGGGTACGCGGCAGCGAGGCGATCAAGCCGCGAATGCCTCTTGCAGAGCGGCCAGCGTGGCGGAGAGCGTCTCGGCCGTGACGGCACCCCGGCGCCTGACGAGGCGGCCCTTGTCCAGGGTCCGGATCTGGTCGAGCAGGATCAGGCCGTGCTTGCCCTCGAACACCACCGGAATCCGGAATGGGGCCGGCCTGCTGCCCGTGGTCATCGGCGCCACGATCACCGTACGCAAGTGCTCATGCATCTCGGGGGGAGAGATGAGCACGCACGGGCGCGTCTTCCGGATCTCGCTGCCGAGCGCCGGATCGAGCGCCGCGAGCCAGATCTCGCCCCTGCGCACCGCGCTTACCAGGCAAGCTCCGAGTCTTCGGCGTTGCCGAATTCCGGCCACACCAGCGCATCATCGCCGCTTGCCGCGATCGCCTTGCTCGCTTCGGCCCAACCCTCGCGCACACCCCTGCGGGGCTTGCGCAAAACGATCGCGCCGCGTTCAACCGACATCTCGGCCTCGTCATCAAGACCGACCTGCGCCAGCACCGGCTTCGGGATGATGACGCCCTGGGAATTGCCCATCTTCCTGATGGTGATTCTCATGCGCAGCGCCTCGCTCGTCGCATTGTAATAACAATGTTATTACTCCGGCGCGGGCTTGTCGAGCCCGCCGGGCAAGGCGTCCTCGGCCGGCTACGTCGCGAACCTGAATCCGGCCACGGAGAAATGATGATCGAACGTGAAGGCGAGCCGGATGCGCCGCGTGTCGCCGCGGCGGAGGAGGGCGGCGGCGACTGTGGAGCCGATGAAACCGGCGGCGCCGGTGACGAGGAGATTCATGCGGCGCTCATGCCTGACCTGGCGCGCTACGGGTTCGCTGGAACGGTGGCGAGCGCAAGAAACAGGGTCAACGCGTGGCCGCCGAATGCGACGAAACCGTGATGACGATAAAACGCCGCCGCTGCTTCGTCTCTTGCGTCCACAACCAGCGCGTAGGCGGCGATCCCCGAGCGCCGCGCGCGCAGGAGGGCGTCGGCGAGCAGCGCACTGCCCAGCCCTTGATTCCGGAACGCCTTATCGACCGCCAGGCGTCCCATGCGAACGGCTGGGACGGACGGGTAGCGTGGAAGCCTGTTGCCGAGCTGGACCGGCAGATCGCTCAGCATCACGCTCGCAGAGGCGAGCGTGTAGTAAGCGGCGATGCGCCGATCCGGGGCCAGTGCAACGAAGCAGGCGGTGACGCGGCGGCGGACGTCCTGCGTGACCTGCGCGTGAAAATAGCGGTCCAGCGGTGCCGCTGCGCTTTGGAAACCGCTGCGATCCAGGCCCGGATCGAGCGGTTCGATCCGGCAAGCGCCGCCCACTCAGGTTGTGACGAGCTTGCGGCGACGGGCGAAGGCACGCTTGAGGGCGGCATTGGCTTTTGGCGGCGCCAGGAGCGCGTTCGCGAACCGTTCCTGGTCGGCCAGCGAGAGCCGAAGCAACCCGGCCTGCTCGACGGCGCGCTGCGCTGCTTCGCGCACCGCCAAGACCACGAAATCGGTCACGGTGCGGTTCTGCAGCTCGGCGGCGCGCTTGAGCAAGCCTTGCAACTCCGTGCTGATGCGCGCCTCCAGCCGGGCGGTCGATGAAGGGGTTGAGGGCATGACGCGAACTATACGGCAGTCTGCCGTACGCTGCAACAGGGTAGGCAGCGGCGCAGCGATGGCGGATGGCCGCCGCCAGCACCGGCCGGTCCTCTGGAGCATCTGCTGACGCGCGGCGCCGTACGGTGGGCCCATGGCCCACCCTACGTGTTCATCGCACCGCGTGCGCG
>JBBDXX010000035.1:0-18340 GCA_040902065.1 Steroidobacteraceae bacterium | reverse complement strand
AGGCCGGCAGGTCGCGGTCCGGGATGCGCCCGACGAGCTCGACGCGGTCGGCGACCCTGGCCTGCCGCGCGATGCGCTGCAGCTCGGCGGTGAGCGGCCCCTGACCGCCGAGCGCGAGCGTCGCCTGCGGAACCGATGCGAGCGCCCGGATCAGGAATTCGAATCCCTTGTAGTAGACGTGCCGGCCGAGCGCGAACAGCAGGAACCTGCCCGCACGGCGCGCCCGGATCTCGTCGGCGAGCGCCGGCCGTTCCCGGAACCGCGCCAGGTCGAAGCCGTAGGGCACGACGTGCAAGCGCGCGGTGTCGCGCTCCGGCGAGAGCTGCTCCGAGGATCTGATGTGCGCGGGCGTCGCAGCGATGATCGCGTCGGCGCGGCGCAGCGAGCGGTCAAGGAACGGCCGATAGACCTTGAGCAGGCCCCGCTGGCGAACGATGTCGCTGTGCCAGCCGATCACCCGTTTCACCGTGCGCGGGAGGAGCGCATAGGCGAGATGCGCCATGGGATCGGCAGGGAACTGCAGATGCACGATGTCAAAGGGGGTGCGCCAGTGCCGCCGCAGCGCATGCAGCGGCATGGTGGGGCACACGGGCGTGTCGCCCACGCTCGCGATGGGCCGCGCGTACACCGTTTCTCCCGCCATCGGCACATCGGGCCGTGCGCCGCGGTGCGCGACGATATTGACGAAGCTCACCTCGCCTTCGAGCGCGCGCCCGAGCTCGAACACGTAGCGCTCGAGCCCGCCGAAATTGTCGTCGGCGAAGCGCCCGAAGGTGAGGACGCGGATCACGGGTTACGCGGTCCAGATGCGGGGCTTGCCGCGAGCGATCCGGTACAGATCGGCGCACCAGCGGTAGACGCGATCCCCCGAGAGCCGCTGGATCCAGGAGCCGAGCCAGGCCGCGGCCAGCGCCTGGCGCAGGCGCGCCGGCTTGCCGTGCAGACCATGCGCTGCGCGGGCGCGCTGCACCTCCTGGAGCGTCCGGTAGATCGCCGCCGGCCGGCTGCTCATGCCGCCGAAGCGCATGTCGACCACGACGCGCTCGACGAACAGCGGGTCGCGCTTCATCAGCTCGCGCATCAGCAATTCGTAGTCGCCCGCCACCCGGTAGGACGCGTCGAACGGACCGTGCTCTTCGAACACGCTGCGGTGATGCAGGGTGCCCGGGTGCGGAATCATGAATCCGGCGAAGCAGGCCGCGCGCGCCGCTGCCCAGGGCTCGCCCCAGGTCTCCGCCACCACGCCACTCTCCGTGACGCGATTGACAAGTCCGTAGACGATTCGCGCGCCGTCCCGCGCGGTGCGCGCGGCGTCCAGCAGGCTGCGCAGCGCCGCCGGGTCGTGGAACGCGTCGTCGCAGCCGAGAAAGCAGATCCATTCTCCGCGGCTGCGTCGCACGCCCTTGTTCCACGCCTCGTAGAGCCCGCCGTCGGGCTCGGAGACGTAGTGCGTCACCTTGCCCCCGCGCGCGTTCGCCTCGAGCAGCTCGCGCGTGCCGTCGGTGGAGGCGCCGTCCAAGACGATCGTCTCGCGTTCCGGCACGTCCTGCGCGGCGATGCTGTCCAGGCAGCGCTGCAAGGTACGCGCGCCGTTCTTTACGCCGATGACGATGCTGACGCGGGGCGCCGACATCGTCTTATCATACGTGAGGGTGGCGGGCTACAATCGCGGGCCACCCATGAAGCGCGCGCTGATCACCGGCATCAACGGGCAGGACGGCTCGTACCTCGCCGAACTGCTGCTCGCCCGGGGCTACGAGGTGCACGGCGTCGTGCGCCGCGAAGCACTCGAGGATCCGGCGCACCGCCTGGCGAACATCGCGCACATCCGGGGCGACTTGCGCATGCACGTCGGCAGCCTCGACAATCACCTGAGCATCTACAAGATCGTGTCCGCGGCGCGGCCGGCCGAGTGCTATCACCTGGCCTCCTCGAGCTTCGTCAGCTACAACTTCGAAGACGAGGCGTCGATCGTGTCGAGCAATTTCATCGCCACCCACGCGCTGCTCTCCAGTCTGCTCGAGCTGACGCCCGTTTGCCGCGTCTACTTCGCCGGATCGAGCGAGATGTTCGGCGATGCGAAGCTGTCGCCGCAGGACGAGGCGACGCCGTTCAATCCCAGGTCGGTGTACGGCATTTCCAAGCTGGCGGCGTTCCATCTCGCACGCAGTTACCGGGATCACCACGGGCTGTTCGTCGCCGCGGGCATCCTCTTCAACCACGAATCGCCGCGCCGCGCGCATCAATTCGTCACGCGCAAGATCAGCGCGACGGCCGCGAGCATCAAGCTCGGGCGCGCGCACAGCCTGTCGCTCGGCAATCTCGAAGCGCGGCGCGACTGGGGCTACGCGCCGGACTACGTGAAGGCCATGCACGCCATGCTGCAGCAGCCGGCTCCCAAAGACTATGTCGTAGCGACCGGCATGACGCACAGCGTGCGGGACGTGCTGCGCGCGGCGTTCTCCGCGGTCGATCTGGACTACGAGAAATTCGTCACCGTGAGCCCGGAGTTCTTCCGCCCGAGCGAGGCCGTGCCCCTGTGCGGCGATGCGCGCCGCGCGCGGCGCGAGCTCGGGTGGTCGCCGACCAAGTCCTTCGAGGACCTCATCCGGGAAATGGTCCTCGCGGATCTCGCGCGGCTCGAGCAGAGCCGCTGAGCGCCCTTCGCAGGCCGGCCGATTCGGCGATTTGCGGCCCCGGGCATTCTGGTGTCTAATGCCGGTGCCGTTCAATGAATGAACGGTATGTATGTAACCTGTTGACATGACACATTTTAATGCTCACTGACGAGTATCGGTACCGCATCCTCAAGTTGCTGGAGGCGGACCCGCAGGCCAGCCAGCGCCGCATCGCCGACGAGCTCGGCATCAGCCTCGGCAAGGTGAACTACTGCCTGCAGGCGCTCATCGACAAGGGGCTGGTCAAGGCGAACAACTTCCGCAACAGCGCGCACAAGCGAGCCTACCTCTACCTGCTGACGCCCAGGGGCGTGGAGGAGAAAACCAGAACCACCCTTCGCTTTCTCCAGGTCAAGATGGCGGAGTATGAGGAGCTGACGCGAGAGATAGGGGAGCTGCGTCGCGAGGTCGCCGCGATGAAGGATACCGGGGATAGCCGGCATGCGGACAAGTAGCAAGACTGCCGTGCGCACGCGCGACAATTTCCTGGTGTTCGGCGCGCCCGCCATCGAAGATGCGGAGATACGGGAAGTCGTCGCGACGATGCGGTCCGGCTGGCTTGGCTCCGGCCCGCGGGTGGCGAAATTCGAGCGTGCTTTCGCCGCGTACAAGAACGTCGGGAGCGCGGCCGCCGTCAATTCCTGCACCGCCGCGCTGCACCTTGCGCTCCTCGCCCTGGACCTGAAGCCCGGCGATGAGGTAATAACCTCCGCACTGACGTTTTGCGCCACCGTCAACACCATCATTCACGCGGGCGCGACGCCTGTTCTCGCGGACGTGGATCCGGGGACCATGAATCTGGATCCCGAAGACGTGCGCAGAAAAGTCACTCGCCGCACCCGTGCGCTGCTGCCCGTGCATTTTGCCGGGCGGGCGTGCGATATGGATGCGCTGGGCGCGATCGCGGACCAGCATGGCCTGAGGATGGTCGAGGATTGCGCGCATGCCATCGAAACCGAGTATCACGGGAAAAAGGCCGGCACTTTCGGTGACTTCGGCTGCTTCAGCTTCTACGTCACCAAGAACGTCGCGACGGGCGAAGGGGGAATGCTGCTCGCGCGCCGCGAACAGGATTTGGCCCGCGCAAAGGTGCTGGGCCTGCATGGCATGAGCAAAGACGCCTGGAACAGATTCGGCGACGAAGGCTACAAGCATTACGAGGTCGTCGCAGCCGGCTTCAAGTACAACATGATGGATCTCCAGGCCGCCATCGGCATTCATCAGCTGCAGCGCGTCGAGACCTGCTGGCAGCGGCGGCAGGAAATCTGGAACAGGTACACGGCGGCCTTCGGGCACCTGCCTGTCACCCTTCCGGCGGCGCCGGAGCCCGATAGCCGCCACGCGTATCACTTGTACACGCTGCTGATCGACGAAAAAGACGCCGGAATCAGCCGCGACCGATTTCTCGAGGCAATGACCAGACAAAACCTCGGGGTGGGCGTGCATTACCTGAGCATTCCCGAGCATCCCTATTACCGGAGAACTTTCGACTGGAAGCCGGAGGATTACCCCCGCGCGATGCGCATTGGACGGCAGACCGTGAGCCTGCCGCTCTCGGCGAAGCTGAGCGATGCCGACCTGGCCGACGTGGTTTCGGGCGTCTCGCTTTCGCTGCAGCCGCAATGAGTGGAGCGGAGATTCGCTCTCCGAGGAAAGATGATTCAACAGCTCAAGGCCCTGGCGCGCGTTCCCCTATCGCCTGCGCGCGCCTTAGGCGGGGTTCTGTCCGGACGAGCCTTGATGTATCCGGAGTTCGGCTCGCAAACCGTCGACCGGGAGGACATATCCCTGGCCCGATCGCTGATCGCCGGAGCGAAATCATGGAGCGACGAACGTGCGATCCGCAGCTTCGAAAAGTCGTTTGCAAGCTGGAACGGAAGTCTCGGCGCGCGTTCGTTCATGGGTGGGCGGGTAGCTCTGACGGCGGCCATTGCGGCACTGCAGCTCAAAGCCGGTGACGAGGTCGTAATTCCCGCCTACACCTGCGTTGTCGTTCCCAACGCGTTCTCGTTTGCAGGCATCGCGGTGAGGTTTTGCGATGTCGAGCTGGAGACCTTCGGCCCGGATATCGACGCATTGCAAAGGTCGATTTCCTCCGGCACACGGGCGATTCTGGTGCAGCATCTTTACGGCCTGGTTGCGCGCGATCTCGAGAAGATACTCGAGCTCGCGCGCCGCAAGCGAATTCATGTCATCGAAGATTGCGCCCACGCCATGGGGGCCGTTCTCCACGGTCGCAAAGTGGGAACCTTCGGCGATATCGGCTTCTACAGCACCGAGCAATCCAAGGTCATCTCGACGTTCAACGGCGGTGTCGCAGCAACGAACAATCCGGAGCTTCTGCAGCGGCTGGACAGGTTTCAGAGGGCTTCTCCGTTTCCATCGAATGGCCGCATCCAGACGCTCCTGACCAATTTTGTCCTGGAATATCAGCTGCAGAAAAATTCATGGCGATGGCTGACGTCCGAATTCCATCGTTACAGGCACCGCCAAGACATTCTGCAATCGACGACGGAGGAGGAGCTGAATGGCATCCGGCCGGCGCACTATGGCCAGCGAATGCCATCTCCGCTCGCCGAGCTGGCTCTCAGCCAGATGAAAAAGATCGATGCCTACAACCAGCTCAGGCGTGCGAATGCCGCGCATTGGGCGAGGGTATGTGAGGAGCGGCGATACAAGGCGCCGCTGGTCATCGAAGGAAGCGTGCCGATCTACTTGCGCTACCCGGTCATGGTGCCCGCAAGCAGGAAGCAGGACGTCCGCTGGTGCCTGCGGGAGTTCGGCGTCAAGCCGGGCGTGTGGTTCACGGGGGAACTCCACCCGGTTGCCAGACCCATGCCCGGTTGCCCCAATGCGAGACAGGCGGTAGAGCGTTGCATCAATCTTCCCACCCTCGGACTTGAAACGTGAACCCGTTGCTGTCGAAAGTCTGTGCGGCGATGCGTCTGCCGAGCGATTTGTGGCTTGGCGCCATCCAGAATTTGCCGGGCACGCTCGGGCATAGGCTGCGCTGCGCTTTCTGGCGAAGGCGCTTGAAGCATCTGGGCGAAGGCGTGAAGATCGACGCAGGGGTCTATTTCCAGAACCCTGCCCTTATTTCGATTGGAGACAACTGCTGGATAGACCGGGGAGTCATGATCAGCGCCGGCCTGGACAATTCCAAGCGCGCTAAAAAGCGCATCCGGTCAAAGCCGATGGCACCCCCGGGCGAGGTCGTGGTCGGCCGCAACGTCCATATCGGCCCCTACTCGATAATCTCGGGCATAGATGCCGGCGTCTACATTGGAGACGATTGTGCATTCTCGTCGGGGGTGAAAGTCTTCGCTTTCTCGCATCATTACCGGTTCGAGGATAGACCGGAGGACTCCTCATGTTCCTTCGGCCCAATGGTGGACCACTCGCGGCAAAGCATGATTTGCGGGCCGGTTGCTTTTGAAGCAAACGTCGGCGTGGCGTTGAATGCGGTGATCTTGCCGGGCGTGTTCGTAGGCAAGAACTCTTTTGTCGGGGCGAATTCCCTTCTTTTTGCAAAGCAGTTCCGTGAAAACTCGGTGATCTCCGGAATTCCCGCGAAGCATCGAGGATGCCGATTTGAGGAAGCGGGCGATGCGGAGAGCCAAGCGTGAAAAGGGAGTGTTTTCTCGACTTCAATTGGCTCGCGCTTAAAATCCATAATGATTTTTTCCGCAGCTTCTCCGGGCGTTTGAGCGGCACGGTGGTGGATCTCGGTAGCGGCGCGCAACTTTATCGGGACGACATTCGCAGCCTTGGCTGCAAGTACGTATCCGTTGATTGGTCGAACTCGTATCACGAGGTGAGGCCGGATGTGGTGGCCGACCTGAACGTCGGGGTGGATCTTCCGGATTCCTTTGCCGATTGCGTAATCGGTTTTTCGGTGCTCGAACATCTTTATCGGCCCGAAAGACTGATTCAGGAGGCGCAACGAATCCTGAAGCCGGGCGGCAGCTTGTATATGCAGGTGCCGTTCCAATGGGCCGTTCATGAAGCGCCTTATGACTACGTTCGCTTCACGAGATTCGGCCTCGAGAAGTTGTTCGAGGGCGCCGGCTTCAAGAACATCTCGATCAACGCGGATTGCGGCTATTGGGTCACGGCGGCTCTGAAGCTCAACTACCACGCCAGAAGGCTGCTCAGAGGGCCGCGAGGCGCAAGATGGCTTATCCAGGCGGTGCTGACGCCGTTCTGGATCGCCGGCCAGGCTTTCGCGTCGTTGGCCGATCGTCTTGATTTTGACGAGAACGAAACGGCCAGTTACACGGTGCGTGCCGAAAAGCTCACGTGAGCTTGCGTGACGCCGCGTCGCGGGGCGTGAAGCTCACCGCCTTCGCTACGCTGTCGACGACGATCCTACAGGTCGGCGGACTCTTCATTCTCGGCCGCCTCCTGCTGCCGACGGATTTCGGCCTGGTCGCGATGATGGCCGTGGTCTTCGGGTTTGCCGAGATGTTCGCCCAGATGGGCGTCGGCGACGGCATTGTCCAGCACCAGAATTCCCTGAGCTCCGATCAATTGTCCACCCTGTTCTGGACCAACTGTGCGCTCGGCGTGGCCGCGTACCTCCTGGTACTGCTGTCCGTACCGCTGGTGGTCGCCGTCTATGGCGAGCCCGCCCTGGGCGAGTTGATACCGATTGCCTCGATTCCGATCGTCATCGCGCCTCTGGGCATCAACGTCGCCGCGCTGCTTCGCAAATCGCTGAGGTTCGACGTCCTGGCCGCGGTCGACATCGGCAAGGCCGTGGTTGGCACCGGCACCGCCGTAGTGGGCGCCGTACTCGGATGGGGGGTCTGGGCGCTCATTGCCGGGCAGGTATGCGCCGCGGTCTGCGGCACGGCCGCGCTTCTCGCGGTCGGCGCGCGGCAAGGGTGGCTGCCCCGTTGCCGCTACGACCCCCGAGGGGTGCGGAGCATCCTGTCGTTCGGCATCTATTTCTTCGGCTCGAACGTGGTCAACTATGTCAACTCCCGAATCGACCAGTTGCTGGTCGGCAGCCTGCTGGGCGCCCGCGATCTCGGCTATTACAGCATGGCCTTCAATCTGGCCGTACAACCCGCCGCCAGAATCAATCAGATCATCACCCAGGTCGCGTTCCCGATCATGGCCAGGGCGCAAAAGGATAAGACGCAATTGCATCGCTGGTACTCGAAAATGCTGAACATGCTTGCCACCGTGAATGCGCCGATGCTTCTGGGCATGGCGGCCGTGGCATCCTTGTTCGTTCCTCTTCTTCTGGGGGAGAAATGGTCGCCCGCGGTTCCGCTGGTGCAGATTCTGGCGGTCCTCGCCCTTTTCCGGTCTGCCGGGAACGCGGGCGGCACGCTGATTTACGCGCTTGGCAAAGCACGCTTTGCCTTGCAGTGGAATCTCGGCCTGTTGCTGCTGATTCCGGCAACCGTCCTTCTCGGAGCGCACATTTACGGCTTGCCGGGGGTGGCGCTCGGCCTTACCGCCATGCAGGCAATCCTGCTGTTGTCGTGGTACGCGGTTGTTCGACACTATCTGTCGGTGCCCTTCGGCGACTATGCGCTGCCTTTCGTACGGCCCACCGTGCTGGCCCTGGGGATGGCCATCGCCGTCTCCTACGCGGAAGAATTTCTGCGAGCCTGGCCCGCACCGGGCATCCTCGCGGCTCTGATATCGGGTGCCGTCGTCGCCTACGTCGTTTTGTATCGACTCGTGTTCCGCACGGAATTCGACGAGTACGTTTCGATGATTTTCAGCGCATCGCCCCGCTAGATCGCCGCCGATGATACGCGTCGTCCACAGCAACCCGGTATGGCTGCCGCAGACGCAAACCTGGATCCACGCGCAAATCAGCCACCTGCCCTCGCACAGGGTGGATAGCCACGTCGTGTGCGAGAGGACGGAAAACCTCGATCAGTTCCCGGTGGCCCGATTACACGACTTCTCGTCGATCGGGCCGCTCGAGCGCGTCTGGGATCGAAGCTTGAGGCGCATCGGTGCGAGACGCCATCTCGGATTCCTGGTCCGTGTCGCCCGAAGCCTGAAGGCGGATATCATCCACTCTCATTTCGGCGACGTCGCGTGGTCGAATCTCGGCGCGGCGAAGGCGCTCCGATGCCGGCATGTGGTGACTTTCTACGGTAACGACATGAGCTATCTGCCGCGACTGCAAGCATGGCCTGAACGCTACCGAGCGCTGTTCCGCGATGTCGATCTGGCTCTGTGCGAAGGCCCGCACATGGCGCGACGCATCATGCGCCTGGGTTGTCCCGAAGCCAAAGTACATGTGCAGCATCTCGGCATTGCGCTGGAAAGACTTCCCTTCAAGCCCCGGGGGTGGGTTGCCGGCCAAAAGCTTCGGGTGCTGATTGCCGGCACGTTCACCGAGAAGAAGGGCATTCCGTACGCGCTTCAAGCCCTCGGCCGCTTGCGGCGCCGCGTGGAGCTTGAAATCACGATCGTCGGCGATGCGCGAGTGCAAAGCGCGAACAGTCAACGGGAGAAACGTCGCATTCTCGCCGCGATTGAGGCATCGGGCCTGGCCGGCAAGGTCCGACTTCTGGGATATCAGCCTCATTCGAAGCTCATTGAGCTGGCGTACGAACATCATGTGTTTCTCGCTCCCAGCGTCACGGCGGAAGACGGCGACACCGAGGGCGGTGCACCGGTCTCGATCATCGAAATGGCGGCCTCGGGGATGCTCGTCGTCAGCACACGGCACTGCGACATCCCCGAGGTCATTGAGGACGGGAAGACGGGCTTTCTCGCGAACGAGCGCGACGTGGATGAGCTGACGGATTGCCTGCTCACCGCGACCCGCGCGCCGCAGCGCTGGCCGCAAATGCTGGCAAGCGCTCGAAAGCACGTTGAAACGGAGTTCGACGCCGGGGCTCAAGGCGCGAGACTCGCGACCCATTACGAGACCCTCGCCGGCGGCCGTTCATCGGCCTAGCCGCGGACAGGCTTGCCCGAACATGGCCGGAGTCCGGGGATCATTCGATACCGCCGTCCTGCTGCTCGCCTTCAACCGGCCCGACACCACCCTCCGCGTCTTTGACGCCATCAGGAAGGCGCGGCCGGCGCGCCTGTACGTCGCCGTCGACGGCCCACGCGCCGCCCGTGACGGCGAAGCGGCCCTTTGCGAGGAGGTGCGGCGTATCGCCTCCGCGGTGGACTGGCCTTGCGCACTGCATACCCGGTTCCGGGAGGAGAATCTGGGATGCAAGCGCAGCGTGAGCTCCGCAATCGACTGGTTCTTTTCGCAACAGGACCGGGGGATCATTCTCGAGGACGATTGTCTGCCGAGCGCGAGCTTCTTCAGGTTCTGCGAGGAACTCCTGCAGAGATTCGAGGACGATCCCCGCGTATTCTCGGTGCAGGGCAACTTCTTCGGCGGCGCGCGCAACGCCGAGGCATCATACCTGTACTCCAAGATGTTCTACATGTGGGGCTGGGCAAGCTGGGCCGACCGCTGGCAGTCGGTGCGTATTGACGACCTGGACGTCGCGGGCGTCCGCCGTTCCATCCGCGACGACCGCTGGCTGGGACGCAACCCCCTGATCCAGAGATACTGGCTCGACGTCGTCGACCGGCAAGCGGCGGGAGAGATCGACTCCTGGGGCTACCCGGCCATGTTCCACTGCTTCGGCAGGAAACTGTTCAACGTGACGCCCACCGCCAACCTGGTTCTGAACATCGGCGTGGGTCCGTCGGCGACCCGAACGCCGGTCCTGGATTGCGGTCCCTTCCACACCGCGGCCTTGGACATCGCGTTCCCGCTCGCTCATGGCCGCCCGTACGAGGGACCCGACGAGATGCTGCCATTCGAGCACCGCTGGCGCATACAGCTCAGCCAGGGGCGGCTCGCCAGGGAAGTTCTGCAGGCGCGCTTTCCGCTCCTGTATCGCGCTCTGCAGACGGCTTTTCGCGCCGTGAGGCCGCGTTCGCGGCCGCTCTGAGGCCGTGCGCATCGCCGCAACCCCGAGGTGTCCGTCCTGCGAAGCACGCGAGGTGCGCAAGGTCGGCGCCCTTCCGCACGTGACGGTCTTCGCCGGACGGAACGCCGCAGACGCACTCCCGGCGAGCAGCCTCTTTCGCTGCGTCGCCTGCGCTCTGGCTTTTCGCCATCCGATCCTGACGTCTTGCGCCTATGACAGCCTCTACGGCAAGGCGGATCCGGCCGCCTGGCCAGGCGGCCCCGATCGCGTGGATTGGGCACTGATCGAGGGGTTCCTGGCCCGCAACTTTCCCGCCGGCGCGAATCTCCTCGACTTCGGTTGCCACACCGGCGGTCTGCTGCAGCGGATCGGCCCGCGCCACGCGAGGACGGGTATCGAGGTCAACGAAAATGCCGCGCAGGTGGCGCGGGAGAAAGCCGGCGCCGAGGTGTTCCCAAGCCTCGAATCGCTGCCGCTCGGGAAGCGCTTCGACCTGGTGACCGCGGTCGACGTCGTCGAGCATTTCGCGGATCCCGGTCGCGTGATCGCATCCCTGCTCGGGGTCGTGAAGCCGGGCGGTGCGCTGATCATCACCACCGGGGACGCGGACGCCTGGCTAGGGAGAATCACGGGCTCGCGGTGGTGGTACTGCTACTATCCCGAGCATCTTGCCTTCCTATCGGAGCAATGGATTCGCCATTGGCTGCGCACGACGGCGCAGCGTGCGCGAGTTGCAGAGGTGCGAAGGTTTCGCTACGTGCGCCATACCCCGCTACGCTTCGTCCGCCAGGCGGCGTTCACCTTCATCTACCACCTGGCGCCGGATACCTGCGCTTGGCTGCTCCGTCGGGTGAAGCGGGGGCGCGGGCGCGAAGGCGGCGCGGAGCCGCCGGGCAGCGGGCTGACGAAGGACCACGTGTTTCTCGCGCTCCGGAAAACCGCGTGAAGGCCCTCCTGCACAAGGCGCTGCAGCACCTCGGCTACGACATCCACCGTTTCCATTCGGAGGCCTTTCCGGAGGCGCAGCTCGCCTTCGCGCTGCGCTCGCGCGGCTTCAACCTGGTGCTCGACGTCGGCGCGAACGCCGGCCAGTTCGGGCTCAGGCTGCGCGAGCACGGCTACGCGGGCAGGATCGTTTCCTTCGAGCCCTTGGAGGCGCCCCGGGAGCGGCTGCTCGCCGCGACCGCGCGCGATGACCTGTGGGAACTCGCCGAGCGCGCGGCGATCGGCGACCGGGACGGCGAGATCGACATCCACGTATCGGCCAATTCCTACAGCAGCTCGGCGCTCGAGGTGCTCGACGTTCACTTGCGCACGGCTCCGGCCGCGCGCGCCGTGGGTACCGAGCGCGTGCCGCTCCGCCGGCTGGACGGTATCGCCGGCGCCTGCCTGCGGCCCGACTCCGTCACGCTGCTGAAGATCGATACCCAGGGGTTCGAGGACCGTGTGCTGGACGGCGCGGCGGGAATCCTGCCGCGCATCGCCGGTATCCACCTGGAGCTCTCGCTGGTTGCGCTGTACGCCGGCCAGAAATTGTTTACGGAAATGCTGGCACGCCTGCGCGATTTGGGATTCGAGGCCTGGGCACTGTGGCCCGCGTTCGTCGATGCCGAAAGCGGACGCCTGCTGCAGGTCGACGCGACGCTCTTTCGCGCGACCTGACGCCGGGAGTCAGCCGTGCGCGGCAGCTCGCCGCTCGGCCGACGTCGCCTTGAAGTCCTCGTACGCCTGGCCGATCCCTTCGCGCAGCCCGATCCGCGCCCGCCAGCCCAGGCGCTCCAGCCGGCTCGTGTCCAGGAGCTTTCGCGGCGTTCCGTCCGGCTTGGTCGCATCGAACTCCAGCCTTCCCTTGAACCCCACGACGCCGCAGACGAGCTCCGCGAGCTCCCTGATGCTCAGATCCTTGCCCGCCCCGACGTTGACGAGCGGCGGGTAGCTTCCGATCGCACCACGAAACTTCCCGTCGTCCAGCCGCAAGAGCGCCACGCACGCATCCGCCATGTCGTCGCTGTACAAAAACTCCCGCTTCGGCTTGCCGGTCCCCCACACCACCAGCGTCTCGGCGCCGCGCGTCTTCGCCTCGTGAGCCTTGCGGATGAGCGCCGGCAGCACATGCGAGGTCTGGAGGTCGTAGTTGTCGCCCGGGCCGTAGAGGTTGGTGGGCATCACCGCGAGGAATTGCGTCCCGTACTGCCGGTTGTACGCCGAGCACATCTCGATGCCCGCGATCTTCGCCAGCGCATAGGGGCGGTTGGTCGGCTCGAGCGGCCCCGTCAGCAGGTACTCCTCCTTCATCGGCTGCGGGCACTCTCGCGGATAGATGCACGAGGAGCCGAGGAACAGCAGCCGCTTCACGCCCGAGCGCCAGGACTCGTGAATAACGTTGGTCTGTACAGCGAGATTCGAATGGATGAACTCCCCCGGCATCGAGTCATTTGCGAGGATGCCGCCGACTTTCGCTGCGGCGAGAACTACATGGTGTGGGCGCTCGGTTTCGAAGAAGCGGCGCACTGCAACCCCATCCGTTAGTTCAAGCTCCTTGTGTGCGCGCAGTACCAAGTTCTCGTAGCCCGCCTCGCGCAGCCGGCGCACCAGCGCGGAGCCTGCGAGGCCTCGGTGGCCCGCGACGTAGATCTTTGCCGACTTCTCCACGCTACTCGTGCTGCCGATGCACTTTGTGGCCGTGCTGGGTCACCAGCGCGTCGCGCTCGGCTTCGCGCAGGTCCGCGCGCGCCATCTCCTCGACCAGCGCATCGAAAGTCGTCTTCGCGCTCCAGCCGAGCTTCGCCTTCGCCTTGGAGGGGTCGCCGAGCAGCGTATCCACCTCGGCCGGGCGGAAGTAGCGCCGGTCCACGGCAACGATCTTCTTGCCCGCAGCGTCCAATGCATGCTCGTCGGCGCCCGCACCGCGCCAGCCGAGTTTCAGCTCGAGCTTCTGTGCCGCGAGGTTGACGAAATCGCGCACGCTGTGCTGCTTGCCGGTGGCGATCACGAAATCCTCGGGCTGCGGCTGCTGCAGCATCAGCCACTGCGCCTCCACGTAGTCGCGCGCGTGGCCCCAGTCGCGCCGCGCATCCAGGTTGCCGAGGTACAGGCAGTCCTGCAGCCCGAGCTTGATGCGCGCGAGCGCGCGCGTGATCTTCCGGGACACGAAGGTCTCGCCGCGGATCGGCGACTCGTGGTTGAAGAGGATGCCGTTGCACGCGTACATGCCGTAGGACTCGCGGTAATTGACCGTGATCCAGTAGGCGTAGAGCTTCGCCGCGCCGTACGGCGAGCGCGGGTAGAAGGGCGTGGTCTCCTTCTGCGGCGTCTCCGCCACCTTGCCGTAGAGCTCCGAGGTCGAGGCCTGGTAGAAGCGCGTCCTTTTTTCCATGCCGAGGATGCGCATCGCTTCCAGCAGCCGCAGCGTGCCGAGGCCGTCCGAATCTGCCGTGTACTCGGGCTCTTCGAAGCTCACCGCGACGTGGCTCTGCGCCGCGAGGTTGTAGATCTCGTCGGGCTGCGACTGCTGCACGATGCGCGTGAGGCTCGAGGAGTCGGTCATGTCGCCGTAGTGCAGGATCAGGCGCCGGTCGGGCTCGTGCGGGTCCTGATACAAATGGTCGATGCGCTGGGTGTTGAAGCTGGAAGCTCTGCGTTTGATGCCATGCACCTCGTAGCCCTTGGCGAGCAGGAGCTCGGCGAGGTAGGCGCCGTCCTGCCCGGTAACGCCGGTGATCAGTGCGACTTTCTTCGTCATCGTGCCGTGGATGTTACCTCGGCGAGCGCCTCGTCCCACGGCGCGAGCGCCACGCCGTGCTCCGCGCGCAGCCGCGAGCAGTCCAGCCGCGAGTTGCGCGGCCGGCGCGCCGGCGCCGGGTAGTCCTCGGTGCGGATTGCCACCACCGGCGTGGCGAGCCCTGCGCGCGCGAGGATCGCGCGCGCGAAGCCGCACCAGCTCGTCTCGCCGGCCGCGCTCATGTGGTACAGGCCCTGCGCGTCCCGGCGCAGGAGCTGCGCCGTGGCGCGCGCGATCTCGAGGCTCGAGGTCGGCGCGCCCACCTGGTCGTCGACCACGCGCAGCTCCGCTCGGTCGCGCGCAAGGCGCAGCATGGTGAGGTAGAAGTTGCTGCCGCGCGGCCCGTAGACCCAGCTCGTCCGCAGGATCAGGTAGCGGCAGCCCGAGGCGGCGATCGCGCGCTCGCCGGCGAGCTTGGAAGCGCCGTAGACGTTGATCGGGTCGGGTTCGTCCTCTTCGACGTAGGGCGTGGCCTTCGCGCCGTCGAAGACGTAGTCGGTGGAGTAGTGAACGAGGAGCGCCCCGGCGCGCCTGGCCTCTTCCGCCAGGATCCCGGGTGCGGTCGCGTTCACCGCGAACGCGGTATCGCGCTCGGACTCCGCCCTGTCCACCGCCGTGTAGGCCGCCGCGTTGACGATGACCTCGGGACGCGCGGCGCGGACGGCCTTGCGTATCGAATCCGGGTTGGCGAGATCGAGCCGGGCATGGCTGGCGGCGACGACTTCTCCGAGACGTGGCTGCGTTTCGAGCAGCGCAGCGCCGACCTGGCCGGTCGGCCCGGTGAGCAGGATCTTCACTTCAGGCCGTCAAGGCGCCATGACCCGGCCCGCGCCCAGCCGTGCCGCCCGCCTTGCCAATCTCGCATCGAAGCTTGCCAGGGCCTCCGCCTCCCGCGCCAGCGCGAGGTGGAGCGCATCGGCAAAATCGAGGCCCCGCTCATACCAGTCGATTGCCTGCGCGACGGCGTCGGCATTTTCCGCCGCGACCCCCGGCACGCCGAGAAGCTTGCGGAATGACGACGCGATGGCGCCGGGAGCGAGCCGGTAGGCGCCGCGCATCACCCACTCCGACTCGAGCAGCACGGTGGGGAGGACGAGCACCGGACCGGCCTCGAGCAGCCGCCGTGCACGCCGGGTCTGCTCGGGGTGGTCGTCCACCAGCAGGCGAACGACCACATTGGTGTCGAGCGCGATCACCGCCGCTTGCGCGCCTCGCGCAGCACCGCCCGCTCCATGGCGCGCAGGCTCCGGCGTGGGCCCTTATAGCCGGCGGAGCCGATGGCGGCGTCCAGGCGCGTCTCGGGAAACGGCTTGGCGGGCCGCAGCAGGACACCCTCCGCCGTGTTTTCCACGGATAGCTCCTGCCCGGGCCTCCACTTGCGCGCGGCGCGGACGGCGGTCGGCAATACGATCTGTCCTTTGCTGGAGAGTCTGGTCTTTTCCATGACGAGAGGTAAGACGACGGTAAGACATCATACCCTTTCCCAGAGGATCCTCAAGCGAACACCTCCGCGGTCGCGAGCGGGGCGCCGCGCCGGTCCTTCTCGGTGAGCACCGGCGCGCCGGCGAGCGGCCACTGGATGGCGAGCGCGGGGTCGTTCCAGAGCAGCGTCCTCTCGTGCTCCGGCGCGTAGTAGTCCGTCGTCTTGTACAGCACCTCGGCCGAGTCCGACACGACGAGAAAGCCGTGCGCGAAGCCGGGCGGGATCCACACCATGCGCCGGGATTGCGCCGAAAGCGTGACCCCCGTCCACCTGCCGAACTTGGGCGATGCACGTCGCAGATCCACCGCCACGTCCCAGACCTCGCCCGCGATCACGCGCACGAGCTTGCCCTGCGCCTGGCGCACCTGGTAGTGCAGGCCGCGCAGCACGTTCTTGCTTGATCGCGAGTGGTTGTCCTGCACGAAATCCACGTCGATGCCGGTGGCCTTGTGGAAGGCGCGCCGGTTGTAGGCCTCGAAAAAGAAGCCGCGCGCGTCGCCGAACACCCGCGGCTCGAGGAGCAGCACGCCGGGGAGGTCGGTGGGGATGACGTTCATTTTCGGGTTCGGGAGCCCGGGCGGATTCTGGCACGGCCGGCGCCGGGGCGTCGAACCGCATGATCTCTTGCGATCGCGCAGGACAGTCAAGACAATGCGCCCATGACGGAGCTTCTGGTTTCCGCGAAATCCGCGCGCGTCCTGCGCCGGGCGGCGCGCGCCAGCGAGGCCGCGCTCGCCGCGGCCGGGGTGCGCGCCCGGGTCGTAGGCTCTCTCGCCTATCACGGCGTGCGGCCGGGGTCCGATCTCGACCTCCTGATCCTCGCGCACCGGGGCCGGACTTGGGGAGAAGTGCATTCGATCGCCGCGGATGCGGCGCGCCCCTTCGGGGTTCCGGTGGACGTGATATTCGCGGAAACCCTGCCGGTCGCCGTGCTGCGGGCGATGCTCAAGGACGCGCGCCGGGCGCGCGATCTCTAGATCGAGACCTAGAACACCTTCTCCGCGAGCACGCGCAGCAGGTACTCGCCGTAGCCGCTCTTAGCGAGCGGCCGCGCGAGCGCGCGCAACTGCCGCGCGCCGATGTAGCCCTGGCGGAAGGCGATCTCCTCCGGGCAGGCGACCTTGAGCCCCTGGCGCTTCTCGATGGTCTCGATGAAATGCGCGGCCTCGAGCAGCGATTCGTGCGTGCCGGTGTCCAGCCAGGCGTAGCCGCGGCCCATCGGCACGACTTCGAGCGTGCCCTTTTCGAGGTAGGCGCGGTTCACGTCCGTGATCTCGAGCTCGCCGCGCGTGGAGGGCTTCAGCCCTTCGGCGATCTTCACCACGCGGTTGTCGTAGAAATAAAGGCCGACGACCGCGTAGCGCGACTTGGGCTTCTTCGGCTTCTCCTCGAGGCTCACCGCCTTGCCCTTGGCGTCGAACTCGACGACGCCGTAGCGCTGCGGGTCGTTCACGGGGTAGGCGAAGACCGTGGCGCCTTTCTTGCGCGAGCCCGCGCGCGCCAGGAGCGAAGAGAGGTCGTGCCCGTGAAAGAGGTTGTCGCCGAGGACGAGCGCGACCCGGTCCCGGCCGATGAATTTCTTGCCGATCAGGAACGCCTGCGCGAGGCCTTCGGGCTTCGGCTGCACCGCGTAGGAAAGCTTGATGCCCCACCTGCGGCCGTTGCCCAGGAGCTCGGCGAAGCGCGGCGTATCCTCGGGCGTCGAAATGACGAGGATGTCGCGGATGCCCGCGAGCAGGAGCGTGCTCAGCGGGTAGTACACCATCGGCTTGTCGTACACCGGCAACAGCTGCTTGGAGACCACTTGTGTCACCGGGTAGAGCCGCGTGCCCGCGCCGCCCGCGAGGATGATGCCTTTCATGGCGTGCGGGACCTTCCTTGGCGCTTGCGTGCCCATCTCACCGCTGCAACGACATCTGCACCGCGGATGCCTCGCGCGGTGAGCTTCCGTCGCACTGCGGCGGCCGGGCCCCGTGCGACCGCGCTCAAGTCCACCGCATCCTTCCGCGAGCCCGCCAGCACCCGCGGCTTCGCCGATTGTTTCGGCACGACTTCCACCTTTCGACCGAACAGGTCCGAGAGATCGTTCTCCAGCCCGATCACGTCGATCAGGCTCCGCCCACGCTCCAATTCCACGAGAAAGTCGATATCGCTGTCGTCGCGCTCCTCGCCGCGTGCTACTGACCCGATCAGAAGTACGCGTCGTGCTCCGTGATGTCGCGCGAGTTCACGGACGCGCTCTTTCATCAGCAGCACTCTCGCGCGCAGCCCACTCCCCGATGATCGCCTAGGTTTCTTGGACACCCGCGTCATGCCTGGCGTACCGCCTGCCGCTCCAGGCACCACCGCACCGTCTTCCTCAGCCCCGATTCGAAGCTCTCCGCGGGCCGCCAGCCGAGCTCGCGCTGGATCTTGCGCGAGTCGATGGCGTAGCGCCGGTCGTGCCCCGGGCGGTCCTTCACGAACGTGATCAGCT
>JBBDXX010000034.1:16741-94910 GCA_040902065.1 Steroidobacteraceae bacterium | reverse complement strand
CCTACGACCTTCGGGTTATGAGCCCGACGAGCTGCCAGACTGCTCCACCCCGCAACAGGGGCGCGAAGTATAGTCAGCGCCCCGCCCGTTTACAAACTTGTTACTGGGGGGCGCACATCGCCGGGTTCGAGCAGATCGCGCGATTCTGGTCGAATTCCCGGTTGCTCGCCTCCCGCTTCAGGATGTAATCGCGCAGTCCCGGTTCGTCGTAGCAGGACTCGGTTGGAAAGCGTGTCCCCGTCGCCTTGCCCCGAATGCAATAAAGGGTGAGATTCCCGCGCTTCCGGGCCTTGAAACCAGCCGGCAAGATTACCTCCTTCGCCCCCTTGCCCTTGGCTTCGACCGGCGCCGTCTCGGACTTTTCATTGCCCTGGTCAGCATTGGCGGTTTCGTCGCCGATTGCGCTCGTGGAATCGGCCATCGCCAGGCCCACGAACAATGTCATGACGATCGTCGATATTGATTTCAGCATGGCGCATCCCTCTGCTATAGCCGCCGCCGCTCAGTTGGCGCCGCAGGCTTCCAGGTTCGAACAAATCTTGCGCGCCTGGTCGAATGCGGCGTTGCCTTCGGCCTCGGCAAGTTCCTTCTGCTTCAACTGTGCTTCGTCGAAGCAGCGTTCCTGGGCAAAGCGGGTGCCGCTTTCCATGTCCTTCTTGCAGTAAACCACTCTCTTGCCGCGCTTCTTGGCGCGATACCCGGCCGGGACCTTGAATACGTCCGGTTCCCTGGCTTCGTCCGCAGTAACGGTTTCCGCCTTGTCCTGCGCCTGGTCGGCGTTCGCTATTTCATTGCCGATGGCGCTGTCGGAATCCTGCGCAAGGACCGACCCGCTCAGGAACGCCATCAGGACCGCCAATATCATGCTTCGCATTTCTGGACTCCGTTACTTAACGATATCAAGGACATGGCACCGAATGACAGATTCTAGCGCATTGCCTCACGTCCGTATGGGCAAAATTCGGCGGCGCGCCTACGGCAGCACCTGCGCGCACAGTGCCAGCAGCAGCCCCGGAAACAGCCCCAACCCGAGAACCGCGAGCCCATTCAGGCTCAGGACGAGTCGGAACGCGCGATTGGCTTCGACCGGGTCGGTCCCTGTTGGTTCGTCGAAGTACATTAATTTCACGATACGCAGGTAGTAATAGGCCCCGATGACCGACAGCAGCACCGCGAGCGCGGCCAGCCAGGCCATGCCGACATCGAGGACAGCGGATATCACCTGTACCTTGGCCCAGAAACCGACCGTCGGCGGCACGCCGGCCAGGCCAAACATCAGCAGCAGCATGATGAATGCGAACCAGGGGCTGCGGCGATTCAGGCCCCGGTAATCGTCGAGCGTATCGGCCTCGAACCCCTTGCGCGAAAGCAGGATGACGATCCCGAAGGCACCGGTCGTCAGGATCACGTAGGTCAGCGTATAGAACATCGCCGCCTGGTAGCCGGCAGCGTTGCCGGCGAGCACGCCGAGCAGGATGAATCCGACGTGCGAGATCGTCGAATACGCGAGCATGCGCTTGATGTTGGACTGCGCGATTGCGACGACATTGCCGAGGATCATCGACAGCGCCGCCAGCACGATCAGCATGTCCTGCCAGGCGGCCACGGCGCCGCCGAGACCCTCCACCAGCACACGCATCGCCAGCGCAAACGACGCGATCTTCGGCGCCGACCCGACGAACAATGTCACCGCCGTCGGGGCGCCGTGATAGACGTCCGGCAGCCACATGTGGAATGGCACTGCGCCGAACTTGAATGCGACTCCGACGACAATGAATGCAAGCCCGAACAGCAGGCCGATCGTCGGAACCTCCGTTGCGGAAACGGTGACGGCGATGTCGTGCAGCAGGAAACTGCCCGTCAAGCCGTACAGGATGGAAATGCCGTAAAGCAGCGCTCCGGACGCGATGGCTCCCAGCACGAAATACTTCATCGCCGCTTCGGCTGCAATGCCGTCGTCCCGGTCGAACGCGACCAGCGCATACAGCGACAGCGACATGATCTCGATGCCCAGGTAAAGCGACAGCAGGCTGGCGGCCGAGACGATCACCTGTATCCCGAACACGGCGAAGAGCGCGAGCACCGCGTACTCGCCGCGGAGCATCCCTCTGCGCGCGAGATACTCGCGCGAATAAAGGAGCGTCACCGCCGCGGCACCGTAGGCAAACAGCTTCAACACGGTGCCCATCGAGTCCGCCACGTAATGACCGAACAGGATCACCGAGGGCTCGGCGACCGCAACCGCCGACGTGATCCATGCCGCGCCTGCGAGCGCGCCAATGGCGAGCACGAAGGAGACGCCACGGGCCCGCGCGCCCAGCAGCACGTCGATCAGCAGTATCAGGCACGCGGCGCCCGCGACGAATATCTCGGCCATCGCCGGCGCGATATTTGCGTACGTCAGGACCATCGGCATGCCTTGCATCGCGACCTCAGAGCTTGCTGATCATCAATTGCTGGACCAGTAACTCGATGGTCGGCCGCATCACGTCGAGCAGCGGCGCCGGCCATACGCCAATCAGCAGCACCGCGAACGCCAGTACGGCCAGCACGATGAACTCACGCGCGTTGAGGTCCTTCAGCGACGCCACGCCGTCGTTGCCGACGTCGCCCCAGATCACGCGCTTGACCAGCCACAGCGTGTATGCGGCGCCCAGGATCAGCATCAATGCCGCGACGAACGCGTACCAGAAGTTGGCCTTGAAGCTCGCGACGATCACCAGGAATTCGCCGACGAAACCGGATGTGCCCGGAAGCCCGACATTCGCCATGGCGAACAGCACGGCAAAGAACGCGAACACCGGCATCGTATTGACGACGCCTCCATAAGCCGTGATCTCCCGCGTGTGCAGTCGATCGTAAAGCACGCCGACGCAGAGGAACAGTGCGCCCGAGACCAGGCCGTGCGAGATCATCTGCACCATTGCGCCGTCGAGCCCCATCGCGGCGCCGGAGACCGAGCCGGTGGTCTGGTAGATGTCGTAAGCGACGAAGGCGCCCAGCGTGACGAAGCCCATGTGCGCGATCGACGAGTACGCGATGAGCTTCTTCATGTCGCGCTGCGCCAGTGCGACCAGCCCGATATACGCAATCGCGATCAGGGACAGCGTGATGAGGAGCCAGTCGAGTTCGCGGCTCGCATCCGGTGTGACCGGCAGGCTGAACCGCAGGAATCCGTACCCGCCCATCTTCAGCATGATGGCGGCCAGGATGACGGAGCCGCCGGTCGGCGCTTCGACATGCGCGTCCGGCAACCAGGTGTGCACCGGCCACATCGGCACTTTCACGGCGAATGCCGCGAAGAACGCGAGGAAGATCAGCACCTGAGCCGTCATGCCGATCGGCATATGCTGCATGTCGGCGATCGCGTAGCTGCCGCCCTCGAGGTACAGCCAGATCAACGCGACCAGCATCAGGACCGAACCGAGAAACGTATAGAGGAAGAACTTGATGGTCGCGTACACGCGGCGCGCGCCGCCCCAGATACCGATGATCAGGAACATCGGGATCAGCATCGCCTCCCAGAACACGTAGAACAGCAGCGCGTCGCCGGCCGAGAACACGCCGATCATCAGTCCTTCCATGACCAGGAATGCGGCGAAGTACTGCGCCGGGCGGTTCTCGATCGTGGTCCAGGCGGCAACGATGACGAGCGGCGTCGTGAAGGCGGTCAGCACGATCAGCGGCATCGAGATGCCGTCGACGCCGAGGTGGTACCACGCGTTCAGCGCGCCGATCCACGGCTCGCGTTCGGGAAACTGCAGGGCCGGTGTCGTGACGTCGAACGCGTACCACAGCGGCACGCAGAGCGCGAGCGTGGCGAGCGATGCGGCAAGAGCCATCCACCGCCCGAAGGCGATGCGACGCTCGCCGAGCAGCAGCACGAGGGCGCCCGCCGCGATCGGCAGCCAGATGAGCCAGCTCAGCAGCATGTCGGGTGCGCGCATCTAGGACCTCAGCAGCAGCCAGCCGAGCAGCAGCGAGAGGCCGATGATCATCGCGAAGGCATAGTGGTAGAGATATCCCGACTGAACCCGCCGCACGACCAGCGACAGCGCACCGATCGCGCGCGCCGTCCCGTTCACCAGAAAGCCGTCGATCGCAGCCTCGTCGCCGCGCTTCCACAGGCCAGCGCCGAAATTGCGGACGCCCGAAGCGACGACATTTTCGTTGAACCAGTCGAAGTAGTACTTGTTGACCAGCAGCCGGTGCAGGCTCGCGAATCGCGTCGCGATCCGCCCGGGAAGTTCCGGGCGCTTCAGGTACAGGTACCACGCGGCAACGATACCGCCGAGCGCGAGCCAGAGCGCCGGCGATCGCAAGGCATGCAGCACGAAGGCGCCGGGTCCGTGGAATTCCCTCCCCAGCTGCGCGATCGGCCCGTCCGGCGCCTGCGCAATGCTGCCGGCAAAGAAATCGCCGAACAGCACCGGCCCGACCGTCAGCCATCCGATCGCGATCGAGGGAATCGCCAGCGCAACCAGGGGTAACGTCACGACCCAGGGGCTCTCGTGCAGGTGTTCACGCGTGTGCTCGTCCATGCGCTCGCGGCCATGGAAGGTCATGAACACCAGGCGGAAGCTGTAAAGCGCGGTGACGAAGACACCGAGCAGGACGCACCAGTACGCATAACCCGAGCCTTCGGTATCGCTCAGCCGGACGGCTTCGATGATGATGTCCTTGGAGAAGAACCCGGACAGTCCCGGGAAGCCGATCAGCGCGAGTGACCCGATCAGGGCGGTCCAGTAAGTGACCGGCATATAGCGCCGCAAACCGCCCATGCGGCGCATGTCCTGCTCGTGGTGCATGGCGATGATCACCGAGCCCGCGGCCAGGAACAGCAGCGCCTTGAAGAAAGCGTGCGTCATCAGGTGGAACATACCGGCGCCGTACGCGCCCGCGCCGAGCGCAACCGTCATGTAGCCGAGCTGCGATAGCGTCGAATACGCAATGACGCGCTTGATGTCGTTATTGACCAGACCGAGAAGCCCCATGAACAGCGCGGTCGTCGCGCCGATGACGATGATGAAGTGCAGCGCGTCCGGCGACATCTGGAACAGCGGAGACATCCGCGCGACCATGTAAATGCCTGCGGTGACCATCGTCGCCGCGTGGATCAGCGCCGAGATCGGCGTCGGGCCTTCCATCGAATCCGGCAGCCACACGTGCAGCGGCACCTGCGCGGACTTGCCCATTGCGCCGAGAAACAGCGCGACGCAGATCACCGTGATGACCTTGCTGGGCTCGCCTGGCGTGAGATAGAGATCGTGGCCGATCGCCTGCGGGATTCGCGCAAAAACTTCGGCATAGTCCAGGCTGCCCATGTACGCGACGATCACCGCGATGCCGACGATGAAGCCGAAGTCGCCGATCCGGTTGACGACGAAGGCCTTCAGGTTGGCGAAAATCGCGGTCGGGCGCTTGTACCAGAAGCCGATCAGCAGGTAGGAGACGAGGCCGACCGCCTCCCAGCCGAAGAAAAGCTGCAGGAAATTGTTCGACATCACGAGCATCAGCATCGCGAACGTGAACAGGGAGATGTACGCGAAGAACCGCTGGTAACCCGGATCGTCGCGCATGTAGCCGATCGTGTAGACATGCACGGCAAGCGAGACGAAGGTCACTACCGTCATCATCAGCGCCGACAGCTTGTCGATCAGGAAGCCCACCTCCATATGCAGGCCGTCGCTGATGCCCCAGGTGTACACGCCTTCGTTGAATACCGGGGCGCCATTCAGCATCTGCTGAAGGACCCAGCCGGAACCCGCAAAAGACACGGTCACGCCCGCAATGCACAGCAGGTGTGCGGCAGTTCGGCCGATCAGGCGCCCGCCAAAACCGGAGACGACCGCGGCGATGAGCGGCGCCAGCACGATGACCAGGCAGATATCGGCGAATGCCACGGTCAACCCTTCATGGTGTCGAGTTCCTCGACATTGATGCTGCGGCGCTGACGGAACAGGACAACGAGGATCGCAAGGCCGATCGCCGCCTCCGCCGCGGCCACCGTCAGGATGAAGAACACGAATACCTGGCCGTCGAGGTTGCCCAGAAAACGCGAGAACGCGACGAAATTGAAATTGACTGCCAGCAGCATCAGCTCGATGCACATCAGCAGCACGATGACGTTCTTGCGATTGATGAAAACGCCGGCGACCGCGATCGCAAACAGCACGCCCGCGAGCATCAGGTAATGCGCGAGGCCGATCACGGTTCCCGCTCCGACGGCAGGTCCACGAGCCTTACGCGATCCTTCGCCCGCACCGCGACCTGGCTCGATATGTCCTGCACCTTCACGCCCGGCCGCCGACGCATGGTCAGCGTGATCGCGGCGATGATCGCGATCAGCAGCACGATGGCCGCGAGCTGGAACGGATAGACGTACTGCGTGTACAGCACGGCGCCGATCTCGGCCGTGTTGCTGTGCCCTTCCGGCAGCGGGGCGGTGGCGCCCGGCAGCTCGACCCCGAGCCTGCGCACCCAGAGCACGTACCACAACTCGATCACCATGATGACCGCGATCAGCGCGCCCAGCGGGGCGTTTCTCGCAAAACCTTCCCGCAACTGCTCGATGTTGATGTCCAGCATCATCACGACGAACAGGAACAGCACCATGACGGCGCCGACATAGACGAGCACCAGCACGAGCGCAAGGAACTCGGCCTCGATCAGCAGCCAGAGGACCGCGGCGTTGAAGAAGCAGAGCACGAGGAACAGCACCGCGTGCACCGGATTGCGCGCCAGGATGACGCCGAACGCGGCGCCGACCAGCACGGCGGAGAACGACCAGAACAGGATCTCGACCAGCATGCGCGTTACCTGTAGCGCGAATCGGCGGCCTTGTCGGCCGCGATCATCGCCTCGTGGCGGTCGCCGACGGCCAGCAACCGGTCCTTGGTCATGACGTTCTCGCCGCGATTCTCCATGTGATACTCGTGGATGCGGGTCTCGACGATCGCGTCGACCGGACAGGCCTCTTCGCAGAAGCCACAGTAAATGCATTTGAACAGATCGATGTCGTAGCGCGTCGTGCGCCGGGTACCGTCGGGAGCCGGCTCCGACTCGATGGTGATCGCGAGCGCCGGGCAGACGGCTTCGCACAGCTTGCAGGCGATGCATCGTTCCTGCCCGTTCGGGTACCGGCGCAGCGCATGCAGACCGCGAAACCGCGGCGACTGCGGGGTTTTTTCCTCGGGGTAGTGAATCGTGACCTTGCGCCGGAAGAAATTGCGCGCGGTCACGCTCAACCCCGTCAGGAGCTCCGCGAGGAACAGCGTGCGGAACAGCGCAGCGATGCGTCTCATGGGCGCCACATCATGCCGCCCACGGCCCGATGCGCAGCCACGCGAGCACGGCCTCGACGGCGATCCAGATGAGCGTGACCGGAATCAGCACCTTCCAGCCGAGGCGCATGATCTGGTCGTAGCGATAGCGCGGAAAAGTCGCACGCACCCACAGGAACACGAACAGGAAGAAGCAGATCTTCAGGAACAGCCAGAAGAAGCTCGACGCTGCCAGGAAGGAGCCTTCCGGCGCGAGTCCCTGAAACGGAGAAAGCCAGCCGCCGAAAAAGAATACCGACGCCAGCGCCGATACCAGGATCATGTTCGCGTACTCGGGCAGCGCGAACAGCGATGCGAATGCCGCCCCGGAATATTCCACATGGAACCCGGCGACAATCTCGGACTCGCCTTCCGCGACGTCGAATGGCGCGCGGTTCGTCTCCGCGAGGCCCGACACGAAGTAGACGACGAACAACGGGAACAGCCAGAGCACGTACCAGTTGCCGATGCCGCCCTCCTGTTGACGGACGATTTCGCCGAGATTCAGGCTGCCTGCCGCCATCAGCACGCCGACCAGCGCGAACCCCATCGCGATCTCATAGGCAACCATCTGTGCGGCCGAACGCATGGCGCCGAGGAACGCATACTTCGAGTTGCTCGCCCAACCGGCGAGAATCACGCCGTACACGCCCATCGACGTCAGTGCGAGCACGAACAGAAGCCCGGCGTCGATGTCGGCGAGAACGAATTCGGGCGCGAACGGCACGACCGCCCAGGCCGCCAGGGCCGGAACCAGCACGATCAGCGGCGCGAGCAGGAACAGGAACCGGGAGGAGCGCGCCGGGACGATGATCTCCTTCAGCAGCAGCTTGATGACGTCGGCGAATGGCTGCGCGATTCCGCGGAAGATGCGAAGTCCGAAGAACGTCACGCGGTTTGGGCCGAGCCGAAGTTGCATGTAGCCGATCACCTTGCGCTCGGCGAGCGTCAGGAGCGCGACCGCGACGATGACCGACATCATCACGGCTACGACCAGGGTGGATATCCGCAGCAAGGCCGGAATCGACTGCCAGAGGGCGTCGAGCCAGGCTAGGACTTCGGCAATCCATTGCATGCGTCGGTCTCCGCTATCCCGCGGCCGCCGCGGACCGTGCCGCCCGCGTCGCCTGCAAGGCCGGCGCACGCCGCACGGTGGCGTCGACCTGGTAAATGGGAACGAGGGTCGTCGTGCCGCCCTGCTCCGCATTGACGCCGCGCCGCGCCGGATGCCTGCCGTCGTAGTGGACGCCGCCGGCATGCGCGCGTAATTCCGCGAGCACGTCAGCGGAGGTTTCATACCCGAAGCCGTCGAGTCCGAGCTGGTTGCCGAGCACGCGCAGCACCTTCCAGCCGGGACGCGCCTCACCGAACGGTTGCGCGCAACCGCGGAACTCCTGCCAGCGCCCCTCGACGTTGACATAGGTGCCGGAGGTCTCCGCGAACGTACCCATCGGCAGCATCACCTGGGCGACGGCCAGCGTTCCGGGGTCCGCGTAGGGAGTGATTGCGATGACCCGCGGACAGGCCGCAAGCAGCTCGCCGCTGTCCGCGCGGCCGATGTCTTTGACCGCTTCGATGCCGCCGAACAGCACGCAGGCCGCCAGCGGTGCATTGAACATGGTCGAGGCATCGAGTCCGGCCTCCCGGTCCGCTTGCGCCCCGGGCAGGCGATGCGGCAAGGCCCCGGCGAGCGCGCAGCCGACCGCATTGCCGCCATCCGGCAGGTAGCCGAGCGTCGCGCCGGTCTTCGCGGCGAGGGCGGCCGCCGCCGCGCGCAGGTCGGCATAGCGCGTGTGCCGCATGGCTTCGCCGCCGAGCACGATCGCAGAACGTCCGCCTGACAGCGCCTCGACGATCGCGCGGTTCCCCGGTGAGAGCGCGGCGCCCGCAACCAGCGCCGCAAGTTCCGCGATGAGGTTGCCGGCATCCACGACGAGCTGGTGCTGCAGCGGGAAGAAGCAGGTCTGTTCGCGGGTCGACAGCAGGCTGACCTTGCCGCCGGCAAGCGCTGCCTTGCGCACGCGGTGGGCGAAGACGGGCGCTTCCTCGCGTACCTGGCAGCCGACGAGCAGCAGGCCGCCAAGTGAATCGATTTCACCGAGCGCGAGGCCGAGACCCGGATACGGCGGATCCTGCTGCTGGTCGCTGAAATCCGCCTGCCGCAGGCGCGTGTCCACGTTGCGTGACCCCAGTCCGCGCGCGATGCGGCCGAGCAGGTAAGCCTCCTCAGTCGTCGACCCAGGCGAACCGAGGAAGCCGATGCGGCCCACGCCTGCCTGCTTGGCGCCGTCACGCAGGAGCGCCGCGGCCGCGGCGAGCGCCGTTTCCCAGCTTGCCTCCCGCCACTGGCCCTCGACCCGCATCATCGGGACTTTCAGGCGATCCGCGGCGTAGATGCCTTCGTAGGAAAAGCGGTCGCGATCCGCGATCCAGGTTTCGTTGATGTCTTCGTTGACGCGCGGCACGATGCGCATCAGCCTGCCGCGCAGCACATGGCCCCAGAGATTGGTTCCTACCGGATCGTGCGGCGACACCAGGGCGTGCTCGGTCATCTCCCAGGAACGCGCGCGATGCCGGAAGGGCTTCGAATTCAGCGCGCCGACCGGGCACAGGTCGATGACATTGCCGGACAGTTCGTGATCGACGGTCTTCTCGATCCAGGTGCCGATCTCCATCGCCTCGCCGCGGCCGGTGGCGCCGAGCTCCTGGATGCCGGCGATTTCCGCGGTAAAGCGGACACAGCGCGTGCAGTGGATGCAACGGGTCATGTCGGTCGAGATCAGCGGACCGATATTCTTGTCCTTGACGACCCGCTTGCGCTCGTCGAAGCGCGAGGAGGCCGCGCCGAAACCGAGCGCAAGATCCTGCAATTCGCATTCGCCGCCCTGGTCGCAGATCGGGCAGTCGAGCGGATGGTTGATCAGCAGGAATTCCATTGTCGCCTTCTGCGCGGCGATCGCGCGCGCGGAACGCGTGAACACCTTCATGCCCTCGACCACCGGCGTCGCGCAGGCGGGCATGGGCTTCGGCGCTTTCTCGACCTCGACCAGGCACATGCGGCAATTGGCCGCGATCGAGAGCTTCTCGTGATAACAGAAGCGCGGCACGTAAACGCCGGCGGCATCCGTCAGCTGGATGATCATCTGGCCCTTCTGCGCCTTTATCGGGCGCCCGTCGACCTCGATGTTGACGACATCGTCGGTCACGCGACCGCCTGCGACGGCGCGTTGACGATGCTCTGCCCGCCGTGCTCGACCATGTACTCGAATTCATGCCGGAAATGACGCAGGAAGCTCTGCACCGGCCAGGCCGCGGCGTCGCCGAGCGCGCAGATGGTGTGGCCTTCGATCTGGTTCGCGACCTGAACGAGGAGGTCGAGATCCGTCATCCGTCCCTGTCCCGCCAGTATCCGGCGCAGCATGCGGGTCAGCCATCCGGTCCCCTCGCGGCAGGGCGTGCACTGGCCGCAGGATTCCGCCATGTAGAAACGCGAGATCCGCTCGAGCACGCGCACCATGCAGGTGGTTTCGTCCATCACGATGATGCCTGCCGACCCGACGGCGCTGCCGGCCTGGCGCAGCGAATCGAAATCCATCGTGCAGTCCATGATCAGCGCCGCGGGCAGCACCGGCACCGAGGAGCCGCCCGGAATCACGGCCTTCAGCCGGTGTCCGCCGCGCACGCCGCCGCAGATGTCCAGCAGTTCCCTGAACGGGATGCCCATCGCAAGCTCGTAATTGCCGGGGCGCGCGACGTGTCCCGACACCGAGAAGATCGCCGTGCCGCCCGAATTCGGAACGCCGAGCTCGGCGAACCATTTCGCGCCTTTGCGCAGGATAGCGGGCACCGAGGCGAAGCTCTGCGTGTTGTTGATCGTGGTCGGCTTGCCGAACAGGCCGAAATTCGCCGGGAACGGCGGCTTGAAGCGCGGCTTGCCGGGCTTACCCTCGAGCGACTCGAGCAGCGCCGTTTCCTCGCCGCAGATATAGGCGCCGGCGCCCGCCACCGCATGCAGGTCGAAATCGATGCCGGATCCCTGGATGTTCCGGCCGAGCAGGCCCGCTTCATAGGCCTCCTTCAGGGCCGCTTCGAAGCGTGGATAGGGTTCGGCCAGGAATTCCCCGCGGATGTAGTTGTAGCCCACGGTCGCGCCCATCGCGTAGCCGCCGATCGCCATGCCTTCGATCACCGAGTGCGGGTTGTATCTCAGGATGTCGCGGTCATGGCAGGTTCCGGGCTCGCTCTCATCCGAATTGCAGACGACGTATTTCTGGCCGGGCGCGTTGCGCGGCATGAAGCTCCACTTCACGCCGGTCGGGAATCCGGCGCCGCCGCGGCCTTTGAGGCCTGACGACTTCACTTCCTCGATGATCGCCTCGCGCGGCGTCTTGTCACGCAGGATCTTCTCCCAGGCCTCGTAGCCCTGGAACGTGCGGTACACCGGCAGGGTCCAACTTTGCGCGTGCTGCAACGGCTCGAACACGACCTGGTTCATCGCACGCATGGCTACTTCACCCCGTCCAGCGCCTTGATCGCCGACTCCGGCGTCAGGTTTTCGTGATAGACGTGGTCGACCATCATCATCGGCGCGTTGTTGCAGGCGGCAAGGCATTCCTCCTCGCGCTTCAGATAGAACTTGCCGTCCGGCGTGCTCTCGCCGGTGCGTATCCCAAGATGCTTCTCGACGGCGGCCACGATCCGGTCCGATCCGCAAAGCATGCAGCTGATGTTGGTGCATACGGACACATGCACGCGGCCGGCCGGCCTGGTCTCGAACATCGAATAGAAGCTCGCGACCTCGTAGACCTGGATTGGCGGCAGACCAAGGTAAGCGGCGACCGCATCCATCAGTTCCGTTGTCAGGAACCCCTGGTTCTGGTGCTGGGCGGCGCGCAGCGCAGCGATCACGGCCGAGCGGCGGCGGTCGGCGGGAAACCTGGCGAGCCAGAGATCGATTTCATGGCGCGTGTGCTCGCTGAGCGCGCCTGCGGTGCCGGCTGCCGCGCTCACCGGTCGATCTCCCCGAACACGATGTCCATCGTGCCGATCATCGCGACAACATCCGCGAGCATGTGGCCGCGCACGAGTTCGTCCATGGCCGCCAGGTGCGCGAATCCCGGTGCACGGCACTTGAGCCGGTACGGCTTGTTGGCGCCGTCGGATACGAGCCACACCCCGAACTCGCCTTTCGGCGCTTCGACTGCGGCGTAAGTCTCGCCCTCCGGCACGCAGTATCCTTCCGTGAACAGCTTGAAGTGGTGGATCAGCGATTCCATGTCGTCTTTCATCTCGCCGCGGGACGGCGGCGTGATCTTGTGGTCATCCAGCATCACCGCGCCGGGATTCTCCCGCAGCCACTGCACGCACTGGCGGATGATGCGATTCGACTGGCGCATCTCCGCGACGCGGCACAGATACCGGTCGTAGCAGTCGCCGTTCACGCCGACCGGCACGTCGAAATCCATCCGGTCGTAGGCCGCATACGGCTGCTTGCGCCGCAGGTCCCACTCGACGCCCGACCCGCGCAGCATCGGTCCGGTGAACCCGAGCTGCAGTGCGCGCTCGCGCGTCACCACGCCGATGTTCACCGTGCGCTGCTTCCAGATGCGGTTGTCTGTCAGCAGCGTCTCGTATTCGTCCACGCAAGCGGGAAAGCGCCGGGTGAAATCCTCGATGAAATCGAGCAGCGAGCCGGAGCGGGCTTCATTGCCGCGCTTTGCGTCCTTTTCGCTGCGCCAGCGGGACGCCTTGTAGCGCGGCATCGTTCCCGGCAGGTCGCGATACACGCCGCCGGGGCGGTAATAGGTCGCGTGCATGCGCGTACCGGACACCGCCTCGTAGCAGTCCATCAGGTCCTCACGCTCCCGGAACGCATACAGGAACACGGTCATCGCACCGATGTCGAGCGCATGCGAGCCGATCCACATCAGGTGATTCAGGATGCGCGTCATCTCGTCGAACATGACGCGGATGTACTGCGCTCGCTCCGGCGCCTCGATGCCGAGCAGCCGTTCGATGGCGAGGACGTAGGCGTGCTCGCTGCACATCATCGAGACGTAGTCGAGGCGGTCCATGTAGCCGATCGACTGATTGAACGGCTTGGACTCCGCCAGCTTCTCGGTGGCGCGGTGCAGCAGACCGATGTGCGGATCGGCCTTCTGGATCACTTCGCCGTCCATCTCGAGCACGAGGCGCAGCACGCCGTGCGCCGCCGGATGCTGCGGGCCGAAATTCAACGTGAAGTTCTGGATTTCAGACATCGCGCTTCGGTTCCACGGCGGCGGCATCCCGTTCCTTGCGGATCACTTTCGGCACCGTCACGCGCGGCTCGATGCTGACCGGCTGGTTCACGACGCGTCCGAGTGCCGGGTCATAGCGCACTTCCACCTTGCCGATGAGGGGAAAGTCCTTGCGGAACGGATGGCCGATGAAACCGTAATCGGTCAGGATGCGACGCAGATCCGGATGGCCGCGGAACAGCACGCCGAACAGGTCGAATGCCTCGCGTTCGTACCAGTCCGCGCATGCCCAGACGCCGACGACCGAATCGATCATCGGCGGCTCGCCCGGCAGGCAGCGGCAGCGCAGGCGCAGACGCGTATTCCGTGACACGGACAGCAGCTGATAGACGATCGCGAACCGGGGGCCGGCGAGGTCCTCGAGCAGCGCGTTCCGGTTGACGCCGCGGCTGAAGCCGGAGGTTGTGGCCGACTCGGTCGCCCACTCCGAACGGCCGTAGTCGAGATAATCAATGCCGGAAAGATCGATCAGCTGCTCGAAGGCAAGTTCCGGGAGGTCGCGCAGTTCGCGGCAAACCGCATTGAGGTGTTCGGGCGCGACCTCGATCGCGATTTCTCCCGGCAACGCCGTCATCCGGGTCGCCCGCGTGCCGATCCGGGATTCGATCGCCTGCGCGGTCGCCTCGACGCGGCTCATGCAGGACCGCGCGCGATGGTGCTGGTGCGGCGGATCTTGTCCTGCAGCTGCAGGATCCCGTAAACCAGCGCCTCGGCGGTCGGCGGACATCCCGGCACATAGATGTCGACCGGCACGATGCGGTCGCAACCACGGACGACGGCATAGGAATAGTGATAGTAGCCGCCGCCATTGGCGCAGGAGCCCATCGAGATCACCCAGCGCGGCTCGGCCATCTGGTCATAGACCTTGCGCAGCGCCGGCGCCATCTTGTTGACCAGGGTGCCGGCCACGATCATGACGTCGGACTGGCGCGGACTGCCCCGGAACACGACGCCGAAGCGGTCGAGGTCGTAGCGCGAAGCGCCCGCATGCATCATCTCGATCGCGCAGCAGGCCAGCCCGAAGGTCATCGGCCACAACGAACCGGTGCGGGCCCAGTTCATCAGGTTGTCGACCGACGTCGTGACGAATCCACGACCCTGGATGGCGGGCGCCAGGCCGGGAGCCGACTCGATCAGTCCCATTCGAGCGCCCCTTTCTTCCACTCGTAGACGAAACCGATCACCAGCACGCCGAGAAAGACGGCCATGGACAACAGGCCAAATCCGCCAATCGCATCGAGCGAAACAGCCCACGGAAACAGGAAAGCGATCTCGAGATCGAAGATGATGAACAGGATCGCGACCAGGTAATAACGCACGTCGAACTTCGTGCGGCTGTCCTCGAATGCCTCGAAACCGCATTCGTAGGGCGAGGTTTTCTCGGGGTCCGGACGGCGCGGTCCCAGTACCCATCCAAGCGACATGAGCACGACGCCGAAGCCGCCGGCGACCGCTATGAAAATCAGGATGGGCAGATAGTCCTGCAACACGTATGACGTCCGTCGCGGGCTGCGAGGCGAGCCGCGGAAACCGGGCGCATTGTAACTGTCCGAGCGGTCCGTTGGGACCCCTCGCGGCTCAATCAACAGGTCTCGAATGGTGCCGACGGTCGGACTCGAACCGACACGAGTTTCCCCACTAACCCCTCAAGCTAGCGCGTCTACCAATTCCGCCACGTCGGCACTGTGTACGAGGATCAACCGGCTCATTGCCCGTCAGGCGCCGGCTCCGCCGGCGCATCCGACGCCGGTAATGAAGGCACTGCATCGCCATCGACCGTCGGTGCCGGGACCGCGGCCGGCTCGCTGCCGATGGTATCGACGATGCTGTCCTGGCTCGGCGCCTGCGGGCGCGTCGCGAACCAGGCGAGCGACATGCTCGTCATGAAAAACATCGTCGCCAGCACTGCGGTCAGTTTCGAGAAGAAGGTCGACGACCCGCGCGCCCCGAAAACCGTGCCGGAGGCGCCGGCGCCGAAGCCTGCGCCCGCGTCGGCGCCTTTGCCCCGCTGCAGCAGCACCAGTGCGATGATCGCGAAGCACAGGATACCGTGCGCGAATGTGATCAGCGTATGCAGCATATGGTTCCTGCCATCAATCGTTTCTGTCAGCCGCCGGCGGCGGCGCAGATGCCCGCGAACTCGGCCGGTTTCAGCGATGCGCCGCCGATCAGTCCGCCGTCCACATCGGGCATCGCGAACAGCACAGCGGCATTGTCCGCCTTGACGCTGCCCCCGTAGAGAACCCGAAGGGAAGCGGCGATTGTATCATCCTTTTCCGCGACCCTGCCCCGGATCAGCGCGTGGACTTCCTGGGCCTGCCGTGGCTCGGCAGTTCGACCGGTACCGATCGCCCAGACCGGCTCATAGGCGACGACCGCCGTGCCGAAAGCCTCCACGCCCGACGCCGACAGCACCGCGTCGAGCTGGCGCAGCACGACTTCCGCGGTCGCATTCCGTTCACGCTCGGCGAGCGATTCCCCGACGCACAGGATCGGCACCATCCCGTGCCGGCGAACGGCGACAAACTTGCGCGCGACCAGCCCGTCGTGGTCCCCGTACATGGCGCGCCTTTCGGAGTGGCCGACGATCACGTACCGGCAGCCGATGTCCGCCAGCATTGCGGCCGAAATCTCGCCGGTGTGCGCACCGGCCTCCTCCGCGCAGGCATCCTGAGCGCCGAGCGCGATGCCACTGCCATCGAGCTGCCCCGCAACATCCGCGAGATGCACGAATGGCGGGCAGACGACGACGTCGGCGGCGACGCCGGCACCGCGGGTCAGCAGCCCGCCCACGAGGGTCGCGGCATCCGCACGATTGCCGTGCATTTTCCAGTTGCCGGCGACCAGCGGCCGGCGCACTACGGGATTCATGCAGGTGACGCCGACCGTACGGCCTCGGCCAGCGCAGTGGCGTGGCGTTCGACGGCTTGCGCGTCCTCGCCCTCCACCATGACGCGGATGAGGGGTTCGGTTCCGGAAGCGCGCAGCACAACGCGCCCGCGGTCGCCGAGCGCTCGCTCGACCGCGGCGATCGCCGGCGCGACCGCCGGGTGCTGCGCCGCATCGAACCGCTGCGCGACCCGCACGTTGATCATCTTCTGCGGGAAGCGCTGCATGCCGGCTGTCAGTTCCGCAAGCGATTTGCCGGTCGCTTTCATCACGGCCAGTACCTGCAGCGCGACGATCAGCCCGTCGCCGGTCGTCGTCTTGTCGAGACACAGCAGGTGGCCTGATGCTTCGCCGCCAAGGGCGCCACCGTGCGACCGCAGCATCTGCAACACGTAGCGGTCGCCCACCGCCGCCCGCAGGAATGGCACGCCGAGCTCCCTGAGCGCGACTTCGAGTCCGACATTCGTCATCAGGGTGCCGACCACCGGGCCCTTCAGTTCGCCGGCGGCAAGTCGTGCTTTCGCCAGCACGTAAAGCAGCTGGTCGCCGTCGACACTGCGTCCCAGGTGATCGACCATGATGACCCGGTCGCCGTCGCCGTCGAGGCCGATGCCGGCATCGGCCCGCACGCCGGATACCGTCAGCTTTAGGAGCTCGGGGCTGGTGGAACCGCAGCCATCGTTGATATTGCGCCCATTCGGCGAGCAGCCAATCGGCACGATCTCCGCGCCGAGATCGGCCAGCACGCGGGGCGCGACCTTGTAGGCCGCGCCGTTCGCGCAGTCGATGACGAGTTTCATCCCGTCAAGCCGCATGCCGTCCGGCATCGTCGAGGCACAGAATTCCTGGTACAGCACGCGCTCCTTGTCCACGCGGGTCGCGCGGCCAAGTGCCGCGGACTCGCGGGTCAGCGACGGCTCCTCCACGATCGCCTCGATCGCATCCTCGAGCTGGTCGGCGAGTTTGCCGCCCTCGCCGTCGAAGAACTTGATGCCGTTGTCATCGAACCGGTTGTGCGAGGCGCTGATGACGACGCCGAAGTCGCAACGCAGGCGCTGCACGAGATAAGCGATTCCCGGAGTCGGCAAGGGTCCCGCGAGCAGCACGTCGACGCCGGCCGCGACGAAGCCGGCCTCGAGCGCCGCCTCGAACATGTAGCCCGAGAGGCGCGTGTCCTTGCCGACCAGTACCCTGCCGCCTTGCGGTGCCAGCACGCGCGCGGCGGCGCCTGCCAGGCGCAGCGCGAAACCGACCGTCATCGGATGTGTGCCGACCCTGCCCCGCACGCCGTCCGTGCCGAAATACCGCCTGCTCATCGCGCGATCTCCCGATCTGCAGCCACCGCCGCAACGATTCTGAGCGCCGCCACCGTCGCTGCAACGTCGTGTGCGCGCACGATACGCGCTCCATTCCGGGCCGCAAGAGTCGCGAGCGCGAGGCTGCCCGCCAGCCGGTCGCCCCCAGGCTGACCGGTCAGTTCCCCGATCAGGCGTTTTCTCGACAGGCCGACCAGTACCGGCACGCCGTCGGCCGCGAGTTGCGGCAGCCCCCGCAGGAGTGCCAGGTTGTGCGGCAGGGTCTTGCCGAACCCGAATCCGGGGTCCACGGCGATGCGTGCGGGAACGATACCGGCCGCCATGCAGCGGGCGACCCGCGCCCGCAGGAATGCACGCACCTCGGCGAGGACGTCTGCATAGTCCGGCGACTGCTGCATCGTGCGCGGTTCGCCCTGCATGTGCATCAGGCAAACGCCGGCATACGTGCCCGCGACGCTATCAAGGGCGCCCGCTCCGCCCAGTGCGGAGACATCATTGACCATGGACGCACCGGCCTGGATCGCCACACGCATGACTTCGGCCTTGCGCGTGTCCACGGACACGGGAATCCCGAGCGTTGCGGCAAGCCGTTCGATCACGGGTATGACGCGCCGCAGTTCCTCATCCACATCCACCGGGAGCGCGCCAGGTCGCGTGGACTCGCCGCCGACATCGATGATCGATGCCCCTTCGGCTGCCATCCGTTCGCCGCGCTCAAGCGCCGCCGGGAGCGAGGCGAAGCGGCCGCCGTCCGAGAAAGAATCGGGTGTGACGTTGAGGATGCCCATGACCAGGGGCCGGTCGAGCACGAGACGATAACGGCCGCAGTGCAGTTGCATCGACGCCGGATGTTGGCGCTCGCGGCCAGGAACGGCAATGAACGCCGTCGCCATGGCGGTCGCGCCGGCTCAGGTCTGGCTGGCCGGAGGCCCGATGACCGGCTCGGGCTTGGCGGTGCCCGCGCCGCTCGTGGGCGCGCCGGTGGTTTCGTCCCAGTCCTTGGGGATACGTGGCGTGCGGCCGGCCATGATGTCGCTGATCTGCAGATCGTCGATCGTTTCGTACTTGATCAGCGCCGCCGCCATGTTGTCCAGCTTGTCGCGGTGATCGACCAGTATCTGTCGCGCCTGCGCGTAGGCGACGTCGATGACGCGGCGAATCTCCTCGTCAATCACGTGAGCCGTCACGTCCGAAACCTGCTTGTGCTGGGTCATCTGCCGGCCGAGGAACACTTCGCCCGCGTCCTCCATGTACGACAGCGGTCCCAGCCGCTCGGACAGGCCCCACTTCGTGACCATGTTGCGCGCCAGCCCGGTCGCGCGCTCGATGTCGTTCGAGGCGCCGGTGGTCACGGCTTCGGCGCCGAAACGAAGCTCCTCCGCGATGCGGCCGCCGAACAGGCTCGCGATCTGGTTCTCGAGGCGGCGCTTGCTGTAGCTGTAACGGTCCTCCTCCGGCAGGAACATGGTCACGCCGAGCGCGCGGCCGCGCGGGATGATCGTGACCTTGTAGACGGGATCGTGCTCGGGGAGATGCATGCCGACGATGGCATGGCCGGCCTCGTGATAGGCGGTATTGAGCTTCTCCTGTTCGCTCATGACCATCGAGCGCCGCTCCGCGCCCATCATGATCTTGTCCTTGGCCCGCTCGAACTCGTCCATCGTGACGAGGCGCTTGTTGGCCCGCGCGGCGAACAGCGCCGCTTCGTTGACCAGGTTCATCAGGTCCGCGCCGGAGAACCCCGGCGTGCCGCGCGCGATGATCGACGGCTTGACGTCGTCGGAAATCGGGACCTTGCGCATGTGGACCTTCAGGATCTGCTCGCGGCCGCGCACGTCCGGCAGCGGCACGACGACCTGGCGGTCGAAACGGCCCGGGCGCAGCAGCGCGGGATCAAGCACGTCGGGACGATTGGTCGCAGCGATGACGATCACGCCCTCGTTACCTTCGAAGCCGTCCATTTCGACCAGCAGCTGGTTCAGCGTCTGCTCGCGCTCGTCATGCCCGCCGCCGAGCCCGGCACCGCGATGGCGGCCCACTGCGTCGATCTCGTCGATGAATACGATGCACGGGGCGTGCTTCTTCGCCTGCTCGAACATGTCGCGCACGCGCGATGCGCCCACGCCGACGAACATCTCGACGAAGTCGGAGCCCGAAATCGTGAAGAAAGGAACCTTCGCCTCGCCCGCGATCGCGCGAGCCAGCAGCGTCTTGCCGGTACCCGGGCTGCCGACCATCAGCACGCCCTTCGGGATCTTGCCACCGAGCTTCTGGAACTTGGATGGGTCCTTCAGGAAGTCGACGATCTCCGAGACCTCTTCCTTGGCCTCGTCAACGCCCGCGACGTCGGCAAAGGTCACGCTGACCTGGTCCTCGGACAGCAGCCGCGCACGGCTCTTGCCGAACGACATCGCGCCGCGGCCTCCGGCGCCGCCCTGCATCTGGCGCATGAAATAGATCCAGACGCCGATCAGCAGCAGGATCGGGAACGAGGAGATGAACAGCTGCAACAGGAAATGCTGGCGCTCGGGCGGCGCAGCGTCGATCTGCACCTGCTGCTTGTCCAGCAAACCGATCACGACCGAATTGTCGGATTCCGGATTCAGCGTGACGTACTGGGCGCCGCTCGCGCGTTCGCCGACGATCTGTTCGCCCTTGAACGTTGCGCTCTTGATGCCACCACTGCGTACTTCGCTCAGAAACTGCGAGTATTTGAGCGGCTCGGGCGCCGCGGCGCGCTGGCCGAAGTTGGAGAATACCGCGAGCAATACGATCGCGATGACTACCCAGAGCACGATGTTTCTCGTCAGATCGTTCAAACAGCGCTCCTGGTGGCCGACCGCGCGACGCCCGGTCTGCAGATTGGACCGGGAGGTCCCTGGAATGGTTTCACATTACACCGCACGGGGGGTCCTCGCCACCAAATACGTCTCGGAACTGCGCTGGCGCGAAGCCTTTGGTTTGCGCATTTTTACCGTGCGAAACTGCCCGCGGGCCGTAGCCAGCATCTCCTGGAATCCGGCGCCCTGGAACACCTTCATGACCAGCGCGCCCTGCGCCCCGAGCACCTGTCGCGCGAAGTCGAGCGCAAGGTTTTCGAGGTCTGCGGCTCGGGCCTGATCGACGACATCCACTCCGCTCATGTTGGGGGCCATATCCGACAACACAAGGTCGACGCGGCGCCCGCCGAGTTCACCGAGCAGCACGTCGAGCACCGGTTGTTCGCGGAAATCGCCCTGCAGGAAGTTCACGCCGACGATTGCATCCATCGGCAGCAGGTCGAGCGCGTAGACGCTGCCCCGGCCCGCGAGCTTGCGCGCCGCGTACTGGCTCCAGCCGCCCGGCGCCGCGCCAAGGTCGACGACCACGGCGCCCGGGGACAACAGCTTCTCGGCACGATCGATTTCCTCGAGCTTGTAGGCCGCACGCGAGCGCAGGCCGTCGTCCTTCGCGCGCTGGACGAAGGGATCCGAGAAGTGTTCCTGCAGCCACTGGCCGCTCGATTTACTGCGCCGGGTCATGCTCGGTTCCAGCTCTCCGCGCCTATAATCGGGCGATGGCACTCACTGAGAAACAGAAGAAACACCTGCGTCGCCTCGGCCACGCGCTGCATCCCATCGTGCTGGTCGGCCAACGCGGGCTGACCGGAAGCGTCACCGCCGAGTTCGATCGCGCGCTCCACGATCACGAACTGGTCAAGGTACGCGCGCGCGTCGGCGACCGCGCGGCGCGCGACGGGGTACTGGCGACGCTGGCCCGCGCCGGCGGCGCCGAGCTGGTCAATCGCATCGGAAACGTCGGTTTATTCTACAAACAAAACAATAAGTTAGACAAGATACTTCTACCAGACTCTTGATTCAGCCCAGGCGCACCGCAATGACCTCGAAACTGCGCGCGCCGCCGGGAGCCGCCACTTCAACCTCATCCCCGGGCGATTTGCCGATCACCGCGCGCGCGATCGGCGAATTGAACGAAATCATACCGTGCCGGATGTCCGCTTCGTCGTCGCCGACGATCTGATAGGTGACCTGCGGCCCGCCGTCGACCGGCGCCAGGTCGACCGTCGCACCGAACACGACCCTGCCGGTATCGGGCAGCGACGCGGGATCGATGACCTGCGCAGTGGATAATCTGGATTCGATTTCCTTGATCCGTCCCTCGACAAACCCCTGCTGCTCGCGAGCGGCGTGATATTCCGCATTCTCCGACAGGTCGCCATGTGAGCGCGCCTCCGCGATCGCCCGGATGATCGCCGGCCGGTCTTCGGACCTGAGCTTGCGCAGCTCGTTGCGCAGCAGCAGGGCGCCCTTCAGCGTGATGGGCGTCCTCACGCGACGCCCATCTCGCGGTGCAGATCCTGCAGCCGGTTGACATCGTGATCGTCGAGATGATCGAGCGCGTCGCAGGTGGCATGCGCGGCGGCGACGGTCGTGTAGTACGTCACCTTCCGGTACTCGGCCTCGCGGCGAATCGACCGGGACTCGCTGATCGCGCGCTTGCCCTCCGTCGTATTGACGATCAAGTCGATCTCGTCGTTCTTGATCATGTCGACGATATGCGGCCGGCCTTCGCGCACCTTCAGCGCGCGCCGGCACGGCACGCCGCCCGCCAGCAGGGCCGCCGCCGTGCCCTGCGTCGCGATGATCTCGAATCCGCGCGCGCTCAGCCGTTTGCCGATCTCGACCGCCCCTGCCTTGTCCCGATCACGTACTGACAGCAGGCAGACGCCGCGCGTCGGCAACCGCACACCGCTCGCGGCCTGCGCCTTCGCATAAGCCTCGCCAAACGTGCGTCCCGTTCCCATCACCTCGCCGGTGGATTTCATTTCGGGGCCCAGGATCGGATCCGATTCCGGAAACTTGCCGAACGGGAAGACGGCTTCTTTCACGGAATAGAACGGCGGCACGCGTTCCGTGACTGCGCCGAGCTCCGCCAGCTTCCGGCCGGCCATGACGCGTGCCGCGATCTTCGCCAGCGGCACGCCGGTCGCCTTCGAGACAAAGGGGACGGTCCGTGAGGCCCTCGGGTTGACTTCGAGCACGTACACGATGCCGTTCTGGATCGCGAACTGCACGTTCATCAGTCCGACCACGTTCAGCGCCCTGGCCATGCGGCGGGTCTGCTCGCGAAGCTCGTCCTGCGTCGCCGCGGAGAGCGTTGCCGGCGGCAGCGAACAGCTCGAGTCCCCGGAGTGTACGCCCGCCTGCTCGACGTGCTCCATGATGCCGCCGATCAGCACGTCGGTGCCGTCGCTGATCGCGTCGACGTCAACCTCGATCGCCAGGTCGAGAAAGCGGTCGAGCAGCACCGGGCTTTCATTCGACACCTTGACGGCCTCGCGCATGTACTGGCGCAGGTCCTCCTCCTCGTAGACGACTTCCATGGCGCGACCGCCCAGCACATAGGACGGCCGCACGATCAGCGGAAAGCCGACCTCGCGCGCGAGTTCAATCGCGCGCTCCTCGTCACGAGCCGTTGCATTCGCGGGCTGCCGGAGGCCGAGCTTCGTCAGCAGCTGCTGGAAGCGCTCGCGATCCTCGGCGACGTCGATCGAGTCCGGGCTGGTGCCGATGATCGGCGCGCCGGCGGCGGCGAGCGGGCGCGCCAGCTTCAGCGGCGTCTGGCCGCCGAACTGCACGATCACGCCCTTCGGCTTCTCGCGGGCGATGATCTCCATGACGTCCTCGAACGTCAGCGGTTCGAAGTACAGGCGGTCCGATACGTCGTAGTCGGTGGACACGGTCTCCGGATTGCAGTTCACCATGATCGTTTCGTAGCCGTCCTCCCGCAGCGCGAGCGCGGCGTGGACGCAGCAGTAATCGAACTCGATGCCCTGGCCGATGCGATTCGGCCCACCGCCCAGGATCATGATCTTGTCCCGACCGGTGGGTTCGGCTTCGCATTCGTCCTCGTAGGTCGAGTAAAGATACGCGGTCGAGGTTGCGAACTCCGCGGCGCAGGTATCCACGCGCTTGTAGACGGGATGCACGCCGCAAGCGAGGCGGCGCGCGCGGACCCGCGATTCCGGCGCCCCCAGCGCGCGCGCGAGCGCGAGATCGGAGAAGCCCTTGCGCTTCAGCTCGAGTAGCCGCTCGAAGGTGAGCGACGCCATGCCTTCGGTGCGCACCTCCGCCTCCTCGCGTACGAGGTCGCCGATCTGCACCAGGAACCACGGATCGATCGAAGTCTCCGCCGCGATCCGCGCGAGCGGCCAGCCGGCGCGGAAAGCGTCGGCGACGAACCGTATGCGGTCGCCGCCCGGATGACGCAACTCCTCCGCGAGCCGGAGCTCGCCGTCCGGATCGAGCGGCAGCGCCAGGATCGGCGTCAGGCCGTCGCACCCGGTTTCGAGGCTGCGCAGCGCCTTCTGCAACGACTCCTGGAACGTGCGGCCGATCGCCATGGCTTCGCCGACCGATTTCATCTGCGTCGTCAGGCGGGTATTGGCGCCCGGGAATTTCTCGAAAGTGAAGCGCGGCACCTTGGTGACGACGTAGTCGATCGCCGGCTCGAACGACGCCGGCGTGGCCCCGCCCGTGATCTCGTTGCGCAGCTCATCCAGCGTATACCCGACCGCCAGCTTGGCGGCGACCTTCGCGATCGGGAAACCGGTGGCCTTCGACGCCAGCGCCGACGAGCGCGAGACACGCGGATTCATTTCGATCACCAGCATGCGCCCGTCCTGCGGGTTGATCGCGAACTGCACATTCGATCCGCCGCATTCCACGCCGATCTGCCGCAGGACCGCGATCGACGCATTGCGCATGCGCTGGTATTCCTTGTCCGTCAGCGTCTGCGCCGGGGCCACGGTGATCGAGTCGCCCGTGTGCACGCCCATCGGGTCCAGGTTCTCGATCGAGCAGATGACGATACAGTTGTCCTTGCGATCGCGGACAACCTCCATCTCGAATTCCTTCCAGCCCAGCACCGATTCCTCGATCAGCACTTCGCCGGTCGGCGATGCATCGAGGCCGCGGGCTACGATCGCCTCGAATTCCTCGCGGTTGAAGGCAATACCGCCGCCGCTGCCGCCGAGTGTGAACGACGGCCGGATGACGGTCGGGTAGCCGACCTCCCCCTGCACTGCGAGCGCTTCGTCGAGGTTGTGGGCGATATAGGATTGCGGGCATTCGAGGCCGATCCCGCGCATCGCATTGCGAAAGAGCTCGCGGTCCTCCGCCATGTCGATCGCCTCACGCGAAGCGGCGATCATCTCGACGCCGAATTTGTCCAGCACGCCTTCGCGCACCAGATCGAGCGCCGTATTGAGCCCGGTCTGCCCGCCCATTGTCGGCAGCAGAGCATCCGGCCGCTCTTTTTCGATGACCCGTGCCACCGTGCGCCAGTCGACCGGCTCGATGTAGATCGCGTCGGCCATGTCCGGGTCGGTCATGATCGTCGCGGGATTCGAATTGACGAGGATGACGCGGTAGCCTTCCTCGCGCAGCGCCCTGCAGGCCTGCGCGCCGGAATAGTCGAACTCGCAGGCCTGGCCGATGATGATCGGGCCGGCACCGATGATCAGGATGCTCTCGATGTCGGTGCGCCTGCCCATCAGCGCGCCGGCACGCTTTCCGCGGCCGCGACCTGGATGCGGATGAGCTGCTGCAGGCGACGTGCCATCAGGAAAACGAAGTGCTCGAACAGCGGGCGCAGGTCGTGCGGTCCGGGACTCGCTTCCGGGTGGCCCTGGAAGCCGAATGCGGGCCGGTCGGTGCGCGCGATGCCCTGCAGCGAACCGTCAAACAATGAACGGTGCGTCGGCCGCAGGCGTGCGGGAAGCGAATCTTCGTCGACGGCGAAGCCGTGGTTCTGACTGGTGATGAGCACGCGGTTGCCGGCCAGTTCCTGAACCGGGTGATTGGCGCCGTGGTGGCCGAATTTCATCTTGACCGTCTTCGCGCCGCTCGCGAGTGCCAGCAGCTGGTGGCCAAGGCAGATGCCGAACACCGGAATATCGGTTTCTAGCAACTCGCTGATCGCATCGATCGCGTAAGTGCAGGGTTCCGGGTCGCCGGGGCCGTTCGAAAGGAAGATTCCGTCCGGGCCCAGAGCGAATGCATCGGCGGCGCTGGTCTCCGCCGGCACGACGGTCATGCGGCAGCCGTATTCGGCCAGCAGGCGCAGGATGTTGCGCTTGATGCCGAAATCGTAGGCAACGACATGCAGGCGGGAGCCGGGACGCAGCACCCGGCTGGAGTCCCGGCCGATGCTGCCGGCGTTCCATTGATAGGGAGAACGCACAGACACGACCTTGGCCAGGTCCATACCTTTCAGGCCCGGGAAGGAACGCGCAGCCCGCAATGCCACTTCGGCGTCCGCTTTGTCGGCAGTTGCAATGCAGCCACCCTGGGCCCCGCGTTCGCGCAGGATGCGGGTGAGCTTGCGCGTGTCGATACCGGCAATCGCGACGGTTTCGCCCTCGCCGAGGAACCGGGTCAGCGAATGGCTGGCGCGCCAGCTCGAGTGCTCGAGCGGCAGGTCGCGGATCACGAGCCCGGCGGCATGGATGGCATCAGACTCCATGTCTTCCGGCGTCACGCCGGTATTGCCGACATGCGGATGGGTCAATGTCACGATCTGGCGGGAATAGGACGGGTCGGTCAGTATTTCCTGGTACCCCGTCATCGCCGTGTTGAATACGACCTCGCCGGCTGCGACGCCGGATGCGCCGATGGAGACGCCCCGAAACACCGTGCCGTCCTCGAGCGCGAGCACTGCAGGTGTCGGTGTCACCGGTGCATCTCTCCCAGGTCTGCGCTGTCCATCGCTTCCGTCAGGCGCAGGCCCGGAGCCGATGGAACCTTGGGGGTCTCCACCAACCGTCAATCGCCGTTGTTCAAGGGGGCCGCGACCTGAGCGCGGATTCTACAAGACCAGCCTGCAAAAGGGGTCGCATCCCTTCCAAAGGGGTCGCATCCCTTCCAAAGGGGTCGCATCCCTTTTCAGGCATATGCAACTTGAACATTGCCGCCGGACCAAAAGGGATGCGACCCCTTTTAGAGGCCGAGCACGTCGGACATGCCGTAGAGGCCCGGAGGTTTCCCGACCAGCCAGCGCGCCGCCGCCAGCGCGCCGGCGGCGAACGTCATGCGGTCGGTGGCGCGGTGCACAAGTTCGAGCGATTCGCCGGTGCCCGCAAACAGGACGTGGTGATCGCCGACGATGTCGCCGGCACGCAGGCTGGCGAAGCCGATGGTGCCCGGCACGCGGCTCGCCGACTGGCCCACGCGGCTGTCGACAGCCTGTGCCGCGAGTGTGCCGCCACGCGCCCCGGCGACGATTTCTCCAAGGCGCAGCGCCGTGCCGGAGGGCGCGTCCACCTTGTGGCGATGGTGGGCCTCGAGGATCTCGACATCGTAGTCCGCGGGCAGCGCCGCGGCGGCGCGTGCCGCGAGGCCGAACAGGAGGTTCATGGCCAGCGACATGTTGGGCGCGACCAGCACCGGCAGGCGCTCACTGGTGCGACGGATGCGCGCGTGACGCGCAGCGTCGATCCCGGTCATGCCGATCACGACGGGGATACCGCGAGCTTCGATGGCGGACAGGTTGTCTGCGAGCGCCGCCGGCAGCGTGAAATCGATGGCAATGACCGCGTTCGCGAGCGCCTGCCAGCGATCCGACGTCACCGATACCGCCAGTGGCGTGCCATGGGCAAGCTCGCCCGCATCGCGGCCCAGCGCGGCGGAATCGGGCGAGGCCAGTGCGCCCGACAGCCGGAAATCCGCCGATTCCCGCAGTGCACGCACGAGGCTCTGGCCCATGCGCCCGCTCACTCCCAGTATCGCGACATTCATCATGTCAGCTGCCGATCTTGCTGAAGAACTGCCTGACGCCCTCGAGCCACGAGCGCTCGCGGGGATTGTGCCGATTGCCGTCGGCAACAAGCGAGGTCTCGAACTGGCGGAGCAGGTCTTTCTGCTCGGCATTCAGATCCACCGGCGTTTCGACGACGATGCGGCAGAACAGGTCGCCGGTGGCGCCGCCGCGCACCGGCTTTACGCCTTTTTCCTTCAGCCGGAAGACGCGGCCGGACTGCGTACCCGCGGGCACCTTGATCATCGCCTGGCCGTCGAGCGTGGGCACCTCGATGCTGCCGCCGAGCGCGGCGGTCACGAAACTGACCGGCACCTCGCAGGAGAGATGCGCGTGGTCGCGCTCGAAGATCGGGTGCTCGCGCACGGCGATCTCGACGTACAGGTCGCCGGGCGGCCCGCCGTTCCGGCCCGATTCGCCTTCGCCCGCGAGACGGATGCGATCGCCCGTGTCGACGCCGGCCGGCACCTTGACCGACAGCCGCTTGTTCACCCGCACGCGGCCCTGGCCGCTGCAGGTCGGGCAGGCTTCCTTGATGATCCTGCCGCGACCTTTGCAGCGCGGACAGGTCTGCTGTACCGCAAAAATGCCCTGGCTCACGCGCACCTGGCCCGAGCCCGAGCAGGTCTCGCAGTGCGCAGGCGTGTGCCCGCGCGCGGCGCCTGAACCGCTGCATCCGGTACACTCGGCGACGGTCTGGAAATCGATTTCGGTTGCCGTGCCGAATACAGCTTGCTCGAGATCGAGCGCGAGCTCGTAACGCAGGTCGGCGCCGCGATAAACGGCGCTGCGTCCGCCACGCCGGCCGCCGCCACCGCCGAAGATGTCGCCGAACATGTCGCCGAACATGTCGCCGAAAGCGTCCGACGGGCTGAACCCCTGCCCGCCCGCTCCGCGCGCGGCATCGAGTCCCGCATGGCCGTACTGGTCGTAGGCCGCGCGCTTCGGCGTGTCGGTCAGGATCTCGTACGCTTCTTTCGCTTCCTTGAAGCGTTCCTCGGCTTCCTTGTCGTCCGGATTGCGGTCCGGATGGTATTTCATGGCCAGGCGCCGGTATGCCTTCGTGACGGCATCCTCGGTGGCGTTTCTCGGTACGCCGAGCACCTGGTAGTAATCACGTTTCGACATGTAGCCCCTCACGCACGAACGCCGGGTGACCCGTGGTCACCCGGCGGCCGTTGGAACGTCGAACGCGGGAACGGATGCCGTCAGTCCGGCTTCGGCCCCTGGTCCTTGATTTCCTCGAACTCAGCATCGAGCACTTCGTCCCTGGCCGCGTCCGCACCGGGCTTCGGCCCCGCGCCGCCCTCCGCGCCCGGGGCGCCGCCTTCGGCCTGGTAGGCACGCTGCACCACGGGCGCGCTCACTTTGGCAAGCGCTTCCGCCTTGTTCTCGATGGCGCCCTTGTCGTCGCCCTTCAACGCCCCGCGCAGGTCGCTGAGAGCCGCTTCGATCGCAACGCGCTCCTCACCCGTCACCTTGTCGCCGAGGTCCTTGAGCGCCTTGTCGGTCGCGTGCAGCAGCGCATCGGCGCGGTTGCGGGTCTCGACCAGCTCGCGGAACCGCTTGTCCTCCTCGGCATGTGACTCGGCGTCGCGCACCATCTGCTTGATCTCCTCCTCGGACAGGCCGGAGGACGCCTTGATCACGATCTTCTGTTCCTTGCCGGTCGCCTTGTCCTTCGCAGAGACGTGCAGGATGCCGTTCGCGTCGATGTCGAACGTGACCTCGATCTGCGGCATGCCGCGCGGTGCCGGCGGGATGTCCGCCAGGTCGAACTTGCCGAGCGACTTGTTGTCGCTTGCGCGGTCGCGCTCGCCCTGCAGCACGTGGATCGTGACGCCGCTCTGGTGATCTTCAGCGGTCGAAAACACCTGCGACGTCTTGGTCGGAATGGTGGTGTTCTTTTCGATCAGCCGGGTCATGACGCCGCCCAGCGTCTCGATACCGAGCGACAGCGGCGTCACGTCGAGCAGCAGCACGTCCTTGACGTCGCCCGCGAGCACGCCGCCCTGAATGGCGGCCCCGACCGCAACCGCTTCATCCGGATTGACGTCCTTGCGCGGCTCCTTGCCGAAGAAATCCTTGACCGCTTTCTGCACCTGCGGCATGCGGGTCTGGCCGCCTACCAGAATCACTTCGTCCACCTCGTTGATCGACAGCCCTGCGTCCTTCAGGGCGACGCGGCAGGGATCGATGGTGCGATTGACGAGGTCCTCCACCAGCGACTCGAGCTTGGCGCGGGTCAGTTTCAGTGTCAGGTGCTTCGGACCGGAGGCGTCCGCCGTGATGTACGGCAGGTTGATCTCGGTCTGCTGGCCGGACGAGAGCTCGATCTTGGCCTTCTCCGCCGCTTCCTTCAGCCGCTGAATGGCGAGCGGATCCTTGCGCACGTCGACGCCGCTTTCCTTCTGGAACTCGGCCGCTATGTAGTCGATGATCCGGCGGTCGAAATCCTCACCGCCCAGGAACGTATCGCCGTTCGTGGACATCACCTCGAACTGGCGCTCGCCGTCCACATCCGCGATTTCGATGATCGAGATGTCGAACGTACCGCCGCCGAGGTCGTACACCGCGATCTTCCGGTCCTTGCCTTTCTTGTCCATGCCGTACGCCAGCGCCGCCGCAGTCGGCTCATTGATGATGCGACGCACATTCAGGCCCGCGATGCGTCCCGCATCCTTGGTGGCCTGGCGCTGGGCGTCATTGAAATAGGCGGGCACCGTGATGACCGCGTCGGTCACGGTCTCGCCGAGATAATCCTCGGCAGTCTTCTTCATTTTCATCAGCACGCGCGCCGAGATCTCCGGCGGTGCCATCTGCTTGCCCTGGGCCTCGAGCCATGCATCGCCGTTGTCGGCCTGCACGATCTTGTAGGTTTCGAGCGGGATGTCCTTCTGGACCACGTTGTCCTCGAAGCGGCGGCCGATCAGCCGCTTCACCGCATGGAACGTGTTCTGCGGGTTGGTGACCGCCTGGCGCTTGGCCGGCTGGCCGACCAGGACTTCGCCATCCTTCGTGAAAGCGATGACCGAGGGGGTCGTGCGGTCGCCTTCGCTGTTTTCGAGGACTTTCGGCGTCCCGCCTTCCATGACGGCCACGCAGGAGTTCGTGGTACCGAGGTCAATGCCGATGATCTTGGCCATTAGTCTGGTTTCCGCTAGTTGGACTGGCTTCGAAGTGGGGATGGCAGTCGCCGCTTTCAACCGCCGGCGGGGCCCGGGTCCGCCGGTTCAGCGGACGGCGCCGTCGATACGATGACCCTGGCGGGCCGCAGCAGGCGGCCGTTCAGCAGCCAGCCCCGCTGGATGACCTGCAGCACCGTGTGCGGCGGATGCTCCACTGACGGCCGCATGGCCATGGCCTCATGCTGCCCCGGATCGAAGGGTTGGCCGGCGGGATCCAGCTCGGTGAGTCCGGCCCGCTCGAAAGCCTTCAACAGCAGCCGCAGCGTCGCATCCTGACCCTGGCGAAGCGTTGCCGGATCGGCATCCGGCGCCGATTCGAGACCCAGCACCAGGCTGTCGGCGACGGGCAGCAGTTCGCCGGCGAAACGCTCGATGCCGTACTGGCGGGCCGCGTCGATCTCGCGCGCCGCGCGCTTGCGGACATTGTCCATCTCGGCAGCCGCGCGCAGCAGATCCTCGTGATGCTGCTGCGCACGCGCCTCCGCTTCGGCGATACGAGCTTCCGCGGAATCCTCGCCCGAATCAGCCTGGGGCGGGGCGCCGGTTCCGGGTTCCTGGGGGTCGGTTGAATGCATGCTTGCGAGCGTTGGGTTCAGTCGCGTGAATTCAAGGCGGAACCGAGCATGCGGGCCGCGATATCGACGACCGGGATCACGCGTTCATAGGCCATGCGCGTGGGTCCGATGACCCCGACCACGCCAACCACGTGTTCGTCCTTCGTATAGGGCGCCACGATCAGGCTGCAGTCGTCGAAAATCGGAAATCCCGATTCGTGACCGATGAAGATCTGCACGCCTTCGCCGTGCAGGCTCTGGTCGAGCAGGTGCAGGATATCGCGCTTTTCATTGAAGGCCTCGAACAGACGGCGCAGGCGATCGACATTCGACAGTTCCGCGAAACCCATCAGGTTGGTCTCTCCCGCGACGACCATGTCGGCATCACGCTCGTCCGGCTGCTCGGCAAACGCACGCTGCGCCAGCGTGATCGCATCCACCATCAGGCGGTTCATCTGTTCCCGCGTTTCCTGCAGCTGCGCCAGCATGCGCACGCGCACGCCGGACAGCTCCTGGCCGGCAAACTGCTCGTTGAGGAAGACCGCCGCCCGCCGCAGTTCGTCCGCGCTGAAGTGGCGCTCGAGCTGCACGACACGGTTCTGCACTTCGCGTCCGTTCACCACGAGAATGGCGAGCACGCGATTTCCCGACAGTCCCACGAACTCGATCTGCGACAATGCCGCATGGGTCTCGCGCGGGACCGTCACCACCCCTGCGAGGCGCGTCAGGTTGGATACCAGCTGCGAGGCGGCGGTCACCAGCGCTTTCGGGTCACCGAGGTGCAGATCGAGCTGGCGGCGCAGCTCCGCGATCTCGGTCGGGCCGGGCGGCTGGTAGCGCAACAGCGCGTTGACGAAATACCGGTAGCCCTTGTCGGTCGGCACGCGGCCGGCGGAGGTATGAGGCGAACTGACAAATCCGTGCTCTTCGAGGTCCGCCATGACGTTCCTGATGGTCGCGGCGGACAGGTTCAGGCCCGATTCCCGGGTCAGCGTGCGCGAGCCCACGGGCTGACCCTCCCGCACGTAGCATTCGATCAGCGTACGCAGCAACCGCTGAGCCCGGTCGCTCGGCAGGTCATCGCCACCCTGCGGGGTATCGGTCATAAGTCTCTGTTACAAAAGGAGAATGGCAAACATGGCGGGCCCGGACTTCAACCTAGCAATCGCGCTTGCCGAGTGTCAAGGCGCGCGCTCCGGCGGTCATGACGGATTCTGGCACCTCGCCGGCGCCTGCGTGCTAAAAAGCCGCAAAAGCAGATGAACAAACCCTTCTCCCGCATCGCCCTGGTCGGCAAAGTCGCCGACACGCGCGTCGCCGATTCGATGGTGGCGCTGGCGCAGCACCTGAAATCGCGCGGCCTCGACGTGCTGGTCGACGCAAGCGCCACGATGCCCGGGCTGCCGGACGGGGTCGTGCGTAGCAGCGTCGCTGAACTCGGGCGCAACGTGGACCTGATTGTCGCGATCGGCGGCGATGGCACGATGCTGTTCGCGGCGCAGCTCGCGCTCGGGCGCGGCGTGCCGTTGCTCGGGATCAACCGCGGCAGGCTCGGATTCCTGACCGATGTCTCGCCGGACGAGATGATCGGAAATATCGATGACGTTCTGGAGGGACGCTACGAAACCGATGTGCGCCAGCTGCTGCAGGCCACGCTCACGCGTGCGGACGGGCAATCGGCCAGCTATCGCGCCCTCAATGACGTCGTCGTGCAGCGGCACGAGTCGGGCCGCATGGTCGAACTCGAGACCTGGATCAATGGCTGCTTCGTCAATACCCACGGCGGCGACGGGCTCGTGATCGCGAGTTCCACCGGCTCGACGGCATACGCTCTGTCATGCGGCGGCCCGATCATCCATCCGCTGCTCGGTGCGGTTGTCATCGCGCCGATCTCGCCTCACACGCTGTCCGACCGGCCGATCGTCGTCAGCCGTGACTGCCGCATGGAAGTGCGCCTGGTCGCGCGTTCCGCCGCGCGGGCGCAGATCACCTGCGACGGCGTATTGCTCGGCGACCTCGAAGCGAGTTCGCGGCTCGTCATCGGGCCGGCCGCGGATCGCATCACGCTGCTGCACCCCCCGGGCCACGACTACTTCCGGCTGCTGCGCTCGAAGCTGCATTGGGGCCGCAGCGGCCGCACCGGCGGCGCGGAGTCCTGACATGCTGCTCCACCTTCAGATCCGCGACTTCGCGATCATTGACGCGGTGGAACTCGAGTTTGCCGGCGGCCTGACCGCATTGACCGGCGAGACCGGCGCCGGCAAGTCCATCATCGTGGACGCCGTGATGCTCGCCCTCGGCGGTCGCGCCAGTGCCGACAGCCTTCGGCATGGCGCGGCGCGCGCCGAAATCACCGCGACGTTCGATACCGGTGACGACCCGGCTGTGCGGTACTGGCTGGAGCAGCAGTCGATCGACTGCGAGGGCGGTGAGCTCATCCTTCGGCGCGTCATCGGCCGCGATGGCCGTTCGCGCCAGTACGTCAACGGCCAGTCGCTGCCGGCACAGCCGGTGCGCGAACTCGGCGAACTGCTCATCGACATTCATGGCCAGCAGGAATTCCAGTCCCTGGTGCGCCACGATGCCCAGCGCAAGCTTGTTGACCAGCACGGCGGTCACGATGCCCTGCTCGCACCCGTGGCGGACACCGCTGCCGAATGGCAACGGCTGTCCTCGGAACGCTCGGAACTCGTCGCAATGGCCCGCGACCGCGGGGCCCGTCTCGAACTGCTGCGCTACCAGGTCGGCGAGCTCGACGCCCTGGGTCTGGCGGACGGCGAGGCAGACAGCCTGTATGCGGAGCGCGCCCGCCTCGCCAACCGCGGACGGCTTGCGGAATCGGCGCAAACCGCGCTCGCGCTCGCATGGGAAGCGGACGGGGTCGACGCGCACGCGCTCGCGGCCCGCGCCGCCGGCCAGCTGCGCGGCGCAGCCGCGCTCGACCCGCGGCTGGGCGAAGCGCTGCAGGCGATCGAAGGCAGCCTCATCGGTTTGCGCGAGGCCGGGTCCCTGCTCGGCGCCTATCTCGAGAGACTCGACGCGGATCCCGCGCGCCACGAGCACGTCGAGCAGCGCGTAGCCGCCATCGAGGATCTGGCGCGCAAGCACCATGTCCCGGCCGCGGAACTGCCGCAGAAGCGCCTCGAGCTGCGCGAGCAGCTGCTCTCGCTCGAGCGGATGGAATCGAAGCAGGGCGACCTCGATGCACGCATCGCCGCGGTGCGGACAAGCTATGACGCCGCGGCCGCGAAGCTCTCGGACGCCCGACGGAACGCCGCGAGGAAGCTGGCGACGGTGGTAACCGGTTTGATGAGACAGCTCGGGATGCCCGGCGGAAAATTCGAGATTGCCGTCGAGACCGACCCACCGCAGGCGCCGGCGGGCACCGGCGCCGACCGCGTCGAATTCCTGGTCAGCGCGAATCCCGGCCAGCCGGTAAAGGCAGTCGCAAAAGTCGCGTCGGGCGGCGAGTTGTCGCGTATCAGCCTGGCGGTCCAGGTCGCCGCCGCCCATCGCCATGGGCAGAGCTGCATGATCTTCGACGAGGTGGATGCGGGCGTCGGTGGCGGGGTTGCCGAAATCGTCGGGCGTCAGCTGCGCGAACTCGGCGAGCGCGGACAGGTGCTATGCGTCACGCATCTCGCGCAGGTCGCGGGCCAGGCCCATCACCAGTTGCGGGTGACGAAACTGACCGACGGCCGCACCAGCCGCACCACAGTGACCGCACTCGGCGCCGACCAGCGCGTCGAGGAACTGGCCCGCATGCTGGGCGGCATCGAGATCACCCGCAAGGCGCGCGAGCATGCTCGCGAGATGCTGCGCGTGGCGGGTACGGCCCGGCGCTGAGCGCAAGACTCAGCTACGCTTGCGCCGGTGCGGGCAATTCTCCCGGCGGCAACGGCCGTAGAGAATAAGGTTGTGTTCCTCGATTTCGAAACCGAGACGGTGCGCGACATCGGTCTGCCGCCGCTCGATGCCGCAATCCATGAACTCCTCGACCCGACCGCAGTCCATGCAGATGATGTGGTCGTGGTGTTCGCCTTCATTCAGTTCGAAGACGGCCGTGCCGCCCTCGAAATGATGGCGCTTGACGAGCGCCGCCGCCTCGAATTGGGTCAGCACGCGATAGACGGTCGCGAGCCCGATGTCCTCGCTCTGGTCGAGCAAGGTTCGATAGATGTCTTCAGCCGACAGGTGGCGACCCTGACTTGTCGCCAGGATCTCGAGGATCCTGACGCGCGGCAGCGTGACTTTGAGTCCCGCCTTGCGCAGGTCGCTGGTTTCCACCGTTGCGCTCCCGCCGCGTTGCGCGGCGTTTCCGCTATGATGCCGGCCATTATCCACCAGGACTCCCGACGATGCGACTCGTGACCCGCCTTGCCGCCGTTGTGCTCGCCGCGTCCGCCGCCGGCTGCATCTATCGTATGGATATCCAGCAGGGCAACCTGCTCGATCCGGAACAGGTGGACCAGGTCGAAGTCGGAATGACGCGCAGCCAGGTCCGTTTCCTGCTAGGCACGCCGATGGTGATCGATACGTTCGATCCCGATCGATGGGATTACGTATACAGCCTGCGCCGCGGCCACTCGCGAAAGGTGGCGAAGCGTCACCTGGTCGTGTGGTTCGAGGGCGACACGGTGACGCGCGTCGAGCAGCCGATTCCGATTCCGCCCAAGGAATCACCGGCTGCCGGCTGAGCGCCCGCCGATCGCTTTGCCATCGCGCGCGAGCCGCCTGCGTCGTTCGCGCGGGTCCTCCGGCAGCCGCCTCAATACCTCGACGCGGTCGCCGGCGGCGAGCGGATGGTCGCGCGCGACTTCACGTCCGAAGATACCGACGCCGCAGCCGGCCGGATCGAGGCCGGGATGGAGCGCAAAAATCCCGGACAGTTCCAGTGCCTGCTCCGCCGTGCAATTCACCGGGACATCGAGCTTCAGCACGGTCTGCCGCTCCCGCTCTGCACACGCGACTTCGATGGCAATGCGATCAACGGTTGCCATACACCTCACGCGCCCGGCGTCCGAAGGCCTTCACCAGCTGATTGCACGCCTGTTCGAATGCCGGGCCGAATACGATGCCGCTTATGAGCCCGCTGGTCTCGAACTGCAGGCGCAGATCAGCACGCGTGCCGGCTTCCCCGATCGGCGAGAAAAGCCAGCGCCCCTCGAGCGCGCTGAATGGCCCGTCCACGAGCTGCATTTCGACCGAGCTACCCGGTGTCATGCGGTTTCGCGTCGTGAAGCTGCCGCGCGCCGGCCCGAGTGCGAGGCCGAGCTGCACGGTCACCTCATGGCCAGCATCCATCAGGATGATGGCCGATGTACACCAGGGCAGGAATTCCGGGTAGCGCTCGACGTCCGCAACCAGCTCGTACATCTGGCCCGGCGAGAACGGCACGATCGCGCTGCGGTGCACTTCACGCATGACAAGCCAGCCTCCGGCGGGGATTGTCACAGCCGGAATGGATGCGGACAACTGTACGGCCGCTAGAATGATGCATGGCGGACAAGGACGAAGCCGAGGGACGCATCGCGGTCAACCGCCGCGCGCGTTATGACTATTTCATCGAGGAGCGGTTCGAGGCCGGCGTTGCCCTGCTCGGCTGGGAGGTCAAGTCGTTGCGTGCGGGACGCCTGCAGCTGCAGGAAGCGTACGTACTGCTGAAGGCCGACGAGGCCTGGCTGTTCGGCGCCCATGTCTCGCCACTGCCCACGGCATCCACCCATGTGCTCCCCGACCCGACGCGCAGCCGCAAGCTGCTGATGCACCGCCGCCAGATCGATGCGCTGGTCGGCGCGGTCGAGCGCAAGGGCCGCACGATCGTGCCGCTGGCGATGTACTGGAAAAACGGCCGCGCCAAGCTCGAGATCGGCCTGGCCCGCGGCAAGAAGGAACACGACAAGCGCGACCATACGCGCGAACGCGACTGGCAGCGGGAAAAGGCGCGGGTGATGAAGCGCCGACGCTGACCAGGATCTGGTAATATGGGCACGACTTCTGGGGGCGATCGGCTTCGACGTGGGCTGCGAAACTCCAGGGGCGTGCCGAGGTGCAGGCTACCTCGTAAATCCGCTTGCAAACTATAGTTGCCAACGACGACAACTACGCTCTGGCGGCTTAATCCCGCCTAACCCCCGACTGGCATGTGCCTGTGCATCCAGACCCGGGGGACGCGCTCACAGGATCGCGGAACCGGTGTGCTCCGGGCTGGAACCGCTAAAACGCTCCGAAGCTGGCTTCGTGTTTTCCCCGCCAACCGGGTAGCACGCGGCGAGATCAATAGGCTGGACACGCACGTAGATCCTGTAGCGTAGGGCTTGCGGACGCGGGTTCGATTCCCGCCGCCTCCACCAATTCCGCCAGGCCAATCGGCATCCGGTTGGCCTCTTCATTTTCCCTGGGCCGGCGTCGAACCACTTGTGGTCCTCGACTGACAGACCTTTCTATTGTCCTGAGCTATGTTTCCCCGGTCGCGGCATCAGCCGTTTAACTCACGATGGAGCAGGAAGCACCATGAACAGGTATCCAGATATTGCGGAATCCGAGGGGAATGGGCACAGCGCCGGAACGCTCGCTACGGACGCCAAGTCCGCCGTGGCCCAGGCATCCCGCAAAGGCAAAGGGGAGCTGCGCAATTTCATCTCGGACGTCGAGGACTTGATCACTTCGATGACGCCACTCACCGGCGCCGACCTCGAACGCGCCAAGAAGAAACTGACCGAACGCGTCGAAACGGCAAAGGAATCCCTCACGGAAGCGGGCACCGAAATCGCCGAGCGGGCGCGTGAATCCGCGCGCGTCACCAACACCTATGTTCACGAGCATCCGTGGCAGTCCGTGGGCATCGGCGCGATCCTCGGCTTGCTGGTCGGGATTGCGATCAACCGACGCATGTAATGGAACCGGCGCCCCAGTCCGCCTCAATCTCCCCGCTGGACGTAGTACGGATACTGCGTTCCGCGGGGTCGTCGCTGCTGACCCAGGCGGGCCTCCACGGCCAGCTTGCGCGTGTGGAATGGGCCGCGGAAAAAAAGCGCATTACCGGGTTGCTGTTTGCCGCGCTGATCGCTGGCATCGGCGTGCTGTGCGCGCTGCTGATGGCGGGCGCACTGGTGCTTGCATTCACCTGGGATACGCCCTACCGGATTCCGGCCGCGGTCGCTCTGGTCCTGTTCTATGCAGCCTGCGCGGGATTCGCGTGGATGCGATTCAAGACCCTGTCGGCGCGCGGCCGCGAGGCTTTCGCCGGCACGCGTGAGGAAATCGCCGCTGACCTCGCACTGATCAGGAGCCGATTGTGACGGCGCAGCCCGACGTTCCCATCGAACAGCAGCGCCAGGCACTGCGCGAACGAATCCGGGCGCAACGCAGCCTTATTGCCGGACAGCTGGGACCGCCGCCGGACGCTGGCGACGGCAGTTACCCGCGCAGCAAGACGATGCGTTTGCTGACGCGCAGTCCGGCGATGGCGGTCACCGTGCTGGCGGAATTCGCGGCACTCATTGCTGGTTCGCGACATGCCAAGGCGGCGACCGCGGTCATGGCAATCTCCCGGATCGTCCGGTCGGCCGCCAACGGGTCCGGGCGCCCGCGGGCGGAACGAACACCCGACTAGCCCGGTCAGACAATCCATGCGCCCGTACCGCAAGCGGCGAACGCATCTGGGGCCCAGCAGGCGGAGCCAAGACTCTCGCCCCGAAGCCCTCGACATGGATGCCGTCGCACTCGACCCCACGCGTTTCTATGAGCAGCCGAGCGACGTGCTGGCCGACGAACGGCTCGACCAGGCTCAGAAGCGCCGCATCCTGGAATCCTGGGCGCTGGACGCCGAGCGGCTGTCCGAATCGGAATCCGAGAACATGACAGGGCGCGCAACCGAGCGGCCTTTCCTGCAAGAAGCGAAACTGGCGCTGCTCGAACTCGATCGCTGAGATCCCGAATGCCCGTCTGACAACCGCCAGCGACGACGCTGCGGTTATGATCGTTTGACGATGTTTCGCACTCCCCTCCCGCGCATTCTTTCCGGCAGCTCCACGCCGTCCTCGAACCGGCCGGGCGACGACCAGACGCCATTGCGTGCCGAGCTGTTCAGCGCCGACCAGATGGAGGTGCATGGCCGGACGCTGGCCCGATCGCACACGCTCAGCCGTTTCGCGCCGCAGAACCGCCTGCTGGGGCGTCTTGACGACAACGAGCGGGTCCTGATCGAGGCCTGCAACGCGTTGACGCTGGCGGTCCGATCGAAGCTACGCATCGCGCCGGCGGGCGAATGGCTGCTCGACAATTTCTACCTGATCGAAGAGCAGATCCGGACCGCGCGCCGCCACCTGCCGCGCGGATACAGCCGGGGACTTCCGCGTCTCGCGCAGGGTCCGTCGCGCGGGTTGCCGCGCTCCTACGACATTGCGCTGGAAGCGATTTCGCATGGCGACGGCCGCGTGGATGCGGAAACGCTGAGCCGTTTCGTCGCCGCCTACCAGACCGTGGCGCCCTTGACACTCGGCGAGCTCTGGGCCATCCCGATCATGCTGCGCCTGGCGCTCATCGAGAACCTGCGCCGCGTCAGTGTCCGCATCACCGCCGCACGGGCATATTCCGACGCGGCCCAGCAATGGGCGGACCAGATGACGGAAGTCGCCGAGAGCGACCCGAAGAATCTGATCCTGGTCATCGCCGACATGGCAAGATCGGATCCGCCGCTGGTCAGTTCCTTCGTCGCTGAACTCGCGCGCCGCCTGCAGGGGCACGGGCTCGCGCTGGCGCTGCCGCTCACGTGGATCGAACAGCGTCTCGCGGAATCCAGCCAGACGATTGAACAGATGGTGCTCGCCGAGACCCAGAACCAGGCGGCGGACCAGGTCTCTATCAGCAACTCGATCGGGAGTCTGCGCTTCCTCGGTGCGATGGACTGGCGCGAATTCGTCGAATTGCTCAGTCACGTCGAGCAGACGCTGCGCGACGATCCGAACGAAACCTATGACCGGATGGATTTCGGCACACGCGACCGTTACCGGCATGTCGTAGCCCGGCTCGCCAAGCGCAGTCCGCGGACGGAAATCGAAGTGGCGCAGGAAGCCGTCGGACTCGCACTGCGCAGTGCCGCGGAGCTGGGCGCCGGCCATCACACCGCGCATGTCGGGTACTACCTCGTGGACCGCGGCCTGCCGCAACTCGAAATGGCGCTGGCGTATCGCCTGTCCTGGCCGGATCTTCAGCGCCGCAGGGCAAGCGAGCATCCGCTGGCGCTGTACCTCGGCACGATGCTGTTCCTGACGATTCTTTTCGGCGGCATCCTGCTCGCCATTCTGGAAACCGCCCGACTCGCCGGCTGGCGGCTGGAATGGCTGGGCGCAATCGCGCTGATCGGCGCCAGCCAGCTCGCTTCGTCCCTCACCAACTGGCTCGCCACACTGCTCGCGATGCCGCGACTGCTGCCGCGCCTGGATTTCTCCGCTGGCTTGCCGTCGGACATGCGCACGATGGTCGTGGTCCCGACGCTGCTCACCAGCACGGATCGCGTGGAACAGCTGATCGAGGCGCTGGAAGTGCGGTTTCTCGGCAACCGGGACCGGCAGCTGCACTTCGGTCTGCTGACGGATTTCTGTGATGCGCCTGACGAGTCGCAGCCGGACGATGCGCGGCTGCTCAGCCACGCGCAGGCGGGCATCGAGCGCCTGAACTCGAAGTACGCGGAAATCGGCCCCAGCCGGTTCTTTCTGCTGCACCGTCCCCGTCGCTGGAATCCGGCGGAACGATGCTGGATGGGTCACGAGCGCAAGCGCGGCAAGCTCGGGGATCTGAATCTGCTGCTGCGTGGCGAAGGGCAGGACCGTTTTTCACTAATGGTCGGCGACCTGGCCGCGCTGGACGGCATCCGTTACGTCATCACGCTGGACGCGGATACCGAGCTGCCGCGGGATTGCGCGCGCCAGCTGATCGCCGTGATGGCGCATACGCTCAATCGCCCGCGTTACGACGAGAGTCGGCAGCGCGTCACCGGCGGCTACGGAATCCTGCAGCCGCGCATGGCCGCGAGCCTTGCCGGCGCCAACCGCTCGCGCTATGCGCAGTTGTTCGGCAGCGAGCCAGGCATCGATCCCTATACGCGTTCGGTATCCGACGTCTACCAGGACCTGTTCAGCGAAGGCTCGTTCATCGGCAAGGGCATCTACGAAGTCAGCGCCTTCGAATGCGCACTGAAGTCGCGTTTTCCCGAAAACTGGATCCTGAGCCACGATCTGCTCGAAGGCTGCTATGCGCGTTCCGGACTGCTGAGCGACGTCATGCTCTATGAGGAGTATCCGTCGCGCTACGACGCCGACACCCGCAGGCACGAACGCTGGATCCGCGGCGACTGGCAGATCGCGCGCTGGCTCATGCCTCGCGTTCCCGGCCCGGACCGCCGCTCGTTGCGAAACCCGCTGTCCGCGCTTTCACGCTGGAAGATCTTCGACAACCTGCGCCGGAGCCTGACACCCGCGGCACTGACTATCCTGTTTCCGGTCGGCTGGTATCTTGCGCCGGACCCGGTGCGCTGGACGATCGCGGTGGCCGCAGTCTTCGTGATTCCACCGGTTCTCGGGTTCATCGCGTCCACTCTCCGCAAGACCCGCGACCTGGGTTACGGGCAGCACCTGCTCGCCGTCAGCCGCGACGCAGGCCGGAACTTCGCACAGACGGCATTCAGGCTTGCCACCCTGCCGCACGAGGCCGTCGTCGGTCTCGGAGCGGTCGTTCGCACGGTCGTCCGCATGCTGATCACGCGCAGGCACCTGCTCGAATGGAGCCCCTATGACCAGCAGGCGGGAAACCAGGACACGGACCTGGCAACGACATACCGCGCGCTCTGGCCCGCACCATTCATCGCGGCGGCCGCTGCGCTCGGACTCGCCGTGCTCCGGCCGGAGGCACTGATCGCCGCTACGCCGTTGCTCGGCCTGTGGCTTGCCGCACCGGCGCTCGCGTCGTGGCTCAGTCGGCCGTTGGTCCGTGAAGAGGCGCGGCTGAGCGCGGAACAGACCCTGTTCCTGCGAAGGATCGCGCGCAAGACCTGGGCATTTTTCGAACGCTTCGTCGGCGACGAGGATCACTGGCTGCCGCCGGACAATTTCCAGGAGGATCCCGGGCCGGTCATCGCGCACCGCACGTCGCCGACGAATATTGGCATGATGCTGCTCTCCAACCTCTCCGCCTACGATTTCGGCTACATCCCGGCAGGCAATCTGCTGGCGCGCACCGATGCGACTTTCCGCACGATGGCGGAACTGGCGCGCTACCGCGGACATTACTTCAACTGGTACGACACCCGGACGCTGCTGCCGCTGCCGCCTCGCTACGTGTCCTCGGTGGACAGCGGCAATCTCGCCGGGCTGCTGCTGACCCTGCGCTCGGGACTGCTCGCGCTTCCGGATGAACCTGTCGTCGGGCCTCGTACGTTCGGTGGACTCGCAGACACCGTGGCCCTGCTTGCCGAGGCGCTGCCGGACGGCGAGTGGCCTGCGCTCGACCGGGTGCATGCGCTTTTGCAGCCGGTGCATGCGACCCAGCCGCACGGGCTCGCCGCAGTCCTGCATCGACTCGAGACCCTGGCCGAGGCGATCGCGGGACTCGCGCACACCGTGGACCAGGCAATGGCGCCGGCGGCGCATGAGTGGGCTGCCGCGCTCGCGCGTCAATGCAACGCCGCGCGCGATGAGCTGATCGAACTGGCGCCGTGGTTGCGCTCGGCGGGCGCGGAACCGGATGTCGGGACGCCCGGGCGCGGCACCGGCGTGCCGACGATGCGCGACCTGGCCGCGTGGAATGCATCGCCCGCTGCCGAGGTTGCCCGGCAGCGCATCACCGAATGCGAACGGCTGGCGCAGCAGGCGACGCGCTTTGCCGACTTCGACTACGAGTTCCTCTACGACCGCACCCGTCATCTGCTTGCGATCGGTTACAACGTGGACGAGTTCCGGCGGGATACGGGCTACTACGACCTGCTGGCTTCGGAATCGAGGCTCAGCAATTTCGTCGGGATCGCCCAGGGACAGTTGCCGCAGGAATGCTGGTTTGCGCTCGGACGCATGTTGACAACGGTCGACGGCGAAACCGTGCTCGTTTCGTGGAGCGGCTCGATGTTCGAGTATCTGATGCCGCTGCTCGTCATGCCGACCTACGAAGGCACGTTGCTCGACCAGACCTGCCGCGCCGCCGTCGCGCGCCAGATCGCGTACGGCAGGCAGCGGTCGCAGCCCTGGGGCATATCGGAATCCGGCTACAACACCGTCGACGCGAATCTCAACTATCAGTATCACGCCTTCGGGGTTCCCGGACTCGGCCTCACGCGGGGACTGGCGGAGGATCTGGTGGTCGCGCCCTATGCGTCGGCGCTCGCACTGATCGTCGCGCCGGAAGCGGCCTGCGCCAACCTGCAGCGTCTGTCCGCCGCCGGCCTGGAAGGCCAGTTCGGCTTCTACGAGGCCATCGATTTCACGCCTGCGCGGCTCGCGCGCGGGCAGACCAGCGCCATCGTCCGGTCGTTCATGGCGCATCACCAGGGTATGAACCTGCTGGCGCTCGCGCACCGGCTGCTGGACCGGCCGATGCAGCGGCGGTTCGAATCGGATCCGCAGTTCCAGGCCACGCTCCTGCTGCTGCAGGAAAAAATCCCGAAGACTGCAGCCGTCCATGCCCATATCGCGGCGCAATCCGAAGTCGGTGCTTTCTCCGACCTGGCCGACAAGGCGGCACAACCGCCGATCGGCCCGGACACGCCGTCGCCGGAGGTGCAATTGCTCTCGAATGGCCGCTATCACGTCATGGTGACCAATGCGGGCGGCGGCTACAGTCGCTGGCGCGAATTCGCCGTCACGCGCTGGCGCGAGGATCCGACCAGCGACAACTGGGGCTCGTTCTTCTTCCTGCGCGATGCGGGGACCGGCGAGTACTGGTCGGCGACGCAACAGCCGACATTGCGTCAGGCGGACAGTTACGAGGCCATGTTCTCCGAAGGACGTGTCGAGTTCCGGCGGCGCGACCTGGACTACGAGACCTACTCGGAAATCGTCGTCTCGCCGGAGGACGACATCGAGCTGCGCCGGATCCGCGTCACCAATCATGCGCGAACGCGCCGGACGGTCGAAATCACCAGCTACGCGGAGATCGTGCTCGCTGCGCCGGCAGCGGACGCGTTGCAGCCATCGTTCGGCAACCTGTTCATTCAGACCGAGATCGTCCGCGAGCGCCGCACGATCCTCAGCACGCGGCGGCCGCGATCCGCCCGCGATCCGGCGCCATGGGCATTTCATCAGCTGGCGACTCACGGCGCCGCGATAGACAATGTGTCGTATGAAACGGATCGCGTCCGCTTCATCGGCCGCGGCCGGACCATTGCGGCGCCGCAGGCGCTGTCCGGCCTGGGAGAACTGTCCGGTGCCGAGGGCTCCGTGCTGGAGCCGGTCGCGGCGATCCGCTGCGAGATCACGCTTGCGCCAGGACAGTCCGCGACGCTCGATTTCATCTCCGGCGCCGCCGACAACCGCGAGACCTGTCTGGCACTGATCGACCGGTACCGCGACCGCCATCTCGCGGACCGTGTATTCGACCTCGCGTGGACGCACAGCGGGGTCATGTTGCGTCAGATCAATGCGACGGCTGGCGATGCGCAGATATTCGGCCGCCTGGCCGGTTTCGTGCTCTACGCGAATCCTGCGCTGCGCGCCGATGCCGCCGTCATGCTGCGGAATCAGCGCGGGCAGGCCGGCCTCTGGGGTTACGCCATCTCCGGCGACCTGCCGATCGTCCTGTTGAAGGTCTCGGACGGCGCCAATGTCGATCTGGCCCGACAGCTGATCCGTTGCCACTCCTACTGGCGCCTCAAGGGCCTGGTCGTGGATCTCGTGATCTGGAACGAGGATCACGTCGGTTACCGGCAACGGCTCCAGGACCAGATCATGGGACTCATCGCCACCGGCATCGAAGCCAGCTCGATCGACCGGCCGGGCGGCATATTCGTCCGGTATGCCGACCAGATCTCGATCGAAGACCGGACATTGCTGCAGGCAGCGGCCCGCATCATCATCACCGACAGGCGTGGAACGCTGGCAGAACAGGTCGGTCGCCGGAAACTCTCCGATCGGAGCGTCGCACGCCTCGCAACCACCCGCACCCATCGACCGGAACCCCCGGCGCCCCCCCAGCCGCAGCGCCCGGAGCTCGTTCTTGGCAATCCGCTCGGCGGGTTCAGCGCGGATGGCCGCGAGTATGTAATCACGACGACCCAATCGGCGATGACGCCGGTTCCCTGGGTCAATGTCATCGCCAATCCGGACTTCGGCACCGTGCTGTCGGAAAGCGGACTTGCCTACACGTGGTTCGAGAACGCCCACGAGTATCGGCTGACTCCGTGGAGCGGCGACCCGGTCGGAGCCACCGGCGGCGAGGCCATCTACCTGCGCGACGAAGAAAGTGGCCACTACTGGTCACCTGCGCCGCAGCCCTGCGGGGGCGCGATGCCGTACGTGACCCGCCACGGCTTCGGGTACAGCGTGTTCGAGCATACCGCCGGCGGCATTCACACCGAGCTCTGGATCTACGTGGATCTCGAACTGGCGGTCAAGTATTCGGTGCTGAAAGTCAGGAACGGCTGCGGACGCGCGCGCCAGCTGACCGCGACTGGCTACGTCGAATGGGTGCTCGGCGACCTGCGCTCGAAATCGGCCATGCATGTCATCACCGAAATCGACCCGACCAGCGGTGCGCTGCTCGCGCGCAATGCCTACAACAGCGAGTTCTCCGGCCGCGTCGCCTTCTTCGACGTCGACGACATGTCGCGAGCCCTGACCGGCGACCGCACCGAGTTCATCGGGCGTAATCGCACGTTCCGTGCGCCGGATGCGATGATCCGCTCGCGGCTGTCCGGCCGGCTGGGCGCGGCGCTCGACCCATGCGGGGCGATCCAGGTGCCGTTCGAACTGGCCGATGGGGAGGAGCGCGAGATCATATTCCGGCTCGGCGCGGGACGTGACGTCGAGGAGACCCGCAGGCTTGCGCTCCGGCTGCGCACGTCCGGCACGGCGCGCAATGCGCTGGAAAGGGTGCAGCAGTATTGGCAGCGGACGCTCGGCACGGTTCAGGTCGAAACGCCCGATGCCTCGCTCAATGTCCTGTGCAATGGCTGGCTGCCGTACCAGGTGCAGGCCTGCCGGTTATGGGCGAGAAGCGGCTATTCGCAGTCGGGCGGCGCTTACGGCTTCCGCGACCAGCTGCAGGATGCGATGGCACTCGTGCACGCCGAACCGCGGCTCGTGCGCGAGCACCTGCTGCGCTGTGCCGGGCAGCAGTTCCCGGAAGGCGATGTGCTGCATTGGTGGCATCCACCCGCGGGCCGGGGCGTCCGCACGCGCTGTTCCGACGACTACCTGTGGCTGCCGCTCGCGGTCTGCCGCTATGTCGAATGCACCGGCGACGCGACGATCCTCGACGAGCGCATCCATTTCCTGGAGGGACGCGGGCTCGGAGTCGACGAGGAGTCCTACTACGACCTGCCAGGCCGCGCCAGCGAAGCGGCCAGCGTGTATCAGCATTGCGTGCGCGCCATCCAGCATGGCCTGCGTTTCGGCAGGCACGGCTTGCCGCTGATGGGATCCGGCGACTGGAACGACGGAATGAACCTGGTCGGCATTCACGGCAAGGGCGAAAGCGTGTGGCTCGGTTTCTTCCTGCACAAGGTGCTCGTGTCGTTCGCCGGGATCGCCCTGCAACATGACGACGCGCCGTTTGCGGAACGCTGCCGGGCACAGGCGGCCGAACTCCGCCGCAACATCGCCAAGCATGCATGGGACGGCGAATGGTACCTGCGGGCCTGGTTCGATGATGGCCAGCCGCTCGGCTCCATTCTCAATGCCGAGTGCTCCATCGATTCGATCGCCCAGAGCTGGTCGGTGCTTTCCGGAGCAGGCGAACCGGCGCGGTCGCGACTGGCGCTGGATGCGCTGGAACGTCGCCTGGTCCAGCGCGACCAGGGCCTGGTGCGGCTGCTCGATCCGCCGTTCGACACGTCGGAGCTCGACCCGGGCTACATCAAGGGCTACGTTCCGGGAGTCCGGGAGAATGGCGGTCAGTACACCCACGCCGCCATCTGGGCCGCGATGGCATTCGCGCAACTGGGCGACAGCCGCCGCGCATTCGAACTGCTTTCACACATCAACCCGGTCAATCATGCGCGCACGCCGGAAACTGTCGCGACCTACAAGGCGGAACCGTATGTCGTGGCCGCGGACGTCTATGCCGTCGCGCCGCACGTTGGCCGGGGTGGCTGGACCTGGTACACGGGTTCGGCCGGCTGGCTCTACCGCCTGATCGTCGAGTCATTGCTCGGACTCCGTCGCGAAGCCGACCGGCTCCATGTTGCGCCCTGCATGCCGGCCGACTGGACGAGCTACGCGATCGGCTATCGATTCGGCGAGACCCGCTACCGCATCGTCGTCGAGAAACGCGCAAGCGTCGACGATGCAGGAAGCTGCCAGATCCTCCTCGATGGCATCGACGTCGGCGCAGGCGGCATACCGCTCGTGGACGACCAGCAGGAACATAATGTGGAAGTCGGATTCCGTCCCGCGCGCGGCGTGGACGGAGTCCGCCCACACTGAGACACCCGTCACACTTGCCCGAACAGACTGGCTGACTGCAGCACACATCGGGGACCCCGGCGAATCGCATGATCGAGGGCCTTGGGTCCGGGGATGCGGCGCGCCCGATGAGTCATCAGCTACCTGCCACTTCGGTTGCAGAACCCGCCCGCGTTCCGGCGTGGCGGCGGGCATTTAACTGGATTCGATTCGACCGGCCGCTTGGCATTGCACCGCGGCTGACCATTGCATTTGCGGCAGTTGCGACACTGGCTGTCGTCGCCAACGTCGTATCCGAACACGGCCTCACGATTGCCCGAACCATCGAGAACCGCTACGTCGCCTCGCCTTCGGTCGAGTCACAACCGGAGGCTGACGCCTTGCCGGTTGCGCTGGAGCAAATGCATCGAGCGACACTCGCGCGCGCGGACCAGGACGACACCCAGCGCGAACGGCGGTACGAAGAAGCCGTCCAGGCACTGGTGGCCGCCAGCGAAGCCCATCGATCCGTGCTGGCGCCGACACTGGATCCGGATTCGCTCGTCGATCTGGAAATGCAGGCAGCCGCCCATATCGGGCTGGCGGAAGAACTGGTCCGGGCATCCGATTCCAGGCGGTTGCTGCTGCTGGAACTGGGCGGCGAACTGGCGTCACTGGACACGCGCGTCATCGCGTCGCTCGACCGGACCTGGAGAATTGTCGGACGGGCACCGTCGCGCGAATACCTGGTCGACGTCAACCGCCTGCTGGACGGCATGGGTGCGCGGCTGGTCGCATTCGCGGTTCCCCAGGGCTATGCGGCGGAAGACGTGCGGGCCATGCAACGCGATGAAGCCGCCCTGACCGCACTGTTGCGGGACAACGGGCCGAGCATCGTACGCGCCGAGGGACAGGACTGGCTGGACAAGATGCAGCGCGATCTCGGCCGGGCCGGGCGATTGCGCAATCTGCTGGTACGAATGGATCTGAAGCGCGAGTCCCGGATCGAGGAGTTCACTGCCAGTCACTCGGCGCTGACCGCCGCGATCCGCAAGGCGAGCGCCAGCTTCGAGGCCGCGAAGGCATTCGCATCGGCCAGGCGCCAGTCGAACGACGTACTGTCGGCCATTTCGGAGCGCGAAGGCAGGCGACGCACACTATTCGCCTGGCTCAGCGTCGGCATTCTTCTGCTGCTCCTCGCCACCTCGGTCAACACCGTCGTCAGCGTGGTCAGACCGGTACGCAGGCTCCTGGCCGCGACGCAACGGCTCGCCCAGGGTGCCGCGAATGTGACGGTCCCGCGCGGCGGCATCCGGGAGCTCGACCAGCTCGCGGTTTCCTTCAACCACATGGCCGAACAACTGGCGGCGGCACAGGCACTGGCCAGCGAATACCATGGCCAGCTCGAGGCCAAGGTCGAGAAACGCACCCGCCAGCTGCTGCACCTCGCCGAGCACGATTCGCTGACGCGGCTGCCGAATCGCCGGCAGCTGCTGTCGCACCTCGACCGGGCCCTGCGTTCAGCCGCCGCACGCAATGACCTCGTGGGCGTGCTGTTCCTGGACCTGGACCATTTCAAGTACGTCAACGACAGCATGGGCCATGCGTTCGGAGACCGCGTCCTGCAGGCTATCGCGGAACGCCTGTCCAGCACCGTCGGCGCCGCAGGATTCACCGCGCGCCTCGGCGGCGATGAATTCACGGTGGTGTATGAAGGCGCCGCGGGAGTCGCCCAGATACAGGACGCCGGCGAATCCCTGGTGCGCGCGTTCCAGGAACCGCTGTTCGTCGATGGACGCGAACTGCTGATGAGTCTCAGTGTCGGCGCGAGCGTCTTTCCCGGTCATGGGCGCGATCCGGAAGCGCTGCTGCGGGCGGCGGATGCGGCGCTGTTTCGTGCCAAGGCCAGCGGTCGCAGCCAGCTCAGCATGTTCAGCCCCGAACTGCTCGACGCCGCGACTGCCAAATTCGCAACCGAGCAGGGATTGCGCCGGGCCGTCGAGCGCGGCGAATTCGAGTTGTTCTTCCAGCCGGAGGTCGAGATCGCCACCCTGGAAACGTCGCTGGTCGAAAGCCTTCTGCGCTGGCGGCTCCCGACCGGCGCCTACGCGTATCCGCAGGACTTCCTGCCCGTGGCGGAGGACTGCGGTCTCATCCGGGAGATCGGCGACTGGGTATTGAGGTCGGCCGTCGAACAGGCTGCGCTGTGGCATCGCGCGGACTGGCCGGAGGTCCGGGTTGCGGTCAATGTCTCCTCACTGCAGCTGCTCGACAGGCGTTTCGTCGACACGGTCCAGGACCTGCTGACACACCATGCCCTGCCACCGGGCTGCATCGAGATCGAACTGACGGAGAACGTCCTGCAGACCGGGCAGCATACGATCGAGGCATTGCGTCAATTGCGCGCCCTCGGCGTCGGCGTCGCGCTCGATGATTTCGGCACCGGCTACTCGTCGCTGGCCTCACTCGAACAGCTGCCGCTGACCCGGGTGAAACTCGATCGGAGCCTCATTGCGAGCATCGATACCAGCGCGCGTTCGCAGGCGATCGCAACGGCGATCATCGCGCTTTGCCAGAGCCTGAAACTCGAGATCACCGCCGAAGGCGTCGAGAACCGCGCACAGCTCGACTGGCTGATTGCGCATCCGTCGATGTGCATTCAGGGTTATTTATTGTCGCGACCGGTGCCCGCCGATCTGGTACTGCCGGCCGTCTCGGGGATGCCGGCGCGACTGCGGGCGCTGCTGCACGATCACGCGCCGGTGATCCCGATTGGACGCCAGTCGCGAATACGCCGTATCCGCTGACTTCCGGGGTCAGCCCGCGCCCTGGATGGTGACTTCGATACGGCGCGGCGAGCCCAGCTCTGCACCGGCAGGCGCTCCGGTCAGCTCGACGGTGAACGATCGGTCGCCGGTGACCGAATAATCGTTCACGATCGGGACATAGAGGATGCGATCCGTCTGGCGTTCCTGAAACGTCGCGCTGCCGCTGGCGGGGCCCCCGTAATCGCGACCGGCAACTGCGCTGCCGTCACCCATGCGCCACTCTACTTTGACACGACGGGCGCCGGGATCGAGCTGGATCGGGATTGCCGCCGATACCGCGCCGCGACTCACCACCATTCTTTCGGTCTTGAACGAGACATGACGAGCCGGCCCGGCGCGCGCGGCGGCCTTGCGCACGTCGGCCGCAGGCGGCATCGGTGGCAGGTCAGCGATGAATTCTCCGGCTTCGACTCCGGCGATATCCGACGCCGCAGCAATGCCGGTATTGGCCGGACTGGCGGCTACGGCCATCGCGGCCGGCTCGGGGCCGTCCCCCGCTTCCACGATCGCGAGCACGATCACCATGCCGATCAGGGCAACCATCCCGACGGCCTGCCCGCGCATCCGTTCGGCCCAGCGGGGAGTTGCAACAGAAATGCGCGCCGGCGGCCGGTGCTTTGCGACCGGGGCCGGGGGCGCCGGGTCGACCGACAACGATCGCAACAGATCCCGCACATGCGCGGGCCGGGCCGCGCGGGTCCAGGCCAATCCCGCTGCCAGTGCATTCCACTGCTTCGCGGTCAGGCCCGGCACGCGTTCGACGGCAACCCGCTGCTGCATGGCCTCGTCGGCGCCGAGTCGGCCGTACGGATGCCGCCCCGTCAGCATTTCGTAAACGACACAGGCCAGGCTGAACACGTCGTCGCGCGGCTCGGGCGCAAGCCCAGCCAGCACTTCCGGACTCGCATAGGCCTTCGTCGCCGCGGGTACCACCGATTCCGGCGGCGTCGAATCAGCCCGTGTCGCCGGTGCGTCCGGCGCCACGCCGAAATCCAGCACTCGCACGTCCCTGGAATCGGTGACGAAGACGTTGTCGGGCTTCAGGTCGCCGTGGGTTACGCCCTGAGCGTGCGCGTGGGCCAGGGCGTCGCCGCAGGCCGCGGCAATGCGCATCGCCTCCGGCACCGGCAGGCCATCCGGCGCGGCCTTCAGGCGTTTGCGCAGAGGCTCGCCGTCCAGCAGCTCCATCGCGATGAACCAGTTGCCGTTATCGCAGCCGATATCGAATTGCCTCACGACATTCGGATGCTCGAGTAACTGGGTCTGGCGGAACTCACGCTGCAGCCGCGCAATGGATTGGGGCCGAAAACGTAATTCGGGCCGCAGTGTCTTGATGGCGATGTGGCCGTTCTGGCGCGCACCGCGTCCGTGCAGGTCCCGGGCGCGCATGATCAAGGCGGAACCGCCCTGACCCAGCCGCTCCTCGATGACATAACGCTCATCGAGCACATGGCCGATGTCGCCATTTGGCGTCACCTCGGGGCGCGCGATCGAGGGCGGCGCTGCCTCTGATTCTCCATCCGCGGAACCGACAAGCTCAGCCGTCGGGTCCGAATAGAGCTCTACAGTCGGTTCATACGAGTCCGAAGGATCCGTATTCCCGGTCTTTTTGCCGGGCTGGCGGCCGTCGGCGGCGGTGCCTGGCTGAAGCATGCCTTTTTTTACCTGTTTTTCCGCGCTGCAGTAGCCGGATTTGACAAAAAAAGCCGCGGTTTGTTCACCGGCTGCCCAGCCCGGCCAGGCAGGTCACTTGGCCCTGGCCGACCGCATAGCCCTCGTAGGCGTAGCCTCACGCCCAGGCGTTGCAGCCTGTGCGGTAGCGAATCCAGCGACCCGGGTCAGCGCTGCTTTTCCGCGTCGTCCGCACGCACATGCCGGCGCAAGGCGCGATCATAGGCGTCGCCGAACAACAACTCGAAACCGATGCGCGCATCGAAGCATCCATTGCAGCGGTCGGAAGGTTCCGGGCCGTCCGCCCAGAAAATGCCGAGGCCGAACTCGAGGAACAGCCACTCGCGCCATTTCGAGCGGCGGTGCGTCGCCCGGAATCCATACAGGTCCGGTTGGGTACCGTCGGTTTCGCCGCGAACCCGCAGGTCATAGCGCATGGCCCGGCGATAATCGATCGCCTGGTAGAGCGCGAGTCGCGTGCGCCAGCGCGCCCCTTCCGTTTCCTCCGAGATCCGGACCGAATTCCCCCAACGCAACAGGTAGTCGCGGCCCAGTACGCGATCGAAATCGACCGCCTGGGTGAATCCCAGGCCCTCGTCGTTCTCCCAGAACACGGTGCTGCGCAAGGTCAGCAGCACGTCGTTCTTCAGGTAGTAATAATGCCGATAGCGCCCGTTGACGTAAGGATTCAGCGGCGACTGGAGCTGCATGCCGGCGCCCAGGTCGAACCGGCTGTCGCGGCCGCGATGCATGCGATAGCCGAGGCCGGCGAACCAGTCGGCCGGCTCGTCGTCGGTGAACGAAGCCCCGAATGAACCCACGCCGAACAGCTCGTCGGCCACGAACTCGTCACGGCTCGCGCGACCGAGCGTCGCGCTGAAGCGCTCGCTCAGCGCCGGCAGAGTCACGCTCGCGCGGAACCGCACATCCGTGTCGATTCCGTCCAGCTCGTTCCAGCCGAGCCCGAATCCCGCGCGGCCGTTGCTGTCGTCCTCCATTTCCGCATACTCGTGCTCGCCGCCGAACATGCGGTCGACGAACCGTGCCGTGCTGCACACGCTGCGCTGCAGGCCCGCACGCATGGATTCAAGCGCGGGTTGTTCTTCCGGCTGTTGCTGGCGACAGCCATTGTCGAGCACTTCGTCCGTGCTGGCATCGGGCTTTGCTTCCTGCGCGGATGCGACGTTGAACGCCAGGGACAGCGCGAGCGCCGCGGCAATGGACCGCCGGGAGCTGCGCATGGTCAGCCCGGATGCCCCCGGCCGGCCGCTTCGAAGTAATGGCGTCGACACAGGGACAGGTATCGTTCGTTGCCCCCGATCTCGACCTGCTCGCCATCGCGCTCGACACTGCCGTCAGCACCGACGCGCACGCACATGGTGGCCTTGCGGCCGCAATGGCAGATCGTCTTCAGTTCGCTCAGTTCATCGGCGAGCGCCAGCAGCCGCGAGCTGCCCGGAAAGAGCTCGCCGCGAAAATCCGTGCGCAGCCCGTAACAGAGTACCGGTATCGAATGACGGTCCACGATCGCGGCCAGCTGATCCACCTGCGCCGGCAGCAGGAACTGCGCTTCGTCAAGCAGCACGCAACTGACCGGCTCCTTCGAATGCTCGCCCGCGATCTCATCGTACAGATCCGAGCCCCGGGCAAAATGCCGCGCCTCGCTCGACAACCCGATGCGCGAATGCACGCGTCCGCCGCCGCGCTGATCGAACTGTGCCGTGTAGACGAGCGTGCGCATGCCGCGCTCACGATAGTTGTGGCTGGACTGCAGAAGCGATGTCGACTTGCCGGCATTCATCGTCGAATAGTAGAAGTAGAGTTTGGCCACGCCCGTTACCGTTTCCTTCAGATCAGCTTGATTTCGCGCAAACGTTCGCGCAGGTAATCGTCCGCGAGTATCGGCTGCGGATGGATGGCCGGGCGCTCCGGCGTGACGCAGCCCGGCAGCGTCGCGATCGGGAAATCCGAGTTAAAGTGGAGAAAGAACGGCATCGAGTATCTCGGACGATTGAGCCGCGCGCCCGTCGGATTCACGACGCGGTGCGTCGTCGACGGCAATACGTGATTGGTAAGCCGTTGCAGCATGTCGCCGACATTGCAGACCAGCGTTCCCGGTGGCGGGTTGACCGGCAGCCAGCGCCCGTTGCGGTCGAGCAGCTCGAGTCCGCCCTCCTCCGCTCCCAGCAGCAGCGTGATCACATTGATGTCCTCGTGCGCGCCGGCGCGCACGCCGGTCGCATCCGCCGGCAACGGCGGGTAATGAATCACGCGCAACACGCTGTTGCCTTCGCCGACCTTGTCGTCGAACCAGTGCGGCGGAAGTTTCAGGTGAACCGCGATGGCCTGCAGCAGCTTGCGGCCCATTCGGTCAAATGCCTCCCACAGGTCGAGCGCAGCGCGCTTGAACTCCGGGTCGTCGGCAGGCCAGACGTTGTCCGGCATCGACGGGCGATAACGATGACCCGGCGGCAGTTCGCGTCCGATCTGCCAGAACTCCTTCAGGTCGTGATGCGTCGCGCCTTTTGCGGTTTCCACACCGAACGGCGTGTAGCCCCGTGCGCCGCCGATGCCGGGGACGCGGTAACGCAGTTTGGACTCTTCAGGCTGCGCAAAGAATTGCTTGAAGCGGTCGAGGCAACCGTCGATCAGCGCCTGCGGAAGCTCGTGCTCGCCGACCACGGCGAAACCATAACGCGCGAAGCTGCCGGCGAAACGCTTTACGAACGCGGCCGGATCGCGCTCTGCGAGCTGGTAGCTGACAGGTTCGATGGAGTCAGGCATGCGCGACCATTATGAGGCCGCTTTCTCACCCGCTCCAGAGTCACGCATCATGTCAGCGATGTCTGACACCCACTCCAGCTCTCGGGCGACGCGGCATTCACCGTCACGCGCTGCCGGTCGGCGACCATCGCAGCCGACCCGCCCGGCGGCGTCGAGCCGGACGGCGAGCCCGCCGGCAATACCGGGCGCTCGATGGCTGCGCTTCAGCGGAATGAGCCGAGAATCTTCGACAGCTTTGCCGAGCCCGGGCACAGTCGTTCGTACGGCACGCTGTTCAGCGCAGCCTGCGTGGTATTGGCGCGCGCGTGGAAATCCCGGCGCTTCTGGTCCACATAGATGAGGCCGGTCACGTATTCGTTCCGTATCGCGCGCTCCTGGACGTAGCCAGCCGCGCGCGCGCGATCGGTGGGATCATATGCCGGGTCGAGCTTGCGCAGCAGGATGTTGCTGCCGTCGTGCATCGTGACCGGCAGGACCGCGCCCGGCGCATAGCTGACGCTGATCTCGCGCTGTGGCGCGACGTAGTCGGCGGCGACCGGCGTCTCCGAATGTTCGCGCACGTAAGCGTAGCTCTTGGTCGATCCCTCATGATCGTTGAATGTCACGCAGGGCGACAGCACGTCGATGATCGCGAACCCGCTGTGCGACAGGCCCGCCTTGATGAGCGGCACCAGTTGCTCCTTGTCGCCGGAGAAGCTGCGCGCGACGAACGACGCGCCGAGCGCGAGCGCGAGCAGCACCGGATCGATCGGCTCCTGTTCGTTGGCTACGCCTTTCTTGGAGCGCGAGCCGACGTCGGCCGATGCCGAGAACTGGCCCTTGGTCAGCCCGTAGACGCCGTTGTTCTCCAGGATGTAAACCATGTCGAGATTGCGCCGGATCGCGTGCGCGAGCTGACCGACACCGATCGACAGCGAATCCCCGTCGCCGGAAACGCCGATATAGCGCAGGTTCCGGTTGGCGGCATTGGCGCCCGTCGCGATGGACGGCATGCGGCCGTGCACCGCGTTGAAGCCGTGCGCGCCGGCGACGAAGTACGCGGTTGTCTTCGACGAGCAGCCGATGCCCGACAGCTTGACGACGCTCTGCGGCGGCAGCGCCATCTCGAAAGCCGCCTGCACGATGGCGGCGGTCACCGAATCGTGGCCGCAACCGGCGCACAGCGTGGACATGCTGCCTTCATAGTCGCGGCGGTTCAGCCCCAGTTCGTTTGGCGGCAGGCTCGGGTTCGCGACTTTCGGTTTGGCGATGAAACTCATGCGGCGGCCTCCTTGGCCAGTGCCGTATTGACGCCCTCGATGATGCACGACGCCGGCATCGGCAGGCCGTCGTAGTGCAGGATGGAGCGCAGCTTGCGCTTTTCCACCTCGGTTTCGAGTACCAGCAGTGAGCGAAGCTGCGCGTCGCGGTTCTGCTCGACCACGAAGATCGTCTCGTGCGAGTCGAGAAACTCCTCGACCTCCTCGCCGAACGGGAAGCCACGCACGCGCAGGTAATCGATCGTGGTCCCGGACCGGCGCAGGCTCGCGAGCGCCTCGCGCACCGGCGCGTCGCAGGATCCGAGGCTCACGATGCCTGTCTTCGCGGCGCGCCCGTCGGTGGCCGCCTTCGGCACGAGCGCCGCTGCCGACCTGAATTTGCGCGTCAGGCGGTCCATGACATCCTGGTACTCGGCGGAATCCTCGGTATAGACGCCGAAGCGGTTATGCCCCGAACCCCGGGTGAAATAGGCCGCCTTCGGGCTGACGCCGGGCAGCGTCCGGTACGGGATGCCGTCGCCGTCGGGGTCGAGGTAGCGATGGAACTTGCCGAGCCCCGCGATCTGTTCGTCCGTCAGCATCTTGCCGCGGTCCGGACGATAGCTGTCGTCCCATGTCAGGTCGGGCGCCATCCAGTCGTTCATGCCGATGTCGAGATCGAGCAGCACGAACACCGGCGTCTGCAGCCGCTCGGCGAGATCGAAGGCCTGGACCGCCATCTGGAAGCACTCTTCCGGCGAGTCCGGAAACAGCAGCACGTGGCGCGTGTCGCCGTGCGAGGCATAGGCGCAGGCCAGCAGGTCGCACTGCTGCGTGCGGGTCGGCATCCCGGTCGATGGGCCTACGCGCTGCACGTCGAATATGACGGCTGGCACCTCGGCGTAGTACGCGAGCCCGATGAACTCCTCCATCAGCGAGATGCCGGGGCCCGAGGTCGGCGTGAATGCGCGCGCGCCGTTCCACGACGCGCCGATCACAATCCCGATCGCGGCGAGTTCGTCCTCGGCCTGCACGATCAGGTAATCGTTGCGGCCGGTCTCCGGATCCACGCGGTGGCGCGCGCAGAAACCGCGGAACGCGTCCATCAGCGAGGTGGATGGCGTGATCGGGTACCACGCGCCGACCGTCGCGCCGGCGTACAGGCAGCCGAGTGCAGCCGCGGTGTTGCCGTCGATCATGACGTGGCCGGCAGTCCCGTCCATGCGTTCGACGCGGGTCGGCAGCGGGCACTCGAAGTGCTCCTGCGCGTACCGGTGGCCGATCTCGATCGCCTTCATGTTCGATTCGACCAGCGCCGGCTTCTTTGCAAACGTCTCCGCCAGCAGCGAGCGGATGACCGCGAGGTCGAGATCGATCAACGCCGCGAGTGCGCCCGCATACATGATGTTCTTCATCAGCGTGCGGGCCCGGGCGCCCTCGAAGTTCGCGTTACAGAGATCCGCGAAGGGCACGCCGTAGGTCCGGATGTCGTCGCGCGACAGCAGGGCGCTGCTGGGCCAGGTCGAGTCGTAGAGCAGGCATCCGCCGGCGGCGACTTCGCGAACGTCGCGCGCATAGGTCTCGGCGTTCATTGCCACCATGACGTCGATCCGCCCGGAGCGCGCACGCCAGCCGTCGCGGGTAATGCGGATCTCGTACCAGGTCGGCAGCCCCTGGATGTTGGACGGGAAGAAGTTCTTGCCGACGACGGGCACGCCCATCCGGAAGATCGCCTTCATGACCAGCGAGTTCGCGCTGGCGGATCCCGAGCCATTGACGTTGGCGAACTTGAGCGTGAAGTCGTTTATGCGCGGCGAAGCGCTGGCTCGCTCTGGCATCGGGCCTCATCCTCGGCGTAGGGAATCTTGATCCAGGACTTCTGCATCTCCCAGGCATCAGTCGGGCAGCGTTCCGCGCACAGGCCGCAGTGCACGCACAGGTCCTCGTCCTTGATCATGACGCGGCCAGTCTGCTTCAGTGCCTCGGAGACGAACAGCGGCTGGGCCGGGTTCAGTCGCGGCGCCTTCAGGCGCTGGACGACGTCCTGCTCCTCGCCGTTGACGGTAATGGTCAGGCAGTCGGTCGGGCAGATGTCGATACAGGCATCGCATTCGATGCAGAGCTTCGCGTGGAACACGGTCTGTATGTCGCAATTGAGGCAGCGGGCGACCTCCTCGGCCGCGCGCTCCGCGTCGAAACCGAGCTCGACTTCGATGTTCAGGCGCTTGAAGCGCTCCCTCAGGCTCACGTGCGGCATCAGCCGGCGTTCCTGCGCGTCGTAGTCGTTCTTGTACGACCACTCGTTCATGCCGACCTTGCGGCTCTGCAGCGTGACGCCGCGCGGGAGGCGTTGCACGAGCGCCTCGCCCTGGCAATGCTTGTGGATCGAGATCGCCGCCTGGTGGCCGTGCTCGACGGCCCAGATGATGTTTTTCGGGCCGAAAGCCCCGTCGCCGCCGAAGAACACGCCGGGCCGCGTCGACTCGAAGGTCAGCTTGTCGATCTTCGGTACCTCCCATTTGTCGAACTCGATTCCCAGGTCGCGCTCGACCCACGGGAACGCGTTTTCCTGGCCAATCGCGAGTATCACGTCATCGCAGGGAATGAACACTTCCTCGACCACGCGCTGGTCCCGGATCTCCGCGCCGTCCATCACGTATTCCAGACGTTCGAAAGTCATGCCCGTGAGCTTTCCCCCTGCGACGACGAAGGCCTTCGGCGCGTGATTGATGATGATCTCGACGTTCTCCTCCTCGGCGTCCTCGAGTTCCCACTCGGAGGCCTTGAAGAAGCCGCGGGGCTTGCGCGCCATCACCTTGACGTTCCTCGCCCCCAGCCTCAGGGACGTCCGGCAGCAATCCATCGCGGTATTGCCGACGCCGATGATCAGTACGCGTTCGCCGATCGATTCGACATGCTCGAAGGCCACTGATTCGAGCCAGGCTATCCCGATATGGATGCGGTCCGTGTCGGCGCGGCCCGGCAGCTTCAACTCCTTGCCCCTGGGCGCACCCGTGCCGACGAACACGGCGTCGAATCCGCCCTCGTCGAGGAGCTTCTGCATGCTCGTGACCGGGGAACCGAGCCGCAGGTCGGCGCCCATGCCGGTCACATAGCCGATTTCTTCATCCAGCACCTGCGCGGGCAGCCGGAACGACGGGATATTGGTCCGCATCAGGCCGCCGGCGATGGCGTACTGCTCGAAGATCACGACTTCATAGCCGAGCGGCAGCAGGTCGTTCGCGACGGTAAGGGTCGCGGGGCCTGCGCCGATGCAGGCGACGCGCTTGCCGTTCCGGTGCGCGGGCGCCTTCGGCAGCCGTGCGGTGATGTCGTCGCGCAGGTCCGCGGCGACGCGCTTCAGCCGGCAGATGGCAACCGGCTTCGCCTCGACCCGCCCGCGCCGGCAGGCCGGCTCGCAGGGGCGGTCGCAGACGCGGCCCAGGATGCCCGGGAACACGTTGGATTCGCGATTGACGATGTAAGCGTCGGAATAGCGGCCCTGGGCGATCAGCCGGATGTATTCGGGAACGTCCGTGTGTGCGGGACACGCCCACTGGCAGTCCACGACCTTGTGGAAGTAATCCGGGTCACTCGTGTCGGTCGGCTGCATGACGTTCAGTATAAACGGCGGCCGACCAGCTCAGCGATCCGCGTCGCGGTCTCGAGCGCGCGCAGACCGTCCGCTCCGGTCACGACCGGCCGGCTGCCCCGCGCGATCGTCCCCAGGAACGACTCGATCTCGGCAAGCAGCGCGTCGCCCGGCTCGAATCTGCGCTCTTCGACCGTCACCGCCGGCATCTCGCCTTCCGGCATGACCGCCGGGCGGCGCACGGTGGTCAGCAGTTTCTGCTGCAGATCGATGGACAGGTAGGCGTCGGCCTGGAAGATCCTGATCTTGCGTTCCGCCTTCAGGCTGATACGGCTCGCCGTGACGTCCGCAACGCAGCCATTGTCGAAACGGATGCGCGCATTCGCGATGTCGATTTCGTCCGTGAAAACCGGCGCGCCTACCGCATCGATCGTCGCGATCGGCGACTGCACCATATGCTCGACCAGGTCGATGTCATGGATCATCAGGTCCAGCACGACGCTGACGTCGGTGCCGCGGACCTTGAATGGCGCAAGCCGGTTCGATTCGATGAATCGCGGGCTTTTCAGGCCACCGCTGATCGCGAGGATCACCGGATTGAAGCGTTCGAGATGCCCCACCTGCAGTACCCGATCCGTCCGCGCGGCGATCGCGATCAGGTCGCGTGCCTCGGCAGCCGTCGCCGTGATCGGCTTTTCGACCAGCACATGGGCGCCGGACTCGAGGAAGTCCCGGGCCACCGCATGGTGTGCCACGGTCGGGGTCGCGACGCTGACCGCATCCACTCGGCCGATCAATGCGCGATGATCCGCATGGGTCGCGACGCCCAGTTCCGAAGCGATGCGCTCGCGCGCTTCCGGCGACGGATCGGCGACGCCGACCAGTTCGCAGCCGGCGATACCCGCGTATTTCTGGGCGTGGAATCGGCCGAGATAACCGGCGCCGATGACGGCGCAGCGCAGACTCGTCATGTGGGAAGCAGTATAGCGGCGGCGGCGTGCGCCTTGCCGCAGCGTCGCCGGCGGCCCAAACTGGCGGGAATGGCCTGGAGCAGCAATCCCGTCGCGCGTTGGTATGCCGGGCTGTCGCCCCGCTGGCGGCGGGAGTTGCGGCTGGCCGCCCTGCTGTTCGGCATCGGCCTGCTGGTCATGCCGTTTCTGATTTACCTGGCGGGGGTGCTGACGCTCGGGCCCTATGAGGGCGGGCTGCCGGCATTTCTCGGCGCGCTGCTCGGTGCCTTCTTCACGGCGACGCCGTCAGCCTGGGTGCTGGTCGCCGGACCCTGGCTGCTGTTCACGGCCGTCCGCTACCTGACGCGGCCCCTGCGCCGCCGGGACTAGCCGGCCTCACTCATCGGCCGGCGCGCGGGCGGCCGCACTCTGGTCGCGCGCCGCGCGGAATTCATTGCCTTCATGCCATTCCGGCCAGGTCTCGCTGTTCGCGACCCGCGCGCCGACTTCGAACAGCAGTTTCAGGTCCTCGATGGAGCCCGTCACGTCCCAGGAATCGGCGTAGTCGTCGCTCGGCTTGTGGTAGCGCTCGGCGACGTATTTTTCCTGCCAGGCGACACCGGCGTCCGGTCCCGATTCGCGCAGCACGGCGCCTGACTTGATGTACAGCGCCGGCACACCGGCTTTCGCGAAGTTGAAATGGTCGGAACGATAGAAATAGCCGGCCTCGGACTTGCGGTCCGGCGTCAGCGTCCGGCCCTGTTTTCTGGCCGCCGCCGCCAGCATCTCCTCGAGCCCGGAAGCGCCGTAGCCGATCACCTCCACGTCTTTCGCGCGGCCCATCGGATACAGGGCATCGATGTTGATGACGGCCGCCGTCTTCTCGAGCGGCACCAGCGGATTCTCGGTGTAATACTCGGAGCCGATGAGTCCCGATTCCTCGGCGGTCACCGCCATGTACATGACCGAGCGGGAGGCCCCCGGCAGCAGGTCGCGAAACCCGCGCGCGATGCTCAGGATGCCGGCGATGCCCGTGGCGTTATCGACGGCGCCGTTGTAGATCCGGTCTTCCGCCTCTGCCTCGGCGACGCCGAGATGATCCCAGTGCGCCACATAGATGACGTATTCGTCAGGACGGTTCTTGCCCGGCATGACGCCGACGACATTCGGCGAGCGCATGCGCCGGATCGTATTGCGGACGCCGCCGGTCGCGGTGATGCCAAGCGGCACCGGGCGGAAGCCGCGCTCGACGGCTGCGCTCTGCAGCTTGTCGAAGTCCTGGCCGGCGAGCTCCATGACCTGGTGGGCGCGTTCCAGCGTGATCCAGCCCTCGAGCGCGCTGCGGTCCGCATTGCCGCCGGCGCGGTCCGCGTAGAACTGCGGGCCGGTCCAGCCGTTGCGGACCACGCCCCAGTCGTAGGATGCGGGCGCTGTGTCGTGGATGATGATCGCGGCGGCCGCACCCTGGCGCGCGGCTTCCTCATACTTGTAGGTCCAGCGGCCGTGATAGGTCATCGCCTTGCCGCGGAACAGCGTCTCGTCACCGGTCACGAATCCCGGGTCGTTGACCAGGATCAGCGCGGTCTTGCCATGCAGGTCGAGGCCGGCGTAATCGTTCCAGCCGAATTCCGGCGCAACGATGCCGTAGCCGACGAAAACGACTTCACTGTCCGCGATTGACGACTCGTCGCGCACGCGCCGCGTCCCGAGCACCATGTCATCACCCAAGGCGAGCGCGACGCTGCCGCCGTCTTTGTTGAATGTCAGGCGCTGACCCGAAGCGGTAATTTCGACCAGCGCAACATCCTGGCGGAAGCTGCCGCCGGCAACCGGCTGCATGCCCATCTCGAGGAACTGCTCTTCGAGATACTCGACGGTCTTCTGTTCGCCGGCCGTACCCGGGGAGCGACCTTCGAACTCGTCGCTGGCAAGGCTCGCGATGTGCTCGCGGTAGACACTCTCGCTGATGGCGCGGGCGGCCTTGGCCGTGTCCCGGTCCGATGCCTTGACCGCCATCAACGCGAATGCGGCTATGGCCGCGAACAGAATCCTGGCCGGCTGGTCCAATCGCATTGAATGTTCCTTCTGTCGCAAATACGTAATGTCAGCCGGCCGGTCCGGGCCAGTAGTACCAGGCGATGCCCGACAGAGCTAGCCACATCGCGGCTTGGGCAAGCCAGCGCCAGCGGCGTTCCCGCTGCAGGCCGATGAAGGCGGTGCCGGCGACCGCTGCAAGCAGCGCGAAAAGGCCCGCGGTTGCCAGCAATTGGGGGTACTCGCGGCCAATCGCCGCCTGGGCTCCCGCCGTCAGGGCGAATATGACAACCACCATGACGAGCACCAGCGCAATGGACGCCGCGGACCCGAGCACGATACCCGTCAGGAAACCCAATGGACCCATGCCAGCTTGCCTCACGGCCCGTGACGGGGGTACTTGATACCGCGGCCGCGCGCCCCTAGCCTGTCAATATCGCCTGCGGTCCCGGCGGGACCGCCTGGAGCAGTTTAACAGCCATGACCGCGTGGTTCAGGAACCCGACGTCACTCCGCCTCGCGCTCGCGGCGCTCGCGGTCGTTTCGATCCTCGCACTCGCGGGTTCAGGCGCGTCTCCGACCGCGGTGGCGCCCGCCATTGCGTCGTCGGGCGAACTCGCCGCCACCGAACGCCACCGTCGCGTCATGCGCCTCGTATCCGACGTGGTCAAGCGTCAGCACTACCGCCAGGCGGCGCTCGACGACGACATGTCCTCGCAGATCTACGAGCGCTATCTCGAGGCGCTCGATGGCAGCCGCAGCTACCTGCTCGCCTCGGACATCGCGGAATTCGAGAAGCTGCGCTTCGAGCTGGACGATGCCATTGCGCGCGCGGATGCGGCTCCCGCGTTCGAGATCTTCTCCCGCTACCGTGAGCGCAACCGCGAGGTGCTGCGCCACGCATTGGCGCTGCTGGACGTCGAGCCCGATTTCACGATCGACGAGACATTCCGGTTCGACCGCACGGATGAAGGCTGGGCGGCGTCAGCGGCGGAACTCCAGGAACTGTGGCGCAAGCGGGTCAAGAACGACGCGCTGTCGCTGCTGCTCGCCGGCAAGACCTGGCCGGAGGCGGCCGACGTGCTGCGCAAGCGCTATGAGCGGGTGGCCAAGCGGATCGAGCAGATCACGGCGGACGACGTGTTCGAAACCTACATGAACGCGTATTCGCACGTGTACGACCCGCACTCGAATTACCTGTCGCCGCGTAACTCCGAGGAATACAACATCGCGATGAGCCTGTCCTACGAGGGCATCGGCGCTTCGCTGCAGCTGGTCGACGATCACGTGACGATCATGAACGTGCTGCCCGGCGGCGCGGCCGCGGCCTCCTCCGACATCAAGGTCGGCGACCGCATCACGGCCGTCGGCCAGGGCACGGAAGGGCCGCTGACGGACGTGGTCGGCTGGCGGCTCGATGACGTCGTGCAGCTGATTCGCGGCCCGGTGAACACCGTCGTCAGGCTGCAGATCCTGCCGAATGGCGCGAGCCCGGGCTCGGTCGAGAATCAACTGGCCCTCACCCGCGCGAAGATCACGCTGGAATCGCAGGCCGCGCAGAAAAAGGTCCAGCTCCTGCGGCGCGGCGACAAGGAAGTGAAAATCGGCGTGATTTCGGTGCCCAGTTTCTATCAGGACTTCCAGGCCCGCGTTTCCGGTGAGGACGACTACCGCAGCACGACGCGCGACGTGCGGCGGCTGGTCGAAGAACTGCGCGCCGAGGGCGTCGAATCGCTGGTCGTCGACCTGCGCGATAACGGCGGCGGGCATCTCTCCGAGGCGACCAGCCTGGTCGGGCTGTTCGTCGAGCGCGGGCCGGTCGTGCAGCTGCGCGAGACGAGCGGGCGGATCGAGGTGCTCGACGATCCGGAGCCCGGCGTCGCGTGGCAGGGCCCGCTCGTGGTGCTGGTCAATCGCGCGAGCGCGTCCGCTTCCGAGATATTCGCGGGCGCGATTCAGGACTATCACCGTGGCCTGGTCGTCGGCCAGCAGACCTACGGCAAGGGCTCGGTGCAGAACCTCTACCCGCTCGATCGGTACGCGCTCGGACCGAAGGCGGGATTCGGGCAATTGACCCTGACGATCGGCAAGTACTACCGCGTGACCGGCGACAGCACGCAGCATCGCGGCGTCGAGCCTGACATCACGCTGCCCTCGTTGCTCAATACCGACGACATCGGCGAAAGCACGCGCGAAAGCGCCCTGCCCTGGGATCGCATCAACGCCGCCCGTTTCACGCCGCAGCCTTCGGAAGAGCCGGCCGTGATGCTGCTGTCGCGCGAGCACGAGGCGCGCGTCGCCACCAATCCGGACTTCGTCGCATTTCAGGGCGACGTGGAAGCGCTCGAGATCCTGCGCAATCAGCGCGAGGTCTCCCTCAATCTCGAGCAGCGGCGCGCCGAGCGCGACGCCATCGACGCGGATCGCCTGCAGCGCGAGAATGCGCGCCGTACGGCCCGCGGCTTGGCGCCGCTCGCGGATGTCGGCGCTCTCGACGGCGCCGAAGCACCGGACGCCGTGCTGGATGAGGCCATGGAAATTGCGGCCGACGCGGCTTTGTTGCCTTCGACCCAGGAACCTGCCCGGCTCAGCTGAGCGCTCCCGATGATTTCCCGGTTTCGCACGTAAATTCATGGGTTTACGTCGGTTGTCGTTCATTTAGTGTTATACTTGACTACAACACTAAGGGACCGTAACATACCGCTACCGGCTTTCCAGGAGTTCGACAGTGACCCGCACCGCCTGCCTGCCTGATACCGACGCCAAGCGCGCGCAGCACCTCTGGCGGGCCACTGGCGCCCTGGCCGCCCTGCTCGCACTGACCGCCTGCAGCAACGCCAACGGCGACAATGGCAGGAACGACGACGAGGACAAGGGCGCCGTCGCCGCCGTGCCGGTCGAGGTTGCGTCCACGAAACGCGCCGAAATGGCGGCCATCTATACGGGTACCGCGCCCGTGGAAGCCGAGCGCAAGGCGTTCGTCATGCCCAAGGTCAAGGGCGAGATCCGCTCCGTGCTCGCGGACGAAGGACAGCGCGTGCGGGAAGGCGAGGTGCTCGCCCGCCTGGACGGCGACCAGTTGCGGCTCGAGGTCGCTCTGGCCGCGGCGACGATGCGCAAGCTCGAGCGCGACTATCAGCGCAATACCGAACTGCAGGACAAAGGCCTGATCAGCGCAGTCTCGATCGACAACCTCAAGTACGAACTGGAGGCGGCGAAGGCGTCCTGGGAGCTCGCCCGGCTCCAGCTTTCCTACACGAACATCCGCTCCCCGATCAGCGGCACCGTCACCCAGCGCCTCGACGTGGTCAAGGTCGGCAACACGGTCACGCCGGTCGGCGGCGTGATCGAGAGTGCGGACAGTTCGCTGTTCGTCGTCGAGGACCTCGACTCGCTGATCCTCCGTGTCAACGTGCCCGAACGCGAACTGGCGAAGCTGTCGGTCGGGCAGCTCGCGGAGCTCAGCTTCGACGCCGTGCCGGAACGCAGTTTCGCCGGCCAGGTCGCGCTGATCAGTCCCTATGTCGATGCGACGACAGCGACTTTTGGCGTGCGTATCCGCGTAACCGAGACCGGCGGCCTGTTGCGTCCCGGCATGTTCGCCCGCGTCGCGATCGTCTATGAGCGCAAGCCGGACGCACTGCAGATCCCGCGCACGGCGCTGCTCGATGGCGACGGGCCGCCGAAGGTCTTCGTGGTGCATGACGGCAAGGCCGCGGAGCGCGCGGTGAGCCTGGGCCTCAGCAATGGCGCGATGATCGAGGTGGTCGAGGGCCTGAAAGACGGCGAGCAGGTTGTCGTCGTCGGTCAGGGCGCCGTCAAACCCGGCGCCGCGGTCCGCATCGTCAATACGCCGGCGCGGCCCGCGGCTGCCAGACCCACGGCCGCCAAAGCCGGCTGAGCGCGGAGTTCCCGATGCAAATCGTCGAATTCGCCACGCGCCGGCGCGTGACCATCCTGATGATCACGGTCGCGGTGGTGCTGTTCGGCATGGTGTCCCTGTCGCGCCTCAAGCTGAATCTCCTGCCCGACCTGTCGTACCCCACGCTGACGGTCCGCACCGACCTGCCGGGCGCCGCGCCGCTGGAGCTCGAGACATTGATCACGCGCCCGATCGAGGAAGCGGTCGGCATCATCCGCAATGTGCGCAGCGTGCGCTCGGTATCGCGGGCCGGCCAGGCGGACGTGCTGCTCGAATTCGCCTGGGGCACGGACATGGACCTGGCCGGCATCGATGTTCGCGAGAAAATCGACCTGCTGCAGTTGCCGCTGGAGGCGAGCCGGCCGATCCTGCTGCGCTTCGATCCATCCACCGAACCGGTCATGCGCTACGCCTTCGTCGACACCGACGAATTCGCGGCATCGAATGCGGCCGAGTCAGGCAGCGTCGAGCGCCTTAAGAGCCTGCGCCGCTTCGCGGACGACCGGCTGAAGCCAGACCTCGAAGCCGTCGAAGGCTCGGCCGCGGTCAAGATCAGCGGCGGCTACGAGGACGAGATCCAGATATTCGTGGACCAGCAGCGCCTCGCGCAGCTCAACCTGTCCATCGAGGACATCGCGCAGCGCCTGAGCGAGGAGAACGTCAATCTTTCCGGCGGCCGGCTGGAGCAGGGCACGCAGCGATTCCTGGTGCGCACGCTGAACGAGTTCACGTCGGTGCAGCAGATGGCGGACGCGATCATCGCGACGGTCGACGGCAAGGCCGTTTACCTGCGCGACGTCGCGACCGTCACCAGCGGCTACAAGGACCGTGAGGCCATCACGCGTGTGGATGGACGGGAATCCGTCGAGCTCGCCATCTACAAGGAAGGCGACGCCAATACCGTGCAGCTCGCGGCCGGAATCCGCGCGCGCATCGAGGAACTCGGCAAATCGATGCCGGCCGGCAGCGAGCTGACGCTGGTTTACGACCAGTCGAAGTTCATTTCCTCCGCGATCGGCGAAGTGCGCGAAGCGGCGCTGATCGGCGGAATACTGGCCATCCTCGTGCTTTACCTGTTTCTGCGGGATGCGCGCGCCACGCTGATCACCGGGATCGCGATACCGGTCTCCGTCATCGGCACCTTCGTGCTGATGTACATGTTCGACCTGTCGCTCAACATCATGTCGCTCGGCGGCATCGCGCTCGCGGTCGGCATGCTGGTGGACAATGCGGTGGTGGTGCTGGAGAACATCGTGCGCCATCGCGAGGAAGGGCGTTCGCGCGTCGAGGCGGCGCGCCTCGGCACCAGCGAGGTCGGCACCGCGATCACGGCGGCGACCCTGACCTCGGTCGCCGTGTTCTTTCCGATGGTGTTCATCACCGGCATCGCGGGCCAGCTGTTCCGCGACCAGGCACTGACAGTCAGCTTTGCGCTGGTATTCTCGCTGATCGTCGCGATGACGCTGGTCCCGATGATGGCCGCGGGCCGGCCCGAGTTCACGCTGCCCGATCCCGGGCGCACGCCGGGGCGTGCCGCACGCGGCATCGGCTGGGCGCTGTACGGCAAGCGCTGGCTCGCGACCCGCGTCTCCGACGGGCTGTCGTGGCTGTTCGGCTGGGTGTCGCGACCGACCCAGGCCGGCTTCGCATCCGTCGCGAAAGCCTATCTGCCGGCCTTGCGCTGGTCCCTCGGGCACCGCGGGCAGGTCGTGCTGATCTCGATTGCCATACTGCTCGCGACGGCCGCGCTGCTGCCGCGGCTCGGCACGGAACTGATCCCGCAGCTGTCGCAGGGCGAATTCATCGCGGACCTCCGCCTGACGCCGGGAACCCCGCTCGAACAGACCGATCGCGCGATGGCCGCGGCCCAGAGCGACGCCATGCAGCTCGACAACATCGCCCTCTCCTACGCGGTCACCGGTACCGGCAACCGCCTGGATGCGAGTCCCACGGATGCCGGCGAGAATACCGGCCGCCTGTCGGTCACGCTCGAACCCGGCACGACTCCCGCCGAGGAAACCGCCGCGATCGATGCACTGCGCCGGAAGTTCGACGCGCTGGCGGGCGTGCAGTATCAGTTCAGCCGGCCCGCATTATTCAGTTTCGCGTCGCCGCTCGAGGTCACGATCACGGGCTATGACCTCGAACGCCTGCGTCTGGTCGCAGAACAGGTCCGTCTGGAGATGCAGGCGAGCGGCACGTTCAGCGACATCAAGTCCACGGTCGAGGCCGGCAATCCCGAGATCCAGATCGTGTTCGACCAGGAACGCGCGGCGCAGCTCGGCATCCCGGTCCGCGAATTCGCCGATCGCGTCGTATCCAGCGTGCGCGGCAGCATTGCGACCCGCTACAAGCTGCGCGAGAAGAAGATCGACGTTCTGGTCCGCAGCGTCGATACGCGCGCCTCCTCGGTCGAGGAGATCCGTTCGCTGATAATCAATCCGGGCAGCGGCCGTCCGCTGCCGCTGTCCGCGGTTGCCGATGTGACCGTCGCGACCGGGCCGGCCGAAATACGCCGCACGCGGCAGCAGCGCGTCGCGATCATCACGGCCAACTTGTCCGGCGGCGACCTCGGTTCCGCGGTCGCCGAACTGGAGTCCATCGTCGCGGGCACCGAAATGCCGGTCGGCACCAGCGCCGCGGTCAGCGGCCAGAGCGACGACATGAAGGAATCGTTCCGCTCGCTGCAGTTCACGATGTTGCTCGCCGTGTTCCTCGTCTATCTGGTCATGGCCTCGCAGTTCGAATCGCTGCTGCACCCGTTCGTGATCCTGCTGACGATCCCGCTCGCCCTGACCGGCTCGGTCTGGGCGATGTTCCTGACCGGCACGACGGTCAACGTGGTCGCCTATATCGGCCTGATCATGCTGGCGGGCATCGTCGTCAACCAGTCGATCGTGCTGATCGATGCGGTCAACCAGGCGCGCGAGCGCGGCCTGGCAAAGCACCATGCGATCATCGAGGCGGCGCGCCTGCGCCTGCGGCCCATCGTCATCACGAAGCTGACAACCATCCTCGGCCTGCTGCCGATGGCGATCGGCCTCGGCGAGGGCGCCGAGATCAGGAAACCCATGGCCATTACGGTGATCGGCGGCGTCGCCATCGCGAGCGTGTTCACGCTGCTCGTGATCCCGGTCGTCTATTCGCTGCTCGATCGCAAGAAGTTCCAGCCGAGCGGCGCCGGCCTCATGCCGCGCGTCGCGACGGAGTCCGGCGGAGGCTGAGTCATGCTGCACACCCGATTCGCGTTACGGCGGCCGGTCACGACGCTGATGACGTTCATTGCGCTCTCGCTGATCGGGCTCATCGCGACCACGATGCTGCCGCTCGAACTGTTCCCGGACATCCGCTTCCCGGGCATCTCCGTCAACATCCCGTACGCGGGCTCGACGCCGGAAGAAGTCGAACAGCTCATCACCCGGCCCGCCGAGGAAGCCATCGCCACGCTGTCCGGCATCAAGGAGATACGCTCGACCTCCTCCGAGACGGGGGCCGAGATGATCGTTTTCTTCGAATGGGACCGGGATCCCGGAGCGGTCGGATTCGAGGTCCGCACCAAGCTCGAATCCATCCGTCACGAGTTTCCAGAGAGCGCCAACCGCATCCTGACGCAGATGTTCGCCGCCGGCGACGACCGCGTCCTGGCCGTGCGCATCGCGAGCGAGGAGGATCTTTCCCGCCAGTACGACATGCTGGACCGCTACCTGAAGAAGCCGATCGAGCGGCTGGATGGCGTTGCCCGCGTTTCGCTCGAGGGCGTCGAGCCGCTGGAACTGCGCATCCTGGTGGACCCGGTGCGCCTCGCAGCCCACAACGTCGACATTGCAGAGCTGCGCTCCGCGCTGGAAGGCGCCAATTTCTCCGTCAGCGCCGGCGAGGTGACGGGCGGCCAGCAGCGGTTCCTGGTGCGGCCGATCGGCGAGTTCCAGAGCCTGGACGACGTGCGCGCTTTCATCGTCGGCGGCAATGTCCGGCTGCGCGACATCGCGGATGTCCAGCTGGTGACCCCCGACCTGACCGTCGGCCGTCACCTGAATGGCCGCCCGGGCGTCGGGCTCGACGTCTTCAAGTCGACCGGGGCGAACATCGTGGACGTCGCCGACCGCGTGATGGTCGTCGTCGATGAGCAACGGGCGCTGCCGCAGCTTCAGGGCGTCGATATCATCATCCTGCAGAATCAGTCCGAAAACATCCGGACTTCGTTGAGCGATCTGCGCGATGCCGGACTGATCGGCGCCGGTCTCGCGCTGGTCGTGCTGTTCCTGTTCCTGCGCGACTGGCCGACCACGCTGATCGTCAGCCTGGCCGTGCCGTTTTCGCTGCTGATCACGGTCGCCGCGATGTACTTCCTCGGATTCTCGCTGAACATCCTGACGATGATGGGCATGCTGCTGGCAGTCGGCCTGCTGGTGGACAACGCCGTGGTCGTCACCGAGAGCATCTTTCGGCACCGGCAGCTGAACGGAACCGATCCGATCTCGTCGACGCTCGCCGGCGTCAGCGAGGTCGGGGTCGCCGTGCTCGCCGGCACACTGTCCACGGTCATCGTGTTCCTGCCCATCATCTTCGGCGAGGAAAGTGAGATTTCCATTTTCATGGTTCACGTTGCGGTGCCGATCGTGGTCGCGATGCTGGCCTCGCTGTTCGTCGCGCAGACCATCATTCCGACATTGACGGCCCGCTTCCCGGCGCCGCCGCCGATCCGGGCCGGGTCGCTGTTCGGCAAGGTGCAGGAATGGTACCTGCGCCGCCTTGACTGGATGTTCCGGCACAAATGGTGGTCCGCGCTGTTCGTCATGCTGACCGTGCTGTCGCCGGCCCCCCTGTTTGTGCTCGAGCTGGTCAAGTTCGACATGTTCCCGCAGGACGCTTCGGATCGCGTATACCTCCCCTATCACATCGAAGGTACCTATCCGCTGGCGCGCACCGAGGCGGCCGTGTCACGCGTGGAGGCCTATCTCGAGGAGAACCGGGGCCGCTTCGGCATCGACATCGTCTACAGCTATTACACGCCGGACGAGGCGTCCAGCGTGATCCGACTGAAGCCGAAGGACGAGTTGCCGATGGAGCCGCGCGAACTGATGAAGGAAATGGAGAAAGGCCTGCCCGAGATCATCATCGGCAAGCCGAGCTTCAGGTTCGACGAGGACCAGAGCGCGACCGGCGGGTTCAGCATGCGCCTGACCGGCGAATCCACCGAGCAGCTCGTTGCGCTTTCACGGACCGTGGTGCAGCGGCTGCGCGAAGTGGACGGCCTCGACTCGGTGCGCACGACGGCCAAGGCTGGCGAACACGAGGTGCAGGTCGTCGTCGACCGCGAGCGGGCATCGCGGCTCGGACTGACGCCGCAGACCGTCGCCCAGACCATAGCGGTCTCGATGCGCGGCGACCCGTTGAAGGAGTTCCGCGCGGACGACCGCGAGATCCAGATGCGTCTCGCATTCCGCGCGGACGACCGCCAGTCGCTGGAGGATCTCGCGGCAACGCCGCTGTACCTGCCGGACGGCTCGCGCAGTACGCTCGGCGCCGTCGCCAGCTTCCGCATCGACCAGAGTGCGCGGACGATCGAACGCGTGGACCGCCTGACGTCAGTCGTGATCGAAGGCATCGTGGCCAGCGACTCCTCGCTCGACGAAGTGAAGAAGGACGTCGAGGCCACGATGGAGCAGTTCCCGCTGCCGCCCGGCGTCGCGTGGCAGTACGGCCGCAGCGTCGAGGACAGCGACGACACGGCGTCGACGATGCGCAACAACATTTTCCTCGCAGTCGCGCTGATCTTCCTGGTGATGGCATCGCTGTTCGAATCGCTGCTGTATCCGGTCTCGATCATCACGTCCATCATTTTCGCCATCGTCGGCGTGTTCTGGGGTCTCGCGATCAGCCAGACGCCGATGTCATTCATGGCGATGCTCGGCATCATGATCCTGATAGGCGTCATCGTGAATATCGGGATCGTATTGATCGCCCATGTGATCGACCTTCGCAAGGAGGGCTACAACCGGCACGATGCGATCATCGAAGCCGCGCGCCACCGCCTGCGGCCGATCATGATGACATCGCTCGTGACCTTGCTCGCGATGCTGCCGATCGCCGCGGGCGACATTCATGTGGGCGGCGACGGGCCTGCGTACTATCCGATGGCCCGCGCGCTGATGTCGGGACTCTTCTTCGGCAGCATCACGTCGTTGTTCTTCGTGCCGATGTTCTACGTCTGGCTCGACGATCTGAACATCTGGCGCCAGCGGATCAAGCTGTTCGCAGCCGGGCGCGGCACGGTGGCGGCCACGGAGGGTTGAACGGACCGGCTGCCGGCCCGGGTCAGCGCAGCAGGACCTTGTAGACGTCCCAGTAGTCATCGACCAGCACGTTCACATCCGGCACGCCGCCGGCACCGGCGGGCGGCAGTGATGCCGGCTGCGGCACGGTCTCGGTCTGATTGCGCCATGAGGCGCTCGCGCCCATCCGGTCGCCGCGCCGCTTGATCTCTGCGGGCAGGCCGTCCTGGGAGCGCACCAGCCCCATCGCGGCCGAGATCTCGCGGATCCTGCCGAGGCAGGCCTCGAGACTGCCGTGCCTGGCGCTTTCGACGCTGCGGTTATTCGCGAGCCTGGCATCCATCGCGAGCCCCGATTCGGCCAGGCGCACGTAGAGCAGCTGGGCGTAGGCGATCACCGCCAGGTTGACTGAACGCCGGCCGTCGATGGTCAGCCCCGGAAATTCGGGCCACGGCTCTTTCTCGATCGTGCGATGGGACTCGCGCATATCGGCGAGCTGGCGCTCGGCCACCACGCAGCGCTGCTGCTGATCCGTGATCTCGGGTGCGAGCGTGCGGCGCTTGAAGTAGTGCCAGAAGCCCGTGAGCTGGGCCATTCGTTCCTCGAACTGCCGCAGCCGCGTGCTTTCGCCGTCGGCGACTTCCTGGGTCTGGCGCAGGCGCTCGTCCGCCACCTTCAGGCGCTCGGCGCGGTCCTGCTGGAACTCGGCCAGCTGCAGCTTGCGCTGCACGTCCTGCCGGTCCCGTTTCAGATCCGTGGCGAACTGCTCGAGCTGTTCGCGGCAGGCACGCCAGAGCGCCTTCAGGCCGAAATGCACCAGGGCATCGGGCCCTCGCTCGGGATTTCCGAGCAACACCTCCAGCTGCTCGAGCTGCTGCTGCAGGCGGGTGTTTGCGTTCTCCTGCTGTTTCAGCTTGTTGCGCAGGTTGTGCAACTGGTCGTCGAGGGCCTGCAGCTCCTTCTTGAGTTCGGCCCGGTTCCAGAACAGCTTCAGGAGCCGCTCCTGCTCGGCAGGATCAGCGCGATTGATCGACGGCAGTTTCAGCTGCGGCCACTTGTCCGGGAGAATGACGGCCATCGGCGGGTTCAGGGTGCGGGCGACGCGAAGCGGTGCCCCGATCCCGCGCAGTATTCGAGCCACTTGTTCAGCAGCATGTTGCAGGTCCAGCGCCTGCCGGGTTCGCGCGGAACATGGGCTGCAAGGCGCCGCAATCCCGGGTGCACCGGATCGGCCGACGTGCCGCAGGCCTCCGCGAGGCGCGCATCGTGGTAGACGCGTATCTCGAGTTCGGGGTCACGTGCCGGCGCCACACCGTCCCCGAACAGGTAGGTCATGCGCAGCGTCGTCGTATAGCGGCACTGCTCGCTGACGGACAACTCGAGCGCGGGCGAACCCGCAACCCTCGAGGTCAGCGAGCCGCGCAGGGCTTTCAGGTCGGGAACCAGCCAGCCGAGTCGGATGAAGTTGCTTTCGTAGAGCGTCATCAGGCTCACGAACGACCGCGGCCGTGCGCGCCAGGAGATCGTGCAGAGTCCGTCGGTCACCATGGATTTGACTATATCACAGGGAAATCGGCCTAAATCCCGGGGGAATCGTGCTGTTTGTCACGAAACCGTCAAGGGCGCACGCGACGCGGGATCGAGAGCCGCTCGAGCACCCGGCTCGCGATTTCCTCGATGGAAGTATCGGTCGTTTCAAGGTAGGGAATGCCGTGGCGCTCGAACAGCTGCTCCGCCGCACGCACTTCGAATTCGCATTGCTGCGGCGACGCATAGCGGCTATCGGGCCTGCGCTCCTGGCGGATCTGTTGCAGACGGTCCGGCTCGATGGTCAGCCCGAACAGCTTGGACCGATGCGGCTCGACCACCGCGGGCAGGCGCACGCCGTCGAGGTCGTCTTCCGTCAGCGGATAATTGGCCGCAAATGCGCCGTATTGCAGCGCCATGTACACGCAGGTCGGCGTCTTGCCCGAGCGCGAAACGCCGAGCAGGATGACATCCGCGCGCTCATAATCCCAGGTCTGCGCACCGTCGTCGTTCGCCAGCGCAAAATTCGTGGCATTGATCCGCATGGTGTACGCGTTGACGTCGGCCATGCCGTGCGCCCGACCGAGCACATGCGCGGACGGCGCCCCGAACTCGCGCTCGAGCGGACCGAGAAACGCATCGAAGAAATCGAGGAACAGGCAGCGCGCCTGCTTCATCGCGTCGCGCACCTCATTGTTGACCAGCGTCGCAAAAACGACCGGTAGCGCGCCCTCTTCGCGTTCGGCCTGGTCGATCTTCGCGAGCGCCTCGCGCGCCTTGTCAACACTGGTGATGAATGGCAAAGTGACCGGCCTGAAATCCATGCCGTCGAACTGCGTCAGCAGGCTGTGCCCCATCGTTTCGGCGGTGACGCCGGTCTGGTCGGACACGAAAAAGACGGTTCGTCGCTGCTTCATGACGGTGGTTCCGTTGCCGGGTCCGATGCGCGCCGTCAGTCGACGCGCGGAAGATCGTAGCAGGTGCGGACTGCGCGAGGATCGGGCTTGACCGGCTACATCATTCCCTTCGACCGCATCGGCATGCAGGACGTCGCCACCGTCGGCGGCAAGAACGCCTCGCTCGGTGAAATGATCGGCAAGCTCGGACAGGCGGGCGTGCGAGTGCCGGACGGGTTCGCGACCGCCGCCCAGGGCTACCGCGATTTCCTGGCACAGGACGGGCTTGGCGCGCGCATCGCCGCCGAACTGCAAGGGCTCGATGTGGGGGACGTGACGCGGCTCGCCGAGTGCGGGCGACGCATTCGCGGCTGGATCCTCGCGACGCCTTTTCCCGCGGCCCTGGAACGCGAGGTCGCGGACGCCTGCGGCCGGCTGGCCGGCGGCGGCGACACGGCAGTCGCCGTACGTTCGTCCGCGACCGCCGAGGACCTGCCGAATGCGTCGTTCGCGGGCCAGCAGGAGACGATCCTGAATGTCCGCGGCATTCCCTCCGTGCTAGCGGCGATGCATGAGGTGTATGCCTCGCTCTACAACGACCGCGCGATCGCCTACCGCACGCACCAGGGGTTCGACCACGGCCAGGTCGCGATATCCGTCGGCATCCAGCACATGGTGCGCAGCGACATCGGAGCGAGCGGCGTGCTGTTCACGCTCGACACCGAATCCGGGTTTCGCGATGCGGTCTTCATCACCGCGTCGTGGGGACTCGGAGAGCTGGTCGTGCAGGGAGCGGTCAACCCCGACGAGTTCTACGTCTACAAGCCGTCGCTGCGCGCGGGCCGGCCGGCCATCATCCGCCGCAACCTCGGTTCCAAGGCCACGCGGATGATCTATGCCCGCGAGCCGGCCCCCGGCCGCTGGGTCGACACCGAAGTCGTCCCGGCCGCCGAGCGCGCGCGTTTCTGCATTGACGACCGCGACGTGCACGAACTCGCGCGGCTCGCGCTCGCGATCGAGGCGCACTACGGCTGCCCGATGGACGTCGAGTGGGGCAAGGATGGCGCGACCGGCGAGATCTACGTGCTGCAGGCGAGACCGGAAACCGTGCAGAGCCGGAGCGGGCGCTCGATCCAGCGCTTCACGCTCAAGGCCCGTTCGCGTGTGCTGACCAGCGGCCGGGCGATCGGTCAGCGTATCGGCGCGGGCACGGCACGCATCGTGAAGCATGCGCGCGAGATGACGCGCGTGCTGCCCGGCGACGTGCTGGTATCGGACATGACGGATCCGGACTGGGAGCCGGTCATGAAGCGCGCCGCGGCGATCGTCACCAATCGCGGCGGCCGCACCTGCCACGCGGCGATCATCGCGCGCGAGCTCGGCATCCCCGCCGTGGTCGGCTGCGGCGACGCCACGACCGCGATCGGGGACGGCGACGCCGTCACCGTCAATTGTTCCGAGGGCGATACCGGCCTGGTTTACGAGGGCCGGCTCGATTTCGACCTGCAGCAGGTGGAGTTCGACGCGCTGCCGGAGCCCCCGGTGCGCATCATGATGAACGTCGGCAATCCCGATCGCGCATTCGACTTCGCTTCGATTCCGAACCATGGCGTCGGGCTCGCGCGGCTCGAGTTCATCATCAACCGGATGATCGGCGTGCATCCCCGCGCGCTGCTCGATTTCGCGACGCTCGATCCCACGGTGCAGGCGCAGGTCCGGCGCCAGATGGCGGGATATTCCGATCCGGTCGGGTTTTTCGTCGAGAAACTGACCGAAGGCATCTCCAGCATCGCCGCTGCGTTCGCTCCGCAGCCGGTGATCGTGCGGCTGTCGGATTTCAAATCGAACGAGTACGCGAACCTCATCGGCGGACGCCAGTACGAACCGCATGAAGAGAATCCGATGCTCGGTTTCCGCGGCGCGTCGCGTTACACCGACAGCGCGTTCTCGCCCTGCTTCGAGCTGGAATGCCGTGCGCTCCGGCGCGTGCGCGACGACATGGGCCTCACCAACGTCCAGGTCATGGTGCCGTTCGTGCGCACGGTCGACGAAGGCCGGCGCGTCGTCGAACTGCTCGCGCAGCACGGTCTGCGGCGCGGCGAGAATGGCCTGAAGATCATCATGATGTGCGAGCTGCCGACCAACGCCCTGCTCGCGCGCGATTATCTCGAGCATTTCGACGGCATGTCGATCGGTTCCAACGACATGACGCAGCTGACGCTCGGCATCGACCGCGATTCCGCGATCATCGCCGGGCTGTTCGACGAGCGCGACCCGGCCGTCAAGGCGTTGCTGTCAATGGCGATTCGCGCCTGCAAGGACGCGGGCAAGTACATCGGGATCTGCGGTCAGGGCCCGTCGGATCATCCCGACCTCGCGCGCTGGCTCGTCGACCAGGGCATCGACAGTCTCTCGCTCAATCCGGATACGGTGGTCGAGACGTGGCTGTTTCTGGCGATCGGCAAGAAGCCGTAGGGCG
>JBBDXX010000034.1:0-16641 GCA_040902065.1 Steroidobacteraceae bacterium | reverse complement strand
AGGGCGCGCCGAGCTGGCTTCTCGCCGTTTCCCAGTCACGGCCGTCGAACGGCCGGATCTTCATTGAGGTAATTGTTGCCGGGTCGAGGCAGCGCGCGTTGACGCTGTAGCCGTCGGGATGCGAGCGCGGGACGTAGAACGATTTGACGCCACAGTGGCGGCAGAAACGGTGCTTCGCTGTGCCGGTGCCGAAGGTGTATTCGACCAGATCATCTGCCCCGGTCAGCAACCGGAACTGATCCTGCTGGACAATCAGGTGCAGATAGCCTGACCGCGCGCACAGCGAGCAGTTGCAGTCGAGCAGTTCGAGAGCGGCCGGCGCGAGCACCTCGATCCGGATACGGCCGCAGTGACAACCGCCGCTGTGCCGGAGCGGCGCGCCGGTCAGGGTTCCGACGGCGCGTTCCATGGCGGGGCCAGAAGCTTCGCGCGGTAATGACGGAGCTCGTCGATCGATTCATGGACGTCCGCGAGTGCGGTGTGGCGCGACTCCTTGGCCACCGCGGCCGCCACCTCCGGCGCCCAGCGCCTTGCGAGCTCCTTGACGGTGCTGACATCCAGATTGCGGTAGTGAAAATAACGTTCAAGGGCTGGCATGCCGCGGGCGAGGAAGCGCCGATCCTGGCAGACGCTGTTGCCACACATCGGCGACCGGCCGGCATCGACGTGCGCAGCGAGGAACTCGAGCGTCGCCTGCTCGGCGGCCGCCTCGTCGTAACGGCTCGCGCGCACCCGCTCAACCAGGCCACTGCCGCCGTGCGTGCGCGTATTCCAGTCGTCCATTCCGTCGAGCACGGCATCGGACTGGTGGACCGCGATGACCGGTCCCTCGGCAATCACGACGAGATCGGCATCGGTGACGACGGTCGCGATCTCGATGATGCGGTCGGTGTCGGGCACGAGTCCGGTCATCTCGAGGTCGATCCAGATCAGGCGGTCTTCGCGCGGCATGTTGCCGTGAATCTTAGCAGAGGCTAGAGTGCCGCTCGCCGCCCGTCATGCACCCGTTCACTGTCCTTTTCATTGCGCTCCTCGCCGCCGGTCTCGCACTGCGCGCGTGGCTGCTATGGCGCCAGATCCGGGCGGTGCGCGTCGGACGCGAACGGGTGCCCGCGCCATTCGCGGCATCGATCACGCCGGAGCAGCACGCGCGTGCCGCGGACTACACGATGGCGCTCGCGCGAGCGGCGCTGGTGCAGGCCATCGTCAGCGCAGCGATCCTGCTGCTGCTCACCATTGGCGGAGGCATCGAGGCGATAGACACGTGGGTCGCTGGATTCGGACTCGGCGCTGTCCCGCAGGGCGTCGCGGTCATTGCCGCGACCGCGCTCGCGCTGACGGTCTGCGGACTCCCGTTCGATGTCTGGAGCACCTTCGGCATCGAGGCGCGCTTCGGATTCAATCGCACGACGCCCGCGCTGTTCGCGGTCGACCTGCTGAAGGGCCTCGCCATTTCGGCGCTGCTGCTGCTGCCGCTGGTTGCCGCACTGCTGTGGTCGATACCGGCGCTCGGCGAGCGCTGGTGGCTCTGGGCCTGGGGCGGCTGGGCGCTGTTTTCAATACTGATTTCCTGGGCGTGGCCGCGCCTGATTGCGCCGCTGTTCAACCGTTTCCACGAACTCGAGGACGGCGAACTCAGGCGCGCGGTCGAGGAACTGGCGCGCCGCTGCGGATTCGAGCCGCGTGGGGTGCGGGTCATGGACGGCTCGCGGCGGAGCACGCACGGCAATGCGTACTTCACCGGTCTGGGCCGCGCCAAGCGCATCGTCTTTTTCGACACGCTGCTGCAGTCGCTTGCGCCGCCCGAAGTGCAGGCCGTGCTCGCCCATGAACTCGGTCACTATCGGCTGAAACACGTGGCCTGGCGCATTGCCTGGTCGCTCGCCGCCGCGTTCGCCGGTTTTGCCGCGCTCGCCTGGCTTGCCGCGCAGCCGTGGTTCCAGCCGGCGCTCGGCGTGACCCGGGGCGGCACGCATACGCTGTTGCTGCTGTTCGTGCTGGCGGCACCGGTGTTCCTCGTGCCCGTCGGTCCGCTGGCCGCCTGGCTGTCGCGCCGGCACGAGTTCCAGGCCGACGATTACGCCGCCCGCCATACCAGCGCGGGTGCGCTCGCCGATGCGCTGGTCAAACTCTATCGGGATAACGCCACGACGCTGACGCCGGACCGGCTGTATGCCGCATGGCACGCCTCGCACCCGCCCGCGCTTGCGCGCATTGCGCGCCTGCGCCCGCAAGCCGGCCAGTGAAAAAGCGCCCCGACAGGGCCGACGTGCAACAGGGTCGGGTCATCGCGAGCCATGGCCGCGACGCCGTCGTGCTGGACGATTCCGGCCGACAGTCCCCGTGCCGGCTGCAGGGGCGGCGGCTCGCGGTGGTCTGCGGTGACCGCGTGCGCTGGATCCTGACTTCCACCGAAGGCGCCACGGGGCTGATCACGGAGGTGCTGCCGCGATCGACGCTGCTCGCACGGATCAACCAGCGCGGCGAAGCCGAGGCGGTCGCGGCCAATCTGTCGCAGCTCATTACCGTGGTCGCGCCGATGCCGATCCCGGACTTCGGCCTGTGCGACCGTTACCTCGCGGCGGCCGAATGGGCCGGTCTCAAGGCCTGCATCGTCGCGAACAAGAGCGATATCGCCGATTCAACCGGGGCGCTGGCGGCGCTCGACGACTACGTCCGGATCGGCTATCCCGTGGTGCGCGCAAGCAAACGCGTCGCGGACGGCGCGCGCGAGCTGGCGCTGCGTCTTGCAGGCGAAATCAGCGTCCTGGTCGGTCAGTCCGGTGTCGGCAAGAGCTCGCTGATCAACCTGCTGGTGCCGGATGTCCATGCCCGGGTCGACGAAGTGACGCGCGCCACCGAGAGCGGCCGGCATACGACCAGTACCTCGTCCCTGTACGGCGTGCCGACCGGTGGCGAACTGATCGACTCACCCGGTGTGCGCGACTTCGCGCCGCCGCTGCCGGCGCCGCGCGACATCGCCGGCGGATTCCGCGAGATCGCCGCTGCGGCGCCCGGTTGCCGCTTCGCCGACTGCCTGCACGTACGCGAACCGGGCTGCGCGGTGATTGCGGCCGCCGATCGGGGCGGAATCAGCGCGCGGCGACTGGCAAGTTACCGGCAGGTGCTCGAACTGACCCGGGAGGTGGCGGCGCGCACGCCGCGGATCAGGCGATGAGCTGACGGCCGGCCAGTGCGTGCGCGAGCGTGCCGCCATCGACATATTCGAGTTCGCCGCCCACCGGGACGCCGTGCGCGATGCGCGATGCGCGGATTCCCCGCCGCTGCACCAGCTCGCCGATGAAATGCGCGGTCGCCTCGCCTTCCACGGTCGGGTTGGTCGCGAGTATCGCTTCCCGGATCTCGCCTTCGTCGAGCAGCGCTTCGAGCCTGGCGAGACCCAGCTGTTCCGGGCCGATGCCGTCGAGCGGCGACAGATGGCCCATCAGCACGAAGTAGCGCCCGGCATAGCCGCCGGACTGCTCGACCGCCACGACGTCTGCCGGGGACTCCACGATGCACAGCAGCGACGCGTCGCGGCGCGGCGCGGAGCAGATCTCGCATAACTCGCCGTCCGTCAGCATGCGGCAACGCCGGCAATGAACGACATTCGACGCGGCCTCTTCGAGCGCGCGTGCCAGCGCGCGCGCGCCGTCGCGATTGCGTTCGAGCAGGTGGAATGCCATGCGCTGCGCGGATTTCGGCCCGACGCCCGGCAGCACCCGCAGGGCCTCGATCAGTCGCCCGAGACCCGGGGAATACTTCACGGCCGCGATGCCGTCAGAATGGCAGTTTGATGCCGGGCGGCAACTGCATGCCGCCCATCGCGCCGGCCATGTGCTGCTGCACGGCGTCGGCCACGCGACGGACCGCGTCGTTGCAGGCCGCGGCGACGAGGTCCTCCAGCATTTCCCGATCGGAGGCGTCGACCGACGGATCGATCTGCACGCGCCGAACTTCGTGGCGTCCATTCATGACGACCTTGACCATGCCGCCGCCGGCTTCCCCGGTCACCTCGAGAGCGCCCAGCTGTTCCTGGGCTTTCTGCATGTTCGCCTGAAGCTGCTGGGCCTGGCGCATGAGCTGGCCGAGATTCGGTTTCATGTCGGCATTCTACCCGACGGGCTTGATGGAATCCGGCTGGATGACGGCGCCGAAACGGTCACGCAGGGCCTGCACATTCGGGTCGCTTTCGAGCGCGACGCGCGCCCGCTCGATCCGTTCGTCACGCGCCTGTTCGTCGCGGCGCGCGGGCGTGTCGTCCGCGCCGCCGACCTCGATCTCGATTGTGACCGGCGCGCCGACCAGGCGTCCCAGTGCCTGTGACAGACGGTCCTGCTGCTGGCGGGTGAGCAACGATTGCGCGCGCGCATCGAGCAGGAACCGGAACCGGTTCCCTTCCCGCCCGAGCAACTGGCAGTTTCCGGCTAGCTGGCGGGCGGCGCCCTGCAGGTCGAGCTGCGCGAGCAGTTCCGGCCAGGCGCCGGTCGTGCTGGCGGCGGCAGCCGGCGCCGGTTTTGGCGACCCCGGTGCGGCCGTGCGACCCGCGGCGCCGTTCGCGGGCGCGCGCGCCCGGTCTGCCGGCCCTGCCGGCCGGAATGCCAGCATGCGCAGCAAGGTCATTTCGATTCCGATGCGCGCGTCCGGCGCGAGATCGAGGTCGCGCCGGCCGAGAATCGCGATCTGGAAACAGAGCTGCAGCTCCTCCGCGGACATCAGCGCGCCCAGCGATTCGAGCAGAGTCGTGGCATAGATCTCGTCTTCGGCCAGGTCCGGCACGGCCTGGCGCAAGGCCACTTTCTGCAGCAGCGCCGCAAGTTCGTCCAGCAGCTGGCCGTAGTCCGGTGCGAACTCGTCAACCGCGGCGATCGCGTCCATCACGCCGCGCGCGTCGTGTTCGGCGAGGCGCTCGACCAGCCCGACGACCTGCTGCCGGTCCACCGTTCCGAGCATGGCGCGGGCATCGGCCTCGGTCACGCGGCCGGCGCCGAATGCCAGCATCTGGTCGAGCAGCGACAGGGCATCGCGCAGGCTGCCGTCAGCGGCCCGCGCCAGCAGCGCCACGGCCGCAGGTTCGGCGTCGACGCCCTCCGCCTGCAGGATCTGCTGCAGACGCCCCGTGATCAGCGATACCGGCAGGCGCTTCAAATTGAACTGAAGACAGCGTGACAGCACCGTGACCGGCAGCTTCTGCGGATCCGTGGTGGCGAGCAGGAACTTGACGTGCGGTGGCGGCTCCTCGAGCGTCTTCAACAGCGCGTTGAACGAATGCGTCGACAGCATATGCACTTCGTCGATCAGGTAAACCTTATAGCGGCCGCGTGTCGGCAGGTACTGCACGTTCTCGAGCAGTTCCCGTGTGTCGTCCACCTTGGTGCGCGAGGCCGCGTCCACTTCGATCAGGTCGACGAAGCGCCCCTCGTCCACTTCGCGGCAGGTGCCGCACTCACCACAAGGCTTCGAACTGACGCCCTGCTCGCAATTCAGGGACTTCGCGAGAATGCGCGCAATCGTCGTCTTGCCGACGCCCCGCGTGCCGGTGAACAGGAAGGCGTGATGGACGCGGCCGGAATCGAGCGCATTGACCAGCGCCTGGCGCACGTGCTCCTGGCCGACCAGTTCGTCGAAGCTGCGCGGGCGCCATTTTCTCGCGAGTACCAGGTAACTCATCGCTATCCTTGCCGCCGACTCGGCCTCCTGCCGGCGACGCTACCGGATGGAGGCGGCCCGCGCCAGCACCCCTCCGGCACCCGATGCCACCGCTACCGTTGCTCCCTTCCGGGCCTGGCGGGGTTCACGGCTGATCGTCGCGGAGGAACCGGCGCGAGCCACCAAAAACTGGCGGAGAGGGTGAAGTCAATTCCCCTGCGCCGGGTACTGATTCACGATGTTTCGCGCGGACTTTTATTTATGAGAAGCAGCAACGCTCGCAGGTCCCTCAATATCACTTTTGTACCTTACGCGATAATACTGGACAGCAATGGGTTCGTCGTCGGGAAGGGGTTGGTGAACGACATCAGCAGCTTATCGGCGCCAGGCTGCGCCCCGCAAAGCGCGCCACCCGGATGCCCCGGCGGATCGGCTCCGGGCCCCCGAAATCCCCTCCCTGCCCGCTGCCGCTCCCGGCAATCCGCCGCCCGGCCGGCCGCCGCACCGACGGTCGGATGGGTGGTCATCAACAACAGCCTGAATCAGGCGGCGAGCGACACCCGGATTCCTATTGGAAAAACAGGGTCCGTTCGCGCACCCCCGCTGCCAATCTCGCGCTGCCCTTCGGCACCGCCCAGTGAGGCGCCGCATGCGGCGCCGCACTCGCCTTGACTGAGAACTGGCGCCGGCGCGGCGCCCGCCGCGTCACTTCTCGACGATGTCGGCCTTCATCGGTCCGAGTATGGCGAGCAGTTCGCCCTTCTCCTGCTCCGGGACTGCGAACTTGTCGAGCGCCTTCACCAGATCCTCGACCAGGGCGTCGAAAGCGGCGGCGTCGATGCCCATGCCGGCATGCGCGGTTTTCATGTCCCGTCCTGTGTACTGCTGCGGTCCGCCGCTCGCCTGGCCGATCTGGTTCACCAGGTGGGTCTTGAGCCGTTCCAGGTCGGCGCTCGCGAAGTAATGGTTGATCCGCGCGTCCGCGCCGACGTTTGCGACGAATTCGTCCACCACCGCCCGGATCGCTGCTTCGCCGCCCAGCCGGTCGTACAGCGACTGCGTGGGCGCCGCAGCCTGCGTATCCGCGGCCGGGGCATCGGCCTCCTTCTTGCCGCCACAACCGATGATCAGCGCCAACGGAATCGTCATCAGAAGTGCTGCGATTCTTCTGTTCATGGCTGGCTCCCTCCGGTAGCAGTTGCGGACGGTTCATTATGGCACTGAATCTGGACTGCAGCCTCCGCGCGGCAACGCGCGCGACATCATCGATGTCACCGGGCCTTCCGGCCCGGCGCCGTCTCGGCGCAAATGATCAGTGGGACTGCGCGGCCCTCGCAGATGTGCGTTCACGCCCAGCTGGAACCTTCGGAACATCACGTCCCTGCCGCGGACCTGGAAGTGCAGCTTGGCTTTCTCGCCTTCGCTGGTGATCGCCTGCTGGTAGTTCCCGGTCACCGTGAAGGAGGCAGATTGCAACGGGTCGATCGTCGTCTGGAATCTGCTGGTGCCGTTGATCGTTCCAGACGCTGCGCGGGGGTGGCTGCGCGGTGTCGCCCGGCGCAGCGGGATGCTTTCGATCACCACCGGCTGGTTGACGCCCGACAGATTCGTGACGGTGAAGGTGAACTGGTAGCTGCCGGAACTCGGTGCGTCCTGGCACAGGAACGAACTGTCCCAGTGCACGCTTCGGCGCAACTTAATGCGGCGGCGTCGCGAACCGCCGACGGAGACATTAGCGCCTGAGCGATGCGCACGCATTGCGACAATGGCGCAAGACGAAAAAGTGAACCAGGCCACAAGTATGGGGTTGGAATCTTCGAAATGATTCCGAAGGGCTGCGGCGGCCGGGGACTACTATCGGCCCGCCAGAGTGCGGATCACACGCGGAGCGAGCAGCCATGCGTCGTATATGCAGGATTCTTGAGGTTGCGCTGCTTGCAGCGGCCGTTGCACCGGCGACCTTCGCGGCCGAAACGGAAACCGAATCCGGTAAATCCGGCGGGGGGACGTTCTTTGCCGGTGTCGACATCGACAACCAGGACAGCCACCGGTTGACGGCCGGCGTGACCCATCTATCCGCCGGCGGGACCTCGTTCGAGCTCATCGGCGTGCGCAGCGAAATCGATTCCGACAGCCTCAGCCTGTCATCGACCTATGCGCATGGCCTGCTCGGCCACGACTTCGGCGATCTCGGCTTCGCGGCGGGCCTGCGTCACTTGAGCGACGACTCCTTCGCGGACACGCTCGGACTGTTCGGCGCCGCGTTCCTGGATTTCTCCGGCTCGCGGCTGACGGCGACGATCGAGTCGCGGGACACCGATTTCGAGGACACGGAGTTCACCGCCAGCGGGGAGGAGCTCGACCTGGAGGGGATCACCAGTGCAAGCGGCATCGCTTCCTGCAGCGTCGCGAGCCTGGGTTACGGCCTGCGGCTCGAGGTCATTCGCACGAAGTGGTCCTTCTACGCCTCGGGGACCGCGTTCGACTACTCCTCGCACGAGTGCACGGCGACGATCACGGAAACGACGGAAGGCTCCGGACCGGGCCCCCCGGTGACCGCACCGGTCAACGTGCGTGTCCCCTCGGTCGTCTCCCGGGTGGTGTCGGGGGTCGGGGGCGGATTCGCCGGATATTCGGCACGGCTGGTGCCCCGCGACGGGTCCCTGCTCGAATCGAGCGTCATGGCGGGCGCCAGCTTCGCGCTCGGCAGCCGCTATGTGCTGGGCTTCGAGGTATACGGCGATAGCGAAGAGTTCGCGGAAGCGCAGACCACGACCGCGTTAGCCTATTTCGAATTCCGGGCCACGCCGCAGTTTTCAGTGACCCTGACGGCCGGCGGGACCGAATCGGACGCGCTGGATAGCAGCGTGTTCGCCGGGGTCAGGCTGGCCCGGCATTTCGGCCGCTGACTGGGTACCCCGCGGCGGGCTGGAAACGGAATTTGGCTGCATGCGTGTCAACCCAGGGCATGGCGGTTCGTTGGACGTAGCGAATGGATCGCAAACCCCTCAAGGAGGAAGTTATGTCTCATCGTAACAACCGGGTACTGCCGACGCTCACAGCGCTCGGGGTCGGCGTCGCACTGGCGGCCGCGGCTCTTGCCGCGCAGGCGCAGAGTGGCGGCAACCGCGGTGCAGCTGCGGCTGGCCAGATGAATCGGCCCGCCGTGACCTTGCCCAGCCAGGCGACCGGCCGCACGCTGCCGGCGCAGGCGACCGGCCGCACGCTGCCGGCACAGGCGACCGAGCTGCCGCAGGCGGGCCAGGACGGCATCACGACGGCCTTGGAGAACATCGACAACGAGTTCGCCAAGCAGGTCGTGAGCGGCGAGCTGAGCGGCAAAGACATCGCGGTCGACCGGGCGGACCCAGAAGCCAAGGACATCGTTGCCGCTGCCGGTGACGACCTCGAAGGCCGGGAAGTCGCCAAGTCGAAGGGTGCCGAGCTGCCCGAAGAATCCAAAGTAGAGCCAACCGAGTAAGGCCGGATCCGACAGTGATGGCCCGTGCGCCGGCTAAGGGCGGCGTATGGGTGCGTTCGGTCCCCGCCGTTGCGGGATCATCCAGGGCCTCGGCGTTTCCGCGCCGAGGCCTTGTGATTTTCGCGGCATGGGGCTGTTGTCATTCCCTGGGGCAGGGCGGTACCAGCGCCTCATCAAGCCTGGCGACCCGGACCACAGCTACCCAGCGCGGATATGCGCGTGTCCCCGAGCCCCGGGTTCCGCTCCGGCCGCGGGTGCAGATGCGACAGGAACTGCTCCGTCGCCGCGCGCCAGGAAAACTTCCGCGCGTGCGCCGCCGCGTCCTCGCGCTTGAGTTGGAGCGCAGCCAAGCACGCCGTGCGCAGGTCCTCGTGCATGACGCCTGCCCTTGAATCGCCGAGGACGTCCAGCGGACCCGTGACCGGGTAGGCTGCGACCGGTAGCCCGCAAGCCATCGCCTCGAGCAGCACGAGCCCGAAGGTATCCGTCCGGCTGGGAAACACGAACACGTCGGCCGAGGCGTACACCTCCGCGAGCTCCTGCTGATCCAGGACGCCGAGAACGTTGACGTCGGAATAGCGCTCGCGGATGCCGGCAAGCGCAGGCCCGGCGCCGGCGACCCACTTCGAGCCGGGCAGGTCCAGCGACAGAAAGGCATCGATGTTCTTCTCCACCGCCACCCGGCCGACGTACAGGAAAATCGGCGGCGCGGTGCGCAGGCAATTGGCACTGGCCGGCTTGAAGATGTCGAGGACCCAGCAGTTGAGCTGGAGCAGCAGCCGGTAAATCCGGTCGCCGAGGTGGGCGAGCCAGCGCGCGTGCTTGATCACGCCGTCGAAGAGATCGCCGTGCACGACCCACAACCGCTTGCCATCCGCTGTCACGTGAATGGCGTCCTCCGCCACGGCGATGCCGCCCATTTGCAGCCCCACGAACTGCCGCAGGTGCTCGTCGTGATTGCCCGGGATATAGATGACCTGCGTGCCCTTGCGCGCGGCGCGCAGAACCTTCTGCACGACGTCGTTGTGCGCCTGCGGCCAGTACCAGCCTTTCTTCAGCTGCCAGCCGTCCAGGATGTCGCCGACCAGGTAGAGCGTGTCGGCGGAGTTCGCGCGCAGGAAATCGAGGAGGTAGTACGCCTGGCAGCCAGGCGTGCCGAGATGGATGTCGGACAGCCAGATGGTCCGGTAATGGGACCCGCAGGCAGTAAGCCACCAGCGTATGAACGCCTGATTACAAACTAGAAAATATTTGAGGCGCGGTGCACAAACGGCTGAATAGGTTCAAGAATCAGGCGGGTGTGCCGGTCCGGAGGTCGAGCTGTTGCTGGGCGGCAGTTACAGACGCCTCCGGCCGGCTTGTTTCCCGCGAGCGAGCGCAGCGGTTTACCGGGCGCGACCGCGCCTGATCAGGTTGACGATGGCCAACAGCACGATGGCGCCCAGCAGCGATACGATGATCGTCGTCACGCTGATGGTGCCGCTCATGATCGACGCGCCGCCAATCAGCGGCGTCACCACGAAGCCCGCGAGCACCGCGCCAACGATTCCGACGACGACGTTGAGCAGCAGTCCCTGCTGGGCATCCGTCTTCATGATGAGGCTGGCCAGCCAACCGACGACCCCGCCTACCACCAGCAGAATGATGAGGTTCATGGTTCTGTTCTCCGATGTTGTTGCCAAGAAGCCTGGGAATGCTAACAGCCACGGCCCGGCTACTCCATGCGACCCGGGCATACTCAACCCGACAGCGGTTGTCGGACAAGTTTGACGTCAGTACCTTTCACCCGGGCCCTGCCGGCAATGTCTGGCGGAGAGGGTGGAAGCAAGCGCCGCCCGTAGCATGCTGTTTTACAAAGTTTTTCTTGAAGAGTCGAATATTCATACCATCAAAATCAGGCCAGAAATGCAACCCTGAAAAGCTGTGCGAAACTTCGCAGAGGTTCTGGCCAATCGGCATGAACTCCCGACACGCGGATTTTCAGTAGCAGGCGCTGCCGCCTTGGGCGCTCGCAAGCCGCAGATTCGGCACGGTATATCTACGAGCCATAGTCCAAGTCGCGTCTGACCGATCCCATTCCAAACGGGGTCGGAGCTCACCCGTCGGGCTGGCGCAAACCCCCACGACGTTCAACGAGTTGCTAGCGCTGTGACCGAACCCGACCAAGTTGGACTTTAAACCCTCGCGCTACCCAAAAGCGGGGGGAAGTCGTTCGGACACCTCAAATGCAAGGTCGAGCATCCAACCTTGATAACCAAGACCAGCAATTTTGTCTCCAAAGTCAACGCACCCCAATAGTGAGAAGACAGTTTTTTGCACTGCAGGGCGCGTGAATAGCGAGATTCCATATCAGGTAGGTGCTTGCCTCAAGTCTGTTGCATGAAATTGCGGTAGTGCGCGGACTTGATCCAGCACTGATCGCACTAAGCTCGCGGTGCCGCCACCTGAGGGCATGATGACGTCGCGGTCTTTTCTCGACTCTTTCACGCAATAGAAGGCTTGGTGAGTACTCGTCTTCCATGCGAATACAAACAGGTCGGCACTCTTCGCAAGCTGGCGCAGCCGATCAGTCGCTGCTGTTGCGTGGCTGAGCTCTACCCTAGCGGATGGTAGTAAGCGTTCGATGACTTCTCGCGCCCGCTGGCCCGCTGGTTCATTGAGCGTGTATATACCGATGACACCCGCAAATTCGACTCGGGTCTCTTCTGCGCCCCGTGCCGCGAGTGGAAGGCCCGAGAGCAACTCAGCAGTGCCATAGTCTGCGGCGAGCAACTCCAGTACAGCCCGCTGTTCTGCCGTAAGCCGATGGGCCGCTGCGCGGCACATTTCAAAAATCCCGAAGAAAACCCTAAGCCGTAATTCACGCTCCTGGGCTGGATAAAATGCAAGCAATTCAGCAAGGCTCAGCGCCCAATCAAGATGCACGGCTGCTCCATTTGCCGCGATGATTTCCTGCAGATCCTGAAGACATTCAGTGTAAAGCGCCTCATCCGGCCCCGTGGAAAGCAGAGCACGTGCAAGCGAAGTGCTGATCTCGAGTTCATCGGCGGATACCGCGCCACTCCAAGCGATCACTTTTATCAGCATCGAATAGATTGAGATGAACGCCCGCTGGGGTTTTTCTGGGCGTTCGACGAAGAAATCGACCATCGCTGGAAAGGCATCTCGGAAAATCCGCGCGCTCTGTTCCGAAGCGTTTCCAACCAGATCCGCGAGTTGACTACATGACTCCGGGTTGGCGCCGTATTTGCTCACGTCCCATTTCAAGACTGACTTCGAAAGCACTTCGAGAGGTGCCCATTCATCGGCGCGCTGACCAACATCAATGGCCCATTCAAGCCATCCAGATTCGGGCTGCGATTTCGAAGACGTCACCGGGGTGGTAGTCAACCGCAACCAGCGTTCGCGGTCTCTTTCCGAAAATCCCGTCAACATCGACGGTTCGAGATGCTGGAGCGCTCGTGAAACTCGGTCGCGTAGCTCGTTCGACCCCGATTCAATCGCACATCGCAATAGTGCGCTGTAGGCCCACAGTTGGGGCACTCCCTCAAACGCAAGACTCGTCGCTCTCTCGTAGTCTTCGTCCGCGATGGCCTGCCGTACCTGCTCAAGCTGGTCGCCTGGTCTTGCAGGCACAAGACCGGCAAACCAACTCTGAATGAGTTCGAAGCCCGCATCGTCCTTCGGATAAGTTTCTACAATCGCCCCGCAGCGGATGTCATTCCTTTCCTGCTTGCTGGCTTCAAATAGGAAGAATGCTCGCAAGACCCGAGGACGCCGTATCCCTCGTCGTTCGCGAAATAGAGCGCCAAAGGGGCGAGAGATTTGCTGTCTGAACACTTCAGCCAGCGCGGGTAGCTCGAGTTTCCGCTCCATCGGCTCGACGTGAACCTCATACAAGCTTTCCACCACGTCCACGATTGTCTGGGGAGGCAGTGCCAAGTCCATGATCGATTCGATCCGCGGCCGATCGCGAGCAACTTCCTCTACGCGACCAAGCCCCACAAGGAAGCGGAATTGAAGAAACCGGTGTTGATCGGCCCCAATACGTCCGGAGCTGACCAGTTCCTCCAAGAGGAGCTTCGCGCGGCCGGCATTACCCGCGAGAAGCGCTAAGTCAAAATCATTTCGAACTGCCCCGAAGGGACGCGTGGTGCGGTCCGGAATCGGCGGGCGCTGGCTAAGAAGCTTCCTGTAGCGCGCAATACTTCGCTCGACATTGACGCGATCAGTTTCGGAGTTCAGGTCGATGCGTAAGACTCGCCATCCGAAGCGCGTATGCAGTGCGCGCTCTGACACGTTGGAATCCGACAAGTGATGCCACCGGCCGGAAAATTGGCTGAAACTAGGGCCAATGAAAGCCCGGACCTCTTCCAACAGTTGTGCCGCAATCTGATCGTTCTCCGCCACCGCGTACCAATGTCGCAAGCCGTTGTCCGCAAAGACCGGCAAGAGCAACGGACGATCCAGCGGTGAACGTGACAAGAACTCCAACCACGGAGTAACTGGAGTCAGCCACTCTGGCGGAGCCGATCCGCTGGTAATCTGCTCCCACTGGAGTGCATTTGAACCAGAGAAGAAATTAGTAAGCCAGGACTTCTCATTGTCGGGTATCGGTTTCACGTTTCAGCATTCCGATACGTTTCGAATTCGAGGCGGGTCTTGGAGACATCCTCGGCGTCAGTCGAATACTCAATCCACTCATCGTTAATCTGTAAGCCGCTGAACGTCAAATTCATGGATCCGAGGAGCAAGCTCTCGGCGAACAAGATGCCTTTGGTATGCAGGGTATGACGCACGACAACTTCAAGATTCTCGATCAACATATGTTGATCAGCCGCTTCCTTGAGCTCATCCAGGAATTTGACGTTCGACTCAAGATTTCGAGTAACGATGACGACTCGCCTGCCTCGGGTCAACAGAGACAGCAACGCATCACTTAGACGAACTTCGCGCCTGCCCCATTCAGGATTCAATGCGTCGAAATTGCCGGAACGGTTATCGAGCAATACCACGTTACTGACCCAGGGCGATACGATCCAGGCGCTTTTCCCAGCTCGCAGCATCTCGCTCACGAACATGCTGTGCAGAAGTTCACGGATGACAGGTGATCCGGCGAGCTGGCTCTTAAAGATACGGCGGTAAACGTAACTCACTGCGCGGCCTCTGCGACTTCCACATCCGCTTCGAAGTGGGCGTTCACTTTGCGGAAGCGTTGCAGGCGCGCATAAGTCCTCAAGTAACCGGAGTCGATCGGGTTCGTGATCAGAATGGAAATGGCATCAGCGAGTCGCTCACCGGAGGCTTCAGCACAGGCAAGCGTCACGAGTTTTCCCTCACTGAGACGTGCTGCCGCCGCTGCAAACCACTCGTCATCTTCTACAGAAACGTGCAAGCGCTCGTCCTGAAGGCTGTCGATAACCAGAAAACGCTCAATTTGGGGCAAATCTGCGAACGGATTGCGTAACTGAAGCGCGGAGTGTCTGATCTGTCTGCCTCGCGCCCAGAGTAGCCCATAAACTGCGCCCATCCGCCAGGACTGGAGGTCCTGCGTAGCAGGAACGCCGGCTTCCTGCGCGACGTCGTCGATCTCTCCGGACTGACTTAGGCAATACGCCATGATGCGAAGGTCAATCTCAACGCCGAGGCGAGCTTCTTCGGCGTTCCAGCGACGCATAGCGTGAGCCACAAACCCATCCGTCGCGGGCCCCGTTCCTTGTCTCAGGATGCGGGTGCCAAGTGCGGTCAAAAACCCGTGGAGTATCGAGTAACCCTCGCGCACAAGAGCAATACGAAGCTCCTTGGAAGTTCGCGCCATTTCCGTGTGTGACTCGCTTGATCTAAATCGCTGCACGCAATCGCGCACGAGCGATCCGGTATCCGGAGCGATCATTGTGCGAGTTAGACGATTTAATTGGTGATCGATCATTTCGAACTCGCTAACTTCAAGCGCAGCGCGAACCGTCGAGAAGAACCGTCGCGGGTCTTCCGCGTAAGAGCGCAGAAATTCTTCAATGTGCCCATTGCCACCGGGCGATTTTTCGGAAATCCAGATTTCGCGGCATGCGGGATCGGGAGGTGAAATGGTTGGAGTACCGCTGGCCGGACCGCGGCCAAGATCAACGACAAGATCGTCTATGTCGAGGGTAGGACACAGGTCGCCGATTGCACGCAGAACTCCTGCGGCCATGGTTGATTCAAAAACGTTCTGAATCCATACGTTCCACTGTGGGATTGCCGGCTCCCACAACACAACCGCTGATGCGTGCAGTTCGTCGAGGATGGCCGCCTGACTGAGCAGTGCCTGTAACTCCTGCCGAAGGCGGTCGTCGCCGTCCAGCGTGATCTCTTGTCCGTCCGATTCGATGACCTGCGATTGAAACAGAGTTAGAAGTACATCCTGCAGCCTGATTGAGGACGTTCCCCGCCGAATGGCGGCCGCCGCAGTGCTGAGGTCTACTTGATGCTGAACAGCTTCGTACGTGAGCGCAGACAGGAGAATCTGAGCGAGCCACTCCCTCATGAACGGGCTGGCGACGCCGGCCAACACTTCACCGCGCCAAGCTCGATCGAGAAAACGGGCCGTTCGAAGAGCGCGACCTTTTTCCGTGGCCGTCAAACTCGCGGCCGCAAGATCGTTCGGAATCCTCAACTCTATCGCGATGGCGTCCGCTGCGAACGTGACGCCAAGTCCGACAACTCGCCCTTCGCGTTCAAATTCGCAGTCTGTCTGTACCCTGTTGCCTGGGCCGAGACCGATCTCCGCGGTGGACCCGGTAGTGAAGCGGCGTACCTCTATTGGTGCTTGTTTCGCATGAGTGAAAACACCAATACGCGAAATAGTACTTTCCCACGCGCTGCCACCTGGTATCGGCAACCAGATCGGCTCACCAAGCGGCATCAGTTGCGTGTGCCAAACTAAACGAGCGTTGGAGGAATCAGCGATGCTGACTGGCGGGATGTCGGGAGTTAGACGCATGGGCCGGAACTGGAGTTGCCCCGCTTTCGTGGACGGGTAGTTGTCTAAATTCTCGCTTCCTGTCCTGCCAGTAATCTCCTCTCAAAGTTGTTCGGTGACAAGCGGCCGATCGACGAGTGGCGACGATGCGGGTTGTACCAGCCCTCGATCCATTCAAACAGGGCCATTCTGGCTTCAGCTTTCGATTTGAAGCGCCGATGCTTGAGCAGCTCCTTCTCGAGCGAGGCGAACACGCTCTCGGCCATGGCATTGTCATAGGCATCGCCCACCGTGCCCATCGACGGCATCACGTTCATCTCCTGACAGCGTTTGCCAAAGGCGTAGCTGGTGTATTGGCAGCCGTGGTCCGAGTGGTGAATGACACTTTGCGGTCGCCGTTGCTCCAGCGCCATGTTCAAGGCATCCAGCATCAGTTGCGTCCGCAGGTGATCGTCGATCGCCCAGCCGACGATCTTGTGCGACCAGACATCCAGCACAATGGCGAGATAAATCATCCCTGCCCAGGTCGGCACGTAGGTCGCATCGGCGACCC
>JBBDXX010000033.1:0-2805 GCA_040902065.1 Steroidobacteraceae bacterium | reverse complement strand
CGTGCGTCACCACCACGATCCTCGCCTTCGGGTTCACCTCGAGGTGGTTGCCGATATTGCGCAGGGCGTTGACGGCCTGCTCCTCGGTGTCGTTGACGTGATAGACGACCTTGTCCTCGGCCACGTTGGCCTTGCGATCCGCGCCCAGCGTGCCGCAACCCGCGAGCAGCGCCGCGCTCACCGCGCCCGCCACCGCCAACCCCTGAATCGTTCTCATCTCGCCCTCCTCGCCTCTTTGGTTTCGGGATCCCAGCCCCGTAAGCCCGATACCGCCGCGCGGGCGCGGATATTCCCGGGCCGGGCCCTGGAATAGAATCGACGCAGGCGCGGTATCGGGGGACATGGGCCTTGAGCGAGGCGGAAAAGCGCGCGCGGTTCGAGCGTCTGGTGCTGCCGCACCTCGACGGGGCGTACAGCCTCGCCGTATGGCTGGTGCGCGATGACGCTCAGGCCGAAGAGGCCGTACAGAGTCCTGCCTTCGCGCCTTCCGTTTCTTCGAGGGCCTGCGCGGCGAGGACGCGCGGCCCTGGTTCCTGGGAATCGTGCGCAACACCTGCTACACCCTGCTGCAGCGCAACAGGCCGTACACCATGCGGGAATTGTTCGACGAGGAGGGCTGTGGCGAGGACGCGCTCGCGCCCGGCGCGGTGGTCAGCTTCCCGGTCAACCCCGAGACCGCGGCGCTGCGCGCGGCCGATCGCGAGCGCGTGCACGCCTGCCTGCGCGCTCTGCCGGTGGAATTCCGCGAGGCCGTCGTGCTGCGCGAGATCCATGGACTCAGCTACCGCGAGATTGCCGCAGCTTGCGAAGTCCCCGTCGGCACCGTCATGTCGCGGCTGGCGCGCGGGCGCCGGCTGCTCGAGCAGGCGCTCGTCGAGCGCGCAAAGCGGGAGGACACCGGCACATGAAATGCCCTGAAGCCGCTCGGCTGCTGCACGTCTACGTGGACGACGAACTCGAGCCGGCGGCGGTGCTCGGGCTGGAGGAGCACCTGCGCGGCTGCGCGCGCTGCCGCGCGCGCGCGGAGAGCCTGCGCGAGCTGCGCGCAGCGGTGCAGCGACACACGGAATACCGGCTCGCGCCCGCGGGACTGCGCGCGCGGCTGCAGGAGAGCATCGGGGCGGGCACCGCCTCGGGCGCGATGCGGCGCGAGCGCCGCGTCGCCTTCGCGGCGGCGGGCTTGGCGCTGCTCGCGCTCGCCGTGGGACTGTGGCGCGCGGGGCCGGAGTCCGGCCCCGCGGCAAAGGCGCAGAGCAAGGTCGTCTACCACATCACGAGCAGCGGGCACGCGGGCGCGGCGTTGCGCACGCTGCGCAATCACCTCGAAGCCTCGCCCGGCACGAAGGTCGTGGTCGTCGCGCACAACGAGGGCGTCGATTTTCTGCTGCGCGGCGCGCGCGACGAGTCGGGCGCGCTCTACGAAGACGCGGTGCGGCGCTTCAAGACACGCGGCGTGGATTTCCGCGTGTGCAACAACACGCTCGTGCGCCGCGAGATCGGCCCCGGCGGCATCATTCCCGAGGCGACGCTCGTCCCGTCGGGCATCGCCGAGGTCGGGCGCCTGCAGGAGCAGGAGGGCTACGCCTACCTGCGGATGTAGCAGGTGCGATTAGTCCCCGTTATGGGCCGAACGAAATTTCCATGAGGAATGAAAGGGCTTTTCGCTTGTCTGCACGTCCGACCTTTGAGTAGGCTTGCCGACGAGCCCGGAGTTCCTATTTCTACAATTCAACCCGGGTAGGAGGTATGCGTATGAAACAGGCACGCAGGAATGTCATCAAGGCCGGCGGCGCGCTGGGGCTCGCCGCCGTATTCGGCGCGACGCTTCTCAAGCCCGCGCACGCCGCGCGCAACGAAGGCGCCTTCGAGGCGAAGAGCGCGATGGACGCGATGCGCACGCTCGGCATGGCGAACGCCGAGGAGACGAAGGACATCGTCATCCGCGCGCCCGACATCGCCGAGAACGGCGCGGTGGTGCCGATCGACATCACGAGCAACGTCCCCGGCACGACGAGCATCTCGGTGTTCATCGAGAAGAACCCCTTCCCGTACACGGGCAGCTTCGAGGTGTCGCAGGGCGCGGTGCCGTTCGTGCACCTGCGCGCCAAGATGGGCGAGACCTCGCCCGTGCGCGTGGTCGTGGCGGCGGGCGGCAAGTTCTACACCACCGCCAAGGAAGTGAAGGTCACCATCGGCGGCTGCGGCGGCTAAGGGGAGACGACAGTCATGGCAGACCCGATGAAGATCCGCGCCACCGTGCAAGGCGACGTCGCCGACGTGCGCGTGCTGATGGCGCACCCGATGGAAACCGGCCAGCGCAAGCAGGCGGGCAAGGCGGTGCCGCTGCATTTCATCCAGACCATCACAGCGCAGCTGAACGGCAAGACCGTGTTCAGCGCCGACATCAGCCAGGCGATCTCGCGCAACCCGGTGTTCGCGTTCAAGGTGAAAGGCGCGAAGGCGGGCGACAAGATCGTGATCACCTGGAAGGACAACAAGGGCGAGACGCGCACGGACGAGACGACGGTCCGCGGCGGTTCGTGAACCCCTCGGGCAGGGGCCGCAAGAAAGCCTCGCCCGGAAAACACTGGAGGAGCAACATGAGACACGCGCTCGTAGTGGGGCTTGCCATGGCGGTGGCGTCCGTCTGGACGCCGGCCTCGGCCCAGACCGAGGATCCGGTCGCCGCGGACTTCGACAAGTTCCGCGAGATCATGGAGAAGGACAATCCCGCGGAGCTCTGGGAGGTCAAGGGCGAGCAGCTATGGAAGTCGCCGGGCGGGCCGAACAAGGTTTCGCTCGAGA
>JBBDXX010000032.1:0-2885 GCA_040902065.1 Steroidobacteraceae bacterium | reverse complement strand
TCCAGAGCACGTCGCCGCGGCGCGCGGCGCGGTTGAGCGCCCGGCCGAGGACGAACAGAAGGTCGGAGAGGCGATTGAGGTACTGGCGCGCAGGCTCGTTGACGGCTTCGCCGCGACCGAGGGCCACGAGGCTGCGCTCGGCGCGCCGGCAGATCGCGCGCGCCAGGTGCGCGGCCGCCGCGGCGCGGGTGCCGCCCGGGAGGATGAACTCCTTCAGGGGCTTCAACTTCGCGTTCTGCTCCGCGGTGAGCGCCTCGAGGCGCGTCACGTGCTGCTCGGTGATCATGGAGTGGCCCGGGATGCAGACTTCGCCGCCGAGGTCGAAGAGGTCGTGTTGCACCTGCAGCAGGGCCTGGCCGAACGAGGCAGGCGGCTTTTCCGCGAGCAGCAGTCCGAGGCAGGAATTGAGCTCGTCTATGTCGCCGAGCACCTGGATGCGCGGGCTGTCCTTCGCGATGCGCGTGCCGTCGCCGAGGCCCGTGTCGCCCGCGTCGCCGGTGCGCGTCGTGATTTTGGATAGCCTGTGGCCCATGAGAAGCGCAGAATTATAGGGCCGTAACCCTCATCGAAGGAGGACATGATGGCCGTGCGGAAAGCTTCCTACTACTCCACGAAAGTATCGCAGCGTCCGGGCTCCGGCGCGCAACTGCTCGCCGCGCTGAAGGCGGCGAAGGTGCACCTGCTGGCGTTCACGGGCTTTCCCGCGGGCGGCGGCGCGCAGGTCGACTTCATCCCGAAGGACAACGCGAAATTCACGCAGGCCGCGCGCAGGGCGAAGATGAAGATTTCCGCGAGAAAGACGGTGTTTCTCGCCCAGGGCGAGGACCGCGTCGGCGCGCTGACGCAGATCCTGAACCGGCTCGCCAGGGCGAAAATCAGCGTCGTCTCGCTGCAAGCGGTGACCGCGGGCAAGGGCCGCTACGGCGCGATGTTCTGGGTCAAGCGCAAGGACACCGCCAGGGCCTCGCGCGTGCTGAAGGCGCGCTAAGCGGGGCTCAGCGCAGCTCCTTGCGCAGCACGAGCTTCAGGCCCGACCAGACCTCGGTCACCGCGCAGACCTTCACGTCGACGAGGCCGAGGGGCAGGGCGAGAGCGCGGATCGCGTCCTCGGTGAGGTCGGTCGGCACCTTGGAGGACTTCTTCGGCCAGGAGACCCAGATCGCGGCGGCGGGTCCGAGCGTTTCGCGGTAGGTCTTGAGGACCTGCGCCAGCTCCGCTTTGCGCGCGGTGAAGAGGTGCACGATGTCGGCCTTGGCCGAGAACTTCGCACGCAGGTCCGCGCCTTGCGGCAGGCGGCCGAGCAGGGCGGCGTAGCCCCTGGGCGCGTGCAGCGCGCAGACGAGCGCGCCGGGCTTGATGCCGAGCTTGGCGGCAAGCGGCGTGCCGGAATAGCCTGCCAACTATTGCGTCCGTCTGAGCCTACGAGGCGCTCTTCTTCACGAGCTGGTCGCACGCGGCCTCGTACTCCTTCACCAGCGCCGCGAGCGCGTCGTGGAACTTGTTCTGATGGCCGAGCAGATCCTCGAGACCCTTGGCGATCTTCTTCTGCTTGAGCTCCCCGTCGAGCAGCAGCCAGATCTCGGTCAGCTTCTCGATGTTGCCTTCCGAGTAGCGCACCATTTCCTTGAGCTGCTTGATGATGTCCCGCGATCGCTCCAGCGGAGTCTTCTCGACTGACGGATCCGACATGGTCGCCTCCTGAGGGCCGCGCGGCCCTGGCGTCGGGAATCTAGGCCGCGTGCAGGGATTTGTCGAGGCGCTCTGCAGCAGATCGGGGATATCATCGACCGTCGCCCGCATGTGCTCCGGCCCTCGACGTCAAGCGGCCTCGAAGCGCACCACCACGCGCGTCCCGCGCCCGCCGGGGCCGTCCTCGATGGCGACGCGCGCGCCGTGCTGCCGACCTCGACGATGCTGCCGCGCGCAATCGCGCGGCCGACGGCCGCGCCGAGCACTTGTTCGATTGGCCGGTCGAGATACTGCTCGAGGAAGAGTGCCTGCGCGCCGGCGGCGGCGTAGCCGGCGGCGGCCTGCCAGCGCGCGAGGCCGTCCATCACGCCGAGCAGGTGCGGCAGGAAATGCGTGAGGCGCGCGCCGTAAGCGCGGCTGAAGCGCTCGGCGATGAACTGCTCGAACACCGGGCGCTCCGGATGCGTATGGTGCATGGGCACGAGGCGCGCCGGCGCGGGACGCGAACGCGGCCTTGAGGTGCGGAATTCGGATTGCACGAGCTGTACCCCGGTTGTCATCGCCGGGGATGCTAGCCAGGGCAGATTAACGGGCCATTAACCGCGTAGCGCGGCGCGTGATGCGCTTCTCGATTCCGACATTTCTTTCAATGCGCTTGTGAATTAATTCTGCGGCCGTGCAGCCAGGGCAGGCAGGCCGGCCGCGAGCCGCTTTCCCAGGGCCTGTGGCCTACCGGCCTACCACGATCAGAACCCCGGCCGCGATGGCGAGGATCGCCATCAAAGTGCCCAGTCCGGAAAAACTGAGATTGAGCAGCGGCACCAGCCCGGTCAAGACAAGCCAGGCGGCCAACAACAACATTCCAACGTTTCTTGTCAGTTTCATTGGCAGACTCCCTTCAGTTGACGCCTAGAGAAAATTGCAGGGCCTAGCGGCCCGTCTTCTTGACCTCGCTCTCGATCCACCCCTTCGCCAGCGTCGTCGCCAGCCGCTCGCCTACCGCGACACGCGACGCATCCACGACAACGTCACCGCGAGCATTGCGCGTCAGGCTGTAGCCGCGCTCGAGCACCGCGCTGGGATTCAGGCTCACCAGCCCGGCCTTCAGCTGCGCCAGCTGCGCCGCGAAATTATCCAGCCGCCGCGCGGCCGCCGAAGCGAGCCGCGCCGCCAGTTGCTCCAGCAGCTGGCGCGAT
>JBBDXX010000031.1:0-2910 GCA_040902065.1 Steroidobacteraceae bacterium | reverse complement strand
ATCGGCAGGAGCGCGAAGCTCTGCACCGAGTCCACGGCGTTCCTCACCAGCTGCATGATGCCGTTCTCGCCGCCCATGAAGACGAATGCGCCGACGAGGTTGGTGGCGAAGAAAGCAAAGACCACCGGCAGGCCGAGCGCCATGAGCACAATCAGCGTGCCGAGCAGGACGAGCAGGATCTCGTACCAGGCCATCTACACGCCCTCGCGCCGCGGGCCCCGCCCCGCGTCGGCGCCGGGCCGCCACAGCCTGCCGGCGAACAGCAGCAGCAGCAGGAGAAATACCGGAGGCGCCAGGCAGTACAGGTACCACTCGGGGAACACGAAGGTCTCGTATACGAGATTCCCCGAAGCGTAAGAACGCCAGAACGTGCGGCTGGCATAGTAGAGGAGCACGGCGCACACCAGCGCGCCGAGCGCGTCGCTGGCGCGGCGCGCCGCGGCGCGCCCGCGCGGCGGCAGGCGCTCGACCACCAGCTCGATGGCGATGTGCCCATTCTCGCGCAGCACCCAGGGCGCGCCGAGGAAGGTGATCGCGTAGAGCGCGTACTCCGAGATGTCGAGCGTCCACGGCGTGGCGAAGAGCTTCAGGCTGCGCGCCGCCACGTCCATGCACACGAGCGCCACCAGGGCGCAGAGCAGCGCCCCGGCGACGAGGGCGAGCGCGTCGATCAGGCGATCGAGCGCCGCGCCCGCTTTGCCGCTCAAGCTACTTGCCGCTCAGCAGTGGCCGGATCTTCCTGACGAACTCGGGATCGCCCTTGGCGAGGTCCTGCCAGTAGATCTCCTCGGCCCGCAGCGCGAAATCCGCGCCCATGTCGACCGTCCGCACGCCGGATTTCGCCTGCGCCGCCTTCTGCACCGCGTCCTCGTCGGCGCGCCACTTCGGCCACTCGCGCTCGACCCAGATCGACATCCTCGTCAGGCAGTCGCGCTGCTCCGCCGCCAGCCCCTTCCACCTGTCCAGGTTGACGAGGACGGCGACCGCGGCGCTGATGAAGCCCGGGTCATGGCGGAACCTGGTGTACTTGTCCCATCCGAAGTCCTGGATGCCCCACAGCGGCCAGCCGTAGCCCTCGACGGTGTTGCGCTCGAGCGCGGTGTACACGTCGGGCGGCGCCATGCGCACCGGCTGCGCGCCGAGCGACCTGAAGAAGGCGTCGTAGATCGGCACCGAGCGCAGCCGCATGCCCTCGAACTTGCCGTCCTTCGCGGGCTTGGTGGTGTACAGGTGGAAGCGCACGCCGTTAAAGAGGTGCGTGAGGTAGTACGCGTTCAGCTTCCTGTTGTACTCCTCGTTGATCATCGCCCAGGCGCCGTTGGCGCGCTGCTCGGCGGATTCGATGCGCGCCACGCTGATCACGTCGCCCGCCGGCACCGCGCCGCGCCAGTAGTTCGCCGGGCCGTAGTGCATGTCGACGACGCCGTTCTTCACCGCGTTCCACTGCTCGAGCGACGGCACGGCCTCCGGGCCGACGATGCCGATCTCGACCTTGCCGTCGCACTGCCGGTTGGTTTCCTCGACGAAGCGCACGAACTGCTTGGCGACGATCGAGCGCACCGGCAGGAACGAGGCCGCCTTCAGCTTCACTTCGGCCGCGCCGGCGGCAAGCGGCAGCGACGCGGCGGCGAGCGCCGCGACGCAGGCCGCGACCATTCTGCGGTTCTTCACGTTGATCTCCTCCTCGGCAATCAGGCCGAGCGAGTCTATCGGCGGCCCCCGTCGGCGGCAAGGCCCCGGGTTGCGCGCTGCGCGCATTCCCATGGCGTCCTTGAGGTTGATGCGCCCGCCCGGCGCGGCGACTGCCATCTGGTATATCTTATCGGCATGGAACGTTCCTTCCGGGAAGAGGTCGCGAAGCTCCGCCTCGGCGAGGGCGAGACGTTTCACGGCGAAGGCATCCTCGCCGTCACCAAGGCGCTGCTGCAGTCGGGCGTGTCGTACGTCGGCGGCTACCAGGGCGCGCCGGTGTCGCACATGATGGACGTGCTGAACGACGCGCGCGACATCCTCGACGAGCTCGGCATCCACGTCGAGACCAACGCCTCGGAAGCGGGCGCGGCGGCGATGCTCGGCGCCTCGATCAACTACCCCTTGCGCGGCGCGGTGACCTTCAAATCGACGGTGGGCACCAACGTCGCTTCCGATGCGCTCTCCAACCTCGCTTCCGCCGGCGTGAAGGGCGGCGCGCTCATCGTGCTCGGCGAGGACTACGGCGAGGGCGCCTCCATCATCCAGGAGCGCAGCCACGCCTTCGCCATGAAGTCGCAGATCTGGCTGCTCGACCCGCGCCCGAGCCTGCCGAAGATCGTGGAGATGGTCGAGCAGGCATTCGAGCTGTCGGAGGCCTCGAGCTCGCCGGTGATGCTCGAGCTGCGGATCCGCGCCTGCCACGTGCAGGGCAGTTTCGCCGCGAAGCGCAACCGCGCGGCGCGCATTTCGCGGCGCGCGCTGCTGGAGAACCCGGACTTCGACTTCGCGCGCATCAGCCTGCCGCCGTCCACCTACGCGCAGGAGAAGCACAAGATCGAGGTGCGCTGGCCCGCCGCCGTGCGCTACATCCGCGAGCAGGGGCTGAACGAGGTGTTCCCGGGCGAGCGCACCGACATCGGCATCCTGTGCCAGGGCGGCATGTACAACGCCGTCATCCGCGCGCTGCAGCAGCTCGGCCTCGCCGACGCGTTCGGCGCCGCGCGCGTGCCGATCTACTGCATGAACGTGACCTATCCGCTGGTGCCGGAAGAGATCGTCGACTTCTGCGCCGGCAAGAGCGCCGTGCTGGTGGTGGAGGAAGGCCAGCCGGCCTACCTGGAGGACGCGATCCTCGCCACGCTGCGCCGCCACGAGGTGGGCGCGGTCAAGGTCCACGGCAAGGACGTGCTGCCGATGGCGGGCGAATACACGGGCGAA
>JBBDXX010000030.1:0-3013 GCA_040902065.1 Steroidobacteraceae bacterium | reverse complement strand
TCGCGGCGATGTCCTTTGCCGCCTGCGCCGGGATGACGCCGAGCCTGCCTTGCGCGCGCGCGAGCGCCACTTCGACTTCGGTGTAGCGGGCGAGGAGCGCGGCGTCCTCGAAGATGCCGCGCATCGCGGGCGTGCCGAAGGAGTCGCGAAACAGGAACGAGTCGAGGACGGTGGAGGCCACGGGGTGCGGGCGAGTCTACACCGGGACGGCGCTGCCGAAGAATTCCGCGAGCCGCTGCCCTGCACGCGCACCAAGCGCCGCCGCCGGTGCGTTGACGTGCGAGAGCACGCCGGTTTCCCACATCGAGCGCGCCTCGCCGATGCGCGCGCTCGAGGTGCTCACTGTGACCGCAGGGATGCCTCGCGTCGCAAGTGCCGGCAACCGCGTGAGGTCCTCGATCCTTGCCCCGGCATCGTGGAACGCCGCCGCGCGCGCGGCGACGGGGATTGCCGTCTCGATGTGCCCGCCGTGCAGCGCGCCGTGCGAGCCGAACACCAGCACGCGACCCTCTTCCTCCGCGAGCGCGAGGCCGACTGAATCCAGCGCCCAGATCTCGGGCGGCGCGGCTCGCAATTGGAAGCGGCCTTCACCAGGCGATTCGAGCATCCCGCGGGGCTGCGGTGCCTGCGTCATGCGCACCGCCGCGTCGCGCACCGGCATGCCCGGCACGACGCCGCAGGCGGTAGCAAGCGCGTTTACGCGGCTGACGACGCCGCGCGCGATAATGGCTGGATGCCAGAACGTCCTTCTCTGACGGTCAACGGCCGGCGCTATCGCTGGATGGACCGGCCTTTGGTGGTGGTGTGCGTTGACGGATGCGAGTTCGACTACATCCACAAGGCGGTCGCCGCGGGCGTGGCGCCTTTTCTCGGCCGCATGCTCGCGACCGGCGCGGCCTTCGAGGCCGACTGCGTGGTGCCCTCGTTCACCAATCCCAACAACCTCTCCATCGTCACGGGCGTGTCCCCCGCCGTGCACGGCATCTGCGGCAACTACTTCTACGACCGGGAGGCTGGCGCCGAGGTGATGATGAACGATCCCAAGTACCTGCGGGCCGGCACGATCCTGGCGGCGTTCGCGGCCGCCGGCGCCAAGGTCGCGGTGGTCACGGCGAAGGACAAGCTGCGCGCGCTGCTCGGCAAGGACCTGGCCGGCACCTGCTTCTCGGCCGAAAAGGCCGATGCGGCCACCCTGGAGCTCGTCGGCAAGCCGCGGCCTTCGGTGTACAGCGCAGACCTGTCCGAGTTCGTCTTCGCCGCGGGCGTGAAGCTGATGCAGACCCGGCGCCCGGATCTCATGTACCTCTCGACGACGGATTACGTGCAGCACAAGGTGGCGCCGGGAGCGAGCGCGGCGAATGATTTCTACGCGATGATGGATGGATACCTGGCGCAGCTGGATGCGCTCGGTGCGACGATCGCGCTGACCGCGGATCACGGCATGAACGACAAGTTCGGCGCCGACGGTCAGCCGAACGCGATCTACCTGCAGGATCTGCTGGACGAATGGCTGGGGCGGAGAACGGCGCGGGTGATCCTGCCGATCACCGATCCCTACGTCGTGCACCACGGCGCGCTCGGCTCCTTCGCCACCGTGTATCTGCCCGAGAATGCCGATGTTCAGGCGACGATCGACCGCCTGCGGCGCGTCGAAGGCGTGCAGCTCGCGTTGTCGAACGCGGAAGCCTGCGCGCGCTTCGAGCTGCCGCCCGACCGCCTCGGCGACGTGATTGTCATTTCGGAGAAGAACGTGGTGCTGGGCACAGGCCGCGCGCGCCACGACCTCTCGGGGCTGGACGCGCCGCTGCGCTCGCACGGCGGCATATCCGAGCAGGCGGTGCCGCTGCTCTTCAACCGGCGCACTGCCGGGATCCCGGGCAAGGCGCGCATGCGCAACTACGACGTATTCGATGTCGCGCTCAACCATCTGAACGCGTAGCTACTCCGGCATCGGATTGCGCCGGAAGAAATCGAGGATCACGCGGTTGGCGCTCCAGCCGCTGACCATCGGGCCAATTACCCCCTCGCGGAAATAGGCCCAGCCGCCGGGCCAGACGTGCCCGCCGCGCTCCATGCGAATCAATTCCGTCTCCGCGCGGCAGCCCGCCCAGCGCACCCGGACGGTGTCGATGCGCGGCTCGCTCGCGAGCGGCTGCGCCGTCTGCGCGGCGCCGCAGCCGTTGATCGTCGCCCAGCTGCGCATCGACTCCTCGACCGCGATCTTCGCCGTATCGTCGCGCTGCGCGCAGGCTGCCTTGCCGCCCTCGTAGCGCCAGCAGGGGTCCGCGGTGCCGTGAATCTGCAGCACCGGCACCGGGCGCGGCGGGGCGCATGCGGAGGTGGTCGCAAACTGGTTGGCGCCGCCGAGCGCAGCGATGGCGGCGATGCGGTCCGCCATCTGGCAGGCGAGCCGATGGCTCATCGCGCCGCCGTTGGAAAGCCCGGTGGCATAGATCCGGCGCGAATCGACGGCAACCCAGCGGGACACGTCGTCGAGCAGCGCCCGAAAATATGCAATGTCGTCGACGCCGTCCTTGCAGGCCCGGCCGCTGACGCATTGCCAGCCACCGGCACCGCCGCCGGCATTCCACGTCCGCATGTTGGCAACCAGCCGCGACCCGGTACCGTTCGGATAGACCACGGCCACGCCCTCGCGAGCTGCCGTCGCGTGCAGGCAATCCGGGCTCTCGATGTTGCCGCCGGGACAGGACGTCCGTGCGGCCCCCCGCGAATGGCCGCCGCCGCCATGGATCGCGAGCACCGCCGGCACCGGGCGCGCGGGGCCGTAGTCTCCGGGCAGATGGATGTCATAGGGGCGGCGCTCGAAGCCCGGCACCGCGCAGGTGAGCGCCGCGCCGGGTTTTGCGTCCGCCGGCGAGCACACCTGCGGCTTCGCGGATGCGCAGGCAGATGCGGCGACAGGCAGCAGCAGGAGTGGAAGGAGCGCGCGCATCTTGGTGGTGGAGGCGGCGGGAATCGAACCCGCGTCCGCAAGCCCTCGGCAGTCAGGACT
>JBBDXX010000029.1:0-3101 GCA_040902065.1 Steroidobacteraceae bacterium | reverse complement strand
TCCCCGCGATCGCCACCTGGCTGCCGGATGCGGTGCTGGGGGTGACGAAGAAATAGAAAAATCCGCGTCAGAGCCCGATTTGTTAAGGCCAGCGACGCGAACGAGGCGGTGCCTCGGTTCGATTTTCCATGGTCTCGCCTTTTCCGGCCGGAAGATTCACCCGGCCGGAAAAGGCGAGATCGTTTTGAAAGGCCAAAACCGTCGCCAGGCGTCAGCATGCGCACGACGATCCCGTTCCGACCCCCTTTCCCCGCTAGCTAGGCCGGCAATCCTGCCTGAACGAGGTCGGCGACGATTTTTTCGCGCGCTGCATCGTCGCGGTACGGAAGATTGTCCGCGTAGGCGCGGCTGCTGAATCCCGGCTCCTTGGCCAGCACTGCGGCAGCCACGCTGCGCGCTTCGTCGCTCGCGCCCCGGCGCACGAGCGCGCTCGCCAGGATGAGGCGCGCCTCGCGCGAGCCGGGGTTGATGCGCACGGCTTCCCGTGCCGCCATCTCCGCCAGGTCGAACTGTCCCCCGTCCCGGTAGGCCGCGGCGAGTATCTCGATGAACCACGGCGGATAGACCGGCGAAATGCGGATCGCCTTGCGCACACGCTCAGCTGCCGCGATCGGCTCTCCGCAGTACAGCAGGACATTGGCGAGAAAGCCGTTTGCATTGGTGCAATTGGGGCGGATCTCCACCGCTTTGCCCGCAATGCGCACCGCTTCGTCGAAGCGCCGCTGCAGCAGCCGCACGTTGCCGAGCACAGCGTGCGCCTGACCGTCGGCGTCCTCCATCGCCGCGGCGCGCTCCGCCCACTCGCCGGCCTGCTGCCGCGCAAGCGCCGGATCCTTGGCCCAGCCGCGCGTCGCTTGGATCCAGAGGCAGAACGCGACCATCGTCGGCCCGTACGGCGATTCGGGCGCGAGCTCCGCCAGCCGCTCGAAGTGCGTGCGCGCGCTCGCGATCGCGTCGGCGTTCATCTGGAAGAACGCCAGCATCCCCCTGTAGTAATGATCGCGCGCCTTCGGCTGGGTGAGGCACTTGCGCCACACGCGCGCCTGCTCGCCGCTCGCCAGCTTCACGTCGAGCGCGGTGACGATCCGCTCGGTGATCTCGTCCTGGAGCGCGAAGCTCCCGTCCAGGGCGCGGTCGTACTGCTCGGACCAGACGATCCGGTCCTCCTGCGTATCGACCAGCTGCACGTTGACGCGCGCCCGCTCGCCCTGCCGCTGCACGTTGCCTTCAAGCACGTGCCGCACCCCGAGCCGGGCGGCGGCTTGCGCGGCCGGCACCCCGCGCAGGGCATTTGCGGTCCCCGCGGCGATGAGAAACAGGCCCGACATCTTGACCAGGGCGGTTTGTATGTCCAGCCGCATGCCCGAGGCGAAAGCCTGGGCCTCGGCGTCGTCCGCGGCCGCCGTGAACGGCAGCAGCACGATCGACGGCTTGGCCGGCAGCGGCAGGTCGAGCCCTTCGAGCTGCACCGGCCCGGCGCGCTTCTCGCACGCCTCGGCGAAGATGAGCGCGTAGCTGCCTGCATCCGCGGCGCACAGGCGCAGATCGTCGCCGTGCTCGGCCAGGCCCGAGCGCAGCGCCTCGCTGATGTGGATGCCGTCCGTCTGCGCCCCGGCGGCCAGCACGGCCGCGCGCGCTGTCGCGTCGGCCGCATCGGCGCCCTGCGCGCACAGGTCAACGCCGAAGCGGTAGTGCACGCGCTGATCCACCGGCAGCTCGCTATTGGCCCGCAGCACGCCCTCGCGCGCGGTGAGCGCGGCCGCAAGCGCCTGATCAGCGCCTGGGAAAAAGGCGACGACCGAACCCGCGCGCGCGTTGCGCAGCTCGCCGCGGTGCGCGGCGAAGGCGGCGGCAACGCCGGCGCCGCCGCGTTCCACCGCTTTGCTCGCCGCCGCCACGTTCTCGCCCATCAGCACGCCGTAGGCGCGTGGCTGCGCGTAGATGACCGCGCCGTGGCTGCTCGGCACCAGATGCATGGCGCCGGTCTGCTTCGCGCGGTCGGCCCACTTGTCCCAGAAGTACCAGATCGCCGCGATGCCGCCGAGGATCGTGGCGATGGTGAGCAGCGCCTCCACTGTGCAACCTCTTCGCGGGCTGTGTGTCGGGCGAGTACTCTATCACCGGCTCCACGGTTTGCTGGTGAGGCGGACGAAGCGGTGCCTGCGTTTGGTTCTTCATGGTCTCGCCTTTTCCGGCCGGAAGATTCACCCGGCCAAGAAACACGAGATGTATTTGAAAGGCCCCGCTACCTCGAGGCGGCGAGTTCCTTGAGCGTGAACACGTAGCTCGCCGCGTCGAGCGGCTTGTGGCAGGCGAGGCACTCCGCCTGGTTCACGCCGGGACGCGCCTTCTTGTCCAGCGTGAACACCGCGTAGTGCCAGTTGCCGTTGCGCAGCATCCCGGGAATGTCCGCGCCCCAGCCCGCGCCGCTCGCCATGGCGGTGTAGAACATGAGCTTCTCCGCAACGTAGAAGCCGTCGGCGCCCGCCACCGGCTTGTTGTCGGCGTCGAGCTTCGCCGCATGGACCTCGGCAAACAGCACCGAGCCGTCGGGCAGCGGCCTGCCCGCCTTTGCGGCTTGCACGGCGGCCGAGTTGGCGTAGTAGTAGCGGACCTGGCGCGTGGCCGGGAAGTTGATCGTGTGGTACTTGGTGAACGACTCCTTGTAGCCCTCGGGGAAGGCCACGTTCGACTTCGCCACGTGCGCGAGCAGGCCGGACTTGGCGCCCGCCGCGGCGCCGGCCTGGCCGGCGAAGTGGGCCGCGACGTTCGCGATGTCGTCCGCGCTCAGCTGGGCGGCGATGGCGTTCATCAGCGGGTTCTTGCGCGTGCCGTCCTTGAAAGCATTGAGCTGCTTCTCGAGGTAGCCGGCTCGCTGAGCGGCGAGGTGCGGGATGCCGTCGCTCACGCTCACGCCGTTGGCGCCGTGGCAGGCCGCGCACACCGCCTCGGCCCTGGCCTTCCCGGCGGCGACATCCGCGGCCTGGGCGAAGGGCGCGACGGCCAGCAGGGCGGACAACGCAATCAGCTTTTTCATGAGGTTCCTCCTTGTGCCGCGCAAACAGCGAAACGGCCGGCCCCATTCCATGCCTGCGTGGCAG
>JBBDXX010000028.1:0-105803 GCA_040902065.1 Steroidobacteraceae bacterium | reverse complement strand
TTGCTTGACCCTCCTTTTGTGAACATGATGTGTCCACAAAAGCGGGTCAACTCCACGGCCGCATATCGCGGGCCTCCGCTCGGGCGTCCAGCAGCAGCCGGTCGTCGTGTCTCAACCGCACGAGCATCGGCGGGCCACCGGCGCCAGACCGACGCCCTTTCTGGCTCGGGTTTCGGCTACCACCCACGCTGCAGAGTGCGCGCTCTTCCGACTTAACCCCGTGGTCCGTCCGAGCCTCCCGGATGACCAGCCGCTTCAGCCATGCCGCCTCTGTCAGTAACTCGCGCTCCGCCGCGGCTTGCGCCTGACTCTTGAGCTCGCGCGACACGCGCACCTTCAGTATTTCCGTGCAACTCATGGGACCCAATGTGTCCCAACCGTAAGCCGCAGGCTATCCTGCGTACTCGGGTTTTTGTGGCCGATATATCCGCCTGGTTCAATTCCGAGTCCGAGATTGTTCTGGGTTTCCACCTCTATCGGTACCCGTTAGATTGCGTCACGAGCCCAAGGTCCGCCGAGTCAACTGCAGTCGTACATCCGGCCTGCTGGGGGGAAGGAAAGTGCCTTCCGGGCCATCATGAAATCCGTTTCACGCCAAATGCAGCGCGAACCCGAGGGCTGCACCGCGCCGTCGTTCACGACCGAAAGGATCACTTCCTCGAACCGTTACGTTGTTGCCTGACACCGACAGGGACGAAGAGGAGAGACCCCCATCCCGGCGGCCCCTCCACGGTCGATAAACTCAGGCTGTGCCGCCACCTCTTCGGCACGTCCGCCGGCATTTGTGACAGGGAGCCATCAATCGGATTCGGCCGGCCCCGAGCAATTGGTTGTTGTTTAGCGCGACACGAGGAAGAGCAGGCCGTAGTACCCAAGCAGCGCCGCGCCGAAACCGAGCGATAGCTCGAGCATCTCCAGAAACGGGAAACGCGAGCCTACGGCGGAGATCTCGAACAAGATGGCCACGATGATTCCCAAGACCATCGCGAGACCGAAGACCCCGCGCACCAGAGACTCGAGCAACGTCAGCACTGCAACAAGCGGTAGTCGCACCGTCTCCCAAATGAAATGCATCAGCGTGGTCAGCGCGGCATGCACATAAGGCTCAAGTCCGGCAGGAATCACGCGTGCGGTCATGGCCGTGCCGCCGGTGGGCGCCGCCGGCGTAGCAGGCCCCGAACGTACGCCACACCCTGAAGAGACTCGGCGAAGGACCCGCATCGAGCTAGGCAGCATCGCGCTGCTCGATCATGCACGCGTACTCCTCCCGACCTTGCTGCATCGAGCTCTCCTCGGGCTGCCGAAGCAGTCCATCCAGGTGGTCCGCCCACGCCTGCATCATCTTCGCGCGCGGATCCAGGTAGAGCGCGTGGTTGTACGCCGCGCTGATTTCATCGCGCTCCTGGTGCGCGAGCTGCAGCTCGATATGCTCATGCGGCCAGCCTCGCTCGTGCAGGAGGGTCGAGGCGACGCCGCGAAAGCCGTGCCCGGTCATGCGCCCGCGATATCCCATCCGGTAGAGGGCAAACAGGATGGTATTGCCGCTCATCGGCCTCGCCGGGTTCACGTCGCCCGGGAACACGAGATCGCGGCTATACGAGATCGCCTTCAGTTGCTCAAGGACTGACTTCGCCTGCGTGCTGAGCGGCACGATGTGCGGGGTCTTCATCTTCATGCGCTCGGCCGGGATGTTCCAGCGTGAAGCAGCCATGGCGAATTCCGGCCAGCGGGCGCCGATCAGTTCCGAGGTCCTCACAAAGGTGAGTGACATGAGCTTGAGGGCAAGGCGCGTGTGCTCGCCGCCCACGTAGCTATCGATCGCATGCAGGAGCGCGGGCAACTCCTTGGCGTCAACGCGCGGATAGTGCCTGCGCTTGCGGGGCCTCAGGATGTCCGAGGGCCTGACGTCCACGACCGGATTGCGGGTGGCATAGTCGTGGGCCACGGCGTAACGCATGACCTGCCCGCAGTTCTGTAGCACCCGCCGTGCGATCTCGAGCGCGCCCCGGGCTTCGATCTTCTTGACCAGGTCCCGAAAGGCGGAGGTCGGAATCTCGGCCGGCGACATACGGCCGATCGACGGAAACACGTCCGCCTCCAGGCGCTTGAGGACATAGTCCGCATACCGACCGAGTAGATGAGCCGACCAGCGCGCATGCCATTCGCGCGCCACCGCCTCGAAGGTCTTGGTGACCTCTTTTTTGCGAGCCGACGGGTCGATGCCATCCGCCAGGAGCTCGCGCGCCTCGCCAAGGCGCACCCTCGCCTTGGCGAGTGACACGTCCGGATAGACGCCGAGCGCGAGCGTTTTCTGCTTGCCACTAAAGCGGTAGTTGAACCGCCAATAGCGGCCTCCCCGCGGGTCGACCTGGAGGTACAGTCCGTCCCGGTCCGCGATCCGTCGGGCACGTTCGCCAGACTTCGCGCCGCGCACCTGCGTATCCGTCAGCATGGATGGTATCTCCGGCAACAGCCGCCCCGGCTACCATCGGAAACACCAACGGTAAGGCGGGGCTCGGTGAAACGATACGAAACGCCAAGAGCTCAAAACACCCGAGGATTCATGGGAAATTCGGGCATTTCGAGACAGCGTGAGCTGCCGTGAGAATACTAATTGGCGGAGAGGGTGGGATTCGAACCCACGTAGGGCGTAATGCCCTCAACCGATTTCGAGTCGGTGCCGTTATGACCGCTTCGGTACCTCTCCGTGCGGGAATCCGGACGGCCGTCGTCGCGGCCCTGACCGGAGACGCTATTCTATAACAATGCAGCCGGAGCCCGCGCAGCCCGCCGCACGGCGGAGGGACATTCGCAGCCGGTTCGCCGTGCCGGCCATCATCGGCCTCGCGCTGCTGCTCGGCACCTGTTCCCGGATGCCCGGCACCTTCGAGCAGGTCCTTCAGCAGGGCGTCTTGACGGTCGTCACTCGCAACAGTCCGCTCGCGTATTACGAAGGCGCGGCCGGTCCGGAAGGTCCGGAATACGAACTGGCGTCCGGCTTTGCGCGCCGGCTCGGTGTCCGGCTGAAGATCGTGCTGGCCCCGACCGCCGCGGCCGCACTCGAGGCCGTCCGCCGGAATCGTGCGCAGGTCGCGGCGGCCGGCATCATTGCCAATGAAGCGCGCAGTGGGCAGGCGCTATTCGGTCCCGTGTTCCAGCGCATCGACCAGCACGTCGTCTACCGAGTGTCGGATCCCCTGCCCCGGTCGGCGGCCGACCTGCTTGACCGGCGCATCGTCGTCAACCGCCAGTCCACGCATGCCGCGGCGCTGCGGCAACTGGCCACCGGGTTTCCGGACCTGAAATGGACCGAGGTCGAAGGCAAGGATCCACTTGACCTGCTGGCCATGGTCGCCAATGGAAAAGCGGATGTGACCGTTGCCGATTCGACCGAATTTTCGCTGGGCCGGCATTTTCATCCCGATCTGCGCCCGGCCTTCAAGCTTGCCGAGTCCGAGGCGATCGCCTGGGCGCTCGCGCCACGCAGTACCGACCTGCTGCCGCAGGTCGAGCGGTATTTCAAGGAACTCGAGGCGCTCGGGAAACTCGCCGAGATTCTCGAACGCCATCGCCGCTCGCTGGTCCGCTTCGATCGCGTGGACGCCGTGAACTTCGTCGCCGGCGTGCGCGAGCGCCTGCCGCGCTACCGTGCCTGGTTCGAACAGGCGGCGGCGGAGACGGACATCGACTGGCGCCTGCTCGCCGCCATCGGATACCAGGAATCGCGCTGGGACGAGTCCGCCCGGTCGCCGACCGGCGTGCGTGGACTCATGATGCTGACGGCGGAAACGGCGCGGCGAGTCGGCGTCATCGACCGCAACGATCCGCGCGACAGCATCCTGGGCGGAGCGCGTTATCTGCGCCTGATCCGCAAGACGATCCCGGCGCGCATCGAGGAGCCGGACCGCACCTGGCTCGCGCTTGCGGCGTACAACGTCGGCTACGGCCATCTGGAAGACGCGCGCATCCTCGCGCAGCGTCGCGGCAAGAGCCCCGATGCCTGGACGGACGTGCAGGAAACTCTGCCTCTGCTCGCGCAGGAACGCTGGTACACGCGAACCAAGCGCGGATATGCGCGTGGCTGGGAACCCGTCGGCTTCGTCAGGAACGTACAGACCTACGCCGAACTGCTGCGCTGGATGCCGGCAGACCAGGCCGCCTCAGCGGCGGGCAGCGAAGAACCGTTTTAGCTGGGCGCCGCATTCCTCGGACAACACGCCGCCGAAAGCATCCACGCGGTGATTCATTTCGGGCGCCGACACCAGGTTGAAAGCGCTGCCCGCGGCGCCCTGGCGCGGATCCCAGGCGCCGAACACGAGCCGCTCGATGCGGGCATGCGCGATCGCTGCCGCGCACATCGGGCAGGGCTCGAGCGTCACGTATAACGTCGTTCCGGCGAGGCGGTAGTCGCCGACCTTCTGCGCGGCGGCGCGCATCGCCAGGATTTCCGCGTGTGCGGTCGGGTCGCGCAGCGCCACCGGCCGGTTCCAGCCCTCACCCAGCAGCTGGTCGTCGCGCACGACGAGCGCTCCGACCGGGACTTCACCCTCCGCCTCCGCGCGTAGCGCGAGCTCAAGCGCGCGGCGCATCCATTCCTCGTCGCGGCTCATTCCCACTCGATCGTCGCCGGCGGCTTGCCCGAGACGTCGTAGACGACGCGCGATACGCCCTGCACCTCGTTGACGATGCGCCGCGCGACCAGATCCAGGAAATCGTACGGCAGCCGCGACCAGTGCGCCGTCATGAAATCGATGGTCTCGACGGCACGCAGGGCGATGACCCAGTCGTAGCGGCGCCCGTCGCCCATCACCGCGACCGAGCGCACCGGCAGGAACACGGCCATCGCCTGGCTCACCCGGTCATAGAGGTCGTGCGCGCGCAATTCTTCGATGAAAATGGCGTCCGCGCGGCGCAGCAGGTCCGCCGCTTCGCGGCTGACCCGGCCGAGGATGCGCACGCCGAGGCCGGGGCCCGGGAACGGATGCCGGAAAACCATTTCGCGCGGGAGGCCGAGCTCGAGCCCGATGCGGCGTACTTCATCCTTGAAAAGTTCGCGCAGCGGCTCGAGCAGCCCGAGATGCATGCGCTCCGGCAGGCCGCCGACGTTGTGGTGCGACTTGATGACATGGGCCTTGCCGGTCCGTGCGCCGGCGGATTCGATGACGTCCGGATAAATCGTTCCCTGGGCGAGCCATTTCACGCCGTCCAGCTTCTTCGACTCGTCCTCGAATACCTCGATGAACGTCCGGCCGATGATCTTGCGCTTGCGTTCCGGGTCTTCCTCGTCGCCGAGCGCTGCGAAAAAGCGATCGGCCGCGTCCACGCGGATTACGCGAATGCCGAGGTGACGCGCGAACGTCGCCATGACCTGGTCGCCTTCGCCCTGGCGCAGCAGGCCATGATCGACGAACACGCACACAAGCTGCGGTCCGATCGCGCGGTGCAGCAGCGCGGCGACCACCGAGGAATCCACGCCGCCCGACAGGGCGAGCAGCACGTTGTCGCCCCCGACCTGCTCGCGCATGCGCGCGATGGCGTCGGCGACGATGTTGCCGGCGTCCCACAGCGCGTCGCAGCCGCAGATGACGCGGACGAAGCGCTCGAGAATCACGGCGCCTGAGCGCGTGTGCGTCACCTCGGGGTGGAACTGCACGCCGTAGAACCGCGCCTCCTCGTTCGCCATCGCCGCGAGCGGCGCATTCGCGGTCGACGCGATCGCGACGAAACCGGGTGGCAGGGTCTCGACGCGGTCGCCGTGGCTCATCCAGACGTCGAGCGGCGCGTCGTCGCCGGCATCGCTGTCGGCAATGCCGTCGAGCAGTCGCGACGGCGCCGTGCGCTGCACCTTCGCATAGCCGAACTCGCGATGCGCCGACGGCGCGACGCGGCCACCGAGTTGCGTCGCCATGGTCTGCATGCCGTAGCAGATGCCGAGCACCGGGATGCCGAGCGTGAATACCACCTCGGGCGCGCGCGGCGGGCTGTCGTCGGTCACCGATTCCGGTCCGCCCGACAGGATGATGCCGCGTGCGCCGAAACGCCTGACGGCGTCCTCGCCGGCGTCCCACGGCAAAATCTCGCAGTAGACCCCGATCTCGCGGACGCGCCGCGCGATCAACTGCGTGTACTGCGCGCCGAAGTCGAGGATCAGGACCCGGTGGGCGTGGATGTCGGCCCGCGTGGCCTCGAGTCGCGCCGCCATCAGCTGATCCGGTAGTTCGGCGCTTCTTTGGTGATGCTGACGTCGTGCACGTGGCTTTCGCGCACGCCAGCCCCCGTGATGCGAACGAATACCGGACGCGCGCGCATTTCATCGATGTCGTGGCAGCCCGTGTAGCCCATCGCCGCGCGCACGCCGCCGGCCAGCTGGTGCAGGATCGTCACCAGGCTGCCCTTGTAGGGCACGCGGCCCTCCACGCCCTCGGGCACCAGTTTCTCCAGTTCCTCGACCGTGTCCTGGAAGTAGCGGTCGCTCGAGCCATGGCGCTGCGCCATCGCGCCGAGCGAGCCCATGCCGCGATACGACTTGTAGGAAGCGCCCTGGTAGAGCTCGACCTCTCCCGGCGATTCCTCGGTCCCGGCAAACAGCCCGCCGATCATCACCGTGTGCGCACCGGCTGCGATCGCCTTGGCGACGTCCCCGGAATAGCGGATGCCGCCGTCGGAGATCAGCGGTACGCCGGTCTTCGCCAGCGCTTCCGCGACCGTCGCGACCGCCGTGATCTGCGGCACGCCGACGCCCGCGACGACGCGCGTGGTGCAGATCGAGCCCGGGCCGATGCCGACCTTGACGCCGTCCACGCCGGCATCCACCAGCGCCCTCGCCCCGTCAGCCGTCACGATGTTGCCGCCAGCCACCTGCAGCGCCGGATGGGCCGCCTTGATCCTCGCGATGGTCGCGAGCACGCCTTTCGAATGGCCGTGGGAAGTGTCGACCACCACGACATCGACGCCGGCGTCGACCAGCTGCGCGACCCGATCGAGCGTGTCGGCGGCGGTGCCGACCGCGGCGCCGGCGCGCAGCCGGCCCTGCTCGTCCTTGCAGGCGCGCGGGAAATCGCGGGCCTTCTGGATGTCCTTGACCGTGATCATGCCGCGCAGCTTTCCCTGCTCGTCGACCACCGGCACTTTCTCGATGCGGTGCCGGTGGAGAAGCTGCAGCACTTCGGCGCGGGTCGTGTTCTCGCGCACGGTGACGAGTTTCTCGCGCGGCGTCATCACCTTCGACACCGGCAGGTCGAGCTGCTCTTCAAAGCGGATGTCGCGGTGCGTGATGATGCCGACCAGCTGATTGCCGTCGCTCGTCACTGGCAGACCCGAGATCCCTTTGGCGCGCGTCAAGGCAATGACTTCGCGGATGGTCGCATCGGGGCGCACGGTGATCGGGTCCTTGATGACGCCGCTCTCGTGCTTCTTGACGCGCCCGACCTCGCGCGCCTGGTCGGCGGCTGTCATGTTCTTGTGGATGACGCCGATGCCGCCTTCCTGTGCAATCGTGATCGCGAGGCGGGCCTCCGTCACGGTATCCATCGCCGATGATACGAATGGCAGGTTGAGCCGGATGCCGCGGGTCAGCTGCGTCGACAGATCCACCTCGCGCGGCAGTACATCCGAGTAAGCGGGGACGAGCAGGACGTCGTCGAAGGTGAGTGCTTCCTGGACGATGCGCATGGGCGGGATTCCCGGGGGCAGTCCGAATGAAGCGGCGCATTGTACTTTGACGGCCGCCCCGTTGTAAGTGGAGCGTACGACTTCCGGCTCGCTTAGCATGGGCCATGGACGAAATGCGGGACATTTATACGGTCGGGCGCCTGAATCGCGAAGCGCGCGGGCTGCTGGAGGCCGGATTGCCGTCGCTCTGGATCACGGGCGAGCTGTCCAACCTGTCCCGCCCGTCCTCCGGACACTGGTATTTCACGCTGAAAGACGCGGACGCGCAGGTGCGCTGCGCCATGTTCCGCCAGCGCAACCTGGCCTGCCGCGCAGCGCCGCGGGACGGCCTGCAAGTGCTGCTGCGGGCGCGGGTCGGCCTGTACGAGGCGCGCGGCGACTTCCAGCTGGTCGTCGACCACCTGGAACAAGCCGGCGAAGGCGAACTGCGCCAGCGCTACGAGGCACTGAAGCTGCGACTCGCGGGCGAAGGCCTGTTCGACGCCGACCGCAAGCGACCGCCGCCGCGGTTCCCGCGGCGCGTCGGCGTCGTGACCTCGGCGACTGCCGCGGCGCTTCGTGACGTGCTGCACGTCATCCGGCGGCGCTACCCGGCCATGCCGGTGCTGATCTATCCCGTGCCCGTGCAGGGCGCGGATGCCGCGCGCGAAATCGGCGAGATGCTCGCCATGGCCGATCGCCGCGCCGAGGTCGATGTCCTGCTGCTGGTGCGCGGCGGCGGCTCGCTCGAGGATCTGCAGGCGTTCAACGACGAGGGCCTGGCGCGGGTCATCGCGGGTCTCGAGCTGCCGCTGATCTGCGGCGTCGGCCACGAGATCGACTTCACGATCGCCGATTTCGTCGCGGACCTGCGCGCGCCGACGCCGTCGGCCGCGGCGGAACTCGCGGTGCCGGATGCCGCGACCTGGCTCGCCGGCTTCGACGCGCTGGCGCGCCGGCTCGCGGGCGCCGCACTGCGGGCGTCCCGGCTACGGCGCGAATCGCTGGCCCGCAGCGCGAGCCGGCTCGCGAGCCTGCACCCGGCGCAGGCGCTCGCGCAGCGGGCGCAGCGCCTCGACGAACTGCAGACCCGGGCGCAGTCCGCGATGCGCCGCGCCGTCATCCATGCCGGCGAGCGGGTCGCCCGCCAGGCCGCGGAGCTCGCCGGCCGGTCGCCGACGGCACGCATCGCAGCGTTGACGGCGCGCATCACGCAGGCCGGCATGATGCTCGTACCGGCCCTGCGGCATCGGCTCGCGGTGGCCGACGGCAGGCTGCAGGCGGCCGCCAGCGGACTGCATGCGACGAGCCCGCTCGCGACGCTCGCGCGCGGCTATGCCGTCGTCACGCTGGCGGCGGACGGGCGCGTGGTCAGCGACGGAGCGCAGGCGCCGCCCGGCACGGAGATCGATGCGCGCCTGGCGCGCGGCCGGCTGCGCGCGCGCGTGACGGCATCCGGCGGCTGATTCAGCCCTGCCGTCGGCGGTCGCGTTCTTTGGTGCGCCGCTGACGCGGCGTCAGCTTGTCGCGGCGGCCTGCGAATGGATTCTTCTCGCTGCGGAAATCGACGCGCACCGGCGTGCCCGCCAGGCGGAAGGCTTCGCGATAGCAGTTCATCAGGTAGCGGCGATAGTCCTGCGGCGTGCGCTCGGCCTGCGAGCCGTGCACCACGATGACCGGCGGATTGCGCCCGCCCTGGTGTGCGTAACGCAGGCGGATGCGCCGTCCGCGCACCAGCGGCGGCTGGTGCTGGCGCATGGCGGCTTCGAGCACGCGCGTGAGCTCGGGCGTCGGCATCTCGCGCATTGCCGCCGCGTAGGCGGCCCGCACCGAGTCCATCAGCTCGCCGACGCCGCTGCCGTGCAGTGCGGAAATGGTGTGCAACGGCGCGAAATCGAGGAAGCGCAGACGCCCGGCGATCTGCTCGCGGATGCCCTCGCGCTGTTCGGTCGACACGTGATCCCATTTGTTGACCGCGATCGCGAGCGCGCGGCCGCGCTCGGCGACGATGCCAAGCAGCGTCGCATCCTGCTCGGCGACATTTTCCCTCGCATCCAGGACGCCGATCACGACGTGGGCCGAATCAATTGCCTGCAAGGTCTTGATTACGCTAAATTTTTCGAGTGTCTCCTCGACGCGGGCGCGACGCCGCACGCCCGCCGTGTCGATCAGCACGTAGTCCTGCCCGTCACGCGTAAAGGGCACCTGCACCGCATCGCGGGTGGTTCCCGGCTGATCGAAGGTGATCAGCCGTTCCTCGCCGAGCAGGCGATTGATCAGCGTCGATTTTCCGACGTTCGGCCGTCCGACGACGCAGACCCTGATGGCTCGCGCGCTGCCGACGTCTGCGCTGTCATCCGCAGGCGCCTGGCCCGCGAACACCTGGTCGATCAGGTCGCCGATGCCCTGCCGGTGGGCTGCCGACAACGGCACCGGTTCGCCGAGGCCAAGTGCATGGAACTCGGCGACTACGATCGCGCCGTCCTTGCCTTCCGACTTGTTGACGACGACGGTGACCGGCTTGCCGCTGCGGCGCAGCACGTCGGCGACGAACCGGTCGGCGTCGTCGAGTCCGCTCTGGCCATCGACCAGGAACAGCACCTGGTCGGCGCCGTCGATGGCGCGCTGGGTCTGCTGCGCCATGAGCTGCATGACGCCGCGCGGCGACTCGACCAGGCCGCCGGTATCGACCACGATGAATCGATAAGGCTCCGAGTGCCCATAGCCGTACTTGCGATCGCGCGTGAGTCCCGGAATATCGGCGACCAGGGCGTCGCGCGTGCCGGTCAGCGCATTGAACAGCGTCGACTTGCCGACGTTCGGCCGGCCGACCAGCGCGAGGACAGGCAACATGGCATGCGTATCCGGGCAGTGTCAGCCGGCGTCTGGCACGGCACGCCAGGCTTCGACGTTGCCGGAGTCGGTCTGGAACAGCAGCAACTCGCCTGCGGCGACCGGCGAATTGGTGATGCGCCCGCCGGACTTCACCCGCGCCAGCAGGTCGCCGGACAGCGCGTCCAGCCAGTGCACGTAGCCGTCGAAGTCGCCGACCACGATGGCGTTGCCCGACAGCGCGGGCCGGGTCAGCGAGCGATGCAGCAACTGCTCCTGCCGCCAGACTTCGGTGCCGTCCCGCCGGCGCAGCGCCACCACCGCGCTGTCGGCGGTGGTGACGTACAGATAGCCTGCGTCCACCGCCAGTCCCCGATGGCTCGATAGTTCGCGGCCCCACCAGATCTGACCCGAGTCCCGTGCCAGCATCGCGATGCGGCCCTGATAGCCGACCACGTAAATGTCCTGCCCGCTCACGGTCACCGGGGAGTCGATGTCCACGAGCCGTTCGATTTCAGTCCGGCCCTGCGAAGGCGCGACGGTCGCGGACCACAGCAGATCGCCGGTTGTGAGCGACACCGCGACCACCTTGCCGTTGTCGAAACCGGCGATGACCATGTCTCCGCTGATGACCGGCGAGCCGTTGCCGCGCAGCGTCAGGCGCGGCACCGGCTGCTCGTAAACCCAGGCTTCCGTTCCATCCGTCGCGCGCATTGCGCGCAGCCGCCCGTCCACCGTCCGCACCACGACCAGGCCGCCCGCGATGACGGGCGCCGCCAGAACCTCGCCGCCGACCGGCACACGCCAGCGTTCCGCGCCGGATTCCGTATCCAGCGCGACCAGTTCGCCGCTGGTCGCGCCGGCGACGACGATGCCTTCGCCGGCGGCAGGGCCGCCCGACAGCGGCAGCCTGGTTTTCGTGCGCCAGAGATCACGGCCAGTCGCGAGTTCGATCCCGGCGATGTCGCCGCCATGACCTGCGACATACACGCGGCCGTTTGCCACCGCCGGTCGCAGGCCGAGTCGCAGCACCTCGTCCTCGCCACCCCCACCGGCGCCGACGCTCCAGACACGGCTGGTCTCGAGCCGCGGCGAGAAGTCGACCAGCTCAGCCGGTGGCGCGACCTCTTTTTCCTTGCTGCAGCCGATGGCCAGGAGCGCGATCGCGACCAGTCCGATGAGGCGATGGATACGCATGCCTTACTCCGTTGCCGGGGCGGCCGCAGCCGCGGCCGCGGCTGCCGGGGACTGTTCGTCGATTTTCAGTCCCAGGAGTTCCGTATCGACCACCCCGCCGTCCATCGAGGTAGCTTCCGCCAGTGACTGGGCCTTGAAATAAGCCGCAAGGGCGCCGGCGTCGTCTCCGCGCGCCAGCAGGACGTCGCCGCGCAATTCCTCGACCCGCGCCTCGGTCGCCGGCTGGCGTGCCGCTTCGAGGGATGCCAGCGCGTCATCGTGACGACCCTGCGCCAGTTGCACGCGCGCGAGGCGCATCTGCGCCACGAGACGGAGTTCCGGGTCGTCCGACTCCCGCACCACGGCGGCGAGACGGGATTCGGCCTGACCGAAATTGCCCGCCTCGACGTCCAGACGCGCGAGCACGAGCAGCGCCTGGTCGGCATAGGGCGTGTTGCGATACGCGGTCGCGAGTTCGTTGCCGATGCGCACGCCTTCCTCACGATTGTTTTCGCCCAGCGCGTCGAGCATCGCGCTGAACTGTGCCTCCGCCGCGAGCGATGCCGTGGACTGGCGCGACTGCCACCACTGATAGCCGTAGTACCCGCCCACGACCAGGGCGACACCGGCCGCCATCCAGATCCAGTTCGCGCGCAGCCAGTTCCGCAACTGCTCCGCCTGCTCGCGTTCCGACAGAAACTCATCGACCATTTCAGTACCCCGTCAATCCTTGCGCCGCAACAGCGCATCGATGCGCGCCGGCAATTCGTCCCAGCCGCATTCCTGTTGCGGCGACTCGACGCGCAGCGGCTTCAATGCCGCCACCCGCCGCCCCGCTTCGTCGTCGCCGATGATGAGCGCCAGCGCCGCGCCGCTCTTGTCGGCGCGCTTCATCTGCGCCTTCAGGCCACCGCCGCCGAGATTGACCAGCACGCCGGTCCCCGGCAGCGCATCGCGGAGGCGGTCCGCCAGCGCCATGCCGGCGCGTTCCGCTCCCTCCCCTGACAGCACCAGGTAAACCGCGGGCGCGACCGCCGGTACGGTAACCTGTGCCTTGCGCAGCAAACTCACGAGGCGCTCGATGCCGAGCGCCCAGCCGATGGCCGGCGTGGGTTCTCCGCCCAACTGCTCGACCAGGCCATCATAGCGGCCGCCGGAGCACACGGCATCCTGCGCGCCCAGCGAGTCCGTGGTCCATTCGAAGACGGTGCGCGTGTAGTAGTCGAGACCGCGCACCAGCCGCGCGTCGACTTCATGCGCGATCCCGCAGTCCGCGAGCAGGCTGCGGAACTGCTCGAAATGCGTGCGCGACCCGTCGTCCAGGTGATCCGTCAGCGACGGCGCCCCGGCGATGACCGCGGCCAGCGCGGGATTCTTGGAGTCGAGGATCCGGAGCGGATTCGACTCGAGCCGCCGCAGGCTGTCCGTATCGAGCGCAGCGCGCTGGCTCCTGAAATAAGCCACCAGCAGTTCGCGGTAATGCCGGCGCGAATCGGGAGTACCGAGCGAATTGACCCGCAGGCGCACGCCGTTGATACCGAGCTTGCGCCACAGCCGCGCCGAGAGCTGGATCATCTCGACGTCGATGTCGGGGCCCGGATAGCCGAACGCCTCGCAATCGATCTGGTGGAACTGCCGGTAACGGCCCTGCTGCGGCCGTTCGTACCGGAACATCGGTCCGGCGGTCCACAGGCGCTGTTTCTGGTTATGCAGCAGCCCGTGCTCGATCGCCGCGCGAACGATTCCCGCGGTCGCCTCGGGACGCAGTGCAAGCCACCCGCCGCCGCGGTCCTCGAACCGGTACATCTCCTTTTCGACGATTTCCGTGTGCTCGCCGATCGAGCGCTGGAACAGTTCCGCATGCTCGAGCAGCGGCACGCGCATTTCCTGGTAGCCGTAGTCGGCGAACAGCTCGCGCATGGCTCGCTCGACCTGCTGCCAGTACGGCATTTCCTCCGCGAGCAGGTCATTCATGCCGCGGACGGCCTGCAGCTTGTTGACCATGATTACGGGCCGTCCGCCGTCGTCCACCACCAGAACACCGCGACCAGCACCAGGGCCAGCGCGACGGCCGCCAGCGGCCAGCCCCAGCGCGCCGGGCTCCTGCGCCGCGGGTGCAGGTCGAGCGCCGGCAGAAAACTGGGCGCCGGCATCTCGTCCGCCTCCCAGCTCGCCATGATCTCGTCTTCCGGAACGCCGACCAGCAGCGCGTAATTGCGCAGGTGACCCTTGGCGAATACCGGCGCTCCCAGCAGGGCCATGCGGTCCTGTTCGAGCGCCAGCACCAGCGCCGCGTTCAGCCGCAGGCGGTCCGCGACTTCCTCGATGGAGAGTCCGCGGCCTTCCCGGGCGGTCCGAAGTCGCGCGCCCGTTGATAGACCGCTCCCCCGCGAATTCATCCCTTGTCCCGGCGTTCCAGGTCGTCTAGCACGCGCAACTGCACGGAGCCCGGAAACTCCTTGCGCAGCCGCTCGCCCAATGCCGTGGCGGCCGCGTCGTCGTTGAGGGCCTTTTCGATCTGGTGTCCGAGCAGCAGGGCATCCGCCGTTGCCGGCGCAGTCGCGAGGAAGCGCTCGATGAATGCCCGTGCCTGCAGGTGATTGCCGCGATCGTGCGAGACGCCGGCCAGCTGCACGTACGCCTCGGGATAGATGGACTTAACGGCCAGCGCCTGGCGCAGGTAACGTTCCGCGCGTTCCAGTTCGCCCGCGCTGCGCGCGCAGACGCCGGCATTCGTAAAAGCGACTTCCGGCGTGCGGTAAACCGGATTCCCCGCGGCCTTCAGGAACATCTCCTCGCCCTTGGTGTGTTCCTTGTGGCGGCACAGGAAGGCGCCGAGCGCATTCTGCGCCTCGGGGCTGTCCTGGTCCGCGCGCAGCGCCAGCCGGAAGTGCTTTTCGGCCCGCTTCGTGTCCAGCAAGCGCTCGTACACGACGCCGGCCGCGAGCTGCACCGACAGCTCGCGCGGGTTCTGATCCAGCGCTTTCTCGATCTTCTCGGTCGCGGCCTGCAGCTGCTCGCGCTTCATGTACTCGATCGCGAGCCGCGCGTTGATCTTGCCTGCTTCGAGGATCGGATCGCCCTGGGGAGCCGTCGACTGCGCATGCGCCGCCGCCGCGACCAGCAGCGCAAGGGAGAGCGCGGCCAGTCGCGTCTTCATGCGCGCACCGCCAGCCGCACCGGCCGGCTCCCGAGCCGCACCAACGTCCGGTCAAGCACCTGTCCGCGCAGCTGGCCGCAGGCGGCATCAATGTCGTCACCGCGGGTCCTGCGCACGGTCGCCATGACGCCTCCCTGCACCAGCAGGTCGCGAAAACGCCGGATCGTTTCGGCCGGCGAACGACGGTACTTCGTCCCCGGGAAGGTATTGAACGGAATCAGGTTCACCTTGGCTCCATGACCACGCAGCAGCTTCGCGAGTTCCCGCGCATGCTCGGGCTTGTCATTGACGCCGTCCAGCATCGTGTATTCAAAGGTCACGCTGCGGCCATTCTGGCGCTCCAGGTAATGCCAGCAGGCCGCGAGCAGTTCCGCGATCGGATGCCTGCGGTTGATCGGCACCAGCTGGTCGCGCAGCCGGTCGTTTGGCGCGTGCAGCGAGACCGCGAGCGCGACATTGCATTCTTCGGCGAGACGGCGGATCTGGGGCACCAGGCCGGAGGTCGACAGCGTCACCCGACGCCGCGACAGGTCATAGCCGAAGTCGTCGAGCATCAGCTGCATCGCCGGCAGCACATTGCGGTAGTTCGCGAGCGGTTCACCCATGCCCATCAGCACGACATTGGTGATGATGCGCTCGCCATCCGGGTCGCGGCCCAGCTCCCGGTTCGCGAGCCACACCTGACCGATGATCTCGGCGGCGCTCAGGTTGCGGTTGAAACCCTGCTGGCCGGTCGAGCAGAACGAGCAGTCGAGCGCGCAGCCGATCTGGCTCGAGATGCACAGCGTTCCGCGGCCGGCTTCCGGAATGAACACCGTCTCGATCACCTGCTCGGAACCGGTCGCCCCGGGCATACGGAGCAGCCACTTGCGCGTGCCGTCTGCCGCCGTGCGCTCGGCAACGATTTCCGGCACGGTGACTTGCGCGCGCTGCGCGAGGGCTGCGCGAAATTCCTTCGCCAGATCGGTCATGCGCGCGAAGTCGGCCTCACCGCGGCGGTAGATCCACTTGAGCAGTTGTCGCGCGCGAAACGGCTTCGCGCCGAATTCGCCGACGAACGCCTCGAGCGCGGGCCGCGGCATCCCCAGCAGGTTGGTGCGTACCGGCACGTCGCTCATCGCGGGCTCAACGGGTCCGGGCGCAGAGCGCCGATTCGGCGAAGAAGTACGAAATCTCGCGCGCGGCATTCTCGGCACTGTCGGAACCGTGCACCACGTTCTCCTCGATGCTGGTCGCCAGATCGGCGCGGATCGTGCCGGGCGCCGCTTTTTTGGGGTCGGTCGCGCCCATGACCTCGCGGTGCCGCGCGACCGCGGACTCGCCTTCGAGCACCTGGACCATCACGGGACCCGACGTCATGTACGCACACAGATCGCGGAAGAACGGCCGTTCACGGTGCACGGCGTAAAAGCCCTCGGTCTGGTTCCGGGTCAGGTGCATCATCCGGGCGCCGATGATCCGGAGACCCGCCCGCTCGAACCGGGCATAGACGTCGCCGATCAGATTGCGGCTGACGCCGTCGGGTTTGACGATGGACAGGGTTCGCTCTACCGCCATGGGTTCCTCGCGTGCTGAAGAAGAGTTCGTGCAGGACCGCGTATTCTACCGTCCCTGAAGGAAAAATCAGATGCTGAAGCTTTCGCCGCAGCCGCATTCGCCCCGCACGTTGGGATTGCGGAAGCGGAATGCTTCATTCAGGCCATGGCGCACGAAATCGACCTCGGTGCCGTCGATCAGCTTGAGGCTGTCCGCATCGACCAGGACCTGCACGCCCTGGCTGTCGAACACGCGATCCCCGGGCTCCATTTCGTCAGCGTAATTGACGACGTAAGCAAATCCCGAGCAACCGGTCTTGCGCACGCCGAGGCGCAGGCCGATGCCGCGGCCACGTTCCGATAGGAAGTGCCGGACCCGGTCCGCTGCCGCGGGCGTCAGTGTGATGGCCATATTCAAGGGGATTGTACCGCACGGGCCGCCGCGAGCAGCCCGCCGTGCGCGTCCTCGAGCACCAGCAAGCGCCCCAGTTTCTCGACCGGCGCGCCGAGCGCCTCGATGAGTTCGCGCGCGTCGCAATTGCCCTCCCCGCCGACGGATGACCCGGAGACCCGTTCGGCGGTTTGCGCGGCGGCAGCGAGGACGTGCGGGCAGCCCCAGGCCCGGAAGCTGCAGGTGATGTAGCGTCCCTCCAGGATTCGGGCTTCGAATCGCACCCAGGCTCCGCGGTCGAGCGCGATCGCTTCGCCGGCGACCGCCAGACCCGCACCGTCCGGCAGGGGCCCCGCGCCCGGCAAGGTCTCAAACAGGCTCCGGACCCGCTCGGAGTAGCGTTCCCCGTCGCTCACGCGATGCGCTCCAGCGCGCCGGGCGGCAGCACGGCGCGCAGGCGCCGGACGCAACCGACCAGGATCGCGGCGGCCCGATCGATGTCCTCGGTCGTGGTCGCGCGCCCGAGACTGATGCGCAGCGACGCCTGGATCGCGAGATCCGACAATCCCAGTGCGCGCAGCACGTAGGAAGGCTCAGCCGAGGCCGAACTGCAGGCCGCGCCGCTCGCAACGGCAAGCTGTCCGTCGAGCGCGAGCAGCAGGCTCTCCCCCTCGATGCCGGCGAAGCCGACATTCAGGATGCCGGGAACCGACGGCTCCGCCGCGCCGTTGCGCCAGAGCGGCGACGCCGCCTGCAGCCCTTGCCAGAGCCGCTCCCGCAGGCTGCGAATGCGAATGTCCTCCGCCGCGAGCGTCGCGCGTGCGAGCCGGCAGGCGACGCCGAAACCGACGAGCTGGTGCGTCGCCAGCGTGCCGGAACGAAGCCCTGCCTCGTGTCCGCCGCCGAACTGGAGGGGCCGCAACGCCGGCCGCGGGCGGCGCCGGATGTAGAGCGCACCGACACCCTTCGGACCCGCCAGTTTGTGTGCACAGAAACTGAGGAGCGCAATGCCGGAAGCGGCGACGTCGATCGGCACTTTCCCCGCGCTTTGCGCCGCATCGACATGAAACGTCACATCACGCGCAGCGCACAGCGCGGCGATCGCCGCAATGTCGTTCATCACGCCCGTCTCGTTGTTCGCGTGCATCAGCGAAACGAGCGCCGTATCGGGCGCGAGCGCGGCCGCGACGTCGTCCGGCGCGATCGCACCATCCGGCCGCGGCGACAGCCAGGTGACGCGAAAGCCTTCCTTCTCGAGCTGGCGGCAGGCATCGAGCCCGGCGCGATGCTCGATGCGGGACGTCACGAGGTGGCGCGTTCCACGCGGCGCCGCGCGCGCCGCGCCCTGGATCGCGAGATTGACGCTCTCGGTCGCGCCGGAGGTGAATACGATGGATTGCGGCGGCGCCTGAATGAGTGCGGCCACCTGCGCACGCGCGGCCTCGACGCGAGCGCCGGCGAGCCGCCCGGCCGCGTGCGCCGATGCGGCGTTGCCCTGCAGCCCCGCGTCTCCCAGACATTCGCACATCGCCTGCGCGACGGCGGGGTCGACCGGCGCGGTCGCTGCGTAGTCCAGGTAGATCGGAGCGCCGGGCATGCGGCTCAGTCCAGTGGCCGGATGCGCCGATCGATCGCCGCGAGCAGTCCTCGCAGGATGCCCACCTCGCCGTCGTCGGGGGCCGCGCGCGACAGCATCCGTCGGATGCGCGGGCTGAGCTGGCCCGCGTTGCCTGCGTGCATGAAGCCGACGCGCGTCATCACCCCATCCAGGTGCGCATCGAGCGCCGCCATCTCCTTCACGGTGGCCGGCGGCGCCATGGCATCGCCCTCGTGATGCGGTACCAGGCCGGCCATGTGAATCTCGTAGGCGACGATCTGCACCGCCTGCGCAAGATTCAGCGATGCGTATTCCGCAGCGGCCGGAATGCGCAGCAGCGCATGACAGCATGCGAGTTCCTCGTTTGCGAGTCCGCTGCGCTCGCCGCCGAACAGGACGGCCGCGGGTCGCAGCACCGAAGCCGCCCTCAGTTCGTGCGCGGCCTCGCGCGCGTCCAGCACGCGATGGCGGGCGCTGCGCGGCCTCGCGCTCGCCCCGATCACCAGTCCGCAGTCCGCGATCGCGCTGGCGACATCGGCCACGACCCGGGCCCCGGCGACGACATCCGCTGCCGCGGATGCGCGCGTGAGCGCTTCCGGGTCCGGGTGTGCCTGCGGCCGGACCAGCACCAGCGACGTCAGCCCCATGTTCTTCATCGCGCGGGCGCTGGCTCCGATGTTGCCCGGATGGGTGGTGTCGACGAGAACGAAGCAGATTGCGGCGGACATGACCCTTCCCGGAGAATGGCGGGTATTCTACTAGCCGTCCTGCTGGAGCGGACCATGCACCCCCTGGTCAATATCGCGGTCGGCGCCGCGCGGCGCGCCGGCGAACTGATCGTGCGCAACCTCGACCGCGCCGGCGGCGTCAGCGTCAGCGAAAAGAGCCGCAACGATTTCGTCAGCGATGTGGATCGCGCGGCCGAACAGGCCGTGATCACCGCGATCCGCAAGGCCTATCCCGAGCATGGCATTCTCGCCGAAGAAAGCGGGCATCACGCCGGCGACGAGTACACCTGGGTCATCGATCCGCTCGACGGCACGACCAATTTCCTGCATGCCTTTCCGCAGTTCGCGGTGTCCATCTGCTGTCGCCACCGCGATCGCGCAGAGGCTGCGGTCGTGTTCGACCCGCTGCACGGCGAGCTTTTCACCGCCGCGCGCGGCGACGGCGCGCAGCTCGATGGACGCCGTCTGCGCGTTTCCCAGCGTCTCGGGCTCGACGGCGCATTGATCGGCACGGGATTCCCGTTCCGCGAAAACAAGCGCTGGCTCAAGCCCTATCTCGCGATGCTGGAGCAGGTGATGGATCGCACCGCGGGCGTACGTCGCGCGGGCGCCGCGTCGCTCGACCTCGCTTACGTCGCCGCCGGCCGGCTCGACGGTTTCTGGGAAGTAGGCCTCGCGCCCTGGGACACGGCCGCCGGAAATCTGCTCATCACGGAATCGGGCGGCCGTGTCGGCACGCTCGCGGGAACCGATTACCGCGACGGCGGCAACCTGCTCGTCGGCAATCCGCGCGTCTACGCGGCGCTGATCGAGCTCTTTGCGCCGTATCTCGACGAAGACCTGCGCCAATAAGCCGCCGGGGCGCTCTCGCAATCGCATTTGGGCTGGGTTAGAGTCCGCTACGGTTTTGCAGGGGGGATGCCGCATGAGTTCGAGCCTGTTCCGTACCCAGCCGGTCACGGCTCAGCCGCATGTCGATGCTGGCGAGCCCGTCGAAGGGAGCCTCGAAGGCGAAGCCACGCTGAAGCGGGTGCTGACCGCGCGGCATCTCGTGATGCTCGGCATCGGCGCGGTAATCGGCGCCGGCATCTTCGTCATGACCGGCAATGCCGCCGCCAATTACGCGGGACCCGCGATCATCCTGTCCTTCATGATGGCCGGCATCGCCTGTGCTTTTGCCGGCCTCTGTTACGCCGAGTTCGCGGCGATGCTGCCGGTGTCCGGCAGCGCCTATTCGTACGCCTACGCAACGCTCGGCGAACTGGTGGCCTGGTTCATCGGCTGGAACCTCGTGCTCGAATACACGTTTGCGGCGGCGACGGTCGCAGTCGGCTGGTCGGGCTATTTCACCGGACTGCTCGAATCGATCGGCAGCGCGTTCGGGACCAGCCTGGCGCTGCCGGCGGCGCTCACCAGTGCGCCACTCAACGTCGTCGAAGGACGGCTCGTGCCTACGGGCGCGCTGATCAATCTGCCGGCCGTCGCGATCGTGCTCGCGGTCGCCGCGCTCTGCTATCGCGGCATCACGCAGTCGGCCATCGTCAATGCCGTGATCGTCGCGATCAAGGTCGGCGTGATCCTGCTGTTCATGGCGTTCACGCTGCAATACGTGGACCCGGACAACTGGACGCCGTTCATTCCGGAGCCGGAAGGCCCGGGCCGCTTCGGCTTCGATGGCGTAGTCCGGGGCGCGAGCGTCGTGTTCTTCGCTTACATCGGTTTCGACGCGGTCTCGACCGCGGCGCAGGAAGCGAAGAATCCGCAGCGCGACATGCCGATCGGCATCCTGGGCTCGCTCGCCATCTGCACGCTGATCTATATCGCGATGTCCGCGGTGATGACCGGCATCATGCCGTTCGAGCTGCTCGGCACGCCGCGCCCGGTGGCGACCGCGCTCGAGCACTACCCGAGCCTGCTGTGGCTGAAGTCCATCGTCGAGATCGGCGCGATCGCGGGCCTGACCTCGGTGATCCTGGTCATGATGCTGGGCCAGCCGCGCATCTTCTATGCGATGTCGCGCGACGGGATGATCCCGCCGCTCTTCGGGCGCATCCACAAGGTCTATCGCACGCCGCACGTCGGCACCGTCGTGGTCGGCGCCACCGCCGTGATCCTCGCGGGCCTGCTGCCGATCGGCGTTCTCGGCGATCTCGTGTCGATGGGCACGCTGCTGGCCTTCGCGACCGTGTGCATCGGCGTGCTGATCCTGCGCCGCACCCGCCCGGACCTGCCGCGCGCATTCCGCGTGCCGGCGGCGCCGGTCGTCTGCATTCTCGGCGCCGCGGCCTGCCTGTACCTGTTCTATCCGGCGTTCATGGCGAACTGGCACTGGATGACGGGATGGATTGTCATCGGCTTCCTGATCTACTTCGGCTACAGCCGGCGGCACAGCAAGCTCAACAGGCAGTCGTGATTGAAGAACGGGTGCTGCGGGGCGGGTGAGTGGCTCGCTCGCTCAGCAGAACCGGAAAATTCGCTCGCTCGCCACCCACCCGCCCCGGCACCCGCCCCGCAATCGCGCCGCCGATTAAGCAGGCGGTCGTCGCTGTACCGACAGTAGAAGTGGCGTTCCGGCCGGAAACGCGAGGATGACGGGAGCGCCCGCCTGACGGCCCGGCCGTGGATCCCTCGCTCGCTCGCCACTCACCCGCCCCGGCACCCGCCCCGCATCGCTGTACCGACAGTAGAAGTGGCGTTCCGGCTGGAAACGCGAGGATGAGGGGAGCGCCCGCCTGGTGGGCCGGCCGGGGTCCCGAGCGAGCGAATTTTCCGATTCTGCTGAGCGAGCGAGGGATCCCCGGTTGGCCCGTCAGGCGGACGGCCGCGGCTCTTTGCGCTCGTCCGCCGGCATCTCCGGCCCGTGCAAATCGACCGGCCGGCCGCGCCGGCGCAGGCGGATATTGATCATCTCGACGCCGACCGAGAAGGCCATCGCGAAGTACAGGTAGCCCTTCGGAATCTCGAAATCCATCGATTCGCCGATCAGCGCGACGCCGATCAGGATCAGGAACGACAGCGCCAGCATCTTGATCGTCGGATGGCGCTCGATGAACTCGTGGATCGGCCGCGCCATGAACATCATGACGATCACCGCGATCACGATCGCCGCCACCATCACCGGCAGGTGGTCGGCGAGTCCGATCGCCGTCAGCACCGAGTCCAGAGAGAACACGATGTCGACCAGGCCGATCTGGATCGCGACCGCGAGCAGGTTCGCGCGCAGCTTGACGGCGCCGTGTTCATGCTCGACCCCTTCGAGCGCGCCGTGGATCTCGGTAACGCTCTTCACCAGCAGGAACAGGCCGCCTGCAAACAGGATGAGGTCGCGCCCCGAGATTTCTTCGCCGAGCACGGTAAACCATGGCGCCGTCAGCCCGATCAGCCAGGTCAGCGAGAACAGCAGGCCGATACGCGTGATCATCGCGAACGCGAGACCGAGAATGCGGCCGCGATGCTGCAGCTCGGGCGGCAGTTTGGAAACGAGAATCGACAGGAAAATGATGTTGTCGATGCCGAGGACGACCTCGAGCAGCGTCAGCGTCAGGAACGAGAGCCAGACCGCCGGGTCAGCGAGCAGTTCGATCACCGGGCCTCCATGACCGCGCCATCAGGGCAGCTCATCGGCTACCTCGCGTTTCTCGGGCGGCATGAAATCCCGGCCCGATGCGCCGAGGTCGAGCGCAATCGCTCCGGCGACATACACGGACGAATACGTTCCGATCACGATGCCGATCGCGAGCGCGACTGCAAAGCCGCGCAGGGTTTCACCGCCCAGCACCGCCAGGAACAGCACCGAACTCAAGGCGCAGCCGGCGACGATGATGGTGCGGCCGAGTGTCTCGTTGATCGCCCGGTTGATCACCTCTTCCGGCGTCGCCTTGCGCATCGACCGGAAGCGTTCGCGGATACGGTCAAAGATCACGACGGTGTCGTTGACCGAGTAACCCAGGATCGTCAGCAGGGCCGCAACGACATTGAGGTCGAACGGGATTCCAAGAAGCGCAATCGCGCCGGTCGCGACGATCGGGTCGTGCAGGGTTGCGACCAGCGAGCCGACGCCGAAGCGCCAGCGAAAGCGCAGTGCGATGTAAACGAGCACCAGCAGCAGCGTCATCAGCACGGCCAGCGCGGCCTGTTCGCCCAGCTGCCGGCTGACCTGCGGCCCTACGGTATCGGTGCGCCGCAGTTCCGCGTCAGCATCCAGTGTCCGTAGCGACGCCATGAGGCGGTCGCCCTGGCCGATCGCAGCGCCGGACTCCGCCGGCGGCAGCCGCACCTCGAGTTCGCTGGCCGAGCCGAAATTGCGGACCTGGAAGTCCTCGAAGCCGGCGTCATTCAGCGTCGCGCGCACGCGTTCCAGGTCGACCGGTTCCGCGAACCCGATCTCGAACACCACGCCACCCGTGAAGTCGACCGTCAGATTGAGCCCGCGTATGAATACGATTGCGATCGACGTCAGGACCACCGCGACCGACAGCACGTACCAGTACCGGCGCAGCGCCATGAAGCGGATCGAGGGGACGGTCTTCAGGAACTGGATCATCGCGTCCTCAGATTGCCAGCCGTTCGACGCGGCGACGGCGGCCATAGATCCCGTGGATGATCGCGCGGCTGCCGATCAGCGCCGTGAACATCGAGGTCGCAATGCCGATGCACAGCGTCACCGCAAAACCGCGTACCGGTCCCGAGCCGAACAGGAACAGCACGCCACCGGCCATCAGCATCGTCACGTTCGAGTCGGCGATCGCCGAGAACGCCTTGTCGAAACCGGCGCTGATCGCCGCCAGCGGCGACGAACCCACCGCGATCTCCTCGCGGATGCGCTCGTAGATGAGGATGTTGGCATCGACCGCGGTGCCGATCGTCAGCACGATGCCGGCGATGCCGGGCAGCGTCAATGCGGCGTTGAACAGGCTGAGCACCGCGACGATGAACACGACGTTCGTGGTCAGCACGATGCAGGCGACCACGCCGAAAACCTTGTAGTACACGACCATGAACAGGAAGATCGCGATCGCCGCGATCATCAGCGCCCGGGTACCGTCGTCGATGTTGTCCTGCCCCAGCGTCGCGCTGATGACGCGCTGTTCGACGATCGCGATGGGTGCCGCAAGCGCTCCGGCGCGCAGCAGCTTGGCGAGCTCGGTGCCCTCGGCAGCGGAGAGCCCGGTGATCTGGAAATTATTGGAGAACACGCCGCGGATCGTCGCGACGTTGATGACCTCTTCCCGGTCGCGATCGATCATGATCTTTTCGCCGTCGCGTTCGACCAGTTCGCGTTCCTTCTCGATGAACACGACGGCCATGGGCCGGTTGAGATTTTCCCGGGTGGTCCGCAGCATCTCGTCGCCGCCGCGGCTGTCGAGCCTGACGCTGACCGACGGCTCGCCCTGCGACGGCGCGAACGACGCGTCGATCAGCTGCTCGCCGGTCGCGATGACGTCGCGCTTCAGCAGCACCGGCGTGCCGTCGCGCTGTTTGTAGAGCCGCATCCCCAGCGGCGCGCGCCCGGTGCGCTCGGCTTCGACCGGGCTGTTGACGGTATCGACCAGGCGGAATTCCAGCGTCGCGACCTTGCCGAGCAGGCGCACCACCTCGGAAGCGTCCTGCACGCCCGGCACCTGCACCGCAATCCGGTTCTGGCCCTGGCGCTGCACAACCGTCTCGGCGACGCCGAGCGCATTTACCCGGTTTTCGAGCGCGGTGATATTCTGCTGGATCGCGAAATTCTGCCGTTCCTTGACCTGCGTCTCCGTCATCGAGGCGATCAGCACGCCCGGGGCCGGACCGTCGACCAGCGTGAGCATCGGGTCGTAATCGAGCAGCAGCTTGCGTGCCTGTCCGGTCTGGCCCGGATCGCGCAGCCGCACCTGGACCGTGGTGCCGTCGACAACCACTTCCTCGTACTGGATGCGGTCATCGCGCAATTCCTTGCGGAAGTCGCGCTCCATGCGCTGCAACAGCTGTTCGACCGCGCCCTCGATGTCGACTTCATAGACCAGCAGCATGCCGCCACGCAGGTCGAGGCCGAGGTTCATCGGCTCCAGGCCGAGTCGGTTGAGCCATTCCGGCGCGCGCGAGGCCGACGTCAGCGCAATCGCGTATTCGCCTTCGAATTTCCGTTGAATGAGGTCGCGGCCCTGCAGCTGCTGCCGGTCGTTGGTGAAACGAATCCAGAGACGCCCGTCGCCATCGACGAATATCTCTTCATGCGGGATTCTGGCTTCCGACAGCAGCGCGTCGAACTCGGCGATCGACGCCGCATCGAAAATCGCCCGGTCGCGGCTGGATAGCTGCAGGGCTGGCGATTCGCCATAGTAGTTTGGCAGCGCCACCAGAATGCCGGTCAGCAACAAGGCTGACAGCAGGGCGCCCTTCCAGAAGGGATATCGTTGCACGAGGATCGGTCGCGTTCGCGGGCGCTCAGGCGCCCTTGTAGGTGCCTTTCGGCATCAACTGCGCGACCTGGAACCGCTGCACGGTGATCGCGACGCCGGAGGCGATTTCAAGCGCGATGAATTGGTCGTGCACTTCGCCGATGCGGCCGAGGATGCCGCCGGTGGTCACGATCTCGTCGCCCACGGCGAGCTTGGCCACCATTTCGCGGTGCTCCTTCGCGCGTTTGGTCTGCGGGCGGATCAGCAGGAAATAGAAAACGACGAATATCAGCACCAGCGGCAGCAGCGTCGTCAGCGTGCTGGCGGTGGAGCCTGCGGCAGCCTGTGCCAGGGCGGGCGTGATGAAAAAGTCCATTTACTTCCTCTGCGGAGGGGCCGGCCGGTCCGGCCCTGTTTTGGGCGCGTGATTATGCCACAGAGGCCGCCGGCTGCCGCCGGGCGGCATGGAATCCGTCGCGGAACGCGCCGAATGCGCCCGCCAGGATCGCCGCGCGCATGCGGGCCATCAGGTCCAGGTAGTAATGCAGGTTGTGCAGCGTGGCAAGGCGCGGACCGAGCATCTCGCCGCAGCGGTCGAGATGACGCAGGTAGGCCCGGCTGTAGTGGCGGCAGCTGTAGCAGGCGCAGCCGGGGTCGACGGGGCCGGTGTCCCCGGCATACCGCGCATTGCGGATGTTCATGACGCCCCAGGGCACGAACAGGTGACCGTTGCGCGCGTGCCGGGTCGGCATGACGCAATCGAACAGGTCGATGCCGGAGGCGACCGACTCGACCAGGTCTTCCGGCCGGCCGACGCCCATCAGGTAGCGCGGCTTGCCAGGCGCCATCAGCGGCAACAGGGTCTCGAGCACGCGCCGGCGTTCGCCCGCGGGTTCGCCAACCGACAGGCCGCCGATCGCAAGACCTTCAAAACCGATCGTCTCCAGGCCCGCGAGCGACGCCGCGCGCAGCGCGTCGTGCATGCCGCCCTGCACGATCCCGAACAGCACGCCCGGACCGCCGCTCGCATCCCATGCGGCCCTGCTGCGTGCCGACCAGCGCAAGGACAATTCCATCGATGCGCGCGCCTGCTCCTCTGCCGCGGGGTACGGGGTGCATTCGTCGAATACCATCGCGATGTCCGAGTCGAGCGCGCGCTGCACCGCCATCGAGCGTTCGGGATCGAGGAAAACCTCGCTGCCATCCACCGGCGAGCGGAAACCAACGCCCTGCTCCGAGACCTTGCGCATCGCGGCCAGGCTGAATACCTGATAGCCGCCGGAATCCGTCAGGATCGGGCGATCCCAGTGCATCAGCCGATGCAGGCCGCCGTGGGCCTGCACGACCGCCGTCCCGGGCCGAAGCATCAGGTGAAACGTGTTCGCGAGCACGATCTCGGCGCCGCAGGCGACCAGTTCCTCCGGCGTCACACCCTTGACGGTGCCGTAGGTGCCGACCGGCATGAAGGCCGGCGACTCGACCGTGCCGCGCGCGAACGCGATGCGCCCGCGGCGCGCATCGCCGTCCCGCGCGAGCAGCGCGAACTTCATGCGCGCTCCGCGCGTTTGGCGAGCGCGGCAGGATCCGGCAGCACGAACATCGCATCTCCGTAACTGAAGAACCGGTAGCGGCCGGCGATCGCGTGATGATACGCGGCGAGCACCCGCTCGCGTCCCGCAAAAGCCGCCACCAGCACCAGCAGCGTGGATTCCGGCAGGTGGAAATTCGTCACCAGCGCATCGACGACGCGAAACCGATAGCCTGGCGCGATGAACATGTCGGTTTCGCCGTCCTGCGGCGCCAGCCCACCCTCCACCGCCGCGGATTCGAGCGCGCGCACGACCGTCGTGCCGACCGCGACCACGCGGCCGCCGCGACGACGCGCCGCCTGTATCGTCGCAACGGCTTCCGGCGGCACCCGGAAGCGTTCGGCGTGCATCCGGTGGCCCGCGAGCTGGTCGCTGCGGATCGGCTGGAACGTGCCGGCGCCCACGTGCAACGTCAGGCGCGTGACGCCGATGCCGGCCGTCACCAGGCGCTCGAGCATCGGCCCGTCGAAGTGCAGTCCGGCCGTCGGCGCGGCGACCGCGCCAGGTTTGGCCGCATAAACGGTCTGGTAGCGCTCGCGATCCAGGTCCCCCGCCGGGCGCGCAATGTAGGGCGGCAATGGCAGGCTGCCTTCGGTCTCGAAGTATTCGACGGCCTCGCGATCGAGTTCGAACTCGTAGAGATCGCCCTGTCGCGATGCGACCGTCGCCGTGGCCCCTGCCGGCAGCGAAACGATCCCGCCGGGACGCAGCCCCTTGCTGGCGCGCGCCTGCGCGAGAAACCGGCGCGGTCCCAGCACGCGTTCCAGCAGGATCTCGCAGGCGCCGCCGCTGTCCTTGCGCCCGCGCACACGCGCCGGCAGCACGCGCGTGTCATTCAGGACCAGCAGGTCGCCCGGGCGCAGCAGTGTCGGCAGGTCGGTGAACAGCAGGTCGCGCAGCGTTCCGTCGGCGCCGTCGAGCGCCAGCAGGCGACTCGCAGTGCGCGCCGGCAACGGCTGCTGCGCGATCAGTTCCTGCGGCAACGGATAGGAAAAATCTGCGCGGCGCATGGGCCGCGCAGACTAGCACAGGGTTGCCGCCGTTCAGTCCGTGGTTGCGGCAGCCGGCACCTTCGCATTCAGCGTCTGGGCGCGCCGGTCGCGGAGGATCTTCAGTTCCACCGCTTCGCCCGGCTGGTACGAGCGCAGGATGCGCATCGCATGGCGGCCATTCTCAGGCTCGCGTCCGCCGATCGTCACGATCACGTCGCCATCCTGCAGCCCGAGCGATGCATCGGCCGGCGCGCGGACCACGAGCACGCCCTGGTCGGCGCCGAAGTAGCGGCCAAGGCCCGGCGTCAGTGAGGCAAACTCCGCATCGCCCCAGTCCTCGAGCAGCCAGTGCGGGCCGCCGGCCAGCGCGATGCCGGCCAGGGATGGCAGTCCCTGGATCAAGGGTAAGTCCGGCAGGTCTTCATGGCGGAACCGGAGTACGTTCTCGAGCGGCCGCGCCTCGACCGCGACCTTGACCGGCTTGCCGTCACGCCGCAGTTCCAGGGCGACCTTGTCCCCGGGCTCGATGCCTGCCATCACCTTGACGAGCTCGCGACTGGTCGTGACTGGCGTCGCCTGGACCGCGACGATCACGTCGCCGCTGCGGACGCCTGCCTCCGCCGCCGGCCCGCCCGGGCTCACGCCTTCGACGCGTATGCCCGCCCCGTTCGCTTCGGTCGCCCCGAGATTCACACCGAGCATGGCCCGACGACCCGGCGGCAGGCGGAATTCGAGAGCGCGATGCATGGCCGGACCGCCCGCTTCAATCGAGAGCTCGGCGATTTCGCGCGCAGCTTTTTCGAGCCGACGCTGCGCGTCTTCGAGACGCTGTTCGAGGTCGGCCTCGTCTTTCGCCTGCGCGCCCGCCGGTGCGGCGCCGAGCACAAGCACTGCCGAGAACGCCACCATCGTCGCAAGAATCCTGTCCATCCTGGCCTCCGGAAAATCAGTAGGCGCCGATCGCGTCCGCGTAACGGACCTGGACCAGCGAATTCATCACCTCGGCACGCTGGCGCCACAGGCGCTCCGAGCGTTCCGGCGCATTCGGTTCGAGTGTCACGCGGGTCAACCGGTCATCGAGCATTGCGAGCCGGTCTTCGAGTTCGGCCACCGTGAACGCGGTGCTGCCGCGCATGACCCGACGTTCGGGCAGCGTCGCCAGCAATTGCTCGAGCCGCGCATTCTCGGCGCGCACGGCCTCCGTCGCGGGCACCGACAGCGCCGTCGCCGTCGCCTGCACCGGAACACGCTGCGTGGCATGCAGCCACCAGCCGAGGCCCGCGGCTAGCGCGAGCACGGCGGCCGCGACTGGCACCGGCCAGCGCAGGCCGGCCAGCGATTGGCGGCGGCCGCGCGCGGCCAGCACGCCTGCCCAGCCGGCGGCTGGCGCATCGAAACCGGAGAGCGCCGACAGACGCCGGCTCCACTGGTTCAGTTCGGTGTGCATGGCACCTCCTCCGCGACCGGAGCCGAGTCGGCCAGGCATACGCGAAGCCGCGCATGCGCGCGCGCCAGCTGCGACTTCGAGAAGCTCGGCGTGCGGCCGAGCGCGAGGCCGATCTCCGCGTGCGTGTAGCCCTCCACGTCGTGCAGCCACACCACCGCGCGCGAAATCGCCGGCAGCGTCATCAGCGCACGCTCGACGCCGGCATCAGCGGACGCTGCGCGCTCGCGCGCCGGCAGGCGATCGGCGCCGCCCGGATCCTTGTCCAGCCATTCGAGGCTGCGGTGCCAGGGCGAGCGCAGGTACATCAGCGCACGATTGACCGCGAGCGCGCGGATCCACGCCGGCAGCGGACAGCGGCCTTCGAAGGCGCCAATGTGCTCGAGCACATCGACAAAGGTCTCCTGCAGCAGCTCCTCGGCGATCGCCGGACGGCGCACCAGGCGGCGCAGCAGGGTATAGAGCGGTCCGGCCGTCGCGTGATAGACGGCCTCGATCGCGGACTCGTCGCCCGCCTGGGCGGCGGCGACGGTTTCCGGCGGTATCTGGATCGAGGCAATTCGCGTCATCGGGCGCTTAGATGCCCCGACCGGCCAAAAGGTCGCAGGCCGCCTTCAATAGTCTGGTGCCGAGGGCGAGAATCGAACTCGCATGACCTTGCGGTCGGCAGATTTTGAGTCTGCTGTGTCTACCAATTCCACCACCCCGGCCCCACGGCCGGCGAGTATACGGCGGCTTGGCAGCGCCGGTCTCTGCGACGACAATCCGTCCGATGAACTTCTGCCCGAACTGTGGCGCGAAGCTCGCCCGGCGCATCCCCGATGGCGACCACCTGCCCCGTCACGTCTGCGCAAGCTGCCAGGCGATTCATTACGAAAACCCGAAACTCATCGCCGGCTGCGTGCCGGAGAGCGGCGGCCTGATCCTGCTGTGCCGGCGCGCGATCGAGCCGCGCCGAGGTTACTGGACGGTGCCCGCGGGATTCATGGAGAACGGCGAGACCCTGCAGCAGGCGGCCGCGCGCGAGTGCCACGAAGAAGCGCTGGCCCGCGTCGCGATTCAGGATCCCTGCGCGATCGTTCACGTGTTGCACGCAAACCAGGTGCATGTCCTGTTCCGCGCCGTTCTTGCCGACGGCAAATTCGGGGTCGGCGTCGAGAGTCTCGAGGTCGGTCTCTACGCCGAGCGCGACATTCCCTGGCCGGAGATCGCGTTTCCGAGCGTGGAATTCACCTTGCGGCGGTATTTCGAGGACCGCGCGAAAGGCGAGCGCGGCCTGCATTTCAAGACCTTCGAGCGCGCGGCGCGCGCCGCTTGAGACCGCCGAGGGCGCCCGGCTGTGGCACAATGCGCCGCTTCAAAAACCGGCCCCGGGAGTTGTCTCGATGACGTTCGTCGTCACCGAATCCTGCATCAAGTGCAAGTACAAGGATTGCGTCGAAGTCTGTCCGGTGGACTGCTTCCACGAGGGCCCGAATTTCCTCGTGATTGATCCCGAGGAATGCATCGACTGCACGCTGTGCGAGCCCGAATGCCCGGTCGAGGCGATCTTTTCGGAAGAGGAAGTGCCGGCCGGCCAGGAGCAGTTCCTGGCGCTGAATGCCGAACTCGCAAAGGAATGGCCGGTGATCACGCAGCGCGGCGATCCGCCGCCCGATGCGGACGACTGGAAGGACGTGCCGGACAAGCTCCGGCTGCTCGAACGCTGATCGTTACCGGGTCGCGGCGGTCGTCGCCCCGGCCTGCGCCAGGTACTCCGCCATGTTCGCCGCGGGCATGTAACCGGCGAGATATTCGCCGGAGTCCGTGATGATGCCGGGCGTTCCGCGGATGCCGAGGCGCTCGCCGACCGAGTGATTCGCGGCGATGCGGGTGGCGCATTTTGCCGCGCTGACCTCTTCCCCCCGCTTGGCGCGGGTCAGGGCATCCCGGCGATCGGCGCTGCACATCACGGCTTCGGCCTTGCGCCAGGCCTGGGAATCGGGTCCGCCGGCCGGGTACAGCACGTAGCGCACGCGGAAACCGAGCCGGTTGAATTCGGCGATTTCCTGATGCATGCGCCGGCAGTAACCGCAATCGACGTCCGTGAATACGGTCAGCGTGTGCCGCACCGCGCCGGTCGGCGCGAATACGATGGCGTCGCTGTCGGGGATCGCGGCCAGGATGTCCAGGCGGCCTTCCTGGCGGCGCGGTTCGGTCAGGTTCTGCTTCGACTTCATGTCGAAGACGTCGCCGTCGACGTAAAAGCGGCCGTCGGCCGAGACATAGCCGACTTCGGCTCCCGAACGGATCTCGTACAGCCCCGCAATCGGCGACGGCTTGATGTCTGCGGGTTTCACCTCGAGCTGGCGGGCGATCTCGACGCGGATGTCGGGATTTGCCGGCGGCGCCGTGGTGGCGGCCGTCGAAGCCGCGATCGCGAGGGTCGCGAGCGCAAGGACAGTTAACGGTCGGTATTTGGAGTTCACGCGGGCCTCGGGGCACTGTTGGTGCCGTCATTTCGACCGCGCGCCGGGGCCGCGGTTCAGCCCCGTGATTCTATCAGCCGCGCGGGTGGTGTTGCGCGTGCAGCTCTTTCATACGCTCGCGCGCCACGTGCGTGTAGATCTGGGTGGTCGACAGGTCGCTGTGGCCGAGCAGCATCTGCACGACCCGCAGGTCGGCGCCGTGATTCAGCAGATGGGTCGCAAACGCATGGCGCAGCGTATGGGGCGACAGGTCTTTTTCGACGCCGCCCTTCTTCGCATAGCGCTTGATGATGTGCCAGAAAGCCTGGCGGGTCATGCGGTCGCCGCGCCGGGTCGGGAACAGGTGGTCGGTCTGGCGGTCGAGCAGAATCTCGCCGCGGGCGCCGCGCACGAATTCGTTCAGCCAGCGCACGGCTTCCTCGCCGAGCGGAATCATGCGCTCGCGATTGCCCTTGCCGACGATGCGGATCACTCCCTGGTTCAGGTTGACCTGGCCGTGGCGCAGGCTCACCAGTTCCGATACGCGTAACCCGGTCGCATAGAGCACTTCGAGCATCGTGCGATCGCGATGGCCGAGGGGGTCGCTGGTCTGCGGCGCCGCGAGCAGCGCATCCACCTGCGCTTCGGTCAGCGAGCGCGGCAGGGAACGCCCGATCTTGGGCATTGCGATCTGCGCGGTCGGGTCTTCCTTGATCACGCCCTCGCGGACGTGATACCGAAAGAATCGGCGGAAGCTGGACAGCTGGCGCGCCGTCGAACGCGGCCGCGCGCCGGTCTCGACACGCCAGGCGATGAAACCGAGCAGGTCATTGCGCGTGGTGCGCACCAGCGCCGTATCGCGCCGCTGCAGCCAGCGGGAGAGCGCAGTCAGGTCCGCGCGGTAGGCGGCAAGCGTATTCGGAGAAAGCCCGCGTTCCATCCAGACGGCGTCGAGGAACCGCACGATCATCGGCTCGACCGCCTCGTCGGCGCCGCCGCCGGTCGCGAGTGTCGCGGCACGCACTGAAGTCGACGATTTCATGGCTGCGCTCATGGATCCTTCCTGCGTCGCGGACTCGCCCGCGGCGGGCTGGTGCGACAGAATGCAGACGCAGTATGGTTGTGCTCCTGCGGGATCGAACGTGACCCGTCTCACAGACGCCAGCGACCATTAACATAACCGGAACCAGTTCACAGTACCCCGCGGCCGGAGACCGTCCCCAACGATGATTCCGCACCCCTTGCGGCCCCTGTGGGGTCTGTGGGCGTGGCTGCTGCTGCTGCCGACGCTCGCGATCGCCGTCATTCCGGTCCTCGCGCTGCCACGGCTCGCGGACCGGCGCGCGCTGGCGCGGCAGGTTTGCCGCGCGTATTTCGCCCTGTGCGGGCTGCCGGTCCGGGTGCACGGCATGGAACGCCTGCCGCCAGGCGCCTGCATCATCGTTGCCAATCACGCGAGTTACGTGGACGGGCCCCTGCTGTTCGCCTGCCTGCCGCCGCGATTTGGATTCGTGATCAAGAAGGAGGCCTCGCGCATTCCGCTCGGCGGGTTCCTGCTGCGTCGGCTCGGACATCACTTCGTCGAACGGCATAACCGCCACGAAGGCGCGAGCGACGCGCGGCGCATCCTGCGCGCGGTCGAGCAGGGTCAGGCGGTGGCGTTCTTCCCGGAAGGCACCTTCGTCGCGGAACCGGGACTCGGGCGCTTCCACAGCGGCGCCTTCGCCGCCGCGGTGCGTGCCGGCGTGCCGGTCGCGCCGGTCGTGATCCGGGGCACGCGGCAAGTGCTGGCGGCCGGCCAGATCCTGCCGCGCCGGGGACCGGTCGAAGTCGAAGCGCTGGCGCCACTGGACGCCGGGACCGGCGCGGGCGATACCGCCGCGGCGCTGCGCGAAGCCGCGCATGCGCAGATCGCCGCAGCCCTCGGCGAATAAGAAAAGGAACAAAAGGGCACAAAAGGGGACGCAACCCTTTAACAAAGGGGTCGTAACAAAGGGGACGCATCCCTTTCCGGCCGCCTCCACGATCTTAGTCGCACCAGTCTTCCGGGAAAGGGATGCGTCCCCTTTGTTACGACCCCTTTGTTAAAGGGTTGCGTCCCCTTTACATGTTGCGACGGTACTGGCCGCCGACGGCGTACAGCGCGCGGGAAATGCGGCCGAGCGAGGCCGACTTGACGGTCTCCATGAGCTCCGCGAACACGTTGCCGGACGCAGCCGCCGTCGCCTGCAGCCGTTCGAGCGCCGCGGACTGCGCCGCTGCGTGCACGCCGTTGTAGGCACGAACTCCCAGCACCTGCGCCTGTTTCTCGTTCTCGGTCGACCGGATCAGCTCGGCGTTGCGGTTCTCGTCGGCATTGGCCTTGTCCGGCAGGAAGGTATTGACGCCGATGATCGGCAGGCTGCCGTCGTGCTTCTTGTGCTCGTAGTACAGCGACTCTTCCTGGATCTTGCCGCGCTGGTACATGGTCTCCATCGCGCCCAGCACGCCGCCGCGCTCCGACAGGCTCTCGAACTCGAGATAGACGGCCTCCTCGACCAGATCGGTCAGATACTCGATCGCGAACGAGCCCTGCCAAGGATTCTGGTTCTGGTTGAGGCCGAGCTCGCGCGCGATGATGAGCTGGATCGCGACCGCCCGGCGCACGCTCTCCTCGGTCGGGGTGGTGATCGCCTCGTCGTAGGCATTCGTGTGCAGGCTGTTGCAGCTGTCAAAGAGCGCATACATCGCCTGCAGCGTCGTGCGGATGTCGTTGAACTGGATCTCGCGCGCATGCAGCGAGCGGCCCGAGGTCTGCACGTGGTACTTCAGCATCTGGCTGCGCGCGCTCGCGCCGTAGCGCTCGCGCATCGCGCGCGCCCAGATGCGCCGTGCCACGCGGCCGATCACCGCGTATTCCGGGTCCATGCCGTTGCTGAAGAAGAACGAGAGATTCGGCGCGAAATCGTCGACTTTCATGCCGCGCGACAGGTAGTACTCGACGATCGTGAACCCGTTCGCGAGGGTGAACGCCAGCTGCGACACCGGGTTCGCACCGGCTTCCGCGATGTGATAGCCGGAGATCGACACCGAGTAGAAATTCCGCACGCGGTGGTCGGTGAAGAACTGCTGCACGTCTCCCATCATCCGCAGCGCAAACTCCGTCGAGAAGATGCAGGTGTTCTGCGCCTGATCCTCCTTCAGGATGTCGGCCTGCACGGTGCCGCGCACGCGTGCCAATCCATCGGCGCGGATCTTCGCGTAGGTTTCGCGGTCGACCACCTGGTCGCCGCTGACGCCCAGCAGTCCCAGGCCCGAGCCATCGTGGCCGGCCGGCAGCTCGCCGCGATAGCGCGGCCGCTCGCGCCCCGCGAACAGTTTCGCGATCTTCCCCTCCGCCTCCTGCCAGCGCCCGGCCTCGCGCAGATGGCGTTCGACCTGCTGGTCGATGGCGGTATTCATGAACATCGCGAGGATCATCGGCGCCGGACCGTTGATCGTCATCGACACGGAGGTTGACGGCGCGCAGAGATCGAATCCGGAATACAGCCGCTTCATGTCGTCGAGCGAGGCGATCGAAACGCCGGAGTTGCCGATGCGTCCGTAGATGTCCGGCCGCTCATCCGGATCCTCGCCATAGAGCGTGGTCGAATCGAAAGCCGTCGAGAGCCGCGTCGCCTGGTGGCCGCGCGCCAGGTAATGAAAGCGGCGGTTGGTGCGCTCCGGCATGCCCTCGCCGGCGAACATGCGGGTGGGATCTTCGTCCTCGCGACGGTAGGGATAGATCCCGCCCGTGTACGGGTAGGCCCCCGGCAGGTTCTCGGTCATCAGGAAGTAGAGCTGCGCGCCCCAGTCGATATAGCGCGGGGTCGCGATCTTCGGCAGCTTCAGATGCGACAGCGACTCGCTGTAGTTCGGGCCGCGCACTTCGCGGTCGCGCACGCGATAGCTGAATTCATCCGCGGTCGCGGCCTGCTGGCGCGCCGGCCAGTCCTTCAGCAGCGCGATCCCCGCTGCACCCACCGCGTCGAGCGCCGCGTTGTATTCCTGGCGCAGCCGGGAAAGCGCCGCATCCGGATCGGATAGTGCCCCGTCGGCATAGCGGTCGAGCGGCGCGGCGAGCGCCGGATCGCCGAGCGACGCCAGCGCCCGGTGCAGTCCCTGCGCGCGGCTCGCCGCATCGGCCGCGGCCAGCGCCGCGCGGTTCGCATCGCGGCCGGCGCCTGCGATCTCCGCGAGATAACGCACCCGGTCGCCCGGAATGATCGCCTGACGCTTCGGCGGTCCGAGCGGCGCGATGCCCTCCGGCTGCCAGGGGCGCAATCGGCCCCACTGCGCGTGCAGCCGGCCGCACAGCGCCGCGAACAGCGAATTGACGCCGGCGTCGTTGAACTGGCTCGCAATCGTCGGATAGACCGGCAGTTCCTCCGGCGGCGTCTTGAACAGTTTGCGGTTCCGCGCCACCTGTTTGCGCACGTCGCGCAGCGCATCCTCCGCGCCGCGCTTCTCGAACTTGTTCAGCGCGATGAAATCGGCGAAGTCCAGCATGTCGATCTTCTCGAGCTGGCTGGCCGCGCCGTATTCGGCCGTCATCACGTACATCGACAGGTCCACGAGATCGACGATCTCCGTGTCGCTCTGGCCGATGCCGGCGGTCTCGATGACGATCAGGTCGAATCCGGCGGACTTCAGCAGCTGCACGGTATCGGCGAGCACTGCCGAGGTCGCGAGATGCTGGCGCCGGGTCGCAAGCGAACGCATGAAAAGCTGCTCGTTGGCGAGCGCGTTCATGCGGATGCGGTCGCCCAGCAGCGCGCCGCCCGAACGGCGCCGGGTCGGGTCCATCGCGACAACGGCCACGCGCCGGTCGGGGAAAAATCGCACGATGCGGTTCAGTATCTCGTCGGTCAGCGAGGACTTGCCGGCGCCGCCGGTGCCAGTGATGCCGAGCACGGGGGGCCGGTTCAGCGTCTTCGCGGCCAGCGCGCGCAGGCGCGCGACTTCCGCGTCGTCGCCGCCCTGCTCGAGCGCCGTGATCGCGCGCGCAAGCCCGGCCGGGTCGTCCGCCGACACCGCCCCGTCTTCATACAGCGGCCGCGGGCTCGCCCGCACGCGGCGGAACACGTCCTCGATCATGCCGTCGAGACCGAGCCGCTGGCCGTCGTCGGGCGTGTAGATCTTCGCGACGCCGTAGGCCTCGAGTTCCTCGACTTCCTGCGGGGCGATCGTGCCGCCCCCGCCGACCACCACCTGGATGTGGCCCGCGCCCGCATCACGCAGCATGTCGATCATGTAGCGGAAATATTCGTTGTGGCCGCCCTGGTAGCTGCTGACCGCGATGCCGTCGGCGTCCTCGTGGATGGCCGCCCGCACGATGTCGGCGACGCTGCGGTTGTGGCCGAGGTGAACGACCTCGGCGCCGTGCCCCTGCAGGATGCGGCGGATGATGTTGATGGCGGCGTCATGACCGTCGAACAGCGAGGCGGCACTGACGAAGCGCAGCGGCCCCCGCGCGGCGTCGGCGGCCTTGTCGATGCGTTCGGCCGGGCTGCTCATCGTGTGACTCCAGTGCGCCGGCCTGACAGTTTAGCGGCAGCGCCCGCGGGCAGGCCGGCCGCAAGACAAATTTCTTTTTGCAAGGCAAAATGGCGGCTATGACAAAGAAATCCGTCGTGATCCTGGGTGCCCGCCGGACGCCGATCGGCGCCATGCTGGGGATGTATTCCGCGGTGGCAGCGCCTGCCCTTGGCGCGGCGGCACTCAAGGCTGCTCTCGCGAGCGCCGGCGCCGAGCCCGGCATCGTCGACGAAGTGGTCATGGGCTGCGTGCTGCCGGCCGGTCAGGGTCAGGCCCCGGCCCGCCAGGCTGCCATCGCCGCCGGCGTCCCGCAGTCGGTGCCGGCGACCACCGTGAACAAGATGTGCGGATCCGGCATGAAGGCCGTGATGATGGCCGCGGACCAGCTCGCCTCCGGCGGCGCCGACTTCATCCTCGCCGGCGGCATGGAGTCCATGACCAATGCGCCCTACCTGCTGCCCAAGGCACGCGCCGGCTACCGCATGGGCCACGGCGAGATCCTCGATCACATGTTCTACGACGGCCTGCAAAGTCCCTGGGACGGCAAGCTGATGGGCTGCTTCGCCGATGCGACCGCCGCGAAGTACGGCTTTTCGCGCGCCGAACAGGACGCGTTCGCCGCCGAATCCGTGCGCCGCGCTGTCGCCGCCGTCGAATCGGGCGCATTCGCCGGCGAGATCGCGCCGGTCACCGTCAAGGACCGCAAGGGCGAACGGGTCATCGACCGCGATGAAACGCCGTTCACGGTCTCGATCGAGAAGATCCCGACGCTGAAGCCGGCTTTCGGCAAGGACGGCACGGTCACCGCCGCGAGTTCCTCGTCGATTTCCGACGGCGCCGCGGCGCTCTTGCTCGCCCGCGGGGAAGCCGCTGCCGCGAAGGGCCTGCAGCCGGTCGCGCGCATCGTCGCGCAGGCGAGCCATGCCCACGCGCCCGAATGGTTCACGACGGCGCCGGGCGGCGCGATTGCGACCGTATTGAAGCGGGCCAGCTGGAGCGCTGCCGACGTCGATCTGTTCGAGATTAACGAGGCATTCGCGGTCGTGACCATGGCGGCCATGAAAGACATCGGGATCGCGCACGATCGCGTCAACGTCCATGGCGGCGCCTGCGCGCTCGGCCATCCGGTCGGTGCGACCGGCGCGCGCATCCTGACGACGCTGATTCACGCGCTGCAGCAGCGTGGCGGCCGGCGCGGCGTCGCCGCGCTCTGCATCGGCGGCGGCGAGGCGACCGCGGTCGCGATCGAACTCAGCTGACACCGGCCACGGTCGCATCGAGCGAGTCGCCGACCTCGGTCGACAGTGGGATGCCGGCGACCTCGTAACCGCGACGAAAATCGCGCACGTGCCGGGCCATCCAGCCCGAGGCCGCGGCTTCATCGCGGGCACGCACCGCATCCACAATGGCCTTCTGCGCCGACTCGATGCGTGCGCGCGCCTGCGGCACGCGGTCGATGATCACGGCGAGGCTCGGCGTCAGCAGCCGCAGCAAGGGCTCGTTCAACAGCACGAACACCGGATTGCCACTGGCCTCGCCCAGCGCGTCGAAGAACGCGGCGACGTCGCCGATAGCCTTTTCGCGCTCGCCCTGGCGCCCGGCGAACCGGCGGGCAGCCGCTTCGATCGCCGCCAGCGATTCATCGGTTCGCCGCAGCGCCGCAGCACCCGCAATGCCGGGCTGCACGGATTGCAGCGCCTCCCAGACATCCACGACGCGCGCCCGGTGCAGCTCGAAGGCTTCAGAGAGTCCGCCGCCCACCGCCTCACGCGTCGGGCGCGTGACGTAAAGCCGCTTGCCGCCACGCCGCCGGCCCAGCAGGCCGTTGCTCTCGAGCTTGCGCAGCGCTTCCCGAACCGTCGAGCGATTGACCTCGAACTGGCGCGCGAGCTCGGTCTCGGTCGGCAGCGGCTGGCCTTCGACGAGTTCGCGGCGCAGTATCCGGGCGCGGATCGCCTCGGAAACGCGCCAGTAGGCGGGGGCATAGCCCAGGGGTTCGAACATGGGTCGCATATTTCCGTCTCAGGCTTGCCTGTCGGATTGTCGGACAATATCATAGTCGAGGTCAAGATCACCCCCGCCCGCCGGAGGCGCCATGTTCCAGGTCGATTTCGACTTCCAGCTCGGCGAGCGTGCCGACCAATTGCGCCAGGCGGTCCATGACTTCGCGATGCGGCGCATCGCACCGCTAGCGGACACCATCGACCGCAGCAACCGTTTTCCCCGCGAGCTCTGGCCCGAGATGGGCGAGATGGGCCTCCTTGGCATGACCGTGCCGGAGGAATACGGCGGTCTCGGCTTCGGCTATCTCGAGCACGTCATCGCGATGGAGGAAATCAGCCGCGCCTCCGGGTCGATCGGGCTCTCCTATGGCGCGCATTCCAATCTGTGCGTGAACCAGCTGCGCCGATTCGGCACGGATGCGCAGAAACGGCGCTACCTGCCACGCCTGGTCAGCGGCGAGGACGTCGGCGCGCTCGCGATGAGCGAACCCGGTTCGGGCTCCGACGTGGTGTCGATGCGCGCGCGCGCGGATCGCAAGGACGGCGGCTTCGTGCTGAATGGCAGCAAGATGTGGATCACGAATGGCCCGGAAGCCGACACGGCCGTGGTCTACGCGACGACCGCGCCCGGCAGCGGGGCCGCCGGCATCACGGCCTTCATCATCGAGCGCGGCATGAAGGGCTATCGCACGGCGCAAAAGCTCGACAAGTTCGGCATGCGCGGTTCCGACACCTGCGAGCTCGTGTTCGAGGACTGCTTCGTGCCGGACGGCAACCTGCTCGGCGAGGTCGGCGGCGGCGCCGAGATTCTGATGTCGGGACTCGACTACGAGCGCGTCGTGCTCGCCGGCGGCCCGCTCGGCCTGATGCGCGCGGCGCTCGACATCGTGATGCCTTATCTCCACGACCGCGAGCAGTTCGGCCAGCCGATCGGGACCTTCCAGCTCATGCAGGCGAAGCTCGCCGACCTGTACGCGGCCTGCAATGCGTCCCGCGCGTACGCCTATGCGGTGGCGCGCGCCTGCGATGCCGGCCGCACGACCCGCTACGATGCGGCGGCCTGCCTGCTGACCGCCTCGGAGCACGCGACGCAGGCCGGGCTGGAAGCGATCCAGATGCTCGGCGGCAACGGCTACATCAATGAATATCCTGCGGGGCGCATCCTGCGCGACGCCAAGCTCTACGAGATCGGCGCCGGCACCAACGAGATCCGCCGCATGCTGATCGGGCGCGAGCTGTTCCGCGCGACCACGCCATGACGCGCATCGTTTCGCGCATCGATGCGGGCGGCGCCGATTTCCGCGACAACGCGGCAGAGATGCAATCGCTGGTGAACGATCTGCGCGAGCGGCTGGCCGCGGCCGCCGCGGGAGGTGGCGAGGAAGCGCGCGCGAAACATCTCGCGCGCGGCAAGCTGCTGCCGCGCGACCGGATCGAAGCGCTGCTCGATCCCGGCAGCCCGTTTCTCGAGATCGCGCCACTCGCCGCCGGCGGCATGTACGGCGACGATGCGCCGGCCGCCGGCCTGGTCGCCGGCATCGGCCGGATCCGCGGCCGGGAACTGCTGGTCGTGGCCAACGACGCCACGGTGAAGGGCGGCACGTACTATCCGATCACCGTCAAGAAGCACCTGCGCGCGCAGGAAATCGCGCTCGAGAACCGCCTGCCCTGCGTCTATCTCGTGGATTCCGGCGGCGCGTTCCTGCCGCTGCAGGACGAAGTGTTTCCGGACCGCGAGCATTTCGGCCGCATTTTCTTCAACCAGGCGCGGTTGTCGGCCGCCGGCATCCCGCAGGTCGCGGTCGTGATGGGCAGCTGCACGGCGGGCGGCGCCTATGTGCCGGCCATGTGCGACGAATCCATCATCGTCAGGAACCAGGGCACGATCTTTCTCGGCGGTCCCCCGCTGGTCAAGGCCGCGACCGGAGAAGTCGTCGACGCGGAATCGCTCGGCGGCGGCGACGTGCATGCGCGCACCTCGGGCGTGGTCGATCACCTCGCCGACAACGACGCGCACGCGCTCGCCATGGCGCGCGAGATCGTTGGCGCGCTCAACCACTCTCCGACGTCCTGGCTCGCGCAGCAGGAACCGGTCGAACCGGCCTACCCGCCCGGCCAGATCTACGGGCTCGTGCCGTGCGACCTGCGCCAGCCCTATGACGTGCGCGAGGTGATCGCGCGCATCGTCGATGGCTCGGAGTTCCACGAGTTCAAGGCGCTCTATGGCAAGACGCTGGTCTGCGGCTTCGCGCACATCTGGGGCCGGCCGGTCGCCGTGCTCGCCAATAACGGCATCCTGTTCTCGGAATCGGCGCTGAAGGGCGCGCATTTCGTGCAGCTCGCCAATCGCCGGAAAGTGCCGCTCGTGTTCCTGCAGAACATCACGGGCTTCATGGTCGGCAAGCGCTACGAAGCGGGCGGCATCGCGCGCGACGGCGCCAAGATGGTGACGGCGGTCGCCTGCTCGACGGTGCCCAAGCTGACGGTCGTGATCGGCGGCTCGTTCGGCGCCGGCAACTATGCCATGTGCGGCCGCGCCTATGGCGGCCGCTTCCTGTGGTCCTGGCCCAATGCGCGGATCTCGGTGATGGGCGGTGAACAGGCCGCAAGCGTGCTCGCGACCGTGCGCCGGGACGGCATCGAAGCGAAGGGCGGCCGCTGGCCGGAAGCGGACGAGCAGCAGTTCGTCGCGAATATCCGCGAGCAGTACGAGCGCCAGGGCAATCCCTATTACGCAAGCGCGCGGCTCTGGGACGACGGCGTCATCGACCCGGCGGACACGCGCCGCGTGCTCGGTCTCGCGCTCGACGTGGTCGCGACCGGCCCGGCGCCCGCGCCGGAATCCTACGGTGTGTTCCGGATGTAATGCCGATGCTCCGCACCGAACACGACCCCCGCGGCATCGCCACGCTGACGCTCGACCGTCCGGCGCAGCGCAACGCGCTTTCCGCCGAGCTGGTCCGGCAGCTGACCGACGCGCTCGCGGCGCTGGCGACCGACCCGGCGGTACGCATCGTGCTGCTGAAGGGCGCCGGCGAGGGGTTCTGCGCCGGCGCCGACATCGGCGAGATGCGCGCCGCGGGCGCCGCCTCGCAGGAAACGAATGAAGCGGATTCGCGCCGCTTTGCCACGCTTCTCGCGCGGCTCGAGGCGCAGCCGCAGCCGACCGTTGCCGTGGTGCATGGGGCCGCTTACGGCGGCGCGATCGGGCTGATCGCCGCCTGCGATATCGTCATCGCCGGCGAGAGCGCGCGTTTCGCCCTGTCCGAAGTGCGCCTCGGACTGATTCCCGCGATGATCTCGCCCTATGTGATCCGCGCGCTCGGCACGCGCCAGGCGCGGCGCTGGATGCTGACCGGCGAAGCCATGGACGCGGCGACCGCCCTGCGCATCGGCCTCGTGCACGAAACCGTCGCCGACGCGGCGCTGCGGGAAGCGGTCGCGACCATGACCAGCGCCCTGCTCGCGGGCGGGCCGTTTGCGCAGACCGAGATCAAGCAATTGCTGCGTCACGTGACCGGACGCGGCGAGTCGGCGGACGCGGCGATGCTCGCCGACACCGCGCGCTGGATTGCGCGCATCCGCGCCGGCGATGAGGGCCGTGAAGGCCTGACGGCGTTCCTCGAACGGCGCAAGCCGCGCTGGCTGCGCGGCGAATGAGCATCCGGCGGCTCCTGATCGCCAATCGCGGCGAGATCGCCTGCCGCATCATCCGGAGCTGCCGCCGACTCGGCGTGCAGGCCATCGCCGTGTATTCCGAAGCGGATCGCGACGCGCTGCACGTGCGCATGGCGGATGAATCGGTCGGCATCGGCCCCGCGCCGGCACGCGAATCGTATCTCGACATCGCGGCAGTCCTCGAAGCGGCACGCAGCACTCGCGCGGACGCGATCCACCCGGGCTACGGTTTCCTGTCCGAGAACGCGGCCTTTGCCGAGGCCTGCGCGGCGGCCGGCATCGTATTCGTCGGTCCGAGCCCGGCCGCGATCACGGCGATGGGTTTGAAGCACGAGGCGAAGGCCATCGTCGCGGCGGCCGGGGTGCCGGTCGTGCCCGGCTATATGGGCGAAGACCAGTCACCGGCGCGGCTCGCGAAGGAAGCGGCCAAGGTCGGATTCCCGCTGCTGGTCAAAGCGGTCGCCGGCGGCGGCGGCAAGGGCATGCGGGTCGTGCGCGCCGCGGAAGAACTCTCCGAGGCGATTGCCGGCGCGCGCGGCGAGGCCGAGAGCGCGTTCGGCGACGGGCGCCTCATGCTCGAGCGGTTTCTCGAGCGGCCGCGACACATTGAAGTGCAGGTCTTCGGCGACAGCCACGGCGGCTGCCTGCACCTGTTCGAGCGCGAGTGTTCGGTGCAGCGGCGCTACCAGAAGATCATCGAGGAATCGCCCTCGCCGTTCATCGATGAGGCGACGCGCGCGACGATGACGGCGGCCGCCGTGCGCGTGGCGCTGGCGGTCGGTTACGTCAATGCCGGCACGATCGAATTCATCGTCGGCGCGGACGGCCGGTTCTACTTCATGGAAATGAACACGCGCCTGCAGGTCGAACATCCGGTTACCGAGCAGGTCACGGGCATCGATCTGGTCGAATGGCAGCTCGCAATCGCGGCGGGTGGGCGGTTGCCGCTCGCGCAATCGGAAATCCGCCAGCAGGGCCACGCGATCGAGGCCCGGCTCTACAGCGAGGACCCGCGCCGCGGGTTCCTGCCCTCGGTCGGACGCGTCGAACGGTTCGCTCGGCCGCCGGAAGACGCCCATTGGCGCGTGGACAGCGGCATCGAGGACGGCGACTCGATCAGCGTGCACTACGACCCGATGATCGCGAAAGTGATTGCGACCGGACGCGACCGCGCCGAAGCGCTCGCGACGCTCCGTCACCGGCTCGACCGCACGGCGATCTTCGGCGTCGCCAACAACCTGGCGCTGCTGCGCCATATCGCCGCGCATCCGCAATTCGAGGCCGGCGACGTCGACACCGGTTTCGTGGACCGTGAACTCGCCGCGCTCACCGCCGAGCGCGCGCCGCAGCCGGAGGCGCTGCTGCTCGCGGCGGCGGTCGCGGAACAGGCGACCGCCGCGCCGGACCAGCGCTCGCCATGGGCGCAGGGCGACGCCTGGCGCGCCGGCGGACAGGGCGGGCGTACGATCGGAATCCGTACGCCGGCATTCCTGCGGCTGCGCATGAATCGGGACGGCGCTGCCATCCGGGTCGCGGGCGATTCGCTGCAACTGTCGGGCAGCGTGGTCGCCGAAGGCACGGATCGCTATCGCGTGAACGCGGGCCGCGGCGCGCAGACACTCGAACTGATCCGCGCTGGTCACCGCCTGCAGATCATCGGCGAACAGACCGAGGAGATCGTGCTCGCGCCGGCATGGCCGTTCGAGCGCAGCGTCGAGGATGCGGATGCGCATCCGTCGTCGCCGCTGCCGGGGCGCGTCGTCGATGTGCGCGTGCAGGCCGGCGATGCCGTAGAGCGCGGCGATGTGCTTGCGATCGTCGAAGGCATGAAGATGCAGCATGCGATCCGTGCCGGCCGCGCGGGCAAGGTCGAGACGGTGCTGGCGCGCCCGGGTGAGCTCGTCGAGGCCGATACAGTGCTATTTGACATAGCGCCTGCCTGATGGTTGTGTTGCGCCGCAATAATCGCTAAGGTCCTGATCCCATTACAAAGTCTGCACTTCCATTCGCAGGTGCAGTAAAGGGTGGCATGGATCTCTCGCACAAGCTTGTTGCGATCACCGGCGCAGGCCGAGGCATCGGGCGCGCGATGGCGCTGGCGTTCGCGGCAAAAGGCGCTGCGATCGCGGCGCTCGATCTGCATGCGGCCGATCTCGCCGAAACCTGCACGCTCTGCAGTGCGCAGGGCGTGCGCGCCCTGCCCTTCACGGTCGACGTGACCAACGAGGCCCAGGTGATCGCCGGCTTCGATGCCGTGGTCGCCGCGTTCGGCCGCCTCGACGTCCTGGTCAACAACGCCGGTATCACGAAGGACGCGCTGCTCGTGAAAGCGAAGGACGGGGCGATCGTCTCGAAGATGTCGCTGGCGCAGTGGCAGTCGGTCGTCGACGTGAATCTGACCGGCGTTTTCCTGTGCGGGCGCGAGGCGGCGGAGCGCATGATCCTGCTCGGTAACGGCGGGTTGATCGTCAACATCTCCTCCATCTCGCGCGAAGGCAATCCGGGCCAGACCAATTATTCCGCGACCAAGGCAGGCGTCGCCGCGATGACGGTCGTCTGGGCCAAGGAACTGGCACGCCACGGGATCCGCAGCGCCGCGATCGCACCCGGCTTCTGCGCGACCGAGATCCTGGCGGCCATGAAACCGGAGACGGTCGCCAGAGTCGTGGCCGCGATACCGTTGAATCGCCTCGGCGAGCCTGCGGAAATCGCGGCGACCGCGGTCTTCATTGCGGAGAACGACTTTGTCACCGGGCGCGTCATCGAGGTGGATGGTGGCCTGAGGTTGTAGACTGTCGGCGAGGTGCTGGCATGAATCTCGACGCGGTACGGGCGGTCATCACGGGCGGCGCATCCGGTCTCGGTCTCGCGACCGCCGCGCACTTCATTGCCGCCGGCGGCCAGGCCGCCCTGCTCGACGTGCAGGACGATACCGGTAATAAGGCGGCCGCAGCACTCGGAGCGGCAGCCAGCTTTCACCATTGTGACGTGACCAGCGAGAGCGACGTGGACACGGCGGTTGCCGCAGCGGCAGGGCGGATGGGCGGGCTCAACGTCGCCGTCTCCTGCGCAGGCGTCGCGACACCCGGCAAGCTGCTCGGCCGGGACGGACCGCTCTCCTCCGCCGCGTTCCTGCGCGTGCTGCAGATCAATACGCTCGGCACCTTTCTTCTCGATCGTGCGGCGGCAGCCATCATGCAGAACAACACGCCCGCCGCCGACGGCGAGCGCGGACTGCTGATTCATACCGCCTCCGTCGCTGCCTTCGAAGGGCAGATCGGGCAGGTCGCGTACGCGACTTCCAAAGCCGCAGTCGCGGGAATGGTGCTGCCGCTCGCGCGCGAGCTCGCCCGCTTCGGCATCCGCGTCATGGGTATCGCGCCCGGGATATTCGGAACGCCGATGATGGCCGGGCTGCCGCAGGAAGCGCAGGACTCGCTCGGCAAGCAGGTGCCGTTTCCGCCGCGGCTCGGACGCCCCGAGGAATTCGCGGCACTTGTCGCGGCGGTCTGCACCAACCGCATGCTGAATGGCGAAACCATCCGCATCGACGGCGCCATCCGGATGGCGCCGCGATGAACCGCGCACGCGCGCTCGCCGCGGGACTGCTGGCATCGCTCGCCGCGGCCGGCTGCGCGACCACCGCACCGCCCGTGGTCGCGCCGGCGCCCGCCGGCATCAATATTCCCGTCGAGTACTACACGCTCGGCAACGGCCTGAAGGTTGTGCTGTCGCGCGACACGACCTCGCCGACCGCGACCGTCGGCGTGTACTACCGCATCGGATTCCGCATCGAGCCGCAAGGTCGCACTGGCTTCGCTCACCTGTTCGAGCACCTGATGTTCCAGGGCTCCGCGAATCTCGGCAAGATGGAGTTCATCCGCCTGGTCGAGGGCAATGGCGGGGTCGTCAACGGCTCGACCCGGTTCGACTACACGAATTACTTCCAGATCGTCCCCGCCCACACGCTCGAAACCGTGCTGTGGGCCGAAGCCGACCGCATGAAGGGCCCCGCGATCACGCAGGAAAACCTCGTGAACCAGCAGGGGGTGGTCAAGAACGAGGTGCGCGTCAACGTGCTGAACCAGCCCTACGGCGGTTTCCCCTGGCTGACGATGCCGCAGGTCGCGAACAGGAACTGGCACAACGCGCACAATTTCTACGGCGATCTCGCCGACCTGGATGCCGCGACGCTTGACGATGCGCGTGACTTCTTCGATACGTACTACGGCCCGAACAATGCGGTGCTGGTGGTCGCCGGCGACTTCGATACGGCAATCACGCGCGCGTGGATCGAGCAGTACTTCGGCGCCATCCCGTCGCGCCCGGCGCCGGAACAACCCGATCTGGCGGAACCGCCGCAGCTGGCCGAGCAGCGCGCGAACTATGTCGATCGTCTGGCGCCGCGGCCTGCGCTCGCGCTCGCCTGGCATGTGCCACCGCGCGACACGCCCGACCACTATGCCTTCGGACTGCTCGACCAGATCCTGCTGCAGGGCGAGGACAGCGTGCTATGGCAGCGCCTGGTGCAGCAGCGCGGTTATTCGAGTTCGGTTTCCGGCGGCATCAACCTGCTCGGGAACCAGTTCACCTACGACGGTCCGATGCTGTGGATGCTCTACCTCGTGCATGATCCGTCGGTGGCTCCGGAAACGATCGTTTCGGACATCGACGCCGAGATCGCCCGGCTGCAGGCAGAACCGCCATCCGCCGCCGAACTGACCCGCGCACTGACCAAGATCCGCGCCGACCTGTATGACCTCGCCGGATCCAGCACGCGCTTCGGCCTGCTCGATCTGCTCGCCTCCTTTGCGCTCTTCGACGACGATCCGGCGCGCATCAACTGCATCGAGTCGGAGTTTCGCGCGGTGACACCCGTCCAGATCAGCGACGTCGCGCGCCGCTACCTGACGCCCGCAACACGGACCATCCAGATCGTCGAACCCGGTGGCGCTGCGCAGGCCGCGCCATGAACCGGCTGCTCGCCCTTCTGCTGCTGGCGACTGTCGTTGCGATCCCGGCCGGGCGCGCGCAGGAAACGCCGCCCGCACCCGGGCAGCCGCGGGATTTCAGGCTGCCCGCCAAGGAAACGCTGCGGCTGCCGAACGGTCTCGCGATGACCTTCATCGACTACGGCAGCGTGCCCAAGGTTACGGTGCTCGCGGTCGTGCGCACCGGCAACATCGACGAGGGTGAATCCACCTGGCTCGCCGACGTCGCCGTCGAGATGCTGAAGGAAAGCACGGCGACACGCAGCGCCACCGACATCGCCCACGAAGCCGCCGGCATGGGCGGCTCGCTCAATGTCGGGGCCGGCGCCGAGCAGACCAGCGTCGGCATTTCCGTGCTGTCGGAACACGCCGTGACGGCGGTCAAGCTGGTGGCGGACGTGCTGCGCAATCCGCTGTTCCCGGAAGCCGAGTTGCCGCGCGTCATCGCCAATTTCGAACGCAGCCTCGCCGTCGCCCGCTCGGATCCGCAGGGACAGGCCGACGAAGCGCTTGCCAGGCTCGTGTACGGCGATCACCCGTTCGGGCGCACGCTGCCGCGTGACGGACAGCTCGCCGACTATGACATCGCCGCCGTGCGTGGTTTTCACGCGCAGAATTTCGGCGCGGCGCGGACCCACGTCTACGTCGCCGGCCGTTACGATCGAGCGGCACTCGAAACCGCGCTCAACGACGCCTTCGGCGACTGGCCCGCGGGCCGGCCGGCAACGGTCCTGCCGCCGCAACCGAGCGACACGCTGCAACTCGCGCTGATCGACAGCCCCGATGCGCCGCAGTCTTCCGTGCGCATCGCCGTGCCGGTGCCGCATCCGGCCGCCGCCGATTATTTCCAGACGACACTGACCAACAGCCTGCTGGGCGGCACATTCAGCTCGCGCATCATGACCAACATCCGCGAGGACAAGGGCTACAGCTACTCGCCGAGTTCGTCCATCGGCGCCAGGCGCGGCAGCGCGCTCTGGGTGCTGCAGGCCGAGGTCACGACCGAACACACGGCCGCTGCGATCACGGAGATCTTCAATGAGATTGACCGGTTACAGGGCGAAGCGCCGCCGGAGGCCGAGCTGCAGGCGATCAAGGCTTATCGTTCAGGAATCTTCGTGATCTCGAATTCGTCGCCGAACGGGGTGCTGGGCCAGTTCGCCTTCATGGACCTGCACGGCCTGCCGCCCGAATTCCTGACCCACTGGGTCGCCAGCATTCATGCCGTGACGCCGGACCAGGTCAGCGCGATTACGCGGGAGTTCATCCGACGCGAGCGCATGACCGTCGTGGTCGCGGGTGACCTGGCGACGATCGGTGAGAGCGTGCGCGCACTGCCGCAGTTCAAGAACGTTGCCGCAATCGATCCCTGAAGGCCGCCGCTGATGCCCTTGTCCTGGAACGAGATCCGCCAGCGCGCGATCGAGTTTTCCAAGGAATGGGAAACCGAATCATCCGAGGATGCGGAAGCCAAGAGTTTCTGGGACGCTTTTTTCAGCATCTTCGGGGTGCCGCGCCGCCGCGTCGCCGCGTTCGAGAGGCCGATCCGGCATCCCGATGGCTCCGAAGGGTATATCGACCTGCTCTGGAAAGGCACGCTGCTGGTCGAACACAAATCTCGCGGTAAAGACCTCAAACGCGCCTATCGCCAGGCGACGGATTACTTCTACGGTCTCAAGGATCGAGACCTGCCGCGGTACGTGCTCGTGTCCGACTTCGCCCGCTTCAAGCTGTTCGACCTCGATGACGATGAAAGCGTCGAGTTCTACCTCAAGGATCTGCACAGGAACGTGCGGCACTTCGCCTTCATCGCGGGCTATGAAACGCAGCGCATCGAAGCACCCGAAGAAGCGGCGAACATCAAGGCCGCGCAGCAGCTCGGCAAGCTGCACGATCTCCTGAAGGCAAGCGGATACGAGGGACATCCTTTAGAGGTGCTGCTGGTCCGGCTGCTGTTCTGCCTTTTTGCGGACGACACCGGCATCTTCGACAAACACGGATTCCGCGAGTATCTCGAGCAGCGGACGGGCGAAGACGGCGCTGACCTCGGCATGCATCTCGCCCAGCTCTTTCAGGTGCTCAACACGCCCGAAGATCGGCGTCAGAATAATCTCGACGAACAGCTCGCGGCGTTTCGTTATGTGAACGGCAGGCTCTTCGAGGAATCCCTGCCGATCCCGGCCTTCAACAGCGCGATGCGCGAGACGCTGCTCGACGCATCGGTTCTCGACTGGAGCGCGATTTCCCCTGCGATTTTCGGCTCGCTGTTCCAGTCGATCATGGACAAGGAAGCACGGCGGAATCTCGGCGCGCATTACACGCGCGAGGTCAATATTCTCAAGGCGCTGCGGCCGCTTTTCCTCGATGCGCTAGACGCAGAATTGGTGGCCATCGGAAACCACACCCGCAAGCTGGTCGAATACCAGAAGAAGCTTGCCAACATCCGGATTCTCGATCCCGCCTGCGGCTGCGGGAATTTCCTTGTCGTCGCCTATCGTGAACTGCGCAAGCTGGAGCACGAGATACTGCGGCGTCTGTTCAGAGCCGGCGAGTCGTCAAAGTCACTGGATATTGCAAGTCTCGTCCACGTTGACGTGGACCAGTTCTACGGGATCGAGATCGAGGAGTTTCCGGCCCAAATTGCACAGGCTGCGCTGTGGCTCACCGATCACCAGATGAACCTGCTGCTGTCGGAGGAATTCGGGCACTATTTTGCGCGCCTGCCTCTGGTGAAGGCGCCAAATATTGTGCATGGCAACGCATTGCGGATTTCCTGGGATGCTGTTGTCGATCCGAAGACACTGAGCTACATCGTCGGGAATCCGCCATTCATCGGCAAAGCGATGCAGAGCGACCAGCAAAAAGCCGACGTCGCCGCCATCTTCCCGAGAACGCGCGGGATCGGCATTCTGGACTACGTATCGTGCTGGTACATGTGCTGCACGCGCCTCATGCAGCGGAATCGGTCGATGCGCGCGGCGCTGGTTTCGACTAACTCGATCACGCAGGGGGAACAGGTGGGCGTCCTCTGGCGCTTGCTGCTCACAGAGGGTGTCGTCATCAATTTCGCCCACCGCACATTTCGCTGGACCAGCGAGGCGCGCGGTCGGGCCGCCGTTCACTGCGTCATAGTCGGATTCGGACTCGAATCAGATGCTCAAAAAATACTGTTCGAGTACGAATCGCCGGAGTCCGAGCCCGTCGCGACCCGTTGCCGAAACATCAATCCGTATCTGGTCGATGCGCCCAGCGTCCTGCTCGAGAGCCGGCGGCGGCCCGTCAGTAACGTACTGGGCCTCGTCTTCGGGAGCATGCCAAATGACGGTGGCAATCTGCTTCTCTCCGATGGTGAGCGCGAGCAGTTGTTGGCGGTCACACCGGCAGCGGCGCCTTGGATTCGTCGCCTCGTCGGCTCCGAGGAGTTCCTGAACAACGTGCCTCGCTATTGCCTCTGGCTCGCCGGAATTCCCCCGGAAACTCTGCGTGCGATGCCAGCCGTGATGGAACGCGTGGAAGCCGTGCGACGGCATCGATTGGCCAGCAACCGTCCGACAACTCGCGAATTGGCTAACGTGCCTGCGCTTTTTGGCGAAATCAGGCATCCCGTATCGGGCACGTACTTACTCATTCCGTCAGTGTCCTCCGAGCGACGTTCAGTTATCCCGATGGGTCTTTTGGATGCTAGTGTCGTTTCAAGCAATCTGAACCTGATCGTACCCGGTGCGACTGCGTACCACCTTGGCGTCTTGTCCTCCTTCATGCACATGAGTTGGGTCCGCGCAGTTTGTGGTCGACTCAAGAGTGATTACCGGTACTCAGCCGGCATCGTATACAACAACTTCCCCTGGCCTGAGCCCACTGAAAAACAGCGCAGCACGATCGAGTCAGCGGCTCAGGACGTTCTCGACGCCCGCGCTGCTCATCCCGATTCAACGCTCGCGGATCTTTACGATCCGCTGACGATGCCACCCAATCTCGTCAGGGCGCATCAGGCGCTGGACCGAGCGGTCGATGCTGCCTATGGCAAAAAGGACTTCAAGTCGGAAGCCGAGCGCGTCGCTTTCCTGTTCGAGCGCTACCAGGCGCTGACGGCGCCGCTCGATGTTTCAGCCCCCAAGGCGCCGCGAAAGGCGTCGGCGCGTCGCCGGAAGCCCAAGTCGCGGGGCTAACCACGCCCAGCCCGTTTCTGCCAATCCCGCAGGGCCGAACTCAATTCCATGCTGCGCGATAGGCTATTCAGCCGCGAACGTTTGAGAGCGTCGACTTCGATATCTTTTGATTGCGGCGCTCCCAGCGTGCTTCGTGCACTCTGCGCGAGGTAGAGCCAGTCCAGCAGTGCTTTCTCGGCCGTCGCGCAGGCAAAATCGGGGTGGCCAACAAGATCAAGACGATCTTCGGCGTCGCCCGCCTCCAGAATTCGACGCGGAATGCCGCGAAACACAAATTCGCCGACAGCGGTCTTGACCCTGCCAAGCGACGGCAGGAATCCATCCGAATCGAGCGGTACTACGGCCGTCATGATCCGCGGAGGATTGTTGAGGAGACCGAACTCCGCGAGGGCAGACTGCAACGAGATCACCGCGTCGCGCCGCAGGTGGCCCGCCGCTTCCACAGGTCGCCCAGGCGGCGAACGGAATGCATTGAGGTAGAGCCCTTTCTGCACGCGCTGCAATCGGCGACGCGCAAGGCATCGGCGGATCCAGTGGTGCAGCGTCGTCGTGGGCACAGACTTGCCCGCAAACCGGTCTGCCATGCGTGCCAAGGCCCCCAGCGCGATGACACCAGGCGCGCTCGCATGCGCAAGTTCCAGTTCGACTCTGACTTGCCAGTTGTTCATGGCGGCAGATTTTGCAGCCATTCATGAACCATGGCCGCGACTCGCCCTTTCATCGCCGTCCATTCATCCGGGTTTATGCGTTCTGCTTCTGCCGCATTGAGCGCCGGCTGGACCTGAGACACGAAGTCACGCCACGTAAAGGCGTCGATCTTGCGCTCCGCTTCATCCGCGATAGATGCGCCGAGTATCGCCCGAGACTTCATGAGTTTTCTGAATGAATCCCGGTCAGGCCGGTTGCCATTGGCAAACAGTAGATCGAGGTCGTATATGTCGCGTGCGGCATGACGATTAGGTGAAATCAGCGCGGCCAGCTTCATTGCGGCCAGGGTCGCCTCGTCGTACAGATCGACGTAGAAAACCGGCAGCCCAGGTGCAAGCTCGTTGCGTATGGCATGTTGCCGCGTGGCGCCAACCGGGACGGGCGGTCGGCGCGACACTTCGACCTGGGCATTGAAGGGCCCGCCGTCCGGTGTCGTGCCGGAAACTTTCCATTTCGGGGAAACTTCGGCCTTGCCCGGCTCAGAGATTCGCGCCTCGCGAATGCCGAGCCCGGTCAACGCCGCTCGAATGGCACGCATGATCTGGCCATGCAGGCTTTGCGCGGTGCGCTCGCCTTGCGGCGGAAAATCGAGGTCAATGTCCATGGTCAGCCGGGAACTTCCGTAGAGGGCATTGAGTGCCAGACCACCCTTAAGGACAAACCCCGAGCGGGGCGCCCGGAAAAGCTCCCTGAGAAAGCGGGCCTGGAACTTCCTGAGCAAGTCGGGCGGCATGACGATGAATTTCAATTAAGTCGAATTGTGCAATTTTATTGCATAACCTTACTTAATGCAAGGGCACCTCCCCGGCACCCGGCAGTTCCGTGACGCCACACAAGAATAGGCACCGGCACCATGCCTTGATACGCTCTTTCCTTGCCTCTACAGACCATTAGAAGCTCTTCGGGAGGAACGTGACCGACCGCGACGTAATGGAATACGACGTCGTCATCGTCGGCGCCGGCCCCGCGGGTCTCGCCTGTGCGGTGCGACTGAAGCAGCTGAAGCCCGATCTCACCGTCTGCGTACTGGAAAAAGCCTCCTCCATCGGCGCGCACATGGTCTCGGGCTGCGCGCTCGAGCCGGAATCGCTCGACGCGCTGCTGCCGGAATGGCGCCAGTCGCCGCCCGCCATCTGCGTGCCCTGCAAGCGCGACGAGTTCTGGTACTTCACGAAGCAGGGCGGCATCCGCCTTCCGAATCCGCCGCAGATGCACAACCGCGGCAACCTCATCGTCTCGCTCGGGCAACTGGTGCCCTGGATGGCGAGCCGTGCGGAAGCGCTGGGCGTCGACGTGTTTCCGGGCTATGCGGCTGCCGAGGCACTGGTCGATGACGACGGTCGCGTCGCCGGCGTACGCATCGGCGACATGGGGCTCGAACGGGACGGCACGCCCGGCCCCGGTTTCACGCCCGGCGCGGACATCCGCGCGGGCACGACGATCCTCGCCGAGGGCTGCCGCGGCAGCGTCACGAAGCAGCTTGTCGCCCGCCTCGGTCTCGCAGACGGCTGCTCGCCCCAGAGCTACGGCCTCGGGATCAAGGAGCTCTGGCAGTTGCCGCCCGGCCGCGTCGAGCCGGGACTCATTCATCACTCGGTTGGCTGGCCCGTGGATTCGAAAACCTACGGCGGCAGCTTCCTGTATCACCTCGATCGGGATCAGCTCTATGTCGGCTACGTTTCCGGCCTGGATTACGCCGATCCGCGCTTCCGTCCGTTCGAGGCCTTCCAGCAGTTCAAGCATCACCCGCGCATCCGCCCGCTGCTCGAGGGCGGCGAACTCCTGTCCTACGGCGCGCGTGCGATCGCGGCCGGCGGCTGGCAGGCACTGCCGCGCATGGATTCGCCCGGCCTGCTGCTGATCGGCGATGCCGCCGGCACGCTGAACGTGCCGAAGATCAAGGGTGTGCACCAGGCGATCCGCTGCGGCGCGCTGGCGGCCGAGCATCTGGTCGAACAGGGAAAGACCGATGGATTCGACGCGCGCTGGCGGGCATCCGCGGGCGGGCAGGAACTCAAGCGCGTGCGCAACATCAAGCCCGGGTTTCACCGCGGCCTGTGGTGGGGCCTCGCGAATGCGGCACTCGAGACCGTAACCCGCGGCCAGGTGCCGTGGACGCTCAGGCATCACGAGAATCACCTGGCACTGCACCGGCTCGAGACAGCCCCGGTGGTCGAACGCGACTGGATCCAGCGCCACCTCGCGCCGCGCGACCGCCTCGCCGCCGTATTCCACGCCGGCAACGTGCACGACGAGAAGCAGCCCGTGCACCTGATCGTCCACGACACGAACATCTGCGCGACACGTTGCGTCACCGAGTTCGGCAATCCGTGCCAGCATTTCTGCCCGGCCGCGGTGTACGAGATGGTCGACGACGGCGCCGGCGGCAAACGGCTGCAGATCAACGCCGCAAACTGCGTTCACTGCAAAGCCTGCGACATCAAGGACCCCTACGGCATCATCACCTGGACCACGCCCGAGGGCGGTTCCGGGCCGAACTACCCGAATCTCTGAATGGCCGCCGAAGAACCCGTCTGGACGCCATCGCTGTTCCGGATCGCCGACGCCAACCTGACTCGATTCATGGCCTTCGCGGCGGCGCGCGACGCGAATGCCGACGATTACCAGGCGCTGTATGACTGGTCGGTTGCGGAACCCGCGGCCTTCTGGGAAGCGCTTTTCGAATTCGCGCGCGTCATCGGCGACCGCGGCAGCGGTCCGGTGCTCGCCGACGGTGACCGCATGCCCGGCGCGCGCTGGTTCTCCGGTACGCGGCTGAACTTCGCCGAAAACCTGCTGCGCGGTCCGGATGCGGAACCCGCCATCGTGTTTTGCAACGAGCGCGGCACGCGGCGGGAACTGAGCTGGTGGGAATTGCGTGCGGAGACCGCGCGGATCGCGGCGGGGCTGCGCGCCGACGGCATCGGCCCCGGCGATGTCGTCGCGGGATTCCTGCCGAACCTTCCGGAAGCCGTGATCGCGATGCTCGCGACCACCAGTCTCGGCGCGACCTGGACCTCGTGCTCACCGGATTTCGGCATCCAGGGCGTGCTCGACCGGTTCGGGCAGGTCCGGCCGAAAGCGGTGTTCACGGCGGATGGTTACTTCTACGCGGGCAAGGCCGTCGACTCGCTCGCGCCGATCGCAGGCGTCCTCGAGCGGCTGCCATCGGTGTTGCGCGTCATCGTCGTGGCTTACGGCGGCACCCGCGCCACCGCGATGCCGCTGCCGGCCGCCGTGCCATTCGCCGACTACGGCGAGCGCGGCGCGCCGCTCGCGTTTTCGCGGATGCCGTTCGACCACCCGCTCTATGTCCTGTATTCGAGCGGCACGACCGGCGTGCCGAAGTGCATCGTTCACGGGGCCGGTGGCACGCTGCTGCAGCACCTGAAGGAACACCTGCTGCATACCGACCTGAAGCCGGGCGACCGGCTGTTCTACTTCACGACCTGCGGATGGATGATGTGGAACTGGCTGGCGAGCGCGCTCGCCGCCCAGGCGACGATCGTACTCTACGACGGATCGCCGTTTCACCCGGGGCCGGCCGTGCTGTGGGACATGGCGGCCGACGAGGCCGTCACCGTGTTCGGAACCAGCCCGAAATACCTCGCCGCGCTGCAGAAGGAAAATTACCGTCCAAAGGGGCGGCACGGGCTCAAGGTATTACGAACGGTGCTATCGACCGGATCGCCGCTCGCGCAGGAGCAGTATGACTTCGTCGCCGCCGCGATCGGCCCGGATGTGCAGCTCGCCTCGATCTCCGGCGGCACGGACATCGTGTCCTGTTTTGCGCTCGGCAATCCGCTGCTGCCGGTCTGGCGCGGCGAATTGCAGTGCCGCGGGCTCGGCATGAAGGTCGAGGTCTGGAACGACGAGGGCAAGCCGGTCACCGGCGAACGCGGCGAGCTCGTCTGCACCGCGCCGTTTCCCTCGATGCCGGTCGGGTTCTGGAACGACCCCGACGGCAGCCGCTACCGCGCCGCCTATTTCGAGCGATTCCCGGGCGTCTGGCACCATGGCGACTTCGCGATGCTGACGCCGCGCGGCAGTCTGGTGATCCTCGGCCGCTCCGACGCCGTGCTGAACCCGGGCGGAGTGCGCATCGGCACCGCGGAGATCTACCGGCAGGTCGAGCAGCTCGACGAAGTGCAGGACAGCGTCGTCGTCGGCCAGGACTGGCAACACGACGTGCGCGTCGTGCTGTTCGTGCGCCTGCGCGACGATCTCACGCTTGACGACGCGCTGCGCGATCGCATCCGCCGGCAGATCCGCGCCAATACCACGCCGCGGCATGTACCGGCGCGGATCGTCCAGGTCCCGGAGATCCCGCGCACGATCAGCGGCAAGGTGGTCGAGCTCGCGGTGCGCGAGACGATCCACGGGCGACCGGTCCGCAACACCGACGCGCTCGCGAATCCCGCCGCGCTCGAACATTTCCGCGATCGCGCCGAGCTCGCCGGCTGAATCGCGCGGCCGCCAAGTCGCCGCTGACGTTGCGCGTCGAGGCCGCACTCGCCGCGCACGGCGGCGTGCCGGACGAACCGCAGCGCCAGGTCATCGCGCGCCTGGAGGACCTGCGCCGCCGCGTGCTCGCGCGGCGCAGCCTGCTCGCGCGCGGACTCGGAATGCTGCCCGGTTCGCGCGCCCACAGGGCGCCGCTGCGCGGCCTCTATCTCTGGGGCGGCGTCGGGCGCGGCAAGACCTTCCTGATCGACGAGCTCTTCGCCGAACTGCCGATCCCGGAAAAGCGCCGCGAGCATTTCCACCGGTTCCTGCAGGATGTGCATGCGGGTTTGCGCAAGCACCGCAACCTGCCTGCACCACTCGACCGGGTCGCCTCCGACATCGCGGCGCAGGCACGGCTGCTTTGCCTGGACGAGTTCATCGTCAATGACGTGGCCGACGCGATGATCCTCGCGACGCTGCTCGATGCGCTGTTCGCGCGGGGCGTCACGCTGGTCGCGACCTCCAACCTGCCGCCGACGGATCTCTACCGCGGCGGCCTGCAGCGGGAACGCTTCCTGCCGGCAATCGCACTGATCGGGAAGTACTGCCGCGTGATGGAGCTCGATGCCGGCGTCGACTATCGACTGCGCCAGCTGGAACTGGCGACGTTTTATTTCGGTCCGGACGTCGCGGACGCAGAATCGCGCCTCGCCGCGGAGTTCGAACGGTTCGCAGACGGACCGGGCGAGAAGGACGTGCGCGTGCAGGTGGCCGGGCGCGCCGTGCGGGCGCGGCGCGAGGCGGAAGACGTGGTCTGGTTCGATTTCCGCGAGATTTGCGAGGGACCGCGCTCGACGGCGGACTACATCGAGATCGCGCGCTGCTATCACACGGTATTCGTCGGTCGCGTGCCCGTGATGGATGCGGCCGATGACGATCCGGCTCGCCGCTTCATCGCGATGGTGGACGAATTCTACGACCGGGGCGTCAAACTGGTCCTGTCAGCGGCGGCAATGGAGCCCGGCGCCCTGTATCGCGGCGAGCGGCTCGCGTTCGAGTTCCGCCGCACGGCCAGCCGATTGGCGGAGATGCAGGGACGACGCTTTCTGGCGCGACCGCACCGACCCTAGCGGGTGCCAGCGAAGCCGCGCCCTCCAATCATGTCGGCCACCTTGTAGCGGCCCGTCGCCGTCAGCGAGTCGTAATTGCTGTCCGCCCGGCGCAGCAGCTCGCGGCGCATCGCGAAGGGCGATGCCGTGATGTCCGCGAGCGCGGTCGGATAGGAGAAATAATAGCCCTGCGCGGCGACGCATCCGAGCTGCAGCAGCTGCGTCACCTGGTCCTCGAGTTCGACGCCCTCCGCCACGGTCTCCAGGCCCAGCGTTTCCCCCAGCATGACGACGGCCCGCGCGAGTTTCGGTCCCTCGCTGGACTCCGTCAGGCGACTGACGAACGAGCGATCGATCTTCAGGATGTCGATCGGGAAACGGTGCAGGTACGACAATGATGAATAGCCCGTGCCGAAGTCGTCGATCGCGAGCCGGACGCCGAGTGCCTTGAGTTCCTTGAGCCGCGTCAGGTTGCCCTCGGTGTTCTGCATGATCGTGCTTTCGGTCAGTTCGATCAGCAGGCATTCCGGCTCCAGACCGGAGGCCTCCAGCGCATGACGCACGTCCGCGATCAGGTCGCCCTGCTGCAGATGGCGACCGGAGATGTTGACGGCCAGGCGCAGGCCATTGCCTGCCGCGACAGATGACCGCCACTGGTGCAGCCGGCGGCAGGCGTCCAGCAGCACCCAGCGACCGAGTTCCACGACCTGCCCGGTCTCCTCCGCAGTCGGGATGAACTGCGCGGGCATCAGCCTGCCCTGCTCCGGGTGCTGCCAGCGGACCAGCGCCTCGACGCCGAGGAGTTCCATGGTTTTCAGGTCCACGAAGGGCTGGAATTCGAGGAAGAATTCCTCCTGCTGCAGCGCCTGGCCGATGTCGTCCTCGAGGCGCAGACGTTCGCGCAGCTGTTCCTGCATGCTGGCCTGGAACACGACGTGCCGGCCTTTGCCCGCCGATTTCGCGCTGTACATGGCGATGTCGGCATTGCGCAGCAGATGTTCCGTGTCGTCGCCCGGTTGGGCCAGTGCGACGCCGACGCTGGTCGAGACATTGAGGTCGTTGCCGTCCACCTGCAGCGGCTCGCGGAAAGCACGCGTCACGACCGCGGCGATCCCTTCCGCGTGCTCTGGTTTCCCGATCCCTTCCAGCAGCACCGCGAACTCGTCTCCGCCGAGCCTCGCGACCGTGTCGTCGGCGCGCGTGCATTTCACCAGCCGTTGCGCCGCCGTCTGCAGCAGGCGGTCGCCGACGTCATGGCCCATCGAGTCGTTGACGTTCTTGAAGTTGTCGAGATCGATCATCAGCACCGCAACCTGCTGGCCGGTCCGGCGCGCGACGGCCAGCGCATGATCGACGCGGTTCCGGAACAGGCTGCGGTTGGCAAGCAGCGTCAACGGGTCGTGGAACGCCAGCTGGCGCAGCTGGTCCTCCAGTGTCTTGCGCTCCGTCACGTCGCGGAAATTGAGCGCAAGGCCTTTCACCGCCGAATCGGTCAGCAGGTTCCTGCCGACGCACTCCAGAATGAACCGCTTCGCGGTCGTCCCCACGAACAGTTCGACCGGTCCGACGGCGATGCCATGGGTCGCTGTCACTTCCGCCAGAAACGTCGCCAGGCGCTCCCGGTCGGCTTCCAGCCATATCTCGGACAGCTTGCGTCCGATCAGGTCGTCCTGCTGCAGCGCGAACGTCCGCTCCACGGCCGGCGACGCGTACTGGATGCGGCCCACGTCATCGATGATCATGATAACGTCCGAGGCATTCCTGATCAGCGAGGCAAAGCGCGCCTCCACCAGATTGACGGCGCGCCGCTGCCGCGCCTGCGCATCGTCCCGGATGATCACGCCCTGCCGCGCCATGACCAGCACCGCGAGCACGAAGATCGACACCGTCATCACGGTGACCGGATTGCTGGCATCGCCCGCCGCGAAGTAGACCAGCACCAGGAAAGACACCAGCATCGCGGCGTAAGGCACGATCTGCGTGACCGCGGTGCCAGGCGGCGCCGCGCGCGACCTCGAGCGCGAACGATCGCGGATCTGCGAATGGGCTGCCGCGGTCAGGCCCACGTAGCAGCTCAGGTACAGCACGTCGGCAAAATGTCCCGTCAAATATCGGTGGGTCACGACCGCGGCGGCCCAGACGATGTCGGCGAGGAACATCACGGCGAAGCCCGCCGAGAGCAGCAGCAGCGTGCTGCGACGCAGCGGACCGCGGGCACTGTTCATCAGCAGCACGCCGATCGCCATCAGCATCAGGCAGTCGAGCGCGATGTAGGTCTGCGACAGCACGAACCGGGCGAAATCTTCCTGGTTCACAGCGGCGGCGGGGTTGATCACGAAGTACCAGAAGAACGTGCCGAAGCCGAGCACCAGGATCACCGAATCGAGCAGCAGCCGGCCCCAGGGCATGCGCAGGGCGCTGGCCCGGATAGCGGTCACGAATGCCGCAAGCAGCAGCAGGTAGAAGGTCAGGTAAATGACGTCGGCGACCGACGGGAACGGATCGGCACCGGACAGTCGGTAGAACGCGTCGATCAGGTTGCCGGTGACGTAGGTCACGAGCGCTGCCGCGAGCAACGTCCAGGTGCGGCGCGTCGCCAGTTCCGGCGCCGCGCGGGCGGCCAGGATCGCAAGCAGCGTGGACGCCAGGCTGGCCGGCAGGTCCGAGAAGATGAGGTAGGTCGCCAGCGCCGCGCCGGGTTGGTCGGACGCCGCAATCGTGACGTAAATGGCGATCGCGATGTAAACGATCACGCCGATGGTCACAAGACCGGTCCAGCCGCCGGCCATGGCTCGGCGGGACAGGCGTGCCGTACCTGTCGGTTGGGCCGCGGTCGGGACAGCGTTCATGCCGTTTCCTGGCTGATTACTCCCGGATGATGTCAAGTCGCGGAACGCCCGGTCAAATGACGCCACGCCGCTCCTGGTCGAGCTCGATGGATTCGAAAAGCGCCCGGAAATTGCCCTCGCCGAAGCCCTCATTGCCCTTGCGCTGGATGATTTCGAAGAAGATCGGACCGATGACGTTCTTCGTGAAGATCTGCAGCAGAATACCGTCGTCGGCGCTGCCGTCAATCAGTATGCGCCGGTCCTGCATGCGCGCGAGCGATTCGCTGTGGCCGGTCACGCGCGCTTCGATCCCTTCGTAATAAGAGTCCGGCGTGTCCTGGAATTCGACGCCTTTTTCCCGCAGGGCATCCACGGTCGCATAAATGTCGTCGGTGAAGAGCGCAATGTGCTGTATGCCCTCGCCGTGGTATTCGCGCAGGTATTCCTCGATCTGGCTCTTGTCATCCTGACTCTCGTTGATCGGGATGCGGATCTTGCCGCAGGGACTCGTCATCGCCCGGCTCAAAAGGCCGGTCTTCTTGCCCTCGATGTCGAAGTAACGGATCTCGCGGAAGTTGAACAGCCGTTCGTAGAAGCCCGCCCACAGGTCCATGTGGCCGCGGCTCACGTTGTGCGTCAGGTGATCGATCAGCGTAAGGCCGGCCGCGCGTACGCCGGCGGGGTCCTCGACCTGCACGAAATCCACGTCGTAGATGGTCCGGTCTCCGTAGCGGTCGACCAGGTAGATGAGGCTTCCGCCGATGCCCTCGATCGCCGGAATGTGCAGTTCCATGGGTCCAACCGGCAGCTCGACCGGTCTGGCGCCGAGTTCCACGGCCCGGCGGAACGCCGCCGCCGCGTCCCGCACGCGGAACGCCATCGCGCAGGCGGACGGCCCGTGCTCGCGGGCAAAGCGCTGGCCGAACCCGCCCGGCTCCGCATTGATGACGAAATTGATGTCGCCCTGGCGGTGCAGCGTCACGTTCTTGCTCCGATGGCGGGCCGTCACCGGAAAACCCATGCGGGCGAACAGGCCGCGAAGCTGCTCGGGGTCCGGCGCGGTGTACTCGACGAACTCGAAGCCGTCCGTGCCCATCGGGTTGTCGCTGCGCTCGGCCATGATCTGCTCCCGGGTTAGTTGCAGTTGCAACTATAATGCATCGATGGCGGCTCCCGACGTCCCCGCGCTCGATCTCGAGCATTTTCTCCCCTACCGGCTCTCGGTGCTGTCGAACACCGTGTCCTCGGCTCTCGCCGGCGCGTATGCGCGGCGTTTCGGGCTCACGATCCCGCAGTGGCGCGTGATCGCCGTGCTGGCGCGCTCACCGGGCCTTTCCGCGGCCGGCGTCGCCGAGCGCACGGCCATGGACAAGGTAGCGGTCAGCCGCGCGCTGACAGGTCTGGTCCGCGCCGGTCGCGTGCGGCGCGCGCTGGCCGCGGCCGACCGGCGGCGGTCGGTGCTGTCGCTGACCGCACGGGGAATGCTGGTGTACCGGCGCATCATCCCGCTCGCGCTCGCCTATGAACGCCGGCTGCTGGCGGAACTGTCACCGGCTGAGCAATCGCAGTTCGATGCCCTGCTTTCCCGCCTGCAGAAGCGGTCCTGGCTGCTCGGACCCGCCGGCAGCCCGCGTGTATAATTCGCGCCGCTACGCCGTTGGAGTGTCGATGCTAGGCAGGATCCCGGCCGCCCGTCAGGCAATCATCGATCGCATCGCCGCACGTGCCCGCCGGGCCGGACGCCGCGGATTGCCGGTCTCGCCCGAACGCCTGGTGCGCTTCTTCTACCACGGCGTTTCCGAGCTCGATCTGGTGCAGCGCACGCCGGCCGATCTCGCAGGCGCGGCGCTGACGCAGCTCCATCTCGGCCGGGTGCGCCGCGCCGGCCGCGCGCTGGTTCGAGTATTCAATCCGGATCCGGAAAAGGACGGCTTCTCGTCCTCGCACACCGTCATCATGGTCGTCACGGATGACATGCCGTTCCTGGTCGACTCGCTGGGAATCGCCAGCGCCGCCAGCGGGCTCGCGGTGCATCTGCTCGCGCATCCCGTGTTCTCGGTCGTGCGTGACGGCGCCGGCCGTTTGCGCGAGGTACATCTCGACAACGCGACGCCAGGCAGGAAGCACGAATCCTGGCAGCTGATCGAGGTCGACCGCGAGCCGGATCCGCGCCGGCTGGCCGCGCTCGAACAGCGCATCCGCAACACCCTGGAGGACGTCAGGCGCGCCACGGGCGACTGGCGGCGCATGCGCGCAAAGGCGCGCGACGTCGCCGCCGAGCTCGGCAGAACCCGGGTCCGCGGCCAGTCGGTCGACCTGCGCGAGGCGCAAGCGCTGATCGAGTGGATGGACGACAACCATTTCACTTTCCTCGGTTATCGCGAATACCGCCTGCGCCGCGGGCCCCGGCGCGACCTGCTGGTGCCGGTCCCGAAATCCGGGCTCGGCGTCATGCGTTCCCCCCGGCACCAGCGCTCCCGCCCGATTGCGCTGACGGGTGAAGTACGGGCATTTGCGCGCTCCACTGAACCGCTGATCATCACCAAGGCGAATTCGATCGCGACCGTGCATCGGGCGACCCATCTAGATTACGTCGGCGTCAAGACTTTCGACGCCCGCGGGAATGTCACGGGCGAGCGGCGCTTCATCGGACTCTGGACTTCCTCGGCGTACAGCGGCGGAGCGAGCGAGATTCCCGTTCTCCGGCTGAAGGTCCAGCGCGTCATCCGGCATTTCGGGCTGAAACAGTCGAGTCACGACCACAAGGCGGTCACGCACGCACTCGAAACCTTCCCGCGCGACGAACTCTTCCAGGCGACGATCGCGGACCTGGTGCGCATCGTGCGCGGCATCGTCAACCTGTATGAACGGTCGCAGGTCCGGCTGTTCGTGCGTCGCGACATTTTCCGCCGGTTCTACTCCTGCCTCGTGTTCGTGCCGCGCGACCGCTACAACACGCAGACGCGCGAGCGCATCGAGCGGCTTGCGCGCGACGCATTCGGCGGCGTCGAAATCACCTCGCAGGTGCACCTGTCGGAATCCGCGCTCGCGCGCCTGTACATGCTGGTGCGCACGTCGCCCGACTCCGAGGCAAGCATCGAAGCCGCCGAACTCGAGCGGCAGATCACCGAAACCGTGCGGACCTGGCAGGACCAGCTGAAGGATGCCCTGCTCGACGCGCACGACGAAGCGGATGCACTCAGGCTGTATCGCGAATGGGACGCCGCGTTTCCGGCCTCGTACCAGGACGACACGCCGTTCGACGTCGCCGTCGACGATATCGCCAGCCTCGAGGCGCTGCTCGCCGGCTCGAAGATCCTGCGCATCAGCCTGTACCGCGCCGCCGGCCAGCCCGGGCACAAGGTCCAGTTCAAGCTGTTCCGGCGCGATCGGCCGATCCCGATTTCCGATGTGTTGCCGACGATCGAGAATCTCGGGCTCAAGCTGATCAGCGAACGCCCGTACGAGATCGAGACACCGTCCGGCAGTCTGTGGATCCAGGATTTCGAACTCGAGCATCCGCGGAGCGTGCGAATCGACCTCGACAGCGACGGCCCGCGGTTCAAGTCCACATTCGCGAACGTGTGGCTTGGCAACACGGATAATGACGGATTCAATCGACTCGTACTTGCCGCCGACCTCAGCTGGCGCGAAGCGATGGTGCTGCGGACCTACGCACGCTGGTTCGGCCAGCTCGGCATGCCGCTGTCGCAGGCTTACATGGAGGAAGCGCTGGCGAGCAACGCCGCGGCGGCTGGCCGGCTGTTCAAACTGTTCGTCGCGCGCTTCGATCCGGCGCTCGGGCACGCGGAGCGCAGGCGCGCCGAAGCAACGCAGCGCCGTGCACTCGCCAACCTGCTCACGAAAGTCACGCGTATCGACGACGACCGCATCCTGCGCGCCTTTCTCGCCGCCATCGACGCGACATTGCGTACCAACTACTTCCAGCCCGGGGCCGACGGAGCGCCAAAGACCTACCTGTCGCTGAAGCTCGATCCCCGGCTGGTCGTCGAAGTGCCTCAGCCGCGGCCCATGTTCGAGATCTTTGTGCATTCGCCGCGCGTGGAAGGCGTGCACCTGCGCATGGGCCGGGTCGCGCGCGGCGGCTTGCGATGGTCGGACCGGCGCGAGGACTTCCGCACCGAAGTCCTGGGGCTGATGAAGGCACAGAATGTCAAGAACTCGGTCATCGTGCCGGCCGGCGCAAAAGGGGGCTTCGTGCCCCGGCGCTTGCCCGCCGGCCGCGACGCGGCGCAGTACGAGGGCACCGAGTGCTACCGCATATTCATCCGCGCGCTGCTCGACGTCACCGACAACGTGATCGACGGCAAGGTCGTGCCGCCTGCGGCCGTCGTGCGGCACGACCCCGACGACGCCTACCTCGTCGTCGCCGCCGACAAGGGCACGGCGAAGTTCTCGGACGTCGCCAATGCGATCTCCGACCAGTACGGATTCTGGCTCGGCGACGCCTTCGCATCCGGCGGGTCCGCAGGTTACGACCACAAGGACATGGCGATCACGGCGCGGGGCGGCTGGGAATCGGTTCGGCGCCACTTCCGCGAGCTCGGGCTCGACATCCAGGCGCAGGACTTCACGGTCGCCGGCATCGGCGACATGTCCGGAGATGTATTCGGCAACGCGATGCTGCTGTCGCCGCACATCCGGTTGCTCGCGGCCTTCGATCACCGGCATATCTTCCTGGACCCGGCACCGGACGCGTCCACGAGCTTTACCGAGCGACGGCGCATGTTCAGGATGCCGCGCTCCAGCTGGCAGGACTACGACGCGAAGCTGCTGTCGAAAGGCGGCGGCGTGTATTCCCGACTTGACAAGTCGATCGCCCTGTCGCCGGAAGCGCGCACGATGCTCGGCTTCAGCTCGGCGTCTGCGTCCCCCAGCGAGATCATCCGTGCGATCCTGCGGATGTCCGTGGACCTGCTGTGGAATGGCGGCATCGGCACTTACGTCAAGTCCGTGGACGAGTCGAACGGCGAGGTCGGCGACCGGGCCAACGACGCGCTCCGGATCAATGGCAGCGAACTGCGTTGCCGCGTTGTCGGCGAAGGCGGTAACCTCGGCGTCTCGCAGCGGGGACGCGTCGAGTTCGCGCTCGCCGGCGGACGCATCAACACGGATTTCATCGACAATTCCGCGGGCGTCAACTGTTCTGACGTCGAGGTGAACCTCAAGATCCTGTTCAATCCGCTGATGCAGTCGGGCAGGCTGCGCCGGCCTGCCCGCAATCGCCTGCTCGCTCGCATGACCGAGGAAGTCGGTCAGCTCGTGCTGCGGAACAATTACCTGCAGTCGCTCGCAATCTCGACGCTGCAGGCGCGCGCCGCCGAGCGCATCTCCGAACTCGGCCATGTGATCCACGCGCTTGAGCGAGCGGGTACCTTCGACCGCGTGCTCGAGGCCCTGCCCTCGGAAGACGAAATCGGGGAGCGACGCCGCAAGGGACTCGGGCTCACTCGCCCGGAACTCTCGATGCTGTTGTCATATTCCAAGATCTGGCTCACGAATCAGCTCTGCCAGACCGACGTCGCGCACGACCGGTTCCTGGCCGGCGAACTGACGCGGTACTTCCCCGTTCCGGTGCAGCGGCGCTTTCCGCGCGAGATCCTGCGCCACCAGCTGCGCAACGACATCATCGTGACGGCGACGACGAACAGCCTGGTCAATCGCATGGGGCCGGTATTCGCACTGCGCGCGCAAGAGGACACCGGCGCCGATGTCGGCAGCATCGCCCGCGCCTACGCGATTGCGCGCGAAGTCACCGGAATGCGCGATCTATGGGCCGACATCGAGGCCCTGGACGATCAGGTGCCGAGCGCGCTGCAGTACGACATGATGTACGAGACGACGCGTCTGCTGCGCCATCTCAGTTACTGGGTGCTCCGCCGGCACGGCACCGACCTGTACATCGAGCGCGCGGTATCGCGCCTGCGCCCCGGTATCCAGGAGCTGATGCGCGACCTGCCGGAGCTGATCGAGGGCGCGGAAGTTGAGCGCTACGATGCCGTGCTCGCCCGATTTGCGCGTGATGAGGTACCCGCCCGCGTTGCGCGACGCGTCGCGTCGCTCGGCGCCGTTTATGCGGGTGTCGACATCGTCGAGGTGGCGCAGGCGCGCCGCGCCGCGATCAGTCACACCGCGCGCGTCTACTTCGGGCTCGGCGCCGCGCTCGGCCTCGACTGGGTTCGCGGCGAGATCGAGCGCCTCGCCGTCGAAGGGCACTGGCAGGCGGTCGCCCGCGGCACGCTCCGTGAGGAAGCCTATTCGTTGCAGCGCCGGCTTGCAGACCAGGTGCTCGCTCGCAGACGCCGCGGCGAGGCGAGCTCCCGCGTCGCGGCCTGGCTCACAGCCGGTGGCGCCGCGGTGGAAAACGTGAGGCGGACCGTCAGCGCGATGCGGGCCGGGGGCGCCGTCGATTTCCCGACACTGTCGGTGGCGCTGCAGGCCGTGCGCCGGCTCGCGGAGAGTTGAAGCGGTCGTGGCCGGAAAGCTCGTACTGTTGCGTCACGGCCAGAGCACCTGGAATCTCGAGAATCTCTTTACCGGCTGGACCGACGTGGACCTGACGGCACAGGGACGCGAGGAGGCACGCGCGGCCGGACCGCGGCTGCGCGAGCGCGGCTTCCAGTTCGACGTCGCCTTCACGTCCGTGCTGAAGCGCGCCATCCGGACGCTGTGGATCCTGATGGACGAAATGGACCGGATGTGGATCCCGGTCGAGCGCGACTGGCGGCTGAATGAGCGCCACTACGGCGCATTGCAGGGCCTCGACAAGGCCGAGACGACGGCGAAGTACGGCGTCGAGCAGGTCAAGGTCTGGCGGCGCAGCTACGACGTGCCGCCCTTGCCCCTCGCCGCGGACGATCCGCGGCATCCGAAATTCGATCCCAGGTATCGCCGGATCCCGCCGGCCGCGCTGCCCGCGACCGAGTCACTGAAGGACACGCTGGTGCGCGTCGTGCCCTGCTGGCAGGAGCGCATCGCGCCGGCGCTCGCCGGCGGAGCCGATGTGCTGGTGGTCGCGCACGGCAACAGCCTGCGCGCGCTCGTCAAGATGCTGGAAGGCTTGAGCGATTCCGCGATCGTCGAGTTCAACATTCCCACCGGCGTTCCGATCTACTATGAACTCGATTCGTCGCAGCGGCCGGCCGGGCCGCGGCAATTTCTCGGGGATGCGGCCGCGATCGAGGCGGCGGCGCAGGCCGTTGCGGCGCAGGCGGAGCGCCGCTAGCCGGTCATCCGGTCATTCCTCCGGCGCGATCTCGACCTCCATGCCCGCAAAAGTTGCCTCGAACGGAATCTGGCAGGAGAGCCGCGAACCCTGCGCTCGATAGCTTTCCAGTTCCTGCAGGATCTCTTTCTCGTCACCCTGCATCGGCGCCAGCTGGTCGAGCCAGGGCGCGGCGACGTAGACGTGACAGGTTGCGCAGGAGCACATGCCGCCGCAGATCGCCGCGACGCCATAATCGAACTCGCGCAGCGTCTCCATCAGGCTCACGCCCTCGCGCGCATTGACGCGATGTTCTCCGCCGTCGCGGTCGGTTACGATGATCTCGCTCATGGGTCGCGCATCTTGCTGGATGCGCCCGCATCCGCGCAACCGCTCAGTCGGAGAGCCGCGCTTCCAGTCGCGCCTGCAGCACCCGGTCCACTGCGAGCCCCACGGCCAGCGCGGCGCCATTCCATCCGTACCACAGGCAATCGAAAATCCACCGCTGCGCCTCGAGCCGGTCGTAGAGCGTCCCGCCATCGGCGCCGTAACCGCCGAGCAGCACATCGATCTCGCCCTGCCCAAGCCCGTGGCAGCCGATGCAGGACGCAAGATCCGCGGCCGGATCGCCCGGGCCCGCGTACTCCCAGTCGATCGCCAGCAGCCCCACCGGCGTATCGACGAAATTGCGATGGTGCAGGTCGTGGTGGCAGGGAGCGAGCCGCACGGGCGACGGCAATGCCGCGCGCCGCCGTGCGAGCAGGGCCGCGATGTTCCGGGCCGGAGATGTCGCGTCGTGCGCGAGCATGGTCGACAGGTATCCGGCCGCGCGTTCGCCGAAGTCGACGACTTTGAGCGATGGCGGCGGCTCCTCGGCGTGCAGTCGCGCGATCCATGCGCCGATTCGTCGCAGCATGGCAACATCGTGCAGGTCGCCGACCGTGAGCGTGCGGCCCGCCGCGTGTCGAGTCACCAGCAAACCCTCCGCCGGACGTGCAATCAGGATCCGCGGCGCCAGGCCGATGCCGGCGGCGAGCCGGTGCATCGCTTGCTCCGATTCGCCATCCGCACCGAGTGCGGAAGCTTCGACGCCCGCGATGCGGACGACCACGTCGTGTCCGGCATCGCGCAGCCGGATCGTCCGGTTGGCAAGCCCGCCCGTCAGCGGTGTCCGCTCGGGTCGGTGCATCCCCAGTTCCGAGATGACCGCCTCGAGGCGCGCATCGTCACCGGCGTTGCCTGCGCGGCGCCATTCTCTCCAGCCGACGATTGCCAGCAGCGCATAGGCAAGATACAGCGCGGCGGTAGGGACGAGTCCCTGGTGTGCGAACAATGCCGCGAGTCCCAGGTCGATGGCGATCCACCACAGCCAGGTTTCAAGGTAACGTCGCGCCAGCAGCCAGGTGGCGAACACGCTCGCCCAGGTTCCGAGCGAATCGGCCAACGGGGCGGTCGAGCCGCCGTAGCGCATCAGCAAAGTCGTGCTGATCGCCGTCGCAATGGCAATGGCGGCGAGCGCAAGTCCGTGCCGCGGCCACGGCCAGGACCCGGGCCGCTGCGGCGCCCCGCCATCCGGCCGCCACTGGATCCATCCGTACACCGAAAGTGCGACGTACAGCAGTTGCAGGCCCGCCTGCAACGGCAGGCCCGACTGCAGGAAGACCACGCTGTATAGCGCCGTGCTCGCGCCACCGGCGATCCAGCAGGCGCGGTGCTGCCGAATCGCCAGCACGATGTAGGCGACGCCGAACAGGACCGCGACGGCTTCAAGCACCGCCGCCGAGCACCTTCATCACGAATATCGCCCGTTCCCTTGCGGACAGACTCAATGCGATCTCGGCGCGCAGCGCGTCGAACACGGCCTCGAACTCCCCGCTCACCTGCGTGCTCATCGAGTTCGTGTCGACGGCCAGTCCCGGCCGCGCCTTCAGCCGCTCGATGAAGTCGAGGATCGGCGGAATGAAGTTTTCGGTCAGGGGATACAGGCTCAACTCGACGGCGACGTGCATGGGGTCTCCTTAGAATGTGTAGCGCGCTGTCACGCCGAGCTGACGCGGATCTCCCCAGCGCAGGTACAGTCTGACCGGGAAATCCGGCGGTTCGTTTTCGAAGTAAAAGCCCCGCACCGGATAGCGCTCGTCCAGCAGGTTGCGCGCCCAGACGTGGACCGACCAGCGAGCCGCTTCGTATCCGGTCCGCAGATTCACGAGGAACCGCGAACCGGAACGCTGGTCGTGGCTCGTATCGAAGTAGTACCCCGCCTCGGCCGACGCATCGAGCCGTGCCATCCAGCCGGCCGGATCGCGCCAGGTGGCGCCGGCCGCTATCTTCCATGCCGGCGCATGCGCCCAGTCGCGTCCGTCCAGATCGCGTTCGCCGATCCGGTAGCCGATGAATCGCGAATCCATCCAGGATGTCATCGCATCGACCGTGACTTCCGCTGTCGCCTGGACGGCGGCCGTCGACTCGATGCCCCAGGCCTCGCCGCTCGCCGCATTGTCCGTCAGGAACAGGAATGTCAGCGGATCGTCCGGATCGACCTGCAGTGAGGTCGCAACCTGCTGGTGCTCGCGTCGCACATAGAAGAGATTGACGTCGCCGGAACGCTTGCCGGATTCGTTGCGCGCCTTCCACCCGGTCTCGACGGACCACAGGTACTCGGGCTCGAACTGCTGGCGGTCCGCCGGCACGGAAGTGCCGATATTGAAGCCGCCGGCGCGGAATCCACGCGCGAGGGTCGCCCAGGCACTCTGATTCCCGGACAGCCGCTGGGTCGCCGTCAGTTCGCCGCCCCACATGCGGTCGCGTGGAGCGAAGGCAAGTCCGTCGCTGTCGCGGTAGTCCGCATCGCGCTCTTCGACGCGCAGTCCGGCGGCGATCGTCGTGCCCGGCAGCGGTCGCCATTTGAGCTGGCCGTACAAGGCGACGCTCGCCGCTTCATACCGGCTGTCGAGCAGCCGTACAAAGGCGTCCTCCAGGTAAAGGCCATCATCCCTCAGCCGGTTCGATTCGCTCATTTGCGACCACCAGGCGCCTGCAATCCACGACCAGTCGTTGCGCTGGTCCGACAACAGGCGCAGGTCCTGACTGACGCTGCGCCGCCCGCGCAAGGTCTCGGAAAAGAAATCATAGGGACCGGCCTCGCCCCAGTCCGCGTCATTGCCCCAGTCGCCATCGAAGCTCGCCACGATGTCGGAGTCGGCCCAGGTCGTGATTGAACGCAGTGCCAGTGCGCGCCATCCATTCCAGGTGGCATCGAGAAAAGCGCCATCCGATCGTTGCGCGTCGCGGCCCGGCCGGTCCGACAACGTTCGCAGGCTGTTGTCTATCGCGAACGCGTCGTAGCCATTGTCGAAGTCCGCGTGCAACAGCCCGAGGTCGGCACGCCATGCGCCTTCCGGGACGAGCCGGACCCGCAGCCGCGCCATCGTCTCGTCCCGGCCGTTCGTGTCGCCGCGGCCGAGATGCCGGTTCTGGCGGAACCCGTCGCTGGCCGACTGGTGCAGGACGGCGCGCCAGGCGCCCGACGCAGCGGGTCCCGGCAACGCACCGCCCGCGACCACGCCCGCGCTCCACAGCCCGTCGTCACCGAAACCCGCTTCCGCCTCGATCGAACCCCTGGATTCCGGCTCCCGCGTCTTCAGCTTGATCAGCCCGCCGAGCGCATTCGCGCCGTAACGCGTGCCCTGCGGCCCGCGCAGCACCTCGACCTGCTCGACGTCGAACAGGGACGCGATCATGCCGATGGCGCTGAAGTCGATCTCGTCCACGAGAAAGCCGACGGACGGATTGGGCGCGCCCTGGTACTGCTCGAGTTCGCCGATGCCGCGCAGCTGGAAGTAACGCGGCCGCGAACTCGCGCCGGCCCAGGAGAGCGACGGTACCTGCGGCAGCAATTCCTCCAGATGCACGACGGCCCCGTCCCGTATGCCGGCGCCGGCGATGACCGATACGCTGCCGGGGCGCTCGCTCGCCGGACCGGGCCGCAGGTCCGCGGTCACGACGACTTCTTCGAGTTGCGGGGGCGATTGCGCGCCCGCCGCCAATGGCCAGGCGATCAGCGCCAGTTGCAGAAACAGCGGATTGGATCTCGTCGTCACGCCTGCTCCCTACGCCGGTCCTAACCGGATCAGGTTCAACGGGTTTGCCGGTCACGACCGGCATCTCAGGTCCTTCCGGACCACCCCAAGGCCAGGTGAATACTAGCCGCCATGATTGGGGGCTGCAATGAAAAAATGGCCGGGAATAGTCCGAAAAACACCTGTAAGTTATTGCTTTAGCTATAAATTTTGTGTTACTGTATAAATCCACAGACAGTTCGAGGAACCGGTCATGAAGGGCACTTTTGCGACGGTTTCGACGCCCGAGCTGATGGATCAGATCACCACGCTGGCAGGTCATTTGAATGCCGCCAACGCGCGGTTCCTTGATTTGATCGCCGAGCTCGATCGCCGCCGGGGCTGGGCCGAATGGGGCGTGAAGTCCTGCGCCCACTGGCTCAACTGGAAATGCGGGTTCGGGCTCGGCGCTGCGCGCGAGAAAGTGCGGGTCGCCCATGCCCTTGGGAAACTGCCGCTCATCGCGACGGCCATGGCGGAGGGCCGGATCAGTTATTTCAACGCGCGCGAGATGACGCGGGTCGCGACTGAGGCAAACGAGTCGTACCTGCTCAACATCGCACTGTGCGGATCGGCAAGCCAGGTGGAACAGACCGTGCGCGGCTATCGCCGGGCAATGGATGCCGAGGAACTCTCTCGCGAGGCAATCCAGCAGCGGGACCAGAGTCTCTGGTTCCACACCGAGCCGGACGGCTCGCTCCTGATCCGCGGACGCGTGCCGGCCGAGATCGGTGCATTGTTCAAGCGCGCGCTCGAGATGGCCGAGGACAGTTTGCCGATTCCAGAAAACGTTCCGGCCGGAACGTTTTCGGACGCGGACGGGCTGCACCGCTCCCGTAAACGCCGGGTTGAGGCGCTCGCCACCCTCGCCGAGAGCTTCCTGGCTTCAGGGCCGCGGGACCTGTCCGGCGGTGATCGCCAGCAGATTGTCGTCCACGTGGATGCCGAGACCTTGACGCATGGCCATGCCGGCCGTTGCGAACTGGAACACGGCCCCGCGATTGCCGCAGAGACCGCGAGAAGGCTGTCCTGCGACGCGAGTCTCGTGACCATCATCGAGAATGAACAGGGCGAACCCCTCAGTGTCGGACGCAGGACGCGGACCATTCCGCCCGCGATCCGCCGGGCACTCAACTCGCGCGACAAGGGTTGCCGTTTCCCCGGTTGTTCATTCAAACGCTACGTCGATGGACACCATGTCAGGCACTGGGCGCATGGCGGCGAAACAAAGCTGTCAAACCTCGTGACGCTCTGCCGCTTCCATCATCGGCAAGTGCACGAAGGTAAAGTCGAGGTGCGGATTCTCGACGACGGCGCGTTTCGGTTCACCAGGCCAAATGGCATGACGTTCGACAGCCCGGCGCCGGGACCGGCCGACTGGAATTCAATCGTGGATGAGAACGAAGCGGGCGACATCCGCATCAAGCCGACGACGGGGGTGACTCGATGGACCGGAGAAGCGCTCGATCTTGGTCTTGCCGTTGATCTTCTGATGCAGCGTGAGCGGCGCGGGAAAAGCGTCTCCGCGGAAACGTCTGGATTAAAGTAATTATGCTCGAGCTAGCTTAGTTTCGTTATTCACGATCGAATTTCGGCGGCCGCCGATTCCGGACTGCATCCAGTCCTTCCCGCACATCACCCAGCCGGAAGCCGAGAAACTCGAGCGCGAGCGAGGCGTCGAAACTCGGACCCGCGAGTCGCAGCCAGTTGTTGAGCGCGTGCTTGGTAAAGGCAATCGCCGTCGAACTGCCGGCGGCGAGCTTGGTCGCGATGCCGAGCGCGGTTTCATGCACCGCATCGTCGTCCACGCACAACGACACGAGCCCGATGCGCTCCGCCTCGACGCCCGTGAGTGGCTCGTTGGTGAGCAGGTAATAACGCGCCTTTGCGAGCCCGCAGAGCAGCGGCCAGATGATCACGGCATGATCGCCGGCCGCGACGCCGAGGCGAGTGTGGCCATCGAGGATCCTGGCATCGCGGCTCGCGACGGAAACATCGGCCAGCAGCGCGACCGCGAGCCCGGCGCCCACCGCCGTGCCGTGGATGGCCGAGACCACGGGTTTCGAGCAATCGATGAGGTTGTAGACGAGATCGCTCGCCTCACGCCAGACGCGCAGCAGCGTCGCCTCGTCTTCGATCATGCGCTCGATCATCGCGAAATCGCCGCCCGAGGAGAAATGCCCGCCCGCGCCGCGCACCAGCACCGCGCGCACCGTCGCATCGCCGTCGACGGCGCGCCAGATGCCGGCGAGATCCCGGTGCATCCCCTCGGTCGCTGCGTTCTGCCGGCCTTCGTTCGCGATCACGATTTCGAGCACGCCGGCCGCAGGCTCCTCGAAGCCGAGGCTCGGAAATCCGGCGCGCAGCGCGTCAAGCGCGATCGGGGATTGCATGGACGCTCACCATCGTCAGCACATGATAGGCGGCGACGGTTTCGCCGTCCTGGTTGGTGATTTCCGTGTCCCAGGTGACCTCGCCCCAGCCCTTGTCGGCGCGGAGCGTCTTCTCCCGGCAGGTCAGGCGCACGCGGATGCGGTCGCCGGGCTTGACCGGCTTCACGAAGCGCAGATTGTCGAGGCCATAGTTGCCGAGCACGGGGCCGTAATCGGGATCGACGAACAGCCCGGCCGCGGCGGATATCAGGAAATAGCCATGCGCCACGCGGCCGCCGAACAGCGGATTGCGCGCCGCCTGCCGCTCATCCATGTGCGCATAGAAATTATCGCCCGACAGTTCCGCAAAGCGCTCGATGTCCTCGACGGTGACTGCACGGTCCGCGGACCGGAAGGTGTCGCCGACCGCGAGCGCATGAAAAGTCTTCCGGAACGGGTGAACGCCCGGGTCGCGCTCGGTGCCGCCACGGACCCAGCGTCCGCCGACCGCCGCAATCGTATCGGGCGAACCCTGCACGGCCGTGCGCTGCATGTAATGCAGCACGCCGCGGATGCCGCCAAGCTCTTCGCCGCCGCCGGCGCGGCCCGGTCCGCCATGCACCAGCGGCGCGAGCGGCGAGCCATGTCCGGTCGATTCCCTGGCGCAATGGCGATTCACGACCAGCACACGGCCATGATAAGGAGCGAGCCCGAGCACGAGTTCCGCCGCCACGCGGTCGTCGGCGGTGAATACCGACCCGGCGAGGCTGCCCTCGCCGCGGCGCGCGAGCGCAACGGCATCCGCCGTATCTGCGTAACCCATGACTGTCGATACCGGGCCGAATGCCTCGACGGAATGCACGGCCCGCGCGGCCGCGGCGTCGCGGCACAGGAGCAGCATCGGCGGCAGGAACGCACCCCGCGAGCGATCGCCGCCCGTCACTTCGAAGCGCTCCGGGTCGCCGCTCACGAGCTCCGCCTCCGCCCGCAGGACCGCAACCCGCGCGACGACCTCGTCGCGCTGCGCGCGGCTTGCCAGCGGTCCCATGCGCACGCCTTCGGCGCGCGGATCGCCGACGACCGCCTTGGCGAGCTCCGCCTGAAGCGCGTCCACGACTTCCGCCATGCGTCCACGCGGCACGATCGCCTTGCGGATGGCGGTGCATTTCTGTCCGGCCTTCACCGTCATCTCGCGCGCGACTTCGCGCACGAACAGCTCGAACTCCGGGGCGCCCGGCGCCGCATCCGGCCCGAGGATCGAAGAGTTCAGCGAATCGGTCTCGGCGACAAAGCGCACGGAGTGGCGGATCACCGCCGGATGCGTGCGCAGTGCCGCCGCGGTGGAGGCCGAGCCGGTGAATGAAACGACGTCCTGGCAATCCAGGTGATCCAGCAGGTCGCCGACGCCGCCGCAGATCAGTTGCAGCGCGCCGGCCGGCAGCAAACCGGTCTCGATGATGCGATGGACAACCCGTTCGGTCAGGTAGCTCGTCGCGGTCGCCGGCTTGACGATCGCAGGCACGCCGGCAAGCCACGCGGGTGCGAGCTTCTCGAGCATGCCCCAGACCGGGAAGTTGAAGGCGTTGATGTGCACCGCCGCGCCTTCGAGCGGAACGCAGATGTGCTGGCCGACAAAACCGCCGCCTTTCGACAACGGTTCGACGCCGCCCTCGAGGTAAACGCGACTGTTAGGCAGCTCGCGGACGCCTTTGCTGGCGAACACCAGCATCGTGCCGATGCCGCCGTCGATGTCGATCCAGGAATCCGTTTTCGTCGCGCCGGTCCGGTACGAAAGCTGGTAGAACTCGTCCTTGAAGTCGAACAACCGCTTGCCGAGCGCGCGCAGCATCGCGGCGCGTTCGTGGAAGGTCATGGCGCGCAGCGCCCCGCCGCCGGCCGTGCGCGCGTGCCGGAGCGCCCCGGCGTAATCGAGACCGCCGCTCGCCGATTCGGCAATGGCGTCTCCGGTGCTCGCGTCGAGGAGCCGCGTCGCGGGTCCGGTTCCGGCCTGCCAGCGATCCGCCAGGTAGCTCTTCAGCAGCATGCACTCTCTCCGGTTGCCTGCCAGGCCGCAAAGGACGACTGCGCGCCTGCCAGCGACGCGATCAGCGGTGCCGGCTGCCAGTAACGCTCGCCCGCGCGTTTCGCGATGTTCTGGATCGACTCCAGCACGTGGTTCAGGCCGATCGTGTCGGCATGGAACATCGGCCCGCCGCGATGCCGCGGAAAACCATAACCGTTGCACCAGATGACGTCGATGTCCGCCGGGCTGCGGGCAACACCTTCCTCGAGGATCCACGCGCCTTCGTTGACGAGGGCGAGAATGCAGCGCTCGACGATTTCCCCGTCCGGCACCTGCCGTTGCTTCACGCCGAGCCGGCCGGCCTCGGCACGGATCAGCGCATGTACCTCGGGGTCCGAGACACGCTGCCCGCCCGGACCGTCGTAGCGATAGAAGCCGCGCCCGGACTTCTGGCCAAAACGGCCGAGCTCCGCCAGCGCGTCCGACACGCGATAGAAACGCGGATCGTCCGGGCGGCCGCTCCATGCGCGCCGGGCCTGGAAACCGATGTCGAGCCCGGCCAGGTCGCCGACCGCATTCGGGCCCATCGCCATTCCGAATTCCTGCAGCACGCCGTCGACCTGCTCCGGCGTCGCGCCCTCGAGCAGCAGCAGTTCCTTCTCGCGTCCGTACGCATAAAGCATCCGGTTGCCGACGAAGCCGAAGCAGTTTCCGACCGTGACGCCGATCTTGCCGATGCGCCGCGTAAGCGCCTGCGTGGTCGCGAGTGCCTGTGGCGACGTGGCGCCGCCCTTCACGATCTCAACCAGGCGCATGATGTGGGCGGGGCTGAAGAAATGCATGCCGATGACGTCGGCGGCGCGGCCGCTGGCGGCGGCGATCGCGTCGACATCGAGCGTGGACGTGTTCGTCGCGAGCACCGCATCCGCACGGCAGATTCTTCCCAGCTCCCCGAACACCTGCTGCTTGACGCCAGGATCCTCGAATACCGCCTCGACGATGAAATCGGCGCCGGCGAACGCCTCGAGCGACTCGGCGCCGGTCACGCGCGAGCGCGCCGCCGCAGCGGCCTCTGCCGTCAGTCGCCCCTTGCGCTCGACCGAGGATATCGCGGCATGCATGCGCGCAAGGCCGGCCCTCAGCGCCTCCGGCTGGGTGTCGACGAGCGTCACGGGAATGCCAGCGGTCGCGAGGCTGGTTGCGATGCCGGAGCCCATCGTGCCCGCGCCCAGCACGCCGGCGCGGCCGACTTCCCGAACCTGCGACCGATCCGGCGCGGATATGCGCTCCGCGAAGAACAGGTGCCGGAAAGCGCGCGACTCGTCGGATGCGAGGCATTCCATGAACAGCGTCCGGGCGCGTGCGAGCGCGGATTCGAATGGCAGCATCGCCGCGGTCGCGAGCGCCTCGACGATGCGCGGCGGCGCGGGCAGCCGGCGCGCCTGGGCCGGCAAGGCATTCAGCGCATCCTCGAAGTCCGTGGGCCGTGACGGCGGCAGCGGCAGATCGCGCACGCGCGGCGGCGCGGCCGCGATGGCCGCAAGGTCGCGCGCCCAGGCGACTGCCCCCGCACGCAGCTCGCCATCCAGCCGGCGGTCGACGATGCCGAGTTCCATTGCCTCCTCGATGCCGATCGGCTTGCCCGAGGTCATCAGCCGAAGCGAGGCTGTCCATCCGGCCAGTCGCGGCAACCGTACGGTTCCGCCGGCGCCGGGCAGCAGTCCGAGGTTGACCTCCGGAAATCCGATCTGCAGGTCGCCCGCAGCGCAGCGGTAGTGGCACGCAAGCGCAGTTTCGGCCCCGCCGCCCAGCGTCGCGCCGTGCATTGCGGCGACCACCGGCTTGCCGCAGGACTCCAGGCGCGTCAGCACCGCGGGCAGTAACGGCTCGAGGGGCGGCGCGTCGAACTCGCGCAGGTCCGCGCCTGCGATGAAATTGCGGCCCGCGCCGCAGATCACGATGGCGCGCACCGCGGAGTCTGCGTCCAGCTGTTCGATGTGAGCCAGCAGGGCGTCGCGCACCGCGTGCGACAGCGCGTTGACCGGCGGATTGTCGAGCACCACCAGCGCGACCTCGCCATCGCGCTCGACCGTGACCGGCATCGTCATCCGATTCGCTCGAGCGCGAGCGCGATGCCCTGACCGACGCCGATGCACATCGTGCAGAGCGCTCGCCGGCCCCCGCTGCGGCCGAGCTGCCAGGTCGCGGTGGTCGCGAGCCGCGCACCGCTCATGCCGAGCGGATGGCCGAGCGCGATCGCGCCGCCATTGGGATTCACCTGCGCGGCATCGTCGGGCAGTCCGAGCTTGCGCAGCACGGCAATGCCCTGCGCTGCGAAGGCTTCGTTGAGTTCGATCACGTCGAAATCGCCGATCCCGAGCTGCAGGCGCGCGAGCAGCTTAAAAGTCGCAGGCGCAGGCCCGATGCCCATGATCCGGGGTTCGACGCCGGCGACCGCGGCACCGAGCACGCGCGCACGGGGCGTCAGCCCGTGCCGCCGCGCCGCCTGCTCGCTGGCGAGCACGAGCGCGCAGGCGCCATCGTTGACGCCCGAGGCATTGCCCGCGGTGATCGTGCCGCCCGCGCGAAACGGCGTCGGCAGTTTTGCCAGCGCCTCGAGGGTGGTCTCGCGCGGATGCTCGTCGCACTCGACCATCACCGGATCGCCCTTCTTTGCCGGGATCTCGACCGGAACGATCTCCTGCGCCAGCGTGCCGTCCCGCTGCGCGCGCAAGGCGCGCTGCTGGCTCCTCTGCGCGAACGCATCCTGGTCGGCGCGCGACACGCCGAACTCGGCCGCGACGTTCTCGGCGGTCTCCGGCATCGAATCGATGCCGTATTGCTGCTTCATGAGCGGGTTCACCAGGCGCCAGCCGATCGTCGTGTCGAACATCTGCTGGTTGCGCGCATACGCCATATCCGGCTTCGACAGCACATAGGGCGCGCGGCTCATGCTCTCGGCACCGCCGGCGATGACCAGTTCCGCCTCGCCGCTCCGGATCATGCGCGCCGCGATCGCGACCGCATCGAGCCCGGATCCGCACAGGCGGTTGACCGTTACGCCGGCCACGTTGACCGGCAGGCCGGCGAGCAGCAGCGCCATGCGCGCGAGATTCCGGTTGTCTTCGCCCGCCTGGTTGGCGCAGCCGAGGATGACGTCGTCGACCGCCTGCCAGTCGACCGATGGATTGCGGTTGATCAGCGCCCGCAGCGGCACGGCCGCGAGATCGTCGGTGCGCATGCCGGCGAGCGCGCCGCCGTAGCGCCCGATCGGCGTGCGGATGGCGTCGCAGATCAGTGCCTCAGTCATCGATCAGTCTCCCGGCGATCTGGTGGCTGCGTCCGCGGAACAGCGCGACCGTCTCGTCGCGCTGGTTGCGAACTTCGATTTCATAGATGCCCGCGCGGCCGGCGCGCCAGCGCTCCCCGGCAATGGCGCGCAACAGGTCGCCTTCCCGGCCCGGCGCGAGGAACTCGATCGCGGCGCCGGCCGCGACGGTGTTGTCCCCGTGCGAATTGCAGGCAAAGGCGAAGGCGCTGTCGGCCAGCGCGAAGATCAGGCCGCCGTGGCAGATGCCATGGCCGTTGACCATGTCCGCGCGCACGCGCATCGACACGACTGCCCGCCCCGGCTCGCAGGATTCGAGCGTCATGCCGAGCATCTGCGACGCGCGATCGCCGGCGTACAGCGCCTCGGCCGCCCGTGTCGCAAGCGATTCGGTCATCCGGGGTTCATTCATCGTAGCTGATTTCGAGCGCCGGGCTCGTGGGCCGCGCCTGGCAGCAGAGAATATAACCCGCCTCGACTTCCCAATCCTCGAGCGCGACGTTGTGCTCCATCGTGGCGCTGCCGCTGACCAGCCGTGCGCGGCAGGTCGAGCACACGCCGGCGCGGCAGGAGAACGGCAAGTCGAAGCCGGCGCGTCCGGCCGCATCGAGGATCACTTCGTCCGGCTGCATCGCGAACCGGCGGCGTCGCCCGTCCATGATGACGGTGACCTCGGCGGCGCCAGAACGCTCGGCCGCCGGCGCAAGCGGCAGCGGTGTGGCCACGGGCTCCCCGCCGGCTGCCGCCGAGAAATGCTCGACATGCACCGCTCCGGTCGCGCCGAGTGAAGTCAGCGCCGACTGGACCTGGTCCGCCATCGTGCCGGGGCCGCAGATGAAAAACTCGTCGACCCCGGCGAGGACGAGACCGTGCCGGGCGAACTCGCGGACACGCGCGGCATCGATGCGGCCGTTGAAAAGCGCCACGTCCTGGGGTTCCCGGCTCATGATGAAGCACACCGAGAATCGCGACAGGAAGCGGTCTTTCAGCGCCTGCACTTCCTCGAGGAACATCGTGCGCGCGGTGCTGGTGTTGCCATAGTACAACTGGAAACGGCTGTCCGGCTCCCGCTCGAGGACAGTCGCCGCAATCGACAGGACCGGCGTGATGCCGCTGCCGGAAGCAAACGCTGCGCACAGGCGTGGGCCGCCGGGGGCGCGCGTAGTGAAGCTTCCATTCGGCGTCATGACGTCGACGATGTCGCCCGGCTGGAGCACCCGCGCGAGATGAGGCGACATGCGGCCGGCGTCGTGCACGCGCACGCCGATCGTGAGCGCCGCAGCGCTTTCCGGATTCACGATCGAGTACGTGCGCCGCTGTTCGCGGCCGTCGATCAGCGCGCGCAGCGCCAGGTGCTGTCCGGCGCGGAACCGGAACTCGGCGCGCAGCGCCTCCGGTACGGCGAAGCTGATCGCGACCGCGTCATCCGCGATGGCACGGCGCTCCGAGATCGCGAGCGGATGGAACTTCAGCATCGGCTCACAGGCACTTGAAGTAGTCGAACGGTTCCAGGCAGGCGGTGCAGCGATAGAGCGCCTTGCAAGGCGTCGAGCCGAATTCGGAGAGCCTTTCCGTCTCCTGCGACCGGCATCGCGGGCAGGCGATGACGAGCTCGGCGTGCACCAGCGCCCGCGTGCTGCCGACCGCCGCCGCGGGCGGCGTGATGCCATAGGCTTCGAGCTTGCGCCGCCCTTCCTCGCTCAGCCAGTCGCTGGTCCAGGGCGGCGACAGCACGTCGACGGCGGTCGCGTGGATGCCGGCGCCCGTGAGCGCGGCCAGGATGTCCGCCTTGATCATCGGCGTCGCCGGGCAGCCGGAATACGTCGGCGCCACGCCGATCTCGACCGAGCCGTCGGGCGCCACGCTGACATGACGGATCACGCCGAGGTCGAGCACGGAGAGCACCGGTATTTCCGGATCCGGCACGCCGGTGAGCAGCGCGAAGACGCGCTCGCGCAGCGGCGCGGAACCCGTGCCTGCAACGGCCGGATTCACCACGTCGCGCCCGGATGCGCGCGGTGCAGCGACTGCATCTCCGCGAGCAGGTAGCCCAGATGCTCGCTGTGCCGTCCCTGTTTGCCGTGCCAGGCATAGCTCGCGGCCGGCGGGGGCGTCAGCGTCGCGGCAGCGAGCACCTCGTCCACGGTGCGGTTCCACGCCGCGGCCAGCACGCCGGGCACGGGGCCGATGCCCGCCTGCGCCGCGGCGAGATCGATGTCGTCAGCGTCGAACAGTTCGCTGGTGAATGGCCACAGTCGCGTCAGTGCATCGGCGACACGCCGGTGGCTTTCCGGCGTGCCGTCGCCGAGGCGGATCAGCCAGCCGCTGCTGTAGCGCAGGTGATAGCTCGACTCCTTGATCGCCTTCGCCGCAATCGCCGCGAGCTTCGGATCGCTTGACCGCTCGAGCGCCCCATGCAGGGCATGCTGCCAGGCGTCGAACAGGAACTGACGCACGATCGTGCAGCCGAAATCGCCGTTCGGCTGCTCGACCAGCGTCAGATTCAGGTACTCCGATTCCTCGCGCAGGTAGGCCAGCGCATCCTCGTCGCGGCCGCGGCCTTCAAGTTCGCCGGCATGCGCGAGCAGGAGCCGCGCCTGGCCCAGCAGGTCGAGGGCGACATTGGCGAGTCCGAGATCTTCCTCGAGCGCCGGCGCATGGCCGACCCACTCGCCGAGGCGCTGGGCCAGAACGAGGTTGGTGTCGGCTAGCCGCAGCACGTAACGGCAGTGCGGCGTCACAGCGATTTGACCTCGTCCGGGATGTCATAGAACGTCGGGTGGCGGTACACCTTGTCGCGCGCCGGCTCGAACAGCGCGTCCGACTCTGCCGGGTCCGAGGCGACGATGTCGCTCGAACGCACGGCCCAGATGCTGACGCCCTCGAGCCTGCGCGTATACAGGTCGCGGGCGTGCTCGATCGCCATGCCCGCATCGGACGCGTGCAGGCTGCCGACGTGCTTGTGGTCGAGACCGGATCGCGCACGGATGAAAATCTCGTACAGCGGCCAGTCCTGGGTCTTGTCCGTCATGCTGCCTTTGCCTTCTGCTTCGCCGCCCAGGCGGTCGCCGCTTCGCGCACCCAGCGGCCGTCGTCGTGCGCCTGCCGGCGTGCTTCGATGCGCTCGCGGTTGCAGGGGCCGCTGCCGGCGAGCACCTGTTCGAACTCGTTCCAGTCGATCTCGCCGAACCGGTAGTGCCCGGCCGCGGCGTCCCACAGCAATGCCGGATCCGGGACCTTCAATCCGATGAACTCCGCCTGCGGCACCGTGGTGTCGACGAATTTCTGCCGCAGCTCGTCGTTCGAGAAACGCTTGATCTTCCAGCGCATGGACTGTGCGCTGTGTTTCGACTCGGCATCGGACGGACCGAACATCATCAGCGACGGCCACCACCAGCGATCGAGCGCGGCCTGCGCCATCTCCCGCTGACGCTCGGTGCCGCGCGCGAGCCGCATCATGATTTCGTAACCCTGGCGCTGGTGGAAACTCTCCTCCTTGCAGATGCGCACCATCGCGCGCGCGTACGGACCGTACGAACAGCGACACAGCGGGATCTGGTTCATGATCGCCGCGCCGTCCACCAGCCAGCCGATCGCGCCGACATCCGCCCAGGTCGGCGTCGGATAATTGAAGATGCTGGAATACTTGGCCTTGCCGTCCAGCAGCTGGCCGATCATCTCGTCGCGCGCTATGCCGAGGGTCTCGGCCGCGCTGTAGAGATACGCGCCATGTCCGCCTTCGTCCTGCACCTTGGCGATCAGGATGGTCTTGCGCAGCAGCGACGGTGCGCGCGTGATCCAGTTGCCCTCCGGCAGCATGCCGACGATCTCCGAATGGGCGTGCTGGGAGATCTGGCGGATCAGCGTGCGGCGGTAGGCCGCCGGCATCCAGTCCTTGGGCTCGATCTTGTCTTCCGCGTCCACCCGCGACTGGAAGCGCGATTCCAGGGCCGCGCCGTCCAGCGCTTCGTCGCGCAGACAATCTTTCCCCAGAGAATCAAGACCTTGCGTATACACGGCGACAGCCTCCGGCGACCCGCTGCAACAGCGTCAACTGTGACACACCAGCGGTTTCAGGCCCAACTTTCGATGCGCCGGACCAGGGTCTCCATGAACCGGTTGGCCTGGTGCCCGTCCAGCACCCGATGATCGATGGTGAGCGTCACATAGCAGCGCGGACGCACGACGATGACGTCCTTGCCGTTTTCGCTGACGACGACTGCGCGCTTTTCCAGCCGGCCGATCCCGAGTATCGCCGACTGCGGCTGGTTGATCACGATGGGCGCCGCCACCAGGCTGCCGCTCACGCCATGGTTCGAAATCGTGAACGTGCCGTCCCGGAGATCCGCCGCGGTCAGGCGATCCTCGCGCGCGCGGCCGACGAGGTCGCCGAGACGGCCGGCGATGCCGGCCAGGTCAAGCGCGCCCGCATCGCGGATGACCGGGACGACCAGACCCCGTCCCTCGAGCGCGGTGCCGATGCCGATGTCGATCCGGTCGCTGATCAGGATCGCCTCGTCGGTCCAGCGGGCATTCGCCTCCGGCACGGCGCGGATCGCATCCACGCAGGCCAGGACGAAATAGGCGGTCAGCGTCAGCGCAGTGCCGCGTTCCCTGAAAGCCGCGTGGTGTTGCGCGCGGTGCGCGAGCACGGCAGACAAGTCCGCCTCGAACACCGTCGTCACATGCGGCGCGGTCCGCAACAGGCTTTGCACCATGTGCTCGGCGATGCGCCGGCGCATCGGCGTGTGCGGTACGCGCCGTACCGACTCCTGCCCGACCGGCGAACTGTCTTGCGGTGCCGACGCGGCCAGCACGTCATCGACCGTCACGCGGCCGCCCGCGCCGCTGCCCCGCACTTCCGCTGCCGTCAATCCACGCTCGTCGAGCAGGCGCCGCACGGCCGGACTGATTCGCGTGCCGGTGGGCGCCGGCGTGGCGACCGTAACGGCCTGCGCGGTTTTCACCGGCGCGGCGACCGGCGGCGGCGCCGTCGCCGCGGCGCCCTCCGCCCTGATTCGTCCGAGCAGCGCGCCCGGCGCAACATCAATGCCTTCGGCGGCGGCAATCTCCGCGAGCACCCCATCCGCGGGCGCGGGCACTTCGATCGTCACCTTGTCGGTTTCAATTTCGACCAGCGGCTCGTCCCGCGCAACTTTTTCGCCCACTTTCTTCAGCCAGTGCAGGACCTGCGAACGGGTTCCTTCGGCCTGGTCTTCCGGCAGCAACACGTCGATCGTCGCGGACATCAGAGACTCGCAATGCGGCGGATCGCCGCGACGATGCCGGCGACCGACGGCACGACGGTTGCGAGCAGTTCCGGGCTGTGCGGGCTCGGGATATCGGGCATCGCGAGCCGCCCGATCGGCGCGTCCAGACTGAAGAACGCGTGCTCGGCGAGCAGGGCCGCAATTTCGGCGCCGAACCCGGCGGTGATGTTGTCCTCGTGAACGATCAGGCAACGGCGGGTCTTCGCGACGGAGGCAAACACCGCGTCGCGATCCCAGGGCGCCAGCGTGCGCAGGTCCAGCAATTCGACGTCGACGCCCGACTCCGCCGCCGCCTGCTCGCAGCGCTCGACCATGGCGCCCCAGCTCACGATCGTGAGTTCGGTGCCCGGCCTGACGCAGCGCGCCACCCCGAATGGCAGCAGGTAGTCATCGCCGGGATACGGCCGCCGGGCGGCAGCGCCATCGAGCAGCGAGCGGTGCTCGAAGAAGATCACCGGGTCGTTTCCGCGCAATGCGCTGCGCAGCAGGCCGACCGCATCTTCTGCGTTCGACGGCATCGCCAGATGCCAGCCGATCGCGTGCAGGAACTGCACCTCATTGCACTGGCTGTGCCAGGGATCACCACATTTGAAGAATCCACCGGGCATGCGCACGACCATCGGCGCAGCGAAGCGGTTCGCCGTGCGCCAGCGCATGGTCCCGCAGTCATGCAGCTGTTCCGCCGCCGGCTCCGCGTACTTGCGGAACTGGATCTCCGGCACGGGCACCAGGCCCGCAATCGCCATGCCCACGGCCCGGCCGATGATCCCCTCCTCGGAAAGACTGGTGTCGAAGACGCGGTCTTCACCAAACCGTTCCTGCAGTCCGAGTGTTGCGGCATGTACGCCGCCCTTGCGACCGACGTCCTCGCCGAATACCAGCACGCGCGGATTGATCGCCAGCTCGTGTTCGAGCGTACGACGTATCGCCGTCAGCATGTTGATGCGCGGCCCGGTCGGATGCGCGACCGCGCTTCCCGCCGCCGGAGCAATGCCTTCGGCCAGCATGCCGCCCTGCGTCTGGGCAGCGACGTAACCATCGGCCAGCGTGTCGCTGAACACAAACGCGGTGACCAGAACCGGGGGAGTCGGTCGCGATTCAATGCGCGCGAGAGCCGCGGCGACCGTGGCCTCGGCTTCGCCTTCGAGTGCCTGCCACTCGGCTTCCGATACCCCCGAGGGCACCAGCTGCTGGCGCAGCCGCAACAGCGGATCGCGGGCGCGCTCGCCGGCGATCTCCTCCGCGCTCTTGTAGGCCTGGGTATCCTGGCCGGAATGGCCGGACAGGCGCGGCACGACCAGCCGCAGCAACGCCGGACCCGCGCCGCTGCGAACCGCGTCGAGGGCCTCGCAGATGAGCGCGGCGGCAGCCTGCGGATCGGAACCATCGCCGGAGAGGATGCGCAGGTTCCGGAAGGACGCCAGATTGGCGGCGAAGTCTCCGCCCGGCGTCTGCTTCGCGGTCGGCACGGAAATGCCGTAGCCATTGTCTTCGATGAAGTACAGGAGCGGCAGCCGCTCGGTCGTCGCGATATTCAACGAAGCCCAGAATCCGTTGGTCGCGAGCGACGCATCGCCGCCGTGCGCCACCGCGATGCTGCCGCGGCCGGTCTCGTCGCCGAGCACGCGTTGCCGGTAAACCAGCGACTGGGCCCACCCGGTCGCCGGCGTGAACTGCGCGCCAACACCGCCGCAGGCCGGCAGGATGCAGGCGCCATCCCGCCTCGGCAGGTTCAGGACAACGCCGATGTCGCGCCCGGCGGACATGCCCTGCGGCTGCATCATCGTCGAGGCGAGTGCTTCCGGCGCGGAGAGGCCGAGGGCCAGCGCCAGCGGACGCGAGCGGTAATAAGGTGCGAGCGCATCGCGCAGTCCAGTCAGTCGCAGACCGAGCAGTGCCTGCGTGAGGTCGTGGCCGCGCGCGGAAAACTGATAGAGCACGCGCCGCTCCGGTACCAGCCGGGTTTCTTCCAGCCGGTCGAGGGCACGTGACAGGAACACGGTCTGGAGCGCGCGGCGCCAGTCTTCCTGGGACAGGGAGGTCCGTTCCACTGTGTTCTGTGCATTGGCCGCCATGGGTGGCTAGCTTAACCAGAAGGTTCGGGAGGAATTGGCTAATATCACGTTATTTCTCTCCTGTATTAGTGATAAACTCCAAAATAACCATGGATCGTACCGACATCCGCATCCTGGAGCTTCTGCAGCAGGACGGCCGCCTGAGCCACGTCGATCTCGCCGGGCGCGTGGGCCTGTCGCCAACGCCCTGCACGCGCCGCGTGCGGCAGCTCGAACAGCAGGGAGTCATCCGCGGCTATGCGGCCATTCTCGAGCCCAAACGGGTCGGCCAGCAGGTTCTCGCCTTCATCCAGATCAAGCTGGAGCGCCATACGGACGACGTGATCGAACGTTTCCGGCGCACGCTGGAAGAGCGGCCGGAAGTCGTCTCGGCCCATGCCATGACCGGGGAAATGGATTTTTTGTTGCAGGTCATGGTGCCCGATCTGGATGCCCTTGGCCGGTTCACGCTGCACCAGCTCCTGAAACTGCCGGGCGTACGTGACGTGCATTCCAGCCTGGTGCTGGAGACGCTGAAGGCCGAGGCGCGCGTGCCCCTCGACGCTGCGCTGCAGTAGAATCGCCGGGGTGCCGCGAACCGAGTCCCGCGGCCACTGTCCCAATTGGACCATTTCGCCCCGGGAGGCTGCGCCATGACCCGTCTGACGCTCGCGATTCTCGCCCTGATGGCGGCGGGATACGCCCACGCAACCTGCATCTATCCGCGCGCGCCCCAGCGCGTGCCGGACGGCAAGACCGCAACCTACGAGGAAATGGCCGCCGGGCAGAAGGCGGTGCAGCAGTTCAACGAAGACATCACGGCGTACAACGCCTGCCTCGACCTGGAGATGAGCGCGTACGTCCAGAGCGGTACCTACGACGAAAACCGTCTCAACGAACTGCGCCAGGTACAGGCCAAGAAAAACAATGCCGCCGTTGACGAAGTACAATCCGTCGCGGACCAGTTCAACGAACAGCTGCGGATCTTCAAGGCCCGCGACAAGCAAGACTGACGCCGGAGCCCGATGCTGACGCCCGCCGAAGCCGACGCGGCGATCGCCGCAACGCTTGCGGTGGCGGCAACCGAACACGTCCGGTTGCCGGCCTGCGTCGGCCGCGTGCTGCGGGAACCCGTCCACGCCGAACGTGATGCTCCCCCTTTCGACCGCGTTACCATGGACGGGATTGCGATCGCTTCCGCGGCGCGCGGGCGGCGCGAGTTCCGCATTGCGGGGGTGCAGGCGGCGGGCCAGCCGCCGCTGACGCTGCCGGGTCCGGCCGACTGCGTCGAAGTGATGACCGGCGCAATGTTGCCCGCCGGATGCGACACGATCGTGCCCGTGGAACGGCTGACGGTTGCGAATGGACTGGCGACGATCGCCCCGGGCTACCCACCGCAAGCCGGGCAGTTCGTTCACCGGCAGGCCGCGGACGCGAAGTCCGGCGATCGTCTGCTCGAGCCGGGCATCCGGCTCGGCGCGCCGGAGATCGCGATCGCGGCGTCGGCCGGCCTGACCGGGCTCGAAGTTTCCCGCTTGCCGCGCATCGCCATCATCTCGACCGGCGATGAACTGATCGAACCCGGACAGCCCATCGCTCCCCATCAGGTGCGCCGCTCGAATGCCTACGGACTGGCTGCGGCACTTCGCGGCGCCCTGTTCGCAGCGGCAATCGAGCTGCACTTGCCGGATGATCCGGCGACGCTGGAAGCCGGACTCGCCCGGGTACTTGACCTGCATGAGGTGCTGGTGTTGTCCGGTGGTGTGTCCGCGGGGCGTTTTGATCACGTTCCGGCGGCACTCGCCGCACTGGGTGTGCGCAAGGTGTTTCACCACGTCGCGCAGCGCCCGGGCCGCCCGATGTGGTTCGGGGTCCGCGCCGGGGGAACACTCGTGTTTGCGCTGCCCGGAAACCCGGTGTCCGTGCTCGTCTGCCTGGTGCGCTATGTCATTCCGGCGCTGATCCGGCGGGCCGGTGCGGCGCTCCCGCCGCGGGCGGTTTTCCGCTTGTCGCGTGAATACCCCTTCCCGGCGCCGCTCAGCTGTTTCCTGCCGGTCTCCCTGAGGTACGATCCGGACGGAACGCACCGGGCCGAGCCCCGGCCAACCGGCGGCTCCGGCGATTTCATCTCGCTTGCCGGAACCGACGGCTTCGTCGAGTTGCCGCCGGGTCCGGCGACTCATCCGGAGGGACTCACCGTGCCGTTCCTGCACTGGTAAACCATGAACGACGATCCCGCACACCGGCTGATACCGCTTTCGGCGCCACAGGCAGCCGCCGATGCGCGCGGCCGTCCGCTCGCCGACCTGCGCATCTCCGTGATGGACCGCTGTAACTTCCGTTGCCCGTACTGCATGCCGCGCGCGACATTCGGCGACAACTACCGGTTCCTGGCGACGGCCGAGCGGCTGTCGTTCGAAGAGGTCGTGCGGATCGCGCGCCTCTTCGCGGCGCAGGGCATGCGCAAGATCCGGCTGACGGGTGGCGAACCGCTGTTGCGCTCCGGGGTCGCAGACCTGGTCGGCGAGCTCTCGGCAATCGACGGCATCGCGGATCTGGCGCTGACCACGAACGGCGTGCTGCTGGCCCAGCACGCGGCCGAACTCGCAGCCAACGGACTCAAGCGCGTCACGGTCAGCCTCGATACGCTCGATCCGGACACGTTCCGCCGGATGAGCGGCGGTTTCGACGGGCTCGAGCGCGTGCTGGATGGCATCCGCGCGGCTGACGAAGCGGGGCTCTCGCCGATCAAGATCAATGCGGTGATCCAGCGCGGCGTCAACGACGACCAGGTGCTCGCGATGGCGCAGCACTTCCGCGGCAGCGGCGTCGTGCTGCGGTTCATCGAATACATGGACGTCGGCAATCGCAATGACTGGGAGCGCGCGCTGGTCGTGCCGTCGCGCGAGTTGCGCGATGCGATTTCCGCGCTGCATCCGCTGGTGCCGGTCGCGGGCGGCTATCGCGGCGAAGTGGCCGAACGCTACGCCTACGCGGACGGCGCCGGCGAGATCGGCTTCATTTCCTCGGTCAGCCAGCCGTTCTGCGGCGACTGCACGCGCGCGCGCCTGTCCTCGGACGGCGTCTTCTACACCTGCCTGTTCGCGGCCCAGGGCACCGACCTGCGCGCGCCGCTGCGCGCCGGCGCCACCGACCTGGAGTTGTCGCAGCTGATCCGTGGCACGTGGCGGCGGCGAGAGGATCGTTACAGCGAACTGCGCAGGCCGTCGCCGGCGGAGCAGCCATTGCGCAAGATCGAGATGTACTACATTGGCGGATGACGACTCCGTGGCGCTGTCTCATGTCGGCGATACCGGGCGTCCTTCGATGGTGGACGTGACGGCAAAGCAGCCGACCTTGCGCATCGCCTGCGCCGAGGCACGGCTGCGGTTCCCCCGTGATGCGTTCGCGGCGCTGCGGTCCTCCGGCTTCGAAACGGCGAAAGGGCCGGTGTTCAATACCGCGATCGTCGCCGGCACGCTCGCCGCGAAACGTACGCATGAACTGATTCCCTTCTGCCATCCGCTCGGGCTCGAGCGCTGCGACATCGCGATCGACGCCCAGGGTGAGGACCTGATCGTGGTGCGCTGCACCACCGCCGTGCATCACCGCACCGGCGTCGAGATGGAGGCGCTCACGGGCGCCGCGGTCGCCGCCCTTGCGGTCTACGACATGTGCAAGTCGCTCTCGCACGACATCGTGATCGAGACCACGCGCCTGGTCTCGAAGACCGGCGGCAGGAGTGACTACGGCATGGCGCCGCCGCCGTGACGCCGCTGTACGGGCTGGTGCTGGCGGGCGGCCGGTCCCGGCGCATGCGGGCCGACAAGGCCGCGCTCGCCTATGGATCGCGACCGCAACTCGCGCTGGCATTTGACCTCCTGTCACCGCGCGTCGAAGCCTCGTGGATCTCGGTCCGCGCGGACCAGGCGGCCGATGCGCTGCGCGCCCGATTTCCGCAAGTCGTCGACGGCGGCGTCGGCGAGGGTCCGATTGCCGGCATCGTCGCCGCGCAGGGCCAGGCGCCAACGGCGGCATGGCTGGTGCTGGCCTGCGATCTGCCGTTTCTCGACGGTGCGACACTCGACCAGTTGATTGCCGACCGGGATCCGGCGCGGCAGGCGACCGCGTTTCGCAGCGTCCACGACGGACTGCCCGAGCCGCTGTGTGCGATCTACGAACCCGCGAGCCGCCGGTCGATTCTGAATTACGTCGCGGCCGGCGGCTCCTGCCCGCGCAGATTCCTGCTCGGGGAGGACACGCTGCTGCTCGATCCGGTGAATGCGCAGGCGCTCGACAATGCCAATACGCCGCAGGATCTCGCCGCGGTACGCGCCGCGTTCGCGGCTTCGGGCGCCGGCTGATGCCGCGCCTGCGCCTGCGCTATTTTGCGTCGCTGCGCGAGCAAGCCGGCCGCGCCGCCGAGTCGCTCGAGACCACGGCCGCGACCCCTGCGGCGCTCTATGCGGAGCTGGCCGCGCGCCACGGATTCCGGCTTTCGCAGGCGCAGTTGCAGGTGGCCGTGAACTCCGCGTTCGCCGACTGGAACCGGGCGCTCGCCGATGACGACGAGGTGGTATTCATGCCACCGGTAGCCGGCGGATGAATGACTTCCGGTTCACGCGTACGCCGATCGATCCGGCAGCCGAGGCCGGTCCGCTCGCCGCAGCGGAGGCCGGAGGTTTCGCGAGTTTCGAGGGCCGCGTGCGTGACCACAATGAGGGCCGTGCGGTTGCCGGGCTCGATTACGAGTCATTCGAGGAGCTCGCCATCGCCGAGGGCGGGCGCATCGTCGCCGACGCGGTGCGCCGGCATGGCGCGACCGGTGCGGCTTGCGTCCACCGGCTCGGCGCGCTCGCCATCGGCGACGTGGCAGTCTGGGTCGGCGCTGCGAGCGCGCACCGGGCGGAGGCCTTCGCCGCCTGTCGCGAGATCATCGATGAGATCAAGCACCGGCTGCCGATCTGGAAGCGCGAACAGTACGCCGACGGCAGCCGTCACTGGGTCAATTGCGAGCGCTGCGTCGCGCCGGTCGCGGCCTTCGATTACTCGCGCCAGACCATACTTCCCGAAATAGGCGAGGACGGTCAGCGCCGCCTCGCCAGTGCCTCGGTCGTCGTGGTCGGCGCCGGCGGCCTCGGATCTGCCGTGCTCGCCGGCCTCGCCGGCGCCGGTGTCGGCACGATCCATGTCATCGATCACGATGTCGTCGAAGCGTCGAACCTGCATCGTCAGCCCTTGTATTCATCGACTGACATCGGCCAGCCGAAAGCCCAGGCCGCGGCGCGACGCCTCTGCGCCTACAACCCGTCGATCCGCGTGCTGCCTCATTCCGCGAGGTTCGACGCGGCCAGTGCCGACGGACTGCTGTCGCTCGGCGCGGTCGTCGTCGACTGCAGCGACAATTTTGCGACGAAGTTCCTGATCAACGATGCGGCGGTGCGCGCGGGTCGCCCGGCCGTGATCGCCAGCATCTATCAGTACGAAGGCCAGCTGCAGGTCGTGCGTGCGGATGCGCGCGGCTCCTGCCTGCGCTGTCAGTGGCCGGAGGCGGCCAAGGACGGCCTGGTCGGCAATTGCCGGCAGGCCGGCGTGCTCGGCCCCGTGCCGGCCGTGCTCGGCAGCCTGCAGGCGCTGGAAGTCCTGAAACTGCTGCTCGACCTTCCGGGCCAGATGCGCGACGAAGTGCTGCTGATCGACTTGCTCGACCTGGGTCTGCGGCGCATGCAGGCGCCGCGGCATGCCGCCTGCACCGACGCCTGCGTACGCAAGGTGGCAAGCGAGTCGCCGCCGGTTGAAGACGTCGACGTCACCTGGCCGCTGGCGGAAGCCGGCGCCCGGGGCTTCCGGGTGGTGGACATCCGGGAGCCGTACGAAAGCGCGGCGGAGCCGATGCCGACCGCCGCGCATGAATCGGTGCCGATGGGGCGATTGCTTGCCGGCGGGCTGCCGGACGATGCGTCAGCCCGGTATCTGCTGGTGTGCGCCCACGGCATCCGGAGCCGGGCCGCGGCGGAGGCGCTGCGCGCCCTGGGACGGAACAATGTGTGGTCCCTGCGCGGCGGGCTCGCGGCCGCCGGCGGTTGAGGCGCCTCAGAAAGCGAAGTGGTCGGCCGGCAATCCCATCAGTGAATCGGCGCCGGCACCGAGGGCATCGAGGTGGGCTTCAGCCCGCGGCAACAGCCGCTGGAAGTAGAAGCGCGCGGTGGCGAGCTTGGCTTCGTGGAATTCCGCTTCCGCTCCGCCTTTTTTCAGGGCTGCCGTCGAGACGGCCGCCATGCGCGCCCAGCACCAGGCCAGGCACAGGTATCCGGTGAGCTGCAGGTAGTCCATCGCCGCGGCGCCGGTTTCGTCCGGATCGCGGCCGGCGCGCAGCGCGACCGCTTCGGTCGCTTCGCTCCATTCTTTCAGCAGCCCGGTCAGGCGCGTGATGAACTCGGACAGCTCCTCCGAGCTCGCATGGCGCTCGCAGAACCCGCCGATCACGCCGCCCAACGCCCGCGCCAGCGCTCCGCCGGAGCCCAGCACCTTGCGGCCGAGCAGGTCCTGGGCCTGCACGCCATTCGTACCCTCGTAGATCGCCGTGATGCGCGCGTCGCGGAAGAACTGTTCGACGCCGGTTTCCCGGACGTAGCCGTGACCGCCGTGCACCTGCAGCGCATGGCTCGTGCATTCGAGCGACATGTCGGTCAGGAAACCCTTGACGACCGGCGTGAGGATCGCGAGCAGGCCGTCGGCGCGTTCGCGCTCGGCTGCATCCGGGTGATGCAGCGCGCTGTCCATCTGCAGGCCGGCGTAATAGTTCAGGACGCGACCCCCCTCGATCAGCGCCTTCTGCGTCAACAGCATGCGTCGCACATCGGGATGACCGATGATCGGGTCGGCGCCGGCATTGTTTCCGCCGTCCGACGTGCGGCCCTGCCGGCGTTCCCGCGCGTAGGCGAGCGCCTTCTGATATGCCCCCTCGCACTGTGCCAGTCCCTGGAGGCCGACCCAGAGCCGGGCATGGTTCATCATCGTGAACATGCACTGGAGACCGCCGTTGATCTCGCCGATCAGCCAGCCGCGTGCATCGTCGAAATTCATCACGCAGGTAGCCGAGCCGTGGATGCCGAGCTTGTGCTCGATGCTCGCGCAGGAGACACCGTTGGACTCGCCCGGTCCGCCCGCCCCATCGGGCAGCAACTTCGGCACCAGGAACATGCTGATGCCGCGCGATCCCGCCGGCGCGTCCGGCAGCTTCGCCAGCACCATGTGCACGATGTTCTCGGTCAGGTCATGTTCGCCGCTGGTGATGAAGATCTTCGTGCCGCTGACGCGATAGCCGTCCGCGCCGTCCGGCACGGCGCGCGTGCGCATCAGTCCGAGATCCGTGCCGGCATGAGGTTCGCTCAGCACCATCGTGCCGCTCCAGGCACCACTGACGAGCTTGGGTAAATAGACTCGCTTGAGTTCACCGGTCCCGTGCCGATCGAGGCAGAGCACCGCGCTGTCGGTCAGGCCGCTGTACAGCTTCCAGGACATGTTGGCCGCGACCAGCATCTCGCCGACCGGCCCGCCGAGGCTCTCTGGCAGGCCCTGGCCGCCCGCTTCGGCCGGTCCGCACAACGCCGCCCAGCCGTCGGCGACATACTGGCGATAGGCCTCGACGAAACCGGGCGGCGTGATGACGCGTCCGTCCGGCTCGCGCCGGACGCCGATGCGATCGCCGGGCTCGTTGGTCGGAGCGATCACGTTCTCGGCAAAGCGCGCGCATTCGTCGAGCACGCTGTCGATCAGTTCCTGGTTGACATCGTCACGCCCGAGCGCACGGTAGTGTTGCGCGGCGCCGAGCACCTCGTGCAGGACGTAGCGGAATTCCCGGAGTGGCGCCTTGTATTGCGGCATGCCGGAGATCCGGCCTCAGCCGGTTTTCTCCGCGCAGGTGATGCAGCGATCGGAATACGGCAGCGCCTGGAGCCGGCGCGTGTCGATCGGCTTGCCGCACCGGCTGCAGACGCCGTAGGTGCCCTGGTCGAGCTGCGCGAGCGCGCGATTGATCTGCGCGAGTTCGGCCGCGGTCGCTTCGCCGATGCCGGCCAGCACGGCGTCATTCTCCATCTGCACGACCTGCTCGGCGAAATCCTTGTCGAGCGGCCCCGAAGAGCGCGTGATATCGGCGTGAACCTTGGCCGCGCGCGCCAGCAGCTCCTGTTTCTGGGCCAGCAGTATCGTCCGGACCGCGTCAAATTCCGTCGCCATGGGACCTCCCTGTGCTGACGGACGGGCGGCGGCCGACACCGGCCACCGCCCGCGGTCCTTCAGTTTACCTGTACTTCGACGGTCCTTGCGCGGCTTACGGGCTGTTTCGGCACCCTGACCGTCAGGACGCCGTTCTTGCTCTCGGCTCGGACGGCATCGGCGTCCGCATCTTCCGGCAGCCGGAAACTGCGCGAGAAATTGCCGTAGAAGCTCTCCACGCGATGGACCTTTTCGTCCTTGTGTTCGAACTCGTTACGGCGCTCTCCGCTGATCGTCAGCACGCCTTCTTCGATCGTGACCTTGACGTCTTCCTTGCTGACTTCCGGCAATTCCGCCTTGATCAGGTAGTCAGTCTCGGTCTCCGAGATATTCGCGGCCGGCGCCCAGGCCCGGCCTTCGGGCTCGGCGGCAGCCGCGGACCGGGCAACCGGCATGCGGCCGAGGTACGGCGTGTAACGGGCAAAAATGTCGTCCAGTTCCCTGAACGGTTCCCAGCGAATCAATGTCATGGTCCTGCTCCTTGCGGCGGTTTGTGGGCCTGGTCGCCAGCATTGGGGCGCCATTCCCCGCAGACAAGACCTTGCCGCGCCGTTGCCACTGATTGCCCCGCGCCCGTAATATCAGACTCGATTTCTGGCGAGGGAGCCGCATGGGCCGCGATCACAACCCGGTACCCGGACAGTGGTATGAAAGCCTCGAGGATGAGGAAGTCTTTCAGGTCCTCTCTATCGACGAGGATTCGGAGCTGATCGAGCTGCAGTACGAGGACGGCGACGTCGAGGAAATCGACTATGAAACGTGGCAGGAGCTCGACCTCGACCTGACTGAGGAGCCGGAAGGCTGGTCCGGCTCCGACGACGATGATAAGGACGACGACGAAGAAGAAGAAGAAGAAGAAGAAGAAGACGACGACTGGGATGACGACGATGAAGACGATGACGAGGAAGACGAGGACGACGAGGAGTACGGCAACCGCGACGATTATTGAGCGTCCACGGCACGCGAGGAGAACGAGCATGAAAGCCCTGCAGGCATTGACGTTCCTGGCGCTCACGGCCTGCGCCACGACCGCGCCCGATCCGGAGTCAGGCGCGAAACAGAAACCGGACCAGAACCGCAAGATGGTGCGCACGACCGACTGCGTGTTCCAGAATTCCATCTCGGGATTCAATGCGCTGGACAACCGCTATGTCGTTCTCTATGGCGGTGGCGGCCGCACGGCGTACCTGGTCGATGTCGCGGGGGGCTGCTTCGACGTGAAGAACCGGCCAACACTCGCTGCGGTCGACGGCGACGGCAACGGCCAGATCTGCGGATTCGGCCGCGACTCGATCGCGTACCGGGAATTCGGGCGGCTCGAGCAATGCCGCATCCTGTCGATCGAGAAGCTCTCCGACCTGCGCCGCTACGAAGTGCTGGGCGAATCGCCGCCGACGCGCCGGGACCGGAAGAAGGACGACAAGGACGAAGAATAGACTGGCGATTCCGGCTGCCCTTGAAATGAACCCTGGCCGCACCCATCCGGATCGTCCATGAAACGCACACTGCTGTTCGTCCTGACCAACTTCGCCATCCTGATCGTCGCGAGTGTCACCCTGCGCCTGCTCGGCGTCGAACCCTGGCTCAATGAGCAGGGCATCAACTTCAATTCGCTGCTGATCTTCGGCGCCGTGCTGGGATTCGGCGGCGCCTTCCTGTCGCTCGCCATCTCGAAGTGGATGGCGAAGCGAATGATGGGCGTCAAGATCATCGCCCAGCCCCAGAACGAGCACGAGGTATGGCTCGTCGAGACGGTGCGCCGGCAGGCGCAGCAGGCCGGGATCGGCATGCCGGAGGTCGGTTACTTCGATTCGCCCACGCCCAATGCATTCGCAACCGGCGCGCGGCGCAACAACGCCCTCGTCGTCGTCAGCACCGGCCTGCTCCGCCAGATGGACCGGAGCGAAGTCGAGGCCGTGCTGGGGCATGAAGTGAGTCACGTGGCAAACGGCGACATGGTCACACTGACCCTGATCCAGGGTGTCGTGAATACCTTCGTGTTCGTCGCCTCGCGCCTGATCGGCAACATCGTCGACAAGGTCGTGTTCCGCAACGAGCGCGGGCACGGACCGGCGTTCTGGATTACGACGATCGTCGCCGAGCTGGTGCTCGCTTTCCTCGCGACGATGATTGTGATGTGGTTTTCGCGCCGTCGCGAGTTCAGCGCCGACAGCGGCGGTGCGCGCCTCGCGGGCCGCACCAACATGATCGGCGCGCTCGAGGCTTTACGGCGCGGCCATACCCAGCCGCTGCCGGACAAGATGGCCGCCTTCGGCATCGCTGGCGGGGTCGGCCAGGGGCTGAAGAAGCTGTTCATGAGTCACCCGCCGATCGAGGAACGCATCGCCGCCCTGCAGGCCGCACCGCTGGCTCAGTAAGATGGCGGGCATGACCCGCCCGCCTTCCCGCGCAAGCCTCGATGCGATCCGGAGCATGCTCGGGCCCGGCGGCTGGCTCGACTCCCCGGGCGATCGCGCGCCATTCGAGACCGATTTCCGCCGCATCCATCGCGGCAGCACACCGCTCGTCGCCCTGCCGGACTCCACCGCGAAAGTCGCGGAGCTCGTGCGGCTGTGCGCCACGCACGGCATCGGCATGGTCCCGCAGGGCGGCAATACCAGTTACTGCGGCGGTGCGACGCCGCGTGCCATCGGCACCGACATCGTGATTTCACTCCGGCGCATGCGCCGCATACGCGCCGCCGACGCGGACAACGATTCGATGACCGCCGAGGCCGGCTGCGTGCTCGCAGCGCTGCAGGATGCGGCCGCCGCGGCGAACCGCCTGCTGCCGATGTCATTGGGCTCCGAAGGCTCCTGCACGCTGGGCGGCATCATCTCCACCAATGCGGGCGGCACCGCAGTGCTCCGTTACGGAATGATGCGCGCACTCGTGCTGGGACTCGAGGCCGTGCTTCCGGATGGCACGGTGCTGGATCAGCTGACGGCGCTGCGCAAGGACAACACCGGCTACGACGTCAAGCAGCTCTTCATCGGCGCGGAAGGCACGCTCGGCATCGTGACCGCCGCGAGCCTCCGACTGTGGCCCCGGCCGGCGGCATTCGCGACGGCGCTCGCTGCCATCGCTTCGCCCGGAGACGCCGTGCGCCTTCTCGGCCGCCTGCGCGAAGCGCTGGGCGATGCGGTGACCACCTTCGAGTTGATGCCGCGCATCGCGCTCGAGTTCGTCTGCCGCCATGTGCCCGCGACCCGCGATCCCTTCGAGCACCCGCACGAGTGGTACGTCCTGACGGAGATCTCGCTGCCGCAGGCAGATTCCGACCTGGGCGGACGTTTCGAGACAGCGCTCGCAGCGGCGATCGGCGACGGCGTCGCAAACGACGCGGTGACGGCGACATCGGAAGCCCAGCGCGAGGCGTTCTGGCGCCTGCGCGAGACGATTCCTGAAGGCCAGCGGCACGAAGGACCGGGCCTCAAGCACGATGTAGCGGTCGGGACGGCGCAACTGCCGCAGTTCATCGACGAGGGCCGTGCGCTGATCGAGCGCCTGGCGCCCGGCGCCCGGCTGGTGGCGTACGGCCACCTGGGCGACGGCAACCTGCATTTCAATGTCAGCGCGCCAGCCGGAAACGACGGCAGCGACCTCGCTCACAGGGCGGATGCGATCGGCCGTGGCGTGCACGATCTGGTGGCACGCTATCGCGGCAGCATCAGCGCCGAGCATGGCATCGGCCAGCTCAAGGTCGGTGAGCTGGCACGTTATGAGGATCCCGCAGCCCTCGACCTGATGCGCAAGATCAAGCGCGCACTCGATCCGCAGGGCATCATGAACCCGGGCAAGGTCCTGGACGATCGCACGTGATGCCTTGAGCGGCCCAATGAGCGGTCAATTACCGCGCCGCCTGAAGCTGGCGGCCGCCGTTGCGACCGTTGCCGGCGTCACGATTGGCAGCGGAATCTTCCGGGTTCCCGCCGAAGTGGCGACGCAGACCGGCAGCGCGGGCGGCATGCTCCTCGTCTGGGTCGCGGGTGGCCTGCTGACGCTGTGCTTCGCGCTGCTGTTATCCGAACTCGGCGCCATGTATCCGCGCGCCGGCGGGCTGTACGTGTTCATCCGCGAATCCTTCGGCGAACTCGCCGCCTTCGTCTACGGCTGGACCTTCCTGCTGATCAATCCCGCCGGCTGGGCGGCCATATCCATGGTCTTTGCCGAGTACCTCGGCAAGTTTGTGCCAATGACCGACTTCGGCCGCCGCTCGGTGGCGGTCAGCCTGATCGCCCTGCTTGCCTCGGCCAATTACCGGTCGGTCCTGCTCGGCGCCGGGATCCAGAATGTATTCACGTTCCTGAAAGTGGTCGCGCTGGTGTCGCTCGCGAGCTTCGTGATGGCGCTCGGCGATCCCGCGACCGGCTCGTTCGCCGACGATATTTCCTGGGCGCCGGCCACTGTTCCCGGTTTCCTGCTGGCGCTGGTTGCCGCGCTGTGGGCCTACGAGGGCGCGTCCTCGTTCTGCAACATGGCCGGCGAAGTGCAGGACGCGCAGCGCAATGTGCCGCGAGCGCTGCTGCTGGGCGTCGGCGGCGTGATGATCGTGTACCTCGCCGTCAATGTCGCTTACCTCTACATCCTGCCGCTCGACATGATCCAGAATTCGCCGCTGGTTGCCGCCGACGCTGCGGGGCGCGTTCTGGGCACGGGTGCCACGGCGCTGATCTCCGGCCTGGTAATGGTCTCGACCTTCGGCGCCCTCGCCGGCGTCACGATGTCCGAGCCGCGCCTCTTCTATGCGATGGGCCGCGACCGCAACTTCTTCGCGGCGACCGGCCGGGTCCATCCGCGCTACGCGACCCCGCACGTTGCGATCCTGGTGGCGACCGGGATCGCCTGTACCTACGTGTCGATACGGACCTTCGAGCAACTCGCCGCAACCTTTGTGCTGGGATTGATGCCGTTCTACGCGCTGGCCGTGCTGGGCGTCTGGCGCCTGCGCCGTACGCGTCCCGACGCCGAGCGGCCCTACCTGGCATTCGGTTATCCGTGGATCCTGTTCCTGTACGTGGCCGCGGTCCTGCTGGTGCTCGGCAACGCGCTGATCAATACGCCGGCGATCGCGCTCGTCAACGTCGCGATCTCACTGGCCGGAATCCCCGTCTACTTCCTGTGGAAGAAGTTCTACCGCTGAGGCGGCGAGATCATTTCTGCTGGCCGGCCGGGCTGGTCCAGCGGCTGTGGGGGCGGATCAGTCCTTCCTGGGCGACGCTCGCGACCAGCAGGCCCGAACGCGTATAGATCGCGCCCCGGCTGAAACCGCGCGCACCGGAAGCACTCGGGCTTTCCGTCACGTACAGCAGCCATTCGTCGATCCGCAGGTCGCGATGGAACCAGATCGCGTGGTCGATGGAGGCCATCTGCAGCTGCATGAACGACACGCCGTGCGGCAGGGTCGCGGTGTCGAGCAGGTGGTAATCGGACACGTAAGTCAGCAGGCAGCGGTGCAGGGCCTGGTCGTCCGGCAGCGCACCGACGACGCGGAACCACACCCGCTTCTCCGCAGGGCGCTTGACCGGGTTGAGGAAGTCCGGCGGATTCACGGCGCGGAACTCGAACGGCCGTTGCTGCCGGAAGAAGCACTGCACCTTCTCGGGCACGCGATCGAGCAGCGCCGCGTTCAACTCGCCGAGGTCCTGCAATTCTTCCGGCGGCGGGGCCGGCGGCATCGGCGACTGGTGGTCGAGGCCCGGCTCGGTGATCTGGAATGACGCCGACATCGTCAGGATCGGCTGGCCGTGCTGGATCGCGACGACGCGGCGGCTCGTGAAACTGCCGCCGTCCCGGCTGCGGTCCACCTCGAAGATGATCGGCGCATTGACGTCGCCGCGGCGCAGGAAATACGCGTGCAGCGAATGCACCTGGCGGTCGTCGATCGTGCGGGAAGCGGCGACCAGCGCCTGGCCCAGCACCTGGCCGCCGAATACCTGCGGCGCGCCGATGTCGCGGCTCTGGCCGCGGAACAGATTGTCCTCCAGTCGCTCGAGGTCGAGGAGCTTCAGCAGGTCCTTGAGTCGCGGTTCCATGACGCTCAGTCCGGCGGCGCGACGCCGAGCCGTTCGCGCATGACCGGGCTCGTCGTCGTGTACTGCAGGAACTGGCGCTTCTCCGGATACACGTGGTGCTGTACGCCGAAGGCTGCGAGCGCCGCCTCGTGGAAGCCGGACAGGATCAGTTTCTTCTTGCCCGGGTAGGTGTTGATGTCACCGATCGCGAAGACGCCCGGCACACTGGTCTGGAACTTTTCGGTATCGACCGCGAGCGCCTTCTTCTCGAGCGCGAGTCCCCAGTTCGCAACCGGCCCCAGTTTCGGATGCAGGCCGAAACACGCGATCACCTGCTGACACTCGAGGTCCGTCGTCGACTTGTCCCGGTTGACCACGGTTGCACCGACCAGCCGTCCGCCGTGAGACTTCAGCGCCTGGATTGTCCCTTCGAGATGACGGAGCCTGCCGGCCTGCGCAAAGGCTTTCATGCGCGCGACCGAAGCCGGCGCGGCGCGGAACTCGGCGCGGCGATGCACGAGGGTCACCGACCGCGCCTTGCCGCAGAGCTCCAGGGTCCAGTCGAGCGCGCTGTCGCCGCCGCCCGCAATCAAGAGATCCTGGCCGTGGAATTCCCCGGCGCGCTGCACGCGATAGTGGATCTGGCTGCCTTCGTAGGCTTCTGCGTCCGGCACCATCAGCCGGCGCGGCTGGAATGAGCCGAGGCCCGCCGCAATGATCACGCTGCCGGCATCGAAGCGCGTTCCGGCGGAAGTTTCGACCGCGAAGCGTCCGTCCGGCTGCCGCTCGAGCGCGACGACTTCCTGTCCGAGATGCATGCCGGCGTGGAATGGCTTGATCTGCTGCAGCAGGCGGTCGACCAGTTCCTGGGCGCCGCACACCGGCAATGCGGGAATATCGTAGATCGGCTTGTCCGGATAAAGCTCCGTGCACTGCCCGCCCGGGTGCGGGAGGGAGTCCACGACTTCAGAGCGCATGCCGAGCAGGCCGAGTTCGAAAACCGCGAACAATCCGACGGGACCGGCGCCGATGATCACGCATTCCGTCTGGATGGCTGGCACGGCAGGCATTCTATCCGATGATAGGCTTACGCCCCATGTCCCATGGGCTGGAAGCACCGCTCGCGCCCCTGGTGCGCGATTTTCGCGAGTTGCGCTCGCAAGGCGACGCATTCGTGCTCGCGACCGTCGTCTCCACGGCGGGCTCGACCTATCGCAAGACCGGCACGCAGATGCTGATCACGGCGCGTTCGCAGCTGCGCGGCCTGCTGTCCGGCGGCTGCCTCGAAGTCGATCTCGTGCTGCACGCGCAGGATGTGCTGACGACCGGAATGGCGCGCGTGGCGAGCTATGACATGCGCGGCGACGAGGACCTGCTGTTCGGGATCGGCAGCGGATGCGAGGGCGCGATGCAGGTGCTGCTGCAGCGCGTCGGGCCGGCCGAAGCCTGGCAGCCGCTGGCGGCCGTCGCCGATTGCATCGGTAAAAGGCGCGTCGGTTCGCTGGGACTCGTCGTCAGCGGGCCCGCCGCGGGCCGTGGCTGGTGGGACGGCGGCGGCGATGCGCCTTGGCCCGAACCGGAACCGGTGCGCGACGCGCGTGTTGCGCGCGCTCCCGAGGCCGAGGCCCGCATCGTCGAATGCATCGACGGCGGAGAGCTTGTCGACGTGCTGATCCTGCCTTTGCGACCGCCGCCTGAACTGCTGCTCTGCGGCGCCGGCGCCGATGCCGTGCCACTGGCGCGCCACGCAGTCGCGCTCGGCTTCGCGGTGACCGTCTGCGACCACCGGCCGGCGCTCGCCGTGCCGGAACGTTTTCCTCATTGCGATCTGCGCTGCCAGCCGCCTGGAGAATTTGCCGCGTTGCCGGAACTTCCCCGCTGCGATGCCGCCATCGTCATGAGTCATCACCTGCAGGCGGACCTCGCCTACCTGGCGGCGGTCGCGTCGCAGCCCGGCATCGCCTATGTCGGCCTGCTCGGTCCGCCCGCGCGGCGCGAGCGACTGCTCGGCCAACTCGGCCCGCAGGCCACGGCCTTGCGCCACCGGCTGCGCGCGCCGCTCGGACTCGATATCGGCGCGCGCACGCCCGAGGCCATCGCACTCGCCGCAGCCGCTGAACTGCACGCCTGGATCGCCGGCCGCGGCGGCGGTCCCTGGCGCGGAACGCTGCCGGCAGCACCGCGATGACGGCGGCTGCTCCCCTCGCCAGGCGCGACAGCGCCCTGCCCGCCGTGCGCGTGGATGCGGCCGGGTAACGCCATATCGACATGCGGGCGGTTGCGGTGTTGGCGCTGCCGCTCGTTCTGAACAGCACCGTGCAGGCTGTGCTCAATCTCACCGACACCTGGTTCGTCGGCCGGCTGTCGACGGCGGCGACGGCTGCGATTTCGGCCGTCCACTGGCTCGCGCTGCTCGCGCTCTTCCTGATCGGCGGTGTAGCGATGGGCGTGCAGACGCTGGTCGCCCAGGCATACGGCGCCGGTCGATACCGTCGCGCTACGCAGATTGCATGGCTTGGCCTGTGGGCCTCGCTGCTGACGATTCCCGCCTTTGCGCTGACCATCGCTTTCGGTCCCGCAATGATCCGGGCTTTCGCGCTGGCGCCGGAAGTGGAGGCGCTCGCGATCGATTTCTGGGGGCCGCGCATGGTCGGGGGACCCCTGGCCGCGGCGCTGTGGACTGCGGTCGCGTTCTTTAACGGCATCGGCCGCACGCGCATTCCGCTGGCCATCGGCCTCGCCGTCATGGCATCGAACGTCGTGCTGAACGAGGCCTTCATTTTTCGCTTCGGCTGGGGCATCGCGGGTGCGGCCTGGGCCACCACCTGCGCGGAGCTGCTCGGGGTCGCGCTCGCAATCGTCATGATCCTGCGTCTCGAGCCGAAGCGCTTCACGCCCCGGCTCACCTGGCGGCCACGCACCCGGCGCCTCGTCACGCTGATCGCGCTCGGCCTGCCGATGGCCATGACGGCGTCCGCAGATCTCGGCGCGGCGGCGCTGTTCCAGCTCATGCAGGTGCAGTTCGGCGTCGTCGACGGCGCGGCGACGCAGATCATCGTGATCTTCACGTCACTTGCCTACATGCCGGGCATCGGGCTCGCACTCGCCGGCACGACGCTGGTCGGGCAGGCGATCGGCGCCGGCGACCGCGACTGGGCGGAAAAGCTCGGCAACCGCATCATCCTGATCGTCGCCTGCTTCATGGGCGGCGTCGGCATCCTGATTGCGCTGGTCGGCGACTGGCTGGTGCCCCTGTTCGTCAATGCCGCGGATCCGCGCGCCATGGAGGTCATCGCGCTCAGTTCGACGCTGCTGTGGCTGGCTGCGGCCTACCAGTTCTTCGACGGCGTGAACTTCGCGAGCGCATTCTGCCTGCGCGGCGCGGGCGACGCGCGCGTGCCGGCGCTGATCGTGCTGGCCTGCGGCATGCTGCTGTTCCTGCCGCTCACGCACATGCTGACATTCGCACCGAACGAGGGGTGGATCGACGGCTTGCCAGGCTACGGCCTGGGCGCCGTGGGCGGCTGGAGCGCGATCCTCGTCTACGTCGTCGCGATCGGCGCCGCACTCTGGCTGCGCTGGCGCAGTGGCGCGTGGCGCCGGATCCGCTTATAAGAGGGGTCGCATCCCTTTCGAAAAGGGGACGCAACCCTTTAATAAGGTTCTTCGCCGAACTCCGGGGTGAGATAGGCGGGCACGCGGTCGTCACTGCT
>JBBDXX010000027.1:0-3160 GCA_040902065.1 Steroidobacteraceae bacterium | reverse complement strand
TACCTGCTCGAGCTCGCCGGGCACGAGCGCGCGGCGCGCGCCCTGGAGCCCTTCGCGGCGCGGGCGAAGTCGGTGAAGCCCCTCGACCCGTCCTCGCGCGCCGCGCCCCGCAAGACGAGCGGGCGCTGGAAGATCGCGCTCAACCGCCCGGTGGAGCTCGACGCCTGATCCCGCAGAGTTACCTTAAGACAGAGCCCACGGAAATGAGCGGGCGCTGGAAGATCGCGGTGAACAAGCAGGGTGGGCCGTGGGCCCACCGTACGAAGGGTCCGCCGTACGGAAGCCCCGCCGCACGGCGGCACCCGCGAGCTACCCGATCGCCCTCAGAAACGCGGCGGGTGCGAGGATCCTGGTGCGGCCCAGCTTGCGCAGGCGCAGCAGGTGCTTCGCGTCCCCGGTCACGAGGAAATCCGCCCCGCCGGCCTTCGCCATGGCGAGGAGGTAGTCGTCGTCCGGATCCGCGGACAGCTCCACCCTCGGCAGGCGGCGCAGCACCAGCGCGCCGTGCAGGCGATTGAGCAGGGCTCCGAACTCGCGCGCCGGAACGATCGCGCGCAGCTTCGGGTAGCGGCTCGCCCGCCGCAGCTCGGCGATCTGCACGGCCGAGGTCACCAGCAGGAAGCGCCGCTCCCGCCACGCGCGGTAGATCGCGTGCGGCGCGCCGCCCGCGGAGATGAGCGCGCTGATGAAGACGTTGCTATCGAGGACGACGCGCAAGCGTCATCGCGCATGCCGCCGCGCGTGGCGCACGGCCTGGCGCACGACGCCGCGCAGATGCGCCGCGCCCACGCCCGCGGTCATGCCCTTGACGCGCTCGACCGATTTTTCGAACACCTGCGCGCGCAGCGCGTCCTCGACCAGCCGCGAAAGCGCGCGCGCGCTGCGGCCGCGCCGGCCCAGGTACGCGCGCACGGCCTCGTCGGTATCGGGGGAAACCTTCAGCGTCCAGCGCACGCCGTCGTCCATGCGGGCATCATAGGGCGATTCGGGGCCGCGGCATAGCCCACCGGGCCCGCCGTACAAACCCCACCCCTGCCCGGATTAGAATGCCCACGCCATGACCCGCCCCTCGGCCGCCCTCGAAGCCCACCGCGAGCGCATCCTCGAGCTCGCCCGCGCGCACGGCGCGCGCAACGTGCGCGTGTTCGGCTCGGCCGCGCGCGACGCTGTTCACGCTCGCCGGGCTGCAGGAGGAGCTCTCCCGGCTCCTCGGCCTGCCGGTGGACGTGCGCACGCCGCAGGAGATCTCGCGCTACATCCGCGACCGGGTGCTCGCCGAAGCGCGCCCGCTGTGAAGAGGACGGGCAAAGGCGCATCCTCGTCGCACCTGACCCGTTCTAGCCGCGGCGCATGGCGCCGTAGCCGGCGTCCGTCAGAGGCGCCGGGCGCGCCCTCAATGTAGTCACGAAGTAGTACAATGTGGCCACATATCACCCGGTCGAGGCCTGCGATGCGCGTTTCCGTGCGCGAGCTCAAAACCCATCTTTCGAAGTACCTTCGTCTCGTCAAGACGAGGGGGGAATCCGTGATCGTCACCTCGCGCGATACCGCGATGGCCAGGCTGAGTCCGGTCGCCGACGCCGGCGCGCCGAAGCTGCAGCAGTTGCTGCAGAGCGGGCTGATCCGCTGGAACGGCAGGAAACCGAAGGGCGGCCGGGGCCGCCCGAGGATCACGGGCAGGAGCGCCGCCTCCCGGGTGCTTGAAGACCGCGGATGATTCTCTACCTCGACTCCTCGGCGCTGATAAAAGCGTATGTCGCCGAGGAGGGCAGCGCCGAAATTCTCGGCGCGATGCGCGATGCCGAAGCGATCGCGAGCCACGCGATCGCCTTTGTCGAGGCGCACGCGGCCTTCGCGCGGCTGCGCCGCGAGCAGGTGCTGAGCGAAAAGCAATGCGACGCGCTCAGGCTGGAGTTCTCCGGTGACTGGGAGAATTACGTCCAGGTGGGCCTCGACCAGGCGCTCCTCCAGCGGGCCGCGGAGCTGGCCGGGGCATTCGCGCTGCGCGCTTACGACAGCGTGCATCTGGCCGCGGCGGATCTGTTGCTCAAGCAGTCGGGGATGGCGGTCGCTTTCGCCTGTTTCGATCGCAAGCTGAATCACGCCGCCGCGGTTCTCGGATTGCCGTTGACGGCGGGCAGGCGGTAAACAACGGTCAACCCTGTCCCCGGCGATGCGATCGGGCGCGCCGGCCCAGGTACGAGCGCACGCCCTCGCGCCGGATGTTGTGCAGCAGGCGCGGATTCGAGTACGTCTCCGGATGCACCCATTCCTCCTCCCAGACCGGCAGGGGCTGGATGCGAATCCCGGTTTCCAGCAGCACGTCGTAGGCCAGGTCGGCGAGCGCCAGTTTCGTGGCCGCGAAGCGCCCCGGCCGCCCGCGCCGGCGTTCCAGCTCATCGTCCCGAAGGAGCTCAGGGACTTCGACCTCGAAAAGAAAACCCGCCGAAGCGGGTTTCAACCCTGGGCGCTGGCCACCTTTCGGCGGGGCGCCGGAGGGTCGTCCGGCTCCTCGCCTTTAGCGGACTTCGCAGCTTTGATCTGCACCTTCATCTCGGCTGCGCGCTCGCGCAGGATGCGCTTCTTCTCCGCGTCCGCGAAGCGCTTCAGAATCTGGCGCATGAGGGGTTGATAGCCAATGCCGTTCAGCGCGGCAATGTGCTTGAAATCCTCGATGAGGGATTTTTGCAGACGGATCGAGATCAGCTGCAAGTCCAGTGCATTGTCGATCTTCGCTTCGTCCACGTCAGGGGCGCGGACAACGAATTGTTCCTCGCGCCCCAATTCCCCGGTGTCCCACGCCTCATCCGTGGAAGGGACTTGGGGTTGCTTAGACATTTCTCGTTTCCATAGTCAGATCAGCACAAAAGCTAGGTAGCAAACTTCCTGTAGATCCTCACTTCATCTGCGTTCGGATCATAGGCAGTCCGAACAACGATATCGTTGCCCCTCGGGATGAATACGACCTTCAGTTTGCGTCCGTAATATGTCTCAGCAATGAACCATCGTGTCGGCGGATCAGAGGCGTGTTCTTCCCTCTGATCCAGAAGATAAGTACCCGTTCGGTTGGCGAAGCATTGCTCGATTTCCGCCTGGGTGACAGGTGGTTTCTTGGCGGCGAGCTTTGCCCGGACCGAGGCCGGCATACTATCGCGCATGG
>JBBDXX010000026.1:0-3570 GCA_040902065.1 Steroidobacteraceae bacterium | reverse complement strand
GCCTGCCCACGCGAAGACCAGCAGCGCAACGCTCAGCAGATAAGGCTGGATGCGCGCCATGCCCGGCCCCCAGAGGTCACGCTTCATGCCGATACTGACGCCGTAGTAGACGATGCCCATGTAAATAAGGCTGGCGGCGCCCACGACCATCGGATGAATATAGGCCGGTACGGCGAAGGTGCCATGCAGCAGCGAGGCGGTCTGCTCCTGCAGGAGAACGGCGGTGAGACCCCCGGCAATGCCGAAGGTGATCATGCCCATGATCAGGGAGCCGAACGCCGGGTTGTTCCACGGCAGATGCCTTATCCAGCCGAAAACACCATGCCCGGCCGATCTCATGCGCGCTTCCATCATGCCCGTGATGATGAACATGTGGAGGAGGGAGGGTATCCATACCAGCAGGGACAGCGCCGAGCCGACGATCTTGATGCCCTGCGTGATGGAAGGGTCGGCCATGAGGTGATACAGGAACGTCGGCGGCACGACGGCGGGGTACATCAGGAACAGGGCTTTTGCCACCGTCTTGCGGTATACCGTGTGGGCGCCGGTGGTGAGCTCGACCAGCACGTAGGCAACGGCGATCATCGCCATCGCCGGAATGTAGTGGATGATGTGAAACATGACGTGATACGTCAGCCTGAAGTTCAGGGCGAATTCCCTCGCATCCGTGCTGATCCAGCCCATGGACCACATGAAAGCGGGGATGTACAGAAAAAAAGCGGTGAGCACGATGGAAAATATCAGCGGCACGGCGCAGATGGCCGCGAAAGTGCTGACGTGAACTTCGCCGAGCATTCTCTTCCACGCCGTCACCGAAGCCTTGCTCTCCACCCAGCTGATGACGGTCGCCAGGAAATCCAGGGTGATGAGGAAGGCCCCGGCGGCGACGAACAGGTAGCCCAGATAAATCAGCGGAGCCGCCGGGAACGATTTGGCCAGCGGAGGGAAGGCGGTATACAGGACATCGGCGCCGGTAAAGACCCCCACCATGTTGATCACGAGCCCGGCGGCGATGAAAGCGAACGCCACCCAGCCCAGCTTCAGGCTCCACAAGCGTGCGCCGTTGCGTAAAGCGGTAGCTCCTGCGATCAGCAGCGCCGCCTGGATGAATGCGAACCAGTAGACGAAGCCGAGAATGGCGTGGCCGGTCAGCATTCGATAATACAAATCCCCCCTGGCCAGGCCGAACACTGGCGTCTTGATCGCCACCAGGATCGCCGCCAGGGCAAAGGCGCCCACCAGGGAGAGCAACCCGGCGATGGCGTAGGCGGCCATCAGCCTCTGGTCGTCGGGATGGGTTTTTTCGATTTCCTGCACTAGAGACATGGGATTCTCCGCTTGCCTGCCGTCAGTGCGTGTGCTTGCCATGTCCGTCGCCCTTCTCGAGGGTGCTGCCCTTCTCGTTCTGCTCGCCACCTTCCTCGACGATGATGGAGAAGTACATGTAGTCATGCCCGAGCCCGCAGTACTCGTTGCAGACGACCAGGTACCTGCCTGGCTTCGTCGGCTTGAGCTTGAGGGCGGTCACGATCCCGGGCATGACCACCGCGTTGTAGCTGCTATTGCCCATCAGGACGGAAAAGGCATGAACCACGTCGGTCGACAGCACCTGCAGCTCGTAGTGCGCTCCGGCCGTGAGCCGCAGGGTGTTGGGCTTGAAGGCGTACTGGACCGCGAGGACGTAGATGGGCTTTCCGTGCTCGGCGCGCACCGAGCCGTCCGGCAGCCGACGCGCCTCGATGAAGCGGGCCGTCTTCTCTTCGAATTCGGCGTAGGAAGCCAGTGCTTCGGCGCCGTGAGCATGACCGCCGTCCGCGGGAAGCAGCACGCCGTAGGCCCACCACGTCGGGATGATCAGCAATACCGAGAAGGCGATGAGAAAGGCGGCCACCAGGTGGGCCTTCGGAGCCTGCTTCTTGTTGTCTTTCATGAAGCCTCCGTCAAGAGTCGCCCGCGTTCGGGCGGGCGCGCAACCACACCTCACCAGGTGCACGATGAGCACCGTCGGTAATCCGGGGAAGGCGAGCGCCGGCCGCCGCGGCCGGCGCTCAGAGCATCTCTAGAGAGGCGGACGCTCGGGGGACTCGGAGGCGAAACTGGTGAAGCAGTAGGGTGCGATGAGCACCCGGTCGGTGGCGGATCCGTCCCGCAGCGGGGAGCCGAGCCAGTCGGTCAGCCCGGGAGTGCCGTGGCAGAACCCCGCAAGGACGCAGCAACTCGCCGAGTCGTCGTCGTGGGGCAGGAGTGCGGAATGATCGTCGCCGGCATCGTCTTGCTGATCGCCGTGGACCATCGTCGCCGGCGCTGCATGCCCCATTTCACCGGGAAGCGCATGCGAGATCACCGCTGCAAGGCTCCCCAACGGCAGGGCGACGAGCAGCACCACGGCCAGAAAATGCTTCATCGCCGGCGACACTGAAAGCATCCCGTTGTTGGTGCCCAATGCGGCAGATGGTAAGGAGCAACGCGCCGGTCGAGATTGATCTGGATCAAACCCGGCGCCGCGATCAGGCCCGACGGCATTTTGCTCCTGCGCTCAGATGGCATCGGGGGCGGTAAGCCTTCGGGCGGCCGCAAACCGGCACCGCGGACATACTTGATCACGATCAAAGGCAAACACCGCGTTTGCGCTAGCTTGGCCGGCAGCAGACCATAGGGGGCAGCGGCCATGTTCGGTCTACCGATCGGAAGCGTGATGGAGCGCAACAGGATCCTGATTGCGCCGCCCGAAACCAGCGTCGGCACGGCCGCCAGGCTGATGGCGGAAAAGAAGGTCGGCGCGGTGATGGTGGTGGAAGACGGGGGTCTGGTCGGAATCTTCACCGAGCGCGACGCGGTCTATCGCGTCATCGCGCAGGGGCGCGACGCCCGCACCACCCGCCTGGCCGAGGTGATGACGCCCGACCCGGACACGGTCACGCCGGAAGAATCGTTCGGCTACGCGCTGCTCCTGATGCACGAGCGCGGCTTCCGGCACGCCCCGGTGATCGAGAACGGCCGGCCGGTCGGGATCGTCTCGGCGCGAAGCGCGCTCGACCCCGACCTGGAGGAGTTCGAAGCCGAAGCGCAAAGGCGAAAGCACATCCGCCGGCGCGCCTGAGGGCGATCGCGCTACGTCGGACCCATCGGGATCGGACCCGCCTGATGACAACGGAATGGCCCGGGTGTCTTATGAGGACCGATGATGAACATCCTGATCGTTGGTGCAACCCGCGGCATCGGGCGAGCGCTGGTTGAACAGGCGTTGGCTACCGGGAACAGCGTGACCGCGCTGGCCCGCCATCCCGAACGGCTCGCGGCGCAGCACGAGCGGCTCAGGAAGGTGCGCGGCGACATCCTGGACGCGCAATCGCTGTCCGGCGCGATGGCGGGCCAGAACGCGGTCTGCTGCGCCATCGGGGTCAGGACCCCCTGGGAGCAGCCGGGCGTGTTCGCGAAAGGAATGGAGCGGCTGCTTCACGCGATGAAAAGCAACGCGGTGCGGCGCCTGGTCTGCGTGACGGGGATCGGCGCGGGCGACAGCAGGGGTCATGGCGGCTTTCTCTACGACCGCGTTTTCTTCCCGCTCTT
>JBBDXX010000025.1:68578-119725 GCA_040902065.1 Steroidobacteraceae bacterium | reverse complement strand
CTACTTCTTCCTCAAAATCCGCGCCGCCTTCCCCGGAGTTGGGAGATGAACCTTTTTTTTCAAAGGGGTCGCATCCCTTTCTAAAGGGGACGCAACCCTTTTCCGAGGGTTGGATCGGCAGAGCGTGAAAAGGGTTGCGTCCCCTTTAGAAAGGGATGCGACCCCTATTAGCCAACCGGCTTGCTGCGCACCCATTGCGACAGCAGCCATTTCATCCCGCTTGCCGGCGGCAGCCCGGCGTGTGCGGTGTCGTAGTCCGGCGCGTCCGATTCCAGCACGTTGAAGAAGAATAGCGCGTCGCCGCGCCGGCCCTTGAAGCGATAGCCGATCTTCGGGAAGTCCGTCTCGCCGCCTTCGTAATCGTCGTTCAGGTATAGCAGGAACGTCACTGTGCGCTGCCCCCGCGTCTCGATTTCCTTCGCGAGTGCCGGCGTGTCCGGTGCCTGGAAGTCGGCGTGCACCCCGAAGAACTGGCCGGGCTCGTAATTCAGCAGTTTCGTCATCTCGAAGTAGCGCACGTCGATGCCGATGCTGCCTGCGATCCGGTCGCGGACGAGCGCAAGCACGAGATCCGCATTGACGATCGTGAAATCCGACTCGGTGTTGGTGCGGTTGCCGACTTCCATATGGCCGCTGGTGTCGCGCCGGTAAACCTGCGCGCGGCGAAGCCGGCCCTTGCCTCTTTCGATCAACCAGTCGCATTCCGACGCCGACGCGAAGCCTTCCACGACGCGGATCCTGGGTGCCGCGCGCACGATGCGTGTCGGCGGCGCGCGCCGCCATGCCGCGAGGTCCACCAGCCTGCGCAGCGACGCCCAGTCGCTGCCCGCTGCACGGGCCAGGAACTGCAATTCACGCCGGGAGGGCGCGAAGCCCTGTTCCGCCGCGCGCTGCAACTGGTCAAGCGCCTCGTCCATGTTCCGCGCCCGCACGACGCCCCACCCGGCAAACAGTGCCAGGTGCGCGCTGGCCTCGCCGCTGCCGCGTGCGGCGGCATCGGTCAGGCAAGCCACGGCCTTCGCCGGTTCCGCCGCCACGCCGTCGCCCGTCAGTAGCCGCTTGCCGAGCGCCGTCAGCGACTCGATGTCCACTGTCTCCACTCGAATCTTCCCTGCGCCCCAGCCACTATAGTGCACCATGTCAGACGACCAGCCGAACACGGTCGGCCGCCAGTTGCGCGCGATGTTGCCGGTCTCGCCGGATGCCTGCGTGCACAACATCGATCTCGTCCGCGGCCTGGTGCTCGTGATCCAGATCGATGCCGACACCTACCGCAAGGAGAGCTTCCTTGACGACCGGATCCTCGGGCCCACGATCCGCGGCGCGTGGCTCGCCGGCGCCGACGTCACGGCCGCCGCGCGCCAGGTCGCGGATCCGCGTCCGCTCCATTTCATATTCCATACCGGCCACGTCGGCTCGACGCTCGTGAGCCGGCTGCTCGAGCAGACGGGTGTCGTGCTGCCAGTGCGGGAACCGTTGCCGCTCCGGGTCATCGCCGATGCCTGGGAAGCCCTGCCGTTGCCGGAGTCGCTGCTCGGCCAGGAACAATTCGACGCGCTCGCCGGGATGATGCTGCGCTTCTGGTCGCGCGGCTACGACTGGTCGCGCGCCGTCGTCGTCAAGGCGACCAGCAGTGCCGGTCATGCCGCGATTCCGCTGCTGGCGGCGCAGCCGGACGCGCGCGCCATCTATATGAACCTGCGCGCCGAGCCCTATCTGGCGGCCCTCCTGGCCGGCGCGAATTCTCTGACGGATCTGCGCGGACATGCGCCGGGGCGAATGCGGCGACTGCGCGCCCGGGGCATCGCGACGCCTGAGCCGCTGCACCGCCTGTCGCCCGGCGAACTCGCGGCACTCGGCTGGCTCGCCGAAACGCGCGCGCAGCAGGACGCGGTCGCGCAGTTCCCCGAGCGCGTGCTCGCGGTCGATTTCGACGCGCTGCTCGCGGATATACCGGACACCATTCAGCGCATTGCGGCGCATTTCGGACTGGAAGCGGGCCCGGCATTCCGGGCGGGCATCCTGGAAAGCCCCGCGCTTCGACGCTATTCCAAGGCGCCCGAGCGACCCTTTGCCCCGGACGAGCGCGATCGACTACTGGCACAGTCGCGCCGGGACAACCGCGATGAGATCATGCGCGGCATGCAATGGCTCGAACGGATTGGCGGCGCATGAACACCGGCGCTGAAGAACTGCAACTCGCGACATTCCACGAGCAGTCGGGCAAGCTGGCGGAGGCCGAGACCTGCTATCGACAGCTCATCGACCGCCTGCCGGCGCTCGCCGTCGCCCGATTCAATTACGCCTGTTTCCTGCGCCGGCGCGGCAGGCTCGAAGAAGCGCTGATGGCGCACCAGAAGGCCCTCGACCTCGGCATCGACCAGTCCGAGGAAGTGCTCTCCAACATGGGCGTGATCCATACCGAACTCCGCCGGGAAGAGGCGGCGCGCGCGTTCCTGCACCGCGCGCTCGCAATCAATCCGAATTACATACCGGCTCTGTTCAACCTGGCCCTGCTGCATGAGGAGTTCGGGGACCGCGCGGGCGCGATCGGCCTGTTCGGCAGGATTCTCGACATCAATCCCGCGTATCACTACGCACTGGTGCGGATTGCGCACGCCCGCCGTGCGACCGACCCGGACGACGCCGTGATCCGGAAGCTTCGGCGCGCGCTGCGGCGCGCAAATATCGATGCGATGACGCGCGAAAGCCTGCACTTTGCGCTCGGCAAGACCCTGGACGACGTTGGCCGCCACGACGAAGCCTTCGAACAGTACGCACTCGGTAACCGGCTGAGCGCGCCGCGCCTGCGGCCCTACGAGCGGCAGCTCGAAGAAGACCGCGTCGGCGGGATCCTCGCGATGTTTACGCCGGAATGGATGGCCAGGGCAGCGCCGGTCTCGGACCGCCCGCTCATCTTCATCACCGGCATGTTCCGTTCCGGCTCGACGCTGTTCGAACAGGTACTCGCTGCCCATCCGGAGGTCGCGGCCGGCGGCGAACTCGAGTACTTCGGCAGGCTGCTGAATCCCGTCACGGCCTTTCCCGCGGGGCTCGGAGCGTTGTCCGCCGAGGACTGGCAGCGGCTCGGCAAGGGATATCTCGAATACCTCGACCGGACCTTCCCGGCGGGAAAGACCGTGACGAACAAGCGGCCGGATACTTTCGCGCTGCTCGGCCTGCTGAAGGCGATGTACCCCAATGCGCGTTTCGTCAACACGGTGCGCGATCCGCGCGACACCTGTCTGTCGATCTGGTTCCAGCAGTTCGACGGCCGGCTGGCCTATGCGGCCGACCTTCCGAACATCGCGCATCACCAACTGCAATACCAGCGCCTGATGACGCACTGGCGCGGCGTGTTCGGCGACAGTATTTTCGACGCCGACTACGACCAGTACGTGGTCGAGCCCCGGCAGGTCACGGAAAAGCTGCTCGCCTTCCTCGGCCTGGAATGGCACGCGGGCTGCCTCGATTTCCAGCGCACGCCCAACCGCGTCAGGACGGCAAGCGTCGGCCAGGTACGGGAACCGCTTTACCGGAAATCATCCGGACGTGCCCGGAACTACGCGAAGCAACTGGAAGTGCCGCTCGCGTCCCTGGAAACCGGCTAGGTCGTCGACCACATCCGCATCAGGTTCTGGCGCACGACATCGAGCCGCACGCGGCTCTCCCAGGACATCCGGCTTCCCTCGAGCGCTGCGATCTCGTTCAGCTCAAAAACCTGCGTGCGTTGATGCAGGTCGGGGATCAGGCTTTCGATGAACGTGATCGAAACCAGCCGCTGCCCGGACTTCACCGGCACGACTTCGTGCAGCAGCGTGGACGGGTACACGATCGCCTCCCCGGGCGTTCCCTTGAATGCAAGCGTCTGGTTGCCGACGACCATCGCGAGTTCGCCGCCCTCGTAACTTCCCGGGTCGCCGATGAACACCGTGCAGGAGAGATCCGAGCGGAGTTTCACTTTCGGCAGCTGGATGATCGCCGCATCCGCATGTCCACCGTATTTCATTCCCGGCTCGTAACGGCACAGCAGCGGCGGCGCAATGCGTTTCGGCAGCGCGAAACTGCCGAACTCCCGCGAACGCGCGAACGCGGTGCCGACGATCTGCACCGACTCCGCGTACTTCGGATCCTCCGTGTCCGCCTGCAGATTCTGCTTGCTGACATTCGCCGGATTCGACACTCGCCCGTCGACGAAATGCAGCTCGCCGGCGAGCGCGACCAGGCGCTCGCACTCCGGATCCGTCAGCAGGTTCTTGATCTTGAGGAACACGGTTGCCGCGCACTATATATGAGCGCCCGGCACGGTGCCCTTGAAGGCATCCGTTGCGGCGATCACGGCGCGGATGGCGGCGCGCTCGTCCGGCGACAGGCGCGGGCTCCAGATGTCGCAGATCAGGATGATCCGCGTCTCGTCGCTGTCGTTCCAGGCCGCATGCTCGATCGTGTCGTCGAATACCCAAGCCTCGCCGATGCGCCATTCGCGCGTCTCGCCGCCGACGCGGAACCCGCAGCCCGGCGGCAGCACCAGCGGCAGATGCACGACCAGACGGAAGTTCGCGATGCCGGTGTGCGGCGGAATGCGGGTCTTCGGCTGCAGCACCGAGAACATGGCGGTCGGCGAGCGCAGGTCGACCTCGGCCTGCGGCAGCCGCCGGATCGCCTGCATCGTCCCGGGCGCGCGCGCGACGCGTTCCGGGATCGGCTTTCCCTTGTCGTAGAAATGGAACGCGCTCCAGCGCGGGGATTTATTGAGCTCGCGCCATTGGTCCAGCGGCAGGTGATCCTCGTAGCGGACATATGGAGTGAACCCCGCTTCGTCCTCCACCAGGATCCCGCCGAGTTCGTCGCGCACCGTGCCGGTCGCCGCCTCGAACTCCGGCAACCACGGAAATTCATCGCGTTCGTAGAACTCGATGGACGGCAGTCCGGGGTAGTAATACTCGAGCGGTTCCTGCTGGTAGCGCTTGCGCGTACGCAGCGTCGTATCGATGAACGACTCGATGCGGCGGCGTTCCGGCGCCGTGCACTGGTCGCGGGCGCCGGCCGCTCGCTCGCGGATGAACCTGCCGAGTTCGTCAATGTACTTCTGGTGCACCGCACGTGCACGCTCCACGGCCTTTCGGGTCGGAGGATCGAGCTCGGCGTCCGGCGGCGCCTGCACGAGCGCAATACCATAGGCTTTCGCCGCATCTGATTCGCGGCCGAGACGATCGAGCAGCGCCGCCTGCATCAGCAGCGCCGGAAAATTCCGGTTGTCGAGCTGCAGCGCCTCGCGCAGCGCTTCGAACGCGCCCTCGATGTCGTTCAGCTGGCGCCGGGCTACCGCGAGGTTGAGCCACAGGCCCAGCTCGCCCCGATGCCGCGCCAGCGCTTCCGTCAGCATCGCGCGCGCACTCGCCATGTCGCCCGCCGCCATGGCGGCGACGGCGGCCTGGTTCACGCGTGCGGCATCTGCGTTCATGCGGCGGCTAGACTAAGGCGGGTCGCTCGGCGTCCGCAAGGTTTTGCCGGTATCCGGACGAAACCGCATAATGCCGCCCGCTCATGGATCCAATAGCCGACTACGCCAGCGCGGGCGCCGTGGCCCTGCAGAAGGGCGATGCATCGAAGGCCCGCGAACTGCTTGCCCAGGCCGTCGCGGGCGGCGTAGTCAATGCACAGGTTCTGCTGGGTCTGGCGCGTGCCTGCCGGCTCCTGTCCGACACGCCGGGCCAGATTGCAGCGCTCGAACGCCTGCTTGCGGCCGAACCACGCAACATCGCGGGCCTGATCCAGCGCGCGGATTGCTTCGTGGCGGCGGGCGACACGCGTTCAGCGTCCTCCTTCTATCTGGCGGCCATCCGCTCCGCTCAGCCGTCCGGCGTGCCGCGCGAGCTCGCGGCAGAGCTCGAACGGGCGCGCAAGGCCTGCGACGGCTTCGCCGCGGAGTACAGCGACTACCTGATGCGGAGCCTGGCGGCGAAGGGATTCGACCCGAAGCATTCGAGTACGCGCTTCGCGCAGTCGGTCGACATCGTGCTTGGCACGAAACGGATCTACCTTCAGCAGCCGAAGTACTACTACTTTCCCGGCCTGCCACAGATCCAGTTCTACGAGCGCTCCGCCTTCCCGTGGTTCGACGAGGTCGAGGCGGCAACCGACGATATCCGCGAGGAACTGCTCGCCGTGCTGCAGGAGCCCGAGGCATTCACGCCCTACGTAACGGGTCATGCCAACCGTCCGCGCAGCGACCAGATGGGACTGCTCAACAACCCGGCCTGGAGCGCCTTTTACCTGTGGAAAAACGGCGACGTCGTGCCGGAAAATGCCGCGCGCTGCCCGAAGACCCTGCTGGCGCTCCGTAACGCCCCGCTCGCGCAGCTGCGCTACCGCTCGCCGTCGATCCTGTTCTCGCTGCTGAAGCCCGGCGCCCACATTCCGCCCCACCACGGACTGATCAACACCCGCCTCGTCTGCCACCTGCCGGTCATCGTTCCCGGCCGCTGCCGGTTCCGCGTCGGCAACGACGAGCGCGACTGGGAGGAAGGCAAGGCCTGGGCTTTCGATGACACGATCGAGCACGAAGCCTGGAACAGGAGCGACCGCACACGGGTCATACTGCTGTTCGACATCTGGCGGCCCGAATTGTCGGACGAGGAGCGGTCGCTGGTGATTGCATTGTTCGAGGCGATCGACGCGCACAGTGGCAAGAAACCGGACTGGGAGATCTGAAGATGACCGGCCAACGATTACTGGCGCTGGCGGCACTGGTCCTGCTGCCGCTGCCGGCTGGGGCCCAGGGGGTGGCAGAGGTGCTCCAGAGCTGCCGTGCCGAGACGGATGACGCTCGCCGGCTTGCCTGTTATGACCGCGCGGTGGACCGCGCCGTGGAGACGAGCAAGCCTGCCACGACCAATCATCCGGCGTCAGCCGAAACGAAGGTATCCACGCCCGAAGAGCGCTTCGGGCGCACCGGCGCGATGGCGCGCGAGGAAATCGACCGCAAGTCCGAGGAGTCACGCGCGCTCCGCGAACTGACGGCGACGGTGACCGAGATCTGGACGCGCGGCGACGGCCTGATGGCGCTCACGCTCGACAACGGCCAGACCTGGTCCATGAACCGCCCGGACCCGTTCTTCCGCATCAAGACCGGCGACACGGTCAAGATCCAGCCGGCTGCATTGGGTTCGTTCCTGCTGTCCGGACCTTCCAAGCGTTCCACGCGGGTGACTCGAACAAAATAAATGGGGGCGGCAGCACTCGTCTGCTGGAAGTGCGGCGCGTCTCTCGACGCACTCAGCCTGCCGTTCTCCCGCACCGATGAGTGCCGGCTCTGCCGTGCCGAGCAGCATGTCTGCCGCATGTGCCGCTTTTACGACACGCGCAAGGCAAAAAGCTGCGCCGAGCCCATTGCCGACGAAGTGCAGGACAAGACCCGCGCCAATTTTTGCGGTTACTTCGAGGCTGCCCCGGGCCGCTTCACGCCGCGCGCTGGCATCGAGGACCCCACCCGGGACGCGCTGGAAGCGCTGTTTGGCGCAAAAAAGTGAAATCGATCTGGAATTCCGGTTTCCACACCCCATCCAATCGTCCACAATGCCCTCTTGACCCCCGTTGCCAGGATCCCTGATGAATTCCAATCCGACCGCTGAACGCCCCCCCCTCCTGTGGGCCAATGTGCTGATGTTCGCGCTGACGCTGGGTGTCGCCCTGATCGTCGTTCCCTGGTATGGCTTCACGCACGGCTACAGTCCCGCGGCCTGGATCTGGTTCGTCGTGCTTCTGTACGGAAACGGTCTTGCGATCACCGGCGGCTACCACCGTCTGTGGTCGCACCGTACCTACGACGCGCACTGGTCGGTAAGGCTCATCTACATGCTGGTCGGCGCGATGGCGCTGCAGAACAGCGTCCTGGTCTGGGCTTCCGGCCATCGCAACCACCACCAGCACGTCGACGACGCGGAACGCGATCCCTACTCCGCGAGCCGCGGCCTCTGGTTCTCGCATATCGGCTGGATGCTGCGCCGCTATCCAAGCGGTCAGGCTGATTTCAGCAACGTCCGTGACCTCCAGAAAGACCCGTTGGTCGTGTTCCAGCACCGTTATTACTACGTGCTGGCCATCGGCCTGAACGTGCTCGTGCCGCTCGCGCTCGGCTGGCTGCATGGCGACCTCTGGGGCGTGTTCCTGCTGGCCGGCGTCCTGCGTCTTGTCGTCAGCCACCATTTCACGTTCCTGATCAATTCACTGGCCCATGCCTGGGGCCGGCAGCCGTACAGCGACGAGCACAGCGCACGCGACAACTGGTGGCTCGCGTTCCTGACCTATGGCGAAGGATTCCACAACTTCCACCACCAGTTCGCCCACGACTACCGGAACGGCATCCACTGGTGGCATTGGGATCCGAGCAAGTGGATCATCCGGTCGCTGTCCTGGGTCGGCCTGACCACCAGGCTGAAGCGCACGCCCGACGTGTCGATCCAGCGCGCGCGCCTCGCAATGCAGTTCCGCCGCGTCCAGGCCCGCCTCGAACGGCAGCGTCAGGCCTCACTGGCGAAAGTGGATATCGAGGCGCTGCGCTCGCGAGTCGCGCGCGAATACGAGCAGTTCACCGCGGTGCTCGCGCAGTGGTCGGCACTCACCGATGCCTGGTACACGAAAACCCGCGAGCGCATGGTCCAGCGCTGGGAAGAAGCGAAGTTCCGCGCGGAGACGCGCGCGCTGCTTCGGCAGATGCGCATGCAGCACCGGCGCCTGAAAAGCATCGGCGCGCAGCTCGCCTGACACGCAAGCGCGACAGTGCCGGTTGGCTGACGGCGGCGGCGGCCGGCTGCGCCGCCGTGATCGCGGCCTGCGGTGGTGGCGGCGGCGGCAGCCCGGTACCGGGCGGCAGCAACTGCGCAGCGGCGAACCAGAAGAATTTCGTGCTGACCGCCGCGCGCGAATGGTATCTGTTCCTGGACCTCCTGCCGCCCACGATCGATGTCGGCGACCATGCGACCGCTGCGGAACTCCTGGATGCGCTGACCGCGACCGCTCGCGCCCAGAACCGCGATCGTTTCTTCAGCCATGTGACGACGCCGCAGGCGGACAGCTCGTTCCTGCAGGAGGGCCAGTTCATCGGTTTCGGCTTCCGTACGCTGATCGATGGCAGCCGGCTTCGGGTGCCCGATGTTTATGAGGGCAGCCCCGCGGCCGAAGGCGGCCTCGTGCGCGGCGCGGAAATCACCCACGTGGATTCCGGCGGCGGCTACGTGCCGATGGCGACGATCCTGCAGTCTGACCCTGATCTTGCGGAGGCTTTCGGCCCGGCGACCGAAGGCATCGTGCGCGGCCTGCGCTTCGTGCTGACGGGCGGGCAGCAGGTCGAAGCGGAATTCACGAAGCGCGTGGTGACGATTCCGCCGGTGCCTTCCGCGGGCACTGCGATCCTGGCGCTGCCGTCCAATCCGTCCGTGCCCGTCGGTTACCTGCACCTGCGAACCTTCATCTCGACCGCGGAGACGCCGTTGCGCACCGCTTACGCACAGTTCCGCGCGCAAGGCATCCAGTATTTCATCCTGGACCTGCGTTACAACGGCGGCGGCCTGGTGAGCATTGCCGATCTGATCGGCGATTTGAATGGCGACGGCCAGGCCTCCTCCGACGTGTTCTCGAACCTGCGGTTCAATGCGAGCAGGTCCGGAAACGATTCTGTGCACCGTTTCGTCGAGCAGCCGCAGTCCGTCGCGCCGGTGCGCATTGCCTTCATCACGACCGGTGGCACGGCATCCGCGAGCGAACTCGTCGTCAATTCGATGAAGCCCTGGACCGAGGTCGCCATCGTCGGGTCGGATACCTTTGGCAAGCCGGTCGGCCAGTCGGCATTCGACCTGAATGGCTGCGACCTGCGGCTGCGCCTGGTGACATTTCGGGTCACGAATGCGGACGAGCAAGGCGATTACTACGACGGCCTGGCCGCCACGCTGCCCTTCGCCTGCGCCGCCGGCGACGACCTGACGCGCGCCCCCTGGGACCCTGCGGAAAGCTCGACCGCAGCCGCCCTGGGCTGGCTTGGAACGGGCGCCTGCGGCCAGCTGCTGTCGGGGCCGGTTTCGCCGCTGCTGAAGGCGCAGGCAGGCATGCGCCCGCCGCAGAGCCGGCAACCGACGGCCGCCCAGGCACATCTGCCCGGGCTGTTTTGAGCCCGCTGGACCCAATCCTGACTGTCGCCTTCCGGCGACGCTCGCCCGCAGCCCCCCAACTGGCTACTCTTGGCGTCCCCCACCGGAGGAATTGCCATGGCCATCTGGAAAGACATTGTCGCCAAGGATGCGAACCCGTCTGACGACGCCCAAAGCACCGCGGCGCCGCTGAATCGCCCGCGCCCCGAAGCCGTGCCCGCGTCGTCCGCCCCGCAGGCCGCGACCGCGGCATCCCGCAAGGATCTCAAGGAATCGCTGCTGGCCACCGGCCTGACATTCGAAGGCAAGATCGAAGGATCGGGTCATGTGCGCATCGCCGGCCGCTTCAAGGGCGACGTCCACGTTGACGGCACGCTGACCGTCGAAACCGGCGCGCACCTCGCCGGCTCGGTGCGCGCGGGCGCCGTGGTCGTCGCCGGCGAGATCGAAGGCAACGTCGAGAGCGCGCAGAAGGTCGAGCTGCACCAGACCGGCATCATCAACGGCGACGTCAATGCCGGCTCGCTGTCGGTGGCGAGCGGCGCGCGCATGCGCGGCCGCGCCGAGTTCGGCTGGAGCGAAACCGGCACGCCGAAGGGTCGATGAACCGGCACTCAGCGACCATCGGCAAGACCCGATCGTGCCCGCACTGCCGGGCGACGATCCTCGAAAGCGCGGCGGTCTGCCCGGCATGCCGCCATCACCTGCGCTTCGAAAAGCGCAAGGGCGCCGAGCCCGAACAGGCCGGACAGATCGCGCTCAAGGTTTCCGGGCAATTCTCACGACCTGCGGCGGATGGCCCGGGGGAGTACTCCGTCGTCGTCGTGATCAGGGATGCCAGGGGCGCCGAACTCGCGCGCAAGGTCATCGGCGTCGGCGGCCTCGCGGCCGGGGACGAGCGCCTGGTGGACCTGACGGTCGAGATCTTCAATCAGCCGGGCACGTCATGGCCCTGAAAATCGCGGAGCTGCACCACCACGCGGTACGGGTCGCGCCCGGGCCCGATGGCACGGCCGCGGCGATGCGTTTCTATGGCGAGGTGCTGGGTCTCGAGGCCGACCAGTCCGCCTGGGACCGCACTGATGGCGGGCTATGCATCAATGCGGGCGCCAGCGCCCAGATTCACGTGCACGGGGGTGGCGCCCGGCCGGCGACCGCGAGCGGCGGATTCGACACCTCGGTGCCGCACGTGGCACTTGCGGTCGTCGCGATCGACGAAGCGCAGGCGGAGCTGGACCGGCTCGCCATACCTTATCGGGTCGCGCTTGGCAGGCTCGGGCCCGAATCGCGGCAGCTGTTCCTCACCGACCCGGCAGGCAACCTGATCGAACTGCACCAGCTCGGCACCTGCCGCTGCACGGCGCGCGCGCGCAGCGGCTTCGGCCAGGTCCGCGTGTCCGGCACGGTGCTGTTCGCCGACATGCGCGGATTCACGTCCGTCGCCGAGCGGCTGAGCCCCGGGGAGGTCGTGCCGCTCCTCAATGAATATTTCTCCATGCTGTCGCTTGTGACCACCCGGCACGGTGGCACGATTTTCCACATCGCCGGCGACGGCCTGATGGCGGGTTTCGGCCTTCCGCTGCCGGCGGACGATGCGAGTGAACGCGCGCTGACTGGGGCGAGGTGCATGATTGCCGAGTTCGCGCCTCTCGCGGCGTCGTGGAAATCCCGACTTGGCCTCGACACGGGCATCGGCATCGGGATCAACGCGGGCGACGTGATCGTCGGCGACGTCGGCGCCCCGGACCGGCCGAGTTACACGCTTATTGGCGACGCCGTCAACGTCGCGGCGCGGCTGGTGCAACGTGCGCGCGCGGGCGAGGTGCTGTTCTCGCGTTCCGTCCGCCAGTCGCTCGACCCGGCGCCCGGCGACATCATCGAGTTGCCGTCGCTTGTGTTGCGCGGCCGATCGCGGCCGGTCGAAATCTTCTGCATCGCCTCCGACTCACGCCTTGACCTGCGGGCCGACGCCGCCTGAAGCCGGCTATAATGCAGTGATCAACGGGGCCTCGAATCGATGTCATCGGCAAACACCACCGCCCCATGGGCGGTCCGCGGAACCTTCGCGCTGATTTCGGCCCTGGCGCTGGCCGGGTGCAGCGATGCTTTCGGCACGAGCCCACCGCATGCGGCGCCGGCCAATCCCGTGGCCGAAGGCAGCGACGGCCAGGTCGAACTGCGCTGGGGCGCCGTCACCGACGCCACCCGGTATCTGATCCTGTGGCGCGACGAGACTTTGCCGGTAGGTGAATTTACTAATCAAATCAAAGATATAGAAGAGACTACCTATACACACACGGGACTGGTCAACCTGCGCCAGTACGAGTACCGCATCGTGGCCGAGACCAGCGGTGGCCGCGGCCCCGAGAGCCTCACCGTCCAGGCAGTGCCCGGGCCTGTTCCGGAAGCGGTCGAATGGACCGTGGTGACGAGCGAAAACCCCGGTCACACGATCCATTTCGCGCCGGCCGCCAATGCCACGCACTACCGCGTGTATTTCGGCACGCAGGAAGCGCAGATGGTCGGCCGACGCCCAGGTACTTTCTTCGAAGAAGTGGACCAGTCGCCGCACGTCCGCCCGCCCGTCACGGTGACCACACCGGTCTACTATCGCGTCATCGCGATGAATGACGAGCGCATCGGCACCAATGGCCCGATCGCAGTCTCGCCGACCCACGAGGTCGTAACCCTCGAACTTCCCCGCGTGAATACGGCCTGGGGCGACCCGAACGGCGATGGCTGCGCCGACACGGTGACCTCGGCGGGCACCGTCACCGGCACCACCTGCCTCGGTGGCCAGATTGCACGGGTGCTGCCGGACGCCGGCCTGGCCGACCTGCTGGTGGCGGGGCGGACGACCGGGGATTCGCGTTTCGCCGATTGGACTGGCGACGGGAGCGAGGATCTCTTCAGCAATACACTGTCGCCCGCCGGCACCGCCGGCTCCGTCGCGCTGCTGCACGTCAACCAGAGCAACGGCAACTACCAGACTTCGGCCGGCGTCACGGCGCTTGCGATCGGCGGTTTCGGCGGCACCCTGCTGGCGGCGGATTTCGACAATGACGGCGACGTCGACCTGTTCGCGCCGAATGACCCTACGCGCGGTGACGGCGCGCGGAACTGGCTGCTGGCCAACAATGGCGGCGGCGTGTTCACGGACACGGCGGCGGCAGCGGGACTCGACTCCAGTCCGGCCGGCGCGGCCTATGTGCCACGCGGCGGTCAGGCGGTCGACTTCAACGAGGACGGCTTCATCGACCTGCTGTTCGGATCACGGCTCATGCTGAATGACGGCGACGGCACATTCAGCGACGGCAGCGCCGCCGCCAACATGCCGGTGCGCGCGGACGAAGGGCTGAAACTGTTCGACGTCGACCTCGACGGGGATCTCGACCTGCTCCATCTCGACGGTGCGGTCACGCGGCTGTACCGCAACACCGCGGGCGTATTCGACGCCGGCACGATCGTGAACCAGGATGCGATTGCGAGCTTCGGCAGCGGTCTGAATGCCTGCGACATCAACAGCGACGGATTCGAAGACGTGGTGATCGCGAACAATGTCACGGCGACCGGCACCGGGGTGCCGAAACTTCTGGTCAATGTCGCGGGCACGCTGATGCCCTCGGCCGTGCCGAGCGAACTGGTCGCGGGTACCAACGATCTCGTCGCGCGCAACGATCTGCTCGCCTGCGGGGACGTCGACGGCAGCGGTGTGATTGACTTCCTGGCGCGCTGGGGGACCCATTACCGCCTGTTGCGGGCTGCAAGCCCGCTGTCCGCGCGAATCCGCATCCGCGTGGTCGGCGGCGGCGGCGAGCGGAACCAGCAGGGCCGCGTCGTGCGCATCACGCCGCTGGATGCGCCGGATCGCGTCATGACGCGCGTGATCGAGTCGGGTTCCGGCCTGCATGCGCAAAATCAGTACGACCTGCTGGTGGGCGCACCCTGGCCCGGCGAGTATGAGATTACCGTCGGCTTCGCGGCCGGCGACGTGACGACGACCGCGGCGCCGGGCGGCGCGCTCACGATCTTTGCCGACGGGCGCGTCGAAGACGAAATCGAAGACTAGGCGCCGAGCGCATTCTCCAGGTCCGCGACCAGGTCGCCTGCCTCTTCGATCCCGACCGAGAGCCGCACCAGCGAATCGCTGATACCGAGCCTGGCGCGCGCGTCGGGCGGAACCGAAGCGTGAGTCATGATCGCCGGGTGATCGACCAGGCTCTCGACGCCGCCCAGGCTCTCCGCGATCGTGAAGACCTCCAGCCGTTCGAGGAAACTGCGCGCCTCCTCGAGACCCCCTTTCAGGAAAATCGTGACGATGCCGCTGCCGCCATTCGGCATCTGCCGCGCCGCGAGCGCACTCTGGGGATGCGAGGCCAGTCCCGGGTACAGCACGCGCTCCACCCGCGGATGTCGCTCCAGGCGCTCGGCGATCGCCTGCGCCGATTCGCTCGACTGGCGCATGCGCAGCGGCAGCGTCTTGAGACCGCGCAATGCGAGAAAGCTGTCGAACGGGCCGCTGATGGCGCCGATCGCGTTCTGCAGGTACGCGATCCGCTCACCCAGCGCCGCGTCGCGCACCACGGCGATGCCCCCGACCATGTCCGAATGGCCGTTCAGGAACTTGGTCGCCGAATGCATGACGATATCGGCGCCGAGCTCGAGCGGCCGCTGGATCCACGGCGTCGCAAAAGTGTTGTCGACGACCAGCAGGATGCCGCGCGCGCGCGCCGTCTCGGCGAGCGGGGCGATGTCGACGAGCCGGAGCAGCGGATTGCTCGGCGACTCGATCCAGATCATCCGTGTATTCGGGCGGATCGCCACCGCCGCAGCTGCCGGATCCGACAGGTCGGTAAACGTGAAGTCGAGCGCGGCGCTGCGCTTTCTGACGCCCTCGAACAGCCGGAACGTTCCGCCGTACAGGTCGTCCATCGCCAGCAGATGATCGCCGCTGTCCAGCAGCTCGAGCAGCGTCGCCGTGGCGGCCATGCCCGATGCGAATGCGAATCCCCGCGTGCCGCCCTCGAGGTCCGCAATGCAGCGCTCCCAGGCCATGCGCGTCGGGTTCTGCGTGCGGGAGTACTCGTAGCCCTTGTGTACGCCGGGGCTCTCCTGCGCGTAGGTCGAGACGGCGTAAATCGGCGGCATGACTGCGCCGGTCGTCGGGTCCGGCGACTGGCCGGCATGAATGGCACGAGTCGCGAATGCGAGCGGTTTCTTCGGGTCTTTCATCGCTTACCTCAGTTCGCCATCGTGACGGTCATCTGCCGTCGCAGGTAGTTCAGGACGTCGGCCCGCGTGATCAGGCCCTGGAACTGGCCGTCGTCCATGACGGCGGCATACGGCTGCACGTCCAGCAGCGCGACCAGGTTTCTGAGCGCGAAATCCGGCTCGACCGTCAGGAAATTCGTGTGCATCGCCGCGCGTACCGGGTCATTGAAGCGCTCGGGGTCGCCGAACGCATGACGCAGGATGTCGTCCTCGTCGATGAAACCGACCAGCCGGTCGGACTCCATGACGGGAAGCTGGCTGAACCCGGCGTTCCGCAACCGGTTGTGCGCGGTCGTCAGCACGTCGCCGGGGCCGACCGTGACTGTCGCGCGCTCGTCGTGGGGCCGGCCGACGAGATCGCGCAGGTCGCCATGGCGCTCGCGCTGGATGAAGCCCTGGTCTTCCATCCAGAAATCGTTGAACAGCTTGGACAGGTACTTGTTGCCGGTGTCGCAGGCGAATGTCACGACGCGCTTTGCGGTCTTCTGTTCCCGGCAGTATCGCAATGCCGCGGCGACCAGCGTTCCCGTCGAGGAACCGACCAGCAGACCCTCGGCGCGGAGGATCTCGCGCGCGGTCGCGAACGACTCGGCATCCGGGATGCTGTAAGCCCTGCGGCACATCGAGAAATCGCAGATCTCGGGGATGAAATCCTCGCCAATGCCTTCGACCAGCCACGAGCCCGCTTTTCCAAAACTGCCCTTGTTGACCTGGTCGGCGAGCACCGACCCTTCCGGATCGGCGAGGATCAATTCGACCGTCGGCAGGCGTTCGCGGAAGCATTGCGTCAGGCCCGTAATTGTGCCGCTCGAGCCGATGCCGACGACGACCGCGTCCACGCGGCCGTCCATCTGTTCGAGAATCTCCGGGCCGGTCGTCTCTGCATGCGCTTTCGGGTTGTCCGGATTGCCGAACTGGTTGACGTGATACCAGCCCCGCTCGCGCGCGAGCCTGGCGCCGAGGTCCTGGTAATACTCCGGATGGCCCTTCTCCACGTCGGATCGCGTCAGGATCACCTCCGCGCCCATGGCGCGCAGGTTGAAGATCTTCTCCTGGCTCATCTTGTCGGGCAGCACCAGCACGACCCGGTAGCCCTTCTGCGCGGCGACCAGTGCGATCCCGAGGCCCGTATTTCCGGCGGTCGCCTCGATGATCGTGCCGCCGGGTTTCAGGTCGCCCCGTTTCTCTGCCTCTTCGATCATCGACACGCCGATGCGGTCCTTGATCGAGCCCGCCGGATTCAACAGCTCGAGCTTGAGGAAAAGCGCGCAGGAGCCCGTGTCAAGCTTGCCGATCTCGAGCAGCGGCGTCCTGCCGATCATCTCCAGCACGTTGCCGTACACCTTCATGGTTGTCGCTCCGCCTGCGGGACGCTACTGTGAACGCGGATTGTAACGGGAGTGACTCGGTGCATTGGCGGCCGTTCATCAGCTTGTTGCCGCTCGCGCTGGCCTGGGCGGCCTTCGCCCATGGCGCCGAGGCGCCGATACGCGACGATTCCCGCCTGCAGCTGGCGCTCGAAGACGCGCGCAACGCATTTCTCGCGGGCCGCCATTTCGACCGGCTGGACGTGACACTGCTCGTCGCCGCGGGTGATGGGACCTGGCGGCGCGCGAGTGTCGGCGGCCGGGAGCCCTGGTATCCGGCAAGCTGCGTCAAGCTCGGCTTCGCCATTGCCGCCGTGCGCTGGTGCGAGGACGCGGGCCGCCCGGCTGACTGCCTCGACCAGGCCGTGCTTCCCATGCTTCGCGACTCCGACAATGTCGCGACCGGCGTGGTCGTCGATGCCATCACGGAGACCGTGAACGGGCCCGCCGACGAGGCAGCCTACGCTCCGTGGTTCGCGCGCCGCCGCTATACCGAGGAGCTGCTCGAGCGGCAGGGCCTGCTGGACGGACAGCGATTCGTCAACAAGACCTATCCGACCAATTCCGGCGAGATGCCGGAGGGGCTCGAGGGCCTGGCGCTTGCACGTCACGGCCGCAATTCGATGCACGCGGACGGCGGCGCGCGCCTGATGCTCGCGCTCGTGACCGGGCAGTTCGGCGAACCCGCTCGGGATTACGTGCGTCGGCGCCTGGGCCGACCACTGGTTTCCGAGAACAGCAGCATGGGCGGCGGGTTCCCCGAAGGCACCCTGTACGAGAGCAAGATCGGCAGCGCCTACGATACGCTGGCCGAGATTGTCCATGCCGAGCTGCCGGATGGACGCCGGATCATCATCTCCGCCTTCTCGAACGGGCGCGATCCCGATGGGCCCGACGACCAGGACATCACCGCGCTGGCGGATTTCGCGAAACTGCTGCTGAACCGGTTGCCGCCAGTTGACTGAGCGCGGCGACCGGTTGCGTGGCGTGCTCATGATGCTCGCGGCGGTCGGCGCCTTCTCCATCATGGATGCCATGATGAAATCGCTGACACTGCGCTACCCGCCCGTGCAGGTCGCCTTTCTTCGCGGCGCGAGTTCGTTGCCATTCGTGTTTCTCAGCTACGCGCTGGCCGGGCGGCTTTCGGCGCTTCGACCCGTGCGCTTCGGTCTGCACGTCGTTCGCGCCGTGTTCGCCGTGCTGATGCTCTGGGGATTCCTGTGGGCGCTCGCCCGCGCGAGCCTCGCCGACACTTACGCGATCTACATGTGCGCGCCGCTGCTCGTCGTGCTCGCAGGGTCCCTGATGCTGGGCGAACGCATCGCGCGGCACGTGTGGTTCGCGATCTTCACGGGTCTCGCCGGCGTGTTCGTGATGCTGCGCCCGAGCGTGGAAGGATTCGCAAGCCTCGCGGGGCTCGCGGCGCTGGGCTCGGCGCTCGCCTATGCCATCGTCGTCGTCATGGTGCGCATCCTGGCACGGACCGAGACGACCGCGTCGATGGTTTTCTGGTATCTCGTGCTGCTGGCGGCGGGCGCGCTGCTCATCGCGCTGCCCGGGTGGGTTGCGATCCTCGCCGCGGACTGGCCGTGGATCGTCGCGATCGGTCTCGCCGGCTGGGCCGGACAGCACCTGATCACCGAAGCCTTCCGGCTGGCGCCCGCCTCGGTCGTGGCGCCATTCGAATACTCGGCGCTGGTCTGGGGCGTGGCGATCGACTGGGCGGTCTGGCAGACCGTTCCCGGCGCGCGGATGCTGACTGGATCCGCTATCGTGATCGGTGCCGGGCTCTACTTGCTGCATCGTGAACGCCGAAGAGCTTGATCGACCGAGACCACCATGAACCCCTGCGCCCGCCAATCCGGCCGTGTCGTGCTCGCAGGCATCGTCCTGCTCATTGCGCTGACTGCCGGTGCGGGCGATGGAACGCTGCGGACGATATCGGTCAACGGTGCCGAACTGCACTACCGGGTCCAGGGAAATGGGCCGGCTGTCGTCTTCGTCCATGGCGGACTCGCGGATTATCGTGAGTGGTTGCCCGTGATGGAGCCGCTGAAGGGGCGATACACGACGATTGCCTATAGCCGGCGACACAGCTTTCCAAACCGCGAGAATCCGACCAGACCCGACCATTCGCCGAAGACAGAGGCGGAAGATCTCGCTGCGCTGATCGACGGTTTGGGCGTCTCGCCGACCCATGTTGTGGGCGTGTCCTACGGGGCATCGACGGCGATTTTCCTCGCGCTCAGCCGCCCCGAACTGGTTGCGTCGCTGGTCCTGGTCGAGCCGCCGCTGGTCTCATGGCTTCCTCAGATCGAGGGCGGCCAGACAGTTCTCGATGATTTCAACGGACGGCTGGTCACGCCGGTCCGGGCCGCCTTCAAGTCCGGCGATCGCGACCTGGCTTTCGCCGCGACGCTCGACTATTTTGTCGGCGCGGACGCGAAGGCCCATGTTCCTGCAGAGGTTCTGTCGGCCCTTAGAGGCAATCTGCGCGACTGGGAAGTGATGTTTCGGTCAAGCGAGCTGCTGCCGGACATTCCGCGCGAATCGTTGCGCGAGTTGAAGCTGCCCGTCCTGATGCTGAGCGGTGCCGACAGTTATGAACTCGGGCGGCTGGTCGACGCGGAGCTCGAGCGTACGCTGCCGGTGGTGACGCGCTTCGTCGTTGCCGATGGCACGCATGACGCCTGTGCTGAACATCCCGCTGTCTGCGCGCGCGAAATCGGCCGGTTCCTCGCGGACCTCGAGCATTAGCGCGCAAGGTCGCGCAACAGGCTCCGCCACTGCAGCACTGCGCCATCGATCGTCGCAACCGGCACGCGTTCGTTGAGCCCGTGGGCGTAACTGTCATTCGGGTGCATGAAAATTCCGCTGACGCCGTAACTCGGCACCCCGAGATTGCGGAAGTACAGCCCGTCGGTGGCGCCGGCTGACATTGACGGCACGATCCGCAGGCCCGGCGCGCGCAGGTCGATCGCGCGGCGCAACGCCTGCATCACGTCTTCGCGCAGCGGCGACGCGTCGCTCGGCACCGGCTCGCCGACGACCGCAATCGACGCGTCGGGATCGTCGATGATCCGCGCGAGTGCTGCCTGGACGCTTTCGACCGACTCGCCGGGAAAGACGCGGCAATTGATGTTCACCATCGCGTTCTGCGGCAGCGCGTTCGGCGCGTGGCCCGCTCTCGCCATGGTCGCGACACAGGTCGTGCCGAGCTGGCCGACGTAGCCCGGCTTTGACGCCAGCAGGTCATAAGCCGCCTGGTCCGACGGGTTCTTCGCATAGCGAAGCATCGCCTCGCCGACCTCGCCCGGGTGCAGCGGCCCGGCCGCGAGAAAATAGGCCTGCGTCAGTTCGCTCGAACGCGCGGGAAAGCGGAATGCGGCAACTTTCGAGATCGCGCGCGCCATGTCCTGGATGGCATTCTTCGGGCCGGGCCGGCTGCTGTGGCCACCGGGATTGGTGAATGTGACCTCGAAATCCATGTAGGTTTTCTCGGCAGCCTGCAGCGTGTAGACGACGGGCTTGCCATCGTCGCCGAGTTCGCCGCCACCGGCATCGCTGTTCAGCAGCATTTCGGCGTGCTTCAGACGCTCCGCGAGAACCGCGGTCGTGGACTGGCTCGTCTCCTCGTCGCCCGTCAGGGCGAGCAGGATGTCGCGGCGGGGTGTAAAACCCTCCTCCTTGAGCCACAGCAGCGCGGCGACCATCGAGACGATTCCGAGCTTGTTGTCGGCCGTGCCGCGGCCAAACACGAATCCGTCCTCGACGACGGCGACGAACGGATCGCGCTCCCAGTCCTCGCGATGAGCCGAGACCACGTCCATGTGCGCGGCGATCACGATCGGCTTCGCATTCGGATCCGTGCCCGGATAGCGCGCGATCATCGTCGCGGTCTCGCCCATCGGCGTGATCTCGATATCGGAGGCCGCGAACCCGCCGGTCTGGAGCACGGTCGACAGATACGCGGCATACGCCGGCACCTGCCCCTCGCCCAGCACCGTCCTGAAGCCGACCGATCGCGTCAGGATTTCCAGCGCCTGCTGCGAGAGCGCAGGCGGCACGGCCGTCTCCCCAGACGCCAGGGTCGGTGCGAACAGCAGGCAAAGCAGCAAGACAGTCGGGCGTCGGCCGGCGGGGGTCGGATAAAACATGTCGGTCTTTCCTTGCGAGGATTTGAATCATTCTCGCAACCGCCTGCGCCCGGGCGCAAGCGCAATGCCGTCCGGTTGCGCTAGAGTACGCGCCAGACTGGGGCACTGCCTACATGACCATCGTCATCCTGCTCGCTGCGCTGGCGATTCTCGTCATCGCATTCGTTCCCGTCCTGCTCGCCGCGGCGCGCAGGCGCGGTGAACTGCGGCCGAATGTCGAAGCCATCGGGCTCGGCGCGGTCACCAATTTCTTCGATACGCTCGGCATCGGCTCATTCGCGACGACCACGGCCTGGCTGAAGTTCCGCCGGATGGTGCCGGACAGTTTCATCCCGGCCACGCTGAACGTCGGCCATGCGCTGCCGACGATCGCCCAGTCGGCGATTTTCCTCGTCATTCTCGGCGTCCACGTGGACCCGATGCTGCTGGCATCCTGCATCATCGCGGCCGTCGCGGGGGCGCTGATTGGCGTGCCGCTGGTCGTCAGGGCGCCGGTGCAGGTGGTCCAGGCTGTAGTCGGCGTGGCGCTTCTGATCGCCGCCGGCCTGTATGCGATGAGCAACCTGAACCTGATGCCGATCGGCGGCCAGGCGACATCGCTGCCGGTGCTGCAGATGACCGTCGCCATCTCCGTGCATTTCATTCTCGGGGCGTTGATGGCCTTTGGCATCGGCCTGTACGCGCCGTCGCTGATCCTGCTGAGCCTGCTCGGGCTCGACCCGCGCCTGGCATTCCCGATCATGGCGAGCGCCTGCGCCTTCCTGATGCCGACGACCGGTTTCAAGTTCATCCGGACCGACCGCATCGACCTCAGGATCGTGCTCGGCATCGCCCTCGGCGGCATTCCGGCCGTGCTCGTCGCAGCCTTCGTCGTCAAGGAAATGCCGATCGTCTGGCTGCGCTGGGGCGTGGTCGTCGTCGTGCTCTATGCCGCGTTCCTGCTGCTGCGCTCCGCATTCAGACCCGTACCCGAACCCGCTATGGAGATACCATGAATCGCAGACATTTCTTCCGGACCAGCGTCGCGGCCGCGGTCGCGTATTCCCTGCCCTCTGGCCGGCTGTTCGCGCTCGACCAGGCGGCATCGCAGGCGGCGGGCGGTATCCCCGCCGTCACGCTCGACGGCAGGCCGATCGTCATCGAACAGGCGGCGATCAAGGACCTGCAGGCCAGGATGCGCGGTCCCGTGCTGCTGTCCGGGGACGCCGGGTACGAGCAGGCGCGGCGCGTGCTGAACGAGTCGATCGACAAGCACCCGGCCCTCGTGGTCCAGCCGACCGGCGTCGCCGACATCCAGAGCGCCGTCAACTTCGCACGCGAGCGCGAGCTGCTGGTTGCGGTGAAATGCGGCGGCCACAGCCCGGGCGGCAAGTCCACCTGCGAGCGCGGCATGCAGATCGACCTGTCGCGGTTCCGGGGCGTGCGCGTCGATGCCGCGGCCCGCCGCGCCTACGTGGACGGCGGCAGCCTGCTGGGCGAGCTGGACCACGAGACGATGGCGCTCGGCCTCGTCACGACGGCAGGCACCGTGTCGCATACGGGCGTCGGCGGATTGACGCTCGGCGGCGGCTTCGGCCGCCTGGCCCGGCGCTTCGGGCTCGCGCTCGACAACGTGCGGGCAGTCGACATCGTGACCGCGGATGGCGGCTACCTGCACGCCGATCCCGACGAAAACCCGGATCTGTACTGGGGCGTCCGTGGCGGCGGCGGCAACTTCGGCATCGTCACGAATTTCGAGTTCGGGCTGCACCCGATGCAGCGCCAGGTGGTATCCGGCAACCTGCTGTTCCCGATCGACCGGGCGCGCGAGATCATCGGGTTTTACGGCGACTACAGTTCGGAAGCGCCCGACGATCTCTACGCAGACTATTTCATGCAGATGCCGCCAGCGGGCAAGCCCGGCATCTGCGGCATCAATGTCTGCTACACAGGACCCGCCGACCGCGCGGACGCGCTGTTCGCGCCACTGCGCAAACTCGGCACGCCGGTGGCGGACACCATCAAGGCGCAGGATTACGTGGCGGTGCAGAAGAGCACCGACCGCAGCGATCCGCGGAACGAAGGCACGTATCTCAAGTCCGGCTTCATCAGCGACTTCAAGCCCGACATGGTGAGCGCGCTGGTCGACGGCTTCCAGCCGGACCCGCAGCGCGGCACGGTCGTGTTCTTCCAGCATTCCGGCGGCGCCATCGGCCGCGTGGCCAAGGACGCAACCGCGTTCCCGCATCGCCATTCGAAGCACAACATGTTCGCGGTGGTCTCGTGGAGCCTCGACAACGAGGCGGCACCCCACATCCGCTATGTCAAGGACTACTGGGGCACGCTCGAGCGCCATACCGACGGGTATTACACGAACGAGGTCGGCGACGAAGCCCAGTCCAACGTGGACGACAACTATCAGGGCAATCTCGCGCGACTGCGCACGATCAAGAAGAAGTACGACCCGGGCAACCTGTTCCGCCTGAACGCGAACGTGCAGCCTGCGTGAAGAAAAGGCCGGGGATCGCTCCCCGGCCTCGGGCGTCCGAATACGGCTCAGAATTCCTTCGTGAAGCGGACCCCGAACTCGCTGGCGTCGTTGCTCATCATAATGAGCACGTAGTCGCCGGTGTTCAGGCGGCCGTTGTCGTACCGCTCATCCGTGACATTCCGTCCGTAGGCACCGAACGACCATCCCCCGTCCGCGGGCCGATAAGTGAAGTCGAAGTTGATCAGGTCGCGGCTGTCGATCTGCGTGAACCGACCCGGATCGGAGCTCGGCTCGCCGTACATGTCGTCCCGGTGCGACCAGTCGGCCCGGAGCGTCAGCTCGCCGCTACCCATCGGCACCGTCAGCTCGGGGCTGATCGACGCCGTGACTTCCGGCGTCAACGGCGCGACCGCAAACGGGTTGTCGTCATCCACGTCCACGTCGATATACCCGAGCGTCGTGTGCACGCGGAAGTTGTCGCCGAGCAGCCAGGTGCCTTCCCACTCGACGCCCTGGGAAGTCTGGTCGACGATGATGTTCTCGGTGCTGAAGCCGCCGCCCGACGTCGTGCTGACCTGGTACGGCAGGTCCTTGTAGTCGGTATAGAACAGGGCGACGCTCATCTGCAGGAAGTCGATCGGCTGGCCCTTGAATCCGATCTCGTAGTTCTGCGCCGTGATGTTGTCCGGTGCAACGAAACAGTTCGGCCGCGCCAGCGTCAGCGTGCCGAAGTCGAAGGAACCGATCAGGCAGTATGGCCGGGCGGGATACTGACCCGACTGGTAACCGCTCTGGACGGCACCATACGCGGTCATCCGGTCGTTCAGCTCGAGCGAGGCCGAAACATCCCAGCTTGTCTCCGACCAGTCCCGGCTGTTTGATTCCTCGATCAGCTCGAACAGGATCGTATGCGCGTCCTTCTCGTCTTCCGTGTGGCGCACGCCGGCGGCAATGCGCAGCGCATCGGTCACCTTGAATCCGACATTGGCATACACCGCCTGGCTGTCGACCTGCTGTTCCAGGAAGAAGTCGCCGCCTGGTCCGCCGTTGAACGTCGTGTCGTCCTGGAAGTTGTGGCCGTCTTCCTCATACATATAAAGGCCGACCACGTAATCGAACCGACCGCTTTCGCCGGTCAGCTGCAGTTCGATCGAATCCTGGTCGGCCTCGCCCTCTTCCGGGAATGACAGGAAATCATCGAAGAAGCCGTCGTCGTCGAGCCCGCTTTCGTATTCGGACTTGCGGTGGCTCGCGAGCAGCCGCAGGTTGACGGCATCGGATACGGCGTAATCCACGGTCAGTGACAGGCCGTGCGCCTTGTTCGTCACCGAGATCTGGTCGGCCTGGCCCGTGTTGTTGTTGTACGGATTGCTCGACGTATCCGCGTTCGTGTAGCCGGCCTGCGCCACGGCGCCATTCGGCAGCTCGTCGATCAGCGTGTCGTAGGGCCGCAGCCCGTTGCTGCCGTTGTTGGCGTCCGCTGCCAGCAGGAAGGACAGGCGGTCGGTCGGCTCGATCAGCAGCGCGAAACGGCCCGACTTGTCTTCCATCTCGCCGACCCGTTGCGAGGCGTTCGGGAGGTTCACGAAATCGCCCAGGCCGCCGCGGCTCTGGTACGCGCCGGTCAGGGACAGCGCGACTTTCTCCGACACCCGCATGTTCGTGTAAACGTCCGCATTGATACGGTCACGGGTGCCCGCCGACAGCGAGAACCGCCCGCCTTCGTCGTCGCCTGGCTTGCGGGTGATGATGTTGATGGCGCCGCCGATCGAGTTACGGCCGTACAGCGTGCCCTGCGGACCGCGCAGCACTTCGATACGTTCGATATTGGTCAGGTTCCAGTTCTGGCCGACTTGCCGGCCGAGATAGACGCCGTCGACGTAGACGCCGACGCCCGGATCCGTCGTGATCAGGTGATCCTGCAGACCGATACCGCGGATGAACGGGTTGGCGGATGACGTGTGGCCGGCCGAGAATTCCGTGACGTTCAGGTTCGGCACGAATTTGCCGACGTCCGTGAGGCTCATGATGCCCTGCTTCTGGACCATATCCGCCGAGAACGCGCTGATCGCGACCGGCACGTCGTAGATGCTCTGTTCGCGCTTCTGGGCCGTGACGATCACTTCCTCAAAGACGGGCTTGTCCGACTCCTGGGCCAATGCGGCCGGATGGAAACCAATGGTTGCAACCGGAATGGCGCCGAGCACCAGCGCCAGATTCTTCTTGTTCATGGAATTCCCCCTGACGGGTGTGAGTTACGTGGCGGCAATGATAATCGAGTTGCGGCCGGTCAAGGCAGCGCCGCGCGTACCCGGCGCGCGAACCAGACCGCCAAAATGGCGAATGCGACGGCGCCCAGGGTCCAGGCGCCCCCTCCCCCCGCCCAGTCATGGCCAAAACCGTCCGGCTTGCGGCCCAGCATGAATGCCGCGCCGGCGAGCCCGACGCCGAGCAGCCCTTCTCCGCCGACGAAGCCCGATCCCAGCAACACGCCGCGACCGGTCCGGGCTTCGGCTTGCGCGGTGTCCTGCCGGCGGGTCAATAGCCAGCGCAGGAAACCGCCCAGGAAGATCGGCGTCATCGTCGACAGGGGCAGATACACGCCGACCGCGAACGGCAGCGACGGAATACGGGCCAGTTCGGCCGCGAGCGCGATGCCGACTCCAATGCCGACCAGGCCCCAGGGCAGCGACTGGTCGATGACCCCGTCGATGACGAGTTTCATCAGGGTCGCCTGAGGAGCCGGCAGTTCCTTGCCGCCAAAGCCGAAGGTTTCCGCCAGCAGCAATACCGAAAGGCAGACAAAGGTGGCCGACGTCAGTACGCCCGCGAGCTGCGCGAGCTGCTGGTTGCGTGGCGTCGCGCCGAGCAGGTATCCGGTCTTCAGGTCCTGGGACGTGTCCCCGGAAATCGAGGCCGCGATGGCGACCACGCAGCCGACCATCAGCGCGGCCGCCTTGCCGGTGGCGTCCGTCCATCCGATCGCCAGGAATACGGTGGCCGTACCGAGGAGTGCCGCAATCGTCATGCCGGAAGTCGGATTGCTGGTGACGCCGACCAGCCCGACGATGCGCGCTGCAACCGTGACGAAAAAGAATGCAAATACGACCACGCAGAGCGCGGCGACCAGTTGGCGTGGAATGCCCTCGATGACGCTGAATACCTGCGGCACCAGGGCCATGACCAGCATGACGGCAACCGCGCCCGCGGCAAGCACCCAGAGCGGCAGGTCGCGGTCCGTGCGCGCCGCGGCGGCCTCGCCCGTGGGGACACCGCGGAAGGCCCGCGCCCCGATCCGGAAACTCTGCAGCATCATGGGAATCGCGCGCAGCAGCGTGATGATTCCGGCGGTCGCGACTGCACCGGCCCCGATATAACGCACGTAGCGGTTCCACAATTCGCCGGCCGACATCTGCGCAATCGTTTTCATCGTCTCCGGGAACAGCGGGTCGACGCGCGCTTCGCCCCAGGTAGCCAGCACCGGGATGATTACGATCGATGACAGCAACCCGCCGCTCACCATGATGGTTGCGACGCGCGGGCCCAGGATGTAGCCGACGCCGAACAGCGCCGCCGACAGGTCGATGCTGAGCGCCGCCTTCTTGAGCACCGGCAGATTCAGCGACAGGTGATCCGGAATGAGCCGGGCCCAGGAGGTCAATGCCTTGAACCCCGCGCCGATGCCGAGACCGAGGAAAACCAGCGATGCCTGCGCGCCGCGGACTTCGCTCGCCTTGAGCACCTCGGCGCAGGCGGTTCCTTCGGGGTATGGAAGCTCGCGGTGCTCGCGCACGATCAGCAGGTTTCTGAGCGGGATCATGAACAACACCCCGAGCAGGCCGCCGCAGAGCGCGAGCAGCACCATCTGCAGCAGATCCGGCGCCATGCCCCACATGAACAGCGCCGGCAGCGTGAAGATGACGCCCGAGGCCAGCGAGCTCGACGCCGAACCGGTGGTCTGCGAGATATTTGCCTCGAGGATCGTGCCTTGCCGTCCGGCGCGGACGAGCAGCCGGAAAACGGCGACGGTCATGACGGCGACCGGAATCGAGGTGCTGACGGTGAGACCCGCGCGCAGTCCCAGATAGGCGTTGGCGGCGCCGAAAACGATGCCGAACGCAATGCCGAGGCCGACCGCCTTGAAAGTGAATTCGCGCATCGTGTCCCCGGGCGCGACGTACGGGGTGTGTGGCGGGGCACTCATCGGTTTCCCGATCATATGTCAATCGGGGGCGACCGACCGCCGGGACGCTGGACAAGCGATGCTCTGCGGTCGATGATCCGGCATGAGAAATCCGTCAGGGAAGGATCCACAATGAAGCTCGCGCACGCCTGTCTGCCGTTGCTGGCGATCATCGTTCTCCCGGCCGCAGCCGCACCACCCGCGGGCGCAGGAGCGAGCGCAAGCGAAGCGCGTCATGCCCGCATCGTTTCGCACTGGTCGGGTGATCGCCGCGCGGCGGCGATTCCGCGCGATCTGGTGATCGATACGCGCGGTCTCGGCTACCTGCGGAGGCCTGACGGCGCGCTGCAGCCCTACGGTCATGACATCGCGGCAATGGCATCAAACAGGCCTTCGCCGAACGCCAAACCCGTGCCGGGCGACACCGAGCCGCCGTCAATTTCCGGCATGGATCCGGCGGCCGGCGCGACGATCGGCGGCAGCTATACATTCTCGGCCGTCATCACCGATACCAGCGGCGTCAAGTCCGCGACATTCACGGTGCAGAAGGCCGGCTCCCAGAGCCAGTCCTTCGCGGCGAGTCCCGGCGCCAACGATCGCTGGTCGGTCAGCCTGACGGGTCTGACGGACGGGAACTGGTCCTGGCGGGTGAGCGCCAAGGACAATGGCGGCAAGGGCGGCAATACCGCCATCTCGGATACCGTCAATTTCGCGGTCAGCACCGGTGGCGGCGGAGGCGGAGGCGGAGGCGGTGGTACGGTCACGAATGCCGAATGGACAGCGGGCGGCGATGTCCAGACGGCGGCGGGACGCATCTATTTCGAAATGCCGAGCAACGCGCGGCGAACCCGCTGGAACGGCTATGTCTGTTCCGGGACGGCCGTGACCGATTCGACGACGGGCCGCTCGGTCATCCTGACGGCCGCGCATTGCGTCTACGACGACGCCAACAAGGCGTTCGCCCGCAACGTGTTATTCATACCCAATCAGGCAGACACCACTGGCGCAGGAACGGATCTCAATTGCAGCAACGATCCCCTGGGCTGCTGGACGCCGAGCTTTGGGGTCGTGGACACGGACTGGTCCAACCGAACTTTCCCGGACAACATTGCCTGGGATTACGCCTGGTACGTGGTCAACGACACGGGGGCGCACACGGGTACAGCGGCGTCGAGCAATGCACTGGACGCCGCAGCCGGAACATTGACGATGGATTTCACCGCGCCATCGGTCAACGACGGAGCGCCCGGGGAAGGCAGCCCGGACTTCACGCATGCGCTCGGCTATTCGTACAGCGACGATCCGAATTTCATGTACTGCGCCGAAGACATGACGACCGAAGGCAGCGTCAACTGGTGGCTGCCGAGCTGCGAATTGTCCGGCGGCTCTTCGGGCGGTCCCTGGGCGCAGCCCATGGATGAGTCACAGGGCGACGGACCGGTTATTTCGGTCAATTCCTGGGGCTACACCAATTCGCCGGGCATGGCGGGACCGAAACTTTCCGGCAGCTCCGCGCAGTGTGTATTTGAAGTGGCGACCAGCACCCCATTGACCGGTGTGGTGCCGACCACCGACGGCAACGAGGGCGTCGCGACCGACTGCCCGTAAGTCGTGTGGACATCGGCGGGGATTACACCTCGCCGATGTCCTCGTTCCAGACCGCCGGATTCGCGCGGATGTAGTCGCCGAGCATCCCGATGCATTCGGCCGACTGCAGGTCCACGACCCGGACGCCGTGTTCGCGCAGCCACCCGATCCCGCCGCTGAAATTGACCGACTCGCCGATCACGACAGTGCCGATGTTGAACTGGCGCACGAGGCCGCTGCAGTACCAGCAGGGCGCGAGCGTCGTCACCATGATCTTGTCTCGATAGTCGCGTTGCCTGCCCGCGTTACGGAATGCGTCGGTTTCGCCGTGGACCGAAGGATCGCCCTGCTGCACGCGCCGGTTGCGGCCGCGCCCGATCAGTCCGCCGTCGGCGTCGAACAGGGCCGCACCGATCGGGATGCCGCCCTCGGCGAGCCCGGTGCGCGCCTCCTCGATCGCGACCGCGAGCATCGCGGCGTAGTCGGCGGTCATTCCGACGGCCGCCGCAGCGGGTTATTGGGATGCGTCGTCCAGTCCGATTTCCGCTCGTCGATTGGATGCCCGGTCCGGGCATCGATACCCGAGGTCTGCCGTTCCATCGTGATGCAGTCGGCCACCGGGCATACGCTCACGCAGAGATTGCAGCCAACGCACTCGGCGTCGATGACCTCGAAACGGCGCTGGCCGCCGACCGTGTGGGTGATCGCCTGGTGCGAGGCATCTTCGCAGACGATATGGCAGCGGCCGCACTGGATGCAGAGGTCCTGGTCGATGCGCGCCTTCACTACGTAGTTGAGATTCAGGTACTGCCAGTCGGTCACCGAAGGCACCGCGCGGCCGACGAGATCGCGGACGGAGCCCATGCCCTTGTCGCGCAGGAACCGCGACAGGCCGCCCGTCAGGTCGTCGATGATCTTGAATCCGTACACCATCGCGGCCGTGCAGACCTGGACATTGCTCGCGCCGAGCGCCAGGAAATCGACGGCATCGCGCCAGTCGGTCACGCCGCCGATGCCCGATATCGGCAGGCCGCGGGTTGCGGCATTGCGCGCGATCTCCGCGACCATGTGCAGCGCGATCGGCTTGACGGCGGGTCCGCAGTAGCCGCCGTGGGATCCCATGCCGTCGGTCGCCGGGTACATGGTCAATGCGTCGTAGTCGACGCGCATGATCGAATTCAAGGTATTGATCAGCGACACGGCGTCGGCGCCGCCATCCTTCGCGGCTTTTGCCGGTGCCAGGATGTTCGTGACGTTCGGCGTGAGCTTGACGATCACCGGAACGCGCGCGGCCGCCTTGCACCACTCCGTCGCCTGCTGGATGTATTCGGGCACCTGGCCGACCGCGGAACCCATGCCGCGTTCGGACATGCCATGCGGGCAGCCGAAGTTGAGTTCAAGCGCATCGGCGCCCGTGTCCTCGATCATCGGCACGTATTTCGCCCAGACCTCGCGGTTCATCGGCAACATCACGGAGACGACGAGCGCGCGGTCCGGCCAGTCGCGCTTGATCTGCCGGATTTCCCGCAGGTTGGTTTCGAGCGGGCGGTCCGTGATCAGCTCGACGTTGTTGAATCCGATCACGCGGCGGTCGTTCGAATGGATCGCGCCGTAGCGCGGCCCGCTGACATTGACGATCGGCGGGTCCTCGCCGAGCGTCTTCCAGACCACGCCGCCCCAGCCCGCCTCGAAGGCGCGGTTGACGTTATAGGCCTTGTCGGTCGGCGGCGCGGAAGCGAGCCAGAACGGATTCGGCGAGCGGATCCCGAGGAATTCGCAGGCCAGATCGACGCCCTTCATGCGCCGGTCCTCAGGTACCGATCGATCGCATGTGCCGCGATCTTGCCATCCTGCACGGCGGTAACCGTCAGGTCCTCGCCGCCCGCGACGCAATCGCCGCCGGCCCAGATATTCCCGACCGACGTGCGCCGCTCGGCGTCCACCGCAATGCGCCCTCCGGCCATGCGAAGGTCCGGCGCGGCGCCGTTCAGAGCGCCGGCATGCAGTTCCTGGCCAATGGCCTTGAAAACCACGTCCGCGGGCAGCGTGAAGAACTCACCCCTGCCTTCGAGACTTCCCGCCGCGCCGTCACGCGTGTACTCGAACTCGACACCGGCGACGTGCGCCTCTCCGAGGATCCGGACCGGGCGTGCCCAGTGCCGGATGCGCACGCCGTCGCCCTGCGCGAGATCCTGCTCGAAGCGGCTCGCGCCCATCTGCGCGCGCCCGCGCCGGTAGACGATGGTCACGTCCTCGGCGCCGAGACGCCGGCTCTGCACGGCTACGTCGATCGCCGTCATGCCGCCGCCGATCACGACGATGCGCCGGCCGACCGGCAGCTTCGACTTGTCCGGCGCCTGGCGCAGTTCGGCGATGTACTGCACGGCGTCCATCACACCGGGCAGGTCCTCCCGGTCGAGGCCCAGTCGATTCACCCCGGCGAGCCCGATCGCCAGGAACACGGCATCGTGATCGCGTCGAAGCTCGGCGAGTGCGATATCGCCCCCAAGCGAGACGCCGGCGCGGACCTCGATGCCGCCGATCGAGAGGATATAGCGGACTTCGCGCTGCGCGAAATCATCGACAGTCTTGTAGGCCGCGATGCCGTACTCGTTGAGCCCGCCCAGCTTGCCGTCCCGGCTGTAGATCGTGATCGAGTGACCGAGGCATGCGAGCCGGTGCGCGCAGGAGAGCGCGGCTGGACCGCCGCCGATAATCGCGATGCGCTTGCCGGTCGGCGCCGCGCGCTCGAATAGTCGCGTGCCCGCATCGAGCACCGGATCGGTCGCGTGACGTTGCAGCAGCCCGATGTCGACAGGCTTGTCCTCATGGAGGTTCCTGACGCAGGCTTCCTCGCACAGCACCTCGGTCGGGCATACGCGCGCGCACATGCCGCCCATGATGTTCTCCGACAGGATTGTTGCAGCCGCACCTTCGATGTCGCCGCTGCGGATCGACTGGATGAACCGGGGAATGTCGATGCCCGTGGGACAGGCAGCCGTGCACGGCGCCGCGAAGCAGAAGTAGCAGCGATCGGCCGCGATCAGGGCCTCCGACTTCGACATCGGGGGATGCAGGTCGGCAAAACCGCGCTCGACCTCGGCTGCGGTCAGGCGGCCAGGAGCGATGTCCGGAATCCGGTCTGACATTGCGTTACGCCGGGCGGCTGACCGCAATCGGCCGCGCAATCTCGGCCTGTTTCCTGATGGCGTCGTAGTAAGGCGGGTACGGTGGACGATTGACGTGCCTACCCGACCCCCGCTCGGCGCGCAGTTCGCCTTGCGCGTACGCGAGCCTGCCGCCGCTGACCGTATGCGAGGCAGCGCCCAGAACGGTCATGCCTTCGAAGATGTTGAAGTCGACGTTCTGCCGGTGCGTCTTCGCGGAAATCGTCCTGGTCGCCGCCGGATCCCAGACGATGAGGTCGGCGTCCGCACCCACCGACACACTGCCTTTTCGCGGGTAGATGTTGAAGATCTGCGCCGCATTCGTGGAGGTCACGCGCACGAATTCGTTCATCGTCAGCCGCCCGGTGCCGACGCCGTGGTGCCAGAGCACTTCCATGCGGTTCTCGATGCCGGCCGTGCCATTCGGTATCTTGCGGAAATCGTCCCTGCCCGCCGCCTTCTGCGGCGCGCAGAAGCAGCAATGATCGGTCGCGGTCGTCTGCAGGTTTCCCGACTGCAGGCCGCGCCACAGCGCGGCCTGATGCTCGGCGGAGCGGAATGGCGGGCTCATGACGTGGGCCGCGGCGCGCGTGAAGTCGGGGTCGCGATAGACCGAGTCGTCGACCAGCAGATGCCCCGCAAGCACCTCGCCAAACACACGCTGGCCTTCATTGCGCGCGCGCGTGATGGCTTCCAGCGCCTGGCGGCAGGACACGTGCACCACGTAGAGCGGAACCCGCAGCACCTCGGCGATACGGATTGCTCGATTCGCGGCTTCGCCCTCGACTTCCGGCGGGCGCGACAGCGGGTGGCCCTCGGGACCCGTGATGCCGGACTGGTAGAGCCGATTCTGCAGCGTATAGACGAGCTCGCCGTTCTCGGCGTGCACCGTCACGATTGCGCCCAGCGTGATCGCCTTCGAGAAGCTGTTCACCAGCGTCTCGTCGTCGGCCATGATCGCGCCCTTGTAGGCCATGAAATGCTTGAAGCTGTTGACGCCGTGATCGCGCACCAGCGTTTCCATGTCTGCCGCGACGGTCTCATCCCACCAGGTGATCGCGACATGGAAGGAATAATCGGCGCAGGCCTTCTCGGCCCATCCGCGCCATTCCCGATAGGCTTCCATGACATTCTGCTGCGGATTCGGGATCACGAAGTCGATGATCATCGTCGTGCCGCCGGCCAGGCCCGCGGCCGTGCCCGTATAGAAATCGTCGCTCGCGACGGTGCCCATGAAGGGCAGCTGCATGTGCGTGTGCGGATCGATGCCGCCCGGCATCACGTACTGCCCGCCCGCGTCGAGGATCTCCGCGCCGCGCGGGGAGTCGATACCCTCGCCCAGCTGCACGATGCGCCCGCCGTCGCAGAGCACGTCGGCGCGGACTGTCTCATCCGCCGTCACCACGGTTCCGCCCCGAATCAATAGCGACATCGCCTACCTCCGCCGTCCCAGCAGGTAATAGAGTACTCCCCCGAGCAGCGACCCCGTGAACCAGCCGTAGTCGTAGAACCAGCCGAGCCAGCCGGTCGCGATCGAGAAGACCGTGAGTCCGACCGGCACCCCGAATGCGATGAATCCAGCCTGATTCCAGGCCGGATACGGTCCGCCGTCGCAATAGAGGCCTGCGAGATCGAACCGCTGGCGCCTGACGATGAAGTAATCCGTGATCATGATCCCGGCGATCGGGCCCAGCAGGCTCGAGTAACCGATCAGCCAGTTCGAATAGAGACTCTCGACGCTGACTTCCGACGCGAGCCAGCCCATCTTCTTCGTCAGCTCCCAGCTCATCAGCACGACACCAATTGCGCCGGTCAGCAGCACGCCGCCGGTCCGGTTGATCCGTTTCGGCGCCAGATTCTGGAAATCGTTGGTGGGCGACACGATGTTCGCGGCGGTATTCGTCGAGATCGTCGCGATGATGATGACGACCATGGAAACCGCGACCCAGAAGCGGTTGTCGATGCGGCCGATCAGGTTGATCGGATCCGAAATCGTCTCGCCGAAGATGGAGACCGACGCGGCCGTCATCAGCACGCCGAGGCCCGCGAACAGGAACATCGTGAGCGGCAGGCCGATGATCTGGCCGACGATCTGGCTCTTCTGGGAGTCCGCAAAGCGGCTGAAGTCCGGGATGTTGAGCGACAGCGTCGCCCAGAAGCCGACCATCGCCGTCAGGCCACCGAAGAAATACTTCAGGAACGGCGCGCCTTCAGGCCGGTTTGCCGGCGCGGCGATCAGCTCACCCACCGATGCCTGCGGCCACGCCCAGACGATCAGCCCGGCGCCGACCAGCAGCAACAGCGGCGCAGCGGCCGACTCCAGGCGCTTGATCGACTCCGAGCCGCGGATGACGACCCACAGGTTCCAGGTCCAGAACAGGAAGAACCCGATCACCTCGCCCCGGCCGCCGAGCGCGGCCCAGGGCTCGAAGAGGGCCGACAGCAGCAGGTGCACCGCGATGCCGCCGAACATCGTCTGGATGCCGAACCATCCGCAGGCGACCAGCGCTCTGATCAGCGCCGGCACGTTGGAGCCGACGATCCCGAACGACGAGCGCAGCACCACCGGGAACGGAATGCCGTATTTCGTTCCGGGAAACGCGTTCAGCGTCAGCGGGACCAGGATCACGACATTGGCAACCAGGATCGTCCACAGCGCCTCGACGACCGACAGCCCAAAATAGGCCGTCAGCACGCCGCCAAGCGTGTAGGTCGGCACGCAGATCGACATGCCGACCCAGAGCGCGGCGATGTGCCAGTGATTCCAGGTGCGCTGGCTCGCCTTGGTCGGCGCGATGTCTTCGTTGTATCGCGGGCCGGACGTGACGTCGGTGCCCGGATCGAGTTCGATGAACCGGCCGACCGTGAGCGCCTGGCTGACGGTTTTCAGCTCGGCCATGGATTCAGACCAGCGGCCCGTAGGACTCCGGACGGCGGTCGCGGAAAAACTGCCAGGTGTTCCTGACCTCGCGGATCATGTCGAGATCGATCGTGTGGACGAGCAGCTCGTCCCGGTCGTAGCTCGCCTGGGCCTCGATCTGGCCGCGTGGATTGACGATGTAGCTCGAGCCGTAGAACTCGCCCATCCGGTCGGCCCAGGGCTCTTCCCGGCCGATCCGGTTGATCGCGCCGATGAAAACCCCGTTCGCGGCCGCGGACGCCGGCTGCTCCAGTTCCCAGAGATATTTGCTGAGTCCCGCGACCGTTGCCGACGGATTGACGATGTATTCGGCGCCGTTCAGCGCAAGCGCGCGCCAGCCCTCGGGGAAATGCCGGTCGTAGCAGATGTAAACGCCGAGCTTCACGTAGGCCGTGTCGAAGACCGGATAGCCGAGATCGCCCGGCTTGAAGAAGAATTTCTCGTAGAAGCCCGGATCGACCTGCGGGATGTGCATCTTGCGGTACTTGCCGAGATAGCTGCCGTCGGCGTCGATTACCGCGGCCGTGTTGTAGTAGACACCCGCCATCGCTTCTTCATAGAGCGACGCGACGATCACCATCTTGTGTTTGCGCGCGTAATCCTGCATCAGGCGCGTCGTGTGGCCTTCCGGAATGCGCTCGGCGGCCGCGTACCACTTTCGCTCCTGCCCGGGACAGAAATACGGCTGCGTGAATACTTCCTGGAAGCACAGCACCTGCACGCCCTTTGCGGCCGCCTGCTCGATGTAGGGGATGTGCGCCTCGATCATCAGATCGCGGATGCGATCGGGCGCCATCGACGTGTCGCCCTTCAGGCCCATCTGGATCAGGCCGCAGCTCAGCTTGCTCATGCCGGACTCCCCGCCTGGGCTGGCAAATCTGCCTGAGTCTAGCAGAGGCCCATTCCGCTCAGAATCGCAGCGTTGACCAGGTCAGACCCGCGGCGGGTCGGCGATCGATCCCGCATCCGTCTCCTGCGCCGGAGCACGGAGTGCGCGGTTTCCAGCGATATTTCAACCAGGCGTCAGCCCGCAGCGCGTTCGATGGCCTGGTACTGCGTCGAGACCCAGTAATCCGCGCGGAGATTGCACGGCTGACGCGTCAAGGCACTGCCGGTGCGCGTTCCGGGGCAATTCAGGCTGCCGGAAGCCTGGGCGCCCGACTTGTCGAGCAAGGTCGAGGCAATGACATTGAGGTCGAAACTGCCGTCGCAGTCGCCGTAGGGGCAGGCAAACTCGAAATAGGCAGGTGCCGATGGATACAGCGCATGGATCTGCGCGGCAGGTACCGAACCGGCCGTCGGCAGAAACCGCAACTGAATGCGCACGCGCTCGACGTCCGGATACGCCTTGGACAACGCTCCGGCGGCTACCTTATTGCGCAGCGAGCGCTCGCGCTTCTGTTCGAGGAGCGAACGGGTGGTGCGTGAGACGATGCGCATGGTGGCGCCCTCCTGGGCATTCAGCTCATGAAAATGGCCCGGCCGGAAGCCGGCCGGGCCGCTCGATCAATCAATAACGGTTGCCGCCGCCATTGCGATTGCCGCCGCCGCCGCCGCCGCCACTGCGCTCGCGCGCCTGGGCTTCGTTGACCTTCAGGTCACGGCCTTCGAAGTTCTTGCCGTTCAGCGCCTGCATGGCTTTCGCCGCGTCGGCACTCGGCATCTCGATGAAACCGAAGCCGCGGGGGCGTCCGGTGTCTCGATCGTTGATCAGCGCGAGCGAATCGATCTGGCCGTGGGGCGCGAACAACGCGCGCACGGATTCTTCGGTCGCGGAGAAGGGAAGATTTCCAACAAACAACTTGGTCACTATGAATTACTCACTGAGAATGATTTCAGCAAGCGGATTTCCGCCTGCTGGTAGGCAATGCTTCGATGGTGGCTGGACCTGGTCGGAGAGCGCGCCGAAGCGGCAGAACGGGCCAAGCAAGTCAGAACGAGGGATTACCAGACCGGCGGAGTGTACCCGATTCCGGCGCTTAGCGCTCGAATTTGATCGTGGGCCGCGGCCACGGCCTCATGGCGTCATAACCCGTCGGGATACCTCGGCCATGTCGGCACAGATGTTGCCGGGACCGACCAGCGACAGGATCTCGGCCCGCTCCAGCACGCGGTGAAGCCGAGGATGAATGCCGCAGAGCAGCACGCGAATGCCCCGGCGCTGGAAACGCTCGATAATCTCGGCAAGTGTGTGAGTGCCGGTCGCATCCATGAACGGAACCCGGCCCAGCCGGATCACCACCGTCTCGACGTGCAGCTGCGCGCGCTCCACGGTGCTTTCAAGCTTCTCGGCGGCGCCGAAGAAGAACGGGCCGTCGATCCGGTAGACCAGCACGCTCTTCGGCAGTGCAAGCTCCTGCGTTCCGGGAGCCTCTTCACCGCGAATCTCGGACCCGCCGAAAACCTCTTCCTGCACGCTGACGCTCTCCGCCATGCGCCGCATGAACAGCAACGCCGCGATGACAACGCCGACGTTGACCGCGACCACCAGGTCCACGAAAACCGTCAGCCCGAAGGTGATCAGCAGCACCAGCTTGTCGGAGCGCGGCGCCCTTCTGAGCAGCCGCGAGAAATGACGCACGTCGCTCATGTTCCAGGCGACAAAGAACAGGATCGCCGCCAGCGCGGCGAGCGGAATATGCGAGGCCCAGGGCGCGAACAGCACGATGACGAGGATCAGGAACGCGGCATGCACGATGCCGGCGAGCGGGCTGGTGGCGCCATTCCGGACGTTGATCGCAGTGCGCGCGATGGCGCCGGTTGCCGCGAATCCGCCCAGGATCGGCGACAGGATGTTCGCTGCGCCCTGCCCGATCAGCTCCTGATTCGGGTTGTGGCGGGTGCCGGTCATGCCGTCGGCAACCACCGCGGTCAGCAGCGATTCGATGGCGCCGAGCAGCGCAATCGTGAATGCCGGACCCACCAGCTGCAGCACGTCGGCGACCGTCAGGTCCGGCCATTGCAGTGCGGGCAGCGTGCGCGGTATGCCGCCAAACGCCGAACCGATGGTCGCGACGCCCGGAAACTGGCAGACCGCCTGCACGCCGGTCGCGACCAGCATCGCGACCAGTGGCGCGGGCACGCGCCCCAGCCCCGGAATCCGGTCGAACACCCGGCTGCCGCCGATGAGGATCAAGAGCGCCAGCGTCGCGATCGCGGTCGTCGCCCAGTCCAGCCCGGGCATGGCCTGGAGGAGCAGCCACACCTTTTCATGGAAATGCTCGGCGGCTTCGATCTGCGGCAGACCGAGGAAATCCTTCCACTGGCCGACCCAGATGATCACCGCGATACCCGAGGTGAATCCGACGATCACCGGATTGGGGATGAACCGGATCACGCCGCCGAGCCGGGCAAAGCCCATCGCGAGCAGCATGAAGCCCGCCATCAGGGTCGCGACCTGCAGCCCGGCAAAGCCGTACTGCGCGGTGATGCCGGCCAGCACCACGATGAATGCGCCGGTCGGGCCCGAGATCTGTACGCGCGTGCCGCCCAGCAGCGAGGTCGCGAGGCCCGCGACGATGGCCGTATAAAGGCCTTGTTCCGGCTTCGCGCCGGAGGCGATCGCGAATGCCATCGCGAGCGGAAGCGCGACGATGCCGACGACCACGCCCGCGACGACGTTGCGCCAGATCTCCGACTTCCGGAACAGGCCGGCGCGGTAAGCTTCCAGAAGCGCGATCATGGATGCGCAAATGATACCCCGGTGAGAGACCTTGAAGACCGGCCTTACGGACGAACTGCGGATCCTGGATGGCGGACTCGCGACCGAGCTCGAGCGGCGCGGCCACGATGTTTCGACTCGCCTGTGGTCCGCCAGCGTGCTGCGGACGGCGCCGGAAGCGATCGAACAGGTTCACTACGATTATTTCGCCGCCGGCGCACAGGTCGCGATCACCGCCAGCTATCAGGCGAGCTACGAAGGTTTCGCGTCCATCGGCCTCGATGCCGATGCGACCACCGCCCTGCTGCGCCGGTCCGTCGAACTGGCGCAATCCGCCCGCGCCCGCTATCGCCGCGATAATCCGGCGGACCCGCGGCGACTGTACGTTGCCGCGTCGGTCGGTCCATACGGCGCCATTTCTCACGACGGCGCGGAGTATCGCGGCGACTACGGCCTCACCCTCCCGCAACTCGTTGAGTTTCATGCGCGGCGATTCGCCGTGCTCGCCTCCTCCGGCGCCGACCTCCTGGCGTGCGAAACGATACCGGTGCTGGATGAGGCGCGTGCGCTTGCCACACTGCTGGAACGGCGCCCGGATTCCTGCGCGTGGATGAGTTTCACTTCCGCCGACGGCATCCACACATCGCACGACGAACCACTGGTGGAATGCGCCCGGTTCCTCGATCGCGTTCCAAACGTGATCGCAATCGGCGTGAACTGTGTCAGGCCCGAAATCGTGGGCAATGCCATTCGCGAGCTCGGTGCCGGTACGGGCAAGGCAATCGTCGTATATCCGAATTCCGGCGAGCAATGGGACGGGCAAACGCACCGATGGCACGGCTCATCGGAAAACGGGCGCCTGGCGGCGCTCGCCCCGGGTTGGATCAGCGCTGGCGCACGGATGGTCGGCGGATGCTGCCGTATCGGGCCGCGCGAGATCGCCGATCTGAAGGCGGCGCTGCCAGGCGTTTCCGCCTGACTTCATTCGATCCGGCCGCGATTCCGCAGGAAATCCGCGACACCCCAGCACAGGAAGGCCCAGCCGCTGCCGGCAGCCCATCCGGCCAGCACATCCGTCGGCCAATGCACGCCGAGATAGACGCGGCTGAGGCCGACCGCGACCGTCAGGAGAATGGCGAGCGCCAGTACATAGAACTGCATGACGCGCTGTACCTGCGCGGTGGCGAGCAGTACGCCGAGCGTCAGGAATACCAGTGCCGACATCATCGAGTGACCACTGGGAAAGCTGCTGGTGTAGACGACATGACCATGGGCAACGAGATCTGGTCGGGGCCGGTCGAAACCGAACTTCAGCAGGCTGCTGCCGATCGTCCCGCTGACAATGGCTGCCAGCACATAGACCGCGAGGTGGCGCTTGCGCTCCAGCAGCAGGAATCCTGCAGCCGCCAATGTGAGGAATGTCAGCACGACGACGCTGCCGAGACCGGTCACATCGCGCGCCAGTTCCTCCACCCAGCCCGGGCCCAGCGGGTCGCCGCTGTCAGCGGCAGAGCGGAACGCCAGCAGGACCCTCTCGTCGAACTGCCGGGTCTCGCCGTCGAGCACCTCGTCAGCGACTTCGAGGAACACCCACAGGGCGGACGCGACCAGCAGCATCGCAATGATCGTGCCCAGCCGGACGTCGCGGAGGGAGCGCAGGATCATTCAGCGCGCGCTCAAAGCACTTCGTTGAACAGATAGTACATCTGGTCGATCAGCTTGTGCCGCCAGCCTCGCTTGCGCCAGGCCTCCAGCCTGATTTCGCGGCAACGCGGCGCGTATTTCTCGAAGATCCCGTCGAGCCGCTCCGCGGTCGCGGCATCCAGGAAGCCAAGCGTGATCTCGTCGTTCGTTTCGAACGAACGGTCGTCGAAATTGGTCGAGCCCACCGAGCTCCAGATGCCGTCGATCGTCATGACTTTCTGGTGCAGCAGCGTGGACGGATACTCGAACAGCCGCACACCGCAGCGGAGAAGCTTCTCGAAATTGCAATGCCCGGCGTGCTGCACCATTGGGTTGTCCGAGCCCGAGGTGGACGGCATCATCACCCGCACGTCCACGCCGCGCTTGACCGCCTCGCCGAAAGCGTCGATGGCCTCGGGCTCGGGAATGAAATACGGATTCTGGATCCACATCCGTTTTTTTGCGCAACAGATGACGGCGTGGTGCAGGATCTTGACCGCCGGCGCCGAGCCTTCGGGTTTCGTGTAGGCCGCGTGAATGGTGACCTTGCCCGCGGGTTCCAGTGGCGGAAAAACATCGTCGCCCATGAAGAGCTTGCCGGTCTTGCCGACCCAGTTCTCGCTGAATGCCGCCTGCACGCTATGGACGATGGGTCCCCGCAGCCGGACGCTGACGTCAGCGTAGTGACCCGCGTCCTCGGCGTTGCCGAGCCACGTGTCGACGATACAGTGACCGCCGAGAAACGCCACGCGGCCGTCGATCACGACGAGCTTGCGGTGGTCGCGTTCGTTCATTACGCCGATATTCAGGATGCTCCACTCGTGGAATTTCTCCAGCCTGCAGCCGGATTCCATGAGCTGCCGCTCGACCGACTTGCCCATCTTCCTCGATCCGGTGGCATCGAGCAGGACACGCACGGTGACGCCAGCGCGGGCCCGGGCGGACAGCGCGTCGGCCACGCGCTGGCCGAGCACGCCTTCCTGCCACAGGAAGGTCTCGAAATGCACCGAATGCTCGGCTGCCGAGATTCCGTCAATCAGCACGTCGAAGAAAGCGCCGTTCTCGAATACCTCGACGCTGTTGCCTTCCACCGCGGAACTCATGGTGAGTCCTGCCAGCGACGGGATCAGATCCTCGATCCGGTCGTCGGACTCGACGTGCAGCACCGGATCACGGTGGCGTTTCATCGACCAGATGACCACGACCAGGAACGCGACTATGCCGACAGTGATCAGAAGCGTCATGGTCGCAGCAACTCCGGTAACGTAGCTGCATAGGTTCCACCCGCGGAGCGCGGCGACGCAAGAGCGGCGGCTGCGATAGGCGCGCGTAGAACCAGCTTTTGGCCATCGGTATCAGCGAACGGAGCGAACTCGTGTCAGCGGAAAACACCATCCGGGTGCTGACATTGAATGCACACCAGGGCTTCAGCGCAGGCAGGCGCGGCACCGCGCTGGCCAGGATTCGCGAAGGACTGCGGACCGCGGACGCCGATCTCGTATTCCTGCAGGAAGTCGGCGTTGCCGGTGGGCTGGACGTGCCTGTACACCAGTACGAATTTCTCGCCGACCAGGTGTGGCCGCAACATGCATACGGGCGGAACGCCGTTTCAACCGGTGGCCATCATGGCAATGCGCTGCTGTCGAAATATCCGATAGCCGCCTGGGAAAACATCGACGTTTCGGTCGGCAATTCCGAACCGCGCGGACTGCTGCATTGCGTGCTGGATGTTCCGGATGCTTCGCATCCGCTGCACGCGGTCTGCGTGCACTTTGCGCTGCTTGAATCGCACCGGCGGCGGCAGGTCGCCCGGCTGCTGCAACGGGTTGCTGACGCCATCCCGCGCGATGCGCCGCTGGTCATCGCCGGCGACTTCAATGACTGGCGCGAATGTGCGCATGCGGCGCTGATGCGCGACCAGACCCTCGAGGAGATTCACGCGAGTGCTTATGGCCGCCCGGCGCGCACGTTTCCCGCGCGCGTTCCGCTGCTGCGCCTCGACCGGATATACGTCCGCAATCTGCGGCATCGACCGACGCAATTGCCCCGGCGTTCCTGGGCTGCCCTTTCGGACCACGTGCCCCTGGCCGGCGAGGTCCGTATGTGATTCCCGCATTGGCTGACAGCGCGTCGGGCACTGTTCTGATGTCGTTCGCGGCAGTTCGCGATCATGCTGCTGATCATGCGCGGTGTTGCCGCGTTTTCCCCTACGGCAAAGGAGTGCTGGACATGAAGATTCTTTCGATCCTGTTGATGACATTGTTTGCGACCGCGGCATGGGCAGATAGCCCCGCCACGCCACAGACGCCCGGAGCGCTGCTCGGAAAGCTGGCTCAGGGCGGCATGACCGAGGTCGAGGCGGGCAAGCTCGCACAGACCAAGGGAACGGCCCCGGGCGTCAAGGAGTTCGGCGAGATGATGGTCGAGGACCATGGCGCCGCAAACGAAAAGGTCAAGGCACTGGCCGCAGCACGCAACGTAACGCTGCCGCAGACCCCGTCCGCTGAACAGCGTGAAATGATCAAGGAACTGCACATGCAGGATGGCGCGCGATTCGACCAGGCGTACGTCGAAGCCCAGGTGAAGGCCCATGAGAAAACCGTCGCCATGCTGAAGATGGAGATCGCAACTGGCCGCGATGCCGACACGAAGGCGCTGGCGCAGGAACTGCTGCCGACCGTCGAGTCGCACCTGGCGGAAGCCAACCGCCTCGCCGGCAAGGACGAGCGAGCCGCGTCGGTACCGCAGCGCCAGTAAGCCGAGCGCGTATCGGCTTGCAATCAGTCGCAGGGCGCCCTCGCGTGCGCGGGTCGCCCTGCGGTTTTCGTCCGGCCAGTTTGTCTGACTTCGATCCGGCGCGAGGGCTAGGGTGCCTTCGCGAACGAAAGAACCTTGGACTCGACATCCCCGTCGGCTGCGGCGGCCGCTGAGTCCTCGCCCATCCGAACCAGCTTGCCGTCCACGGTGGCGCCGCAGTCCAGTTTCAACGTCCGGTAGGTGATATCGCCGGTCACGCGAGCGCCGACCTGCAGTTCAAGGAAATGCTCGACTTCCAGGTCTCCCTCGACGCGACCGTTGATCACCGCATCGTGGACCTTGACCGTACCGACGATGACGCCCTTTTCGCTCAGGACCAGCAGGCCATGATCGTCTGGCTTACCCAGGACATTGCCTTCGACCCGCCCGTCGATCCGCAGACCACCGGCGAAAATCACGTCGCCCCGGACGCAGGTGTCGTGAGCCAGCAGGCCTGCCAGCCGGCTGACGTCGATGGCCATGGTGTTCTTCTTTCTGAACATGACTATTTCCTCGAGTATCGTTCGGGTAACTACTCGGCGCTCTTGCCGGGGGTCCTGAGGGCTCGCAGGAACTGCACCTGGCCGTTGAGTCCCGCGACCCGCGCATTCGATTCCGCGGCCTGCTGCTCGAGTTCGCGGCGGGTTGCACTCGCGATGGCAAGTTCCGTCTGCAAGCGCTCAACTTCGGCAGCGAGCAATGTCCGTTCCTCGCGCAATGCGGCGAGGTCGCGTACGGCCATATAGAAGTCGCCGGCGAAGCCGTGGCCGGCCAGGACGACAAACAGCACTGACACGCCGGCAGCAATCAGCCACTGCCGCCGGTACCGATGCGGCGCAGCGGGTCTGAAACTCGCGCGAGTCAGCCAGTTGGTGTCGATGGCGCGCTTCCTCGATCGGCGGGCGTCAGGATTCGTCGCCCGCGAGGTACAGGTCCGGATGAACCTGCCTTCCGTCTCGCAGGATCTCGAAGTGCAGATGCGGGCCGGTCGAGCGGCCGGTCGAACCGACAGTTGCGATGGGCTGACCGGGCAGCACGACGTCGCCGACCCGCACGAGAATCCGGGAAGCGTGTCCGTAGCGGGTGACGAGACCCTCACCGTGGTCAATCTCGACGGTCCTGCCATATGCGCCGTATGGACCGGCGCGGCGAATTCGCCCGCCGGCACTCGCCCGAATGGATGTGCCGTACCACGCCGGGTAGTCGATGCCGGCGTGCTGGGCGAGTTGCCGCGTGAACGGGTCGATGCGGTCGCCGAAGCCGGACGAAATGCTGACGTCGGGAACTGGCGCACGGCTGGGGAACGTCATACTGCTGAGCTCGCGCCGAGCAATTGTCGAAGCCACGCGGTCAAGACGCGTCTCGACGAAGCTGAGGCCACGATCGATGCGCTGCAACGAGGTGCCGGAGCCCGACCCGGCGGCGAATGGGGGCGCAAGTGGCCCGCCCGCAGGCTGATCGGCGACTTCGGCCGGCGCATCCGTCGTGTTTGCGACCGCCGGTGGGGTCTCGCGAATCCGTTTCGTCAGGCGGTCCGCCGCGGCCTCCAACCGAACCAGGCGACCGGACAGGCTTCCGATTTCATGGATCAGGGCCTGGCTGCCGGGCTGTGCCGGATCGAGAATTGCAAATTCGGCCGCCCGGACAGCGTCCGCGTGCCGGGCATCGGCGAGCTTGAAACCCAGGGCGAACCCGCCGAATAAACCGGCTATCGTCAAGGCGCCCGCGACGGCGGCCAGGGTACGCATCGTGATGATGCGCATCCTGGAGCTGGCCAGGGCACCCCTTGAAACGATCATTAGAGCCATGGTCACGTCCTTATGGCTGGCCCGGGCCACGTGCACAGCAGCTGACGCCGGAATGGTGTCAGGCCATCGCAAAGGACAATGTGACGGAGAGCGCAGTGTCGGGGCTGGCGGCCGCCCGCTTCCCCGCCATGAATTTATGTGACGTAACTCTCATTCCCGAACGCGGAAGTGTTCGCCGTGCTAGTCCACGCGGCGAGGCAGCACGACGTCACTGCCCATGAAGTCGCCGATCGGCTTGAGATCCTCGACGTGATCGCAGACCGCCTTGAAGACCATCATGATCGGCACGCCGAGCACCAGCCCCCATCCGCCCCAAAGCCATCCCCAGAACAGGAGCCCGGAGAAAACCACCACGGCGTTCATGCGGCTCGCGCGGCTGGCGAGCCAGGGCGTCAGCCAGGAGCCTTCCAGAGTGTTGATCACGAGCGAGATGCTGGCGACGGCGAGCGCCATGCCGACTGTCCCGAACTGGAAGAAAGCCACCAGCGCCGTGCCGCCGGTCGTGACGATGGCGCCGAGATACGGCACCAGGTTGAGCACGGCCGCTGCCACGCCCCAGACCGCGGCATTGTCGAGGCCGATGGCCCAGAACGCGATGCCGCTCGCGATGCCGACGATGACGCTGGTCAGCACCTGCACGCCCAGATAACGCTGGATCTGGTGGCGGATCTCATCCATCACCTGGACGGTGATCTTCTTCCGGCTGAGTGTCGGGCCCGACAGCTTGACCCACTTCCGGCGAAACGCGTCGCCGGATGCGAGCAGGAAATAAGCGAGAAACAGCACGATCAGCGTGACACCGGTCGCGGCGATCGCCCCGCTCATGGTCGTCCACAGATACTCCCGTATGTCCAGTTTCGGCTTCTCGATCTGCACGCGCGTGACGCCGGGCGGCACCTTGTCGGGCGCCGCCTCTTCGGCCGCACGCTCGATCTCGTCTGCCGCCTTTTGCACCCGCTCGATGGTTTCACCCGAACCGCCCCATTCCTCCTTGATGGACACCTGGATCTTCTCCACGGCCTCCGGAAGCGTCTCGATCAGGCTCACCGCTTCGTCCCGGAGCGAAATAGCTGCCGCGGCAACGCCGACGATGATGGCGACCAGCAGTACGGCCGCCGAGAGCGCGCGGGGAATGACGTGCTTCTCGAGGCGATCGACGATCGGAGCCAGCGCGTAACTGACGATCAGACCCAGTACCAGCGGGATGAGCACGGGCTGTGCCCAGTCCAGCACGAAGATCGTGGCGAAGATGGCCAGCAGGATCAGTGGGACGTTCCGGGCCCGGACGCCGCCGCCTGCCTCAATGATCTCCTCGGAATCCATAAGTACAGCACTACCGTATTGCGACACTGCCGGGAATGCGGCGATTGGCGCGAGAGCCTGTAGGATGAGGATACGCCCACAGGGGCGCATGCAAAATCATTCACTCGACAATGCCGCTACCAGCGCCAGGTCGGCGGACCGCACCTTGTCGGCATCGAAATTCTTCGCGCCGGCCGTCATGCGGGTCAAAGCGGCCGCGATCGGCATTGGTGGCTTGGTGTCGCCCGGCTTCGCGCGATGGAAACGAACCGGATTGATGCGCGCCACGACGAAGGTACGCAGGTACGGCGACTTGAAGCCGCGCGCCTCCAGGGATTTCACGATCTTGCGCACGCGGGAATCGATCTCGCGCACGCGGGAAGCGTATCCTTCGCGGTCGCGCAGGCTCACCGCCAGCGTGCGGTCGCTGAAACGATCCACTTTGCGCAGAAACGGGCCGTACGCACCACCGGCGAAGCGCCCGTCCTTCGCGTAGAGCACGCCGAGCGTCAGGAACTCGGGCGATTCGAATTGCGCCGCGTAGTCGCTTTCTTTCGCGCGCGGGTCGCGCCGGGCCAGCGCGCGCGCCATCCGGATTACTTCGAGGCTGCGGTCCTTGAGGTTGTGCGCCTTCTCGGTGTTGAGCGCGAGGATGCGAAATGCCAGTCCTTCATCGGGCGACACGAGCGCCGTGATCTGTTTCAGACCCAGCACCTTCGCGGCCGCCAGTCGATGGCGGCCATTCGGCGTGCAGAACTCGCCATCCTCTCCGCGCACGACGATGATCGGGTCGAGAAAAGATCCCGCCTCGTCGATCTTCTGCGCGAGGCGCTTCGTGTGTGTCGGCGACAGATCGCGCTGAAAAGGCGTCGGCTGTACCGACGCTAGCGGCAGAGCCGCTAACAGCACGGTGCTGCCGGAAAGCGGTTCGCGATAGGCGCCGATAGGCGCGCCGCCGCGCTCGCGAACCTGCGTGGCGAGCGCGGCGATACGCTCGTCGTCGATCGGTAGCGCAATGTCCGCGGCGTCCAGGCCGCGCGACTGCTTGCTCGGCGCAAGCGTTTTGCGGCGGGCCCTGCTCTTCCTGGCACCCACATTCCCGACTCCAGCCTTCTTTCGCGCGGCCATGTCCACACCTCGTTGATTCGCGCAGTGTAGTACTTTGTCGGACTGATCCGACGGCGGTTGGCGTATTCGCCCGCTGGTTCAGTGGGTGTTCAGGGTATTTATCTAAGCATGTGTTCACTGGCCCTAACCATGAGTATCTGACGATGACCACGCCACTCGATCGAATCTTGTTCCCGGCCCTTGTGGTTGCCGTGCTGGCCCTGTCGGCCGTGCCCGGACAGGCGCTTGCGCAGGCTGTGGTGCAGCCTCCGCCGCAGGCGGCCCAGCCGCAGAATCCGGAAGAGTCCGAAGAAGAAAAGGAAAAGAAGAAGAAGAAGAAAAAGCAGCAGGACCAGCAGCAGGCACAGGAAGCACGGAAACGGCAACAGCAGCAGCAGCAACAGCGGCAGACGCAGCAGCCGGAGCAGCAAAGACAGAAAGATCTCCAGGCGCAGCAGGAACAGCAGCGAGCGCAGGAAGCGCGGAAACGGCAACAACAGCAGCAACAACAGCGCCAGGCGCAGCAGCCGGAGCAGCCAGGACAGAAAGAGCTCCAGGCCGCGGGGGCGCGGCAGCAGGAACAGCAGAAACTGCAGGAGCAGCAACGACAGGCTGAGCTGCAGAAGCAGCAGGAGCGGCGGCTGCAGCAAAAACGCGTTTCACAGCAGGAGCAGCAGGCGCGGATCCGCAAGCAGGAGCAGCAGATGGCGCTCTACCGCAAGAACATAGCGCTGCGGGAACAGCTGGCTGAGCGGGATGCGCAGATCCTGCGCCAGCAGAAGCGCATCCAGCACCTGCGCTTCCAGGAGCAGTACGAAGAGCGTCTGCGCGCGCAACGCGTGCAACTGGAGCGGTCACGGTATGACTACGCCAATGACCCGTATTACTACACGGCACCGAACTATCAGTATCGCCGCGATGGCCGGCAGTACCAGACCAACCAGTACGGGATCAAGAAGCTGGAGAAGGCCTTGGAGGCTGGCTACAACGAAGGCTTCAGGGCCGGCCGCGCCGACCGCCAGGATGGCTGGCGGTACGACTATCGCGAAGCCTTCGCGTACAAGGACGCCAACTACGGCTACGACGGCCGCTATATCGAGCAGGATGAGTACAACCACTACTTCCGCGAGGGATTCGAGCGCGGCTATGAAGACGGCTATTACGACCGCCAGAAGTACGGCAAAAGGAATGACAGCGGCGGCATCAACGACGAATGGCTCATTGCCGGCGCGGTGGTTGCCGCGATCATCGGGTATCAGGTACTGACGGACTGACCGGCGTCAGTGTTCCTTGATCCGGGCTTCCAGATCCGGGTCGGCGTTGCCGCCGCAGATGACGATCGCGACGGTCTTGCCCGCATACTCGCCTGCCGACTTGAGAAAAGCGGCGACCGCGACGGCGGCTGCGCCTTCTATGAGCTGGTCGTCCTCCCGGTAGATACGCCGGGAGGCGTCCAGGATCTCCGCTTCGGCTACCAGAACTTTCCGGTCGATCACCTGCTGGGCAATGGCGAGCGTAACCGCCTCGGCTTCCATGCCCCCGGTGGTGCTGACGGAAAGTGTTGGCTTCTCCGGCACGTCGATGATTTCGCCGGCGCGCAGACACTCATAGAGCACAGGCGAATTCTCGGGCCAGCATCCCACGATTTTCGTGACCGGCGAAACTGTCTTCAGATGCAATCCGATGCCGCCGATTAGACCGCCACCCCCGACAGCCACGAAAACGGCATCAGGTGCGCTCGAGCCGGCTCGAGACAGTTGCCGCAGGATCTCCACGGCAATGGTGCCTTGCCCCGCAATGACGTCACTGTCGTTGTAGGGCGACACGTACGTGCGACCCGATTGTTGGGCGGTGCGGCGCGCCGTCCGCTCGGCAAGGAGAGAATCCCCATTGACGGTCTGCACGATCGCCTGCAGAGACTCGATTCGATTGCGCCTGACCGGATCGACAAGCTCCGAGACGAAGACTTCCACGGGCATGCCGAGCTTTCGTCCGATGGTGGCCACGGCCAGCGCGTGATTGCCGTTTGACGCAGCAATGACGCCCCGCGCCGCCAGTTCGCGGGGCAGCAAAAGCAGCTTGTTGGCCGCTCCACGCAATTTGAACGAACCGGTCTCCTGAAGATTCTCCAGTTTCAGGAAAACGCTTGCGCCGGTGGGCTCGCTCAATCGACTTGAATGCCGAAGCGGTGTCTCGCGCACATGCGCCCTGATTCTCTGTTCTGCAACAGTGGCTGCCATGAGTTGCTCCCAGGTCCGAACGCTTGCGGTCAGCGGTCTTGCCAAATATTGCGGGAGATATTACGTGACGGTCCCGACATCGATGCCGATGTGGCGAGGCCGGCCAGCCGCCGGCAGATTTCCCCCGGTGCGGCCTGAGGTGAAGCCGTGGCGGCGACGATGGGCGAGTTCCGACAGCGGTATGCGAATCCGCTCGTCCGGCTGCCGGTCACTTTCATCGAGATTTTTCCGGTGGGGATGGCGGTTTCGCTGATCTCGGGGCCTTGTTTTTCAATGGCTTGGGAAACAGCCGCATTGCGACGCCACGAAGATCGAGTAAAGTAGGCCGCCACTCAGAAAACGGCTGGCAGTACGGGGGGAGCGCTTGTTCAGCTAATGCGACCAACTTCTTCCTGCATGCACCGTAATTGGTATATCGAATTACCTTTGCCGGCCGTTACGACCAAGTTAGGGGAGAGACAACATGGCAATTTCGGAGCGCAGTTCGTCCAGGTCAAAGATCTGGCTGGTCGTCGGCGGGATCGTCGTGCTGGCCGGAGCGGCCTACGTGGCCACGATTTATCCGCCAGAAGGCGAGTCTATGGCCGGTTCGGTGGTGCCCGCCGATCGTTATCGGGCGGAAAGCGCCACGAAAGGCAGCGGCAGCGTCCTGGGTGATCAAAGCATCGCTCAATTCATGCAGACGGACATTTATCGGATGATCGTGTCCGACAGGGTCCTGGCCGCCGCGTTTGCCTCCGATAACTTCCGCCAGGCGCTCGCCAGCGACGGCTTCAAGCAGGCACTCGCCAGCGACGGCTTCAAGCAGGCGCTCGCCAGCGATGGCTTCAAACAGGCGCTCGCCAGCGATGGCTTCAAGCAGGCAATGGCCAGCGAAGGCTTCCGCCAGGCGCTCGCCAGCGAAGGCTTCAAGCAGGCACTCGCCAGCGACGGCTTCAAGCAGGCGCTCGCCAGCGACGGCTTCCGCCAGGCGCTCGCCAGCGATGGCTTCAAGCAGGCGCTCGCCAGCGATGGCTTCAAGCAGGCGCTCGCCAGCGACGGCTTCAAGCAGGCACTCGCCAGCGACAATTTCCGTCAGGCGCTCGCCAGCGACGGCTTCAAGCAGGCGATGGCCAGCGACGGCTTCAAGCAGGCGATGGCCAGCGATGGCTTCAAGCAGGCGATGGCCAGCGAAGGCTTCCGCCAGGCACTCGCCAGCGACAGCTTCCGCCAGGCACTCGCCAGCGACGGCTTCAAGCAGGCGCTCGCCAGCGACGGCTTCAAGCAGGCGCTCGCCAGCGACG
>JBBDXX010000025.1:0-68478 GCA_040902065.1 Steroidobacteraceae bacterium | reverse complement strand
GCGCTCGCCAGCGACGGCTTCAAGCAGGCGCTCGCCAGCGACGGCTTCAAGCAGGCGCTCGCCAGCGATGGCTTCAAGCAGGCGCTCGCCAGCGACAGCTTCCGCCAGGCGCTCGCCAGCGACAGCTTCCGCCAGGCGCTCGCCAGCGACGGCTTCAAGCAGGCGATGGCCAGCGAAGGCTTCCGCCAGGCGCTCGCCAGCGACAGCTTCCGCCAGGCGCTCGCCAGTGATGGCTTCAAGCAGGCGCTCGCCAGCGACAGCTTCCGCCAGGCACTCGCCAGCGACGGCTTCAAGCAGGCGCTCGCCAGCGAAGGTTTCAAGCAGGCGCTCGCCAGCGACAGCTTCCGCCAGGCACTTGCCAGCGATGGCTTCAAGCAGGCGATGGCCAGCGATGGCTTCAAGCAGGCGATGGCCAGCGACAGCTTCCGCCAGGCACTCGCCAGCGACAGCTTCCGCCAGGCGCTCGCCAGCGACGGCTTCAAGCAGGCGCTCGCCAGCGACAGCTTCCGCCAGGCACTCGCCAGCGACGGCTTCAAGCAGGCAATGGCCAGCGACAACTTCCGTCAGGCGCTCGCCAGCGACAGCTTCCGCGCCGCCCTCGGCCAGGACGCCATAAAGGCCGCCGCGCAGTCGCAATAGTCGAGCTATCTTTGGAATGCTGAAGCTCACAGGGCCGTCGGCGCACGCGCCAGCGGCCCTTTCTTCGTCACCGGTCATCGCGAGCCTCTGGGTCGCCGCGCTGCTGGCCGCCCAGCCGGTCCTCGCCGCTCCCTTCGAGATGGACCAGCTCGAGACCGACGATTTCCTGCTGCTCTACCTCGATCCCTTTCAGACCTATCTGACGCCCCTCGTCGCCAGCACCTTCTATAACTCCCTGCAGTTCCAGCGGCAGATCTTCGACTGGACGCCGTCTGAAAAGACCATGGTGCTGATGACCGACCTCGCGGACTACGGAAACGCGAGTGCTGGAGCCTCACCCCGCAACGGCGTCACCCTGTACGTCGCCCCACCCAGCCGTACGCTGGAGACGATGCCGAGCAGCGAGCGCATGTACTCGCTGATGAACCACGAAGCCGTGCACGTCGTCAACGCGGACGTCGCCAACTCCCGCGACCTGCGCTGGCGGCGGTTCTTCGGCGGCAAACCGGCTCCGGCTGACGAACACCCGGAGACGATCCTCTACAACTACCTCACGGTGCCGCGGCTCAGTGCACCGCGCTGGTATTTCGAGGGCGCGGCCAATTTCATGGAAACCTGGATGGCGGGGGGCATCGGCCGGGCCCAGGGCGCCTTCGACGAAATGGTGTTTCGCGCGATGGTCCGCGACGACGCGCATTTCTACAGCAACCTCGGGCTGGTATCCAAGGGCGTTGCCGCGGATTTCCAGACCGCCACTAACGCCTACCTGTACGGTACGCGGTTCTATAGCTACCTCGCTTACGTCTATTCGCCGGAGGGCGTAATCGACTGGCTGAAGCGCGGCGAAGGGAGCGAGGCGTACTACTCGCGCCAGTTCGCCCAGGTGTTCGGCAAGCCGCTCGAAACCGCATGGAACGAGTGGATCGCCTGGGAGCATGAATTCCAGGGGGCCAACCTGCGCTCAGTGCGCGAACATCCCGTCACGAGCGGCCGCCGTATCACACGTCAGGCGCTCGGCTCCGTGTCGCGTTCATACTACGACGGGACGACGAATTCGCTGATCGGCGCCTTCCAGTATCCGGGCGTCGTCGCGTATGCCGGCGGGGTGTCGCTGAAGGACGGCAGCATCCGGAAATTTGTCGACATCAAGGGACCGCAGAAGTTTCGGGTGGCGTCAACCGCCTTTGATCCGGGCACCCGGACGCTGTTTTACACGGCCGACAACTACGACTCCTGGCGGGACCTGATGGCGGTGGATGTGGACTCGGGCCAAGCGCGCATGCTGCTCGAGGACGCGCGGATTGGCGACATCTGCTTCGACGAGTCGGACCGCTCGCTGTGGGGTCTGCGAACTCTCAACGGCTACGTGACCCTGGTACGCATCCCGTACCCCTATACCAGCTGGAACCAGGTCTATACCTGGCCCTACGGTGACGTGCCCTTTGAGCTGGACGTGTCGGCTGACGGCTCCCTGCTATCCATGTCGATCGGGACGATCGACGGCAAACAGCTCTTGAATGTGTTTCGCAGGGCAGACCTCGAGGCCGGCAAGGTGGAGCCCATTGCCCGGTCCGACTTCGGCCAGGCAATTCCCGAGGGCTTCGTGTTCACGCGCGATGGCCGGTATCTGTATGGCAGCTCCTATTACACCGGCGTTTCCAACATATTCCGCTTCGAGCCTGCGACCGGCGAGCTCGAGGCGGTCAGCAACGCCGAGACCGGCTTCTTCCGCCCCATCCCGATGGCGGACGGAACGCTGATCGTCCAGGAGTACATGGGCACCGGCTTTACGCCCGTGATCATCGACCCGAAGCCGCTGGACGATGTCAGCGCCATCACCTTTCTCGGGGCCCGGATTGCGAGCAAGCACCCGATCGTCAAGGAGTGGGCCGTTGGCCCGCCCGAGGCCGTGGACCTGGCGCCGATGATCACGCGCCGCGGAAAGTACCGGCCGATGCGTGAGCTCGAATACGGCGACGGCTATCCCATCGTCGAGGGTTATCGCGATTCCGCCGCGCTCGGTTGGCACGTCCGCCTCGCAGATCCCGCCCAGTTCCACCGGCTCGATATCTCCGCCAGCTACTCGTGGGACGACGAGCTGTCTTCGGATGAGAAGCCGCACGTCAACGTGCGCTACGAGACGCCCGTATGGCGCTGGGAGTATTCGCACAACGGCGCGGACTTCTACGACCTGTTCGGCCCCACCAAGCGCAGCCGGAAGGGCGACGCGTTCCTCGGCGAATACAACAAGGCACTCATCTTCGACGATCCGCGCCGGCTCGACCTGTCGATTATGGGCGCGTACTTCACGGGCCTGGACACGCTGCCGGTCAACCAGAACGTGCCGTCCGATTTCGACCAGATCGTTTCCGGCCAGGTCGAGCTCGACTACACCCACACGCGCAGCTCGCAGGGATCCGTGGACCACGAAAAAGGCTATCGCTGGGCGCTCGCCGGGAACGTCGACAGGGCCGACGGCGATACTGTGTCGAGGCTGCGCGGCGGCCTCGATTTCGGCTTCGCACTTCCATTTGGAAACTCGTCCGTGTGGCTGTACAACGCCGCCGGCGTCGCGAACGGCAACCGGGAGAATGCCCTGGCGAGCTTTTACTTCGGCGGATTCGGCAACAATTATGTCGACGACGGCGAGGTCAAGCGTTATCGGGAGTTCGACAGCTTCCCGGGATTCGAGATCGACGAGCTGGCCGGACGGGACTTTGCCAAGACGGTGCTGGAACTGAACCTGCCGCCCCTGCGGTTCGAGGAAGTCGGCTCGCCGGGGTTTTTCCTGGGCTGGGCGCGCCCGGCCTTGTTCGTCGGTGCCCTTGCCGCCAAGCCTGCGGACGGATCCGGGCGGCGCACCGTTTACGATGCCGGCGCGCAGGTCGACCTGACATTCACCGTGCTCAGCCGCCTGAACATGACGCTGTCGTTCGGCTATGCCGCCGGTTTCGAAGACGGCCACAAGGTCGACGACGAATGGATGCTGTCGCTCAAGATCCTCTAAGGCGCACTCTTCCTGAGCCTGCCGACGTAAGTCGGGTGGACCCGCTGCGCTGAAATCGCGCCGATTTTCTCCCGGTTGGATTTCACGCCCAACAGGTAATAGAGGAAGGCGCACCCGGCGCCGACCAGCCCCAGCATGATGGCGACGCGGCCCTGGTTCGCCGCGAGATTGAAGGCCGCGTGGTAGGCACCCGCGAGGACCAGCCCCTCGAACATCTTGGCTTCGTGATAGAGACGCTCGCGGCGAAACAGGAAAACCTTGTGCAGCAGGCGATAAACCGGTCCCCTGCCGGCGTGGCTGTGGCGTACCTGTTCGGCCGAGAAATGCGCCAGGCCATAGAAGTAACCCAGGATTCCGGAAGCCACCGCATGCATCAGCACGGTCAGCACCGAGCGCAGCAGCAGCGTCGGCGTATCCCCCGCGGCGAGCAGCCGCGGAAAATACAGGAGCACGTTTTCGGCAAAGGCAAAGGCCAGCCCGACGATGATCGAGAACTCGATCGCATCGTCGATCGACTGGATGCTGTCGTCGTCAGTGAAGCGGACGATCAGGTGCTTGGAATATTCCTCGGCAAAAGCCAGGAAAATCAGGCTGAAAGCCATCACCGAGAGTCCGAACCAGTAGAAGACCGCGACGAATATCGTCAGGAACAGCCCGACCGCGAGAAAGTTCAGCGGCTCCTCGTAGAGCCCGTTGAGCAGTCCGAGCGCCGCTGGGCCGGATTGGCGAGCGAAATCGATGACCGCCCAGACCGTCAGTACGGCAAGCAGCACGATGTTCGCGTACCAGGCGATCTCGACGGGCTTGGGCACGTCGCGGAATGCGCCGGAAAGCGGCAAATCGGGAATGACGGTCGCCATCGCCCATGTCAGGAATGGCAGCGCGAAGAATGCCAGCGATAAGCCGTGCAGGGCCTTGATGCAGAGTTTCTCGTGCAGCAGGTAGATCACGTGGACCAGCGCGACGACCAGCAGGGTGCTGATCGCCATTACCGCGAAGGTCAGGTAAACCTGCATGAAGTTCAGGATCCGCAGCGTCAGCGTGTTCTGCTCGACCACCTCGAGCAGGAACGGCAGGCTGAATATCGTGGATATCGAGCTCAGCTCCGTGCCATCGGCCGTCGCCAGACTGGCGCCGGGATTGATCACGACCAGGACCAGCACGGCGGCGAGCGTCGCGATCGCGGCGTTGGCGATGGTTCGGGCGGAGAGCCGTTCCAGCAGAAACATGAACAGCGAAAAAAGGACCAGGAAATGGAACAGGTCGGCCAGCGACGCGCCGAGCGCGCCGAGATTCTCGCGTAACTGGTCGTGGCTGAGCGTCGCTGCCAGGAGCAGCAGCGCTGCGAGCAGCAGGGCGCCGAGACGCAGCGAGTGGTGGGAGATCCGCCGCGAGATCAGCTGAAACAGCTTGATGACGCCGATCAGGACCAGCATCACGACGGTCAGGAAGACCAGCAGGCTGAGCGCCTGCTTCCCGGTGTCGTCACCGTCCTGTGGCATCGCCGCCGCCTCGTGGGTTTGCAACTGGACCCCGAGCCCGGCCATGAACAGCAAAAGCGGCACCACCGCCAGGGTGCCCAGAACGAAGGTCACGACGACCAGCTGGCGCGATTCGGGGTTGCGGGAGATGAAAAACCATCCCCACACCAGCGAGGGGATCATGGCAATCCCGGCAGCCTGCAGGAATGTCTCCCATGTCACGAGTCGTGAAGCTCCCCTTGACCCCGACCAACGGCACCCGCCAGGTCCCGCCGTACTTGTGACCCGCTCCGGACCGACGCTAGAGTGGCCTTCGAAGCCGGCTCGCGGCGCGCGCCACCCCCCTGGATGGTAAGGGATTCCGGGCAGTTAGGAGCGGCAAAGGCCCGCCCGGACCTGCCAACTAAACGCTTCCTGACGTGTAGTTATTATGGATGAAGATGTCGACGCAACGATGGTGCGGGACTGCCTGGCGGGCGATCCGCAGGCATTCGCCTCACTGGTCGGACGATACGAAAGGCCTGTTTACAACGTTGCCTTACGGATGCTCCGCAATCCAGACGACGCGCGCGACATCGCCCAGACGGTTTTCATGAAAGCCTACCAGAACCTCACGAAATATGACCCGCACCACAAGTTCTACAGCTGGATCTACCGGATGGCGATCAACGAATCGCTGAACATCCTGCGGGTGCGCGACCGCAGTGCGGGGCCCATCGACGAGCATCTGGCCGATGAAGGCGTCGGCCCGTCCGATTTGCTGGCCGACGAGCAGACGCGTGACGTGGTCCTGGAAGCGGTGGACCAGCTCAAACCTGAATACCGGGCCGTGATCGTGCTCAGGTACTTTGTCGACCGCAATTATGAAGACATGGGCGAGATCCTCGGAATCGACGCCAAGACCGTCAAGTCGCGCCTGTACACCGCAAGGCAGCTGCTGAAAGATCAGCTCGCCTTGCGCAAGCTGCTGTGACCATGGACAAGGACCAGCTTCAGGCGCTGATTCAGGCCGATCTCGACGGCGAACTCTCCGTCACCGAGCGGGCTGAGCTTGCGCGCCTGCTCCTGCGGGATCCTGAGGCTCGGCGCCTGCAGGAGGAATTCCGGCGGACCGATCAGCTGCTGCGAGACATCGTGAGCGTCGAGCCACCACCCGGCATGCGCGAGACCATTCTTCAAGGCCATTCCGGGCATCGGCAACAGGGCTGGGCCGGTTATCGCGTGGCCGCGGTTATCCTGGGCGGACTGCTGATCGCGGGTCTCAGTTACCTGTTGATCGACGCCGATGTGCCGCGGACGGAGCTGCAGGGATCCTTGGGTGCGGGAGTGGGCCCGGACACGAGCGGCGCCACCGCCTCGCAGGACCACTTGTCGATGCTCGCAGAAGGCGCCGAGGTGAGCGCCTGGCTTCGGAGGAACGGCCAGGGGCTCAGACTTGAACTCAGGCTGTCGGCGACGATACCCAGCGAAGTCATCGCCCGAATCGACCCTGCGACGACGGCTTTTGTCGGCGACCCGGGCGCCGCGCAGCTGGACCCTGCGAGCGGTCTGGCCACCGTCCAGCTGGCAACCGGGAGCCAGGTCTTCGTACTGGATTTTTCCGGAGCGGGGCCGATACAACTGCAGTTGCGCTCCGGGGGACGGATGCTGGCAGAAGGCAGGCTGTCAGTCGGCAAACCCTGATCGGGCGATTACAATTACGATGGCCCTGACCGATCAGCGGCCCGCCGACAGGAGGCAGAAATCCGATGCAACCGATGTGCCGGCTGACGGGCCTGTTTGCCGCTCCGCTGCTGCTGGTGCTGGTCGCCACGGCGACGGCCCAGAATGCCAACATCAAGCAACCGGTCGCGGACCTCGAACGGTTGCTCGCCGCCGAACCCCTGGTGATCGCGCACGCAGAAATCAGCAGACCCAACGCCAAGGGCGACATCACCTTGCGGGCCGAAGTCTCCTTCGGCGGCGCACCGCCGCTGCGCGTGAAATTGCGCAAGGCGGAACCGGGCGCGAATACCTTCAACAACGTCCCGCGGTACGATCTCGCGGCGTACGAACTGCAGAAGCTTTTCCTCGATCCTGAAGACTACGTGGTGCCGCCGACGGCGCTGCGCATGGTGCCGCTGGCAGACTTTGCCCGGTATTCGCCCGACGTCAAACGCACGTTTTCCAGCGCCGACCAGGTGGTGGCCGTGGTGCAATACTGGCTGAACGACATCAAGTCGATCCCGGACGTCTATGACCCCGCACGTTTTGCCGCCGACCCGGCCTATGCACGCCACATCGGCCAGTTGAACGTGCTCACGTATCTGGTCCGGCATCGCGACTCGAACCAGGGCAACTTCCTGCTCGGCAATGCGGAGGCCGGCGCGCGCGTGTTTTCGATCGATCACGGCGTCGCCTTCGCGTCCGATGAGAGTGATCGCGGCGACGTATGGAAGGACCTTCGCGTCGATCGACTGCCGGCCGACACCATCAAGCGGCTGCGTCTTGTCACCCCGGAATTGCTGACGGATCGTCTGGGCGTGCTCGCGCAATGGCGGCTCGAAGGGCGCAGCTACATATCGGTGCCGCGCGGCAGGAACCTGTCGGAACACCGCGGCGTACGCCGCTCGGACAACGAGCTGCAGATGGGACTGACCAAGGGGGAGATCCGCGAGGTGCACAAGCTGCTGTCGAAACTGCTCGAGCGCGTCGATCGTGGCGAGATCTCCCTGGTGCCCGCGGCAGGCGCCTGAGAATTCATTGATGTCTGCCACGCGCCGACCGGGACCTGGAATCCTGCTGGCGGTATTGATCGCCACCCTCGCCTTTAGCGGCCCCTCGCAGCTGCGAGCTCAATCCGCGCCGCTGGAAGGCAATGGAATCGATCGCGTGGTCGCGTTCGCGGACGTGCACGGCGCCTATGCCGAACTGCTCGGGTTGCTGCGCGAGACCGGGATCCTCGATGCGCAAGATCGATGGGCGGCCGGAAAGACCCACCTCGTGAGCCTGGGCGACCTGCTCGACCGCGGCGCCGATTCGCGCAAAGTCATGGATCTGCTGATGCGCCTGCAGGGTGAGGCACAGGCGCAGGGGGGTCAGCTGCACGTCCTGCTGGGAAACCACGAGGCGATGAATATCGTCGGCGATCTGCGTTACGTGGCGGCCGGCGAATACGCCTCCTACGGGGATCTCGAGTCGCCTGCCGAGCGCGCGGAACTGCGCCGGGCCTGGGAAACGGCTCACGGGCCGGGATCCGGTGCCGCCTTCGACCAGAAGTTTCCGCCCGGGTATTTCGGACACCGCGCGGCTTTTTCACCCAAGGGCAAGTATGGTCAGTGGCTGCTGACATTGCCCGTGGCGATCGTGCTCAACGACACGCTCTTCATGCACGCCGGGCCCGCGAATGTCCTGCGGGGCATGAGTCTGCAGGAACTGAACCTGCGTTACCGCACGGCGCTCACTGAATATCTCGAGCTTGCCGGGCGGCTCGAGCAGGCGAAGCTGCTGCAGGCGGGTGACGAGTATCACGCCCGACCGCAGCTCGCCAGGGACCGCCTGGCGGCAAGTGAAGCTGCGAACGGTGGCACGCCGGATGCGGCGTTGACCGATGCGACCCGGCGCTTCGAAATGGTTGCCACCAGCGCCCTGCTCTCCCCGGATGGCCCCAACTGGTATCGCGGAGCCGCGCTGTGCAACGAGGCAGCTGAAGCCGACGTGCTGTTGCCGCTGTTGCGACAGTTCGGCGCCGAGAGGCTTGTAGTCGGCCATACGCCAACCCGGAACTCCCGCGCGACCACGCGCTTCGACGGTCGCGTCATTAAACTCGACACCGGCATGAACCATGCGGCGTACAAGGGCCAGGCCGCGGCGCTCATCCTTGACCGGTCCGGGCCCAATGTCCACTACGCCGGACAGGCAAACACCACAGCGCCGGAGCCTGAAGGACTGTTCGTCGCGCCCAACGAACTCGATGATGCGGGCGTGCTTGCGACGCTGCGTGATGGCGAAGTGACCGTAACAGGCCCGCGCGGCCCAAACGAACTGGACGTTTCGGTGGTTCACGCCGGCAAGAAGATTCCGGCCGTATTTCAGGTTCGTGGCGACCGCGCGGCCCGCAAGGAAGTGGCGGCTTACCGCCTCGACCGTCAGCTGGGACTTGGTTTGGTGCCGGTCACGGTCGGGCGCGAAGTGCAGGGCCAGCGGGGCGTGCTGCAGGGTCGTCCGTTGAAGTGGGTTTCCCAGGCCGACGTGCAGGGCCAGTCGTTGCGCGGTGGCGGATGGTGTGATGCCGAACCGCAGTTCCAGCTCGTTTACGCGTTCGACACCCTGATCGGCAATGAAGGCCGCGCGGCCGAATCGCTATTGTTCGATGCGGACGACTGGTTCGTGTACGTCACGTCGCACGAGCGCGCATTCGGCACGACCAGGGGCTTGCCCGCTTACCTCAAGGCGCAGCCGCCCACGCCGGGTGCGGAAGTGCTTCGCCGCCTGCGGGCGCTCGACGAACCGGGCTTGCAGTCAGCGCTGGGCGACCTGATCAACGCGCGCGAAATCAAGGCAATGCTACTGCGTCGGGACGCGCTGCTCGCTTTGCCCGCGGCGGCGGCCACGGCGCAGTCTCCCTGATCGAGTGCGGCGGAAGTCCGCGCCTCAGTGCGTCCGGCGCCTGACCATGAACGTACTGCGAGCCTCGAGACCATCCAGATTGGCGGCGATGACGGTGATTCGCAGCTCAATAATCTCGGCGTGCACCGGCGCCTTGCCGATGAATGCCTGCAGCCCGTCGTTGAAATGCATCCAGTGCGGCAATCGATTGCCGTCGTCGCAGCAGGCCCGCAGCTTCAGGACGTCGCCGGGTTCCGCATCGTAGAACGCCGTTGGCGAAATTGGATGCATGAATAACTCTCCCGGCGCATACAGCAGGTCGGGTATCGGCTCGACTGCTTCGGGCGCGACGTTCACCACGTTCTCCTGCGACTTACGACTGTAATCGCGCCCCATCACTGTCGCGAGCGCAATCCACACGAGCGCCAACCCAAAGGTCAGCACCGCGAAATGGTGCGCGGTCCAGCCGAGCAGATGAAGTCCCACATATATCCCGACCGCCTGTATCAGGTCGCCGAAGCGCCAGAAGAACGTGTCGATGGCGGTCTTGCCGTCGTATTTCGAGTCGCGGTCGACCGGCAGGAACAGCGCCTGGCGCGTGGTATTCATCAATGAGTAATCGAGGCCGTTCTCGGCAAACTTGATCCGGCGAATCAGCGAAAAGATCGGGATGAATCCCCCGATCAGCGGCGCGAGCGCCAGCACGCCATATCCCACCGCAACGATGATCGGATGGACCAGCAGTGCGCCCCGCACGCCCACGGCCTGGTATATGCGCGACACCAGGAACAGCTGGATGCCCAGGCTGATCAGCGTCACCCAGAAGTTGAAGTTCCCGTAGAACTCGGTGATCAGCGTGCCCAGGTCGAGCGCACCCCCGCTTTCGGCGACGCGCGCTACGGCATCGGCTTTCACGTAGTCGGCGAGGATGTACTCGCCCGTGGTGTTGATCCAGTTGAGCAGCACCACGAACAGCGCAATCGTCAGCAGGTAGCGGTCGCGCAACACCAGACCGATTCCGCCCAGCACGTGCGGCACAGGCCGGGAGCGTTCGATCACGATCGCGCGTGATCCTTCCGGGATCGCGGCGCGGGCGGGAGAAGCGAGGAACAGCGTGCCGCCGAGAGTCACGGCCGCGAGGATCATGAGTCCCATAGGCGACAGTGTGGCTACCGCCAGCTCCGTGATCTTGGATCCGGCCAGCGCGCCCACGTTCGCGCCCAGCATGATCACCACGAACAGGCGCTGGCCGCTCCGCACGTTGAAAGAGTCCGCCGCGAAGGCCCACATCTGCGCCACGGCCATGACGCCGAAGATGCCGACCCATATGAAGAACGGGAACGCGATGGGTACACCGTAATGAGCGAGCACCGCGAAAACCGGCAGCGTCACCACGAAAAACAGCGTGACGGCGCGCAGCAGTTGCGCGCCCTCGAGGTGATGTCGTAACCGGCCGTACAACGGCACGGCAATCATCAGCACCAGCGCCATGAGCGCCACCGCGTAGGCGCGCTGCTCGGCGGAAAACTTCGCGAGCATGAAGGCCTCGCGCAGCGCCTTCATCACCTGGTAGGACGCGAGCAGCAGGAACCCGTGCAGGAAGAACAGGAATGCGGTTCGGCCCTCACCGGGCGCCACGCGCGTGACATAGGTCAGCAACCGCTCGAAGCGCGTCAGGCGAGCGTGGTCGGTGTTCAAGCGGTCAGCGCCCCATCCCGCGCCTCGAACGTAGCAGCCGCCAGAGCCCGATCGTGAGTACCGGCACGATCAGCAAGGCGATGAAGGCGTACGTGAGGTAGCCGTAGCCCTTGGCAATGAGATCGACGAGCCCGATGCCCGCAGCCGCATAAACCGACACGACCATGATCCCTACTGCGAGCCCGGGGCGGAGCAGCCTCGGCATGGGCCGTGCCTTCTCCTCGTAGATCTTCGCCACCCTTTCGTTGATGGAGTGCAGCAACGCGACGCCGGTATCAACGAGCGTCAGCAGCACCGCAATCTGGAACGCCCATTCGAACCAGGGCGCTCCAAGCTTCCCGAGGAGAAAGGCCGAAGGCAACGACACGCCGGCAAGTTCATCGTGATAGCCGATCATCGCAATGTAGAAGAGGACGCCGGGCAGCATTCCCAGAGGCCCGGCGAGAAATCCGGCAACGAGCGTCTCGCGCGGACGCTTGAGGTAACGGATGCAGAACAGCACCGCCGGCAGTGTCGCGACATTGTAGCCGGCGTACGTGATCCCCGCCTTGAACCAGTTGTCGCCGACCGGCTCGGTCGCCAGTGCCTGTTCGATCCTGTCGCCAAAAACAACGATGCTCCAGATCACGAACACGATGTATACGAGGTACAGGTAGCCCACCGAATAGGCGAGGAACCGCTCAATGATCGCGCTGCTGTAGAAGAGCAGGAGGCCCGTTACCGCAATCATCCCGAGCGAGCCCAGCAGCTTCGGCAGGCCGAACAGGCTGTGCACGATCTCGCCGGCGGCCGCTCCCATGACCGCGATGATGAGCACGAGCAGAAGCAGGTACGCGATTTCGAACAGGAACCAGCCACGGCCCAGCAGCAGCTTGAAAAAGGAACGGTAGTCGTAACTCTGAAAGCGGCGCGCCAGCTCGAAGCAGATCATCAGCACCGCGCTCCAGAACAGCATGCTGACGAGCATGCCGAGCAGGCCTCCCCAGGGCCCTGCCGGCAGGAAAAACTCCACGAGCTCGCGTCCCGTGGCGTAACCACCGGCGATGACCGCCGCTTCGAACACGAACCCAGGCAGCAGATAGCGCCGGAACCAGTCGTTCACGATCGGTTCATCCCCCCGAGACTCCCCGCGGCGACTGTACGCGATTTCGCATCGACTTGCCGCTCGATGTGCGTGGTCGAGCCGATGCGCAGCGCCCTCCATGACGGCCGTGTCAGAGACTTCCGTCAGACGCTTCCCGCGCAGGTTGAGGGTTCGTCCTGCGGAAGTCAGCGTCGGCTGCAGTTAGGTTTGGGATGTTCGACAACTGCAAGGAGTGCTTCATGGAAAACCCAAATCCCAGCCGCAACCCGGGCCGCGAGCCTGGCATCGGCAACGATGATGACGGCAATGTCGGGACGGATCCCCGTCGTACACGCGAACAGGACGAAAATGACCGGACCAAGCGCCAGAATCCGAGCCCGAACCAGCGGCCGGACCAGACGCCAAGAACGGGCTGATCGAGTGTTTGCCCACTAACGGAAAAGGCCACCGATCGGTGGCCTTTTCTTTCCAGCGTCGGTGACTTGAGCTAGGCCGATACCTACGTACTGACGTGGAACCCGCTGACTGTCGCGAGCATCACGCCGGTCCAAAATCCCTCTGAACGATGGAGGGCTTTGCCGTGACCGAACCCGTTGGAAACAATAATAAAAGCAGTGCCGTTACGTGTCCGCATTGCGGCAGACCCGTCAGCACCTCGAACTCACTCATGCGTCGGCCGCTGCCGTCAGTTGTGCCACCGCGACCGATGATGGGACTCACCTGGTCGCCGACGATTCGTGCGCTACGACAGTGATCAAATGGGCCATCATATTTTTCGTGATTTCCCTGGTCGCCGGCCTGTTTGGTTTCTGACGATTTTTCTCGTCATTCTCGTCTTTGGCGTCATGCTCGGGAAACTGGTGTTCTGAACGGGGCGCCTGTGCGCCGCGAGAACTGATCCTACGTTCTGCTCGCCGAAGAACTGAGTTGCATCTCCGCTCAACCGAAAACCGATGCGCCCGAACTGTTCGGGCGCATGTGCTTCAACGCGCTGACTCCGTCGATGCCGATAAGCCGCGAGCGCCGCGACCTCGCACTTGCATGCGGCGACCTGGGGCCGCTACGCCCATGCGGTGCGTTTGTTTATGCAGGTTTTTGGCTGGCAATGCCGCTTGCTTGAATACCACTCAGCGGTCGAAATGAACTGGCTGCCCGCGACGCCATTGGTGCGGCAGCGTAAGATCGCCAAACGGGAACCAGAGATTCTGCAACATGGCCGACGTGTTTGTCTCGTATTCGCGCAAGGACAAGGCTCGCGTCGCACCGCTGGTCGCCGCGCTCGAAGCACAGGCTTATTCCGTCTGGTGGGACCCGGCGATCTCGCCCGGGCAGGAATTCGACCGCCAGATCGCCACGGAGCTCGATCAAGCCCGTGCGGTACTCGTAATATGGACTGACGACTCAGTCGAGTCGCGGTGGGTGCGCGGCGAGGCCCGCGCTGGCGCCGATCGACGCATCCTCATCCCCGTGCGGTTCGGGGCGACTACGCTACCCGTCGACTTCCGCGCGTTCCACACGATCGACCTCACCGACGGCCCTCAAGTCGAGCGCAGTTATGAGTTTCAGGAGGTCGTGCGCGCACTCGACATCCTGATCCGTCGGTCCGATCCTGCGCCGGTCGTGCCGCCAGCGGTTGCGGCGCTCGCTGCTGCTGCCGAGCGGCCGGCGGACGGGTCGTCAAGGGTCGGAATCTGCGTGCTGCCCTTTGTGAATCTCGGCGGTGACCCGGACCAGGAATTTTTCAGCGACGGCATCACCGGCGATATCATCACGGAACTGTCGCGATGGCGCATGCTCACAGTACGATCGCAGTCCACCGCGTCACGATTCCGCGATAGACCGGTTGACCCAATGCGCGTCGCACGCGATCTCGGGGTTCGCTATGTCGTGGACGGTTCGGTCAGGCGCGTGGCTGACCGCATCCGTATTACGGCCCAGCTCATCGATGGCGAGACAGGCAGCCAGGTCTGGGCCGAGAAATTCGATTGCGCACAGGCGGACATCTTCGCGATTCAGGATAAGTTCGTGCAGCGGATCACGGGCACCGTAGCCGGTCGCCTGCAGATGGCGGATGCGGTACTGGCACGTCGCAAACCGCCGACCAGCCTCGCCGCATATGAATGCGTGCAACGCGGGAACGCCCTGCCCTGGGACGAACCACAGGCCGCAGCCGAAGCAACGGAGTTGTTCCGGCAGGCGATTGCACTCGACCCCGGTTATGCGATCGCTCACGCGCTGCTTGGCACGATGCTGGTTGGGACCTACCGCGACGATGCAACAGGATCGACGGCGGCACTGGACGAGGCATACGCGCTAACCAAGCGGGCCGTTGAACTCGATGACAGCGACAGCACCTGCCATTCGCTGCTCGCATACGTCTGCCTTTGCCGGCGAGCCTACGAGCTCGCTCTGCAGCATATGCATCGGTCCGTAGAGCTCAACCCCAACAATCCTTGGAATCACGCCGACATGGGGCTGGTCCTTACCTATGCAGGCGACGCGACCGAAGCCCTCGCGTGGCTCGATCGTGCCCGGGAAATTGATTCGTATTTCGATCCGCCGTGGTACTGGCGCCAGCGCGGTCAGGCTTGCATGGTATTGCACCGGCATGCGGAGGCGCTCGACATGTTTGCGCACCTCCCGTCACCGACAGACCGGGCGCTCGCCTACATGGCGGCGTGCCACGCACGACTCGGCGAGGTGGATCGCGCAAGGCAGCGTGTTGAAGATTGCCTCGCAGCGCGTCCCGGGTTCTCGACCCGACAATTCATGTCGAAGGAGCCGTTCCGTAAGCTGGTGGACTCCGAGTATCTGGCCGAGTCACTGCGACTGGCCGGCTTGCCTGATTGATCTGGCGCCGGAGCATCGGCATGAACGACAAAGGTAGGCCGCCGGGCTACGCCGCACACGAGTGGGTGGGCGAGGTCCTGCAGTTCTGGTTCTCGGAACTTGAAGAGTCCGACTGGTGGGCCGGCTGCGCCAGGGTCGACGCCATGATCCGCAGCCGATTTCTCAAATTGCACGAATGGCTCGCGTCGGGTGGCGGCGGCGACATCGTGCAGGCACGCTCGCTGTTGGCGGCGGTTATCGTGCTGGACCAATTTTCCCGCCACCTGTTCCGGGGCGACGCGCAAGCCTACGCAGCTGACCCCCTCGCGCGGCGACTGGCTAGACGGGCGATCGCCCAACGACACGACCAGGGCATGCGCCCCGAGGAGCGGCTGTTCCTGTACCTGCCATTCGAGCACAGCGAAGACAAAGCAGACCAGGCATTCGCAGTGGAGCTGATCTCCGAGCTCGGTCGCGAGGACTGGACCAGCTACACCATCGCCCACAAGCTTCTGATCGACCGGTTCGGCCGCTTCCCGCACCGGAACGCAGTGCTTGGCCGCAAGTCGACCGAGGCGGAGATCGCGGCCATGAACGAACCCATGGGATCGTTCGACCGCAAATGATGCGCGGACGTCGGCGCGGTCAGGGCGGCAACCCCATCTTCTTGACCATCGCTGCAAAGCGCGGGTCGATGTGAAGTTTGGCAAGCAGCGGGTCGAATTTGATCTGGACGAGGTTGCCATCGTGTTGCGCGTGGGCACGCTCCAGCCAGGCGAAGGCCGCGTCCCGCTCCCCGCGCCAAGCGTAGACCTCCGCGACCTGGTATGCGTTGGTCGATGCGTACCCGGCGACCAGCGCATCCAATGCTCGTCGCGAATCCTCGACATGGCCGAGATCGTGCTCCGCCATCGCGACACCCGCCTCACGCCGCGCTTTGCCCGCCTTGTGGAACTCGGCCAGCGCCGCTTTGGGATTGCCCTCGAGCAACGACGTAACGCCGAGGTTGAACCATGCGAATGCATGCTCAGGACTGATTTCGAGTGCCCGCATCGCCGCCTTACGGGCCTCCGGCAGCCGCCCGGCGGCATTGAGCTGGGTACTGCGCCGGAACCAGGTGTCGGCCGACAGGGGATCGATTTCGGTTGCTTTCCCGTTAATTTCAAGTGCTTCAGACAGCCGCCCCAGGCCGGCGAGAAAACACGCGTAGCAGGTGTACGCTCGGTATGAGCCCGGATCAAGGGCGAACGCGCGCGACAGGTCCGCCTCGGCACCGGCCCAATCCCAATTGATCGTGAATCGCAGGAAGCCCCGCGCTGCGTAGCCTTCCGAAAGCTCCGGATCAATTGCGATCGCCCGGTCCGCGGCCTTCAGTGCCCGCTGCTGCCCGGCCAACACCTCCGCAATGGAATTTTCAGGGTCATGCGATAGCTCGTTTTCTGCGACGGCAAGACCGGCGTAGGCCGCGGCGTATTTCGGATCGAGCGCGATCGCCTTTTCGTAGGCCGCGACTGCCCTGCGGAAGTCGTCCATGTTGGTGCGATTGAAGAACTGCCGGCCTAACAGGTATTGGGTGTGCGCCGCAGGGTTTGTTGTCCGATTCCCCGGGCTCAATACCATGTGATCGGGCAGCAGCTTGAGCTTCAGTGCCTTTACCACGGCAACAGCAATCTCATCCTGAACCTTGAAGATGTCGTCCAGCACCCGATCGTAGGTCTCCGACCACTGGTGATAGCCGTCCGCTGCGCGGATGAGCTGCGCGGTGATGCGCACCTGATTGCCGGACTTTCGCACCGAACCTTCCAGGATATGTGCGACGTGCAATTCACGCGCGATCTCCGCAAGCTTGACCGCCTTGCCTTTGTAATAGAACGACGAGGTGCGTGCGGCAACCTGCAACTGGGGAATCTTGGCCAGCAGATTCAGCAATTCTTCTGACAGGCCATCGGAGAAATACTCCTGATCCTTGTTCTCACTGATGTCGATGAACGGCAGCACCGCGACAGACTTATCCGAGACTGCGGGCATTCCCTCCACCAAAGGCTTTTGCTCGTCGCCGCGCTTCGACAACCAAAACTGGTCGGCAAGGATGTAGATCAGGCCGACGGCCATCACAGCGAGCGCGGCCACCAGCACAGACTTGCGCCAACGCGACGACGGTGTGCTGGGCGCCGAAATCGGCATTCGATCGGCGACCGGGCGCGCAGCGCCGTCCGTGGCGAGTGTCTCAGGACCGGTCTTGCCGGAGTCCCGGCCGCGCACCGACTCGATGAGCGCCGGGTAGATCCGCTCGATCGGGCCGCCGGAAGCGTCCAGCCAGTGGTTTGCGCTCACGAAGTACTCGAGCTCTGGCGTCAACCCAGTGGCATCCATGCGGACCGCCAGCACGGGTCGTCTCTTCGAACTCGCTCGCTCGACCTCGCGCAGCACGTGCGGAGACTCGATGGCGTTCTTCGAGAGGACGAGCACCAGCATTCGGCAGGAGTTGATCGCCTGCACGATTGCCGCGGCATAGGACTCCCCGGCCAGCACGTCGCGCGGCGCTAGCCAGCAAGGCAGACTTGCTGTCTCGAGTGCCGCGCATAGCTTTTCCGCGACGACAACATCCCGTGAGGCATAACTGATGAATACCTTGCCGGCCATACCTGCCGTGCAGGGCTCCGATCGATCGGCGCTTTTCGGCCCTTTGTCGTCGGTCATGACAGCGACTTTACTCCAGTCGCGCGGGAGGACCATAAAGGCCATGATGAGCCGGCTTTGCGACGATGTGCACCTGGCAGGGCGGCATGGCGCCGCGGTTCTGCCCGCGTGGCTGGTCGCGGTTGGCATTGCGTACCCAGGTCCCGCGCACGCGGCTCCGCCGGAGGTATACCCAACTCGGTGGTAGGTCCCGCCAGGCGATCCGGTGGAGCTGAGACTGCGGGTTTCGCCAAGCTACTGTGTTCGGTGCTGTTCATCGCCGCGGCTTTCGCCGTCACCTGGCGCGGCCGGATAATTGCCGAACGCTACGCGCATTGGATGCCCGGCCAGCGCGAGGCGGTCGGCGCGCCGGCTGCGACAAAGTGGACCGGAGATCAACCCGATTTCCACTTGATGTTGCAACCTACGCTTGGAGCCTGATTCGCAGGCACCGGCTTGTGACTGAGTAACGCGTTCACGGCGGCGCGCAAGTCAGTGCCCGTCACGGGCATCTGGCTGCCCGGGCGGCTGCCATCGAACTGTCCGCGATAAACGAGGCGGCCGTCGGGCCCGAACAGATACAGATCGGGCTTACACGCCGCCGTATATGCCCGCGCGACATGTTGAGTCTCATCGATCAGATACGGGAAAGGGAAGTCTCGCGCGCGCGAGCTTCGCCATTTCCGCAGGCGAGTCTGCGGGATATGTGCTGGCGTCGTTCGAACAGATCGCAACGATGCCGACGCCGCGTGGGCCGTAATCGCGAGCAAATACGATAAAGCCCTCGAGAATGTGCTTGACGTAGGGACAGTGGTACCAAGCGGAATCATCGCGGACTTCATGACGGCCATGTAACGCTTTTCCGGCTAAAGTTCCTGATCGAGTGCCGCGGCCACCTCAGTACCGGGTACCAACAATGCGAGCACGCGGAGTCTCAGGTCGCGATCCTCCAGAACAAAGGTCGAACCCAATATGTGACCATGGACTTCAATCGTCACTTGCAGCTCGTCCGGGTCCACCGGCCGAACCGACCTGATCTTCGCGCCGCGCAGCTGGGGCATGCGGGTCCCGCCGTACCGATAGTTAGGCCAGGTTTCTGGGTCGCCGAGTACATCGCGGACCGTTCGCGGAGCCATTTGCGCTATCTCAACCCTGTGCTTGAATTTCTGATGCGCGGAGCCTACCTATCTGCGCTTCCAGATCGTGTATGCGGTCCAGAAGCGAGATGACCAAAGCCACGCCGTGCGGCTCGAGATCGAAGCTCACGCGCAGTCGGCATGCGGCACGGATGGTCGGGAGACATTGCCCTGGGAATACCCATTGTAATGACTCCGGGTTGACCGGCGTGATGGCGCCATACTCAACGAGCTCCCGCAACTCTTCTACCGACGACCCCGACAGCTCGACGAGTTCAGTCAATGAAAACTCGCACTCCGCGGTCAGCCATTGAGCTTCCGCATGTTCAGCTTCCACTTTTCAGCTCCTCTTGAAAACGCCCGCGCGGATTAAACGTTGAGCCCTGCGCGAGCTCCCTGAACAACTCACGTTCACGTTCGCTCGACGCGGCAGGCACGACAATATGCAAGATGGCGTAAAGATCGCCTTCTGCACCCTGCGGTCTGGGCAGCCCGCGCTTCGCGAGCCGTAACTGCTGCCCGGCTCGGGCGTTCTGCGGCACTTTTAGATGGACCGGCCCATTCAACGTCGGGACCTCTACGGTTGCGCCCAACACCGCTTCCCACGGGGCCAACGGCAGGTCGAAGTACAAGTCATGTCCGTTCACGCGAAACAACGGGTGCGGTTGGACCACGACATTGAGGTACAGATCGCCGTCGCGACCGCCATGAAAACCCTTGCCGCCCCTTCCGGGCAGTCGCAATCTTTGGCCATTGGTCGCGCCCCGGGGAATGCGCACCTTGAATGTGCGAGGCAAACGGCGAAAAACTCCTTCTTCGTCGTGCTCGGGCATCGTCAAGTTCAGTTCGACTTCGGTGCCGCGATACGCTTCCTCTAGAGAGATATGCGCTGTGACCTCGTAATCCTGGCCGGGCATCCGAAACTGCCCTGTCCCCTGTCCCGGACGGTGCCTGCCCCCCGCCAGCCCAGCGAAGAGATCCGCCAGGTCAACGCCCTCAAACTCCCCATCGCCAAACTGCTTGCCCCACTCCGGCGACGGCCGAAAATCTTGCCCTGGCGGATGAGTACCGAGCTGGTCGTAAGCGGCACGTTTTTCAGGACTCTTAAGGGTCTCGTACGCTTCGGCGACCTCCTTGAATTTCTCCTCCCCGGCGGGATCCTTGGAAACGTCGGGATGGAACTTGTGCGCGAGTTTGCGGTAAGCCTTCTTGATGTCCTCACGGCTCGCGTTTCGGTGAACGCCCAGAATGGCGTAGTAGTCCTTGTATTTCATCGATAGCACTCAGAACACGGAAGAAGCGCCATCAGCTCAGCCCCGCACAGCCGCCTTGATAGCGGCGACGTCGATCTTCCCCATTTCCATCATCGCCTCAAACGCTCGCTTCGCTACATCGCCGCCGCTGGCCATCGCCTCGGTCAGGACGCGCGGCGTGATCTGCCACGACAGGCCCCATTTGTCCTTGCACCAGCCGCACGCGCTCTCCGCGCCGCCGTTGCCGACTATGGCATTCCAATAACGGTCGGTCTCCGCCTGGTCGTCGGTGGCGATCTGAAAGGAAAACGCCTCGCTTTGCCTGAATGCGTCCCCGCCATTGAGGCCAAGACACGGCACGCCGCACACGGTGAACTCGACCGTCAGGACATCGCCCGACTTGCCGCCTGGAAAGTCAGACGGCGCACGGTGTATCGCGCCGACCGTGCTATCGGGAAAGGTACGGGCGTAAAAGCGCGCCGCCTCCTCCGCGTCATGGTCGAACCACAGGCAGATCGTGTTCTTGGCCATTGACTAACTCCTGTTACCAGTCATTGCCGCAGGCAGCGCCGTTTAGCGGCTGATCATGGCCTGACATGCTAAGCGATCGTCGGATAAGTTGATTCTTGAAAGTATGGTGGCCAGTGGCGGAATCTAACCCCCGGCACGCTGATCTTCAGCAGCAGCCACAGTCGACAAGCTGCCTTGTCCGCAATCAGCTAAACTGCGCGCCCGGCACTCGCCGGGCTTGCACCTTCCCTCGCTGCCCCGGGCTTTATGCTCTCCACGACCAATCTTTCGATCCAGTTCGATGCGAAGCCCCTGTTCGAGCACGTCTCGGTCAAGTTCGTGGACGGCAACCGCTATGGCCTCATCGGGGCGAATGGAAGCGGCAAAACCACGTTCATAAGAATCCTGGGCGGCGAACTGGAGCCGAGTTCGGGCGACGTGGTGCTGCAGTCCGGGCTGCGCCTGGGCAAGCTCAGCCAGAACCAGTTCGGCTTCGAGGACCAGCGCGTCCTCGACGTCGTGTTGCAGGGGCACGTCGAACTCTGGCGCACGATTCACGAGCGCGACCGCATCTACGCCGACCCCAACTCGACCGACGATGACTACCTCAGGGCCGCGGAGCTGGAGGCCAAGGTCGCCGAATATGACGGCTACACGGCCGCAGCCCGCGCGGGAACGATCCTGATCGACGCGGGCATCGACGAGTCGAAGCACGACATCCTGATGCGCGAGGTGCCCCCCGGTCTCAAATTGCGCGTCCTGCTCGCACAGGCCCTGTATTCGCGCCCCGATATGTTGCTGCTCGACGAGCCGACGAACAATCTCGACATCCACTCGATCGGCTGGCTCGAGAAGGCGCTCAACTCGTACGACGCGACGATGATCATCATCAGCCACGACCGGCACTTCCTCAACCAGGTGTGCACGCACATCGCGGACCTCGACTATCAGCAGCTCAAGGTGTACCCGGGCAATTACGACGACTTCATGCTGGCCTCGGTGCAGGCCCGCCAGCGTGTGGAGTCCGCGAATGCCAAGGCCAAGGCGCAGATCTCGGACCTGCAGGAGTTCGTCCGGCGCTTCTCCGCCAATGCGTCGAAAGCACGACAGGCCACGTCGCGAAAGCGACAGATTGAAAAGATCAAACTCGAGGAGGTCCGCCCTTCCTCGCGCCAGAACCCGTACATTCGCTTCGAGCAGGCCCGCAAGCTTCACCGCTCGGCCGTCACCGTCGAAGGCCTGACGTTTCGCTATCCCGGCACCGACACCGATGTCTTTACGAACATCAATTTCACGATCCAGGCAGAGCAACGGGTGGCGATCATCGGCCCGAACGGTATTGGCAAGACGACGTTGATGCGCTGTCTCGCAGGCGACCTGAAGCCGACTGCCGGCCGCATCACCTGGGTCGAGAATGCCCAGGTCGGCTACATGCCACAGGATCCGCAGGCGGAGTTTGAAATCAAGGCCGATCTCTTTACCTGGATGTCCACATGGACCGGCAAGGCAGACGACGACCAGATCGTACGCGCGACCCTCGGCCGGCTCCTGTTTTCGGGCGACGAGACCAGGAAGTCCGTCAAGGTGCTTTCCGGCGGCGAGAAAGGACGCATGATCTACGGCAAGCTCATGTTGACGCGCCCGAACGTGATGCTCCTGGATGAGCCGACCAACCACATGGACATGGAGACCATCGAGTCGCTCCAGATCGGCCTCGAGAAGTATCCGGGCACACTGGTCTTCGTCTCACACGACCGCGAGTTCGTGGGTGCCCTCGCAAACCGCATGATCGAACTGAAGCCCGACGGCAGCTTCGCCGACTTCACCGGCAGCTACGACGAGTACCTCGAAAGCCAGCGCCTCGAATTCTAGCGCCCTAGGCGATTCCGGGACGCTCGCAAAGATCATGCCGTACAGGAACGCATCGGTACGCTATTGGGTGGCGAAGTCCGCCTCGTCAAAAATCTGACGGATCTCGATCACGTCGCCTTCATCGGCGGGGCACCGCAGCGCCCATTTCACCAGCTCTTCTTTTGAGTCGGCCTCGACCATCCAGTAGCCGCCCAGCACCTCTTTCGATTCGATGAATGGCCCATCGGTCACCGTCGGCTTGCCTTTGCCGAACGAAACGCGCGCACCGGTTCTGAGCGGATGCAGGCCGTTCAGCGACAGGATTTTGACGGACCTGCTAAGTTCCTCATTGAATCGCTCCATCTCGACCATCTTCTTCGGATCGGGCACAAAAGCCCCCTCGAACTCCTTGTTGTCTCGGTAGACATTCGGGATCATCAGCATCATGAATTGCATGGGTATTCTCCCTGGTTTGTGTTTCCGTCCTGCACCCATTGTCGATTGGCGGGACCCGGATTCGACACACTATTTCGCTTTCTTGCCAGGACGGAATCACTCGACCTGGCGGAATCCGTCAGGCCAGTCACCATGTGCCTGATCGCCTTCGCCTGGCGCAGCCACCGCCGCTATCCGCTGGTCCTGATCGCAAATCGCGACGAATACCACTTGCGGCCGGCCGCCGCTGCCGATTTCGATCCCGAGGCGGCCGAGATCTACGGGGGCCGCGACCTGGTCCGGGGCGGAGGCTGGCTCCAGGTCTCGACTCGCGCACGGCTTGCCGCCGTGACCAACGTGCGCACCGGACTCAGCGCGGTAGAAAAGCCGCGTTCGCGCGGCTGGCTGGTGCGCGATTTTGTGCGCGGCGATGACGGGGCCATCGGATTCGCTGCGGCGCTGGGGCCAACCGCCGGCGAGCATGGCCCTTTCAACCTGCTGCTGTGGGACGGCGCCGAGCTTGCATTCGCCAGCAATCATCCGGGTCCGAATCATTTGACCGTTTCGCCGGGGCTGCACGCGATGTCGAACGGCGCCCTGGATGCGCCCTGGCCCAAGAGCGGCCACGCCATGCGGGCATTGGGAGCGTGGCTCGATTCGGCGCAGAGCGGCTCGAACCCGATTGATCGAGCCGCACTGGCGCCCCTGTTCGACGCGCTGGCCGACACCACCGTCGCGCCCGACTCGCTGCTGCCCGACACCGGCGTCGGCGAGGCGCTCGAACGCGCGCTGTCGCCGCCCTTCGTGTCCGGCGAACGCTACGGCACTCGCTGCAGCAGCATCGTTCTGATCGGAGAGGACCATCTCGTGTTCGCCGAAAGGCGTTTCGGGCCGAACGCGGTGCCGGCAGGCGAGTCATTCGTGCTTTTGCCCTTATTGCGGGCACTCCCATTACCGCCCGTGTAGGCGATGTCTGCTTCCGCTTTGCCGCGTACCGCGCTATAAGTTTTCAGCACCTCTGGCGTCACCAAGGCAGATATCCCGATGAGAATTCAACGACTCGCATTGGCGTTCGGCCTGCTCATCGCGGCCGTTGCGCAGGCCCAGACGAATTCCCCGTTCAGGATCGAGCCGATCGCTTCGTTCGACGAGCCCTGGGCGCTGGCGCTGCTGCCCGACGGCCGCCTGCTGGTGACGGAGAGGAAGGGCAATCTCTTCATCGTTACGCAGCAGGGCGAAGTGACAGCCAGAGTCCGCGGTGTGCCCGATGTGGATTACGGCGGCCAGGGCGGGCTGGGCGATGTTGCCTTGCATCCGCAATTCGCCGAGAACCGGCTCGTCTACCTCAGCTTTGCCGAAGGCGGCCGCGGCGGCACACGCGGTGCAGCGGTCGTCCGTGGTGTGCTTGAAGAGACCGAGGATGGCGTCGCGCTCGCGAACGTCGAGGTCATCTGGCGGCAGTATCCCAAGATGTTTGGACACGGTCACTATGGACACCGGCTGCTGTTCGACGACAAGGGCTACCTCTGGATCTCATCCGGCGATCGCCAGAAATTCACGCCGGCCCAGGACATGCAGTCCAACCTCGGCAAAATCCTGCGCCTGCACGATGACGGTTCGATACCTGAGGACAATCCGTTCGTCGACCATCTCAGCCGGGATGCCTTCGTGGACGACGTCGGCGTTTACGGAGAGATCTGGTCGCTCGGACACCGCAATCCGCTCGGCATCGCCTTCGATCTCGACGGCCGACTATGGGGCGCCGAAATGGGACCCGCGGGCGGTGACGAGCTGAACCTCATCAAGCGCGCCGCCAACTATGGCTACCCGATCGTCTCGAACGGCGATCACTACGATGGCCGCGTGATTCCCGATCACGAGACGCGTCCGGAATTCGAGAAGCCCGCCGTCACCTGGACTCCCGTGATCTCGCCGGGGAAGCTGATGTTCTATCGGGGCAATCTTTTCCCGAACTGGCGCGGCGATGCTCTCATTGCCGGTCTGTCGGCGCAGGCCATCATCCGTGTCGAACTGGATGGTGAGCAGGCTCGCGAGGCCGAGCGCTATCCCATGAACGCGCGCATTCGCACCGTGGTCGAAGGACCAGACGGCGCGCTCTGGGTGCTCGAGGACGAACGCGGTGGAAAAGGAGGACGCCTGCTCAAGCTGACGCCGAAAGGCTGAGCGCTCCGACAGGTTGCACGCTCGAGTGCGAGCCGAACCAGTGCGGCGCTAGGTCAGACTCTAAACCTCCGCGCTACTCGATAGCGGGCGGATGTCGCATCGCCGCATACCCTGATTAGGCAATAAGGATCAGCGGCTGCGTTGGGTCGTAATGTGCCCTTCTGCGATACGAGCATTTGTGTTCCCATTGACGGGGGCCACGCGGCGGGCGTAGCGTGGCGATGACGGGACGGCAGGCTTCATCCATTGACCGTCTCCGATTGCCGGGGGGCGAATTCATGAAAAGACTGTCTAAGGACCCTTGGGCCTTGATGGCATCGACATTCCTGCTGACGGCTGCGAGCTTCGCTGCGTCGGCCGCAGGGCGGCCCGATCTCGTGCTGAATGCCATCGAACGCGGAGTGCCGCACGCGACAGGGGAACTGATCGTGCAGTTTTACGCGGGCTTTGGCCCTGTCGCGCAGAGTCAGGCCTTGCGGGCGGTGCGCGGCCAGGTCGTGGAAAGCATCCGTTCCGGCGCTTCCAGCCATGACGGTAAGGGGGATCTCCAGCTTGTGAAGCTGTCGCCGGGGCTCGCGGTTGCGGATGCGGTGCGCGGGCTGCAAGCGGAGTCGATCATCGAGTTCTCGGAGCCCAACTGGATCTACCAGCACCAAGCGGCTTCGAACGACCCCTACTACACAAACGGCTCGCTGTGGGGCATGTACGGCGACGCCACGTCGCCAGCAAACCAGTACGGCAGCCAGGCGGGCGAAGCGTGGGCGGCGAATCACACGAACTGCGGCTCGGTCTGGGTCGGGGTGATCGACGAGGGCTACATGTACACCCACGAGGATCTCGCCGCCAACGTCGGCACGAACCCCGGCGAGATTGCCGGAAACGGCAAGGACGACGACGGCAACGGTCTCGTCGACGACGTCTACGGCTGGGACTTCGCCAGCAACGACAACACGGTGTTCGACGGCACCAGCGACGACCACGGCACACACGTCGCCGGCACTATCGGCGGCGTCGGCGGCAATTCGAAGGGCGTCGCCGGCGTCTGCTGGTCGATCAAGCTGATGAACGCCAAGTTCCTCGGCAACCGTGGCGGCACGACGGCCAACGCCATCAAGTCCGTTGACTACTTCACCGACCTCAAGCAGCGGCACAACCTGAACCTGGTCGCGACTAGCAACTCGTGGGGTGGCGGCGGCTTCTCGCAGGGCCTCCAGGACGCCATCGAGCGCGCTAACAAGGCCAACATCCTGTTCATCGCGGCGGCCGGCAACAGCACCTACGACTGTGACACCAGCTCGAGCTGCTACCCGGCCGAGTACTCGAACGAAAACATCATCGCCGTGGCGTCGATCGACAGCAACGGCGCCATCAGCTCGTTCTCGAATTATGGCGCCAATACCATCGACATCGGCGCGCCGGGTCGCGGCATCTACTCGACGGTTCCCAAGAAGTCGAGGGGCAAGATCGTCTCCGGCTACGCCAGCTACAGCGGCACCTCGATGGCGACACCGCACGTCAGCGGAGCGGCCGCCCTATATGCCGCCTATCACTCGGGCAGCTCGGCGGCGCAGATCAAGTCCGCGATCCTCTCCGCCGGCGTCGCGACGTCCTCGCTGTCGGGTAAGTGCGTGACGGGAGACCGGCTGAACGTCAGCGGATTCTGAACGACTGAGCGCGGACCCATGGGGCCCGGCCGGAAGGTCGGGCCCTTCTTCGTTCCAGGCCACCTGCGTGATGCCGCCGTCGAGCTGAATGTCGTAGGACTGGCGCTGGAGAACGATTTTTAGCTAACGCGCTTCGATCACGAGACTTGAATAGACCGTGTACAACTGAATGCAGTTGCTTGCTTTGCTGATCAGCCTCCCGCTATCAGGACTGCGGTCTCAACCTTGATGCTCACCTCCATGTGAGGGCGGTCAAGTAGGCCCTGCCAGTGCACCTAACTACGCAAGTGGGCTGAGAATAGCCGGAATAGTCCGGCAGGAAATGGTGGCCAGGGGCGGAATCGAACCACCGACACACCGAGTCTGCCACGCGTGCGGGCGTCAAACCCGCGGCACCGCGGGCGCGCCGAGCGCTCACTCTTTCTGCTGACCGATCGGGTCAAGGAACGGCGTGTCCGGATCACTCACGTAGAAGGCCACCAAACGTAGTAGGTCGGTGCTGCTCAGGTTGTAACCAGTCATGTTCACGTGCGGCGGCATAATCCCGGCCTGACCGGCCTTCACCGTGATCGCGCCACGGCCCTCCATTTCCATTGTAAATACACCTTCGAGCACGTATACGGTCACCGGGAAACGGTGCGTATGGAAGAGAGTCCTGTCGCCAGGCTCGAAGCTCACGTTGACGACGCGCACTTCCTGCCTGACGCCCCTTGGCATCGATTCGACGACCTCGCGCAGGACGATGTCGGGACTGACGACGCCCTGTTCCTGCGCGGCGGCGGTCAAACTCCCGAGCAGCACCGCAGACGCAAAGCAGACGCTTCTCCACATGCTCATCTGTATTCTCCTAGAGCGGCGTCACTGCATTGCTGGCAAAAGCAACGTGACGATCCGGGTGGCGCATCAAGGGTAGGCCAGCGCAGCATAGCGCACGTGCGCTTGAGCGGAGGTTAGCGTCACGCACGCGCCGAATCGCACCAAGCTTTCAACTACAACTCGGCAACGAAGTCCTGGCCTTCGTGGGTCTTCTGCACCATTGGGGCGAGCCTCGTGAACGGAGGCTGGAATCCTACTGTAACGGTCGCTCAGCTTGCTCTTCGGCAATTTGCTAAGCGACTGTTTTAAATGGTGGCCAGGGGCGGAATCGAATCACCAACACGCGGATTTTCAGTAGCAGGCACAGTTGCTCTTGCCGCTCGTAAGCTCAAGACCCGGCAGACTTTTCCGGCTGGCGTCGATCCGGCCCGCATCTGACCGAACCCATGCCGACCGGTGCGGCACTGTTCGGGCCCGGGCGTTAAAAACGTCGAACCCGCTCAACAGGTTGCCTGCGAGGCGACCGAGCTGGCACCGAACCGTCCCGCAATTAATTGCAAAGCCGAGGGATTTGGCACTACTTCGCTAGACGAATATGTCGTGAGAAAGTGCATACAAATCAATTCCAGAGCGGCTGGCGACGCTGGTGCCGCCGCCACGGGTGCATCTGACCCGTTATCACGGGGTGTTTGCCCTGCATGCGGCGCAGCGCGCGGCGGCGGGATTCGAGCCGGCCTTTCCCCTGATCAATGGCCGGCGCCACTCGCGGCGTCAACAGAAATCCCCTTTATCCGTACTATCCGCAGCAAGTGCCGGCCAGGCCTTCAGTACCAACCCGGACACACGCCAGCCGGACGGAGTTGACACGCATAATCACTGGCAGCAATCTGTCGTTGAATAGAAAATAATCTACCTTCTCCGCCGGGCAACCTGCAAATCCTGGTGTTCCCGTTGACGGCACAAACGAAGGACGCTTCATGACACAGCCAGCGATCACACTTCAGCCCTGCAAACTCTTTTCCGCTTCCGTCGCGGTGTGGATCTTGATGGTCGCGATGAATCCGGCGCTTGCGGAAACAAAACCCGTTGCGTCCGTTCCGCCCGCTGACCTCATACAGCCGGCAGATCTTGCGGCCTCACTGAAAAACTCGTCGGTGCCAAAGCCGCTGATTCTGCAAGTTGGCTTTCGCATGATGTACGATCAGTCGCATATTCCTGGCTCCGACTATGCGGGTCCGGCGAATACGCCTGCCGGGCTGCAAGTCCTAAGCGATCGCGTTGCCGCACTACCGAAAGAAACTGCGATCGTTATTTATTGCGGCTGCTGTCCGTGGAGTAGTTGTCCCAATATCGCGGCCGCCTACGATACGTTGCACGAACTGGGCTTCACCAAAGTGAAGGTGCTGTATATCGCCGATAACTTTGGAACTGACTGGGTCGATAAAGCCTATCCCGTTGCCAAGGACAAATGATTGCGTACAGGAACAAGCAGTTGAGCAAGTCACTAGTCTGGATCACCGCTGCGGTGTTATTGGTGCTGCTGTGTGGCGCGACTACCGCAACGAAAGTCGGCGCCGTGGCGCCGGATTTCACTCGCGCCGACCTCGCAGGCAGGCAGGTGCGTCTCGCCGACTACCGAGGCAAGCTGGTGTTACTCAATTTCTGGGCCACTTGGTGCGCGCCTTGCCGCAAGGAAATGCCGCTATTCTCCAAGTGGCAACACGACTACGGTGCACAGGGACTGCAAATTGTTGGCGTCTCGATGGACGACGATGTTACGTCGGTCAAACAAGTGCTTGCACAGCGCCCGGTTCGGTATCCCATTGTCATGGGCGATGCGAAGCTCGGCGAGCGCTTTGGTGGTGTGTTTGGATTACCGCTGAGCTTTCTGATTGATGCACAAGGCCGCATCGTTGCCCGATATCAAGGTGAAAGTGATCTTGCAAGAATGGAGGCGAAGCTGAAGGAGCTGCTGCCTCGCAAACGTCAGTGACGTCTTGCGATCAGCTGGCTGTAGCTTCCCATCATGCCGGTGACACGCCGGCTCTCGTCTTTGCCAAGAGCCGCTCGTACGGTGTCTGACCGTCGAGCGCTCCATGCGGGCGGTGGTAATTGTAGTAGTCCTCCCACTCCCGCAGTTTGTCGTTAAACAGGTGGATGTCGTCGGTGACGCTATCCCGGTCCAGCAGCTGGTAGAACTCCTGATTGTCGACACGATGTGATCGCTCGACCTTGCCGTTCAGGTGCGGCGTGCGCGGCCGGATGTACGCGTGCTGGATATCCAAGTCCTCCAAGTGCCAGTGGAAGTGGGACTGGAACTCGGCGCCGTTGTCGGTCTGGATGACCATGATCCGGAAGGGGAGCCGCCGCCGTACCTCGTCGATGAACTGGATCGCCGTCGCCTGGTTGCAGCGGTCGTAGATCTTGAGCACCCGGATGCGAGTGCAATCGTCGATAGCCGTGAACTGGTAGAAGCGACGCCGGGTGCCCGGGATGCGCTTGAGGAACTTGACGTCCACCTGCAGCCGGTGGCCGGGCAAGGGCTTCTCGTAGCGCTTCCAGCGCTGCTTATGGGGACGATGCTTCTGGTTCGCGGGCAGCCTGCCCAGGCCGTGACGCACGAGGATCCGATGCACGGACGAGGTGGCGATCGAGATCTGTTGAAAGCGCTTCAGGTAATCGGCGATACGGCCTGCGCCGAAGTGATAGTTCTCCCGCAAATACAGGATCTTGGCGATTACCTCGGCGGGTTTAGCCCGCGGCGAGCGGTGCGGCCTGCCTGGCCGGTTGCAGAGCCCGGAGACGCCATGTTCGGCAAAGCGACGTCGCCACTTGTAGAACGTATTGCGGGAAATGCCGAAACGCCGACAGGTTCGAGCCACACACCGTGCGTCGACTGCCTGCTGCAACACCTTGAACCGCCAATGGGTCAGGCGGATCTGCTCGTTCTTGGTCATGGCGTCCCCTCTCTGCGGTTCTTCTAAACCTAGAATGGAGAGCCCGAGTTGTCACCCAGATGTTGGGAATTCACAACGCTCGAGTGCGAGCCGATGGGCGGAATCGAATCACCGACACGCGGATTTTCAGTCCTGAGCTGAATTCCGCAATGTTAATCGCATCAAACGGTTAGCCAGGGCGCCCGTTGCACGAAGTGCCTCACGATGCATAACAGTGCAGTACTGACTCCCGCAATACTCCCGCAAGAGTCGGACTCGTAGCGTCCCCACAGATTGCCTAAGTGGGCGGTTAGGGCTCTTCGCCGAGGTAGTTCTCACGGAAAGCACTTTTGGTTTTTGGGGCTCAACCTGACTTTCCAAAAAACGGTGGTTCCGGACTGACGCGCCAGGTGCAATGGTGTGAAGCGGGGGGAGGCGCCTCAGCGCTGCCGAATGCGGTCAGCCGGAACCACCTGCGGAAATCATGATGGGAAGCAGCGGCCACGACCATCACTAGCCGATACCAGCTGCGGACTTCTGCCCGCGTGTCGTGCCCAGAACGTGATTGGCGAACTCCCAGTCCACCAATTGACCCAGAAAGGCGACTATGTAATCCAAACGACGATTTTGGTAATCAAGGTAGTAAGCATGTTCCCAAAGGTCGATCGTCAACAATGGCAACTGCGGCGTCGTCAGCGGGGTTTCCGCGTTCGAAGTCGCCGTGATCTGCAACCGATCGTCGTCAAGCACGAGCCATGCCCAACCGCTGCCAAATTGGTCACCCGCTACGGTGACAAATTCCTGTCCGAATGCACGTTGACTGCCGAATCTCTCCTCTATCAGCTCCGCCACTCGCCCGCGCGCTTCGCCGCCACCTCCCGGACGCATGCTCTTCCAGAAAAACGCGTGATTCCATGCCTGGGCCGCAGCGTTGAAAAGCGACCGATCCAGCTGCTTCGCGCTTACCTGGACAATTTGTTCGAGCGACGCGGTTTCCAGCGCTGTACCACGTACAAGACGTCTCGTTTTCTCAACATACGCGGCATGATGTTTGCCATGGTGCGCTGCCAAGGTCCGACGCGACACGAAAGGCTCCAACGCGTCCAAAGCATACGGCAGTGCGGGTAGCGTCACATTCATTAGACCTCCTGTTCGTTGCCGAAAGATTGCAGGTGCTTATGAACTATCACAAGCGATTAAATCTGGAGATGAATATCGACTTCCTCGATAGCCCCAGACTTCACACGCGCCCGGCGGTCGCAAACATCTTCTACCGCACGATAGTTTCTGGAACAATTGCAAAAAGGCAGCTGGTTACTTCGGGAATATCGAAGTCAACGATCACCGTGGTTCGCAGGGACTCGAGGCCAATCCCGCGATCAGTCGCGCTGCAATGCCTCGAGTGCAATTGTAGAGTGGGCAAATGCGGCGCCAGCCCGCATCTCCGCCGCGACCCAGATCGCTTCCATGATTTCTTCAGATGTAACCCCTCGGCGCCGGGCCGCGAGCGTATGCCCGCGAATGCAATAGGGACACTGCGTCACATGAGCCACGGCAATGGCAATGAGTTCCTTGGTGTCGGCGGGCAGTGCGCCGTCAGCGAAAACGCGCTGGCCGAATTCCCTGAAGGCGCCTTCGATCTCCGGCGCAAGGCTTCGCCGCCGTTCACTGGTCGTCTCCGCTGAACTAACAGGTATGGTTCCGTCCATTACCTACCTCCTTCTGAGCGCCTTTTCCGCTCCATGGTCTGCGGCTGCACGGGTGCGTACAAGCAAAGACTGTGGCCGCAAAAACTATTTGACAAGCGATTAAAATTGGCGGCGAATATCGAATCTATCGATGGATACGGAACTCGCACGCACTTTTCTCGCGGTCATCGCAAACGGCAGTTTTGTCGCGGCTTCCGAGCGCCTGCACGTCACGCAGTCCACGGTGAGCGTCCGCATTCAGCGGCTTGAGGAAATTCTGGGCGTCGAACTGTTCGAGCGAAACAAGTCCGGCACGACGTTGACGCCTGCCGGAAAGCAGTTTCAACGTCACGCCGCCGTACTTACGCGCACCGTCGAGCAGGCTCGGCAGGAATTGGGAGTAGCGACGGGATTTCGCACATCTCTGACGGTCGGCGGCCGCATTGGCCTTTGGGAGGATCTCTTGTCCCGCTGGCTACCCATTTTCCGCGGGCTTGCACCGGACGTCGCTGTGCGAGCTTTGGTCGGTTTTGAAGACGACTTGATGCAAGCATTGATCGATGGCAGGGCTGACATCGGCGTCATGTATAGCCCGCATGCCCGTCCGGGACTTCGAGTCGAACCTGTGCTCGAGGAAAGACTCGTGATGGTCTCCACGTCCGCCAATCCACCTCCGGAGCCCGGCCGCGATTACATCCTGGTCGACTGGGGCCCTGAGTTCTTCGCCCAACACAACCTGGCTTTTCCAAACTTCTCGGGAGCCGCGCTCACCGTAAATGTTGGGTGGCTTGGATTGCTCCAGATTCTGCGCTACGGCGGCAGCGGGTATTTCCCAGCGCGCCTCTTGGTTGAAGAGGAGGCTGCCGGTCGAGTCCATCGCGTTCCAAATGCACCGGAGTTCCGTCAGCCGGCCTATCTGTGCTTTCCGACACAGTCGGCTTCTGAGGCACTCGAACTTGCGGTCGACACGATCCGGCGTGTTGCAATCGAAGCCGCGTGAGTTCTTGCAGGGCTTTCATATCGACGACTTACACGCGAGCCGATCAGCTTGATTAGCTCGCCGTAGTTGGGTTTCGCGCTCCAGAAGCCCTAATCCGTCGTCCCGGCCCTAACAGCGGCCATCACGAAAGCCGCCAACCCTTGTAGTCGAACGAACTTTGACAATCGCGTGGCCATCGCGGTTTGTAGCACTGCGCAAACCTGTCGTCTGATGATTCCGCCGCGGGCTTCCGTCGTCCGATACACCCACCGTCGCAAGAGAGTTTGCTTTCTACTAAGTTTGTCGTTCGCTTTTTCGAATTGATCTAAGCACGCAGGACTACTACAACGTAGCCACGCCCGGCTTCGCAACCGCTAATGCTTCAGCAGTCGGACGATGAGAGCAAGTGCATGTCCACTCAACGAATTCGCTTTTCTGGCAAGGATATGCAACGACTGCGACCCGTTTTTCGCGCAGCCGCCTGCGCGTCAGCGCTCTTGCCATCGAGGAATCCGATCGCAAGCTTCAATTTTATTCGCTTGTCTGATGTCCGTGGAGGCTTCTAGCCTTCACCGGCATACCGCACAAATCATTATCAGTTCCGCCATGAATTAGAGCGCAGGACGCAAATCATGATTAGAAGAGAACAACCACGAGATCTCAGGCAAGGCCTGTTGGTGGACGCCATCAAACGATTGCTTCCTCTTGCGGTATTGAGCATCTTCGCTGGATTGCCGATGTCACAGGCAACCGCATCCGAAGTTGATGCAGCCGGCTACTACGAACTGCGTTGCGCAACCTGTCACGGCGCCGAGGGTGAAGGTACTCGCAACAAATCGCCATCACTGGGCCCGCCGCTGCGCGGCAACCCGTTCGTCATCAACGCTCCCGTAGAAATGCTGACGCGCCTCATCCGACACGGCCGCGGCGGCCAACAACGGGCTTACGACGACGCCTATCCGAACATGCCCGCCTTCGATGCCGGATTGGTGCCGGATGCAGCTGGGCTTGCCACCTACCTGAAAACAGTCCTGCAGCAGAAAGAAACCGCAAGCGACAACAGCAATCCGGCTCCCCGGCCACCAAACGAAGATGTTGTCGCGCCACAGGGCGCGGCCATTCGGTCCGGTGAGGGTCTCGTCGCGCCTCGATATACCGATAGAGCCGGCAAGGATGAAATGCAGGCGACGATCGGCATCCCGGTGTTTCGATGACCGGGACCACCTCTGCACTTGACGAAGGGAGTCTTCCCATGCTGACCAGAGTTAAGCAGCTTTTCGTGTGCGTAGGCTTGTTCTTCGTCCTGCAATTCGGCCTCAGCCCGGACGCGCAAGCCGTGCCCGCCTTCGTCCGACAGACCGGGATGAACTGCAATTCCTGCCACATCGGCACGCATGACATCGTGCCCAACTTCACCCGCACCGGCCGCCTGTTCGCCATGCGCGGTTACCAGGTACCGTACATCCGGGAACGCTTGCGCGCCGAAGGCGACACCGGCAACAACAATGAACAGAGCAAGTACGGCGGCGATTACGTGGCGCTCAACTGGACCGACTTTTTCTCCGCGCGCCTGCTTTCCGAGGTCGCAAGAGGCGGCGAGGACGCGTCCGGGAAGTCCCTCGACGTGAAATCTTCGCCGATCAACCGCCTGAGCCTGTTCTTCACCGGCGCCATTACGGATTGGCTCGGCGTATGGACGGAACTCGGCTACCTGGGCAATAACTCGATGCGTTCGGTAACCCCCGACCGTCAAAACGAGCAGACAGGCGTCAACTTCTTCGCCTATGACGAATATCGCCTCAATGCATCCTGGGATTTCGGCAAGAACTCGTTCTATGGATTCTCCATAGGCAACGAACACCCTAACGTCGGCGGACAGTTCCAGTACCCGCTGCCGTTGCCAGATCTATGGAGCAATGGTCAGGGCGGCGTCGGCCGATCCATGGACATGGCAAATCTCAGTGCCTTTATGTTCTACAACGACCGACTGTACCTGCAGGTCGCCGGAGTCACCGGAGCTGACAACACCAACTGGTCGGATGGAAACAACTTCTACGCCAACGTGTCGTACGACTGGTTCCGCAAAACCAGTAACGACCTGTGGCTGATCGGCGAGTATTACGGCGGCACCGATTTTCCGTCGATCATGACGCGCCAGAAGGACAGTTTCCTGTGCCCCGGCGTCTGCCCGCCCGGCGTCACCGACCAGAACTTCTCCATCAGCAACAGCCCGGGCGACGTCATCGTCAACGCGCCCGTCGAACGTGTCGAGGATTTTGACTCCTTCAGACTGTCGCTGGAGCATTCCGCCGCCGACCGCGGAGCGCACACCTGGTACGCCGCAATGACGTTCCTCACCATGACGCAGAACTTCGAGAGCGGCGCCAAGGTGGAAGACACCCAGGTCGGCGCGTACCTGCGCTACTTCTACGAGCGCACGTACGGCGTGGAAGTGTTCGTGCGTGACCACTTGAAGTACGAATACACCACGCCCGCCGGGCTGAAGCGCGATACGTACACGAAGCCAAATTACGGCATTACCCTGCTGTGGTACCCCGCGATGAATTTCGACTTCTGGTTGAGATTTACGCCACGCGTGCAGAACATTGTCTTCGAGGATGAACGCGAGCTGTACAACGACAAAGCGTCGAGCTACGTGCTCGGCATGGAATATAACTTCTAACCGAACCGACGCCGGCTCCTGGGCACCGCCAAGCCCGGGAGCCCGCACTGTTCAGATGAGGAAGTTCTGATGTTGCCTCACGAACGCAGGAAGAACTCGACGAAGCCAGTTCCCGGCCTACTCTGCTGCCTGATTCTCGCGACCGCTGTCGCCGGGTGTGCCGATACGCCAAAAAGAAGTGGCCTCCCATGGTGGCCTCAGGGGCCGGGAATCGTTTCCGAGGATGTGCTGCCCACTGCAAACGTGGCGGTAACGACGGACGCTGATACCCCGCAATTGCCATTGACACGGGGCACAAACAGGAGCGCCCAGGCAGTGCGCTACGGCGATCTGTTGTTCGTGTCGGGACAGATTGCCGACCATCCATCTTCGCTGCCAACCGCGGCGAGCGACATCCAGGCCCACGTCCGTACTGCGATGGACAACGTTAATCGCATTCTCGAAAGCCATGGCCTTACCATGAGCAACGTCCTGTCGGTCACCGTGTACCTGCAGGACCTCGATGAGTTGCCCAAAGCCGACGAGGTCTATGCGTCCTATTTCCAGCGCGGCCTGCCAGCCCGTTCTGTGATGCGCGTGAGCGGGTTGCCCAATGACAGCCTGGTCGAGATTTCCGTGATCGCGGGCAAGTAGATAGCCGGCGATTCTTGCATTTTCCGTTCGAATTCCAGAGGCGACATGATATGACACAACCAGATGAAACCGGGACGCGCCGGCGCTTCCTCAAGTGGGCAGCCGCGAGTGCAGTGGCGATTCCGGTCGCCGATTCACTGCTGCAGCCTCAAACGGCGTTCGCCGGCGATGCCGAACACCTGGACGAAGCCGACCCGGCGGCCAAGGCGCTCGGCTACAGAGAAGACACCACCCAGGTGGATGCTGCCAAATTCCCGCAGCACAAACCCACGCAGGACTGCGGGGGCTGCCGCTACTATCAGGGCAAGGCCGGCTCTGAATGGGGTCCTTGCACGATATTTGCCGGCAAGGGCTCCGTGCACGCGAACGGTTGGTGCGCTGCCTACGCTGCCCGATAGGCTGGGATCCACGAGCCTGCGACGACGGTAAACAAGAAGTTCAATGTCGGCGATCACGTCCGCTGGAATTCGGAGGTGGGGTTCGTGAGTGGCAGGGTTATCAAAGTCCACATCCGCGATACCGAATACTTGGGGTATCGACGCCACGCGAGTAAGGACGAGCCGCAGTACGAAATCAAGAGCGACAGGACGGACCACGTCGCTATGCACAAGGGCTCGGCATTGAGAAAGATCGGTTGAAGGCCCGTCGGCTCGACGTTGGATCGCGGCGCGCTGAACTTCAACTATCTGGACGGCCTTCGTGGGTAAGAATCCGATCGATCCGCTCGCGCAGTTCCGGCAGGAGTTCGCTCTCAAACCCGGAATGGCGTTGCAACCAGGGCGTGTTGCGCGGGGAAGGATGCGGCAGTGGGATATATGCCGGAGAGTATTCACGCCATGCCTTTATCGTTTCCGCCAACGACGGCTTGCGACGACGGCCTAGGAAATGGCGCTGCGCGTGTAGTCCAATGAGCAGAGTCAATTCGATCAATGGCAGCTTGGCGAGCAGATGATCAAGCCACAATTGTGCGCATTCACGGCGCGGCGGCAGATCACCGCCGCTCCCTCGGCCTGGATAACAAAAACCCATCGGAATGATGGCAATGAACGATTCATCGTAGAAGACATCCTTGCCGACGCCCATCCAAGCGCGCAGACGCTCTCCACTCGGGTCGTCCCAAGGAATGCCTGTGCTGTGCACACGCGAGCCAGGCGCCTGCCCCACAATAAGGATGCGAGCCGTTGCAGCGGCTCGCAGAACCGGGCGCGGACCGAGTGGAAGGTGCCTTTCGCACACGCGGCAATCGCGTACGGCCCCCAACAACTCGTCGAGCGTAGAATATCTTCGCTGATTCAAGTCCGTGCATGATGACAAGAGCTTCAGTGAAAGTCGCCTATGCCGCGATCATCGCATGTGTTACCGATGCCTAGGCCGACCTTCGCGCTGTTCGCCTACGGCTTCAGGCCTTTCTTCTGGCTAACCGGCGTTTTCGCGTTAATCGCGATTATTGCCTGGCTTGGAATAGTTTCAACCGGCCTGTTGCCGCTGCCTGGGCAACCGGCGCTCCTTTGGCATGGGCACGAGATGCTATATGGCTTTGTCGGCGCGGCCATCGCCGGATTCCTGCTAACCGCCGTGCCAAGCTGGACCGGCGCTCGCGGCTTCGCTGGCGCACCGCTTGTGCTGCTGGCTCTGGTCTGGCTCGCAGGCCGGCTAGCGTTCGCCACAGCCGCCATACTGCCTCTGACTGTGGTGGCGGTTTGCGAACTCGCCTTCATCCCGGCGCTCGCGTGTCTCGTCGCCCCGCCCCTGCTACGCGCGCGTAATCGGAACACACCGCTTCTTTTCGTGCTGCTCGCGGTCTGGCTTTCGGATGTCGTCTTCATGGTGGCGTTGGTGCGCGGCGACGGGTTGCTGGCCCGCTCAGCGCTGCTCGTCGCGATCGATATCGTCCTGCTGCTGATCACGGTCATCGGTGGTCGCATTGTTCCCGCTTTTACCTCGAGCGCTTTGCGCGGTCGCGGTATGGCGGCAGACTTGCGCACCAATCGGTGGACTGACGGCGTCGCGATTGGCGCGATGCTCGCCATCGTCATTGTGGACATCTTTGCGCCATGGCAACGGGCCGCAGGTATCGTGGCGGCGCTGGCGGCCATTGCGCACTTGTGGCGGCTTGCCGGATGGCGGAGCCTGCGGACACTGGGCGAGCCCCTGGTGTGGAGCTTGCACCTGGCCTATGTCTGGATGCCGGTGGGGCTTGCGCTGAAGGCTATATTCATGCTGACCGGCTCGGTTTGGACCACACATTGGCTTCATGCACTGACCGTGGGTGCCGCCGCCTCGATGGTCGTCGCGGTCATGACACGCGCGGCGCTCGGCCACACCGGCCGGCCACTCTTGGCCGCCAGGTCGATCGCGGTCGCATATCTGCTCTTGTCACTCGCCGCCGTCGTTCGTGTGTTTCTGCCGCCCTTCGCGGTGATCGACTATCGTTGGACAGTCTTCATCGCGGGCGCCCTTTGGCTGGCGGCGTTCGCGCTTTTCTTGATCAAGTACACCCCCATTCTCATGCATCCGCGGATCGATGGAGGGCCGGGATGATTACCAGGAGTCCCGCTGGACAGTACATGCGTCTCAACTACCAGCACTTGTTCTATTTCTGGTCGGTGGTTCGCGCAGGTAGCCTCACCCGGGCCTGTAAGGAACTGAACCTGTCGCCACCGACCGTCAGCACGCAGTTGAAACTCCTCGAGCAGCGACTTGGTGAACAGCTGCTCATCAAGTCGGGACGCACGATGATACCCACCGACACCGGACGCACGGTGTTCCGCTATGCCGACGAGATCTTCCGCTTAGGCCACGAGATGCAGGATACGCTGCGGGGCCAGCCTGTCGGCCGCCCCGTGCGGCTGGTAATCGGCATCGACGATGTCCTGCCAAAAGAGATTGCCCACCGCCTGATCGAACCGGCGCTACGGCTCGCAATGCCAGTCCGAATTGTCTGCAAAGAGGCTGGTCTGGACCGATTGATCGCGGGTCTCGCATCGCATGATGTCGACGTTGTGCTATCGGACGCGCCGACGACACCGAGCCTCAACGTTCGTGCCTATAACCATCTGCTGGGCGAGTGTGGCCTGGTCTGGATGTCCTCAGTCCCACTCGCCAAATCGCACCGCAGATCGTTTCCCAAGTCGCTGGACGGAGCAGCTGTTTTGTTACCCACTGACGACACAGCGATCCGGCGCTCGCTCGATCAATGGTTCGACAAGCTGGGCATTCGCCCCGTCGTTGTTGGCGAATTCGAGGACTATGCACTATTGCGAGAATTCGGGCGCGAAGGTGCCGGACTCTTCCCGGTTCCCATGGTCCTGGAAAGCCAGTTTCGGCGTCAGTTTCGCGTGGTACGCGTCGGCGAGGCGGACAAGGTACTTAATCATTTTTATGCGATATCCATAGAACGCAGAATCAAGAATCCCGCGGTCATCGCCATCTGCAATGCCGCCCGCGACAGCCTCTTCGTCTGATTCGTAATTAGCTAATCCTCGCTCTGATTTTTTCGAATTGAACCAAGCCAGACGGCGGGCTACAACACCATTGCGCACGGCGGTACGAATGCCGGCGCGGCTCACTTGCCTCCGGAACGTAAATCAGGTTCCACGCGAAGAGACTTCGTAGAGGTACGCACATGGCATCGCGATCGATCCACATCGCCAATCAGGATCTGCTGCGACTACGTCGCGTCATCGGCTCAGCAGCCAGGACTTCGATACTGGATCGCCAGCATCTCGAGGTGCTCTCCGCCGAATTGGATCGGGCTGTCATTATCGACGACGACGATATTCCCCCGGACGTAATCCGGATGCGCACGCATGTACGCGTCCGCGACAGCACTTCGCAGAAGACTGAAGACTACACGCTGGTCTACCCGTAGGAGGCGAATGTTAATTTGAACTTGCTGTCGGTTCTGGCACCACTCGGCACGGCCCTTTTGGGCTACCGCGAAGGCGACTGTATCGACTGGCAATTGCCGGGCGGTGCGCGCGAGCTACGCGTCGAGAAGGTTCTCCGCCAGTTGGACTTTCCAACTCACACGTCACACGGTTCCTCGCTTGTATCGCATCCATCGATATGAAGCGCGAATATTCTTCGCTTGCTCGATGCCTGGCACGCGGCCTAACTTGATCTGCAAGCCAGAATCAGGAGACGCACATGAACCGAACGCGTGTCGAGAAAATGAAAGCCGAAACCGGCACGAATCCGTTGTGGCTCATTGGGTTGGCGATGGCGATTTTTTTTGCCGCAGCCGCCGCTATCCTTGCGCTGACCTGAGACCGTCAGCTCGCCACCGTGCTCGATGCACGAATTGGATTCGAGCTTCACATTGATTGCTCCTCGACACCTGCGAATAAAGCGCATCTACGATGCGCCGGCACGCTCGGATGGTTTCCGGCTGCTGGTCGATCGACTCTGGCCGCGGGGCATCACCAAGAAGCGCGCGATGCTCAGCGACTGGATGCCGGAACTCGCTCCAAGCGCGGAATTGCGGAAGTGGTTCGGGCATGACCCGGGGCGCTGGAGCGAGTTTCGTCGTCGCTACTATGCCGAGTTGGCAGGCAAGCAGTCATTGATCAAATCGATCCGAAATCGCCTGCTCGATGAGCGGGTGACGCTGCTCTACGCGGCTCGCGACGCCACACGCAACCAAGCACAGGTTCTCAAGCAGTTCATCGAGGCGGCGTGAAACGGAAGCGGCATACGTGCCCGCCGCGCGCCATGCACTCGTCCAGCTCAACCTTGCTGCCCGTGAGCCCGGACAAGAGAGAGAGATCGAAATGACAGATTTCCGGATTATTCATCGCCAGTTCATGAAAAACGCAGTTATCGGCCTCGATCGTAGGAGCGCCGGCGATGTCTTTTCCTGTGCGCGCGTCATAACCGAGCTCATCCATCAGTTTCGACACCTTGGCGACTTTCTGCTGACGACTATCCTTTTCCGGCGCACGTTGTCGCAACTGCGCCACCACCGCGGATGCAATGCGCCCCAGACGACTGTGCAGCCCACCCACCCCGTGCTCCTTCGCCATGGCTTCGATCAGGAGTTGCGCGAACCAGGAGTAGCGCCGGGGAAACGCTTCCCTGCCTTGCGGCGTCAACACGAACAGCTGCTGCGGCCGTCCGCCCGTCGCGCGCTGACCGCCTGGAGCGACCAAGCTTTCCTGCGACAAGGCGGCAAGGTGCTGGCGCACGGCCGTGCGGGTGACGCCGATCGCCAACGCCAGTTCATCGACACTGGCGCCCGTCTTGTGCCTCAACAGGTGCCGCATCAGCTGCTTTCGGCGTTCGCCAAACACTTCGGTCATGACCGCCCTCCCGGTTGTCGCGCCGATCCTTGGAATACTTTTGGCATATTAATATTTCTTTAATGCTTTTGTCGAGGTATGTTCGTTTCACTTCCAAACATCATGGAGATTGACGATGAAACGCCAGATTGCACTGCTGCTTTCCGCCACGCTCGCGCTGGCCCTCCCGGGTCTCGCTTCCGCAAACGCGGAGCACGCGACAGGTTCGGCCGCATCCGTAACGCTCACCGATGCCAAGGCCGCCCAGCGCGACCTCTGGATCGGACACGTGTTCTGGGTGCGCAACGTCGTCGATGCGCGATTTGAGGGCAACGCGAACGAAGCCAAGGTCGCAGAGCAACAGGTGGTCGCCAATGCAAAGGCGATTGCCGCGTCGATTGAACCGTTCTATGGCAAGGCTGCTTCAGAGAAGCTCTTTACGCTGCTCGCCGGCCACTGGGGTGCCATCAGTGACTACCTCGATGCCACGCGTGCCAATCGCAAGGCGGGACAGGACGCAGCGTTCAAGCAGCTCGTAGCGAATGCCGATGAAATCGCGGTGTTCCTCGGTGGCGCAAACCCGAATCTTCCGGTCGACGTGCTCAAGGGCCTGTTGATGGCGCACGGTTCCCATCACGTGCAGCAGATCGGCGAGTTCAAGGCCAAGCGGTTCGACGCCGAAGCCAAGACCTGGGCCGCGATGACGCATCACATGTACGTGATCGCGGACGCGCTGGCCGAGGGCATCGCAAAGCAGTTCCCCGATAAATTCCGCTGAGCAACTCCCGAGTACGAGCATGAATTCCCTCGCCCAGATCGCTGAACTGCCTGATGTCCAGTCACGACCGGACCATCGGGCACTCAGCATCGAGGCGGCCGGTATCAGGGATCTCCGCTGTCCAGTGTTGATCCAGTCGGGTTGGCGGTCTCAGGCGACGATCGCGACTTTCTCGATGAGTGTGGGTCTGGCCGCTGCGACGAAAGGCACTCACATGTCGCGATTCATCGAGTTGCTCGATTCGCAGACGCAGCCCCTCGATCAGCGGCGATTCAGGACGGTGCTGCTCGAGATGCTGGCGCGCCTCGACGCACGATTCGGTGAGATTGAGATGCGATTTCCCTACTTCGTGACAAAAACAGCTCCGGTATCGCGGATCCAGAGCCCCCTTGACTATGACGTTTGCTGGCGCGGCCGCGTTTCTGCCGAGTCCGAGTATTCATTCTGGATGCAGGTGTCGGTTCCGGCGACCAGTCTCTGCCCCTGCTCCAAGGAGATATCGGCCTACGGCGCGCACAACCAGCGCTCCATCATCCGCATCGAGGCCGAGTTGACGGGAGAGATTTCCATTGAGGACCTCCTGGGAGCTGCCGAGCGCAGCGCCTCCTGCGAGGTGTACGGGCTGCTGAAGCGCGCCGACGAAAAGTACGTAACAGAGCGGGCATATGAGAATCCCAAGTTCGCCGAGGACCTCGTGCGTGATGTCGCGCTCGAGCTGAATCGGGTGCCACGGGTTCGTGCTTATGTCGTCGAGGCCGAAAACTTCGAATCGATCCACAACCATTCGGCTTTTGCGCGCCTGGTGCGATCGCCGGACGCAGGATGATGTCGATGCACGCAGTACAGCTGCAGGGTCGCGAGATAATCGCCTCAGAAACGGTGGCTTTTCACTTTCGAAAGCCTGTTGGCTTTCAATTCAAAGCTGGCCAGACAATCGATTTGGTGCTCAACAGCTCACCGTCCGTGGATGCAGCTGACGCACGGCATACGTTCTCACTCGTTAGCGCGCCATTCGAAGATGTGCTAACTGTCGCCACGCGCATGCGCGCCAGTTCATTCAAGAACACGCTTGCGGACTTGCCAGTTGGTTCGAATGCAGGATTGGAGGGCCCATTCGGGTCGCTGACGCTGCACTCAAGCCGTGCGCGACCCGCCGTCTTCATAACCGGCGGCATCGGCATCACGCCGTTCATGAGCATCCTGCGACAGGTGGTCTACGACGGGCTCCAGCAACAGTTCATCTTGGTCTATTCCAACAATCGGCCGGAAGACGCCGCATTCCTGACTGAGCTGCAGGACCTCGAGCGACGCATAGAGAGCTTCCGCCTCTTCACGACGATGACACGAATGGACGGGTCCGGCCGTCCATGGCCCGGAAGGATCGGTCGCATCGACTGGGATCTCATCGAAATCGTCAAGAACAGTGCTGCGACGGCCGTCTACTACGTGACCGGTTCTTCCTCGATGGTCGCGGATCTGAAGCAGCTGCTCGCCAATGCCGCGATTGATGACGACGATGTACGAAGCGAAGAGTTCCACGGCTACTGAAGTTAGTCGGAGCGGCGAAATCTGAACTCGCGAACTCTGGCACCGCATGCAGGCACACGTGCGCGTCGTTGCTCGCGCGAGCTCTGAAATGAGAGGCAAACTTGCGACGATCGTGTGGTTGTTTGTCGCTGCTGGCTCCGCAGAACCGGCACAGGCGGAAGAGCGAGACTTCTATGGGCTACTGCGCTCCCGTGACCTGACGCCCTTTGGTTTTCTGCGGCTCGACATGCGGCCGGCGCATGCCGTCGCCATCGAGCCAGGCAGCTGGGCGTTCGAAGCCGAGCTCGCGTATCAGAACACCTGGTCGCTGAGCTCGGAGGTCGAAGATTACCTGACTGGAGTTGAGGCGCAGGGACGGCATGACTTCGGGCCGGCAGACCTCGCCGCGATACAGGCGCTGCCGGGCGAAAAGTACCTTCTCGACGTCGAGTCCGCTGTCCTCGATCTTACTTTCCACTACAAGTTCTCACACGACTGGACGGGCTATCTCATCGCGAGCGGTGTCAGCTATCAAGGTGGTTTTCTTGACGGCACGATCGAGAGCTTTCACAAGACGTTTGGGTTCAGCTCGTTCGGCCGCCCCGCAGCGCGACGCAATGACGTCAACCTGATCTACAACCTCAAAACCGCGCAAGTCACCAGCTTTGGCACACCGACAAGCGGCGGCTACTCCGATCCCACGCTGGGCGTGCGCTACGTCGGCTTCGACCTGCCTGAACCTTGGTACTTGGCCCTCGAGGCTGCCGTGAAGATTCCCATTGGCGGAGAGCGGCTCCTGCTGTCTACGGGCCGTACAGACTACGGTTTGCAGGCGTCGGTGCAGCACCGCGGAGATCGGCACGCCTGGTACGGCAACGCAGCTGCGGTCTACTACGCCGGCGCAAGCTTTCCAGCGCCCCAGGACAGCCAGGTCGTGCCGACCTTGATATTCGGGTACGAATATGCGGCCACGGGCAACACCAACCTGAAGGTCCAGGCGTATGTGAGTGAGAGCGTTTACCGGCACCGCCAAACGGATCTCGAAGAGCTATTAGGCGAGAAGTACCAGGTCAGCGTCGGGATGCGTCATCGGCACGAGAACATGTTGTTCACGTTCGGAATCACCGAGAACCTGCAGAACATCAACAACACGCCGGATATCGGCTTTCAGCTCGGGTTCGCCTACGTCCCGAAACGCGTCCATGGCGGCAAGTAACTCCCGCACGAGATCTGCGAACGGTCGCAGAATTCGATAAGCGATTGAAGGATCTGGTGGCCAGGGACTGGATTGAACCACCGAGACGCGGATTTTCAGTAGCAGGTACAGTCGCTGCCGCCGCTCGTAAGTCGAAGTCACGATAGAGCTTTTCTGTCGGCGCTGGCGCCCTCCCAACCCGACCGAACCTATTCCGAGCCCAAGACACGAATTCCGGTGCCGACTGGCCCGCTTCTCATACGGATCAACAGCTTAGGACGCCGAAACCGAACTTTTCCCGAACTGGTCGCGCTCGACGCTGCCAACTGCTGCAACTTGACTGCGGCGTTGGGATGATAAACGGCGAGAAATGACATAAAACATCACGTCATGTTCATACCCAATTGTAGTTAGGCAGCAAATAAGTTGCGTGTTGCCACGGAGGGAAGGTTCGCCATGAGCCCGAGTTTGAGAGCATTCCTGGTGGTGCTTGGTTTGCTGGGGGCAACAGAAGTCGTCGGTCAGGAAGCCGTCACCGCACTTGACCGTACTCTTTCGAAGACCCACATGCGACAGGACACCACTTCCGTCGCGATCGCCGACGCGCCAGTGCAAGCATTCGCTCCGACGACGATTCAGTGTGGAAAGCAGAGTTGCACGGTGAAGGTTGAGGTCTCCAGCCAGTTTTACAACGTCACCTCCGGGAACGCCGTTAGACTGCATATCAAAGCGGATGGCGCCCCATTCCCAGTCACAGGATTTGAAATCGATGGCGGAATCAACAGACCGGTGGCGCATCTCACCACGGTGTCATCGCTGAAGAGCGATCTCAGTCCAGGGCCACATACCATTTCGGTGGACTTTGATATGCGAACGCCGGGTGGCAAAGCAGAGGCGTCCATGCGTACATTGACCATTCAAGTGTTTACACCTTGAACAATCCAGAAATCGCAGTGCTGCCTAACAACAGCATGCAGCTGACGGCGCTTCGCGCCGCAGCTGATGCTGGCCGTTAGGCGGCTCGAGAGGCCTCCCAGTTTGGGCCTGCATCAGAGAGCGAACATGAATCAAACGGCATGTGCTTTTGTTCTCGCTGTGCTTTTCCTATCTGACAGCACCGCCGGCCAGGCGGGACCGGAAATGCGGGGTGGCAGATTTGAATTCGCGCTGATCGGCGACATGCCATATGACGCTAGGCAGGAGAAGGAGTTCGCGAATGTCATGCGGCAAGTAAACGCGGCTGACTTAGCCTTTGTCGTACATGACGGCGATTTTTGGTGGGACGGTGCGGCATGGACCTCGCAAGGCGGGGGGCTTCCTCCGTGCAGTGACGAAACGTTTCAGGATCGTTTGAGGCTCGCGCAAAGTTCCAGACACCCCTTTATCTTTGTTCCCGGAGACAACGAATGGACCGATTGCCACCGGGCCGAGCCACGCACGTATGACCCGCTCGAGCGACTGACCAAACTCCGCCAGATGTTTTTTCAGGGCGATCAGAGCCTCGGCCAGCGCACCATACGGCTGACCCGCCAGAGTGAAGACATTCAGCACGCTAAGTTCCGCGAGAACGTGCGCTGGACCTACGGTGAGGTGCTGTTCGTCACGCTTCACGTGGTCGGCAGTAACAATAACTTGGGGCGCACTCCGGACATGGATGCGGAGTATGCAGCGCGTCACGCGGCCAACCTGGCGTGGCTGAAACGCGGGTTCGAGCGGGCCAAGCTCAGCGGCAGCAAAGCGATCATGCTAGTCGCGCAGGCCGACCCCAGATTTGAAAACTCCTGGCCCCAAGACGTGCAGCAGCGATACATGCTGGCGGGTCTGGGACTCAAATCACCTGAAGCGCGAAGAGCCACCGGCTTCGACGACTTCCTTGCTGCACTAGAGAAGGAAACAGTGGCGTTCGGCAAACCGGTGGTCTATGTGCATGGAGATACACACATATTTCGCGTCGACAAGCCTCTGTTCGGATCCACTAGCCGCCGATCCGTTGAGAACTTCACGAGAGTGGCGACTTTTGGCTACCCTGATACGCATTGGGTTCGGGCCATCGTTGATCCCAGGGATCCGCAAGTATTTAGCTTCAGACAAGAGATCGTGAGGGAGAACCTGATCAAGCATTAAGCAAGAAAAACCGAAGAAAAACCGTATGGATAAAATCCTTTGCCGGGTGACATCAACTTCGAAGTGCAACGCTGATAAGGCGGCGAAGAGGATTTGTTCTGGGGTTCTGTCGACCTGACACCCGTCTTAGTCCGGTCAAGTGTTAGTATCCGCGGTTAACGATAGCGACTTTCCGTTCTCCATAAACTGTTCGCTGCGAACTTCTCGGGAGCCAGGTCGCAGGCCCGGGAGAACGACGCACGCGGATTCTTTCTCAGGCACGAAGGCGCCACCTACTTTACGAGCACCCTCCCTGCCCACAAGCAGAATCCCCGGCACGCGGTCAAGGTTCCGACGTTCACCTTGAACGGTGGTCGTCCCCTTTTCGATGCCTCCCACTATTTTGGTGCCAGGAGCTGATCGAGTTCGTCGCGACCGTAAAGTTGGCCATTGGCCACGACTGCGCGAATCTTCTGCGTGTTGCGGATGTCTTCCAGGGGATTCGCATTGAGCAAGACCAGATCGGCCAGTTTCCCTGGCTCGATCGTGCCTAGGGAATCGATCATCCCGAGGATAAACGCGGGGTTGAGAGTGGCGGCCTGCAGGGCTGCGAGCGGCGTAAGGCCTGCTTCCACCAGCCGCTCAAGCTCGACGTGCAAGCTGATGCCCGGAACCTGGAATGGCACCCCGACGTCCGTCGCCGCGAGAAGCATGATGCCGGCCTCATTGAAGAGACGCACATTGGCCAATTCGAGCGGGATGATCGGCTGAAGGATCGACTGGAATTCCCGAGTCGTCTCGGAGTCGAGTATGCCTTCCCAGTTGCTGCGAATCGCTGGTGGCACAAGTCGCATGCGGTCGGTGTTCGACATGACCTCCTTGGCATGGACAACGTAGTGGTAAGCAACTAGGTCGACAGTGACCGCAACTCCATTACGCCGGAAGGCCTCGATCGCGGGCGCGCATGCTGCCGGATCTCGGCTGTCATAAAGCGCGCGCGTGTGTCGAAACAGGGCGAGAAGCTTTTCGGCCGCTGGCAAATGGTCGTAGTCAGCAAGAACGCCTGCAAACCGTTTTCTCTCGGCGTCAGTAGATCTCGAGCAGGCCGCTGCAAGTGCATCCGGATGCTCGACCGTGCGCTGGCCGGCATTGGCGACCTCTTCAGGCGTCATGCGAAACGGCACATGGCCGTCGACAGAAATTCCCTTTCGCCCGGCTTCGCCCATGATCGCGAAATAGGCCTCGCGGGAAACATTTTCGTAGACCTTGATGAGATCGCCGCCATTCGCGACCAGTTGCGCCACCGCAGCCCGCGCTTCTGTCGCTGTCCGCACCACGAAAGAGTTGCTCCCGAGCGGCGGATCGCCGTCGAGTGACGGACCCGCACTCAGAAATCGCGGCGGTCCGATGAGCGTTCCTTCGGCCAGGCGCCGCTTGATCGACTTGGTCAACTCGAGCGTCAGAACGCCTGTCCCGTCGTTCATATCGCGAACGCCCGTCACGCCGTGCGCGAGGAACAGCGGGAAATGCCAGTCCCGGGCCGCGATCTCTTGGGAACGATCGACCGCCACGTTGGATACGGAATGGACGTGCATGTCCCACAGGCCGGGAATGAGGTAGCGGCCACGTCCGTCCACGTTTTCGGCGCCTTCGGGCACCTTGATCGCGGCGCCAATTGCGGTGATGCGATTGCCCTTCACCAAGACCGTCTGATCGGCGAGAAGGGCGCCGTCGGTCACACTGACAACGGTGACGTTACGGATGGCGAGATCCGCAGGCGGCACGGGCGCACACGCAGCTAACAACAGCGATCCGACCAGAATGAGACGCTTCAAGATTGCCCCAGATTGGGTCGTTGTTCGTGGCGGGCGGCATAAGGTTCGCGTTGACCGGATCGCGCGCCTGCGGCGCCCATCGCCAAGCCTGTCACGGACCGCTCCATTCACGCATAGTTAGGCGTTGCGATAATCGCGTATCCAACGGGCGCCAGCCTTCTCAAGCATCTCTCGCCGTGCTTATCTCGTGCAATCTGACACTATGCTTGAAGCCATAGGAATGCGGCACATCGCCGGATAACCGTGACACGGAAGTCACTGAACCAGGGGCGGAATCGAACCACCGACACGCGGATTTTCCAGCCGGTCTACCGGCGCAACGAATTCAATTGCGACTACTACAAGGGCCGCGGGTTGTGCGTCACCGGCCGCCCCAGCGGCGGGTTCCGCACGATACCGGAGGAGATTTGAAGTAGCACCAGATCCGCGTCAGCGTGTTTCCGGAGGTCCACTCGGCACCGCGGATGCTTGCGCCCTGACATGCGCGATCCGCGCACTGATCCAGCTCTTTAGCCGCGCAATGGTCGCCTCGGCATCCTCCAGGCTATACGGGTCGTCGGCAACGGCCGGGCCGACTGAGAGCAGCACCTGATCCAAGAACGCGTGCATTGCTTCTTCAGACACAGGACCCACGTCGGGATCTGTCAGGCCGAGCAGAATGGCGTTGTATTGCGCCCGGTAATCCGGGTGATTGAGGATGACGCTCTGGTAAGCCGATTGGCTCACGCGACCGCGCCGGCTCAATTCGCCATAGATGCTCGCATCGGTCTTCCGGAAAACCGCGTCTAGATCCCACGGATAATAGTGGCGTTTCAGTCCGCTATGCTCGAAGTCGGCAAACGAGAAATTTTTTCCGTGGCTGAACAGCGCATCATCGTTGTCGCTGAATGCATCCACCGCTGCCTGGGTCAACATCGCATTCATTTCAATCAATGAATCGAGCTGGACTTTCAGCGTCGTGTCGTCCGGTAACGGGCAACCTTTCGACTTCTTGCCGCCGGAAGCGAAGAAAGGTGAATAGCAGAGGTCTAAAAACGTCTGACTATGTGGTTCGCCCTCCTCCAGGGCGACCGAGTTGATATCGTCGATTTCGTAAAGCCACGTGGAGTCTTTCAGCCAAAGGCCCCTGTTTTCCAGCATGCGCTTGTCGCGCTGCTCCACGCTTGTGTAGACGCCTATGTACTCGCCGTTGACATTCAACCGCACCCAGTTGGCGAGCCCCGCGTGGTAGCCGTTCCCATAGAACCCATCGACCGATGCCAGCTGATGCAGGTTCCACGCGAGCCCCTCCTCGAGCGCGGGCAGGTCCCCACCATTTTCCAGACTCAGTTTCACGAGCCCGTGCCATTCCTGCTTTTCGAACTCGTTGATGTCGATCTTGAGACCGACCTTGACCGGGTTGCCTTCGGAAGGAAGCGCGCGGCTAGATTTGCGTCGGACGGACACGAGAATCGCGCTTTCGTCATCCGCCCAGAACCAAGCGGGTACTTCGATGTCGTTCGTGGTGTCGTGTCGAATCGTATTCCAGTCACCGGCGTCTATCGTGAGGTTGAGCGTCCGAAGCACGATCGGATCGAATACCTCCGGCCACCCGCCTTCCTGAGCCTGAATGGATGGAACGGTGAAAGCCAGCGCTGCGATTGACGCAATCAAGCGAAACTGTTGACGCATGATGGGTACCCGCCTGTGTGTGACGGAACACGGAAGTGGCGAAAAGTATACTCTTGAAAGTGCCATGCGAGCTTCGGCCGCATACATTGCGCCGCCCGTGCCAAGGTCGTCGCCCACATCGCCCTCTCGTTCGCCAGGAAGCCAAACTCGCCGGCGGGAGAGCCTTTACATAACACTCAAGACCCAAATGATGGTTTCCGCCGGGGCCGAGCACTACGTCGTTGCGACCTGATACCTATTTAGTCCATTTCGAATCTAGAGTACGCAGCTAGCCATGTTCTCCAAGTCTCAGCTGGTCCCCAAATCGCCAGGCAGGTCAATAAAGAAGTCGAGGATTACGGAATCGCACGTCGCGCACCCACGGCGGCTGACTCGATTTCAAGAGTCCGATGGTCGGCCGACTCGCGCGCCGGCGGTCACCGATAGTCCGCAGGTGATGTCGGAAATCGCTTGCGGTTCATCGAATGCCCTTTCGGGCACATGGGTGACTTGGCCTCAATGGATCGTCGAAACACTTGTTTCCAGAACGTGGGCTGGAGTTTTCCAGCCTAACGTCTCCCGCGGGCGCGTATTTAGCTTCTTCGCCACCGCATCTAATTGAGCTTGATTGACAGCCGAGAGGTCCATTCCCTTGGGATAGTACTGTCGGAGTAATCCATTGGTGTTCTCGTTGCTTCCACGTTGCCATGGGCTATACGGATCACAGAAGTACACCTTTACGTCGGTTGCAACAGTGAACTTGGCATGATTGGTGAGTTCTGAGCCTCGATCCCAGGTTAATGATTTGCGCAGCGCCGTAGGGAGCTCACGAACCGCCTTGATCAAAGCATCGACGACGACCTCTGTTCGCTTCTCGGAGAGCTTGACCAGGATGACGAACCGCGATCGTCGCTCGACCAATGTTGCGATGAAGGTCCCACGAGAGCCCTCAATCAGATCGCCCTCCCAGTGGCCCGGTACCGCTCGATCTTCAGCTTCCGCTGGTCTTTCGCGTATGGAGACGGCATCGGCAATTCTATCGCCCTGCCGGCCGTCAACAGCATGGCGCGGGCGGCGGAGGCGCCGCCTCGAGCGAAGGTGACCAAGCAGCTCCTTCTTGAGGGCGCCGCGGGCCTGAACAAAAAGGCTGCGGTAGATCGTCTCGTGTGACACCCACATCTCCGGTTTCTCGGGATGCCGGTCTTTGAGCCAACCCGTGATTTGCTGCGGAGACCAGTCCTGCTTCAGTTTAAGCGCTACGATCCGTTGCAGCCGTCGATTCTTGGCAAGTAGGCAGGGCTTGGGACGACGAGCCGATTCCCACGCTGTCGAATCCGCTTGGGCAGCCCGATAGCCTCGGCGTCAGAAGTGGACCCGCTAACTGAGACACCGGGATAAGTGGCGACTCCGCCTGCTGGGAGCGAGGATATCGCTCTCGAAGGAGGAGAACCATGAGCAAGCGATCGCGCCGTAACCACTCGGCGGTGTTCAAGGCCAAAGTGGCGCTGGCGGCGCTCAAGGGCGAGCAGACTGTGGTCGAGCTGGCCGAGCGGTTCGACGTGCATCCGAATCAGGTCACGCACTGGAAGGCGCAGCTGCTGGAACGCGCTGCCGAGGTCTTCGCCGGTGAATGCGGCGTGGCCGGGGAAGCGGTCAACGTCAAAGAGCTGCATGCCAAGATCGGGCAACTGGCGCTGGAGAACGATTTTTTATCCGGCGCGCTCGGACGGCTGCCCGGACCGAGCGCAAAACGATGATCGACCAGAACCACGCGCTCAGCCTGACCCGGCAGGCGGAGCTGCTCGAGTTGTCGCGGGCTTCCCTTTATTACCGGCCGGTACCGGTCTCGGATGCGGATCTGGCACTGATGCGCCGGATCGACGAGCTGCATCTGGAGCTGCCCTTTGCCGGTAGCCGGCTGCTGCGCGACCTGCTGCGTGGGGAAGGCCATGTCATCGGTCGCAAGCATGTGCGCAACCTGATGCGGCGCATGGGGATCGCGGCGATTTATCGTCGGCAGAACACTTCCCGGCGTCATCCGCGCCACCCGGTGTTCCCGTATCTGCTGCGCGGTCTCGTCATCGATCGGCCGAACCAGGTCTGGGCCACCGACATCACGTATATCCCGATGGCGCGTGGCTTCGTCTATCTGGTCGCGGTCATCGATGTCTACAGCCGCAAGATCCTGGCCTGGTGCCTCTCCAACAGCCTGAGCGCGGACTTCTGTGTCGAGGCGCTCGAGGAAGCGATCGCCCGCCACGGCGCGCCGGAGATCATGAACAGCGATCAGGGCTCGCAGTTCACCGCGGCCGACTTCGTCCAGGTGCTGCAGCATCATCGGGTCCGCATCAGCATGGACGGCCGCGGCGCCTGGCGCGACAACGTGTTCGTGGAGCGGCTGTGGAAGTCGATCAAGTACGAGGAGGTCTATCTGCATGCTTACGAGTCGGTCTCCGAAGCCAAGGCCGGCATCGGCCGCTACATCCGCTTCTACAACACCCGCCGTCCGCATCGGTCGCTTGACCGCCAGACGCCGGATGCCGTGTACTTCAAATCGTTGCCGCTCGCGGCGGCAGCTTAACCGCGGAGTCCCACTTATCCAAACCGCGAAAACTGTCTAGGAAAGCGGGTCCCCTTCTTTCAGCTCCGAACTAATGACCGCATTTCAGCGTGACTCGTACATCCGGATCAATGATTCAACTCAATTTGGCATCTGCGAAAAGCACAGGAGCTACCTAACGCAGATAGAATATCGCTTGCTCTGGATCACCAATGAGGCAGTAGCCGGATCCTTGGACATCAAAGCACCTGAGGCGATTCAATACTGCTCTCGTCCGGACGGGATCACGGAGTAATGAAGCACCCCCGAGGCGGGTTCTGCCGAGCGTCCGGATGCTGCTCGACCGCTTGCCCGCCCCGCGGCCCGAAATCGCGAAGTCCGATGGTCGGCCGACTCGCGCGCCGGCGGTCACCGATAGTCCGCGGGTGATGCTCGAAACCGCATGCGCTTCATCGAGTTGGAAATGGTGGCCAGGGGCGGAATCGAACCACCGACACGCGGATTTTCAGTAGCAACGCTTGCGCAGGTACAGTTGTGGCTTATGTAATTTTGCGCGTTGACGTTCTAAACCAAACGGTGTAAGTAAAGTGACTCACGAATAAATCAGCCACGAAGGGATATATATGAACAGTACCTTACTGGCGTCACTGGCCGGTGCAACTCTTTGGCTTGTCGGCAGTTCGGTCGCGCTTGCGGCATCGTGTGGAGACACTGCGGGAAGAAATGGCAAGGATGCCGCCTGCAGGTGCGGGGATACGGTGGTGACAAACACCGTGCTTGGAAAACGTGACCCGGTGGTCAGGAAAGCGTGTCCGGCTGGAGGATTGACGGTGGCCGCGGGGATCACGCTTGATCTCGATCGAAAGATAATCTCGGGAAGTGGCTCAGGCGTGGGCATAAGGGCTGGCGCCGGGACCACGGTTCAAAACGGCACTGTGCGAAGGTTTGAAACAGGCGCCTTGGTGGATAGCGGGACGGTGGTGCTGACTGACGTTGCGCTCGACTCGAATTTTGGTTCGGGGCTCGTGGTTTCACCGGCGGCTGGCGAGACACCGGTAGTCAATTTCAGCGGTCCGCTTTCCAGTGCCTCCGACAACGGCTCGTCCGGCATAGTGATCCTGAACGGCGCCGCCCTGACGATCACCGGCGAGACATCGCAAGCGAAACTTCCCGTCTTGCGCAACGGCGGTTCCGGCATGGAGATCCGCGGCCAGCTGCTTGCCACCAACGTCAGCATTCGCGAAAGCACTGGCAAGGGAATCCTGATCGACAGCAACGCCTCCGTGAAGCTGACGAATCCTGAATCCAGTTTCAACGGCGGCGACGGCATTCACGTCCGCGGCACGCCAGGTGAGTCGAATCTCGACGACGCGACCCTTGCGCTCGATGAAGAGGACTATGGCTTCATCATGGTCGGTCCGGACTCGTCGGTATCCAACAACGGCGGTCATGGCATCCACCTCGGCGATGCAGTGCAGGCGACTGACGTGTCGGCTTTCTTGGATCTCGGCATCGTGCACCACAATGCCGGCTCAGGCATCCTGATGGAGCAGGACGCCGACGTGCAGCCGGGCGCGGACTGCGGCGAATCCGCTGGCTATCCGGGGTGCACGGGAGCGACCATCCACGGCGTCATCGTCCATGACAACGATGCCGCCGGCGTCGAGCTGCGCACCAGCTTCCTGATGCCCCGAAAAATTGCCAACACCTTCTATGGTCTTGGCTTCACAAGCAACAAGATTTTTCACAATGCTATCGGGCCGGGTTGCTCGGCCGTGCAAACCCAGCCGCAGGTCTTGGTGAAAGGCCTTGTCGGCCTCGGTGCGGGTGCGTGCGGTGCAGCCGACGATGTGGAGACATGCGAGGGCGCGAACAGCCCCGTCAATCAACATTGCTACTGGACCGGAAGTTCCTGCATCGTGACTTGGGACCTGCGTGGCGCACAGGACTGCGACGGCAGCACAGCCAATCCAAATCAGATCCACAGCTATAACACGAACTCCGACCCGACCGGCTCCAGCGAGCTCTCCGTGGGCATGTACGCCAGTGACGGGGCAATCGTCTGGGCGGACAACAACACTTGGAGAACCGTAGACACAACGCAAAATGTCGGTCAAGACAGCCAGTCATCTATCATTATGGATACGAGCTGCGGTGGCTTTATATTGCAGTGTTCGTCGCAGTAACTTCGTGACAATCGATCTGCTCGGTCGATTTTGGGAATGAGCGCGCTGGTTCGAAGCGCGGACCCGAACTCCGATGGTCGGTCCACTCGATTCGTGGGCGTCCAACGATAGTCCGCAAGTGACGCCGCAAACCCGTTGCCGGTCAACGCTATGGAGTGGTGGCCAGGGGCGGAATCGAACCACCGACACGCGGATTTTCAGTAGCAGGGACGGCCGCCCTCGCCGTCCGTAAGCCGAAGACCCGGCAGAGTTTTTCCCCAGCCCTCGGTCCGGGCCGCGCTGGACCGAACCCATGCCGACCCCTACCCCGCCACTCGCGTCGGCTGTGTGCGAGCGCCTAGCCGGGTCAATGAGTTACTCGCACCGCGACCGAACTGCGACCGACCCCACGGTAACGGGTAAGCTACACCGAAGCCATCTCGTAGGCAGGCCGACATCCAGATCGGCGAGGCTCACTGCAAAGTTGATCCGCAAGACCGCTGATGACCTAAACCGTGAGGTTATCGAACCGTCAGGATCGGACCACGGCTATGGCATCGACCTCGAGCAACAGGCTGGGGTATAGCAACCCGGCGACTTGCAGGCCGGTGCTCGCCGGACGGTGATCGCCGAAGAATTCCGTGCGCACCGCCCAGTAGCGGCGCGAAGCGTCGAGCGACAGGTCCATCGTGAAATAGCTTGTCAGGCGAACTATATCGCTCAGCTGTGCTCCTGCCGAGGCAAGAACCCGTTGCATGTTGCGAAACACCTGCCGAGCCTGAGCCTCGAGGTCGTTTTCACCGACCACGTTACCTGCGTCGTCCAGTGAAACCTGACCCGCCAGATAAAGCGTGTCGCCGGCCCGGACAATCTGCGATAGCGGCATCTCGCGATCCCAGTCGAAACTGAACGGTATGCGCTGGATCACTTGCATCTTTGCTACCTCGGCATGGCTCGTTAGAAACGTCGCTCGATAGAAAACCCGTAGGTTCTCGGTGGCCCGTACTGGAACGAGTCGCCATTAGCCTGCGCACTGAGGAAGACCGCGTATTCCTCGTCGAACAGGTTGCGGCCGTAGACAGTAAATTGCCACGCGTCATCCGAGGTCGTCCAGGACGCGGAGGTGTTCAACAGGTTGTAAGAGGGCTGTCTTAAACGATTGTCGGGGTTCGCGTACCAGCCGTCGTTGTAGTAGTAGGTGACGTTGAAGTCTGCGTTACCGGTCGAAATCGGTAATTGGTATTCCGCCGAAATGTTCGCCGTAAAGTCTGGCGTGTTGCTGAGTCGGTTGCCTTGGGCGCTGCCCGTTGTGATCAGCGTACCGCCACCTGGCTGAGGCGTTGTGATGTCGGCGTTCGGGAACTCAGTGTACTCGTGGTCCAGCACCGAAAACCCGGCGGATAAGTGAAACTGAGAAGTCAGGCGAAGCTGGATTTCGAGATCGACCCCGTATACTTCGGCGCCCGCGCCATTGTAGATGAGAATGTTACCGTTCGCGTAGCGCGAGACCTGGATGTTCTTGTAGTCATAGTAGAACGCTGCGGCATTGATGTAGACGCTTGAATCGGCTAGTTGGGCTTTGGCGCCGATCTCGTACGCGTCCAGGGTCTCGGGATCGTATGGAGATGCAGGAACGACGGAGTCGTTAAAACCACCGGACTTGAAGCCGCGATTCATAGACACGTACCCGAGCAGCGCGGGGCTGAACCGGTGGTCCACGGCTACGCGCCAAGTCGGTTCGTTGTAGCTCAGTTTGCCATCGTCGACGACGGTGGGAATCGGGAATGGTGCGTCGAACACCATCGACCCATTCCACTCACGGCGATCCCAGGTGTAACGTGCTCCGAGCGTCAGATTTGTCGCATCGGTAAGTGCGTACGTTCCTTGCGCATACACGGCCGCAGACTGCGTTTCCTGAGTGTTGGAAATATTAATGCTGTTGAGGGGCGCAATCGGCAAACCGGAGATCCCAACGGGTTCCCATCCGCCTTCCGAACCGAAGAGGAAGATTCCCGCCGTCCATTCAAGCGGCCCATCCCCCCGGGACAACAACTGGAATTCCTGGCTGTATTGCTCGAAATTGTCCTTCAACGTTACGAGCGTCATCGTTTCCGGATTGTTGGTGGCGTTTGGAAACAGGACCACGCTGTTCGCATTGCGATAGGCCGACGTGCTAACGAAATCCAGCTTGTCGAACTCATGGGCGATTCGAACGCTGGCCCCCTCCTGCTCATTCTCGTTGCGGTATGGCGCGGGGACGTCCACATCCTGCGCCGGTGGCAGAACGCTGCCGCCCAACGCTGTCGTGCCCGGCGCTGGTGCCAGCGCAATTGCACCGTCGTCACGCCCGACATCGACAATGAACGTGATCTCGGTGGCGTCCGAAGGTGTCCAAAGCCACTTCGAACGACCTGCGAAGTTTTTCATGATCTGGACGTCCTGACCGGTTGCCAGGTTGCGTCCATAGCCTTCGTTTTGATCCCGGTAGTAGAGCGCGACATCGGCCGCGACGGTGGAGCCTACGCCCCCCGACAGGTAAAGGTTCGACGTAAATGTGTCGTAATCGGAGTAACCGACCGACACACGACCCGACGTGTCCGAAGTGGGCCGGCGAGTAGTCACCTGGATCAGACCTCCGGTCGCGTTGCGCCCGAACAAGGTTCCCTGCGGACCCTTGATGACCTCCACCTGCTCAATGTTATTGAGGCTTAGACTGCTGCCTGCCTGGTACGCGTAATAAACCCCGTCCACGTAAAGCGCGACTGGGTTCTCAATGGTGGCCGCGTTTGCGTTGGTGCCGACACCGCGGATGCGTGGCATGGCATACGAACCCACGGTGGAGTAACTAAGCCCCGGCGTAACCAGCTCGATCTCCTCCGCGGTCCTGACACCTGACCGTTCGAGCATGTCGCCCGCCAATGCGGTCACAGCAATCGGGACGTCCTGTAAGCTTTCATTGCGTCGTTGCGCAGTGACGATCACTTCGTCGAGCTTGCTCGCATCGTTTCGGTCGCTGTCTGCCGCTTCGGCTCTCGCAGAAGCGAGTGTGCCTGCGATTGCCAGCGACAGCACCGACGCACCACAGATAGCATTGAGTTTATGCATGGTTTTGCTCCTGACTCCGCTGGCGAGGAATACACGCCCGCTGTAAAAGTTGTTGGCGACCAAGAGCGGTCCAGTCCGTGCCGCTGCGTGCCTTGCGCAGACGCTGGCGCTCTCTGGTCGTTGCCTCTGTATTGACAGACTTGCCGTTCTCATCGATCACTACGCCATAGTCATGTCGGGCGCCTTCAACCGAAACGTATTCATCCACTACGTCCAAAAGGACCGCTTCCACGTCGCGATCCAAGGGATCACCCCACCCGCCTCCTCCTCCCTTATCAATCAAAGAGCGATCACCATTGCGCATCGGCGGGTTTTCGAACGAGATCTCCGGCACCAACTGCTCGTGGTCGGTTCCAGGCAGCATGACGGCGAGGTTCCCCGAGCCCGGGCAGCCGCCGGCATACCCGTGCAGCGGATGGCGCAGAGCCTGAATCCACGCCTGGTTCAACACTGGGGTAGCCGCGTGCCTGACTTCGCGTTCGCAGACCATACCGGGGGCCCCGCGCCACTGACCCGGCGCCGCGGAGTCCGTCGTCATCTCGAAGCGCCGGTAGAGACAGGGATACTGCACCTCGGTCACTTCGACCGAAGGCAGAGTGAGAGCACAGAATGGCGGAGCCCAGGCACCCCATCCGTCCTGGCCCTTGACTCCGCCGGCGGAAACCGGCGACTTGTTGTAGTCGTAGTGAATGAAAAACTGGCCGGTGCGATCATCTACACCGTAGCTCCACCACAGGCAAAGGTCGATCGATACGGTGCCGGCCTTATCCGGCACGAACTGCTCGCACGCCTTCATAACCGCATCGCCGATGTCGCAGCCTATGCAGATGGTTGCGTAAGCGGCGCAGGCCGGCGCCGCGGGATTCACGAGTGACCCAAACGGCAGGTTCGCGGAGATGGCGCGGAAAAGGCCCGAATTGATGGGAATGTCGGGACACAGCGAAGCGAAGACCGTGAACACGTATGACATCGTGTTGCCCGGTACGCTGTTGACGATTCCCTGGCTCTGGGGATCCGTGCCCGCGAAGTCGACCTCGATTGAGTCGTCCTTGACGGTAACCGCTGTGCGCACAGTCAGGTCATGGCGACCAGCGAAGTCCGTGTCGAGCGTACTCTCCGCCCGGTAGGTGCCGTTAGGCCAGGACCGTATACGTTCACGGAACATCCGCTCAGAGTAGTCGAAGGTCCAGTGAACACAGTCGCGGATGGTAGCGAGTCCATAACGGTCGCAGATGGCGCGGATTCGTTCCTCGCCAATCGCGCAGGCACCCACCATCGCATTGAGGTCGCCCTTCGCCGTCTCGGGCAAGCGCGTATTTCTGATCAGGAGGTCCCAGACTTCCTGGCGCATTTCGCCTTTTTCAACAAGCTTCATAGGTGCAAACCGCAAGCCTTCGTGCCAGATTTCGCGTGAATTGACGCTGAAGCCACTCGGTGACGGCCCGCCTGAATCGAGCATGTGTGCGCGCACTGAGGGAAAGAACATGGGTTGGCCGTCGTAGAACACCGGGGTAACCACGGTGAAATCCGCGATGTGCGTGCCGCCGTAATACGGGTCCGATACCAGGATTACGTCCCCTGGATTCAAGTCACCCTCAAAGAAATCCAGGCAAGCTTGGACTGACGTTAAGGCGCCGTAGATGTGCACCGGTGTGGCGTCCGCTCGCGCGATGATCTGAGCGGTCTCCCCGTCAAAAAAGAAGATACCTGCCGAGCAGTCGTGCGCTTCGTTGAAAATCGGGCTTACCGCGCTGCGAACCAGGGATTGAACGACTTCTGCCGCGGTGGACTCCATGAAATTACGAACAATCTCAGCCGTGACGACATCGACCATGGTCAACCTCCCTTGGCTGCGCGACGGCGAGCGGTGGCTTTGGCGTCAACCGCTCGTCCTTTGGAACTCAGCACGACACCGTACTGCTCTGCTGCAGCTTCGATCGAAACGATTCCATCGAGCACGTCTGCAAGCACTGACGTCGGATCACGTGAGATGGCCGGGCCAAAACCAGCACCGCCAGCCCCCACTACGCGCAGCAAGTTTGCGGGCATGGGGCCGTCGACGATTAATGTGGACTCTGCACCACTGTTCGCAGCGTCGTCCCAGTCGAGCCTCGGTGAGGCACCCGCGTCACCGCCCGCTGTCCCGTGCGTTTGTGACACCGGCCCTTGCCACCAGAGCGTGATTAAGTGGCTGTCGGGCGTGCGAAGAACGGCTTCGGTCGCAGGAGCTCCGCGCCAACGTCCGGCTCCCGCCGTATCAGTCACAAACTCTAGCTTTCGGACGCTGACCGGCCACGCGCGCTCCCACTCTTCCACCGATGGGAGGATGGACCGACTTAAGAGGGCCGGTCTATTCCACCCATCTAGGCCCGCTGAGGCGGATGCGCCGCCGATAACCCATGTCTCGAGCGACACTCTGCACCGCCGATCGTCGCCCGGCCTGCAAGAGAGCAGCATCCTCGGTGTCGACAGGTCGCCGTGTATCGCTGATCGTGCGACACGCAACGCCCTGGATACCGATTCGAGAATCTCGGCGCCACAATGCGCCGCGGAAAACCCAACGGCACCACCCGATGTTGAGCTCGTCACACGGCCGGGATCGCACGTTACGGATATGACTTGAAACAAGCCATCGTTCGCGGGGACGTCCTCGCCGAACTCAGCAAGCACCGCCGTTGCCGCGAAGCCCATCGTGTTGCTAAGTGTGCTGTTGACGAAACACGCTGCTTGCGGATCGGACCGACTAAAGTCGATGCGGATGCTGTCTTCGGAGACAATGACATCAGCCCGTACGTGCACAACGTCGCCCGACGGAGCGCGAACCAAAGCCGACTCTGCTGAGTAGGAACCCACGGCCCAGCCGCGCATCTCCGCCCGGATGCGCTTGGCAACGTAGGCCTGCGCGTGGTTCAGCGCCGCGCGCAGCGCGTCGGCGCCGTAACCGCCAATGAGGTCGCGAACACGCTTCTCCCCCGTGCGCATCGCTGCAATCAGGGAGTCGAGGGTGAGGCGGAAAGTGTCTGGAAAGCGACTATTGAGCAACAACGTCGTCATCACGTCCCGCGACTCGCGACCTTCCCGATAAAGCTTTAACGGCGTGACAGGCACGCCCTCGGCGAAGAACTCGGTTGCCTCAGGGTTGAAACCACCGACGTACATGCCGCCAAGGTCCGGCATACGTGCGCGTATCACGAAGTACAGCACCGCGCTGTTGCCAACGAATAACGGCGCAATGACCGCCAAATCGACCGCTCGCGTGCCGCCATACTCAGGCGCGTTTGTTACGACGACATCGCCAGGACGCATGTTGAATCGAAAGTGATTAACAACCGCACGGGCGGTGCCAGACAGAGTCCCCAGCTGCAGCGGGTTATCCGTAGCGACGACCGCGCCCGACCGGTCAACGATCGCGGTCGCGTAGTCTAGCTCCGAGTTGATTTCTACGCTTTGGGCGGTCTTGCGCAATTGGAGTCCCATCTCACCCGCGACCGCAACCAGCTTGCGCCGAAGAATCTCGAGGTCGATCGAGTTGATCTCAACCTTATCGACTGGAAGTGCCACCGATCAGTCCACCACTTCGATGACGTACATTTGATGCTGGTCGAGCATCGCTTCCTGCCGGTCGTAGATGACGATTGTCGTGTCGGGCTCGTGGATCACCGCGGGCCCAGTTACAAGGTTTCCGGGCTTCAGCAGCGTTCCGTCGTAGATGGGCGCTTCGACGAAGCCGACCCGATCCACGTAGATAGGACGGCGGGTGACAATCGCGTGCTCCGAGTTTTCGCCCGAAAAGGGCTCTGACGGGATCTCTAAATGGTCACGGTGCACCACTAGTTCGAGACGCGCCGAGACGACTTCAACTGGCTGATCGGGCCGTTTGAACGCGTAGAGGATTTCATGCTGATCGTGGAAATCCCGCAAAGTTCGGGCAAGATTCACCGGCGTGATGCGGCGAGTGCGGCTGCGGAGAGGGACGATCACTTCCTGCACCTGGCCGACGTAATGAATGTCCATCGAGCGGTACAGGTGGACATCGCCGTCGGAGCCGGCACTACGAAGAAGTGATTCCGCCTCTTCGTACATGGCCGAGTAAACCTCATTGAGCTTGTCGAGGTCGATCGCTCCGGAACGAGCAACGAACGACTGAATCTTGGACACCTTAAAGTCCGACAGCAGGCCGCCGAGTGCACTAAGCACCGATGCCGTGCGTGGAACCAAGATCGTCTTTATGCCCACGTCGCGTGCCTGCACGCCCGCACTTATCGCGCCGGCGCCACCGAACGCCATGAGAGCGTAATCCCGTGGATCGCGACCCCGCGACACCGAGACGTACCTCAGCGCGTTCGACATCGCATTGTTTGCGATGCGTGCGATTCCGACCGCAGCATCCTCTACAGAAATGCCGAGCGGCTTGGCCAGATGCGTCTCAAGTGCTTTTTCCGCATTGCCACGATCAAGGCTCATCTTGCCGCCAAGAAATCGAGCCGGGTCCATGTATCCGAGCACGAGATTGGCGTCGGTCACCGTCGGCAGCTCTCCGCCCCTGCCGTAACACGCCGGACCAGGATAGGCGCCCGCACTCTGCGGGCCGACACGTAACGCACCCCCGGAGTCCACCCAACCGATGGATCCTCCGCCCGCCCCGATCGTGTGGATGTCTAGCAACGGTACGGCAATCCGATAGCGGCTGATCCATTGATCGACACCGACCTCTGGCTTTGCATCGTGGATGAGGCAGACGTCGTAGCTGGTGCCCCCCATGTCTGCGGTAATAAGGTTTCGGTAGCCCGACTGCTCACCTAGACGCAGAGAAGCTACGACACCGCCTGACGGACCCGACAGCACGGCATCAACTCCGTGGTCTGCAGTGTATTCAACGTCCATTACCCCGCCGTTAGACTGCATGACGTGCAGTGCACCGGCGAAGCCCTCCGCTACCAACCGACTTTTGAGTCGGGACAAGTAGTTCCGAAGTTTGGGGCTCGTGTAGGCATTGACCACGGTCGTGCTCAAGCGTTCGAACTCGCGGATCTGCGGGAGCACTTCGCAGGACAGGCAGACAAAGCAATCGGGATGTTCTTCGACGACTATCTCTCGAATGCGTCGCTCGTGCGCCGGGTTCAGGAAGGAGAACAACAGGCAAACGGCAATCGACTCGACCCCGTCGCTTTTAAGTGACCGTACAACCTCACGCACTTCCTGCTCATCCAGCGCGGTCTCGACGGCCCCGTCGGAGTCGATTCGCTCCGTGACCCCCAAGCGCCATCTACGGGGGACGAGGGCAGGTGGCGGCGGGAGCGCTAGGTCAAAGAGGCTTTCGCGGTATCCGCGGCGCAGTTCAAGCGTGTCGCGAAATCCCTTCGTGCAGATCAGTCCAGTCTTCGCCCCGTTGTACTCCAGCATCGTATTGGTGACGACAGTGGTTCCGAGCACTATCGTTTGCATACGCTGCAATACGGCCTTAGGGTCTTCGCTAAAATGATCGGCAACGGAACGAATGGCTTCCAGTACGCTCGTCGCCTCGTCGTGTGGACGCGTCGGCACCTTTCCCTTAAAGAACCCATGCTCCCCAGAGCGCGTGGCAACGTAATCGGTGAATGTGCCACCGACGTCGACACCAAGGGTGTATGCAGCCTCCGGCATCGATTGCTTCCTCCACCATGGTCAACGCTGAGACGCTGGAACGGGCCCCACCCTTACTTGGTTTTTATGCCTATCAATTGAATGTGTCAATACCGTTGGTGTAGCAACGGCTTCGGTTGGCACACGAATCTAATTGATGCTACGCTCCACGGCGCACCCCGCGGCACTCGCCCGCAGTTCGCGTTCTGGGAGATCTGAGGATCAGCGCGTGACCCGGCGTAGACTCGACAATATCGCCGGATCTGTGGCCTGTACCCAGTTCACTGATTCATTTCCCCGCTTGGCTTATGACCTCGCAGGCACGGGCGAGGAACACGTCGTTCTGCTTCATGGCGTCGGAGGCAATCGCCGGAACTGGGCTCCGCAAGTTCCTGTAATTGGTCGCCACTTCCGAGTGGTGGCCCTGGACGCGCGTGGTTATGGCGAAAGCGATGATTACTCTGGCGAGCTGTCGATCAGCGTTTACTCGGATGATGTAGTCCGCTTGCTGGACCATCTGGGTGTCGACGCTGCGCATTTCGTCGGCTTGTCCATGGGTGGAAATGTTGCTATGCAGTGCGCGCTCGATCATCGCGCACGTGTCAGATCTCTTGTTCTCTGCGACACGGATCGGGGGATGCAGCACCTTTCGGAAGAGGATCGCCGCGAGTTTCTACGATTGCGGCGAGATCCACTTCTGGCGGGACGATCATTGCACGAGATAGCGCCGGATCTTGTGGACTCACTGGTCGGTCCGCACGCCTCTTCTGAGGCGCGGGCTGAGTTGCATGACAGCCTCCTTCGTCTACATGCAGACATGTACGTAAAGAGCGTCGAGGCCACGGTCAACTTCGACATCACCGACTCGGTGCACCGCATCTCGTGCCCCACGCTCGTCGTCGTTGGAGAGATGGATCGACTGACCCCGGTTTGCGAGTCCAAGGCCATTTGTAATGAGATACGCGGAGCTGAGCTGGCCGTTATCCCGCTGGCAGGCCACATCTCGAACATCGAGCAGGCCGAGGTGTTTAACCGGGAAGTCCTTGGCTTCTTGCTACGCGTATCAGGCATCACTGCCACAGCGCGATGAACTGAAGGAGCAAACTATGGTTTAACCAATGGAGTTTTGCACTTGCACCGAATAGGTGAGTGTCGTGCAAAGGATGAGATCGTGATCGCCGGGGATTGAGCGGCGTCATGGCCGTTCGGGAAGTTTCCGGTGTGAGCTCGCCGCGCTTGGAAGCGAGAAAAGGTTGGTCGGTCGTACTACTGGCGGCAGTTTCGACGGCACAAGCGCGAGGATCGAGTTGGGGCTCCTCTTTTAACACTCATTGCACCGTTAACGTACTGCGTGCGATCAGCTTCGAGAGAGCTACCAGAAACCGCTACAGGACAAATCGTGAGGTGGGCGCTCAATCCAGACGCTTGAATCGAGTCCAGACTAGCAGGTTTAACGTGGATTCCATAAAGTATACAAATCACATATGACTGCGAAGACAGACTTCTCTTTCAAGGCATCCGATCAAGCGATGTTGGACGCGCCTGATGCGACGGATGCCCTGACGGATTTCGCATTGGAAGGGCCTGCGCCCTACCTAGTACGGAGACTTCAGCAGATCGTCACGTCCATTTTCGCTGACGAAATGCTTGCTTTCGGCATCACGGCTCCGCAGTACGCCACGCTCTCGGTAATTGTCGCTTCCCCCAATCTTGATCAGGAGGCGACTGCGTTTATTGCAGGTGTCGAGCGGACCACAGTCGTGGGCGTCGTAAATCGACTGGTCAAGAAAGGCTTGGTCAAAAGAACAGTTTCTAAGGAGGACAAGCGTGTTCGCTTGCTGCAGCCCACACGCGCTGGCGTCTTGTTCGTCCATCGCGCCCGCGTCAATGTCGATCGCATCGGTAAGCGTCTGCTGGCGCCGCTAAGCAAATCTGAGAAAGAAGTTTTTTGCGAAACTCTACGAAGGATCCTCCGCGAACCACTTGCGCAAGAATCTAGGATGATTAACGTTGAGCGATTGCGGCTCCAGCCAGATCCGGTATTGCGCAAAATTTTACGTTTCACAAACAACCGCGCTCGCAAGCATCCGCGAACAGGCTGAGCCATCAGCATGGCGCAGCGCGCGTTCCCAATCATCCGCCCGTACCGGTCCTGCGAGAACGGCGCCATTTCCACCTGCTTGCCTGCAATGAGACTTGAAAGAGTGGCCGTTGCCTCTGTTGCCCCAGGCTGTACGCGCTCCTGCTGGCGGGGATCGATCCGCAGTGCCCCGAAGCGCCACCGTCAATTCGGGCAGCTGTTGCGAAGTTCATTGAAAAAGCCGCGAGTCGCAACGCCACGACAGGCCGCATCGAAGATTCGACCAATGAGTTTCGCAGGAAGGTAGCCGAGAATATTGCCGTTTTCGCGACTGAGCCTCCGACTCTAAGCGTGGAACCAAGCCCTCGATAAAAATTGCATACCTCGGCGAAGGTCGTACGCCCGAGGCTTTTCCCACTACGCTCGTCTCGCTCGGCAAGAAGAACAAAGCTTCTGTTCAAATTGTACAAAGCAAATTCTGCTAAGGTGGAAGCGGTGCGATTCGGCACTGTGGCAGATAACTATGCGATACAGCGTTCGGCGCTGTCGTTATGCTGCTTGCAGTCCCTTGCAAGGAGCATCCAGAGGTTTCGCTCAGCAAGCGGCGCGCCGCCGCTGATCGCGAGCATTAGACGGCTCCGGAGACGTCATGGCAACTCACCGACCTAAAGCGCTCAGCAAACTGCTCGAAGAGACCGATCGAGTTATCGTTACGGAATGGCGCCTGGCTCCCGGTGCGGAGACCGGCTGGCATCGGCACGGGCACGACTATGTGGTCGTTTGTCTCACCGCTGGCAAACTCTTGGCAGAGACAGCGACCGGAAACGTGGAGACGCAGCTTCAATTCGGACAGTCGTATGCACGCCCGCTGGGAATCGAGCACAACATCGTTAATCCCGGCGTTGAGGAATTTGCATTCGTAGAGGTCGAACTCAAATCAACTGTAGCAACCACGGATCGTCCGACGGCGACTTGATAGGTGGCGACCTGACACCCGATTTAGTCCCATCAAGAGTTAGGGCTTGCGGTTAACGCTGGCGGTCTTTCTTCCTTCGATGACCAATGTCGGCTTGCTGTACTGCCTGCTGCCGTAGGCGTCGATAGGAACGATATTATTGTCTCGCATCAAATACTGCTGCTTGTGATACAGCTTGTTGCCATAAGCATCCGTCTGAATGACGCGCCCGTCGGACTTAATCGTGTATGACGGCTTGTGATACTGAATATTGCCGTACTTGTCTGTCTGGTAGACGCGTGCGTCGCCCGCATGGGCAGTGAAGGCGATGAGAGCTAGGCATGTGAGAAGTACACGCATGATGATCCAGTCTCCGTTGGTTCAAGTTGTAGCACTTCAATCCGACGACATCTAGGCGATCCTCCCGGAGTGATTCTGAACAACATCTGAACTCCTGCCGACCTGACGTCGACGGGCCGCACTTCTATGCTTCCGGCAATGGTTTCAATTGATTACCGCCGGCGCTGCCGCTCGGCCATTTAATGATCATGAAGTTGTTGAATAAATGAGGTCATTTGGGGGTCGCGGCGTATGGGTACCGTGACGCCAATGCGTCATAGAGGGTCCTCCCGCCGTTGATATGACGTTATTGGTCTGACTCATCAGCGACCTGGCGGTCCAAATCGTCACGCGGCACGTTAGTGGTCACGTGAATTGGCAGCGTTTCAACCTGCTTGGTGACGGTGTTGAAACGCAAACCAACACGCGCCAGCTGCTGCGCTTCTTTCTGCTCTACCGTTAGGGAGACTCTGATTTACCTGCCCGCGATGATGCATGATCGAGCCATCGTTT
>JBBDXX010000024.1:0-351995 GCA_040902065.1 Steroidobacteraceae bacterium | reverse complement strand
CCCCCCCCACCTCGGGCGCGCCGGCTGCGGCGCCAGCAGGCGCGCGTGGCGTGCGGACGGGACCCTGCGAGCGAGCGCGTAAGTTCCGGCGGCGCGAGCGAGCAGGGGTCCCGGCCGCAGTACGCCACGCGGGCGACTGCTGGCGCTACATCCGAAGGAGCTCGTTGATGGAGGTCTTGGCGCGGGTTTGCGCGTCGACTTTCTTGACGATGACCGCGCAGGCGAGGGAGTGCGAGCCGTCGGCGGCGGGCAGGCTGCCGGGCACGACCACCGAGCCGGCCGGGACGCGGCCGTAGCTGACGGTGCGCGCTTCACGATCGTAGATCCGCGTGCTCGCGCCGAGGAACACGCCCATCGACAGCACGGCGCCACGCTCGACGATGACGCCCTCGACGACTTCCGAGCGGGCGCCGATGAAGCAGTCGTCCTCGATGATCGTGGGCTGGGCCTGCAGCGGCTCCAGCACGCCGCCGATGCCGACACCACCCGACAGGTGGACATTGCGCCCGATCTGGGCGCAGGAGCCGACCGTCGCCCAGGTATCCACCATGCTGCCCGCGCCGATCCAGGCGCCGACATTGACGAAGCAGGGCATCAGCACGGCATCGCGGGCCACGTGTGCGCCGGCGCGGACGATGGCTCCCGGTACGACGCGGGCGCCTTGCGTGCGAAAGTCGGCGTCCGTGTAGCCGCCGTACTTGAGCGGCAGCTTGTCGAAGAATCGCAGCGCGCCGGCCTCCACGACCGCGTTGTCGTGCGTGCGAAAGTGCAGCAGCACCGCCTTGCGCAGCCATTCGTTCACGCGCCAGCCGCCGTCCCCGGGCTCGGCCACGCGGGCCCGTCCGCTGCCGAGCAGCGCCAGGCATTGGTCGAGCGCCCCGAGCAACTCGCGCGGCGCGCGCTCGGGCGACAACTCGGCGCGCGTCTCGAAGTGCCGCGCGATCAGCCCCTGAAGTTCCGCAGCGGGATGATTCATGCCACCCCTGCGCGCGCGTCGAGAGCGCGTTGCAGCGCGCGGGCGAGCGCGGCGCGCCGGTGCTCGGGCAGTGGCCGGCCCGCTTCGTCGCGCACGTAGAACACATCTTCCGCCCGCTCGCCGACGGTCATGATCTTCGCTCCGTGCAATTCGACGCGCTGTTCCCACAGGATCTTGCCGATCTCGGACAGCAACCCCGGCCGGTCGCCGGCCACGACTTCCAGGATGCTGCGGCCATTGTCCGCATCATCGCTGAAACTGACCTGGGTCGGGGTGGTGAACATGCGCGCCTGCCGGGGCACGCGCCGGGCCACGGCGGGCGTCGCGGCACCGCGTTCCGCCAGAGACATCGCGAGCTGCCGTTCGATCGTCGCCATGCGCAGGCGATCGGTGATCGGCAGGCCGGTGTCTTCCAGCACGAGATAACTGTCGAGGCTGCCGCCGTCGGCGGTCGGCGTGATGCGCGCATCCTGGATACTGAGTCCCATCTGGTCGAGCGCGGCCGTCGCGCGCGCGAAGCTGTGCAGGCGTCCGACGGTGTGGACCAGCACCAGCGTCGCGCCGCCGCGCACCGGGTGCTCCGCGACCGCGACCAGTGCACCGGCATCGTCGGGCACACGCGCGACGATGGCGCGCGTATGCCAGGCGATCTCCGGCGCGGAGTGCCGGAGGAAGTAGTCGTCGGTGAGCGTCTGCCAGACGCGTGCGACCGCGGCGGGATCGACGCCTGCGGCGCCCAGCAGGTCGCGGGCCTGGGCCTGCGTCCCGGCAATCAGCTGCTCCCGGTCGAGCGGGCTCTCGAGACCGCGCCGAAGCGCCTGCTTGACGCGCTCGTACAACTCGTCGAACAGGGTCGCTTTCCAGGAATTCCACAATTTAGGATTGGTGCCGCGCACGTCGGCGACCGTCAGTACGTACAGATAGTCGAGCCGGTTCTGGTCGCCCACCTCGCGCGCGAACGCATGGACGACCTGTGGATCGGCGATGTCCTGCTTCTGCGACGTGACGGACAGCCGCAGGTGGTGGCGCACCAGCCAGGCGACCAGGCGCGCGTCGTACCGCGACAGGCCCTGTTCGAGACAGAATGCCTCGGCGTCCACCGCGCCGAGATCGGAGTGGTCGCCGCCGCGTCCTTTCGCGATGTCGTGGAAGATCGCCGCGAGGTAGGCGAGCTCCGGCTTCGGCAACGCGCGGAAGATCTGCGCGAGCTTCGGGAATTCATGGTCATAGCGTTCCAGCGCGAAACGGCGCAGGTTGCTGACCACGAACAGCGTATGCGCATCGACCGTCCAGGCGTGGAACAGGTCGTACTGCATGCGCCCGACGATGCGCCCGAACGCGGGAATGTAGCGGCCGAGCACGCCGTAGAGATTCATGCGCCGGAGTTCGTGCGTGACGCCGGCGGGGGCGCGCAGGATCTCGAGGAACAGGCGGTGATTGCGCGGGTTCTGACGGAACTCCTCGTCGATCAGCCACAGGTTCTGCGTGACCAGGCGGATCGTATTCGCACGCACGCCCGCGAGGCGCGGGTTCTGCTGCAGCACGAGGAACAGTTCGAGCAAAGCCTCCGGCGCGCGCGTGAACACATCCGGCGCGGTCACCTCGAGGAATTCGTCGCGCTCCTGGAACTGACGCGACAGCGGCAGCACCGGCGCATCGCGGTCGGCGAGTAGCTCCTCGCGGAAATGCTGAAGCAGCAGCTCGTTCAGCCAGCTGACGAACATCGCGGTGCGGTAGTAACGCTGCATGAACTGCTCGACCGCGAGCGTATAAGTCGCATCCTCGTATCCGAACATGCGCGCGAGCCGGATCTGGTGGTCGAACAGCAGCCGGTCTTCGCGCCTGCCCGTCACCAGATGCAGCGCGAAGCGGATGCGCCATAGCCAGGATTGCGCCGATTCGAGCTGCGCGAGCTCACGGGCCGTCAGGAAGCCGTGGCCCGCGAGTTCCTCCAGCGAGTCGGCGCCGAAATGCCGCTTGGCGACCCAGCCGATCGTCTGCAGGTCGCGCAGGCCGCCGGGACTCTGCTTGACGTTGGGTTCCAGGTTGTAGGCCGTGTCGTGGAACCGGTGATGGCGCTCGGCCTGCTCGCGCAGCTTGGCGTCGAAGAAATCGCGCGACGACCACATCCGGTCGGCGCCGAGGGCACGACGCATCGCGGCGAACAGCGCAGTCGGGCCCGCCAGCAGGCGCGCCTCGATCAGGGCCGTCGCGACGCCGATGTCCGCGAGCGCCTCGCGCTGGCAGTCGTCGACGCTGCGCACGCTGTGGCCGGTTTCGAGTCCGATATCCCACAGGAATGTCAGGAAACGCTCGAGTTGCGCGGTCCAGCCCGGCTGCTCGCCCTGGGGCAGCAGCACCATGACGTCGACGTCCGAGCAGGGCAGGAGTTCGCCGCGTCCGTAGCCGCCGACGGCCACCAGCGCGACCGAACCGGCGGCGTCCGACGCGTGCAGTTCGAATGCACCGAGCACCAGCGCATCGACCAGGCGCGCGCGGTCGCGTACCAGCGCGCCGACCGGCTCCAGCGCGGTGAAGCGCTGGCGGAGCTCGCGGTCGCCGTCGTCGAGCGCGGCGCGGAAATCGCTGGCGGCTCGCGCGCCGCCCGCGAGCCGCGCCGCGAGCGTGTCGAGAAACGGCCAGCGGGATGCGGCGCCGGCGCCGCCTGCCGGCCCGTCGCCCGGGGTGGCCTCGCTATGCAGCACGAATCAGGCCGCGGCGCGGTCCGCCGCGCCCAGCGTCAGGACTTCGACGCCCTGTGCCGTCACCAGCACGGTGTGCTCCCATTGGGCCGACAACGAATGGTCCTTGGTGACGACGGTCCAGCCGTCGCCCAGCAGCTTCACCTGGCGCCGGCCGGCATTGACCATCGGCTCCACCGTGAAGCTCATCCCCGCGGCCAGCGTCATGCCGGTGCCGGGTTCCCCGTAATGCAGGACCTGGGGGTCCTCATGGAACACGCGCCCGATGCCGTGGCCGCAGTACTCGCGGACCACGGAATAGCCCTCGGATTCAACATACCGCTGGATTGCGTGGCCGAGCTCGCCAAGCCGCAGGCCCGGCTTGACCAGCCGGATGCCCCGCCACATGGCCTCGAAGCCGACCTGGCACAGCCGCTTCGCCTGGACGGACGCTGCGCCGACGAAGAACATGCGGCTGGTGTCGCCGTGAAACCCGTCCTTGATGACGGTCACGTCGACATTGACGATATCGCCGTCGCGCAGGATCCGTTCGCCCGGAATTCCATGACACACCACGTGATTGACCGAGGTGCAGATGGACTTCGGAAAACCCTTGTAATTCAAGGGTGCAGGCACCGCCTGCTGCTCCTTGACGATGTAGTCGTGGCAAATCCTGTCCAGTTCGCCGGTCGTCATGCCCGCGACGATCCGGGGACCGATCATGTCCAGTACGTCCGCGGCCAGGCGTCCGGCCACGCGCATCGCCTGCTGCTCGGGCGGCGACTTGATGGAGACCGTATGGTGGCTTTGCATCAGCATGGCGTCTGGTCGTCGGCAGGGGACCCGGCTTGCGTCTATCACGTTGTTTGGACGGGACAAAGATGGTATAAAGCGCGGCGTTTTTTCTCAACCAAATCCACACGCGTATCGTCACGTGCGACTGGGTGCCGGACAGAAAAGTCCGGTTGCCGCATGCGGATCCGCGGAGGGCTAACCCGGAAGGAGTGATCATGGCTGCATTGTCCATGAGGCAGATGCTTGAGGCGGGGGTTCATTTCGGCCATCAGACCCGCTTCTGGAATCCCAAGATGGCGCCGTTCATCTTCGGCGAACGGAACAAGATTCACATCATCAATCTCGAGCGCACGCTGCCGCTCTACAACGACGCCGCCGGCTTCGTGAAAGGCGTGGTCGGCGACGGCGGCAAGGTGCTGTTCGTCGGCACCAAGCGCAGCGCGCGGGATGCGATCCAGGCGGAAGCGGTCCGCTGCGGCATGCCCTTCGTCAACCAGCGCTGGCTGGGCGGCATGCTGACCAATTTCAAGACCATCCGGCAGTCCATCAAGCGGCTGCACGAGCTCGAGGAACTGCGCGAGTCGGGTGCGCTCGAGCGCCGCAACAAGAAAGAAGCCCAGATGCTGCGCCGCGAAATGGACAAGCTGATGCGCAGTCTGGGCGGCATCAAGGACATGAATGCGTTGCCTGACGCGCTGTTCGTCGTGGACGTGGGTCACGAGGAGATCGCCGTACACGAGGCACAGAAGCTCGGCATACCGGTCGTGGCGGTCGTCGACAGCAACTGTTCGCCGGACGGCATCGACTTCGTGATTCCGGGCAATGACGATGCGATGAAGGCGATCCATCTGTATGCGGCCGGCATCGCCGACGCGGTGCTGGATGGCAAGTCGTCGGTGCCGGTCGTGCCGGCCGGCGAGGATGAATTCGTCGAACTTGACGAGGAAGGCCAGCCGCGGCGCAAGTCGGCTCAGCGCCCCGCGCGCCGGCCCGCGAATGTCCGGCGCAAGACGCCGGCGCGGGTACGCCAGTCGGCGGAAACGGCTTCGGCGGCAACGATGTTGCCGGTCGGCGCCGCGGAGGTCGTTACGGAAGTCCCCGACGACCAGCCGGTGGTCGACGAGGTGGCGCCGGATGCGACGCAGGGCAAGCCGGCTGCGCGCCGCCGTCCGGTCGCGCGCAAGCCTGAACGGACCGGGGGCTGACGATGACGATCACCGCAGAAACGGTCAAGGTGCTGCGCGAGCGCACCGGCGCCGGCATGATGGAGTGCAAGAGAGCGCTGGTTGAAACCGGCGGCGATCTCGATGCCGCGGCGGAAATCATGCGCAAGGCGGGGCTTGCCAAGGCCGACAGGAAGGCGGCGCGCATCGCCGCGGAAGGCGCGCTGGCCACGGCCAGGAGCGCGGACGGACGCACGGCGGCGCTGGCGGAAGTGAACTGCGAGACGGATTTCGTCGCGCGGCAGCCGGATTTTCTGAGCTTCGCCACGCAAGTCGCCGCAGCGGCGCTCGCGGCTTCCGCCTTCGAACCCGAAGCGATTGCTGCGCTCCGCCTGGCGGATGGCAGGACGGTCGAAGAAACCCGGCGTCAGTTGATCGCGAAGCTCGGCGAGAAGATCGACGTCCGGCGCATGGGCCTGCTGAATGCGCCGGACCGCGTCGGCAGCTACGTGCACGGCATCCGCATCGGCACGCTGGTCGGCCTGAAAGGCGGCGACGAGACGCTCGCGCGCGATCTCGCGATGCACGTGGCGGCGGCCAATCCGCGCTACGTGGCGGTTGCGGACGTGCCGGCGGATATCGTCGCAAAGGAACGCGAAATCCTGGCCGCCCAGGCTGCGGCCGAAGGCAAGGCGCCGGCGATCGTCGAGAAGATGGTCGAAGGGCGGCTGCGCAAGTACCTGGCCGAGATCTGTCTGACCGGGCAGGCGTTCGTGAAGGATCCCGATACGACCGTCGGCCAGCTGCTGCAGGCCGGCAACGCGTCGGTCACGGGCTTCCTGCGCTATGAGGTCGGCGAAGGTATCGAGAAGAAGCAGGAAAACTTCGCGGCCGAAGTCATGGCCCAGGTCAAGGCGGCCGAAGGCCGCGGCGCCGGATCCTGACCGGCACCGTAACCAGGGGGAGCGGCATGGCGGACACCCAATTGCGGCAGCCGCTGAAGCGCATCCTGCTCAAGGTCAGCGGCGAGGCGCTGCTCGGTTCCGCCGATTACGGCATCGATCCCGCCGTGCTGAAACGCGTCGCCGGCGAAATCCGGGACGTCCTGGCGCGCGGCGTGGAAGTTGCGGTCGTCATCGGCGGCGGGAACATCTTCCGCGGCGCGGGCCTCGCGCGCGCCGGCATGGACCGCGTGACCGCCGACCACATGGGCATGCTGGCAACCGTCATGAACGCACTCGCGCTGCAGGATGCGCTCGAAGCGCAGGGCGCCCATGCGCGGGTCCAGTCGGCGGTCCGGGTGCAGGAAGTCTGCGAGGATTACATCCGCCGCCGCGCGGTCAGGCACCTCGAAAAGGGCCGTTGTGTAATCTTCGCGGCTGGCACCGGCAATCCGTTCTTCACGACCGACACGGCCGCCTCCCTGCGCGCCATCGAGATCGGGGCCGACCTGCTGCTGAAAGCCACCAAGGTCAATGGCGTCTACGACGAAGACCCGGCCCGCAATGCGAAGGCCGCGCGCTACCGCACGCTGTCGTTCGACAAGGTGCTCGACGACCGGCTCGCCGTGATGGACGCGACGGCCATCGTGATGTGCCGCGACAACGGACTGCCGCTGCGCGTCTTCAACCTGATGAACGAAGGGGACCTGATGCGGATTATCGACGGTGAAGACATCGGCACGCTGGTCGCGAACGGTCTGTAAAGGCGCCATCGAGGATACAGGTATGCAAGAAGAGATGAGCCGCGACGCAACCCAGCGCATGGCCAAATGCGTGGCCACGCTCCGGGACCACTATCGCAAGATGCGTACGGGCCGCGCCAACGTGGGCCTGCTCGACGGCATCAAGGTCGACTATTACGGCAGCGAAGTGCCGCTCAACCAGGTGGCCAGCGTCAATGTCGAGGATGCGCGGACGCTCGTGGTATCGCCCTGGGACAAGTCGGCGGTTGCCGCGGTTGAAAAGGCGATCATGAAATCGGACCTCGGACTCACGCCGAATACGGCAGGTCAGGTGATCCGGCTGCCGTTGCCGCCGATGACCGAAGAACGGCGCAAGGACCTGACCAAGGTTGCGCGCCACGAAGCGGAGAGCGCCCGCGTCGCCGTGCGGGGCGTGCGGCGCGACCTGATGAACGAGCTGAAGGAGATGCTCAAGGAGAAGCTGATCTCGGAGGATGACGACCGCAGAGTCCAGGACGAGATCCAGAAGCTGACCGACCGTCACGTGCACGAGATCGACGCCGCGCTCGCCGAAAAAGAAAAAGAGCTGTTGCAAGTCTGAAATGGCGATCCCAGCCACTTCGCAGGCCGGTGCGGGGTTGGTGCCCCGCCATGTTGCCGTGGTCATGGACGGCAACGGCCGCTGGGCCGAACAACGCTCGCTGCCGCGCGCGGCCGGCCATCGCGCCGGCGCCCGCGCCGTGCGCACGACCATCGAGCAATCGGTGCGTCACGGCGTGACGTCGCTGACCCTGTTTGCCTTTTCCAGTGAGAACTGGCGCCGGCCGCCGGACGAGATCGGCGTCCTGATGCAGCTGTTCCTCGAGTCGCTCGACCGCGAAGTCGCGGAACTCGAAGCCAATGGCGTGCAGGTGCGCTTCATCGGCGACCGCTCGCGACTGGCGCCGGCACTGGTCGCACGCATGGCGGCGGCCGAGGAGCTGACGAAAGGCCGCAACCGGCTCGACCTGGTCGTCGCGGTCGCCTATGGCGGACGCTGGGACCTCGCGCGTGCCGCGCGTGGCCTCGCAGAGGAAGCGGTCGCCGGCAAGTGCGATCCTGCGACCATCGACGAGCGGGCATTCGCCGGGCGGCTTGCGACCGCCGGACGCGCCGATCCCGATCTCTTCATCCGTACCGGCGGTGAGCGCCGCATCAGCAATTTCCTGCTCTGGGATCTTGCCTACACCGAGCTCTGGTTCACCGACACGCTGTGGCCGGATTTCGATGCGGCCGCATTTGACGTGGCGCTCGCCGATTTCGCGGGTCGCCAGCGCCGGTTCGGCCGTACCCCCGCACAAGTGGGCGGCTCCTGATGCTGGTGCAACGCATCGTCACCGCGGTCGCAATCGTCGTCGTGCTGGGGCTGTTGCTGTTCGTACTGCCGGGCGCTTACGCCGTGGCGGGTCTTGCGCTGCTGGTGCTCGCCGGCGCATGGGAATGGTCGTTGCTGGCGGGCATCGAGCGCACGCCCGCGCGCATTGCGTACCTCGCGCTGTCCGCCATCGCGATGGCCGGTCTCTGGTACGTCACGCCGGAATCCGCGGCTTTCGAGCTCGCGATGCTGGTGACGACGCTCGGCTGGCTGCCGCTGTTCGCCTGGATCACGCTGGCGCCGGAACGCGCCTCGCGCGCACTTGCCGCGCTCGCCGGCCTGTGGGCCCTCGTGCCCATGTGGCTGGCCCTGGCGCGCCTTTATCTGCAGCACGACGGCGGGCGAGAGCTCGTGATTTTCGTGCTCGTGCTGGCCTGGGCCGCCGACATCGGTGCGTTCTTCGCAGGGCGCCGGTACGGCCGCATGCGCCTCGCGCCGACCGTCAGCCCGAACAAGACCTGGGAAGGCGTTATCGGCGGGCTGTGCGCGGGCGCACTGGTCGCATTCGCGGGCCGGGCGTGGTTCGAGGCGCCCGGTGTCGCGTTCGTTTCGCTTTGCGTCGCCGCGGTGCTCATTTCCGTGGTCGGCGACCTGCTCGAGAGCATGTTCAAGCGACAGCGCGGCATGAAGGACAGCGGCAGCCTGCTGCCGGGTCACGGCGGAATGCTCGATCGCATCGACAGCCTGACCGCCTCGGTGCCGCTGCTTGCGCTCGGCTTTGGCTGGCTGGGGCTCGTGTCATGAGGGGCCTGGTCGTACTGGGGTCGACCGGCACCATCGGCGAGAATACGCTCGCGGTCGCGCTGCAGCACCCGGACCGCTTCCGGATCGTCGCGCTCGCCGCGCGCTCCAATCACGAGGCGCTCTTCGAACAGTGCCGGCGCTGCCGGCCCGCTTACGCAGCGCTGCTCGATCGCCCGGCGGCGACGCGCCTCGCCGAACGACTGGCAGGCGAGGGGATACCCACCCGCGTGCTGTCGGGTCCCGAGGCCCTGACGACCGTCGCTACGCTGACGGAAGCGGAACTCGTCATGGCCGCGATCGTCGGCGCCGCCGGGCTCGCACCGACGCTCGCCGCGGCCGCGGCAGGCAAGCAGCTGCTGCTCGCGAACAAGGAAGCGCTGGTGCTCGCCGGTCCGTTGCTGATGGAAGCGGCACGCGCATCCGGCGCGCGCATCCTGCCGATCGACAGCGAGCACAACGCGATCTTCCAGTGCCTGCCCGCCGAGCGCGGAAACGGCTCGCCCCATCGCGGCGTGCGTCGCATCCTGCTGACGGCCTCGGGCGGCCCGTTCCTGAAGACCCGGCGCGAAGACCTTGCGTCGGTCACGCCCGAGCAGGCGGTGAAGCACCCGAACTGGCGCATGGGACCGAAGATCTCGGTCGATTCGGCGACCCTGATGAACAAGGGCCTGGAGCTCATCGAAGCCTGCCACCTGTTTGCGGTGACGCCTCTGCAGGTCGAGGTCGTCGTGCACCCGCAAAGCATCGTGCACTCGCTGGTCGAGTTCGACGATGGCTCGATGCTGGCCCAGCTGAGCCAGCCGGACATGCGCGTGCCGATTGCGCATGCGCTCGGTTTTCCGGACCGGATCGCTTCGGGTGTGCCCCCGCTCGACCTCGTGCAGATTGGTAGATTGACGTTCGAAGCTCCTGATCTGGAACGCTTTCCTTGCCTCTCTCTCGCCGGCGAGGCAGCCCGTGCCGGCGGCACGGCGCCCGCCGTGCTGAATGCCGCCAACGAAGAGGCGGTCGCGGCTTTCCTTGGCAGGCGGCTGAACTTTGGCGGGATCGCCGGAGTCATTGAAAGCGTGCTGCAACAGCATGCAACGGGGCCTCTCGGCAGCCTGGACGATGCTTTGGCGGCGGATGCCTGGGCACGCGAACGCGCGCGCGCGGCACTCGTCATGCGTCAGGCAGCCGGCGCGTGAGCTTGACCTTTACCCTTACCTCGATCCTCGCGTTCATCGTCGCAATCGGCGTGCTCGTGTCGGTGCACGAGTTCGGGCATTACTGGGTCGCGCGCCGCCTCGGATTCAAGGTCGTGCGCTTTTCGGTCGGATTCGGCCGGCCGATCGCAAAGCACATTGGTCGCGATCCGGACCGTATCGAATATGTGCTGGCGGCGATACCGCTCGGCGGCTACGTGCGCCTGCTCGACGAGCGCGAAGGTCCGGTGCCGCCGGAAGACGTGAACCGGGCATTCAACCGGCGTCCGCCGCTCGCGCGCATCGCGGTGCTGCTCGCCGGACCCGGCGCGAACTTCCTGTTCGCGGTCCTTGCGTACTGGTTGCTCTTCATGCAGGGCGTGCCCGGACTGAAGCCGGTCATCGGCGACATCGCGACCGGTTCGCTGGCTGCCGCCGCGGACCTGCGGCCGGGTGACGAGGTGCTGCGCGTCGGCGGAGACCCGATCGGTACGCGCCAGGCCATGGTGCTCGGCATCCTGGACCGGCTGGTTGCCGACGGCCGCGTGCCGCTGGAAGTGCAGGGCGAGCGCGGCGGGCGGCGGAAGATCGAAATCATCGTGCCCGCGGCGGAGCGGCGCGGCCTGACCGAACCCGGCACGCTGCTGCCGGGCCTGGGCTTTTCCTTCTGGTATCCGCCGCAACCGGTCGTGGTCGGCGAATTGACTGCCGGCAAGCCCGCAGCGCTCGCGGGGCTGCGCATCGGTGACCGCGTGGCAGCGGTCGACGGCGTCGCGATCGACGATTTCTCGCGCTTCATCGCCATGATCCAGCAGCGCGCAGGGCAGGCGACGCGCATCACGGCCACGCGTGACGGCAGCACGCTCGAGTTCGAGCTGGTGCCGGAGCGCTTTGTCGAGAACGGCCGGGAAGTCGGCAAGATCGGGCTCGGCGCGAGGTTGTCCGGCGAAGTCGCCTTTCCGGCCGACATGTTGACCACCGAGCGTTACGGCCCGTTCGCGGCGATTGCGCCCGCAATCGCCGAGACCTGGGAGAAGAGCGCGCTGACCGTGCGTTTCCTGTGGCGCATGGTGACCGGGGACGTGTCGACCAAGAACATCTCGGGACCGATCAACATCGCGCAATACGCGGGACTGACGGCGACCGAGGGGTTCACTTATTATCTCGGTTTCCTGGCGCTCGTCTCCATTTCGCTCGCCGTGCTGAATCTGCTGCCGGTTCCGGTGCTGGACGGCGGCCAGATTGCGTACCAGCTGGTCGAGATGGCGAAGGGCGCGCCGCTGTCCATGGAAGCACAGATCCTCGGGCAGAAGGTGGGCATCGCGATGCTGGCGGTGCTGATGGGTTTTGCGTTCTACAACGACATCACGCGGCTCTTCGGCTGAAGGCGCAGGGGATTCAAGGGCACATGCTTCGACTGCTGATCGGCGGCATCCTGCTGGCCTGCGCCTCGCTCGCGCTGGCCCAGGGCACGGAAGACTTCGTCGTCGGAGACATCCGCGTCGAGGGACTGCAGCGTATTTCCGAAGGCACGGTGTACAACTATCTGCCGGTCAACATCGGCGACCGGCTGGACCAGCGCCGCGTGCAGGAAGCCTTGCGCGCACTGTTCGCGACCGGATTTTTCAACGACATCGAAATGCGGCGTGACGGCGCGACGCTGGTTGTCGCCGTGCTCGAGCGCCCGTCGATCGAGAGTTTCGAGATCACCGGCAACAAGGACATCAAGACGGAGGATCTGCAGCAGTCGCTGCGTTCCGTCGGCCTCGCGACCGGCAAGACCTTCGACCGGTCGGTGCTCGATGAAGTGCAGAGCTACATGACCGATCAGTACTTCAGCCGCGGCAAGTACGGGGTGCGCATCGATCCGAAGGTGGAGGACGTGCCGGGTAACAAGGTACGCATCAAGATCGAGGTGGACGAGGGCAAGCGTGCCCGTATCCGCCAGATCAACCTGGTCGGGAACCAGGCCTTCGACGACGAGGAACTGCTGGATGCGTTCGCGCTGCGCACCCCGAACTGGCTGTCCTGGTACCGGCAGGACGACCGCTATTCGCGCGAATCGCTGCAGGGCGACATCGAGACGCTGCAGTCCTACTACCAGGACCGGGGGTACGCGAATTTCGACGTCGAATCGACCCAGGTCGCGATCGCGCCGGAGAAGGACGACATCTTCATCACGATGAACCTGCGCGAAGGCGACGTCTACAAGGTCGGCGAGGTCAAGCTCGCCGGCACCATGAAGGTTCCCGAATCCGACCTGAGACGGATGCTGCTGGTCAAGCCGGACCAGGTGTATTCGCGCAAGCTGATCACGCAGACGCAGGAACTGCTGGCGCTGCGGCTCGGCGTCGAAGGTTATGCCTTCGCCAAGATCGATCCGGTGCCCACGGCGAACGAGGCCGAGAAAACCGTCGGTCTCACGTTCTTCATCGATCCGGGCAACCGTGCTTATGTCCGCCGCATCAACTTCGTCAACACGACGGCGATCGACGACGAGGTGCTGCGCCGTGAAATGCGGCAGCTGGAAGGTTCCTATCTGTCGAACTCGCTGCTGGAACGTTCCAAGGAACGCCTGCAGCGGCTGCCCTACATCGAGAAAGTCGAATTCGAGACGACGCCAGTGCCCGGCACGCCGGACCTGGTCGACGTCGATTTCGACATCAAGGAGGGCCTGCCGGGCCAGTTCAGCGGCGGCATCGGCTACTCCGAGTCGCAGTCGTTCATCCTGAACGGCAGCTTCGTGCATTCGAACTTCATGGGTACCGGCGAGCGCCTGGCGGTCGAATTGCTGTCCGGGCGTTTTTCGCAGTCGTACAGCGTCTCGCACACGGATCCGTATACGACCGCGGACGGATTGTCGCGCACGCTCGGCTTCCAGTTCCGCGACATCACGCAGTACGTTTCGGCCGCGTCGGATTTCTCGACGCAGACGATGTCGACCACGCTGGAATTCGGCTACCCGATCACGGAATTCCAGGGCGTGCGCTTTGGCATGGTCGCGCAGCGGTCGGACCTGATCGTCAATCCGCAGGGCAGCGCCCCGGAAGCGGTCGCCTGGGTGCAGGCCAATGGCAACCCCTACACGCGCACGATCGAACGCGAGATTGCCGACGGCAATGACCCGGGCACGGACCCGGACATCCTGACAACCACCCTGTTCGGGTCGAAGTTCGACAGCTACGAACTGGTCGGCGGCTGGTACTACGATTCACGCAATCGCGCGATCTTCGCGGATCGCGGCAAGCGCCATTCGCTCAGTCTCGCGATGGCGGCGCCGGGCAGCGAGGTCGAATACTACGTATTCAATTACGATTTCCTGCAGCTGTTCCCGATCTGGCGGCAATGGACCGCCGCGCTGACGGCGGAGATCGCCTTTGGCGACGCGCTCGGCGACGAGACCTCCGCGCTGCCGCCGTACCGGCAGTTCTTCGCCGGCGGTCCGGATTCGGTGCGCGGATACAGCGAGAGCCGGCTCGGGCCCAAGGACGGATTCGGCAATCCCTACGGCGGCAACCTGAAGGTGATCGGGCGCGCCGAACTGCTGTTCCCGGTTCCGGAAAAATGGCGCGCCAGCACGCGCATGAGCGCGTTCTTCGACATCGGCAACGTATTCTCGCAGGGCGCCGGCATCCGCTTCGTCGGAATCGACGGGGTCACGCCGGTCGACTACGAGTTCGATTACAATGAACTGAAGCAGTCCGCGGGGGTCGCAGTCCAGTGGCTCGCGCCGCTGGGAGTATTCCGGTTCAGCTACGCGATCCCGCTGAACGACTTCAAGGGCGACGGCGTCCGCTATCCGGACGAAACCGAAGGCTTCCAGTTCACGATCGGTTCCGCATTCTGACACCCGAGGCAAGATGACACACATGACCAGGCATTCCGCAATCGTCGCGCTCATGCTCGGCGCCGCCATCATGGCCGCGCCACTCGCGCAGGCCGCCGATACGAAAATCGGATACATCAACTTCGGGCGCCTGCTCGAAGAGTCGCCGCAGGCCAAGGCCGCGCAGGCGGCGCTGGAAGGCGAGTTCCTGCCGCGCCAGCGCGACGTGGCGGCGCAGCAGAAGTCACTGGAAGAAAAGCGCGACAAGCTGAAGCGCGAGGCCGCCGTGATGTCCGAGGCGGACCGCGTCCGGAGCGAACGCGAAGTGCGCGATCTGGAACTGAGCGTCACCCGCCGCTTCAACGAGCTTCAGGAAGACCTGAACATGCGCCGCAACGAGGAAGTCGGCCGGATGCAGCGCGCATTGCTGATGGAAGTGCAGGCTTATGCCAAGGCCAATGGCTATCAGCTCGTGGTCAGCGAAGGCGTGCTGTACGCAGCCGAGGCGCTGGACATCACGCCGCAGGTCGTCGCCGCGCTGAAGGCGAAGTCCCCGGCGGCGGCCGCGCCGGCTGCGCCGCCGCCCGGCACCTGACCGGCGGGCCGACCGCCAGGGGGGGGCGCGATGGCAATCACGCTCGGCGAGATTGCGGTCCGGTTCGGACTCGAACTCGCCGGCAATCCGGACCAGTCCGTGCACGCCGTTGCGGCGCTGGCGTCGGCGACGCCCGGCACGCTTTCTTTCTGCACCGGCGCCAAATACCGGCGCCAGCTCGCCGCGACCCGCGCGAGCGCGGTGGTGCTGTCGCGCGAGATGGTCGCGGAATGCCCGGTCGCCGCGCTGATCAGCCCGCGGCCCTACGCCAGTTATGCGCGCATCGCGAGCCTGATGCATCCGCAGGCCGCGGTCAGCCCGGGCATCGCGCCGAACGCGACCATCGCGGCGTCGGCGACCGTTCCATCGAGCGTATGCGTCGGACCGAACAGCGTGATCGGCGCGGGCGTCGTGCTCGGCGAGCGCTGCTCCATCGGTCCGAATTGCGTGATCGAGGACGGCGCATCGCTCGCCGACGACTGCCGGCTGCAGTCCGGCGTGACGATCTGCAGCGGCGCGTCGGTCGGCATGCGTTGCCTGTTCAAGCCGGGCGCAGTCGTCGGCGCGGACGGCTTCGGTTTCGCGCCTGACGCGGACGGCTTCGTCAAGGTGCCACAGCTCGGCGGCGTGCGGCTCGGCAACGACGTCGAGGTCGGCGCCAACACGACGATCGACCGCGGCACGATCGAGGACACGGTCATCGGCGACGGCGTCAAGCTGGACAACCAGGTGCAGGTCGGCCATAACTGCCGCATCGGAGCGCATACCGTGATCGCCGGTTGCGCGGGCATTTCGGGAAGCACGGTCATCGGCAGCCGCTGCATGATTGGCGGCGCGGTCGGCATCGCCGGTCATCTCGAGATCGGCGACGACGTGATCGTCACGGGTTACTCGCTCGTGTCGCACTCGTTGCCGGGTCCGGGCACGTATTCGTCCGGGATGCCGGCGATCGCGGCGGCCGAATGGCGCCGTGCGGTCGCGCAGTTGCACCGTCTCGACGCGCGGCGTCGCAGGGAAGGTTCCGCACCGGGCGGCGAGGGGCAGGGAGTGGACCGATGACCGAAGGTTTTCCGATGGACATCCAGGCCGTGCTCGCGCAATTGCCGCACCGCTACCCGTTCCTGCTTGTCGATCGCGTCATCGAGTGCATCCCGGGCGAACGCATTCACGCGATCAAGAACGTCACGGTCAACGAACCATTTTTCGGCGGACACTTTCCCGGCCGGCCGGTGATGCCGGGCGTCATGATCCTGGAGGCGCTGGCGCAGGCCGCCGGCATCCTCGCATTCAAGACCGCGGGCGTGGTGCCGGACGACAAGTCGCTCTTTTACTTCGTCGGCATCGACGACGCGCGCTTCCGGCGCCCGGTCGTGCCGGGCGACCAGCTGGTGCTCAAGGCAACGCTCGAGCGCGCCATCCGCGGCATCTGGAAATTCGGCACGATCGCGGAGGTTGACGGCAAGGAAGCGGCCTCGGCGAAGATGATGGTCGCCCCGGAGGTCAAGCCTTGATCGATGCGCGCGCGATCATCGCGCCCGACGCCGACATCGGCGATGACGTCGAGATCGGCGCCTATTCGATCATCGGCGCGGGCGTGAAGATCGGCGCGGGCACCTGGATCGGGCCTCATGCGGTCATCAACGGGCCGACCACGCTCGGCCGCGGTAACAGGGTTTTCCAGTTCGCCTCGATCGGCGACGCGCCGCAGGACAAGAAGTACGGCGGCGAGCCGACCCGGCTCGAAATCGGCGATGGCAATGTGTTTCGTGAATTCTGCTCGATCAACCGCGGCACGATCAGCGGCCGCAGCGTCACGCGGATCGCCGATGACTGCCTGTTCATGGCGTATTCGCACGTCGGTCACGACTGCATCGTCGGCAGCCATTGCATTCTGTCGAACTGCACCGCATTGGCCGGTCATGTCGAACTCGGCGACTGGACGATCCTGTCCGGCTACTCCGGCGTCCACCAGTTCTGCAAGATCGGCGCGCATGCGTTTCTGGCGAACAATGCCGCGGTGACCCGCGACGTGCCACCCTACCTGCTGGTCGCCGGCAGCCCGGCCGAACCGAAAGGCGTCAACAGCGAGGGGCTGAAGCGGCGCGGTTTCGACGCCGCGCAGATCGCCAACATCAAGAGCGCCTACCGATTGCTGTACCGGTCGGGCCTCAAGCTCGCCGAAGCGGCCGCGCAGCTGAAGGAGCTGTCGGCGAGCCAGCCGGAGCTCGCGCCATTCGCCGATTTCCTCTCGAGCAGCGAACGCAGCATCATCCGCTGATGCGCCCCGACCGACCGCTGACGATCGGCCTGGTCGCCGGCGAATCTTCCGGCGACAACCTGGGCGCCGCGCTGATCCGCTCGATTCGCGGCACCGCGCCCGACACGCGTTTCGTCGGCGTCGCCGGCCCCGCCATGCAGGCGGAAGGCTGCGAGGTCTGGGCCGCGTCGCAAGATCTCGCCGTCATGGGCCTGTTCGAAGTGCTGCATCATCTGCCGCGGCTGCTGCGCCTGCGTCGCGCGGTGCGCGAGCGCATGAGTGCCGCCAGGCCCGACGTATTCGTCGGCATCGACGCGCCCGAGTTCAACCTGAATCTCGCGCCGGCGCTGCATGCCGCGGGCATCCGCACCGTGCAGTACGTGAGCCCGCAGGTCTGGGCCTGGCGGCGCGGGCGCGCGCGGAAGATGGCGCGATTCCTCGATCTCGTGCTCTGCGTGCTCCCCTTTGAACGCGCGGTTTACGACGAGGTTGGACTGCGCGCGGTATTCGTCGGCCATCCGCTGGCGGACCAGTTGCCGCTTGCGCCGGATTCGGCGGCCGCGCGCAACCAGCTCGGCCTGCCCGTCGACGCGCCGGTCGTCGCGGTCCTGCCCGGCAGCCGCGTGGGCGAAGTGTCGAGACTCGCCGCGGACTTCGCGGGCGCGATCGCCTGGCTCGCCGGGCGCCGCCCCGGGCTGCGCTTCATCGCACCGCTTGCCGACCCGGCCACGCGCGCGATCTTCGAGCAGGCACTCGCGAAACAGGCCGCCGGCATCCCGGTACAGATCCTGGACGGGCGCGCGCGTACCGCGCTGACCGCCGCGAACGTCGCGCTGGTCGCCTCGGGTACGGCGACCCTGGAGACACTGCTGTGCAAGCGGCCGATGGTCGTCGCGTATCGACTGGGCGCGCTGACCGCCTTTGCGCTGCGCGGCCTCGGCTTGCTGAAGGCGGAGTATTTCGCGCAGCCCAATCTGCTGGCGGGGCGCCAGGTCGTGCCGGAGCTCGCGCAGGGAGAGGTGACGCCGGAGCGGCTCGGACGCGAGATCGAGCGCTGGCTCGACGATCCCGATGCGGTGGGCGAGCTGCAGACGCTGTTCACCGCGATCCATCGGCAGTTGCAGAATAACGCGAGCGCGAGCGCGGCGGCTGCGATCCTCGCGCTGGCGCGAGGCGGGGATTCGTGATGAGCACGATGCACCGGTTGCGCGCGCGAGTTGAATTGACAGCCGGCGTGGATGAGGCGGGACGCGGCCCGCTGGCGGGGCCGGTCGTCGCGGCCGCGGTCATTCTGGCGCCGGGACGGCGCATTGCGGGCCTCGCGGATTCCAAGCAACTGCAGCCGGCGGAGCGCGCGCGGCTGGCGCGCATCATCCGCGCGCGCGCGCTCGCCTGGGCGATCGGCTGGTCGGACCCCGCCGAAATCGACGTGCTCGACATCCTGCAGGCGAGCCTGCTCGCGATGCGCCGCGCACTGCAGGGACTCGCGCTCGCGCCGGCCTGCGTGCGCGTTGACGGCAATCGCTGCCCGTCCCCCGGCATGCTCGGATTCGACTGCCGTTTCGAGGCGATCGTGCACGGCGATGCCCTGATCGGCGAGATCAGCGCGGCCTCCATTCTCGCGAAAGTGGCCCGCGACGCCTGGATGACCACGGCCGCGGCCGTTTATCCCGATTACGGCTTTGAGCGCCACAAGGGCTACCCGACGCCGCTGCACCTCGGGCAGCTGGCGAGGCATGGTCCCTGCCGACTGCACCGGCGCAGCTTCGCACCGGTAAAATTGCGGCATGCGCCGGACTGAAGACCCAGGCATGCCGCCATTCGTCCACCTGCGGGTGCACACCGAGTATTCGCTGGTGGACGGCATCGTGCGCGTGCCGCGCCTGATGCAGGCCGTGGCGGCGGGCGGCATGGGGGCGGTCGCGCTCACCGATCACGGCAACCTGTTCGCGATGGTCAAATTTCACCGCGAGGCGGAACGGCGCGGCATCAAGCCGATCGTCGGGGCCGATCTGTGGCTGCGCGAGGAGGCGGAACGGGCGGAACCGGCGCGCCTCACGCTCCTCGCCCAGGACGGGGCGGGCTTCCGCACTCTCACCGGCCTCATTTCCCGCAGTTACCGGGAGGGCCAGGACCGCGGCCGCCCGCTGGTCAGCCGCTCCTGGCTCGACCTGCAATCCACGGCCGGCCTGATCGCGCTGTCCGGCGCGGCGGAAGGCGACCTGGGGCGCGCGCTGCTGGCGGGGCGGCTGCCCGAGGCGCGCGCGCTGCTGGACCGCTGGCTGGCGCTGTTCGGGGACCGCTATTACCTCGAAGTGCAACGCACGGGCCGTGCCGGCGACGAGGAACTGGTGGCCGCGACGCTCGCGCTCGTCGCCGGGCGGCCGGCGCCGGTCGTCGCCGTCAACGATGTGCGGTTTCTCGAACGCGATGAATTCGACGCGCACGAGGCGCGCGTCTGCATCCACGAGGGCCAGCGACTCGACGATCCGGCGCGGCCGCGGCGCTATTCGGCCGAGCAATACCTGAAATCCCCGCGGGAAATGGCCGAGCTGTTCGCCGACCTGCCGGAGGCGCTTGCGAACAGCGTCGAGATCGCGCGCCGGTGCTCGCTGCCGCTCGAGCACGGGCGCATTTACATGCCGGCCTTCCGGACGCCGGACGGCTTGCCTTCCGCTCGGCACCTGCGTGACCTTGCCGAACAGGGCCTCGCGGACCGGCTCGCGGCAGCCGAGCCCCGACCGGTCGACGAAACGCCCTATCGCGATCGGCTCGACCGGGAGCTGGCGGTGATCGGCGGGATGGGCTTTGAAGGCTATTTCCTGGTCGTCGCGGATTTCATCCGCTGGGCAAGGGCAGCGGACATCCCGGTCGGTCCCGGCCGTGGCTCGGGCGCGGGCTCGCTGGTGGCCTGGGCGCTCGGCATCACCGACCTCGATCCGCTGCGTCATGAGCTGCTGTTCGAACGTTTCCTCAATCCGGAACGCGTGTCGCTGCCGGACTTCGACATCGATTTCTGCATGTCGCGGCGCGACCGCGTCATCGATTACGTGGCGGAGCGATATGGCCGCGACCGCGTATCGCAGATCATCACCTTCGGTTCGCTCGCGGCGCGTGCGGTCGTGCGCGACGTCGGGCGCGTGCTCGGCCTGCCGTACGGATTCGTGGACGGCGTCGCCAAGCTGATTCCGTTCGAACTCGGCATCACGCTCGCCGACGCGCTGGAGAAGGAGCCGGAACTCGCGCGCCGCTACCGCGCGGAGGACGAGGTGCGCGACCTGGTCGACCTGGCGCAGCAGCTCGAAGGCCTGGCACGCAATGCCGGCACCCATGCCGGTGGCGTCGTCATCGCGCCGTCGCCTTTGACGGATTTCACGGCGCTCTATTGCGAATCCGGCGGCGCGAATGTCGTCACGCAGTTCGACAAGGACGACGTCGAGCAGGTCGGGCTGGTGAAGTTCGACTTTCTCGGCCTGCGGACGCTGACCATCATCGACTGGACCGTGAAACTGGTGAACGCGGCGCGGCGCGCCGCGGGCGCGGCGCCGCTCGATCTCGCGCGGCTGCCGCTCGACGATGCCGACACCTACCGCCTGCTGAAGTCCTGCCGCACGACCGCGATTTTCCAGCTCGAATCGCGCGGCATGAAAGACCTGGTGCGCAAGCTGCAGCCGGACTGCTTCGACGACATCGTCGCGCTGGTCGCGCTGTTCCGGCCCGGGCCGCTGCAGTCGGGAATGGTCGATGACTTCATGGCGCGCAAGCACGGGCGCACCAGCGGCGCGATCGACTACCTGCATCCGAGCCTCGCCGGCATCCTGAAGCCGACCTATGGCGTGATCCTGTACCAGGAGCAGGTCATGCAGATCGCGCAGACGCTATCCGGCTATACGCTGGGAGGCGCCGACCTGCTGCGCCGCGCGATGGGCAAGAAGAAGCCCGAGGAGATGGCGACACAGCGCTCGGTATTCGTCGAAGGCGCGGTTGCGCGCGGCGTATCGGCGCTCCGCGCCGGACAGATCTTCGACCTGATCGAAAAATTCGCGGGCTACGGATTCAACAAGTCGCACTCCGCGGCCTACGCGATGCTGGCGTACCAGACCGCCTGGCTCAAGGCGCATCATCCGGAGGCGTTCATGTCGGCCGTGCTGTCCTCCGACATGGAGCACACGGACAAGGTGGTGTCCTTCATCGACGAGTGCGAGGGCATCGGCCTCGAGGTGTTGCCGCCCGACATCAATCATTCCATGTATGCGTTCACGGTCGCGGGTCCCGGCACGATCCGCTATGGCCTCGGCGCCGTGAAGGGCGTCGGCCAGGCGGCGGTCGAGGCGATCGTCGCGGAGCGCGAGCAGGGCGGCGTGTTCCGCGATCTCGCGGACCTGTGCCGGCGCGTCGACCTGCGCGTTGCCGGACGCCGTACGCTGGAGGCGATGGTCAAATCCGGCTGCTTCGACGGCTTCGGCTGGAACCGCGCGACGCTAGCGAATGCGCTGCCGGTGGCGATGCAGCTCGGCGAACAGCGCACGCGCGCGGTCGCCGCCGGCCAGGACGACCTGTTCGGCGGACTGGCCGCTTCGGCGGAAACTCAGGCGCCGTCGGCCCTCGACCTCGCCGCCGTGCCGGAATGGAGCGACGCGGTGCGCCTGCAGGGCGAGCGCGACACGCTCGGCCTGTTCCTGACCGGTCACCCGATCGCCGAGTACGAAGCGGAACTGCGGCAGCTCGTGCCCGCACGGATCGCGGACCTCGGGGGGCCGCGGCCGACCGCCGACGTGCGCGGTTTCGCCGGCGGCAAGAACGTGACCGTGGCGGGACTCGTGCTCGAGATCCGCCGCCGCGGTGCGCGCATGACGCTCCTGCTCGACGACCGCAGTGGCCGCATCGAGGTCAGCCTGTTCGACGATGTCTGGCAGCAGCACCGCGCGATGATCGCGCGCGACGCGATCCTGATCGTGGAAGGCCAGTTGCGGTTCGACGAGTTCATCGAGGACTGGCGCATCAATGCGAAGAAGCTGACGCCGATCGACGAGGTGCGCGTGCGCGAGGCGCGCAGTCTCCTTATCCGGATGCCGGCGGCGGATGGCGAGGTCCTGTTCATGCAGCGGCTCGAGGAGACGCTCCGGCCCTGCCGCGGCGGACAGTGCCATGTCGCGGTGCATTACGTCGGCAGCCAGGCGCGCGCGACGTTCGCGCTCGGCGAGGAATGGTCGGTGCGACCGACGCGCGCATTGCTGGACGAACTCGGCCTGCTGGTCGGGCGCGATGGTGTGCGCCTGATGTACGGTCCGCGGCCGGACTGACCCTATACTGCCGCCATGGCCCTGCAATTCCTGGATTTCGAGCAGCCGATCGCAGAACTCGAGGCGAAGATCGAGGAACTGCGATTCCTCGGCGACGACTCCGAACTCAACATCGCCGAGGAGATCGAGAAGCTGCGGGACAAGAGCCGCACGCTGACGACCAGCATCTTCGCGAGCCTGACGCCGTGGCAGATCACGCAGCTCGCGCGGCATCCGCAACGACCCTACACGCTCGATTACGTACCGCAGGTATTCACGGAGTTCCAGGAGCTCCATGGCGACCGCATGTATGCCGACGACCAGGCGATCGTCGGCGGCCTCGCGCGACTGTCGGGCCAGGCGGTCATGCTGATCGGCCAGCAGAAGGGGCGCGACACCAAGGAACGCGTGCGGCGCAATTACGGCATGCCGAAACCGGAGGGCTACCGCAAGGCGCGGCGGCTGATGCAGACGGCCGAGCGGTTCGGGCTGCCGCTCGTCACGCTGATCGACACGCCGGGCGCCTATCCGGGCATCGGCTCGGAGGAACGCAACCAGAGCGAGGCGATCGCCCGCAACCTGTTCGAGATGTCCGGGCTCGCCGTGCCGATCGTGAGCTGCGTCATCGGCGAGGGCGGTTCCGGCGGCGCGCTCGCGATCGGCGTCTGCGACCGGCTGCTGATGCTGCAGTACAGCGTGTACTCGGTCATCTCGCCGGAAGGCTGCGCGTCGATCCTCTGGAAGAGCGCGGAGCGGCGCGAGCTGGCGGCGGAAGCCATGGGCATCACGGCCGAGAGCCTGTCCCGGCTGCGGCTCGTGGACGAGGTCATTCCGGAACCGCTCGGCGGCGCGCACCGCGAGCCGGCTGCGATGGCGGAGGCACTGCGCACGGCGTTGACGCGGCACCTCGTGGAGCTGTCCGCGCTGCCTGCCGAGGAGCTGGTGCGCCTCCGTCACGCGCGCCTGCGCGCTTTCGGAGTGTTCGGCGGAGCCTGAGACGCCGCCATGCAATTTTCCGAGAGGATCCCGGAGCTGCTCGAGCGGGAACTCAGCCGGCAGATTCCCGGCTGGCCCGCTGCGCGGCTCTGCGTCGCGCTGTCGGGCGGCGTCGATTCCGCGGCGCTGCTGCATGCCTGCCATCGGATCCGCACGGGGCAGCCAACGATCGGCCTGCGCGCTATCCACGTGGCGCACGGCCTGCAGCCGGCGGCCGCGGACTGGCCGGCGACCTGCGCCGCGTTTTGCGCGAGTCTCGAGGTGTCTTTCGAGACCATCGAACTGGAACTCGCTCCGCCGCCCGGTGCGAGCGTCGAAGCGGCGGCGCGCGATGCGCGCTACGCGGCGCTGCAATCGCGCCTCGCGCCCGGCGAGGCACTCGTGACCGCGCATCATCAGGACGACCAGCTCGAGACCGTCCTGCTGCAACTGTTCCGCGGCGCCGGGCTCGCAGGCCTCGCCGCGATGCCGGCATCGGCGCCGCTCGGCCATGGGTTGCTGCTCCGTCCTTTGCTGGGCGTGACTCGAACCGAAATTGATGCCTATGCGCGCGCGACCGGCATCGGGCGCATCGAGGATCCGACCAACCTGTCGCCGCGCTTCGATCGGGGGCTGCTGCGACGCGAGGTGATCCCCGGGCTGCGCGCCCGCTGGCCGTCGGTGGCGCGCACGGTCTCGCGCACCGCCCGGCACGCGGCCACGGCGCAGGGGCTGCTCGACGATCTGGCCGCGATCGACGCCGCCGACGGGATCGAGGGAGACCGGCTTGCGGTTGCCCGGTGCCTGGCCCTGCCGCGTGCGCGCCAGGCGAACCTGCTGCGCGGGTGGCTGCGGAGCTGCGGCCTCGGCATGCCGTCCGAGGCGCGTCTCAATTCGATCCTCGACGATCTGCTGCCGGCGCGCGCCGGCGCGCAGCCGGTCGTGACCTGGCCGACGGGTGAGATCCGGCGGCATCACGGCTGGCTCCATGCGATGCAGCCGCTTGGCGCTGTCGCCCGGAAAGCGTGGACACTGAACGTGGGCGAGAGCCTCGAGGCCGAGGGCGTCGGTTCGATCGCCCTGGTCGCGGGCACCGGCTGCGGCTTCAGCGCCTTGCGGTTTCCGGGCCCGTACGAATTGCGCGTCCGCCGGGGTGGCGAACGCCTGCTGCCGGCCGGGCAACGCGTGGAGAAGTCCGTGACGCGGCTGCTGCGGGAGGCGGGCACCGAGCCCTGGCTCCGGGATCGCATTCCGCTGATCTATTCCCGGGATTCGCTGCTCGCGGTGGGCGAGCGCTGGATCGCAGCCACGGCCGTGGCCACGGCCGGCGAACCCGGCCTGGCGGTCCGCTGGACGCGCGGCGTTCAACATAAACCGGGAGTACCCGAGCCGGAAATGTGAACTGGTTCCGTCCGCGCGCCCGTTCGGAGGCGTCAGGGGACCGCATGTCGGAACGGACTACAGGAGCGGGCCCCGTGCCGGTAACTTGTCCGCGGGATTCTCACCGAGCCTGCACATGACCAAGTCCAAAGGGTTCACGCTGATCGAGCTCATGATCGTGATGGTCGTCGTGGCCATCCTGGCCGCGGTCGCCTATCCGAGCTACCGGGAATCCGTCAAGAAGGGCAACCGGCGCGCCGCCCAGGCGGAGATGATGGAGATCGTCAACCGCGAGCACCAGTTCTTTATCGCGAACCGGGCTTACGCGGACACTGTCGCCCTCGGCTACACGCTGCCGCCCGATGTCATCGGCAACTATACCCACGCCGTCACGCTGGACGCAGGCCCGCCGCCGGGATTCACGGTGACCTTCACGGCCATCAACGCGCAGGCCTCGGACGGCAACCTGACCGTCAATAGTCTCGGTGTAAAAACTCCGGCGGAGAAGTGGTAGCCATGGGCGCGCGGCACATTCATTTTCAACGCGGCACCTCGCTGGTCGAGGTGCTGGTCACGATGGTCATCCTGTCGATCGGCCTGCTGGCGCTCGTCGTGCTGCATGGCCGGCTGCACCTGCTGCAGATGGAGTCCTACCAGCGTTCGCAGGCGCTGATCCTGCTGAACGACATGGCGAGTCGCGTCTCGCTCAATCGCAACGCGGTCGATGACTATGTGGTAGGTGGCGCGGAGCTCGGGGTGGGTGCCGCTTGTCCGGCCGTGGGACCCACGCGGCAGGAAGCGGATCTCGCCGAATGGTGCAACGCGCTGCAGGGCGCGGCGGAAATACTGGGCACCAACCAGGTCGGCGCGATGGTCGGCGGGCGCGGCTGCATCCAGGACATCGGCAGCGACGAATTCCTCGTCACCGTCGCCTGGCAGGGCCAGGCGCCCATCGCGGCGCCGCCTGCGAGCGTTACCTGTGGACTCGGGGACTATGACAGCCCGACGGGCACTCCCTGCGACAATGATCTGTGCCGGCGGGTCGTGACGACCGTCGTGCGCATTGCGACGCTGACATGAACGGCATCAGCACTCGAGATCGGCAGTCGGGTCTCAGCCTGATCGAGCTGATGGTGGCGGTCGCCATCAGCCTCGTGATCCTGGCAGCGCTGGTCGCATTGTTCGTCAACACGAGCCGCAGCAACCGCGAGTTCGCACGCGCCAACAGCATGATCGAGAACGGCCGCCTCGCCGTGCAAGTGCTGGAGAACGACACCATTCATGCGGGCTACTGGGGCACCTACGTGCCGGATTTCGACGATCAGACGTCGGGCGCCGTGCCCGATGACGCGCCGACCGGCATCCCGGACCCTTGCCTCGCCTACAACCCGGGCAACTGGACGGACGATTACATCGACAACCTGATCGGCGTGCCGATCCAGGTTTACGACACCGCCGCAGTCTGCGCCGGCATCATCACCGACCAGCTGGCCGGCACCGACGTGCTGATCGTCCATCACCTGGAACCCTGCGTGCCCGGCACGCCGCCGAACTGCGAAGCCGCAGTCGCCGGCCGGCTCTATTTCCAGTCCACTCTGTGCCTCACGGATGTCCAGGATCGCGTGCTCGATACCGCCGGATTCACGTTGTTTCAGCGCGACTGCGTGACGCCGGCCGAAACCCGCCGGTTCATGTCCAGCATCTATTACGTCCGCGATTTCGCCGTCACGGCAGGCGACGGGATCCCGACGCTGATGCGTTCGCAGTTCGACCTCGTGGGCGGCGTGCTGGAACATCAGCCCGCCGTGCCCCTGATCGAGGGCATCGAAGGATTTCGCGTGGAACTCGGCGTGGACGACGTCAGCGAGACCGGCGCGGCGGTCGACTACACCGAAGCCGTCGAATGGGCGGATCCGGACACGCGCACCACGGCCGTCAACCGCGGTGATGGAGTGCCGGACGACGACTTTCTGAGCTGCACCACCGCTGCGCCCTGCAGTGCCGATGCGCTTATGAACCTGACCGCCGTCAAGTTCTACGTGCTCGCGCGAGGCCGCGAGGCGTCGCAGGGCCACACGGACACGAAAACCTATGACCTCGGCACGACCTCGCTCGGGCCGTTCAACGACGCCTTCCAGCGCCACGTTTTCATGACGACGGTGCGGCTGCCCAATATTTCCGGCCGGAGACTGTCGCCGTGAGCGCATCCAACACATTGCGTCAGCAGGGCGCCGCCCTGGTCGTCGGCATGATCATGCTGGTGCTGATCACGCTGATGCTGGTCACGGCGCTCAATCTCGGCACGACGAATTTCCGGGCGATGACCAACATGCAATTCAGGAGCGAAGCAATCTCCGCCGCCAACCAGGCGATCGAACAGGTCATCAGCTCCCCGTTCACGGCTGCGCCCGCCGCGGAAGCGGTCAACGTCGATATCGACAACGACGCGGACACGGACTACGTCGTGCAGGTCGCCGTGCCGCAATGCGTCTTCGCGGAGCAGGCATTCGGCGCCGACCCCAGCAGCCTGTCGCTGCCGCCGACGATGTCGGTGGCGTCCACCTGGCACACGGTCTGGGATCTCGATGCGAGCGTCGCCGCCGCCAGCAACGTCGGCGGCGCGCAAGCGCGCGTGCACTCCGGCGTGCGCGTGCTGCTCTCAGAGGCGGAAAAGGACGCGGTGTGTCCGTGACCCACGAATTCAGCAGGAGTATTTCCATGAAGAGCAGGCTTATGGCCGGCGTGATGCTGGCGGGCAGCTTATTGATCGGTCAGGGCACGGCGCTGGCGGAGGACATCGATCTGTTCGTCCAGCCGGCGGGCGCTGCGACCGGCATACCGAACGTCCTGCTGGTGCTCGACAACACCGCGAACTGGGGCCGGAGCGTCGATGGCCAGGCGATCTGGATCAACGAGCTGGATGCGCTGCTGACGACCCTCTCGAACTTGCCGGTCAACGATGACGGCACGGCCGTCGTGCGGGTCGGCCTCATGATGTTCAATGAGACCGGCAGCCCGAACAACAACGTCGGCGGTGCGTACGTGAGGGGCGCGATCCGCAACATGACGGACGCCAACAAGACGCTGTATATGGACATGCTGTCGAGTTTCAACGTCACCACGGACCGGTCCAACAACGGCAAGGCGGGCCTCGCCATGGCCGAGGCCTGGCGCTACTACAAGGGAGAGGCGCCGTACGCGGGCAATAGCAAGGTCAAGACCGATTACCTCGGCAACGTGACCGCCAGCAACACGGCCGCCACCAGGGCGGTGCATGCGCTGCCCGGCAACGCGATCAATTCGTTCGCCGGCTCGCCCTACAACAGCCCCGTGGCGCTCGGGGACTGCGGCCGCAACTTCATCATCTACATCAGCAACGGTGCGGCGCAGGACAATAGTTCGGACATCCAGACCGGCACCAACATGCTGGTCGCGGCCGCGGCTTCCGAGAACATCAACGGCGCGGCCGTCACGATCCCGATATCTCCCAGCGGCTCGCAGGTCAATATGGCCGACGAATGGGCGCGCTTCATGCGGCGCAGCAGCCTCGGCATCATCACCTACACCGTGGACGTCGACAAGATTTCGACCGGCCAGGGCCCGGGCTGGAGCGCGCTGCTGCGGAGCATCGCGGGCGTCAGCAACGGCCGCTATTTCGACGTGACCTCCGGCAATGGCGGCGCCGACCTGACGGACGCGCTTGGCCGCATATTCTCCGAGATCCAGGCGGTCAACAGCGTGTTTGCGTCGGTCAGCCTGCCAGCCAACATCACGACCCAGGGCACCTTCCTGAACCAGGTCTACATCGGCCAGTTCCGCCCCGACGCGAATGCGCTGCCGCGCTGGCCCGGCAACCTCAAGCAATACAAGCTCGGCCTCGTCAACAACCAGCTGCGCACGCTCGACGCGGATGACTTCAGCGCGATCAATCCGGCGACCGGGTTCATCACCGAATGCGCCCGCAGCTTCTGGACGCCGTCTGTCATCGACAACTACTGGGCGTTCAGTCCGTCGGGCGACTGCATCGCCGTGCCCAATTCGGACGTGTCCAACTACCCGGACGGCAACATCGTCGAAAAAGGCGGCCACGCCTACCGGCTGCGCGCCGCGGCCAGCCGCACGATGAAGACCTGCAGCCCGGTGTTCGCCTCTTGCACGGCCTTGACGGATTTCGAGACGGCAAACGGCAGCATCACGCAAGCATTGCTGGGCGCGGCCGACAGCACCGAGCGCGATCTGCTGATCGACTGGCAGCGCGGCCTGGACGTCGGCGCCGTTGACGAGAACAACAACGGCAACTCGGCGGAAATGCGTCCGTCCGTGCACGGCGACGTGCTGCATTCCCGGCCGGTCGCGATCAACTACGGCCCGGACGCGGCGCCGGACGTCGTGGTCTTCTATGGCGGGAATGACGGCGTGCTGCGGGCCGTGAACGGCAATCGTGCCAATCCGATCGGCAGCTTCGCGGCCGGCGACGAGATGTGGTCCTTCATCGCGCCGGAGTTCTACGACAAGATCAAGCGCCTGCGCGACAACACGCCCCCGATCAGCTTCACCGGATCGCCGCCGCCGCCGCCCGTGCGCGAACCCAAGGTCTATGGTTTCGACGGTCCGATCGCGTCCTACCAGACCGCCACGAGCAAATGGATTTTTTCGACCATGCGCCGCGGCGGCCGTTTCCTCTATGCCTTCGATGTCACGACCATGGCAACCAGCCCCGGCAGCGCCACGCTGCTCTGGAAGCGCGGCTGCCCCAACCAGGCCGACGACACGAGTTGCTCCAGCGGATTCGAGGGGATGGGGCAGACGTGGTCTGCCCCGCAGCTGCTCAAGACCAATGGCTATACCGATATCAGCGGCACGAAGCCCATGCTGATCATGGGCGGCGGCTACGATATCTGTGAGGATTCGGATTTTCACACCTGCACCGCATCCGCGAAAGGCCGCTCCGTCTATCTGCTGGATGCCGCGGACGGGACGCTGCTGCGCGAGTTCACAACCGACCGGCCGGTCGTGGCCGACGTGTTCGTGGTGCCGGACGGCGCGACCGGGCTCGCGAAGTACGCCTATGTGGCCGACATGGGCGGCAATCTCTATCGCATCTCGGGCAGCACCGCGAACCAGGCATTTGGTGCGACGCTGCCCGCCAGCTGGACGATGACCAAGATCGCCTCGCTCGGCTGCGACAGTGCCGGCGCCACGAGCCCTTCGGTCGGTTGCCCGATGAACCGGAAGTTCCTGTCCACACCGGACGTCGTCGAGAAGGACGGGGTCTATCACCTGCTGATCGGCTCCGGCGACCGGGAAAAGCCGCTGCAGGCCTTTGCGTTTGCGTACGAGGTCGAGAACAAGTTTTTCATGGTCAAGGACAATCCGTCCGACCCGGACTGGCTGACCGATGAAAGCGCCAACTGCGGCTCGAGTGTCATCTGCCTGGATTCCCTGGTGCCGATTGCGACCAGCGGCCCGGATCCCGATCCGAGCGACCTGGCGGCGATGAAGGGCTGGGCGCTGGACATGCGCGATCACGAGCAGGTCGTGACCTCGGCCATCACCGTGTTCGGCACCACCACTTTCAGCACTCATACGCCGACGGTGGCGATCGCGGCGACCTGCGCTTCCAACCTCGGCATCGCGCGCGTCTACAACGTGCGGTTCTCCAACGCAGCCGCGGCCAATGGCGAGACCAACCGGGACGAGCCTATCGCCGGTGGCGGCCTGCCATCGCCGCCGGTGGCGGGCATGGTGGAGCTGGACGATGGCACGGTAGTTCCCTTTATCATCGGTGCTTCAGGCGATTCATCGCTGGAAGGCGAGTTGCCGAGCCCGCCGTCAACGGGCACGCAGCCGAAGAGCCTGACGTACTGGTTCATCGAACAGTAAGGCGGAATGGATCATGCACAGGGTGACGGCAGCGAGAGCGGAGGCTGGCCGGAAGGCCCGGGCCCGGGGCATGACGATGATCGAGTTGCTGATCACGGTCGTCGTGATGGCCATCCTGATGGCGATCGCCGTCCCGTCCTTCAGGAATGCGTCGCTCGGCAGCCAGCTGAGCGCCGCCGCCAACAACCTGCTGGCGAGCGTGCAGCTCGCCCGCAGCGAGGCCATCAAACGCAACTCGGCGGTGACACTCTGCGCCTCGGCTGACGGCACGACCTGCGCGGGGTCTGGCGGCTGGGAGCAGGGCTGGATCATCATGGATGCGGGAGCGGCCGTGCTGCAGCGCCAGGAGAGCCTGCCCGACCGGTACCTCGTATCGCAGGCGGGCGGCACGGTGCCGCTGAATTTCCAGCCGATCGGCGTTGGGGCAACAGCCGCTGCCTTCACGGTTTGCCGCGACAATCCCGACGGCGGCCAGGAGCGCATCGTGACCGTCAGCGCGACGGGATCGGCCCGCGTGACGATCACCAACACCGGTTCGTGTTCCTGATGGCTGGCCCGGAGGCGCGGGCTGGGCTAGACTGATTCCCCGTCGTCGGCGGGCCAGGGTCGGCCCGCATTTCCTGATTGCGGCGGGGTTCCAGATGACGCGTTTCGTGTTCGTGACCGGCGGCGTGGTGTCCTCGCTCGGCAAGGGCATCGCGTCCGCGAGCCTGGGCGCCATTCTCGAGGCGCGCGGGCTGTCGGTCCGCATGGTCAAGCTCGACCCCTATATCAATGTGGACCCGGGCACGATGAGCCCGTTCCAGCACGGCGAGGTGTTCGTCACGGAGGACGGCACCGAGACCGACCTCGATCTCGGGCATTACGAACGCTTCGTGCGCACGACCACCGGCCGCAACAGCAATTTCACCACCGGGCGCATCTATGAGCGCGTCATCGCGCGCGAACGGCGCGGCGATTATCTGGGCGCGACCGTGCAGGTCATTCCGCACATCACCGACGAGATCCGCCGGAGCGTGCAGCTCGGCGCCGGCGACGCCGACGTGTGCATGGTTGAGATCGGCGGCACGGTCGGCGACATCGAGTCCTTGCCATTCCTCGAGGCGATCCGGCAGATGGGCGTCGAGCTCGGCCGCAGCAACTGCGTCTACATCCACCTGACGCTGGTGCCGATCGTCGGTGGCTCCGGCGAGATCAAGACCAAGCCCACCCAGCATTCGGTCAAGGAGCTGCGCGGCATCGGCATCCAGCCCGACGTGCTGCTGTGCCGCTGCCGGGACCCACTGCCGGAAGAGCAGCGCCGCAAGATCGCGCTGTTCACCAATGTCGAGGAGCGCGCGGTGATCTCCGCGGTCGATGCCGACGATATCTACCGCATCCCGCTCTTGCTGCACGAGCAGCGGCTCGACGAGATCGTCTGCGAGAAGCTTCGTATCGATGCGCCTGCCGCGGACCTGCGCGCATGGCAGCAGGTGGTGGCGGCGCGCCACCAGCACGAGGCGACCGTCAACATCGCGATGGTCGGCAAGTACGTGCAGATCCGCGATTCCTACCTGTCGCTGAACGAGGCGCTGCGCCATGCGGGGCTGCGCACGCGCACCCGCGTGCAGCTGCACTACGTCGAGTCGACCGACCTGGAGTCGGCGGGCACCGGCTGCCTGGACGGCATGGATGCGATCCTGGTGCCGGGCGGATTCGGCGAACGCGGCATCGAGGGCAAGGTCCAGGCTGTACGCCATGCCCGCGAGCACGGCGTGCCCTACCTCGGCATCTGCCTCGGCATGCAGGTGGCGGTCATCGAATACGCGCGGAACGTGCTCGGACTCGAAGGCGCGAACTCGACGGAGTTCGAGCGCCAGGCCGTCAACCCGGTGATCGCGCTCATCACCGAATGGCGCGACCGCAGCGGCGGCACCCAGAAGCGCGACGACGCGTCGGACCTCGGCGGCACGATGCGCCTCGGCGCGCAGGAATCCCGGATCCGTCCGGGCACGCTCGCGCGTGCGCTGTATGGCCGCGATGCGATCCACGAGCGGCACCGGCACCGCTACGAATTCAACAACAACTATCTCGAGCGCATGCAGAAGGCCGGCTTCGTGTTTTCGGCTTTCTCCGAGGACGAACTCGTCGAGATCGTCGAATTGCCGTCTCATCCCTGGTTCATCGGTGTCCAGTTCCATCCGGAGTTCACGTCGAATCCGCGCGACGGTCATCCGCTGTTCGCCGGTTTCGTGCGCGCCGCGCGCGATCACGCCGCCGGGAAGCTGCCGCGGGCGGCGAGCGCGTGAAGCTCGCGGGCCACGAGGTAGGCGCCGACCGGCCGTTGTTCCTGATCGCGGGGCCCTGCGTGGTCGAAGACGCGGGGCTGACGCTCGACATCGCGGGCTCGCTGAAGGAGATGACGTCGGCGCTCGGGATCCCGTTCGTATTCAAGGCTTCCTATGACAAGGCAAACCGCTCGTCGCGGACCTCGTTTCGCGGCCCCGGGATCGAGCAGGGCCTGAAGGTCCTTGCGGACGTGCGCCGCCAGCATGGCGTGCCGGTCCTGACCGACGTGCACGAGGACACGCCGCTCGCGGAGGTGGCCGCCGTGGTCGACGTGCTGCAGACGCCGGCGTTCCTGTGCCGGCAGACCAACTTCATCGTGAATGTCTGTTCGCAGGGCCGGCCGGTGAACATCAAGAAAGGCCAGTTCCTGAGCCCGTGGGAGATGGCGAACGTGCTCGACAAGGCGCGCTCGACCGGCAATGAGGCGATCATGGTCTGCGAACGCGGCTTCAGTTTCGGCTACAACAACCTGGTCTCGGACATGCGCGCGCTGTCGGTCATGCGCGATTTCGGTGCCCCGGTCGTGTTCGACGCGACCCATTCCGTGCAGCTGCCGGGCGGCAAGGGCGCATCGTCGGGCGGGCAGCGCGAGTTTGTGCCGGTGCTGGCGCGTGCCGCGGTCGCGGCCGGCGTGGCCGGGATTTTCATGGAAACTCATCCGGATCCCGAGAAAGCGCTTTCCGACGGCCCCAATGCCTGGCCGCTTCCGCGCATGCGCGAACTCCTGGAGCTCCTGGTCGAGCTCGACCGCGCGGTCAAGGCGCGCCCGTTCGCGGAGGCCTCGCTCTGATGCGCATCGTCGATATCCGTGGCCGCGAAGTCATCGATTCCCGCGGCAACCCGACCGTGGAGGCGGACGTCGAACTCGAGGACGGAACGATCGGCCGGGCCGCAGTGCCCTCCGGCGCTTCGACCGGCACGCGCGAGGCCGTCGAGTTGCGCGATGGGGATCCGCTGCGCTATCTCGGCAAGGGCGTGCTGAATGCCGTGCAGCATGTCAATGGCGAACTGCGCGATTCGCTGGTCGGGCGCGAGGCCGCCGACCAGGCAGGCATCGACCGGCGCATGCTGGAACTCGACGGGACGGACAACAAGTCGCGCCTCGGCGCAAACGCACTGCTGGCTGTGTCGCTCGCGACCGCGCACGCCGCGGCGGGCTGCCAGAAGCTGCCGCTGTACCGCTATCTGGGGGGCGACGACGCGGTCGTGATGCCGGTGCCGATGATGAACATCGTCAATGGCGGCGCGCACGCGGACAACAGCCTCGACATCCAGGAATTCATGATCCTGCCTGCGGGCCTGCCGAGCTTCAGCGCCGCCCTGCGCTGCGGCGCGGAGATTTTCCAGCGCCTGAAGCAGATCCTGCGCGAGCGCAAGCTGTCGACGTCGGTCGGAGACGAGGGCGGTTTCGCCCCGGATCTGCCGTCGAATGAGGCGGCGCTCGGCGTGATCCTGGAGGCGATCGCGGCCGCCGGTTACCAGGCAGGCCAGGACGTCTGGCTGGGGCTCGACGTCGCCAGCAGCGAGTTCCACCGGGACGGCGTGTATCACCTGGCCTCGGAGGGCCGCCGATTCACCGCCGCGCAATTCACCGACTATCTCGCTTTGCTCGCGGACCGCTATCCGATCCTCAGCATCGAGGACGGCATGGCTGAAGCCGACTGGGAGGGCTGGGCCGGCCTGACGCGACGTCTGGGAAACCGGGTGCAGCTCGTGGGGGACGATCTTTTCGTCACGAATACGGAAATCCTGTCGCGTGGCATTGCGGAAGAGGTCGCGAACGCCATCCTGATCAAGCCAAACCAGATCGGCACGCTGACCGAGACGCTGGCCGCCATCGAGATGGCGGCGCGCGCCGGCTACGGAGCGGTCGTGTCGCACCGATCCGGCGAAACCGAGGACTCGACGATTGCCGATATCGCGGTCGGCACGACGGCGACGCAGATCAAGACCGGTTCGCTGTCGCGATCCGACCGGATGGCGAAGTACAACCAGCTGCTCCGGATCGAAGAACAGCTCGGCGCCCGGGCCCGCTATGCGGGACGCGAAGCTTTTCCGGTGAAGCCGCGTTGAGCGCGGGGGTTTTGCATCGGCCGGAACGTGCTAATCTGCCGGCCCCATGAAGGTCCTGTTCTGGTGTCTGCTGGGCGCGCTGGTGCTGCTCCAGTACCGGTTGTGGCTCTCGGATGAGGGCATGCGCGAAGTCTGGGCCCTGGAACAGTCGGTCGCTGCGCAGCTCGCCGATAACGCGGTGCTCGCCGAGCGCAATGCCCAGCAGCGAGCCGAGGTCGCCGACCTCAAGCAGGGGTTCACGGCCCTCGAAGAACGTGCCCGCGACCTCGGCATGATCGGCGCGAACGAGACGTTCTACCAGTTCGTCGACCTGCCGTATCGGCCGGTCGCCGATCCAGGGCCGAGCCACGCGTCGACCCTGCCTTGATGCCGCGGTGTCCGAACGTATCTGGTTCGTGATCGCCGCTGCCGGCGCCTCGTCGCGCTTCGGCGGATCCGTTCCCAAGCCCTACCTTCGTATCGCGGGCCGAAGCCTGCTCGAACACGCATTGCGGGCACTCGCGCGCGTGCCCGGACTCGCAGGCGGCGTCGTTGTCACGACGTCGATCGACCGACGATTCCCGCGACTGCCGGCATCCGTGCGAATTGGCGTCACGACGGTCGGTGGCGGGCCGACGCGCTCGGCCTCGGTCCTGAACGGATTGCAGGCGCTGGTTTCGGCCGAGCCCGACGACTGGGTGCTGGTGCATGACGCGGCGCGGCCCTGCGTTCCGCCGGCGGACCTGTCCGCGCTGGTCGCCGAATGCCGCCGCAACGCCGTCGGGGGACTGCTTGCCGTGCGCGTGACGGACACGCTGAAGCGCGCCGACGCCGAGAACCGCAGCATCGGCACCGTGCCGCGTGACGGGCTCTGGCGCGCGCAGACTCCCCAGATGTTCCGGCACGGCCGTCTGCTGCGCGCATTGCAGCGCGCGCAGGCCCAGGGTCTCGATGCGACGGACGAGGCGGCCGCGGTCGAAGGCCTCGGGCTCAAGCCGCGGCTAGTCGAAGGGTCGCCGCTCAACATCAAGGTGACGCAACCGTCGGATCTCGCGCTTGCCGAGGCGGCGTTACGGCAACTCCGGGTTGCGCGATGAGAATCGGCAGCGGCTTTGATCTGCACCGGTTCGGTCCCGGCGATCACCTCATGCTGGGCGGCGTGCGCATCGCGCACGGCCGCGGGGTCGTCGCGCATTCCGATGGCGACGTGCTGCTTCATGCCGTGATGGACGCGCTGCTCGGCGCAGCGGGCGCGGGCGACATTGGCATGCATTTCCCGCCGGGAGACGCGCAGTTCGCGGGAGCCGACAGCACCGGCTTGTTGCGCGAAGTGATGAAACTCGTGGCTGCGCGCGGTTTCGAGGTCGTGAACTGTGATCTCACGCTGATCGCCGAAACGCCCCGCATCGGGCCGCACCGGGACGCGATCTGCGCCTCCGTTGCGGCTGCGCTCGACGTGGACCGCAGCCGCGTCAACCTGAAGGCGACCACCGCCGAGGGTCTCGGCGCGCTTGGCCGCGGCGAAGGGATCGCGGCGCAGGCCGTCGTGCTGTTGCGGGAGGGTGATGGCGCCTGAAGACGCCGTCATGACGGCCTGGCGCGCCATTGCGCTCAATCCGCCGCGCGCGAAGGGGCCGCCGGCCGCGGCCGGCACGATCCGCGCCGAGACCGAGGACTTCATCGTGGAGGAGCGGCTCGGTTTCGAGCCGGACGGCGGCGGTGCGCACCGGCTGCTGTGGGTCGAGAAGCGCAATGCCAACACCCTGTTCGTTGCGCGCGCGCTCGCCGCACGGCAGGGTTGCGCGCCCGCCGACGTCGGCTTTGCGGGCATGAAGGACCGGCGCGCGATCGCGCGCCAGTGGTTCTCGACGCCAGCGCCGCGTGACGGGACCTCGTTCGAGGATTTTTCCGGTGACGGGTTTCGCGTGCTGTCAGTGCACCCGCATTCGAAGAAGCTGCGGCGCGGCGCACTGTCGGGCAACCGGTTCCGGTTGCGAATGCGCGAGCTCGCCGGCGACCTGCAGGCGCTGGAGGCGCGGATCGCACATGCCGGATCGTCGGGATTTCCCAACTATTTCGGCGCGCAGCGTTTCGGCCAGGACGGCGCGAATCTCGGCCGCGTGAGCCAGTGGCTCGCGGATGGCCGCCTGCCGCGCGCGCGCGAAGGACGTGGATTCCTGCTGTCGTCCGCGCGCTCGCTGGTATTCAACGCGGTGCTCGCCGAGCGCGTCCGCGCCCGCAACTGGGACCGGCTGCTGCGCGGCGAGATCGTGAATCTTGCCGGCAGCAATTCGGTGTTTCCCATCGACGGGCCGGACCCGTTGCTCGAGCGCCGCTGCCGGGACGGCGACATCAACCCGACGGGGCCGCTCTGCGGCGAGGGCGGCATGCAGCCGGCCGCCGACGCGGGTGCCGTCGAGGTGCAGACGCTGGTCCAGCTCGCGCCGCTGCCGGAACGGCTCGGCAACGCGGGCCTGCGCGCCGAACGGCGCGCGCTGGTCGCGCGGCCCGTGGGACTGCAGTATCGGCTGTCGCCCGGCGTGCTGGAACTGCAGTTCGATTTGCCACGCGGCGCCTATGCCACGAGCTTCCTGCGCGAAATCGTGAATGCAACGGTGCCGGAGACCGGTGGCGATTGAGTTCAGGGGTCGAGCAGCACGTAGACCGCGCCGGTCCCGCCATCCGGCCGGCGTGCCGAGCAGAATGCCCGCACCGAGCCCGTGCGCCGCAGCCAGCGGTTGACGGCGGCCTTCAGCACCGGGCCGCGCTGGCCCGAGCCGCGGCCCTTGCCGTGCACGACGCGCACGCACAGCGCTCCGAGCGCGCGCGATTCCGCGAGAAATTCGATGAGCGCGAGACGGGCTTCGGCCTGCGTCATGCCGTGCAGGTCGAGTTCCGCGAGCCGGGCAATCTGTCCCTTGCGCAGTCGCCGCATTGTCGGTTCGCTGACGCCGGGACGGCGCCAGGCGAGCTCGTCACCGGTTTCGATTTCCAGGTCCGCGGCGTCGAGCACCAGCGATTCAACGAGCACGTTCTGCTCGTCGGCGCGCCGCGACGCCGCGAACGGGCGGCGCGGCGGCGGTGGTGCGGCAACCCGCGCGTGGCGCAGCCTGCGCACGTCGCGCACGGCCTTGCGGAACAGTTCACGCTCGTCTTCGTCGCTCATGCAGGAAGCATCCGGCGCCGATGCCAGATCACCGGCGCTTTCCAGTATAGTGCGGCCCGGTCGCGCCGGACGCGTCGGGAACGGTTGCCTGGCCTTGAATATTCTGCTCGCCAATGACGACGGCTATCGCGCCGAGGGACTGCGCTACCTGAAGGAAGCGCTGACCGGGGTCGCGCCGCTCACCGTCGTCGCTCCGGACCGCAACTGCAGCGGCGCCAGTCATTCGCTGACGCTCGAGATTCCACTGCGCGTGCAGCAGGTCGACGCGGATACCTGGTACGTGATCAATGGCACGCCGACCGATTGCGTTCATCTCGCGATCACGGGCCTGTTCAAGCACGAGTTCGACATGGTCGTTTCCGGCGTCAACGACGGCGCCAATCTCGGCGACGACGTGCTGTATTCGGGCACGGTCGCGGCGGCCATCGAGGGCCGCTTTCTGGGATTGCCGACGATCGCCGTCTCGCTGGTCGCCGGCGGCGGCGCCGGCCCGCATTTTGCGACGGCGGCGCGTGTCGCGCGCGAACTGGTGCTGCGCGTGCTGGCAAAACCGATGCACCGCTCGATGATCCTGAACGTCAACGTGCCCGACCTGCCCTACGAGCGGCTGCGGGGCTTCGAGGTCACGCGCCTCGGCCACCGCCACCGCGCCGAAGCGGCGGTGCAAGGCGTCGACCCGCGCGGCCGCCCGATCTACTGGATCGGGCCGGCGGGGGCCGGCGAGGACGCCGGCCCCGGCACGGATTTCCATGCGGTCGCCGCGGGGCGTGTTTCGGTGACGCCCTTGCAGGTGGACCTGACCCGCCATGCGGCGCTCGACGAGCTCAGGGACTGGCTGCAGGATCCGGCCGCATGAACGAGCGCAGCGGCATCGGCATGACTTCGGCGCGCACGCGGGAGCGGCTGATACAGCGGCTGGTCGAGCAGGGCATCCGCGATCCACGCGTGCTCGACCGCATCCGGAATGTCCCGCGCCACCTGTTCGTCGACGAGGCCATCGCGAGCCGCGCTTACGAGGATACGGCCTTGCCGATCGGCCATGGTCAGACCATCTCGCAACCTTACGTCGTCGCGCGCATGACGGAGGCGCTGACGATCGCTGGCGTGCCGGAGAAAGTGCTCGAGATCGGGACCGGCTGCGGATACCAGACCGCCGTGCTGGCGCCCCTGGTCGGGCGCATCTACAGCATCGAACGCATCGATGCACTGCTCGATCGCGCGCGCGATCGCATCCGCGAACTCGGCATCAAGAATGTCCGGTTCAAGCATGGCGACGGCACCGATGGCTGGCCGTCGCAGGCGCCATTCGACGGCATCCTGCTCGCCGCGGCGCCGCATGCAATACCGCAGAAACTCCTGGACCAGCTCGCGGAGAACGGGCGCCTGGTTGCGCCGGTCGGGCCCGAAGGACGCCAGGAGCTGGTACGACTGACGCGGCGCGGGGACCAGTTCCTGCGCGAGCGCCTCGGATTCGTCAGTTTCGTGCCGCTGCTGGGGGGCATGTCCTGAGGTGCGGGCACTGGCGCTTGCGCTGGCGCTGGCGGGGGCGCTCGCTGCCTGCGCGGGTCCGGAGCGCCGGGCCCCGGTCCCGGATCATCACCTCGTGCGGCGCGGCGAAACGCTGTACTCGATTTCCCTGCGCTACGGGCTTGATTATCACGAGGTCGCGCGCTGGAACGGGATCGGCCGCGACTACCTGATCCACCCCGGGCAACGGCTGCGGCTCGATCCGCCTTCATCCCGGCGTGCTGCAGTGGCCGGACGGCCGGCGCCGGCTGTGCCTGTGCCGCGCGCTTCGCCCGCCGATCCCGCGTTCCGTCCACCCGAGTGGCGCTGGCCGGTGGCAGGAGGGCGCGTCATCGGCAATGTCCGGCAACCGTCGGGCGGCGTCGGATTGCGCATCGACGGCGAACTGAACCAGCCGGTGCTCGCCGCCGCGGACGGCAAGGTCGTCTATACGGGCGATGCGCTGCGCGGCTATGGCCAGCTCATCATCGTCAACCACGTGCGCGGCTGGCTGTCCGCCTATGGACACAACGCGCTGCTGCACGTGAAGGAGGGCGACGACGTGCGGGCGGGCCAGCCGATCGCGGCGATGGGCCTGGGTCCCGCGCGACAGCCGACGCTCTATTTCGAGATCCGGCTCGACGGCCGTCCGATCGACCCGCTTGCCCAGCTGCCGAGGCGCTGATCAGACATACAACGCGACCGCGACGTTCCTGAATTCGGACAGCAGCAGGTTGTAAGTCCGGCAGGCGGCGCGGTTGTCCATCGCTTCGAGCCCGATCCCGCGCGCGGCCAATGCGGCGAACAGCGCGGGGGGCGGCATGCGCTGCCGACGACCGGTGCCCAGCAGCAGCACGTCGGGCGGCTGCCCGAAGAGCGGCGCGAAATCCTCGACCACGAGCTGCTCGAGGGGAGGCGGGTTCCAGGCATCGAGGACGCCGCCGCGCGTTACGATGAGGCTCGCGGTGTAAGTGGCGCTGCGCAATCGGATCTCGCCGTCGGCGCAGCCGACGATCGCATTCGGTTCGGTGACAGACTCGCGTTCAAATTGCATGTGACTGTCTGAAATATAGCCAATCCCGCGTCCATGCGCCGCTATGATGGCGCGCGATGAAATCCGCTGAAATGCCCCGATCGGCCCCACCGGTCATCCGGCGTCGGCCACCCGGCGCGATCGACCGACTGCCGGGTACGCTGCATCCGGTGCTGCGGCGGGTGTACGCCGCGCGCGGCATCGGCGATGCCGACGAGCTGTCGCTGGAGCTCCGCCATCTGCTGCCCGTTTCGACGCTGGATGGCATCGCCGGCGCGACCGAGTTGCTGCTCGGACATCTCGCGCGCGGATCGCGCATCCTGGTGGCGGGGGATTTCGATGCGGACGGCGCAACCAGTACCGCCGTCGTCATGCGCCAACTCAACCGCCTCGGCCACCGCAACCTGAGGTTTCGCGTGCCTGACCGCCTGCGTCACGGCTACGGTCTGACACCGGCGCTGGTCGCCGAGCTGGCGGACGAACGGGCGGAGCTCCTGATCACCGTCGACAACGGCGTCTCCGCCTTCGCGGGCATCGCGGCCGCACAGGCGCAGGGCATCGAGGTCCTCGTCACCGATCATCACCTGCCCGGCGCGAGCCTGCCGGACTGCGCCGCGCATGTGAATCCGAATCTGTCCGGCGCCACCTTCGGCAGCCGCGCGCTGGCGGGCGTCGGGGTCGCGTTCTACCTGATGGCATCGGTGACTCGCGCGCTCGAGGCGGTGCGCGGCAGCCCGCAGCCGCCGGTTGCGGATCTCCTCGACCTGGTCGCCCTCGGCACCGTCGCGGATCTCGTGCCGCTCGACCGCAACAACCGGATCCTGGTCCATGAAGGACTGCGGCGCCTGCGGGCGCGCGCGGCGGTGCCGGGCCTGATGGCGCTGGCGCGCGTGGCAGGGTGCCGCCTGGACGAACTGTCGGCACGGCAGCTCGGGCACCAGATCGGGCCCCGGCTGAATGCCGCCGGTCGCATCGACGACATGGCGGTCGGCATCCGTTGCCTGCTGACGGACGATGCCTCGGAAGCCATGGCACTCGCCGGTACGCTCGACCGGCTGAATCGCGAGCGCCGTGAAATGGAACTGCGCATGCGGGACGAAGCCGCGCATGCGGTGCGGCGACTGCGGATCGCGGAAGGCAGCCTGCCGCCCGGCCTCGCGCTGTTCGATCCCGGCTGGCATGCGGGGATCGTGGGACTCGTCGCTGCGCGCATGAAAGACCGGCTGCACCGGCCCATCGTGGCATTCGCTCCGGCCGGAGACGACGAGCTGCGCGGTTCGGCGCGCTCCGTCGCGGGTGTGCACGTACGCGATGTGCTCGAGGCGATCGCCACGCGTCACCCCGGGCTGATCGAGCGGTATGGCGGTCACGCGATGGCGGCGGGACTCACGCTGCGTCCGTCGCAGCTCGGCCGGTTCGCGGATGCGTTTGCCGAGGAAATCGGGCGGCTGCTGCCACCCGATCAGATGATGGGCTTTCTCGATTCGGACGGCGAGCTCGACGCCTCGGAACTTTCGCTCGAAACGGCGCGCGCGCTCGAATCCGGCGGGCCCTGGGGCCAGCATTTCCCCGAGCCGCTGTTCGACGGCGTGTTCGACGTGGCCGACTCGCGGGTGGTCGGCGACCGGCACCTGAAGCTGTGGCTGCGGCAGTGCGCGGACATGCGCCCGATCGAGGCGATCGCGTTCGGCCATTTCGACGATGCGCAGGCCGCGCGGCCGGCGGCCGGCGCGCGCCTTCGACTCGCCTACCGCCTGCAGTCGACGACGTTCGGCGGCACGCCGCGCGCCGAGATGCTGGCCGAGTACCTGCAGGCCTGCACATGAGCCTCTGTTAAGATGCCGGCCGCATGGAAACCGCACCGACCCGCCGGCTGATCGACGACCTCACGGAGCGCCTGGCCGCGCTCAGGGGGTACCTTTGAGTACGACTCCAAGCGCGAGCGCCTCGAGGAACTGAACTACGAGCTCGGCGATCCGGCGATCTGGAACACGCCTGCGCAGGCGCAGGCACTTGGGCGAGAACGCGCCCGGCTCGAGGCGACGATTACCGAACTCGACCAGCTCGGCAACGGGCTCGCCGATTCCGCCGAACTGCTCACGCTGGTCGAGACCGAAGGGGACGCAGCAGGGTTCTCCGACATCGCCCGCGATGTCGCCGCGCTCGACCAGCGCGTGCGGCTGCTGGAAATTTCGCGCATGTTCCCGGGCGAAATGGACCCGCGCGGCGCGTTTCTCGACATCCAGGCCGGCGCCGGCGGCACCGAGGCGCAGGACTGGGCGTCCATGCTCCTGCGCATGTACCTGCGCTGGGCCGACGCGCGTGGCTTCCAGGCCGGGGTGATCGAACAGAGCCCGGGAGAAGTCGCGGGCATCAAGAGCGCTTCGATCGAGATCGACGGGGCCTATGCGTACGGGTGGCTGCGCACCGAGACCGGCGTGCACCGGCTGGTGCGGAAATCGCCATTCGACTCCGGCAATCGCCGGCATACGTCGTTTGCATCGGTGTTCGTGTCGCCCGTGATCGATGACGAGATCCAGGTCGACCTGAATCCCGCGGACATCGAGACGGATACCTATCGCGCCAGCGGCGCCGGCGGGCAGCACGTCAACAAGACCGATTCGGCCGTGCGGCTCCGGCACCTGCCGTCCGGCATCGTCGTCGCCTGCCAGGGAGAGCGCAGCCAGCACAAGAATCGTGCGACCGCGATGAAGATGCTGAAGGCCAAGCTGTATGAGCTCGAGGTCAACAAGCGCAATGCCGCCGCGCGGGTGCTCGAAGACCAGAAGACCGATGTCGGCTGGGGTCATCAGATCCGCTCATACGTGCTCGATCAGTCCCGCATCAAGGATCTCCGCACCGGCGTCGAGTCCGGCAATACCGCCGCCGTGCTCGACGGCGCGCTCGATCCATTCATGGAAGCGAGCCTGAAGCAGGGACTGTAAGCTTCGTACCATGGCCCGCAAGGAATCGCCGCCCGCCGCTGACGAGAACGCGCTGATCGCCGAGCGCCGCGCAAAGCTCGCGCGCCTGCGCGAAGGCCCGAACCCGTTTCCCAACGATTTCCGCCGCGATGCGCTCGCGGCCGATCTGCATGCGACCTGGGGCGATCGCCAGGACGAGTGGTTGTCGGCGAATCCCGTACGCGTACGCGTCGCCGGACGGATGATGTTCAAGCGCCTGATGGGCAAGGCATCGTTCGCGAAACTGCAGGACTCGACCGGGCAGATACAGGTCTATCTGCAGGCCGAAGCGCTCGGCGCCCCGTACGAGGAGTTCAAACGCTGGGACGTCGGCGACATCGTCGCCGTGCAGGGCGCCTTGATGCGCACGCGCGCGGGCGAGCTGTCGGTGCGGGCCGAGAGTGCGCGCCTGCTGGTCAAGGCGCTGCGGCCGCTGCCGGACAAGTGGCACGGGCTCGCGGACACCGAAACGCGCTACCGGCAGCGCTACGTCGATCTGATCGTCAATGAGACGTCGCGCGAGGCTTTCCGTACCCGCACGCGCGTGGTCCGCTACCTGCGCGATTTCCTGGATGCCCTGGGGTTTCTCGAGGTCGAGACGCCGATGATGCAGCCGATCCCCGGCGGCGCCGTGGCCCGGCCGTTCGTGACGCATCACAACGCACTCGGCCAGGACATGTACCTGCGCATCGCGCCGGAGCTGTACCTGAAGCGGCTCGTGGTCGGCGGCTTCGAGCGCGTTTACGAGATCAACCGCAATTTCCGCAACGAGGGACTGTCGACCCAGCACAATCCCGAGTTCACCATGCTGGAGCTGTACCAGGCCTATGCGGACTTCCAGGATTTCATGCGCCTGGTCGAGCGCATGATGCAGGGTCTCGTGGATGCGGTCGCCGGCACGCGCGAGGTCGCCTACCAGGGGCGCCGGATCGGATTCGGCACACCTTTCGCGAGGCTGTCGGTCGAAGCAGCGCTGATCGCACACAATCCCGGGATCGACGCCGCGCGTCTGCGCGACATCCCTTACCTGCGGAGCCTGTGCGAGGCACGCGGCATCGAGTGCACGGAGGGCAGCGGCGCAGGCCGGCTGCAGATCGAGCTGTTCGAAAAAACCTGCGAGCAGCACCTGCTGCAACCGACTTTCGTTCACTCGTACCCGACCGAAGTGTCCCCGCTATCGCGCCGCAACGATGCGGATCCGTTCATTGCCGATCGATTCGAGTTCTTCATCGACGGCCGCGAGCTGGCCAACGGGTTCTCGGAGCTCAATGACCCGGAAGACCAGGCGGCGCGGTTTCGCGACCAGGTCGCGCGCAGGCAGTCCGGCGACCTCGAAGCGATGTACTACGACGCCGACTACATCCGCGCCCTGGAGTACGGCATGCCGCCGGCCGCCGGACTCGGCGTCGGCATTGATCGTCTGGTGATGCTGCTGACCGATTCCCCGAGCATCCGCGACGTGCTGTTGTTTCCGCAGCTGCGCCAGGCGCCGGAGGAGTAAAGTTCGCGGGCGTTCAGCCCGCGACCGCCGGATCCGGCGGCGGGATCGCATAAGGCAGATCGGCCGGCACGAATTCGGAGCCGTGCGGCAGCGCGCCCAGCAGGTCGGCACAGCGCGCGAGCTCGACCACCGCGAGGCAATGCGTGGCCGCCGCGTCGCCGCTGGCGCTCACGACCTGCGCGACCCGCTGGTCGCCGCTGAACAGCGGCTGTCCCGGATGCAGGGGCGTGTCCGGGGGCGCGACATAGCGGAGCATGCGGCGCTTGATCCGGCCGAGGTGCTGTGCGCGCGCCACGACCTCCTGCCCGAGGTAGCAGCCCTTGGTGAAGCTGACTGCCGACAGCAGGTCGAGATTGAGCATCTGCGGCAGCCACAGCGCCGATGTGTCCGGATGCACCAGCGGCTCGCCATCCGCGATGCTGGCGCGATCCCAGTCGCCCGGATCGCTGCGCGCGATCGCTGCCGCTGCCGCGGCCAGCGCCGCCCGCGGGCCGGCCAGCAGCATGCGGCGCGCGCTGCAGACGAGCAGCCCCAGACCGCTCGCGGCCGCGTTCGCCTGCGACCAGCTTGAGTCGGGCTCGGCGTCGAGCAGTCCCATGACTTCCTGTGATTGACTGCGATCCTCGATCGTGACCTCCGCGCGCAGCACGAACTGCGACAGCTGCGCGACCAGCAGCGGCGCGATGTCCCGTCGCAGCACGAGCAACACGCTGTCGCCGGCCGCCGCAAGACGCATCATCGCGACGACGCGGCCCTGTCGGTTGCAGGCGGCGGCGAGCATGCCGGGGTGTCGCTGGATTCCCAGCAGGTCGTTCGTCAGCTGGCCTTGCAAAAACGCGCGCGCGTCGCGGCCAGTGACCTCGATGACTCCGCAGGAAGGCAGCAGCGTGGCGCGCACCGGCATCATGGCGACATCGTAGCGCAGCGCTTCTCGCGCAACGGGCCGCATATGGCCGTGGGAAGGCGCGGACCCTTTCTGGCAGAATGGCGCGGCCATGGATCTTCGCGAAAAACCGGCCGCCCGGCCGCTGTCTCCGCATCTGCAGGTCTATCGTCTGGCGTTCACGACGGTACTGTCGGGAATGCACCGGATCACGGGCCTGCTGCTGAGCGCGGGCAGCGTGGTCCTGGTCGCCTGGCTCGCCGCCGCTGCCGGCGGCCCGGAGTCTTACGGCGCGATTGGCAGCGTGCTCGCAAGCTGGCCGGTGAGAATCCTGCTCGCCGGAACGCTTGCGGTGTTCTGGTATCACCTTTTCAACGGGATCCGGCACCTGGTCTGGGATGCCGGATTCGGATTTGACATGCGCGCCGCGCGCGGGAGCGGCGCGCTGGTCGTGCTGTTCGCGGCGCTCGCCTTCGGCGCGACGCTCGCGCTGACGCCCGGGTGGCGCTGGCTGGTGGGCGATCCGTGACGGGCTCGCGCCACTGGCGTAACCAGCGGATCAGCGCCGTGGCACTCGTGCCGCTCGGCGTCTGGTTCCTGTATGCGCTCCTCTCGCGACCTGATCTTGCCCATGCTTCGGTCGTCGCCTGGCTGGCGGATCCCTGGCAGGCGGGCCTCATGCTGCTGTTCGGCTGGTGTGCGCTGTGGCATTCGGCGCAGGGCATCCAGGTCGTGGTGGACGACTACGTGCCCGCTCAGCTGCATGGGCGCGCGCGCCTCGCTTCGCGGTTGCTGCACGCCGCGCTGGCCCTGATTCTGGCCGCGGCGATCGGTGTCATCGCCATGGCGGGCAACACTTGAGCGCCTATCCGCTGGTCGATCATGCCTTTGACGTCATTGTCGTCGGCGCCGGCGGCGCCGGCCTGCGTGCGACGATGGGACTTGCCGAGGCGGGCCTGTCGACGGCCTGCGTCACCAAGGTGTTTCCGACCCGCAGCCACACCGTCGCCGCGCAGGGCGGCATCAGCGCCGCGCTCTCGAACATGGGCGAGGACGACTGGCGATTCCACTTCTTCGACACGGTCAAGGGATCCGACTGGCTGGGCGACCAGGACGCGATCGAGTACATGTGCCGCGAGGCGCCGGCGGCCGTCATCGAGCTCGAGCACTTCGGCCTGCCGTTCTCGCGCACCGAGGACGGGCGCATCTACCAGCGCCCGTTTGGCGGCATGACGACTCACTATGGGAAGGGGATCGCGCAGCGCACCTGCGCGGCGGCGGATCGCACCGGCCACGCGATGCTGCACACGCTCTACCAGCAGTGCCTGCGCCACGCGGCCCGGTTCTTCATCGAGTTCTTTGCCATTGATCTGCTCATGGAGAATGGCGAGTGTCGCGGCGTGCTGGCGCTCGACATGGCCACCGGCACGCTGCACCGGTTCCTGGCGCAGTCGACGATCCTCGCGACCGGCGGTTACGGGCGGACCTACTTTTCCTGCACGTCGGCGCATACCTGCACCGGCGACGGCGGCGGCATGGCGCTGCGCGCCGGCCTGCCGTTGCAGGACATGGAATTCGTCCAGTTCCATCCGACCGGCATCTACGGCGCCGGCTGCCTGATCACCGAAGGCGTGCGCGGGGAGGGTGGCATCCTGCGCAATTCCGAGGGTGAACGGTTCATGGAGCGCTACGCGCCGAATGCGAAGGACCTGGCGTCGCGCGACGTCGTCAGTCGCGCAATGACCCTCGAAATCCGCGAAGGCCGCGGCGTCGGCCCTGAGCGCGATCATATTCACCTGCATCTGGAGCACCTCGGCGCCGAGGTGATCCAGAAGCGCCTGCCGGGCATTGCGGAAACCGCGATGATCTTCGCCGGCGTGGATGTCGCGCGCGCGCCGATCCCGGTGCAGCCGACCGCCCACTACAACATGGGGGGCATCCCGACCAACCTGCATGGTGAGGTGCTGACGCGCGCCGATGGTGCCGATGCGACCGTGACGGGCCTGCTTTCGATCGGGGAGGCCGCCTGCGTATCCGTGCATGGCGCCAACCGGCTGGGCTCCAATTCGCTGCTCGATCTGGTGGTCTTCGGACGCGCGGCCGCGCGCCGCTGCGCAGAGCTCCTGAAACCCGGCGCGCGGAGTGCGCAACCGCCGCCGGCCGCGACCGAGGCGTCGCTCGCGCGCTTCGACCGCATCCGCCATGCCGACGGCCAGCGCCCGACCGCGGCGCTGCGCGAGGCGATGCAACGCGCGATGCAGCGGGACGCCGCGGTGTTTCGCACCGGACCGACACTCGAGCAGGGCTGCCGCCTGATGGCAGACTGTTTTGCGGCGCGCGGGCAGCTCCGCATCAGCGACCGCTCGCTGATCTTCAACACGGACCTGATCGAAGCGCTCGAACTGGACAATCTCCTGTGGCAGGCCATCGCGACGATCCATTCCGCGCGCAACCGCACCGAGAGCCGCGGGGCGCACGCCCGCGAGGATTTCCCCGGGCGCGATGACGCCAATTGGCTGAAGCACACGCTGGTGTGGGTGGACGATGCCGGCGCAACGCGCTTCGACTATCGACCGGTACAGTTGCAGACGGCCACCGGAGAGGTCGAATCCATCCCGCCCCGGGCGCGGACCTACTAGATAAAGGAAACGCAGCGACGATGGTCCAGTTCCGCCTGCCCGCCGGCTCGCAGTACACCGACAATCCCGGCCGGCATTACGCCGCGCCGCCGGGCGCGACGCGCGTGCGCCAGTTCCGTGTCTATCGATGGGATCCGGAATCCGGCGAACCGCCGCGCGTCGACCGCTACGACGTGGATCTCGACCGGTGCGGGACCATGGTCCTGGACGCGCTGATCAAGATCAAGAACGAGGTCGACTCGACGCTGACCTTCCGGCGTTCGTGCCGCGAGGGCATTTGCGGCTCCTGCGCCATGAACATCGATGGCCTGAACACGCTCGCCTGCACGCTGCCCATCGCAAAAATCCGGGGCGACGTGCGGGTGTTCCCGCTGCCGCACCTGCCGGTGGTCAAGGACCTGGTGCCCGATCTGACCGAGTTCTACGCGCAGTACGCGGCAGTGCGTCCCTGGCTGCAGACGCGCGAACCGCCGCCGGCCGGCGCCGAGCGGCTGCAGTCGCCGCAGGAGCAGGAACGGGTCGACCGGCCTTCCGCCTGCATTCTCTGTGCCTGCTGCTCGACCAGCTGCCCCAGCTACTGGTGGAACAGCGAACGCTTCCTGGGGCCCGCCGCGCTGCTCGCGAGCCACCGATGGATCGTCGATTCGCGCGACCAGGCTGCGCCGCAACGGCTCGCGGAACTGGACGATACGTTCAAGCTCTATCGCTGCCACACGATCATGAACTGCACCGCGGCCTGTCCGAAGGACCTCAATCCCGCGCGCGCGATCGCCGACATCAAGCGGCGGATACAGCAGGGCGGGACGGAACGGTGACCGGCGAGTCGCCGGGTCGATTGCGCTGGCGTTGCCGCCGCGGCATGAAGGAACTCGACCTGTTGCTCGAGCGCTGGTTCGAGCTGCGCTTCGCGGCGGCAGGGGCGGCCCGCCAGCAGGCGTTCCGGCTGCTGCTCGACCAACCGGACCCGCGGATCGTCGGCTGGCTCATCGGCGGCATCCGCCCGGACGACCCGGAACTCCGGGCGCTCGTCGATGACATCGTTTGCGTTCGTCATTGAGCCCGGCAGCCAGCCCCGGCTCGCTGCCGGGCTGCTGTTGCTGCATGCCGCAATGGCCCTGTGTCCCTGGCTTGCGCGCTGTCCGGCGCCGCTGGCGGGGGCACTGACGGCGCTCGCCATCGTCGGGTTCTGCCTGAACCTCGCCCGGGTGCCGGGCCGCCATTGCCGCCTGCAGGCCCTGGCCATGGAGGGCAACCGTTGCCGCGTCTTGCTTGCGGGCGCAGCCGGCTGGGAGACGGCCACCCTGGGAGCCGGTACCCGCGCGTACCGCGATTGCGTGCTGCTGGATTTGCAGGTGACCGGGCGCCGCGCCGGCTGGCTGCTGCAGCGCGGGGCCGTGCCCGCAGACTCTTTTCGCCGGCTGAAGGCCCGTATCCGCCTGAGTTGCTAGAATCCGGCAGTTAGCTCACAAATCCAAGGAGGCGTTCGCGCCTGCCTGCCCAATCCCCGCGAACTAACGCCGGGGGAGTCGGTCATAACCGGCGTGAATTCGGCGGGCACAGCGCGACAGAGCGAGCCGATGCGGGCCGAAGCTGGCGATATTGCGCTGGTTCGCCGGGTGCAGAAAGGCGACAAATCCGCCTTCGATGCCCTGGTGCTCAAGTATCAGCACAAGGTGCTGAAGCTGGTGCAGCGTTATGTCCGCAATCCGGCCGAGGCCGAGGACATCGCGCAGGAAGCTTTCATCAAGGCGTATCGGGCTCTGCCGGCCTTTCGCGGCGACAGCGCTTTTTATACGTGGTTGTACCGCATCGCGATCAATACCGCGAAGAACGCGCTGGTCGCCAGCCGCCGCAGGCCGGTTACTTACGACCTTGACCTGCAGGACGGGTCGCAGGTCCAGGCCCATGCCCGGCTGGCGGATAACGAAACGCCGGAAGCGCTGGCACTGACCGACGAGATCCGCCGCACGGTCAACGAGGCCATCGAGGCGCTGCCTGACGATCTGCGCCTCGCCATTGTCCTGCGTGAACTGGAAGGTCTGAGTTACGAAGACATCGCGAAAACCATGGAATGCCCGGTTGGCACCGTCCGTTCGAGAATTTTTCGCGCGCGTGAAGCGATCGATCGCAGCCTGCGCGAAGTATTCGACGGCGGGCTCGGTCGCATTGGAGATCTCTGAATGACTGATCGGATCAAGGAACAGCTTTCGACCTTCCTGGACGGCGAACTGCCGGATCAGGAGACCGCATTGCTGCTGAAGCGCCTCGAGCGCGATGACGAACTGCGCGGCGCGTTGTCTCGCTATTCGCTGATCGGTGCGGTGCTCCGCAATGACGGGGACGTGCCGGCCGCGCGCCAGGTTGCGGCCCGCGTCAGCGCCGCCATCGCACGTGAACCCGCGCAGGACGGCACCGGGCTTCGCATGCCCGGCCGCGGCGCGCTGCTGCGTTCCGGGGGGGGTCTCGCGATCGCCGCGGGCGTCGCTGCGGCCGCCGTGCTGATGTTGCAGCAGGGTTCGTTGCAGGATGAGGCCGCACCGGTCGTGGTCCTGGCACAGTCCGCGGAATCGCCAATCGAGCCGGTATCGGCGGTCGACGATGCGGATGAGTCGCTGCCGGCAAGCTATGTCACGCCCCCCGTGGCCGATGGTCCGGGCAGCCTGCCGCCGGCCCAGTTCGCGAACTACCTGGTCGCCCATTACGGCTATGCCTCGCCGCTCGTTCGGCGCAGCGTCGGCGCCGGGCTGATCAGCACTGGCGATGAAGCAGCCCTGACTGAGGCGGCGGCGGACCCGCGGACCGGCCAGTGATCCGGAGCCGGGCCATTGCCGTCGTGATGTGCCTGGCGGTCGCAGCACCTGCGGCAGCGGAAAGCGGGCGTGAGTGGCTGGACCGCATGACGGCGGCGCTCAATGGTTCGAGCTATGTCGGCGAGTTCGTCTCGGAGTCCGCCGGACGGGTCGAGCAGCTTCGCATCACGCATCGCGTCCGCGACGGTGTCGTGTCCGAGCGGCTGGTTTCGCACTCCGGCAGCGGCCGGGAACTGGTGCGTGAGAACGACGAGGTGGTCGTCTACCTCCCGGACCAGAAGCTCGCCATCATCGAGCGCCGGCCGAGCCGCAGCGACCTGCTCGGCGCACTGCCGCCATTCGAAGACGAAATGGATTCCTGGTACAAGGTCGCCTACGTCGGCCGCGAGACGGCTCTGCTCGGCCGTGCCGCGGTTATCGCGGTGCGACCGCTCGACGGCTATCGCTTCGGCTACCGCCTGTGGATTGACGAAGACTCACACATGCCGGTGCGCAGCGAGCTGTCCGATGCCGGCGGCAAAGTGGTCGAGCGCCTGCGTTTCACGCAGCTGACCTTCCAGGACGACATTCCCGACTCGGCATTCGAGCCCGCGCTCGACCGCAGCAAGCTGCGCTGGGTACGGCAGGCGCCGCAGATCGCCGATGAATCGCCGGGCTGGCGCGCTTTGCAGGTGCCGCCCGGTTTCCGGCTTTCGGTCAGCGGCCTTCAGGCGGTCGCCGGATCCAGCACCCCGGTGCGTCATCTGGTCTATTCGGACGGGCTCGCGTCGGTCTCGGTGTTCATCCAGCAGCCGGTGCCGGGCAAGGCGCCGGTCGAAGGATCGGGCCGCTCGGGCGTCGCTTCCGCATTCTCCACAATCGTGCAGGGACACCAGGTCACCGTGGTCGGCGAAGTGCCGCCGCGTACCCTCAAGGTGTTTGCCAACGGATTGCGGCCGGTGACGGACGGGGCGGCCGTCATGCCGGCAGCGGTCTCCGCGAGCGACCGCCGCAACTGATCGCGCCACATGCCGGACCCGCGCCTGCTCGTCTATACGCGCGATGGTTGCGCGCTCTGTGACGAATTCATCCTGGGTCTGGCGCAGGCACTCGAAAGCAGCTGCGAGACATTCGGCGTTCGCGACGTGGACGCCGATGCGACCACGGCGCGGCGCTTCGGACTCAAGGTGCCGGTGCTGACCTGCGACGGCAGTGTCGTTTGCCATGGCCGTCTGGACCGCGCGGCAGTGGCGCGCCTGATCGCTCGTTGAGGCGGTTCGGGGCCGCCCGACTGCTATAATCGGCCGTTCCCCGGACACGCCTGTCCGGCCACAGGGCGTCCGGCTCCACTCGATGCAGCAGATACGCAATTTCTCCATCATTGCGCACGTCGACCACGGCAAATCCACGCTCGCCGACCGCCTGATCCAGGTCTGCGGCGGCCTCGAGGCGCGCGAGATGCAGGAACAGGTGCTCGACTCGATGGACCTCGAGCGCGAGCGCGGCATCACGATCAAGGCGCAGTCGGTCACGCTGAACTACCGCGCAGCGGACGGCAGGGACTATCAGCTCAACTTCATCGACACGCCCGGGCACGTCGATTTTTCCTATGAAGTTTCGCGTTCGCTGGCCGCGTGCGAAGGCGCACTGCTGGTCGTCGACGCGGCACAGGGCGTTGAGGCGCAGAGCGTCGCGAACTGCAATACGGCGCTGGAGCAGGGACTCGAGGTCGTGCCGGTCATCAACAAGATCGACCTCCCTTCCGCCGATCCCGACCGCGTGATCGAGGAGATCGAGAACATCATCGGGATCGAGGCGACCGACGCGGTGCAGGTCAGTGCGAAGACCGGGCAGAATGTGCCGGAGCTGCTCGAAGAACTGGTGCGGCGCATTCCGCCGCCGCGCGGCGATCCGGCGGGGCCGCTGCAGGCGCTGATCGTCGATTCGTGGTTCGACAATTACGTGGGCGTCGTATCGCTGGTGCGGGTCGTCAACGGCGTGCTGCGGCCGCGTGACCGCGTCCAGGTGATGTCGACCGGCCGTGGCTGGGAGGTCGACAAAGTCGGGCGGTTCACGCCCAAGCGCATTGCGACGGACGGGCTGTCGACCGGGGAAGTCGGCTGGATGACGGCCGGCATCAAGGACATCAACGGCGCTCCGGTCGGCGATACGATCACGGGTGAAGCTCGGCCCTGCGAAAAGCCGCTGCCGGGCTTCAAGATGGTGCAGCCGCGCGTATTCGCCGGTCTCTTTCCGGTGCAATCGGACCAGTACGAAGCATTTCGCGACGCGCTGCAGAAGCTGAAGCTGAACGACTCGGCGCTGCACTACGAACCGGAGGTGTCCACCGCGCTCGGCTTCGGCTTTCGCTGCGGCTTCCTCGGACTGCTGCACATGGACATCGTCCAGGAGCGCCTGGAACGCGAGTACAACCTGTCGCTCGTCACGAGCGCGCCGACCGTGGTCTACGAAGTGCTCGGCAACGACGGCGTGCTCAGCCTGGTCGACAACCCGTCGAAACTGCCACCGAGCTACCGCGAGCTGCGCGAGCCGATCATCACGGCAAACATCCTGGTACCGCCGGAGCACGTCGGCGGCGTGCTGGGCCTGTGCCAGGAAAAGCGCGGCGTGCAGCAGAAGATGCAGCAGCTCGGCACGCAGATGTCACTGCAGTACCAGCTGCCGCTCGCGGAGGTCGTGCTCGATTTCTTCGACCGGCTGAAGTCGGTGAGCCGCGGCTATGCGTCATTCGACTACGAGTTCAGCCACTTCCAGACCGCGCCGCTGTCGCGCCTCGACGTGCTGATCAACGGCGACCGCGTGGATGCGTTGTCGATGATCGTGCACCGGGACAGCGCCTATCACCGCGGCCGGGAACTCGTGGACAAGATGCAGGAACTGATTCCGCGGCAGATGTTCGAAGTCGCGATCCAGGCGGCAATCGGCGGACAGGTGATCGCGCGCGCAACGGTCAAGGCGCTGCGCAAGAACGTGCTGGCAAAATGCTACGGCGGCGACGTTTCGCGCAAGCGCAAGCTGCTCGACAAGCAGAAGGAAGGAAAGAAACGCATGAAACAGCTCGGCACGGTCGAGATTCCGCAGGAAGCTTTCCTCGCGGTGCTGCAGGTCAGCAAGAAGTGAAGCGGGGAGCCGGATGATGGTATTCGATTTTTCATTTTTCCTGGTGGCGCTGGCGGCGGTCAGCGGCGCGATCTGGGGCCTTGACCGGTGGCTGTTCGCACCGGGCCGCGCGCAACGCGGCGTGACGCGGGAACCGGTGCTGGTGGATTACGCGCGCTCCTTCTTCCCGGTCATCGTCGTCGTGCTGGTGCTGCGGTCGTTTCTGTACGAGCCGTTCCGGATTCCATCGGATTCAATGATGCCGACGCTGATCCAGGGTGACTTCATCTTCGTCAACAAATGGCGATACGGCCTGCGCCTGCCGGTGCTGAACACGCGCATCGTCGAGATCGAGCGGCCGGAGCGCGGCGACGTCGTCGTATTCCGCAAGCCATCCGATCCGTCGCTGGTGTTCATCAAGCGCCTCGTCGGGCTGCCGGGCGACACGATCCGCGTGACCGGATCGGAGCTCCGGATCAACGGAACGCCGTCGCAGATCTACCGGGGCGAGTTGTACTCGGGGCCCAAAAACGAGCAGTATCCGTTCACGCGCGTGGGCGAGGAAACCCTCGGTGACGCCACGCACGGCATCATGCTGGATCCGGCGCGTCCCGGCATGGAGGGAGAATGGAAGGTGCCGGATGGGCATTTTTTCATGATGGGCGATAACCGCAACAACAGCCGCGACAGCCGGTTTCCGGAAGTCGGCTTCGTTCCGGAAGACAACATCATCGGCAAGGCGGAAGCGATCTGGCTGGCATTCAATCCGGGGGAGGGCTCGTTCCTGCTCTGGGACCGCATGGGCACCGGGATTCGATAGGGAGACTCCGTATGCAGCATAGACAGGGTGGAATGACGTTTCTCGGCATTCTCGTTCTGGTCGTCGTGGTGGGAGCCTGGGTTTATTCGGGCATCCGGCTCGTGCCGAAGTACCTCGAGTACATGAAGGTGGCGGCGACCCTGGAGAAAGTCCGCGACGAGCATGAGAACAATCCGGGCACGACGGAGTTCATGCTGCGCAAGGGCGTGGAGCGGCACTTCAACATCGAGAGCGTCACGGCGATCACCGAGAACGACGTCGAGATCAAACGCGACGGCGGGCTGTTTCTGATGCGGGCGGCGTACGAAGACACGGTACCGCTGGCCGGAAACGTCTCTTTCCTCGTGCAGTTCGACAAGTCGGTCGAGGTCACCGCGCGCTGACGGCGCACGGTCGCGGCGTGGATCCCGCGGGTGGCTGGCTGCAGGAGCGCCTGGGCTGCACGCTGACCGACGGCGGCATGCTCAGGCGCGCCCTCACGCACCGGAGCTACGGCGCCGACAACAATGAGCGGCTGGAGTACCTGGGCGACGCGGTCCTGTCGTTCGTCGTCGCGGAAATGCTGTACCGGAATTTTCCGGAAGCCAGCGAAGGCGAACTGTCCCGCTACCGTGCGAGCCTCGTGAGCGGCGAAGCACTCGCCCAGGTCGCTGCCGGCGCCGGCGTCGGCGAGCAGCTGCTGCTCGGTGACGGGGAGATGAAATCCGGCGGGCAGCGGCGCGGCACGATCCTCGCGGATGCGCTGGAGGCGCTGATCGGCGCGGTCTTTCTCGATCAGGGGCTCGCTGCGGCGCGCGCAGTCGTCGAACGCCTGTTTCGCGAGCCGCTGCGCGCGCTGCCGGCCGCCTCCGAACTGAAGGACGCCAAGACCCGCCTGCAGGAGCTGCTGCAGGGTCGTGGTTTTTCGCTGCCGGCCTACACGGTCCTGGAGGTCAGCGGCGAGGCGCATGATCAGCGCTTCCGCGTGCGCTGCGACGTGGGCGAATTGATGTTGTCCGCGGTCGCGGATGGCAGCAGCCGGCGCCGCGCGGAACAGGAGGCGGCATTGCGCGTGCTCGAGAATCCGGCCCTGCGGACCGTGCGATGACGGCCGGCGCAGCCCATCGTTCCGGCGCCGTCGTGCTGGCCGGCCGCCCGAATGTCGGCAAGTCGACGCTGCTCAACGCGCTGGTCGGCCAGAAGATCAGCATCGTCACGCACAAGGCGCAGACGACGCGCCACCGCATCCGGGGCATCCTGACCAGACCCGCCTACCAGCTCGTCCTGCTCGACACGCCTGGCGCCGGAAAGCCGGGCGGCAGCCGGCTCGGCCATGCGATGAACCGCGAAGCGGCGGCCGGCGTCGCCGGGGCCGATGTGGTCCTGTTCATGACGGCGGCGCCGCAGTACCTGCCTGCGGACGCGGCGGTGCTCGCCGGACTGCGGACCAGCGGACTGCCGATCGTCGTCGCCATCAACAAGGTGGATCGCGTGCATCCGCGCGACCGGTTGCTGCCGCTGCTCGAACGCGTCGCCGGCGAGCACGACTTCGCCGCCGTCGTGCCGGTCTCGGCGTCGCGTGGCGACAATCTGGAACGGCTGCTCGAGGTGCTGGTGCCATTGTTACCCGAAGCGTCCGCGCCGTATCCAGCGGGGCAGGTGACGGACCGCAGCGAGCGTTTCCTGGCCGCCGAGGTGCTGCGCGGCCAGTTGATGCTCGGACTGTCCGACGAGCTCCCGTACGGACTCGCGGTCGAGATCGAGCGATTTGAGGATCTGCCGGATGGGCGCACGGAGATCGACGCGGTGGTCTGGGTCGAGCGCGTCGGACAGCGCAAGATCGTGATCGGTGCCGGCGGCGCGCGCCTGAAGGCTATTGGAACTGCCGCGCGCATGGCACTCAACGAACTGCTGGGACGCCGGGTGCATCTGCAGACGTGGGTGCGTGTCCGGGAAGGCTGGACCGAGGACGACCGCATGCTGAACCGCCTCGGCCACGATCCGTCATGAGCCAGGCGCGGCGCACGCAGCTCGAGCCCGCCTGGCTGCTGCACCACCGGCCGTGGAGCGATACCAGCCGCATCCTCGAACTGCTGACGCGTGCGCACGGCCGCATCACGCTGTTCGCGCACGGTGCACGGCGGCCGAAGTCGCCGTGGCGCAGCGTACTGATGCCGTTTCAGCCGCTGCTCGTGTCCTGGACGGGCCATGGCGACGGCGGCACGCTGACCGGCGCCGAGATCGCCGGCGCAGTCGCGACATTGCCTTCTGCACAGTTGCTGTCGGCGTTCTATGTCAACGAGCTGCTGCTGCGTCTGCTGCCGAAGGAAGACCGGCACGAACGCCTGTACGACGCCTACGCGGCCACGCTCGGCAGCCTGCGCGGAACCCCCGGCCATCGCGCATTGCGCGACTTCGAACGCGTGCTGCTCGAGGAGCTCGGTTACGGCCTCGAGCTGGCGCACGATGCCGGGAGCGGCGAGGCCGTCCTGCCGGAGCGGTATTATCATTTCGAGCCGGGCCGGGGCGTATTCGCCGTGCGCGAAGGCGCCGCGGCCGGCGAAGCCTTGCGCGGGCACGAGCTGATCGCCGTGTCGCGCGGCGAACTCGCCGGCGCACGGTCGCTGACGGCGGCTCGCCGGATATTCGGCGCGGCGATCGCACACTGCCTCGAAGGCCGCAGTCTCGCGAGCCGCGAGGTCATGATGGCGCTCAGGCGCCAGGAGCAGGATGGATGAGCGCGTCGACCCTGTTGCTCGGCATCAATATCGACCACGTGGCGACGCTACGGCAGGCACGGGGCGGCCGCTCGCCCGATCCGCTGCTCGCGGCCCTGGTCGCGGAGCAATGGGGCGCGGACAGCATCACGCTGCACCTGCGCGAAGATCGCCGCCACATCCAGGATCGCGACGTGCGCGCGATCCGGGCAGCACTGCTGACCCACATGAACCTGGAGATCGCGGCGACGCCGGCAATGCTGGACATCGCGCTCTCCGTCATGCCGCAGGACGTCTGCCTGGTGCCCGAGAAGCGCACCGAGCTGACTACCGAAGGCGGGCTCGACGTCATTGCGGGATACGAATCCGTTTCCGGAGCCTGCCGCCGGCTCGGCGACTCGGGCATTCGTGTCGCATTGTTCATCGATCCGGATCCGGAGCAGGTGGACGCAGCGGCGCAGAGCGGCGCCGCGGTCGTCGAACTGCATACCGGCGTCTATGCCGAGGCACCGGGCGCCGAGCGCGGGCGTGAACTGGCGCGGCTCGCGACGGCGGCGCGCCGCGCCGTGGCGGCCGGCCTGATTGCGCATGCCGGTCACGGGCTGGATTACCACAACGTGCAGCCGGTTGCCGCGCTGCCGGAACTGCAGGAGCTCAACATCGGCCATGCGATCGTTGCCCGCGCCGTCATGAGCGGCTTTGGCCCGGCGGTCGGCGAAATGAAGCGGCTGATGCGCGCCGCGCGCGGCGCATGATCTTCGGCGTCGGCACCGACATCGTGAAGATCGAGCGCGTGGCCGCCGTCTACGAGCGGTTCGGCGGGCATTTCGTCGAGCGGCTGCTGCTGCCGGAGGAGCAGGCCGTGTTCGACGCGAACCGGCGCCCCGCACGCTTCCTGGCGATGCGCTTTGCGGCCAAGGAGGCCATCGTCAAGGCGCTCGGCACCGGCTTCGGCCACGGCGTCTGGATCCGCGACGTCGGTTTTCTCGCGAATGCCTGGGGCCGGCCGGAGGTGCGGTTTTCGCCGCGCGGCCGCGCGGTCGCCGACCGGCTCGGCGCCGGCGACGGCCACGTGAGCCTGACGGACGAGGCGGGCCTCGTGGTCGCCGTGGCGATCCTGATGAGGAAGTCGTGAGCCGGCCGCTCAATTGCCTGGTATTCGACATCGAGACGGTGCCCGACGTCGAACTCGGGCGCCGGCTGCTGGGTCTCGCCGACGCCGACGATGCGCTGGTCGCCGAAGCGATGTTCGCTCGCCGCATCGAGGACACCGGCTCGTCGTTCCTGCCGCTGGAACAGCAGCGCGTGGTCGCCATATCCGCGCTGCTGCGCGAGGGCGATCAGTTCCAGCTGTGGAGCGTCGGGACCGCGGACAGCGCGGAAGACGAGTTGCTGCGCCGCTTTTTTGGCGGTCTCGAAAAGCTCCGGCCGACGCTCGTTTCGTGGAACGGAACGGGTTTCGACCTGCCGGTGCTGCACTACCGCATGCTGAAGCATGGGATCGCGTCGCCGACCTACTGGGACAGCGGTGAACTCGATCGCGACTTCAAATGGAACAACTACCTGAACCGCTTTCACGCGCGGCACATCGATCTGATGGATGTCCTGTCGGCCTATCAGGCGCGCGGGCGCGCGAGGCTGGAGCACGTGGCGCTGATGCTCGGGCTGCCGGGCAAGCTTGGCATGGCCGGCGACCAGGTCTGGAGCGCGTGGCAGAGCGGCAGGATCGGCGAGATCCGCGATTACTGCGAGACGGATGTATTGAACACGTACCTCGTCTATCTCCGGTTCGAGCTGATCCGCGGCCTGCTGAGCGCCCCGGATCACGATGCGGAACTGGGGCGCGTGCGGAACTGGCTGGGAGAGCGAACGGAGGATCACTGGCGACGTTTCTCGGCGGCATGGACTGGCGCTTGAAACCGGTCCCGGAACCGGAGACCGCCGATATCGTCTCGCTGGATCACGACGGCCGTGGCGTGGCCCGCATCGACGGCAAGGCTGTGTTCGTCCCCGGCGCCTTGCCGGGGGAGACCGTGCTGCTGCAGCGCAAGCGACGGCGGCGCCGCCACGACGAGGCGGAACTGCTCGAGGTCCTGCAACCGGCGCCGGAACGCGTGGTGCCGCGTTGCCGGCATTTCGGCAGCTGCGGCGGGTGTACGCTGCAGCATCTGTCGCACGATGCACAGCTCGCGGCCAAGGGCCGCATGGTCGCGGACGAACTGGCGCGCATCGGCGGCGTGGAGCCCGAGCGCTGGCTGCCGCCGCTCTCCGGCCCCGTCTGGGCCTATCGCCGCAGGGCGCGGCTCGGCTGCAAGTTCGTCGACCGCAAGGATCGCGTTCTGGTCGGGTTCCGCGAGCGCGGCAGTCCGTACATTGCCGAACTGGAACGCTGCGAAATCCTCTCGGCTCCCGTCGGCGGTCTGATCGACAAACTGGCGGCGCTGGTCGGCACACTCGAGATCCGCCGGCGCGTCGCGCAGATCGAGGTCGCGGTCGCGGACGATGCGACCGCACTGGTGCTGCGCGTCCTCGATGAGCCGCCGGTAACCGACCTCGCGGGGTTGCGTGCCTTTGCGGCCGCGGAAGCCGTCGAGATCTACCTGCAGCGCGGCGGGCTCGAAACCGTCACGCCGCTGTCACCGCCCGCGCAGCCCTTACGCTACGAATTGCCGGGATTGCCGGCGGGCATCGAGTTTGCACCCACCGATTTCATCCAGGTCAATGGCGAACTGAACCGCGCGATGATTGCGCGTGCGATCGAGTTGCTGGAGCCGCGCGCGGACGACCGGCTGCTGGATCTTTTCTGCGGCCTCGGTAATTTCAGCCTGCCGCTCGCAGCTCACGTCGCGGCGGTCACCGGCATCGAAGGCGATGCCGCGCTCGTCGCCCGCGCTGCCCGTAATGCCGACCGCAATGGCGTCACGAATGCCCGGTTCTGTGCCGCGGATCTGTCGCTGCCGTCCGCGGAGGCGCCGTGGGCGCAGCAGGACTGGGACCTGGTTTTACTCGATCCGCCGCGCGCGGGCGCCCGGGAAGTTCTGCCGGTTGCGACCGCGAGTCGACCGCGGCGCATCGTCTACGTTTCCTGTCATCCGGCGACGCTTGCGCGGGACGCGGGCATACTCGTCGGGCAGCATGGATACCGCCTGAAGGCGGCAGGCATCATGGACATGTTTCCCCACACCTCGCACGTCGAAGCGATCGCCCTGTTCGAGCCGTCGAGCGCAACGGTTGCGCGCGGCAGGGGTCCGGTCACGTGACCCTCGGCCCGGTCATGGTCGACGTCGCGGGCATCGCGCTCGAGCCGGATGAGCGCGAGTTTCTCGCGCACCCGCTGGTCGGCAGCGTCATCCTGTTCACGCGCAATTACGAGAGCCCGGAGCAGCTCACGCGCCTGGTGGCGGAAATACACGGCCTCCGCACGCCGGCGCTGCTCGTGGGAGTGGACCAGGAAGGCGGGCGCGTCCAGCGATTCCAGTCGGGATTCACGCGCCTGCCGGCGCTGCGCGAGGTCGGCCGTCGCTGGGCTGCCGGCCATGCCGAAGGCCTCAGGCTCGCGCGTGAGCTCGGCTGGCTGATGGCTGCGGAGCTGCGCGCGGTCGGCATCGACCTGTCCTTCGCACCGTGCCTCGATCTCGATTACGGCGTCAGCCAGGCGATCGGCGACCGCGCCCTGCATCCGGACGCGTCCGTCGTCGCCGAGCTCGCGGTCGCCTACATGCTCGGCATGCGCGATGCGGGCATGGCGGCGACCGCAAAGCATTTTCCCGGCCATGGCGCGGTAGCGGCCGATTCGCACGTCGCCCTGCCGGTCGACCGGCGCCAATGGCCCGACATCGAGGCGGATCTGCAGCCTTACCGGCGCATGATCGCGAATGGCCTCCCGGCCGTGATGGCGGCGCACGTCGTGTTCCCGGAGGTCGATCACCTGCCGGCCAGCCTCTCGCCGCGGTGGATCGACGGGGTGCTGCGCCGCGATCTGGGGTTTCAGGGGGCGGTTTTTGCGGACGATCTCTCGATGGCCGGCGCCGCCGCATTCGGCGACATCGTGGCGCGCTCGCGGCAGGCGCTCGCGGCAGGCTGCGACGTGCTGCCGGTCTGCAACGACCGCCAGTCCGTGCTGGCACTGCTCGACGGCCTGCGCGCGCCGGTGAATCCCGTCAGCCGCCTCCGACTCGCTCGACTGCATGGACGCGAAGGCACCGGACTGCCGCTCGATACCGAGCCACGCTGGCATGCGGCAGTCGCGAACGCGCGTGAGTGCGTCGAGCGGCCGGCCCTGCGACTCGAAGGCGACCTGCCGGCCTGAGCGATCAGCCGCCGAGGCTGTCCAGCAATTCGGCTGCGGCCTGGAACCTCGATTTCGCGTCGGGCGTTTCCAGCTTCAGCCGCAGTCGTTGCTCGCTGTCCAGCCGGTAGCGCCCGCCGCCTTGCTGCAGCAACCGGATCACGCGCGCGGGGTCCACGCGATGGCCGGTGCCGAACTCGACCCTGCCGGCCTGCGTGCCGATCTCGAGCCGCCGGATGCCAAGGCTTGCCGCGCGCAGGCGCAGCCGGTGGATCTGCAACAGGGTGACCGACGGCGGCGGCAGCGGGCCGAATCGATCGATCATCTCGGTCTGCAGGTCGTCGAGTGCCGCAGCTTCGGCGGCGGCGGCCATGCGCTTGTAAAGCTGCAGGCGCAGGTGGACATCCGGGATGTAATCCTCCGGCAACAGCGCGGGCAACTGCAGGTCCACCTCGGCGCCCGTTGGCAGCGGCTGCTCGAGATCCGGCTCGCGTCCTTCACGCAGGGCCTGCACGGCGCGTTCCAGCAATTCCAGATAGAGGCCGATGCCGATCTCCTGGATCTGGCCGCTCTGTTCTTCACCCAGCAGCTCTCCCGCGCCGCGAATCTCCAGGTCGTGGGTGGCGAGCGTGAAGCCCGCTCCGAGATCCTCGAGCGCTTCGATCGCTTCCAGACGCTTTGCCGCGTCGGCCGGCAAGGCGGCGATCGGCGGCGCAATCAGATAGGCCCAGGCGCGATGGTGGGATCGCCCGACCCGGCCGCGCAACTGGTGCAGCTGCGCGAGGCCGAAGCGGTCGGCGCGGTCGATCAGGATGGTGTTGGCGGTCGGCACGTCGATGCCGGACTCGATGATCGTCGTGCAGACCAGTATCTGGAAGCGGCGGTGATAGAAATCGAGCATCAGGCGTTCGAGGTCGCGTTCGCGCATCTGCCCGTGGCCGACGCCGATCGTTGCCTCCGGCACCAGCCGTCGCAGGCGTGCGGCGCAGGCTTCGATGTCGTCGATACTGTTGTGCACGAAATAAACCTGGCCGCCACGGCGGATCTCGCGCAGGCAGGCCTCGCGAATGAGGCTGTCGCTCCATTCCGTCACGAAGGTCTCGATCGCGACGCGTTCCGCCGGCGGTGTCGTCATCAGCGACAGGTCCCGCAATCCCCCGAGCGCCATGTTGAGCGTGCGGGGAATCGGCGTCGCGGTCAGCGTCAGCATGTCGACGTCGGCGCGGAGTTGCTTCAGGCGCTCCTTGTGACCGACGCCGAAGCGGTGCTCCTCGTCGACGACGACCAGACCGAGGTCGCGGAAGGCGACGTCGCGCTGCAGCAGCCGGTGCGTGCCGATGACGATATCCACGGTACCGGCCGCCAGCCCCTGAATCACGGCCTGCTGTTCCGTCGCGCTGCGGAAGCGGGACAGGTTCTCGACCCGAATCGGCCAGTCCGCGAAACGGTCGGCGAAGGTCTGGGCATGCTGCTGCGCGAGCAGCGTCGTCGGCACGAGCACCGCCACCTGGCGGCCGCCGGATACGGCCGCGAAGCAGGCGCGCAGGGCCACCTCCGTCTTGCCGAAGCCGACGTCGCCGCACACGACCCGGTCCATCGGGCGGCCCGAGCGCATGTCGGCGAGCACCGCCTCGATCGCATCGTGCTGATCGATCGTTTCCTCGAACGGGAAGGCCGCTGCGAACGCACGGTACGCCGATTCGTCGAACTCCATGGCGCGACCCGCACGCGCCGCACGGCGCGAGTAGAGGTCCAGCAGCTCCGCCGCAACGTCGCGCACCCGTTCCGCCGCGCGCCGCCGGGCTTTCGCCCACTGCTCGGTTCCGAGCCGGTGCCAGGGCGCGGACTCCGGCGCACCGCCGGTGTAGCGTGTGACGCGGTCGAGCGTGTGCACCGGAACGTACAGCAGGTCCCCGCCGGCGTACTCGATCACCAGGAACTCGGCGGGATTGCCTGCCACCTGCATGACGCGCAGGCCTCGGTAGCGGCCGACGCCGTATTCTTCGTGCACGACGGCGCTGCCCGGCGAAAGCGACGCGAGCTCGCGCAGGATGGCGTCGGGATCGCGTTCGGCGCGGCGCCGGCGGCGCTCCTGTCGTGCCCGCTCCCCGAACAGCTGGTCCTCGGCGACCAGCGCGACACGATCAGCCGGCATCACGAGCCCGCGCACATCCGGCGCAACGGCGAGGGCCAGCGGACAGGTGCCCGTGGCGAAAGCGTTCCAGTCGGACACGACGGCCGCAGCGAGATCCTGCCGGCGCAGCATCTCCAGCATGACTTCCCGACGACCCGCGGAATCCGCGGCGAGCAGCACCCGCCCGTCGAAGCCCGCGAGGAAAGCCTCCAGCTGATCGAGCGGCCTGGGGGCCCTGGCATCGGCACGGAGCGCGGGTGGCGGCTCGGTGCTGAAGTTTAGGAACGAGAGGGTCGCGGCCAGCGGCTCGACCTTGACGGGTGCGACGATCGCGCGCGGCCAGGAAGCGAGCGCTGCAATCGTCGTTTCCGCGGCGACGAAGGCCGCTGCCGGCGGCAACAAGGGCCGCTCGCGATCATGGCGGCGCTGTTCATACCGTTCGCCGATGTCCGCCCAGGCGAGCGGCAGCGATCGTTCGAGGTCCGCGAGATCGATGAGGGTGCTGCCCGGCGGCAGGTGCTCCGTCAAGGCGGTCGTCTCGTCGAAGAACAGCGGCAGCCAGGCTTCGATGCCGGCCGGCACGGTGCCGGCGCTGACCGCCCGATAGATGGCGCATTGCTGCGGATCGCCTTCGAAGCGCTCGCGCCAGCGGCCGCGAAATCCCGCGATCGCCTCCGGCGATGTCGGAAACTCCCGGGCAGGAAGCAGGGACACCGCCGCGAGCGTCGCGGCCGAGCGCTGGTCCGCCGGATCGAACGCGCGAATGCTCTCGATCCGGTCGTCGAACAGATCAAGACGAAACGGGTCCGGTGCGCCTGCAGCGAACAGGTCGACCACCGAGCCCCGTACCGCGAACTCGCCCGGACTCAATACCTGGGTGACCTGGGCGTAGCCGGAATTCGTCAATCGCGCGCGCAGTTCCGGGAGATCGAGACGATCGCCGGATCGGAGCGAAAACGCGTGGGCATCGAGAAACCGGAGTGGTGGCAGGCGGTCGAGAAGCGCGGACCGGGTCGTGACGATCAGGCCCTGGCGCAATCGCGGCAGCGCGGACAGTGTCCGCAGTCGTTGCGAAACGATATCCGGGTGCGGGGAAAACGGGTCATAGGGCAGGGTTTCGCGGTCGGGAAATGCCGCTGGCGTGTGTTCGGCACCCCCGTAGAACGCCAGTTCGGCGAGAACCTGATCGGCCTCGCGGCCGGAAGCGGTGACGACCAGGATGGGACCGCCCGCGGTGGCGGCGAGCCGGGTCAGATGACAGCAGAGGCTGCTGCCGTAGAGTTCTCCCCAGCGAACGGTCTGGCCCGCGCCGGGCAGCTGTAAATCGGACGGGCGATCGCGGGTCATGCGCCAACCTGCAGGCAGACGACCCCGTTCCGGGCGAACCCGGCGGGGTCAGGCAGCGCAGGATACCCGTGCCGCAGCCGCAGGCAACCGTCAGATGGCGGGTGCGGCCCTTACTTCACGAGAACTGCGTGCAGCACGCGATCGTGTTCGAAGTACACGGCGAACTGCGGATAGTCCCAGCGCGTGATCGGCGGGTCGCCAACCGTCGAGTGCCGGTTGGTTGGCTCGCCGTAGCGGGTTTGCACCGTGGCCATCGAGCTGCCTCGATCCGGGCGCGCGGCCGCGGCGGCGGGGTCGCCGGTCGCCGTGCTGAGCGTTTCCGCGAGGGCCGGCTGCGCGGTCAACAGCGCAGACATCAGCAAACTGCGTACGATAGGCATCGCGATTCCTCCGCCACGGAGTGTAGCATCGGGTCAATCGAAATCGAGATTGCTCCCATAAATCCTTGATCGGCATCCCAAATTCGAATGAATAACCCGCCATGCTGACGCCCCTGCCACTGGGGCTGGGATTGCGCTACGTGCGCGCCCGGCAACACCAGTATTTCGTGTCCTTCATCAGCTGGGTGTCCTTGGCCGGCGTCTGCCTGGGCGTCGCCGCCTTGATCACGATCCTGTCGGTCATGAACGGATTTGAAGGCGAATTGCGCAGCCGCCTGCTCGCGCTGACCGCCCATGCGACGCTGCCGGCACCGGCGGACGCCGCGGCGCTCGAAGCACTCGCCCGCCGCGCGCGCGCGCAGCCCGGCGTCGCCCGGGCTGAGCCCTATGTCGAGGTTCAGGGCCTGTTGTCGAACGGCGCGATGCTGGCGGGCGCGTCGCTACGCGGGATCGACCTGGCCGATCACGGTCCCGGAACGCCCCTGGCCGCGGCAATGCAATACGGCACGCTCGCAGCGCTCGTTCCGGGCAGCCGCAAGCTCGTGCTCGGCCGGGCGCTTGCCATGCAACTGCAGCTGAACGTGGGCGATCCGGTCTCGGTGCTGCTGCTGCGCACTGGCGACGGCGGCGGGCTCGAGCCGCGTATCGGCGCACTCGAAGTCGCCGGACTGTTCGAGATCGGGCTTGCGGATCACGACGCCGCGATGGCCTTCGCATCGATCGAGGACGTCGCGGTGCTCGCCGGACCGTCGGCCACGGCCGGGCTGCTCCTGTTCTTCGCGGATCCGTTCGCAGCGCCGCAGCGCGCCGCAGCCGCGGCCGCAGCGCTCGGCACCGGCGCCGGAACCAACTGGACGGTGGAGCACGCCGCCTATTTCCGCGCGATACGACTCGAGAAAACGATGATGACCGTGATCCTGCTGTTGATCGTGTCGGTCGCCGCGTTCAACATCGTCGCGAGCCTCGTGATGGTCGTCGCCGAGAAGCGCAACGACATCGCGATCCTGCGCACGATGGGCCTGTCGCGCGGCAGCGTGGTTGCGACATTCATCGTCCAGGGCACGGTCATCGGCTGGTTCGGCACGCTGGCCGGAGTGGGCCTCGGGATCGTGCTGGCGCTCAATGCCGGCGACATTGCCCCGGCTCTCGAGCGCTGGTTTGGCTTCGAGATATTCGACCCGCAGGTTTACTACATCACGTGCATTCCTTCGGAACTGCGCGCCACCGACGTCGGTCTCGTCGCCGGCGCGGCACTGGCGCTGACTTTCATCGCGACCATCTATCCGGCTCGCCGCGCCGCCGCGACGGAGCCTGCCCAGGCGCTGCGGTATGAATAGGACCCTGCCCGGAGCCTGGACCCGCTGGATCGGCGTTCGCTACCTGCGCGCGCGCCGCGACAACCGTTTCGTCGGCTTCATCTCCGGCATCTCGATGGCCGGCATCGCGCTCGGCGTCATGACGCTGATCGCCGTGCTGTCCGTGATGAACGGATTCGAACGCGACCTGCAGCAGCGCATCCTGGACGTCGTCTCGCACGCGACGCTGGAAGGCGAGGACGGGCGTCTCGACGACTGGCAGCCCATACGGCGGCTGACGGCAGGCAGGCCGGGTGTCGTCGCCGTCGCGCCGTTCATCGAAGGCCGCGGCATGCTGGTCGCCGGCGAACGCTCGGCGGCCGTCGAACTGCGCGCCATCCTGCCCGCCGACGAGCGCGCGGTGTCGGCGCTGCATCGGCATGTCAGCGGCCGGGATTTCGACGAGCTCGTGCCCGGCGCCTGGCGCGTGCTGCTGGGCAGCGGCCTCGCGCAGAAACTCGGCGTGGCGCCGGGCGGCATCGTGCAGGTCGTCATCGCGCAGGGCAATGTGACACCCGCGGGCGTCGCGCCGCGCATGCGCCGCTTCACGGTCGCCGGACTGATCGAAGTCGGGATGTACGAGTTCGATCAGGGGCTCGCGCTCGTGCACCTTGATGATGCGCGGCGCCTGTACCGCATGGGCGAATCCGTGACCGGCCTGCGGTATGCCTTCGACGATGCGGACAGCGCGGGGGCGGGCATCCGGGAAATCGCGGAGAGTCTCGGCGGGAGCTACCTGATCAGCGACTGGAGCCGTCGTCATGGCAACTTTTTCCGCTCGATCCAGGTGACGAAATCGATCATGTTCTTCGTGCTGCTGCTGGTGGTCGCAGTCGCCGCGTTCAACATCGTCTCGACGCTGGTCATGGTGGTGAAGGAAAAACGAGCGGATATCGCAATCCTTCGCACGCTGGGCGGATCGCCGCGGGACATGCTGACGATCTTCATCGTGCAGGGCACGATAATCGGGCTTGCGGGCACTGCGGCGGGCGTGGCGCTGGGTCTGCTCGTTTCCGCCAACATCACGACAATCGTCCACGGTCTCGAGCGGGTGCTGGGCATCGCGCTGGTCGATCCGCGGGTGTACTTCATTTCCGACCTGCCGGCCGAGATACGGATGGCGGACGTACTGCTGATCGGCGGCACCGCGTTCGCGCTCTGCATCGCGGCGACGATCTATCCTGCCTGGCGCGCGGCGTCGACACTGCCCGCGGAGGCGCTGCGACATGAAGTCTGAGACCAACCCATGAGCAATACGGTGGTTCTGGCCTGCGAGGCCCTCGTCAAGGAGTTCCGCCAGGGGCCGGCACTGGTCCGGGTGCTGCGGGGCGTCAACGCCGCGATCCGGCAGGGCGAGCGCGTCGCGATCGTCGGCGCGTCCGGATCGGGCAAGACCACACTGCTGCAACTGCTGGGCGGACTCGACCTGCCGACGGCCGGGCGCGTCCTGATCGACGGACGCGAGATGTCGGCGCTCGAAGACGCAGAACGCGGTCGCCTGCGCAATGCCGCAATGGGATTTGTCTATCAGTTCCATCACCTGCTGCCGGAGTTCAGCGCGCTCGAGAATGTCGGCATGCCCCTTTTGATCCGTCGCCTGCCGCGGGACGAAGCGTGGCGGCAAGCCAGCGCGCTGCTCTGTCGCGTGGGGCTCGGCGACCGCCTGACGCACCGCCCGTCGCAGTTGTCGGGTGGCGAGCGACAGCGTGCGGCGGTCGCGCGCGCGCTCGTGACGCAGCCGCGGATCGTGCTGGCCGACGAACCGACCGGCAACCTCGATGGCGCGCACGCGCGCCAGGTGTTCGCGCTGATGATGGAACTGAACCGCGAGCTCGGCACCAGTCTCGTTATCGTTACCCATGACCGGACGCTGGCCTCGCGCATGGATCGCGTGCTCGTGCTCGAAGAGGGAATTCTGAACGAACCCGCCGGATGATCGCAGAGCCCCGCTGACCTGATTCCCGCATCCTGCGCCGGGTTAGGGCGGTTGCAGCGATGGTTTTCCGCGTCACGTCTTTCTGCGCCGGCGCCGCGGCCGCGTTGGCGTCTCACGTTCTGTGGCCGTGGACCGTCCTGTGCATGACGGCGGTGTCCGGGCTGCTGTTGCTGCGCCGCCGGCCAGCGCTCGCGGCGTTGTGCCTGGGATTCGCGTGGACATCATTCTGTGCCGGCAACTCATTGCGGGACGACTGGCCGTGCGCGCGGGATCGCGAAACGGTCGAGGTGACGGGCAGGGTCGCGACGCCTGCCATCGAACGCACGGGACGCACTGATTTCGATCTCGATGTCCCGGCGCTGGCGGCAGGCACCGGGCGTTCCGCGCGCCTGCGGGTGAGCTGGTACGAGCCAGGCGAATTGCCCTTGCCGGGACAGCGCTGGCGCATGACGCTGCGGTTGCGTTGCCGCAGCGGCATGGCGAATCCGGGCGCCCAGGATCGCGAGCTCGACCTGCTGCGCCAGGGCATCGCCGCCACGGCCTATGTCATCACCGATTCGCCGCCGGAACGGCTCGACGCCGGCGCCGGGCACACGGTCATCGAGCGCCTGCGCGCCCGCATTGCCTCCGGCATCGATGGGCTGCTGCCGGGCAGCGCCTCAGGTGCCGTGCTGCAGGGACTGTCGGTCGGGGTGCGCGGCAATATTCCGGATCCGTTGTGGGATGCGTTCGCGGCAACCGGCGTCGCGCATCTGATGGCGATTTCGGGTCTGCATGTCACCGGCTGCGCGGTGTTCATCCTGTTGCTGTTACGCGCCGCCTGGCGGCTGCCCGGCATGACCCGCATTCCGCTGCGCACCAGCATCGAGGCGGTGACGGTGCTGGTGGTTACCGCGGCTTATGCGTGGCTGTCCGGCGCATCGCTGCCGGCGCTCCGCACGCTGGTCATGGTCGCGATCGTCGTGTGGCTGCGCGTGCTGCGACGCCTGCTGCCGATATCCCAGGTGCTCGCTGTGGCGGCCCTGGTGCTGGTCGTCATGGACCCGCTGTCGCTGACCTCGGCTGGATTCTGGTTATCGTTCGCGGCCACCGCGGCGCTGCTTTCGCTGATCGATGGCGACCGGAACTGGCGCGCGCGGATTGCGGCGTTTGCGCGCGCACAGCTTGCGATTCTCGCATTGCTGACGCCGGTGCTCGCGGCTGCGTTCGGGCGCGTGTCGCTGATCGCGCCATGGGTGAACGCGGCGGCCATTCCGCTGTTCAGCTTCGTGCTGCTGCCGGCGGTTCTGTTCGGCACGGCGCTCGAACTCCTGGCACCGGGCGCGGGAGCCGGCGTATGGCGCATCCTCGCCATGGCACTGGATTCCCTCTGGCCCGGTCTGCTGCGACTGGCGGCTTGGGAACACGCTGACTGGGCGGCGGCGGCGCAGCCGATGCTCCTGATAGCGGGCGCAGCCCTGGTGGCGCTCGCAGCCTTGTGTCTGCCGCTGCGCGGACTGCAGCTCGCCGTCGTCGCCGTGCTGCTGGCGGTCGTCGGCGGCGGCAACAGCGCACCGGCGGCCGGTGGCTGGAACCTGCACGTGCTCGACGTCGGTCAGGGGCTGGCGGCCGTGGTCGAGACTCGCCGCCATGTGCTCGTGTTCGACACCGGTCCGGGCTGGCGCGGCGGCGGCGCTGCTGCACGCGTCTCGCTACTGCCCTTCCTGCGCGCGCGCGGTGTCCGTCGCATCGACCTGCTGGTCGTGAGTCACGCGGACCTGGACCATTCCGGCGGCATCCGGACGCTGGTCGATGCACTGTCGATCGCTGCGATGATGTCCGGTCCCGGGATGACCCTGCCGTCCGTCGCCGGCGTTTGCCGGCGCGGCGATCGATGGCGTTGGGATGACGTCGAATTCGAGGTCGTGCATCCGGCGCCGGATGCGTCCGGCAGCAACAACGACCGGTCCTGCGCGCTCCGAATCTCCGGGGCGGGCGGCTCGGCGCTGCTGCTCGCGGACCCGGAGAGTGCGGCCGAGACGGAACTGCAGCAGTTGCCCATTGCCGCCGACGTGGTATTGCTGCCGCACCACGGCAGCCGCACCTCATCGTCTGCCGAGCTCGTCGCGGCCGTGTCGCCGCGTATCGGCATCGCCTCCGCGGGGTTCGGCAATCGCTGGGGCATGCCGGCGCCGGAGGTCGTGGCGCGATGGCGCGCGGCCGGAACGACCGTGCTGACGACTGCCGATGCCGGCGCCGTTTCAATCCGGTTCACGGCACTGCCGGAAGGGTTTGCCGTCGCGACCGAGCGCGGCAGTAAACGCCGGTGGTGGCGCCGCTCCGTGGCGGGATGAGCCGCGCGGACAGGCACGGGCGCGCACGGTATCATGCCGCGCCATGTGGGAAATCATCATTGCCGGCGGCCCCGTCATGTGGCCGATCATGCTGTGCTCGGTCACCGCCGCTGCGATCATCCTCGAAAGGATCTGGACGCTGCAGCGCAAGCGCATCATCCCTCAGGAACTGACCGAGCGGGTCTGGAGACTGGTCGAAACCCGCACCTTGAACGATCGTCATGTCGAGGCGCTGGGCCGGAATTCACCGCTCGGGCGGGTGCTGGCGGCCGGTCTCGCGAACCACGACAAGGGCCGCGACATCATGAAGGAGTCCATCGAGGACACCGGTCGACATGTCGTGCACGAGCTCGAGCGTTTCCTGAACGCGCTCGGCACGATTGCGGCCATTTCCCCGCTGCTCGGCCTGCTCGGCACCGTGATCGGCATGATCGAGGCTTTCGATGCCATCACGTCGCAGGGGGTCGGCGATCCGCGCATGCTGTCGGGCGGCATCGGCGAGGCACTGATCACGACCGCGGCGGGTCTCATTGTCGCGATACCGGCACTGCTCGGATATCGCTACCTGCGCGGCGTCGTGGACTTCCTGGTCATCGAGATGGAGAAGGAGGCCATGAAGCTGGTGCAGGCGTTCGATACGATGACGTCCAAGGCGCCCGCCGTCAGGCGGCGCGAAGCGGCTACATGAGGCTGCAGGCCCGGCAGCTGGAGGATCCCGAACTCAACCTGACGTCGCTGATCGACGTCGTGCTGCTGCTGGTGATTTTCTTCATGGTATCGACGACTTTCGTGCAGGAGGCGCGACTGCAGGTCGATCTGCCGCAGGCAGGAACCGCGACCGCCGAAAGAACTGCGAGCGCGCTGGTCATTACGATTACTGCGCAGGGGAGCTATCGGGTCAACGAGCAGGTGCTCGTGAACAACCAGCGCGACACGCTCGCGACGGCGCTCATGCAGCTGGCCGGCGGGTCCACCACGCAGCCGGTCACGATCCGGGCGGACGCGCGGGCCAGCCACCAGTCCGTGGTGACCGCAATGGATGTCGCAGCGCGCCTCGGCTTCTCGCAGGTCAACATCGCGACGGTCAATGAGCAAGCGGAAGATTGAAGGCAACCTGCCGCCGCTCACCGCCAGCGGCCTCAGGATCTATCTCCGGCTGCTCGCCTATGCGCGGCCGCACTGGGCGATGTTCCTGCTCGGCGTGGTCGGCATGGTGCTGTTCGCGGCCGTGGACACGGGCCTCGCCTGGCTGGTCAAGCAGTTCCTCGACGGCGCCTTCGTCGAGCGGGACTCGAGCGTCCTGGTGCTGGTGCCGGCGGGCATCATCGTCCTGTTCGCCGCGCGCGGCGTCGGCGACTACCTGTCCATCTATGCGCCGGGCTGGGTCGGCCGGCAAGTGATCAAGGCGCTCCGGCGCGACCTGTTTGCCCGCTATCTGCAACTGCCTTCGGCTTTCTACGATCGCAACGGCGCCGCGCAGCTGCTGTCGCGGCTGACCTACAACATCGAGCTCGTCGCGGAAGCGGCGACGACCGCGATCACCTCGATGATTCGCGACACGCTGACGATCGCGGGGCTGCTGGCCTGGCTGTTCTGGCTGAACTGGCGCCTGACGGCCTTTGCGCTTCTGGTCTCGCCGCTGATCGTCGGGCTCATCCGCGTCACCAGCCGCCTGTTCCGCCGCTACAGCGCCCGCATCCAGCTGTCGATGGGAGACGTCACGCGCGTGGCGAAGGAATCGCTGGAAAGCCAGCGCATGATCAAGGTATTCAATGCGCAGCCCCTGCAGCTCGAAGTATTCGAGCGCGTCAATGAGCACAATCGCGCGAGCTTCATGAAGCTCGTGACCGTCAAGGCCGTGTCCAACCCCGTGGTGCAGATGATCGCCGCATTCGGCCTGGCCGCCGTCATGTATGTCGCGATCCGCGACGTGATGACGCAGGGACTCACGGTCGGCGAGTTCACCTCGTTCCTGACGGCGTTGTTGCTCATCACCGCGCCGTTGCGCCGTCTGGTCGGCCTCGTGGGCCCGCTGCAGCAGGGCATCGCGGCCGGGGAGAGCGTGTTCGAGATCCTCGACACGCCGGTCGAGGACCAGGGCGGTACGCTTGCGATCGGGCGGGCACGCGGCGCGATCGAGTTCCGGAATGTCAGCTTCACCTACGACGCGGAGAAGGGCGAGGTGCTGCAGGGCATCGATTTCGTGGCGCAGCCGGGCGAGACCATTGCGATCGTCGGCCGTTCCGGCAGCGGCAAATCCACGCTGATCGGCCTGCTGCCACGCTTCCACGATCCCGATTCGGGCAGTGTGCTGCTGGACGGCGTCGACCTCCGCCAATACCGGCTGAATGACCTGCGCCGGCAGATCAGCCTCGTGAGCCAGGACGTCATGCTGATCGACGACACGATCCGCAACAACATCGCGTTCAGCGCGCCGCAGGCGGATCCGCAGGCGATCGAGGCTGCCGCCGCCGCCGCGCACGTGATCGAGTTCGCCCGCGAGTTCCCGGACGGCCTCGACGCGCGGATCGGCGAACGCGGGGCCCTGCTCTCCGGTGGCCAGCGCCAGCGCGTCGCGATCGCCCGCGCCCTGCTGAAGAACGCCCCGATCCTGGTTCTGGACGAAGCGACGTCGGCTCTCGACTCCGAATCGGAGCATGCCGTGCAATCCGCGCTGACGGAGCTGCTGCGCGACCGCACGACGCTCGTCATCGCGCACCGCCTGTCGACCATCGAACGCGCGAGCCGGATCATCGTGCTGGATGACGGGCGCATCGTCGAATCAGGAACCCATCCCGCGCTGCTGGCCGCAGGCGGCGTCTACGCGGCGCTGCACCGCATGCAGTTCAACGTCTGATCGTGGACCCACGACTGCATGACTGGCTGCTCGAGACCTGGTACGGCGATACCGGCCGTGGCCGCTGGCTGCAGCCGCTCGCGTGGCTGTACTCGGGACTCGCCTGGCTGCGCGTCATGGCCTATCGGCAGGGCTGGCTGCAGGCCTATCGGTCGCGCCGAGTGGTGGTCGTGGTCGGGAACCTGACCGTCGGCGGCACCGGCAAGACGCCGCTCGTGATCTGGCTGGCCGAGAACCTGCGGGCGCGCGGCCTGAATGTCGGCATCGCGACGCGGGGTTATGGCGGCACCAATGAACGCACGCGGCGCGTGTTGGCCAGCGACGATGCGAAGTCGGTCGGCGACGAGCCGTGCCTGCTCCGTCGCCGGCTCGATCTGCCGGTCGTGGTCGGCGCCGATCGGGCGGAGGCGGTCCGGCTGCTCGAGAAGAACAGCGAGGTCATCCTGTGCGACGACGGCCTGCAGCATCCCGGGCTCGTGCCCGATATCGAAATCGCGGTCGTGGACGGGGCGCGGGGCTTCGGCAACGGCCGCCTGCTGCCGGCCGGACCCTTGCGCGAACCGGCGAGCCGGCTGGATTCGGTCGATGTCGTGGTCGTCAATGGCGCTGGGTTCAAGCGGCCGGGCGCGATCTCGATGCGACTTGAGCCCGTTGCAGTCGTCGCGCTCGACGGCCTCACCCGGCGACCGCTTGCGGAGTTTGCCGGTCAGCCGGTGATCGCCGTGGCGGCGATCGGCAATCCCGGACGGTTCTTCGCGCTGCTGCGCGGCCATGGCCTGACCGTGGAGGAGCGCGCATTTCCCGATCATGCGACGCTGACGCCGGCCGAGGCCGGCGCGGGGGCTGGCAAGCCCGTGCTGATGACGGAGAAGGATGCCGTAAAATGCACCGGCAGCGGCTGGCGCGACGCGTGGTACCTGACGGTCGAAGCCCGCATCGACAGCGCGGCCGCGAAACGCCTGCTGGAGCGCGTGACGATCGAGACCGCAGCCCGCCTGCAAGGAGCGCCCCAATCTTGAGTGAACGCCTGACCGACATTCTGGCCTGTCCTGTCTGCAAGGGGCCTTTGCAGTGGTTGCGCGATTCCGGCGAGTTCCTGTGCCGCGCGGACCGGCTGGCGTTCCCGGTGCGGGACGGCATTCCGGTCATGCTGCCGGACCAGGCGCGCGCGCTGACGCCGGACGATCCGGTGCTGGCCGGCCGCTGAATGTTCCGCGTCGCGATTCCGGCGCGCTACGCATCGACACGCCTGCCCGGCAAGCCGCTGGCATTGCTCGGGGGGCTGCCGCTCGTGCTGCACGTCCATCGGCTGGCCCTGCGTTCCGGCGCCGTTGAAGTCGTTGTCGCGACCGATGACGATCGCATTCGCGCCGCCTGCCTGGCACAGGGGGCCGATGTCGAGATGACCGGCACGGGGCATGCATCGGGCACGGACCGGATCGCGGAAGTCGCCGCCCGCCGGCGCTGGGCGCCGGATGACATTGTCGTCAATGTGCAGGGCGACGAACCGCTATTGCCGCATGCGCTGATCTCCCAGGCAGCCCGGCTGCTGTCGGACGACCCCGAGGCTGCGATCGCTACGCTGGCAACGCCGATCAACTCGCACGAAGAATTCTGCAACGCGAACGTCGTCAAGGTCGTCGCTGACGCCCATGCGCATGCCCTGTATTTCAGCCGTGCGCCTATACCCTGGCTGCGCGATGGCGCGGCGCCGGCGTCCGTAGGCGCGCGTCGTCACCTCGGCATTTATGCCTATCGCGTCGAGTCCCTGCGGCGGCTCGCGGCCATGCCACCGTCGGCGCTCGAGCAGGCCGAGAGACTCGAGCAGTTGCGCGCATTGCAGGCGGGCATGGTCATCGCGGTCGCCGACGCGATCGAGCCGCCCGGCCCCGGCATCGATACGCCTCAGGATCTGCTGCGCGCGGAAGCGTCGTTGCGCCTGGAGACCGCCTCGTGAACCCCGCCGCAGCGAAGGTCACCCCGTTCTATGCGGTCGAAATCAATCGTGCCGCCAATGAACGCGAGCGCCGCGGCCTGCCGGTGATCCACATGGAAGTCGGGCAGCCCTCGGCCGGTGCGCCGCGCGCCGCAATCGAGGCGGGACGCCGCGCCATCGTCGAGTCGCCGCAGGGTTACTGGGAGAGCGGGGCGCTGGCGGAGCGTATTGCATGGCTCTATCGCGAACGCTACGGGCTGACCGTCGATCCGTCGCGCGTGGTGCTGACGATGGGCGCTTCCGGCGCGATCGTACTCGCCCTGTCGGCTCTGTTTCCCCGGGACGTACGCGTCGTGGTTCCGCGGCCCGGCTACCCGGCGCACCGCAACGTGCTGCACGCGCTCGGTCTCGCGCCGGTGGAGATCGACTGCGGCGCCGACACGCGCTTTCAGCCTACGGCTGCGATGATCGACGCGCTCGAGCCGGCGCCCGCCGGGCTGATACTGACCAGCCCGTCGAATCCAACCGGCACGATGCTCGATGCCGACGAACAGCGCGCTATCGCCGCCGTGTGCCGCGAGCGACGCATTCGTATTCTGTCGGATGAGACCTATCACGGCGTGACCTTTGGCGAACCCGCGCATTCGATGCTGGAATTCGATCCGCAGGCCATCGTCGTGAACACGTTCTCGAAGTACTGGTGCATGACCGGATGGCGGCTCGGCTGGTGCGTCGTTCCGGCAGGGCAAACGGAGGTACTGCGTCGCTACGCGGCCAACCTGTTCCTGGTCCCGCCGACGCTCTCGCAGCACATCGCGCTTGCGGCCATGGAAGAGTCGGAAGAGCTCGACCGGCACGTGGCGACGTACGCGGTCAATCGTCAGCTCCTGATGGACGCATTGCCGCGTATCGGCATCACGCGCATTGCGCCGGCGGCCGGTGCTTTCTATCTGTATGCGGACATCGGACACCTGACCGGCGATTCACTCGCCTGGTGCCGCGAATTGCTGGATGCGACGGGACTCGCCCTCAACACCGGCCGCGATTTCGACTCGGTGCAGGGCGGCCGCTTCATCCGCATCTCGTTTGCCGTTTCGACGGCAGAGACTCTGCAGGCGATCGAGATCCTGGAAGGCTGGTTGCGGCAACGCCGGCGCGCATGATCCGGCGGGTACTGTTTGTCTGCCTTGGCAACATCTGCCGGTCACCAACCGCCGAGGCGGTGTTTCGCGACCTGCTGGCGCGCGAGGCACCGGGACTCGGCGTCGAGGCGGACTCCGCCGGCACTCATGGTTATCACACCGGCAGCGAACCCGACGAGCGCTCGATCGCGGCGGCGGCCCGGCGCGGCATCGACATGCGCGGGCTGCGCGCCCGCACCGTGTCGCCGGACGATTTCGAACGCTTCGACCTGCTGCTGGCCATGGACGAGCCGGTGTACCGGCGCCTGCTCCAGATCGCGCCGCCCGAACGGCGCGACCGGGTGCGACGGTTCCTGGAATACGCGCCCGGCCTTGGGTGCCGGGAGGTGCCCGATCCTTACTCCGGCGGTGCGGAAGGATTCGAACAAGTCCTCGACCTGGTCGAGGCGGCCGCGCGCGGCCTGCTGGCCGCGCTCGGCAACCGAGCCTGACTCATTCCTTGGGTCCGAAGTGTTGTCCTTCGCCCGGTGTCGATGACCAGACCGTGTAGTTCTGCGCCGGCTTTGGTGGCTGCGCAGGCGATTCCTCCGCCGCCGGCGCTGATGCCGCCTGCTGCGCCTCGGGCTCGTATGCCGGCGCTACGTCCGGCACCTGACTGGCCGGGACGAAGGGCGCCGCCGCAGCAAACTCGTGCGCCGGCGCATCAGGGGAAGCCTGCAGCGGCGGCGACGATTCGCTGCCGGCTTGCGGTTCCTGGCGCCCGTCGCGATTGTCACGGCCGCCCCGCCCGCCGCGGCCGCGGCGGCGGCGCCGGCGACGCTGGGAGTCACCGTCGCCGTTGGCCGGTTCCGCACCCTGCGGCGGCGGCTGATTCTGGGCCTGCGCCGGCCGGTCGCGATGGCGCGAGCCATCGTCGCGGGCGCGATCCGGGCGTGGTCGGTCATCGCGGGGAGGCTCCACCCTCGGCCGGTCGTCGCGCGCATGATCCGCACGCGTGCGTTCGTTGCGCTGCTCGCGATCGGGGTCGCGATGCCGGTCGCGATTGCGATCGCGACTGCGATCACGATCGCGCCGCGGTCCGCGATCACGGTGGTGTTGCCTGCCGCCGCGGTCGTCGCGATGATCGCGGCCATGCCGGCCGCTCGGCCGCTCGTCGCGTGCGGCGACCCGTTTCGTTTCCTCCCGGACCGCGCGCGCGGCGTCGCCGCCACCGCGCAACCAGCGCAGGAATCGCGCCCATAAACCGGGACCCGCCGGCTCGCTGGCGGCAGGGGCCGGCGCCGGCGCGGGGGCGGGGGGCGCAATCTGCTGCACGGCCGCGGGCGCCGCGGCCGCGCGCTGCTCGGTCGCCAACTTGAAATCGAGCTCGACCGGCGCCTGGCCCGCCATCTGGTAGCTGGTCACCGCGTTCTCGGCCAGACCCAGTTCGTCGTCACGTACCCGCCGGATGGAGTAATTGGGCGTCTGCATGTTCTGGTCCGGCACCAGGACAATGTTTGCCTCGCGCTGACTCTCCAGCTGATGCAGCCATTCGCGCTTCTCGTTGATCAGGAAGGTCGCGACGTCCACCGGCAACTGGGCCACCACGCGGGTGGTGCGCTCCTTGCGCACTTCCTCTCCGATCAGGCGCAGTACCGCGAGCGCCATCGATTCGACGCTGCGGATGGTCCCCATGCCGCTGCACCGGGGGCAGGCGAGGTGAGTCGACTCGCCGAGCGAGGGGCGCAGCCGCTGACGCGACATTTCCATCAGACCGAAACGCGAGATGCGCCCGAGCTGGATGCGGGCGCGGTCCGAGCGCACCGCTTCGCGCAGCCGTTCCTCGACGCCCTGCTGGTTCTTCTTCGACTCCATGTCGATGAAGTCGATGACGATCAGGCCGCCAAGGTCCCGGATCCGCAGCTGGCGTGCGATTTCCTCGGCGGCTTCCAGGTTCGTGTTGTAGGCGGTGGTCTCGATGTCCGCGCCGCGGGTGGCGCGAGCGGAGTTGATGTCGATCGACACCAGCGCTTCGGTGTAGTCGATCACGATGCTGCCGCCGGAAGGCAGCGTCACCGTGTGCGAATACGCCGATTCGATCTGGCTCTCGATCTGGAAGCGCGTAAACAGTGGCACGTCGTCCGCGTACAGCTTGATCTGCCGCTGCGCTTCCGGGGTCTGGAAGCGCTGCACGTATTCCAGCGCGCGCCCGTGCGCGGCGGATTCGTCAATCAGCACTTCACCGATGTCGTCGGACAGGTAATCGCGCAGCGCCCGGGTGACCGCATCGCTTTCCTGATAGACCAGGAACGGCGCGGGCCGCTCGCCGGACGCGGTAACGATCGCGTCCCAGTTGGCGCGCAGGTTGTCGAGATCCCACTGCAGTTCTTCGGGGGCCCGGCCGACGCCCGCGGTGCGCACGATGGTGCCCATGCCGTCCGGCACATGCAGCTGCTCGAGCGAATCGCGGGTAACGTCGCGCTCCTCGCCTTCAATGCGGCGCGACACGCCGCCGGCGCGGGGATTGTTCGGCATCAGCACCAGGAAACGTCCGGCGAGGCTTATGAAAGTCGTGAGCGCGGCGCCCTTGTTGCCGCGTTCCTCCTTCTCGACCTGCACGAGGATTTCCTGGCCTTCCTGCAGCACGTCGCGGATGTTGAATCGTGCACCGGGCGCCGGCTGGAAACGGAAATACTCGCGCGCGACTTCTTTCAGCGGCAGGAATCCCTGGCGCTGCGAGCCATATTCGACGAACGCCGCTTCGAGGCTCGGCTCGACGCGGGTGACCCGCGCCTTGTAGACATTGCCCTTTTTCTGTTCGCGGGACGGGATGTCGATCGACAGGTCGTACAGCTTCTGGCCGTCAACCAGCGCGACGCGCAACTCCTCTTGCTGGGTTGCGTTGATGAGCATTCTCTTCATAAGCCCCTTCCGAGGTTGCAGGGGCCGCCTGGCTTCCGATGTCACGCTGCGTCACGAGCGCAAGCTCATCACCCTGCAGGCGCGGATCGCGGGCGCACGGGAGCGGGCCAGCGCGCACGGCTGCTGGCATACAAACTCCTGCACCTGGAAGCGAGATCAACACGCGCGGGGACATCACATCCGAGCAGACGGCCGGCGATGGCCCGGCCTTGCCGGACCAACTAACATGCGGCCTGCCCGGGACGACACCCACGGTTGACCGGGGTCGATGAGGGAGGGACCGCGTACCGGTCAGCGGCCACGTCCCGCTTCGCGGAACCTGCGCCGTAAGACCTGACTACCCGGGAAGATAGCAGCAATGCGTTCGACAAATCAATACGTTAGAGAAACTCCGTAATGCCGGATCGATTGTCGCGCGGCAAGGTGCAGCGGGTGCTGGCGGGCGCGGTGGGCGCGGGGCAAAGACTCGACAATTTTTTGCTGCGGACGCTCTCCGGAGTGCCTCGAAGCCGCGTTTACAGGCTATTGCGGCGGGGCGAGGTGCGGGTCAACGGCAAGCGGTCGAAGGCGGATTACCGTCTTGCCGCGAGCGACGAGGTGCGTCTGCCGCCAGTGCGCGATGCGCGCGCGGAGGGCCCGCCGGCGCGCGGGGTGCCGGATGCGCTGCAGGCGACGGTGCGGGGCGCGATCATTCATGAAGACGACCGGCTGCTGGTGCTGAACAAGCCAGCCGGGCTCGCCGTACATGGCGGTTCCGGCCTGTCATTCGGCGCAATCGAAGCCTTGCGCGCACTGCGGCCCGACGAATCGCTCGAACTCGCCCATCGGCTCGATCGCGACACCAGCGGCTGCCTCCTCGTGGCGCGCAACCGCCCGGCGCTGCGCATGCTGCATGCGCTGCTGCGCGAGGGCCGTATCGAGAAGCGCTACGCAGCGCTGGTCGCGGGCCGCTGGCGCCTCGGCCGCAAGACGATCGATGCGCCGGTGCTCACGCACGCGCGCCAGGCCGGAGAACGGGTTGTGCGCGTGCATGCCGCCGGCAAGACCGCTATATCACGCTTCGCGCCGCGTCAGGCATTTCGCTCGCTGGCGACCTTGATGGACGTGGCCATCGACACCGGCCGTACGCACCAGATCCGCGTGCATGCCGCATTTGCCGGGCACCCGGTCGCAGGCGACGACAAGTACGGCGACCGCGAATTCAACCGGCGCATGCACGAACTCGGGCTGCGCCGGATGTTCCTGCACGCGGCCGCCGTCTCATTCAACTGGCCGGACACGAGGCAGCCGTTCGCCATCGCGGTCGAGTTGCCGGACGATCTCGGCAATTTGCTATTGAGACTGCCGGTCGCGGCCGCTGCTTCCGCTCAGGCCTGAGCGCCGCGCAGCGGATCGATGCCGGCGGTGCGTAGCGCCCCGGCCACCCAGATCAACGGCAGGCCGATCAGCGCGGACGGGTCCTGGGTCTCAATCGCGTCGAACAGGGCGATGCCCAGTCCCTCCGACCGGAATCCACCGGCGCAGTCGAACGGCTGGTCACGCAGCACATAAGCGGCGATATCAGCGTCGCTCAGCACCCGGAACCGGACCGTCGTGCGATCGAGGTGCGACAGCGCGACCCCGGATTCGTCGTGACGCAATACCGCTGCGGTATGGAATACCACCGCCTGGCCGCTGCTGGCCCGCAGCTGTTCTTCGGCGCGCAATGCATCACCGGGCTTGTCATGGATCGTCCCGTTGCAGTCGGCCACCTGGTCCGAGCCGAGCACCCAGGCGCCGGGAAAGCGCCGGGCGACCGCGACCGCCTTGGCGTGCGCCAGCCGCAACGCCCGGTCCCCGGGTGTTTCGCCGCCGACCGGCGATTCTCCGATGCCCGGCGCCTCGACCCGGAACTCGATGCCGATCTGCGCGAGCTGGGCCGCCCGGTACGGGGACGTCGAGGCCAGGACCAGAATTGCTTGCATGGCAATCCCTACTTAAAAAACAATGATTTGCGACGAACTTGTTTTGACACCCCCGGCACGGATCACTATCATACCGCCCCCATGCCGACTGCCCGGGACCCGCTGCTCGATGCTGTGGTACAGGCGGCGCAGGGAGCCGTCGTCGAACGCGAGTTTCCGCTGGCGGATTTTGTTCGTCTGCGTGACCGACTGGCCGAACCCGGCGGAGTTGCCTATGCGCGTCTGGTCCTGCGCACGGTCGATGCGGTGCCGGCAGGCGCACTGGATGTCAGGGCGGGCGTCACGCTGGTGTGCCAGCGCTGCCTGCAGCCGATGCCGCACGAACTGCGTGCCGAATCGCGGCTGGCGTTCGTGATGCAGGAAAGCGATCGGGTGCCGGCGGGACACGATGCGATCCCCGGCGATCCGAAGCGGGTCGACCTGGAGGCGCTGGTCGAAGACGAATTACTGCTGGCGTTGCCGGCGATCGCACGGCATCCCGCAGGCGCGCAGTGCCGATTGCCGGGAGCGGCCGCCCCGGCCGAACCGGCCGCGGCGCCGGAGCTGCGCCGGCCGTTTGCCGGACTGAAGGATTTGTTGAAACACTGATTCGGAGAGCGAACTTCAATGCCCGTACAAAAGAGCCGCAAGACACCGTCAAAGCGCGGCATGCACCGTTCCCACGACCGCATCACGAAGCCGGCGCTGTCGAAGGATCCGACCACCGGCGAGACGCATCTGCGCCATCGCGTGAGCCGCGACGGCTACTATCGCGGCCGCAAGGTCATTGACGTCCCGGTCGAGGACACGGGCGCGGAATGATCCGGCGGCGGTCATGAGTCCGGTGACCGCGGGATGAACCGCTATTCGCGGGTCGCCGGCACGGGCAGTTACCTGCCTGCGCAGGTGCTGACCAACAAGGATCTCGAATCGCGGGTCGATACCACCGCCGAGTGGATCCGCTCGCGCACCGGCATCGAGCGCCGCCACATCGCGGCGCCGGAGGAGACCAGCTCATCGCTGGGCGAGCACGCGGCGCGGCGCGCGCTGAAAGCGGCGGGACTGACGGCCGCCGACGTCGATTTCATCGTGGTTGGCACGACCACGCCGGACCTCATCTTCCCGAACACCGGCACACTCCTGCAGGAGCGGCTCGGCATCCATGGCTGTCCGGCGTTCTCGCTCGAAACCGCCTGCAGTGGATTTGTCTACGCGCTTTCGATCGCGGACAAGTACGTGCGCCTCGGCGAATCAAAGTGCGCGCTCGTGGTCGGCGTCGAATGCCTGTCCCGCTTCGTCGACTGGACCGATCGTGCCACCTGCGTGCTGTTCGGCGACGGCGCAGGCGCGGTCGTGCTGACGCCCGCCGACGAGCCGGGCGTCATCGCGACCCATCTGCATTCCGACGGCAAATACAAGGACCTGCTGTATTTCCCGTACGGCGTGTCGAGCGGCTTCGAAACGCTGCGCAACAACTCGACCGACGGTCTCAAGATGCTGGGCAACGAGGTATTCAAGGTCGCGGTTCGCACACTGTCGCGTCTGGTCGACGAGACGCTCGCGAAGAACGGCATCGAGCGCGGCGAGATCGACTGGCTGATCCCGCACCAGGCCAATCTGCGCATCATCCAGTCGGCCGCCGACAAGCTCGGTCTGCCGATGGAGAAAGTGGTCATGACGGTGCAGGATCACGGCAATACGTCGGCTGCGTCCATTCCGCTCGCGCTCGACACCGCGGTCCGTGACGGCCGCGTTCGGCGCGGACAGCTCCTGCTGCTCGAGACGTTTGGCGGCGGCTTTACCTGGGGATCCGCGCTGATCCGCTACTGATGCGGAAACCAGCGCCAGCGCCGATGGTCCAACTCGAAATGCTGAGAATGATCTGTCTGGCGGTAGGCGCTGCCGTCGCGACCCCGGTGGCGGCGGAGCAGTTCGCGCTGCCGGCAAACGGCAGTGACATCGTCGGCGAGATGCGTACCGCGCGCACCGACGAGAAAGACACGCTGCTGGACGTCGCGCGGCGCCACGGACTCGGCTATGAAGAGATCAGGAACGCGAATCCCGGCGTGGATGCCTGGCTGCCGGGAACCGGCACCGATGTCCTGGTACCCAAGCGGCGTCTGTTGCCGCGCGCGGTGCGCGCAGGGATCGTGATCAATCTCCCTGAACACCGGCTCTACTGGTTTCCGCCCGCGGCGCCGGGCGCGACGCCCACGGTGTGGACGTATCCCGTCAGCATCGGAAAAATGGACTGGAATACGCCGCTCGGCACGACCCGGATCGTCTCCAAATTGAAGGATGCCCCCTGGATACCGCCGAAGTCGGTGCGCGAGGAACATGCGAAGCGTGGCGACTTTCTTCCCGCAGTCGTTCCGCCGGGTCCGGACAATCCGATGGGGCGTTACAAGATGGCGCTTGGAATTCCGGGCGGCGCCTACCTGATCCACGGTACGAACCGCCCCGCGGGCGTCGGCATGCAGGTCACGCACGGCTGCATGCGCCTGTACCCGGAGGATATCGAAGCGCTCTACGGAATGGTGACGATCGGCACGCCGGTCACGATCGTGAACCAGCCGTACAAGTGGGGCTGGCACGACGGCGAGCTGATGATCGAGGTCCACCCGCCGTTGCAGGAAGACGCCGTCGAACCGCCGACGCTGACCGACCTGACGCGGCTGATCGTAGAGGCGACGCGGGCGGCGCCGCTGCCGATCGACTGGAGCGGGGCCGAACAGGCGTGGCGGGAAGCACGCGGCATTCCGACTGTGATTTCGATGCCGGGCGCGGGCGTCGTTGCCGTCGCGGATTCCGCCCCCTGAAAAACAAAAAACCCGCGATGTCGCCACCGCGGGTTTTTTTGTCGTAGTCCGAGATCGATTACTTCGACATCGACCGTTCGAACATGCGGTTCAGCTTCTCGCTGTTCGCATCGCAGCACTGCTGCGCAGCCTGCGCCGCAGACAGGGCCTGGTTGGCCGAGTTCTGCGCCGAGGTGGCGGCCTGCTGGGCAGAAGCTGCGGCGCGGCTGGCGCCGTCCGCTGCGGTCTTGACGCCATCGAGGTCACCGGACAACTTGGAAACCTGCGACTTGAGCGAGTCGACTTCCGCCTGCAAGGGCTTCAGATCGGTACAGCCGGCGCCCAGGGCGATGACGGCGGCAGCGACGCCCACCTTCAGGATGTTGGTCATGAGTTTTTTCTCCACAAGGTTGCATGGAACGTTACAACCCGCTTTCGCGGTTGTACGGCGCCGCATGTTCCTTCCTGTGCACGCGGCTTCGTACGGATCGTAACTTATCAGCGCAAGCGGTGAAAGCACGATGCGCATGTCGCCGGAAGGCGACAGGCATTGCACGTGTTTTCGGCTTCCGCGGAGTTTCCTCAGCGATGAAGTACACGCGCATGTAATCGTTGCGCACCATTCTCGTCGTTCACGCGTGACGCGCATCGTGCGCTTGTCCGGCACGGATGAGCGCGCGCGTGGTGTGAGACGCCGCCGTGTTCGGGTGTCGGTGTGTGCCTACGCGGGCGCGACCGGTTTTTGCGGCTTGCCAGGACAGTAAAACTGTATATAATCACAGCACCTGATCATTCATACAGGTGCCGCATGACCGAGCTGACTCCCCGCCAACGCCAGATTCTCGAATTCATCCAGGATGCCATCGCCTCGAACGGGATGCCGCCGACGCGCGCGGAAATCGCCCGGGCGCTGGGTTTCCGCTCCGCCAATGCCGCCGAGGAACATCTGCGCGCCCTGCAGCGCAAGGGCGTGCTCGGGCTGGTCGCGGGCAGCGCACGCGGCATCGTGCTCAAGGACGCGCTGCGCGAACAGATGGGCCTGCCGCTGATCGGCCGGGTCGCTGCCGGCCGCCCGATTCTGGCCGAAGAGCATATCGAAGGCCGCTTCCAGATCGATCCCCAGCTGTTCAGCCCACGGCCGCATTACCTGCTGCGCGTCAGCGGCATGAGCATGCGCGATGTCGGCATTCTGGATGGCGACCTGGTCGCAGTGCATCGCTCGCCCGACGTCCGCAACCGGCAGATCATCGTCGCGCGGCTCGAGAACGAGGTGACGGTCAAGCGCTATCGCCAGGAAGGCAGCGTGGTCTGGCTGATGCCCGAGAACCCGGATTTCGAACCGATCCGCGTCGACCTGCGCAAGCAGTCGCTGACCATCGAAGGTGTGGTAGTCGGGGTGCTGCGGCGCAGCCGGTCGGATGTCATGCAGTGAGCGACGCGCTCGCCGAATTGCTGCGCCACCCTGCGCTCTGGCAGGGCGGCGTCGGCGGCGAGATGCCTGCCGCCATTCCGAGCGGTTTCCGCCGTCTCGACGAATGCCTGCCCGGTGGCGGCTGGCCGCTGTCCACGCTGGTCGAATTACTGATTCCCGCCGCCGGCATCGGCGAGATCCACCTGCTGTTGCCGGCGCTGCGCCAGCTAGCGCTCGCATCGCCCGGCGAGCCGCGCTGGATTGCGTGGCTCGCGCCGCCGCATCTGCCGTACGCGCCCGCACTCGCCGATGCCGGGCTCGATCCGGCGCGCATGCTGGTGATCCGGCCACGCGCCGGGCTCGACCTGCTCTGGGCGATGGAGCAGGCCTTGCGTTCCGGTGCCTGTACGGCCGTGCTGGGCTGGATCGGCGCGGCCGACAACCGCGCCTTGCGTCGGCTGAAGCTCGCGGCGGAAGAGGGGCGCAGTCCCGGTTTTCTGTTCCGTCCGGCGGCGCACCGCGAGGAATCCTCGCCCGCTGCGCTCCGGCTGGTGCTCGCGGCGCATGACGACGGCCTCGACGTCGAGATACTGAAAAGCCGCGGCGGCATGCCCTCGCGCATCGACCGCCTGTCCATTCACTGAGGTCGCCCCGGATGCTGGAAGGACGCCCGGCAACGCGCGCGCCGGCACCGGAGAGTCATCGGCGGGCACTCGCCGTGGTGCCTCCCGCGATGCCGCCCGCTGCCGACGGCGAACGACGCGAGCTATGGCTCGCCGCGCATTTTCCCCGCCTGCCGCTGCACGCCCTGCTGCCGGCGACGGCTTCCGCGCGAGCGGCCGTCGTCACCGCGGAGAACGACCCGCGGCGCGGCATCGTTGCCTGCAACGAGCGTGCCGCCCGCCAGGGCATCGTCGCCGGCATGGGCCTCAATGCCGCGCTCGCATTGGTGCCCGGGTTGCGGGTCGAGGAGCGCCGGCCGGTGGCGGAAGCCGCGCTGCTCGACCGGATTGCGCGTTGGGCACTGCGCTTCACGCCCGTCGTCAGCATCGAGCCGCCCTGCACGGTGCTCGCCGAGGTACGGGGCAGCCTCGATCTGTTCGGCGGCGCGATGGCGCTCTGCCGCCGGGCATTGAGCGGGTTGCACGACGGCGGGCTGCAGGCCGCGCTCGCGCTTGCGCCGACGCCGCGTGGCGCCCTGTGGCTTGCGCGGGCCGATCTCGGGCTGAGCGTCACGCAGGCGAAGGCCATGCCGGACATCGCCTCGCGCCTGCCGCTTTCCTGCCTGCAGTGGCCGGCGGAGACGGTAACGGTCCTCACCGCACTCGGTATCCGGAATGTCGCGGACCTGCTCCGGCTGCCGCGCGCGGGTTTCGTCGCGCGGTTCGGTCCGCGGCTGCTCGATGAGCTCGACGCGGGCGTCGGACGCCGGCCCGAGCCGCGCCGCCGGCACATCGTGCCGGAGCGCTTCGACGAACAGCATGAGCTGCCCGTGGAGACGGATGCCGTGCCCATGCTGCAGCCGGCGCTCGAGCGGTTGCTCGCGAATCTTGCCGCCTTCCTGCGCCTCCGCGCGTCCGGCATTGCGGGCTTGCGCGTCGACCTGCTGCATCGGGCCCGGGCACCGACGCGGATCCGCATCGGCCTGGTGCGGCCGGCCGGCGACGCGGCGCACCTCTCCGGTCTCGTCGCCGAGCGGCTCGCCCGGGAGCGGCTGCCGGCGGCAGTCACTGCGATCCGCCTGCGTTCCGGTGTCCTGTTGCCGTTGTCGCTGCGCGATGCGGGGCTGTTCGAGCGCGGCCAGAGCGCGGATCCGGAGGCGACCGCGCGCCTGCTCGACCGGTTGCGCGCGCGGCTCGGCCAGGATGCGGTATTCGGCGTCTGCCCGGTGCCGGAACATCGCCCGGAGCGCGCGTGGCGGATCGCCGAACCGGGTGGTACCACGCCCTTGCCCGGGCAATGGCCCGTCACGCGCCCCGAGCGGCCGTTGTGGATGCTGGTCGAGCCGCAGCGGTTCGACAGCTGGGAAGGCACGCTCGTCACCGGTCCGGAGCGTATCGAGACAGGCTGGTGGGACGGGCATGATGTCCGGCGCGATTACTACGTCGCGCTCACGCGCTCGGGCGTTCGGCTGTGGCTCTTCCGCGAACGTCCGCCGGGCAGTGGCTGGTTCCTGCACGGCGTCTTCGGATGATCGCCGTGCGCAAACCCGTCGGCGAATCGGCCGCGCGATCTTCGCGCCGGTCGGGGACCCTCGCTCACTCAGAAGAGAAGAACCGGAAAATTCGCTCGCTCGGGGACCCGCCCGGCGCTCGATCGCGGCCGTGCGCGGCGGTGCCGGGCGTGCGGGCGAGCGCGCCGGGACCCCGCGAGCGAGCGCGTAAGTTCCGGCGGCGCGAGCGAGCGGGAGTCCCGGCAGCGAAGCACGCGCGCATGGCGCGACTCGCCGCGGGCGTAACATGAGATGGCGTATGCGGAACTGCACTGCATCAGCAATTTCACGTTCCTGCGCGGCGCTTCGCACCCGTCGGAGCTGGTCGAGCGGGCGCGCTCGCTCGGGTATGCCGCGCTCGCGCTGACCGACGAATGCTCGCTCGCGGGCAGCGTGCGCGCGCATGCTGCGGCGCGCGCCGCCGGCCTGCCGCTCATCATCGGCAGTGAGATCGCGCTCGCGGACGGACCGCGGCTCGTCTGTCTCGCCACCAGCCGGCAAGGCTACGGGGCGCTCGCGCGCCTCATCACGAAAGGCCGTCGCAGCGCGCCGAAGGGACGCTACCGGCTCGATCGTTCGGATCTCGCGGCGGGCCTCGAAGACTGCATCGTCCTGTGGCTGCCGGGGCCGCAGCCGCTGCCCGCCGACGGCGCATGGCTGCGCGAGCGTTTCGCGGGGCGGCTTTGGGTTGCGGTGGAATTGATGGCAGGAGGCGTCGACCGCGAACGGCTCGAGAGACTCTGCCGGATCGGGCGCGAACTCGGGATACCCGCGGTCGCCAGCGGCGACGTGCACATGCACCAGCGGCGCAGGCGCGCGCTGCAGGACCTGCTGACTGCCGTGCGGCTGAAGACGACCGTCGCGGCAGCGGGGCATGCGCTCCACCCGAACGGCGAGCGCTCGATGCGCACGCTCGCCCGGCTTGCCGAACTGTATCCGCGGGAACTGCTCGACGCGACGCTCGAGATCGTCGCGCGCTGCCGTTTTTCGCTGGACGAGTTGCGGTACGAGTACCCGGAGGAGGTCGTGCCGGCAGGCGCGACCCCGGCCGGCCACCTGCGGCGGCTGGTGGTGGCCGGTGCACGGCTACGCTGGCCCGACGGCACGCCGCCCGCGGTCGCCGCACTGATCGAATGCGAGCTCGCGCTGATCACCGAGCTCGGCTACGAACGCTATTTCCTGACGGTGCACGATCTCGTCGAATTCGCGCGGATGCGCGGCATCCTGTGCCAGGGCCGCGGCTCGGCCGCCAATTCCGCGGCCTGCTATGCGCTCGGCATCACCGAGGTGGACCCGGCCCGCATGAGCATGCTGTTCGAGCGCTTTCTCTCGCGCGAGCGCAACGAGCCGCCCGACATCGACGTGGATTTCGAACACGAGCGGCGCGAGGAGGTGATCCAGTACCTCTACCGCAAGTACGGCCGCGCGTGCGCTGCGCTCACCGCCACCGTGATCAGCTACCGCCCGAAGAGCGCGGTGCGCGACGTCGGCAAGGCCCTCGGGCTCGACGGGTCGCAGATCGACCGGCTGGCCGGCGCGATGCAATGGTGGGACGGCCACGAGATCGCCGATTCACGGATCCAGGAAGCCGGCTTCGACACGGCGAATCCCCGGATCGCGCGCGTGCTCGTGCTGACCCGCGAGCTGATCGGTTTTCCGCGTCACCTGTCCCAGCATACCGGCGGGTTCGTGATCTCGCGCGGGCCGCTCGAGGAACTGGTGCCGATCGAGAACGCCGCGATGCCCGAGCGCACGGTGATCCAGTGGGACAAGGACGACCTTGACGAGCTCGGTCTGCTCAAGGTGGACGTGCTGGGTCTCGGCATGCTGTCGGCGATCCGCCGCTCGCTCGCGCTGGTGTCAGCGCGGCGGGGTAGGGAGGTCCGTCTGCAGGATATTCCCGCCGAGGATCCCGCCGTCTACGGGATGATCTGCCGCGCGGACACGATCGGCGTGTTCCAGATCGAGTCGCGCGCGCAGATGGCGATGCTGCCGCGACTCCGGCCTTGCTGTTACTACGATCTCGTCGTCGAAGTCGCGATCGTGCGGCCGGGACCGATCCAGGGCCAGATGGTGCACCCGTACCTGCGTCGGCGCAGCGGCGAGGAGGCGGTCGTCTATCCCGGCCCGGAAGTCAGGAGCGTGCTCGAGCGGACGCTCGGCGTGCCGATCTTCCAGGAACAGGTGATGCAGCTCGCGATCGTCGCCGCCGGCTTCACGCCGGGCGAGGCCGACCGGCTGCGCCGCGCGATGGCGGCCTGGAAACGCCATGGCTCGCTGGGTCCCTTCGAGGAGCGACTGATCGAGGGCATGCGCGCACGCGGCTATGACCTCGGCTTCGCGCGCCAGGTGTTCCAGCAGATCCTCGGCTTCGGCGACTACGGATTTCCGGAAGCGCATGCGGCGAGCTTCGCGCTGCTGGTCTACGTGTCCGCCTGGCTCAAGCACCATGAACCGGCGGCTTTCTGCTGCGCACTGCTGAACAGCCAGCCCATGGGCTTTTATGCACCGGCGCAGCTGGTGCGCGATGCGCGCACGCACGGCGTGGTGGTGCGTCCGGTGGATGCCAATGTCAGCGCGGTCGAGTCGACGCTCGAGGTGGCCGACGACGGCGAGCCGGCGCTGCGCCTCGGTCTTCACCTGGTGAAGGGTCTGACGGAACAGGCGGCCCAGCGGCTGGTCGCGGCGCGCGAGCCCGCCGGCTATCGTCGCATCGGCGAACTCGCGCGCCGCGCCGGTCTCGGGCGGCGCGACCTGGCGGCGCTGGCGCGGGCCGGCGCGCTCTCGCGCATCGCCGGGCACCGGCACCGCGCGTCCTGGGATGTGCTGGGCGTCGAGCCCGCCTTGCCCCTCGGTCTCGGCACGGATCACGCGGAAGGCCTGCCGCTCCTGCGCACGCCATCCGAGGGCGAGGACATCGTCGCGGATTACCGGGCGTTGGGCCTGACGCTGGCGCGGCATCCGCTCGCGCTGCTGCGCCAGGAGCTGGCCGCCGGTGGCTGGGTCACCGCCGACGCCGTGGCCGCGCTGCCGGACGGTGCCCCGGTGCGGACCGGCGGCATCGTCGTGACGCGGCAACGGCCGGGCCCGGCGGGCGGCGTGGTGTTCGCGACGCTCGAGGACGAAACCGGCTACATGAACCTGGTGATCTGGAGCCGGATCGCAGATGCGCACCGGCAGGTGCTGCTGGGTGCGAGGCTGCTCGGCGTGGATGGCCGCCTGCAATGCGCGGGCGACGTGCGGCACGTCGTCGTGGACCGGCTGGAGGACCGCTCGGCGCTACTCGGCGCGCTCAGCGTGCCATCCCGGGATTTCCGCTAGTTCAGCGCCGCCGCGAGGGAGTGTGCCGCGACTTCCTGCCGGTACCGGAACCGGAATCGCCCACGTCGTAATCGTCGAAGTCCGACAGCAGCCCGGCGGTTCGCTTCTCCTCGCGCATGCGCTCGAGCTTGCGCCAGGCGGGCTCCCCGGAGACGCGCGCACCCCGGCGCTTGCGCGTATCGAAATCCCGCATCAACTGGTCGACATCGAGGTCCTCCGCGGCGTCCTCGATCTCGTCCGGTTCCTCGTCCTCGAACTCTTCTTTCGGCTTTTCGTTCATGCGACCGTTCCAGGGTCACTGCGGGCCGACTTATATGACGCGGCGGGCGCGTCCGCAAGAGGTCTTAGCCTACGAGCTGGTTCAATTGGAAGATCGGCAACAGAAGTGCGATGACGATCATGAAAACGAAACCGCCCATCAGCAGGATCATCACGGGCCCCAGGATGCCGACCGCCGTATTGACGATGCCGTCGAGCTCGCGCTCCTGGTTGTCTGCCGCCCGCTCCAGCATGGCCTCCAGCTCACCGCTGGTTTCGCCGCTCGACACCAGATGCACGAGCATCGGCGGGAACAACTTGCTGACGCCGAGGGAGCGCGCGATCGGCGCCCCTTCGCGGACCCGGACCGCGGCGTCCTGGACCGCCATGCGCATGGGCGTGTTGGTGACGACTTCTCCGGCGATCCGGAGCGACTCCAGCACCGGTACGGCGCTCGAGGTCAGGATCGCGAAGGTCCGGGCAAAGCGGGCGGCATTATTGCCGCGCGCGATACGGCCGATGAGCGGGAGCCGGAGCTTGAACGCGTCAAAGCGCCGCCGTGCATCCGGTTGCTTCAGCCAGCGGCGGAAGGCCCAGATCCCGCCCGCCGCGACGGCCAGCATGAGCCACCACCAGGCGCGCAGGAAGTCCGAGCTCGCGATCAGGATGCGGGTCAGGAACGGCAGCTCCCGGTCGCCGGCTTCGAAAACCCGCACGACTTCCGGCACCACGTAGCCGAGCAGCAGCCCGACGATGCCAAAGCAGATGACGGTCAGCAGCACCGGGTAGATCATGGCGTTCTTGATCTTCTGCTGCAGGATCTGGCGGTTCTCGGTGTAGTCCGCCATGCGTTCGAGTACGGCGCCGAGGTGACCCGACTGCTCTCCTGCGGACACGGTGGCGCGGTAAATCTCCGGAAAGACGGTCGGGAACGCGCCGAGTCCCTCGGCCAGCGTCCTGCCTTCCATCACCCGCGTCCGCACGCCGGCCACCACGTTGCGGACCCGCTGCTTCTCGCTCTGTTGAGAAACGGCGAGCAGCGCTTCCTCGAGCGGTATCGACGCGCGCACCAGCGTCGACAGCTGACGGGTGAGCAGTGCGAGGTCCTGCGCGCCGATCCGCTGGGGCAGGGAGAACTCGAATGTGCGCGGCTGCGGCGCGTCACTGACTTCGGTCACGCTGACTGGCAACAGGCCCTGGTCGCGCAGCAGTTGGCGGATCTGGCGCGGACTGTCGCCTTCCTGCACGCCGCGTTGTTGCCGGCCGCCGGCGTCCAGCGCCTTGTATTCGTAGGCCGCCATCACTCCTCGCGGGTGACGCGAAGAATTTCCTCGAGCGACGTCACTCCTGACAGCACCTTGGCGCGCCCGTCGTCGCGGATGCCCGGCGTGAGCTGACGCGCGTGGCGCTCCAGTTCGTGCTCGCCGGCGCCATCATGGATCATCACGCGCATGCGGTCGTCGACGATCGCGAGCTCATAAATGCCGGTGCGTCCGCGGTAGCCGCCGGACGCATCGGCGCCCGGCCGGTAGAGCGTGGCATCGCCGGCGTTCGCCGCCGTCAGTCCGAGCAGCCTCGCTTCGTAATCGCCGGCCGGATAGCCGATGCGCGTTTCCGGATTCAGGACGCGCACCAGGCGCTGCGCGACCACGCCGATCAGCGTGGTCGCGAGCAGGAACGGCTCCACGCCCATGTCCCGCAGGCGGGTGACCGCGCCGACCGCCGTATTCGTATGCAGCGTCGACAGCACCAGGTGGCCCGTCAGCGACGCCTGCACGGCGATTTGGGCGGTTTCCGTGTCACGAATCTCGCCGACCATCACGACGTCCGGATCCTGGCGCAGGATCGCCCGCAGTCCGCGGGCGAACGTCATTTCGACCTTCGTGTTGACCTGCGTCTGGCCGATGCCGTCGATGTAATACTCGATCGGATCCTCGACGGTCATGATGTTGCGCGTACGGTCGTTGATGCGCTCGAGCGCCGCATACAGCGTCGTGGTCTTGCCGGAACCGGTCGGGCCGGTCACCAGGATGATGCCGTGCGGCTTGTGGATCAGCTCGTCGATCATGCCCTGCACGGTCGGCTCCATGCCGAGGGACGCCAGGTCGAGACGGCCCGCCTGCTTGTCGAGCAGTCGCAGTACCACGCGCTCGCCGTGGCCCGATGGCAGGGTCGAGACGCGCACGTCGACCGCACGCCCGGCGATGCGCAGGCTGATGCGCCCGTCCTGGGGCAGCCGCTTCTCTGCGATATCCAGCCGCGACATGACCTTGATGCGAGAAATCAGGAGTGGAGCGACCGCGCGCTTGGTCTGCAGCACCTCGCGCATGACGCCGTCCACGCGGAAGCGGACGACCAGCCGGTTTTCATACGGCTCCACGTGGATGTCGGACGCGTTTTCCTTGATCGCCTGGGTCAGCACCGCGTTGATCAGCCGGATGATCGGCGCGTCGTCCTCGCTTTCGAGCAGATCGGACGGCTCGGGCAGCCCTTCCGCCAGGCCAGCGAGATCGGTTTCGCCCTCGATGCCTTCGACGATCTGGCCGGCTTCGCCACTGCCGCCCTCATAGGCCTTGCGCAGCAGATCGTCGAACACGGCTGAACTGACGCGCTCTATGACCAGTGGAATGCCCAGGAAGCGCCGGAGTTCCGCGACCGCGGACGCCTGCGCGCCGTGCCGGTAGACGACCTGCGCCTTGCCCTCCGACACGGCGCGCACCAGCACGCCATGGCGCTTCGCGAAGGTAAAGGGGAGGCGTCCAACGGGCGCCACCGATTTCGGCGGATTGCCGGCGATCATCGGCCGTCCCCGGTCACTCGCCGGGATTCTCGGGAGCGTCCGCAGTGTCCGGCGGCGGCGGCGAGGGCGCGGTCGGCGGTGCCGCAGGCCCGACGAATGGCGGCAACGCGGGCGCCGTCTCGCCGGGCAGCAGCTTGATCTTGCTGTTGTCCCGGTCAAGCTGCAGATTGCGCATGTAGTTGTACTTGGCGTTGGTCTCGAAAGCCGCCTGTTGGGCTGTGCGCACGACCCGCGGCCTGATGAAGACCATCAGGTTGGTCTTGGTTTTCTGGGTATTGCGTACCCGAAACAGGTTTCCGAGGATCGGAATGCGACCGAGCACGGGGACGCGACGCTCGCCTTCCGTCAGGCGATCCTCGATCAGGCCGCCCAGCACGATCATCCCGCCGTCATCCACGAGCACGCGCGTAGTGATCGTGCGCTTGTTGGTCACAAGGTCCGTACTGGAAACCTGCGAGGCCGCAGCGGCGATGCCGGAGGACTCCTGCTCGATCTTCAGCAGGATCGTGTTCTCGTCGGTGATCTGCGGCGTGATCTTGAGAATGTTGCCGACCTCTTTGCGCTCGATGGTCTGGAAGGGATTCGGCTGACCGCCGGGCGTCTGGAGGTTGGTGGCGTACTGGCCGGTCAGGAACGGCACTTCCTGCGCGACCTTGATCTGCGCTTCCTCGTTGTCCAGCGTGATTACCGACGGCATCGACATGACGTTGGTATCGCCGTCCGCCGCGAGGGCGCGCAGGATCGCCGCGAAATTCGTGCCGCTGTCCTGCCGCCGGCCGGCGCCCACCGTGAAACCGCCGGGCGGGGGAACTTCGCCCGGGTTCTCGATCGCGCCGGCGACGTCGGCGAGGTTGACGCCGCCGATCGACTGATTGAACAGCCCCACCAGGAAATCGTCGCCCGAGCCGTCGAGGATCCAGTTGACGCCGAGGTCGCGGGTCGCGTCCTTCGATACTTCGACCAGCATGGACTCGATGATGACCTGGGCCCGCCGCACGTCGAGCCGGTCCACGACCGACATCAGGCTGCGCATCGTTTTCGGCGGGGCCGTGATCACCAGCGCGTTGGTCTCGGGCTCGGCCCAGATCGTGATCGACTGGTCGATGCCGGCGGCGGGCGCGGCCTGCGCTCCGGCCTGGCCGGTCGCGGTGGCGACCGACTGCTCCTTGAGCTTGCCTGCGAGCTTTTCCGCATCCGCATAACGCAGAAAGCGCACCTGCGTGTCGCCACCCGCCTCGAGCGGCGTGTCGAGGTGCGTGATCAGCGTGCGGAACCGCAGCCGTTGGGAAGCCTCGCCGCTGATCAGCACGCTGTTGGTGCGGTCGTCGGCGACGATGCGCGCGCCGGAGGCGCCTTCCGCGCCCTGTGCCGCATTCAGCGAATTGATCACGCGGACGATTTCGCTCGACGATGCGTGTTCCAGCCGGACCACTTCGAAGTCGCCGTCGCCGGTGTGATCGATGCGCTGCACGATCCGGGTCATGCGGCTGACGTTGGAGGCGCGGTCCGAGATGATCAGCATGTTGGCGCTCGGGTACGCGGCCAGGTGCGCCGATTGGGGCATCATCGGGCGCAGGATCGGGACCAGCTGCGCGGCCGATACGTTTCGCACCTGCAGCACCTGGGTCACGATCTCGTCCGATGTGGAGCTGACGCGGTCCGGCAGGTCGTTGGCCGGCAATTGCCGGGCGGTCGCGTCCGGCATGATCTTGATCACGTTGCCGGAAGGCACCGCGACGAATCCGTGCACCTGGAGAATCGCGAGAAAGGCTTCATAGAATGCCGCGGGGCTCATTGGCGTGTTGGACAGCATCGTCACCTGGGCGCGGACCCGCGGGTCGACGATGAAGTTCTTGCCGGTGACCTGGCTCACCGCCTCGATGACCTGCCCCAGATCCGCATCCTTGTAGTTCGGCGTGATCTGCGTGTCCTGCTGCGCGGCGGCCGCAAGCGGCAGCGCGAATGCCAGCAGCAGGGTCAGTCGGATGATTCGGGTCATGCGTCAATCCTCCGGAGGCCTGGCCTCACTCGGTAGCCTCCGACTCCTCGGGCTCGGTTTCTTCAGGCGCCTGCAGTTGCTGCGGCGTTTGTACGGCGGTCATGTCGATCGTCAGTTGCTGCTGCTGTCCGTTGCGGTCGATCGTTACCGTGACCGGCGCACCCTGGCCGATGCCGCGCAGTGTCTCGACTCCGCGTTGCGGATCGTCGAGCGCGGCGCCGTTGATGGCCATCACCAGGTCCCCCGGCTGCAAGCCGGTACGGGCAAACAGCGTGCGGTCGCGGCCCGGATAAACGCGGAATCCGCGCAGCTGGCCCCCGGCGTAAACCGGTTGCGGCCGCAGCAGCTCGCTGACCGCGGACTCCTGGCCCATCACCTGCCGGACGAGATCGTCCGGCGTAAGAGGTGCCTGGGCAACCGGCGGCGCATAGGCGACGCCCGTGGAGCCGCCGCTGAGGCGCGGCATAAGCAAGGACTCGCGCGCGCCGCTGCGATCGATGATTACCCGGTCCGGGTAGACCGCGATGAGTTTCGTGCCGCCGGGCAATGCGGACCCGGTCGCGTAAACCCGTGCCGATTGCCCGCTCGCGCCGATGATCGCCCAGCCGGTTGACGGGTCGGCCCCGGCGAGCGTGCCCGCGAGCGCCAGGTTGGCGGACGTCGCCGGCGCGTCGGACAGGTCGCCACTGTTCTGTGCGACGCCGAACAGATGCGCGTTGACGATTGCGGGCAGGTCGACGGCCTGAGCGGCATTGACGTCAGCCACCGGCGCCGGCGGCACTCCGGGTTCGTCACCGGAACCGAGCGCGCGCCAGAGCAGGGCCGCGAGTTGCGCGGCAATCACGATGACGAGCACGAGTGTGACCAGGGTGGGAGCGGCTGCGTTCATGCCCCCGCGCCCGGCCGTTCCGGGCCGGCGCATAGGCGCGACGATGCGATCGACGAATTCCATGCGGTCCCGGTTCCGGACAGGCCACCCTGCCGCTACATGATACGGGCAGGCGGCAGAGCCCCACAAGGCGCATACCGGCCGGAAAACGATGGAATGACGGGCACTTGTGCGACACTTCTCAAACCCGGATCGCAATATGTGCGCTCGTCGCGGTTGGGCGAAGGTCCCTTGTACGGCCCGCGCGCGAACCCTATAACTGAGTGCAGGCCAGGATGGGCGATGACAGTGGGTGTCGAAGACGAACAGCAGCACGGTCAGGCCGGCCACAATCTGGTGGTCGAGGAGGCGCAGCCGAAGCTGCGCAAGCCGCCCCTGTACCAGGTCGTGCTGCTGAACGACGACTACACGCCGATGGAATTCGTGGTCGACGTGCTGGAACGGATCTTCAGTCTCGACCGGACCCGCGCGACACGGGTCATGCTGCAGGTGCACACGCAGGGCAAAGGCGTGTGCGGGGTCTTCACATTCGAGATCGCGGAGACCAAAGTGGCGCAGGTGATGACGTACGCTCGCCAGCATCAGCATCCGTTGCTGTGCACGATGGAGGAAACCTGATTGTTGTCCAGTGAACTCGAGTTCTGCCTGAACGAGGCCTTCCAGAAGGCGCGCGACGCGCGGCACGAGTACATGACCGTGGAGCACCTGCTGCTCTCGATCCTGGACGCGCCGCGGGTGCGCGAGATCCTGAAGGCATGCGGCGCCGACATCGTGCGCTTGCAGGCGGACCTGCAGAAGTTCATTGACGAAACGACACCGGCGCTTGCGGCCGACGATGACCGCGAAGTGCAGCCGACGCTTGGCTTCCAGCGCGTACTGCAACGCGCCGTGTTCAACGTGCAATCCAGCGGCAGGAAGGAAGTCGCGGTGTCCAATGTGCTGGTCGCGATATTCAGCGAGAAGCAGTCGCATGCCGCGTATCTGCTGTCGCTGCAGGACGTGTCGCGCCTGGACGTCGTGAACTTCATCTCGCACGGGCTGCCGTCGGGAATCGAGAACCGCGAGGCGCCGCGCGAAGAGGCGGCCGCCGACCGGGAAGGCGCCGAGGAAAGCGGCGCGTCCATGCTCGAGAAATACACGATCAATTTGAACGCGCTGGCACAGGCGGGCCGCGTCGATCCGCTGATCGGCCGCCAGCTCGAAGTGCAGCGTACGGTCGAGATCCTGTGCCGCCGCCGCAAGAACAACCCGCTGTATGTCGGGGAGGCGGGCGTCGGCAAGACCGCAATCGCGGAGGGGCTTGCCCGGCTGGTCATCGAGCGCAAGGTTCCGGACGTACTGGCGGATTGCACGATCTACGCGCTCGACATGGGGTCCCTGATTGCCGGCACGAAGTACCGCGGCGACTTCGAAAAGCGGCTGAAGGGCGTCATCTCGGAACTCAAGAAGCGGCCCGGCGCCATCCTGTTCATCGACGAGATCCACACCGTGATCGGCGCGGGCGCCGCATCCGGCGGCGTCATGGATGCCTCCAACCTGATCAAGCCCGTGCTCGCGAGCGGTGAGCTGCGCTGCATCGGTTCCACGACCTACCAGGAGTACCGCGGCATCTTCGAGAAGGACCACGCGCTCGCGCGGCGTTTCCAGAAGATCGACGTGGTCGAGCCTTCCGTTGCCGAGACGGTCGAGATCCTGCGCGGGCTGCGTTCGCGTTTCGAGGAGCATCACGGCGTGCGCTACGCCGACCAGGCGCTGGTCGCCGCGGCCGAACTGGCCGATCGTCACATCAACGACCGGCACCTGCCGGACAAGGCGATCGATGTCGTGGATGAGGCGGGGGCTTCACTGCGCCTCAAGCCAGCGGCGGAACGGGAGGCCGAGGTGACTGTCGCGCATGTCGAGGCGGTCGTCGCCCGCATTGCGCGGATACCGCCAAAGAACGTCTCGACTTCCGACCGGGAAGTCCTGGCGAACCTGCAGCGCAACCTGAAGCTCGTGATCTACGGCCAGGACGTCGCGATCGACGCCCTCGCCGCGGCGATCAAGATGTCGCGCGCCGGGCTCGGCAATGAGCGGCGTCCGGTCGGAAGCTTCCTGTTCGCCGGACCGACCGGGGTCGGCAAGACCGAGGTGACCCGCCAGCTTGCGATCGCGCTCGGCGTCGAGTTCCTGCGTTTCGACATGTCCGAGTACATGGAGCGCCACACCGTGTCGCGCCTGATCGGCGCGCCGCCCGGGTACGTCGGATTCGACCAGGGCGGACTGCTGACGGAGGCCATCGCCAAGCAGCCGCATTGCGTGCTGCTGCTGGACGAAATCGAAAAGGCGCACCCGGACGTATTCAACCTGCTGCTGCAGGTGATGGATCATGGCACGCTGACCGACAACAACGGCCGCAAGGCCGATTTCCGTCACGTCATCATCGTGATGACGACCAATGCCGGCGCCGCAGAGATGAATCGCGCAAGCATTGGCTTCACCCAGCAGGACCATGCGCCGGACGGCATGGAAGCGGTGCGACGCATCTTCGCGCCGGAATTCCGGAACCGCCTCGATGCGATCATCCAGTTCGCGTCGCTGGACGAGGCGACCATCGCGCGGGTGGTCGACAAGCTGCTGCTGGAGGTCGAGGCGCAGCTCGAACTGAAATCGGTCGCGCTGTCAGTGGACGATGCCGCGCGGCACTGGATCGCCACGCGTGGCTACGACCCCAAGATGGGGGCACGGCCGATGGCGCGGGTATTGCAGGAGCACATCAAGCGCCCGCTTGCCGAGGAGCTGCTGTTCGGCACGCTGGCGGGCGGCGGCAGCGTTCTGGTGACCGTCGCGGGGAACGGCGATAGCCTGGCGCTCGACTGCCGTCCTTCGAAAACGCCGGAGCTGCTCGGGCAGGACTAGAAAAGGGGTCGCATCCCCTTCAAAGGGGTCGCATCCCTTTTCGCGCGTTGCGTTGCCGCGAGACGTTGCCTGTGCCTGGGAAAAGGGATGCGACCCCTTTGAAGGGATGCGACCCCTTTGAAGGGGATGCGACCCCTTTGGTCAGCGCGCGCGGTAGACGATGCGGCCCTTCGACAGGTCGTAAGGCGTCAGTTCGACGGTAACGGTGTCGCCGGTCAGGATCCGGATGTAGTGCTTGCGCATCTTGCCCGAAATGTGGGCGGTCACGATGTGGTCGTTTTGCAGTCGCACGCGAAACGTCGTGTTGGGCAGAGTCTCGACGACTTCCCCTTCCATCTGAATTGCTTCTTCCTTCGCCATTGCGACCTGCTGTTGCGGAAACCGCGCGGATTGTGACGCACGCGACCTGCCCGCGCAATTAGTGTCTGCTTCGCGCCACAGGCGGTCAGCGGCATCCACCAGAGCGGACAGTTCCGCCTCGAAATGGGTTCGCGCCAGACTGCGGCTGCCGAGGCTCGCCAGATGTGGGCTCGGCATCTGGCAATCGATCAACGGCACGTCGAGGCGAGTGCACTCGCGGACCAGCCGGGCCAGAGCGACCTTGGAGGCGTCAGGCCGGCGAGTGAACATGGATTCCCCGAAAAAGACCCGGCCGATGGCGACACCATAGAGCCCGCCCACCAGGCGCCCTTCGTGCCAGGTCTCGAAAGAATGCGCGAGGCCCCGCTCGTGCAATTCAACGTAAGCCCGGTGCATCTCGCGCGTGATCCAGGTGCCGGGCGCACCGTGCCGGGGGGCTGCACAGGCTTCGATGACGGACTCGAACGCGGTGTCAATGCGTGTTTCGTAGCCCCTGGCGCGGAGCGACCGCGCGAGGCTCCGCGACACATGGAATTCGCTTGGCCGCAATACTGCGCGCGGATCCGGCGCCCACCACAGGATCGGCTGCTCCACGGAAAACCACGGGAAGATTCCGCGGCGGTAGGCGTGAATCAACCACTCGGGCGTGAGCGCGCCGCCGACGGCCAGCAGGCCATTCGGTTCGTGCAGCGCGCGCGCCGTCGGCGGCAACGCGGCCGGCGGATCAGTCTTCTGCAGCCAGGCAATCCCGGACATCGTCGGAAAGCCTAGCGGGGATGGCGGCGCGCCGGAAGGGCAGGTGTCCCATCGCGGATTCGAACCAGGCCTGCCGGTGCAAGCGCTCACGTCGCAACCACTGGCCGATCGCAGACGAGAAGCCGGGATCGGCAATGTCGTGCATGGACCAGACCGGTGCCGGGACGAATCCGCGCAGCAGCTTGTGCTCGCCCTGCGTGCCCGGCTCGAATCGGCTGAGTCCGGCGCGGATGCAATGCTCGATGCCGCGGTAGTAACACAGCTCGAAGTGAAGGCTGTGATAGTCGCCGGATGCGCCCCAGTAGCGGCCGTACAGCGTGTCGCGTCCCTGCAGCGACACGGTGCAGGCAATGATCTCGCCGTTACGCGTCGCCAGCTCGATGACGAGGGCATCCGGCATCGTGCGGGCGAGGGCTTGGAAGAACTCCAGATTCAGGTAGGGCGCGTTGCCGTAACGCGCGAATGTCAGTGCGTGCAGCCGGTAGACCGTCGCGAGTGTTTCCGCATCCAGATCCCGGCCATTCACGGTGCGACATTCGATGCCGGCGTCCGCGACCCGGCGGCGCTCGCGCCGGACTTTCTTGCGCTTGTCCGCGGTGAAGGCGTCCAGGAAGTCGTCAAAGCTCCCGTAATCCAGGTTGTGCCAGTGAAACTGACAATCCAGGCGGGGCAGCAGGCCCTCGGATCTCATCAGCGCGCAGTCGCGCGCGTCCGGGAACAGCACGTGCAACGACGACACGGCGAGTTCTCGGGCGAGTTCCCGTGCGCCGTCCAGCAGCGCCCGTTTCGCGGACTCAGCCGGCGCCAGCAGCCGGGGGCCGGTCGCCGGCGTGAACGGAACGGCGGCGACCAGGCGCGGGTAGTAGGCAAATCCCGCCCGCTGCCAGGCATCGGCCCAGGCAAAGTCGAATACGAACTCGCCCCAGGAATGGTCCTTCAGGTACAGCGGCATCGCGCCCGCAAGATTTCCCGCGACGTCGTAATGCAGCAGGTGACGTGGATGCCAGCCCGTGTCGGGCGTCGCGCAGCCGGCGGTCTCCAGCGCCAGCAGGAACTCATGTCGCAGGAACGGCGGCGCACCGGCGGCCAGCGCATTCCAGGCGTCCGCATCGACATCGCCGAGCGAGCGGGCGATGCGCACGCTCACCGGACGTCAGCCCGTTGCAGCGCGCTCAAGATAGCGATCGGCATCGAGCGCCGCCATGCAGCCTGTGCCCGCCGAAGTAACGGCCTGGCGGTACACGTGATCGGCGACGTCGCCCGCCGCGAAAACGCCGGGTACGCTGGTCGCCGTCGCGTCGCCGGCCAGGCCGGTCCTGACGATGATGTAACCGTCCTTCATCTCGAGCTGCCCGTGGAACAGTTCGGTATTCGGCGTGTGCCCGATGGCGACAAACAGCCCCGTCACCGCGAGATCCCGCGTGCCGTCGCCGCCGGTCGAGCGCACGCGTACGCCGGTCACGCCCTGGTCATTACCGAGAACTTCGTCGACTTCGTGATTCCAGAGCAGCGAGATCTTGCCTTGGTCCGCCAGCCCCTTCAGCCGGTCCTGAAGGATCGCCTCGGCGCGGAGCTTGTCGCGCCGATGGACCAGCGTGACGTGCGAAGCGATGTTCGTCAGGTAGATCGCTTCTTCGACAGCGGTATTACCGCCGCCGACCACCGCGACCGACTGGTCGCGATAGAAGAAGCCATCGCAGGTTGCGCAGGCCGACACGCCGCGGCCGCGGAACGCCGTCTCGGATTCCAGTCCCAGGTAACGCGCGGAAGCGCCGGTCGCGATGACCAGCGCATCGCAGCTGTACTCAGCGTCCTCGCCCGTCAGGCGGAACGGCCGGCGGGACAGATCGACCGTGACGACCTGGTCCGCAACGATTTCGACGCCGAATCGCTCGGCATGGCGGCGCATGCGATCCATCAGGTCCGGACCGAGCAGGCCTTCGACATCGCCGGGCCAGTTGTCGACTTCGGTCGTCGTCATCAGCTGGCCGCCCGGCTGCAGTCCCGCGAGCAGCAGCGGCTTGCGGTTCGCGCGCGCCGCATAGACCGCGGCGGAGTACCCCGCGGGGCCTGAGCCGAGGATGATGAGCCGTGAGTGCCGGGGGGCCGCCATGTATAGTGATCTCCGCTGTGTTTCGCGCCGTTCGCTCGCCGGCAGGCCGGGTAGCCGCGAATCCTAGGGGAGCGCATCGGGCCGCGATAGTCTTTCGATCAGCAATATCCCGATCGCGCTGTCATCGGGGATGGGTGCTTGCCGCCCGAATTGCAACGCTCTTATAATCAAATGCTTATAGCCTATTCCTGATAAGGATTCTTACCCAGTGGCCAGGACCGGAAACGGCGGCAATGCGGATGTGAAGCTCGACCCGGTGTATGCGCGTGCTTTGCGCGAGGCGGCATTCTGGCTGCTCGCCGCACTTTCGCTCGTGCTCCTGATCGCGCTGTCGAGTTACGACGCCTATGACCGGAGCTTCACCTACACGGGCGAGCCCGGCCAGGTAGGCAACCTGATCGGGCCGATGGGGGCGGAAACCGCGAACCTCCTGCTGATGCTGTTCGGCTGGCCCGCCTATCTGTTCCCTGTCGTCATTGCCTTCAGCGCCTGGCTCGGGTTGAAGCGCAGACCCGGCGAATCGGGACAGGGCCGTTCGACGATTGCGCTGCGCACCGTCGGGCTGGTCATCGTGCTCGCGACGAGTTGCGGGCTCGCGACCTTGCATTACGAAGCCGGTGCCTTGCCGGCGGGCGCGGGCGGCATCCTTGGTCATCTCGTCGGCAAGGGACTCGAAGGCATTCTCGCGCTGCTGGGCGCGACGCTCGTCATGCTTGCGCTGTGGTTTGCGGGCGTCCAGCTCTATACGGGCGTCTCGTGGCCGCGGGTCATGGATTTCATCGGCCACTGGGTGCTCGCCGGCGCATCGTGGGTGCGCGGGCGCATGGCGACGTCCCGTGATCACGCAGTCGGCCGCGAATCGCGCGTGGCGCGGGAGACCGTAGCGCGCGAGGTACAGAGAAAAGCGACGACCCGCACGCCGCCGCGCATCGAAAGCGCAGCGCCGTCCGTGCCCGAGCGCAGCGTGCGGGTCGAGAAGGAGAAACAGGTCCAGCTTTTTGCAAAACCCGCTGCGCGCGACCTGCCGGAACTCAAGCTGCTGGACGATCCGCCGGCGCGGGAAAAAGCCTATTCCCCCGAGGCGCTCGATGCGATCTCGCGCCTGGTCGAAATCAAGCTGAAGGATTTCGGCATCGACGTCGAGGTCGTGGCGGTGCTGCCGGGCCCCGTCATTACGCGCTTCGAGCTGAAGCCGGCGCCCGGCGTCAAGGTCAGCCAGATCAGCGCGCTGGCGAAGGACCTGGCGCGTGCACTGTCCGCCATCAGTGTGCGGGTCGTCGAAGTGATTCCGGGCAAGTCGGTCGTCGGACTCGAAATACCGAACGAGACACGCGAGCTCGTGACGCTCGGCGAGATAGTCCGCTCGCGCGCCTACGACGAGCTGGCGTCGCCGCTTGCGCTCGCACTCGGCAAGGACATCGGCGGCGCGCCGGTGGTGACCGATCTCGCAAAGATGCCGCATCTGCTGATTGCTGGCACCACGGGTTCGGGCAAATCGGTCGCGATCAATGCGATGGTGCTGTCGCTGCTCTACAAGAGCTCGGCCGAACAGGTCCGGCTGATCATGATCGATCCAAAGATGCTGGAGCTGTCGGTCTACGAGGGCATACCGCATCTGCTGGCGCCGGTCGTGACGGACATGAAGCAGGCCACGAATGCGCTGCGCTGGTGTGTCGCGGAGATGGAGCGGCGCTATCACCTGATGAAGGAGCTGGGCGTCCGCAATCTCGGCGGGTTCAACCGCAAGGTCCGGGACGCACAGCAGGCGAATACGCCGATCCCGGATCCGCTCATTGCGAAGCTGCTGGCGACCGGCAAGTACACGGGTGAAGTGCCGCCATTGCAGCCGTTGCCATACATCGTCGTGGTCATCGACGAGCTGGCCGACCTGATGATGATCGTCGGCAAGAAGGTGGAAGAGCTGATCGCGCGGCTCGCACAGAAGGCGCGCGCTTCCGGCATCCACCTGGTGCTCGCGACGCAACGTCCGTCGGTTGACGTGATCACCGGCCTGATCAAGGCCAATATTCCGTCCCGCATTGCATTCCAGGTTTCGGCCAAGGTCGATTCCCGGACGATTCTCGATCAGAACGGCGCGGAATCCCTGCTGAGCCACGGCGACATGCTGTACCTGCCGTCCGGGACCTCGACCCCCGAACGCGTGCATGGCGCCTTCGTTTCAGACCAGGAAGTGCATCGTGTCGTCGCTTCGCTGCAGGGGGGCGCCGCACCAGCCTATATCGAAGAAGTGCTGACCGGTCCGCAGGGCTCGATACCGGGCCTGCCGGACGACGGCGCTGAAGGCGGCGACGCCGAAGCGGATGGCGAACAGGATCCGCTCTACGACGAGGCGGTGCGCATCGTCACCGAAACACGCCGCGCTTCGGTTTCCGGCGTGCAGCGGCGGCTGAAGATCGGGTACAACCGGGCGGCGCGGCTGGTGGAGTCGATGGAAGCCGCCGGGCTCGTGGGTCCGCTGCAATCGAATGGCAGCCGCGAAGTGCTGGCGCCGCCGCCGCCGGAATCCTGATGCGCACCGTTCTGGTGTCGTTGCTCCTTGCGCTGCCGGCACAGGCCGCGTCTGCGGATGCCGCCGGGGACGCCGATGCCTTGCGCCGCGTCGAGCAGGCGTTCAATGCATTGACCAGCATGCGCGCCGAATTCCGCCAGTCGGTTACGGACTCGCGCGGCAAGCTGGTCGAATCCGCCGAGGGCACGATGTCGCTGGCGCGTCCTGGGCGATTCCGCTGGGATTACCGTGTACCGGAGCAGATCATCGTTTCGGATGGCGTGACCGTATGGTTCCACGACGTTGAACTCGAACAAGTGACGATCCGCGCAGCGGCCGACACCGTCGAGGGAACGCCGGCCATGCTGCTGACTGGCGAGGGCGGCCTGGGCAGCGAATTTGATGTCAGCGACGCCGGCACGTCCGACGGACTGGCCTGGAGCCGGCTCATGCCGCGCCGAGCGGACGGCGATTTCCGCGAACTGCGGCTGGGCTTCGCGGAGGGCCAGCTGCGCCGTATGACCCTGCTCGACCGGCTGGGTCAGACGACCGAGATCGTGTTCGAGCGCATCGAGCGCAATCCGCGGCTGGATGCTTCGACCTTCCGGTTCACGCCACCGCCTGGCGTGGATGTCGTCGGCCGTGCCGCGGCCGGCTCCACTTGACCGGCTCGGGCTTCAGGCGGCTCTGGATCGGGATGATTGCGGCGCTGACCGCGACAGTCATCTTTGCCAGCGTCATGCCTTTCCAGGTGCCGGGCGCCGAACAGGGCGGCGACAAGTTCGGTCACTTTCTCGCGTACCTGGCACTGGCGCTCGCCGGCGCGGGAATCGTTCCGGCTGAGCGGCTATGGATCGTGATGCTGCGTTGCCTGCTGCTCGGGTTCGCGCTCGAGGCGGTGCAGGGGCTCTGGCTCGAGGCGCGCCAGGCAGACTGGCGCGACCTGCTGGCAAACTCCGCGGGCGTCGCCTGCGCCTGGCTCATCGTGCGCGGCGGTCGCAGCAGCTGGGCACGCCACGTCGAGGACTGGCTGCGGCGGCGCTAGAATCGCCGGTCCATGCTGAAGCAAGGCGATCTGCCGATCGAAGCCAACGCCGAGGCGCGCCATCGCCCGCTCGCGGCCCGCATGCGTCCCGCGAACCTGTCCGAGTTTGTCGGGCAGGAACACCTGCTTGCGCCGGGCAGGCCGCTACATCGGCTGCTGACCGAGGGCATTACCCACTCGATGGTGCTGTGGGGGCCGCCCGGCAGCGGCAAGACGACGCTCGCGCGGCTGGCCGCGCAGGCGAGCGATGCGGAATTCATCGCGCTTTCAGCCGTGGTCGCAGGCGTCAAGGACATCCGCGCAGCGGTCGAGAGCGCGCAGGCGGAACGCGCTGCCGGCCGCGCTGCGACCGTCTTGTTCCTCGACGAGGTACACCGGTTCAACAAGGCCCAGCAGGATACATTCCTGCCATTCGTCGAGGACGGCACGCTGGTCTTCATCGGCGCAACCACCGAGAACCCCTCGTTCGAACTCAATTCCGCGCTGTTGTCGCGCGCGCGCGTCTATGTGCTGAAGTCGCTGAATGCCGCGGAGATCCAGACGCTGTTGTCGCGCGCGCTCGAGGATCCTGCGCGCGGGCTCGGCGACTCCGGGATCGCCCTGGACGAGGAGGCGCTTGCACTGCTGGCTGACGCCGCCGACGGCGACGCCCGTCGGGCGCTCAACCTGCTCGAAGTCGCGGCGGATCTTGCGGCGGACTCATCCCACGAGCGCCGCATTACCCTCGGCAGCGTACGCGCTGCAACGGCCGGCGGGCATCGGCGATTCGACAAGCGCGGTGAACTTTTCTACGACCAGATCTCGGCGCTGCATAAATCCGTGCGCGACAGCGACCCCGATGCGGCGCTCTACTGGCTATGCCGCATGCTGGATGGCGGATGCGATCCGGGGTTCATTGCCCGGCGGCTGACGCGCATGGCGAGTGAGGACATCGGCAATGCCGACCCGCGCGCGCTGACACTGTCACTGGCTGCCTGGGACAGCTACGACCGGCTGGGCACGCCGGAAGGCGAGCTGGCGCTGGCGCAGGCCTGCGTATTCATGGCCTGCAGCCCCAAGAGCAATGCGGTGTATACGGCATACGGTGCAGCCATGAAGGACGCCAGGGAGCTGGGCACACTCGAAGTGCCGTTGCAGCTGCGGAACGCCCCGACGCGGTTGATGAAGGACCTCGGCTATGGCCAAGGGTACCGCTACGCGCACGACGAAGCCGATGCGCTGGTGACCGGTCAGCGGCATTTCCCGGATGCGATGGAGCCGCGCAATTACTATGATCCGGTACCGCGTGGCCTCGAGGCGAAGCTGCGCGAAACCCTCGAACGCGTCCGGGCCGGACGCAGCGCAGAACCGGCTGGCACGACCAAAGGAACAGACGACCGTGCTTGATATCCGCCAGCTCCGCAGCGACCCGCAGGCAGTCGTCGCCAATCTCGAGCGACGCGGATACGCGTTCGACCTCGACGTCTTCACGACCCTGGAAGCAAAGCGCAAGGAAGCGCAGATCACGGTCGACGCGCTGCGCAACGAACGCAACACGCGCTCGAAAGCGATCGGCAAGGCCAAATCGCAGGGACAGGACGTGGCGCCTTTGCTGGCGGAAGTTGAGTCGCTCGGCGCACGGCTGACTGCGGGCGAGGAAGTGCTCAATCGCCTGCAAGCGGATATCGACCGGCGCCTGCTCGACATGCCGAATCTGCTGCACGAAAGCGTGCCCGCCGGTCGTGATTCCTCCGCCAATGTCGAGATTCGCCGGCACGGCGAACCGGTACGGCCCGATTTCGAACCGGTGGATCATGTCGCGATCGCCGAGGGGCTCGGCGGACTCGATCCGGTCTCTGCAAGCCGCCTGTCCGGAGCGCGCTTCGCCGTGCTGACCGGTCCGGTTGCGGCGCTGCATCGCGCGCTGGCGCAGTTCATGCTCGACCTGCACGTGCGCAAGCATGGCTACCGCGAGGCCTGGGTTCCGTACCTGGTCGGTCGCCCGGCGCTGACCGGAACGGGCCAGTTGCCGAAGTTCGAGCAGGACCTGTTCCGGCTTCAGCGCGACGCTTCGGAAAGCGAATTGTTCCTGATCCCGACCGCGGAAGTGCCGCTGACGAATCTTGCGGGCGACCGGATACTCGATGCAGCGGAACTGCCGCTCAAGCTGGTCGCGCACACACCGTGCTTTCGCTCGGAAGCCGGCTCCTATGGCAAGGACACGCGCGGCTTGATACGCCAGCATCAGTTCGACAAGGTGGAGCTGGTGCAGATCGTCCGGCCTGACCAGTCCTATGCCGCACTCGAAGAGTTGACCGGCCATGCCGCGAAGGTGCTGGAACTGCTGCAGCTTCCGTATCGGGTCATGGCGCTGTGCGCGGGCGATGTCGGCTTTGCCGCCGCGAAAACCTATGATCTGGAAGTCTGGCTGCCGGCGCAGGGCGCTTATCGCGAGATTTCTTCCTGCAGTAACTGCGAGGCGTTCCAGTCGCGGCGCATGCAGGCGCGCTGGCGGAATCCGGAAAGCGGCAAGCCCGAACCGGTGCACACCCTCAATGGATCGGGTCTCGCGGTCGGGCGTGCACTGGTCGCGGTGCTCGAGAACTGCCAGCAGGCCGACGGCTCGGTGACCGTGCCGCAGGTGCTGCGTTCCTACCTCGGAGGCGCCGAGCGCCTCAAGCCTGCTTGATCAGTCGTCGCCGCCGGCGCCGAGCAAGTGCATCAGGCTCGCGAACAGGTTGTAGATGCTGACGTAGAGCGTGACCGTCGCGAGGATGTAGTTCGTCTCGCCCCCGTGGATGATCTCGCCGGTCTGGTAAAGGATCAGACCGGACGCCAGCAGGACGAATGCGCCGGATACCGCGAGCGACAGTGCCGGCATCGAAAAGATGACCGCCACCAGTCCGAGCAGGAATGCGGTCAGGATGCCGACGAACAGGAATCCGCCCATGAAAGAGAAACGGTGTCCGCTCTTGATCGCGTAAGCCGACAGTCCGAAGAACACGAGCGCCGTGAGGCCGAGCGCATTCAGCACGACGGCATCGCCGTTCGGGATGGCCTGAAGGTAGTAGCCGATGATCGGCCCGAGCGTGTAACCCATGAAGCCGGTCAGGGCGAACACCGAGACGATGCCCATCGCGCTGTTGGCGGTCTTGTGCACGAGAAAGAGCAGCCCGAAGTAGCCGACCAGCGTCACGACCAGGCCCGGATGCGGCAGGCCGAAGACGAGGGCAATCCCGCACATCAGGGCGCTGAATGCGAGCGTCGCTCCGAGCAGCAGGTAGGTGTTCCGCAGGACCCGGTTGGTCGCGAGCGCGGACTCCCGGATGGCAGTTTCCTGTCTCGGGATGGCGATCGGGTTCCGTTCCATTTCAGTGGCCTCCAGCAGCCTGTTTCCGATGGGCGACAGTATAACGGAACCGCTCCGTCAGCAGTCCCTTGCGGCCCAGGGCGCGGGGGTCGACAATTTCGCCCGCAACGCCAGGCGCCGGAGAGGTGGCAGAGCGGTTGAATGCACCGGTCTTGAAAACTATTGGATTGAGCGTGGTGGGGTGGCCGAGTGGTTTAAGGCACCTGTCTTGAAAACAGGCGAAGTTTAAACGACTTCCGTGAGTTCGAATCTCACCCCCACCGCCAATTTAGCCGCCCTAGACTGAGCACCGAAAGGCCACTCTTTAGCGCATTCATAGCGGACCACAATGAAGGAACGGGGTGCAATGGGCACGTACCGAGTCGCTCAGGTTTGTCCCAATGGACACGTGGCAACGACCGTCGCAGACGTGAATCCTGAATTGCGGGAAGCGTTCTGCTCGCAGTGCGGTGAGGCAACGCTGACGAACTGCCCGGAGTGCACTGCGTTTATTCGCGGCAAATACCATGTCGAGGGTATTTACGGATTTGGTGGTGGCTACGAGCCCCCTGCGTTCTGCTACAACTGCGGCAGTCGATTCCCTTGGACTGAACGCAAGATTGCCGGTGCCGTTGAATTGGTTGAGGCCGGCGCGAACCTGTCTCCCGAGGAAGTGCAACAATTCAAGGCAGACTTGACGGAGTTGACGAAGGACAGTCCGAAAACGCAGGTTGCTTCCCTACGCTTCAAGAAGGTGATGGCGAAAGTCGGCAGCACCGTTGCATCCGGTGTGCGCGACATTGTGGTGGACGTGCTCAGCGAAGCCGCCAAGAAGGCCTTGGGGTTGTAATCGGAGCTATTCGCTCGCACGGTCGTCACCAACCTGTCTTTAAATTTTCAGCTCGCAAGGAGTAACACAATGGCTGATCCGGTGACCGCCACTGATGCGCTCCTCGGCCTACCTGTCATTGTCTGGTCCGGCATCGTCGCAGCCGGAATGACGCTTCTCGGGACCCTCGGGGCTGTCGTCGCCACCAATTGGGGAAATACGAAACGCCTGAAACTCCAGTTGCAGCATGACACTACGGAAAAGGCAAAGAAACGCCTGGCGACGCTGCGCAGAGAGCTGTACCTGAAAGCCGTCGACGCGAATGTCCGTGGGCTCGCCTACTTTGGCACGTTGCCGCAAGTGGATCTAACAAAGCCCGATGCCGACGCGCCTTTACGCAACGTGCTGGCAATCGGTGCGCAGTTGCAGCTCGTCGTTAGTCAGGAAACCGCGCAACTCATAAGCAATCTGATTTCCGCATACGGCGAATTGCAACTCAGGTTGATCGCGAAAGTGCTGCCGATCCATAAAGCGCGAATCGGCATCAACATCTGTAATGAGCACTACGAAAACATGCAGGTCGAGATCAAGCGCGTGCTTGCTGCGATGACTAACCTCAATGAATCTGGTCAACCCGATCCCGCTCGGTTCGCTCAGATCAACCAATCCTTTGAATGGGCAAGTGGCAGAGCGCAGGAACTGGCCACTGAACGTGCGGGCTACTGGGATCAAGTGAATGCCTTACAGCGGCAATATCTGAGGGATCTGCTGCCCGAACTGAAGCGATTAGGCGAGATGCAAATTCATGTTCTTGTCGAACTGCGTCGAGAGCTTGATGTTGGCGGTGATATTGACGTCTTTCAGCGGATGATGCGAGAGCAGATGGAGCGCGCAGAGCGAGCAGTGGACGAGTTCGACAGCGCTGTTTTTGGGGCGGGATCAGCGTCTGGTGCACGCTAGCCGTACCGACCCGGCGATCTTCGCCCTAGCCGCCCCAGCTTTTCCCTGCTGGCCCATGTGCGGGTAGGGTCCGCGGCACCAGCTCCCGCAGTTCGGCCGCTATGCTCGCAATGGGCTAGTCGACCGCCAATTGCTGCCGTGGTCAGTCATTGGAATCAGCCGCTTAGGTGCGCTGAACAGCGTATTCAGGAACTGCTGCCAAGGTCACATTCGGCACTCAACGAGAAATTGTCCCGATGCTGGCCCGCCAGCTTTCCCATTCGTCAATCGCCAGCATCGGAGGGACTTTCAACACGCCATAGCGCCGCAAATGATCGTGCTCGGCCTGAATTACGCTTCTCGAACTGCGTCGTTACTGCGCGCCAAAAACTACCGTCCTGATCGCTCTCTGTGAATGCCGATCTCTTACCTAAACCGCGCACGACTCCAATACTTGCCGCCGTTTTCAGCGCCTATCCGCTTGATCTCATTCAGAATATGCTGATTATCTATCGATTTCACTTCAAAGATTGTTCGCCCTTACGGCTGCAATAACACTGCGCTTGGCGGGTCGCAGCCAAGCTGGAAGACGATGCCAATGCCAAATGCCGCAATTGCGATCAGCAATGGTGCGAAGTGCTCGCTGAAAGCGGGCAAGCGGACAAGGGCCCAGACCCACGCGCGCAGCCTGACCCAGCGAGTTTCCCATCGAGTGAGCTCCATAGCGAAGTGCTGATTGCCGCGCGCGAACTCCATGCCTCCTACGGGCCAAGAGAAGTTCGCCTTGAAAGGGTACTTGCGGCCGCCGTCCTTCTTTGGGATGAATCCTCGGAAATACGTCGGCCGCTCGCCGAGCATCGCCTGCGCGCGCAATAATTCATCATCAGGTGGCTCTACCTCCACGGTTCCGTAAATGCGAGCCGACGTGGGCATTTGACCATCAAACTCGCCAGCTTCGGAAAGGCGGTTACCCACGCTCTCTGCGCGCTTTCGAGCGATTCTCATGTCTTCGGCGAACACGTCCTCGCGCAGCTCCGCCCGCAGCTCGGAGAGTTGTTCATAGGCGCGCTGAGCGTACCGCCAGACCGACCAGCCCCATACGATCCAAAGGCCCCAGATCGCTCGATCAGGTTGCGCAAGTGTGAATACCAAACCGCTGTACTGCGCCTCGCTGCTGACCCCAGCCCCGAGCGCGTAGTACGCGATGAGCGCGAGGCTCATTAGAATCAGAAACCGCCGCTGGCGTAGCAACGCCGAACGCCGATCTCCTTCTGTTTCAGCCATTGAGATTGCCGCTACAAAGAGGCGAACAAGCAGTAGGCCAAATAGCCGCCGAACGCGAAAAGAGCAAGCGAGCCCAAGCCAAAGATGATCGCAGCGACGTTCAGTACGAACCCGGTTCTGTTCCAGTCGTCGGCGAAAAACCATTGCGACAGGTACGTTGTACCCGACGCGAGACCGCACGCAAGGACCCCACCAACGAATGCGACCATCGCCTTGGCCACGGCAACGAGAGGTACTGCTTCGGTCTCGCTACTGACGATATGGCCGGCGAACGCAAGAAGCGCAACAGCGGCACCGCCGTTGATGAGCAGACAAGTACGAAGCGCGCCTTGACCGGCCTGTATGACGCTGCGGAACATCTCCAAGTTCGTTTCATGCGTCCGTTTGCGATCCTCAAGCCAGTCACTGACTTTTCCCCGAAACTCCTCAAGGCGGAGCGCTTGGTTCGTGGCGTCATATCCGCGCTTTTCGTCTTCTTCCTGCCAATTGCGCAACTGCCCGACATAGGCTTTCAGGTTGACGAGTTCTACTGACTGCAAGCCCTCGTCGGTGGCCTGCTTGACCGCATTCTCTAGCAGGGAAATGAGTTCATTCGTTTGCATGGCAGCGTGTCAAGTTGCACCTAGGCTGCATTGATTACGTAGATCCCGGAAATCTCCGTGATTGGCCTCTCTGGCAACCCATTGATACATTTGCGTTTGTGTGCGAACAGGTTACGCCAAAGCGCCAATCGACGCACTTGAAAACCGGCAGCCCTTCACGGGGCTCGTGAGTTCGACGAGGCGCGCGAAAGCGCGCCGAAGGACGGCGCCGCTTGCGGCGCCGGTCCCGAGCCGGAGGCAAGGAATGCGCCCGAAGGGCGCACAATCTCACCCTCTCCGCCAACCGATGCGCAGTTCAATCCTGGTAATTGCCGGTTTCGACCGTCCGGTCGCGGCGCGATTGAACCTTGCGCTGGCCACCCTCGACCGACGAGGCGTACAGGAATTTGCGTTCCTCGACCGACCACGGGAGCAGGGTGTCGGGCTCCGTCACGATGCGGTAGCGCAAGTCGAACTCGTAGGCAACGGAGAGCAGGGCTTTCTCCATGTCGCTCTGCGTCGCCGCCGGCATGAGGCGCCCGACGAAATCGGCGATCGCCTGACTGAGCGATGCGGAATCCGGCGTGATCCTGACCAGCACCTCGACGCAATCCGGCAGCTTTCCCGGGCCGCAGGGCAGCCAGCGGGAGACCTTGAACGTCATGGTCTTGGATACCGGTTTCTCCGAGAAACCCGGTAGCGGTTCCTCGAACGTCAGGCTGTACCAGTCGCCGTGGTCGAATTCACCGCCAATCCAGGCGCCGACCGCGATGTCCCATTGTGCGACTGCAAGCGTCGTCAGCAAGTCCGGATTGAAAACCGCATTGAGCATGCGCTCGATGTCGTTGGCCCGTGGCGACGTGCCGCCCCCGGCGGTCGATTCGGCGACGGCGCGCTTCACCTCCTGCAGCAGACTGGCGCGATGCGTCTCGAGATTGCGCAGCCCCTTGAATGAACCATCCCGTGCGACCACGAATTCCGGCATGGCCGCGGTCATGCCTGCGATCATCCCCTGTGCCTTCTCGTTGGCGGTCCCCGCGGCGCCGCTTGCCTGGAATGATGGCGGCGTCTCGAGCGTGGTCTCGACAACCCAGTCCACGCCTTCGCGGCGCACGTCGACCCGGGTATCGTACCGGGTCGTGACTTCAGAAAAGCGGCTGTCTTTCAGGCTGCCCCGGTACGCTTCGGTAGTCCAGCGGGAGCGATGCGGCTTCCAGGAGAACTCGAATCGCGCCTTGGTCTGGTTGAACGAGCCGACGAAACGCTCGACTTCATCCGGGTCCGCATCCTCGCCCCCACTGCGCCAGCGCAGCAGCGTCGCGAAATCGGATTCGAGTTCCTCGCGGAATCCGAACTCCTGGTCCCAGGCGAGCACCTGTTCGAGGTCGCGCAGGGCGCCTTCGAGGTCGCCCAGTTCGCGCCGCGCAAAGGCGATATTGAACTGCGCGATCGCCATTTCCTCGAAGTCCCAGTTGTCGCGCAGCATCGCGACTGCGCGCTGTCCGGTCGCGATCGCGGATTCGAAGGCTGCCCGCGAACCGGACTCATCCTCGGCGCACTGTCCCTGCGTGTTCCTGATGGTCTGCAACAGCGACATGGCATCGCTCGGGCCGTCCGGCCAGGCGAGCGTCACGTTGGGATCGGCATTCAGTACCGGGGCGAGCACCAGTTCCGCCGTCTGCAGTTCAGGCAGGCAATCGGCGACGGACGCACCGTGGAGCAGCCTCGCGTAATCGATGCGCGCGTCCAGCGCCTGCGGTTGCAGCGGATCGACGGCATCGAGGGCGGCGATGCGCTCCCGGAGTTCGCGCGACTGCTGATCGAAGTCCAATGCCGCCTCGACCGGCTGGGCGTCGGCGGGCCATACGAGCATGGCAATCATCAGGGCGATCAGCCTGCGCGCCGGCAGCAGTCGGAAATCGGTCACGAGTCGCTCCCGGAGCCTGGCGAAATCACGATAGCACGGAGTCCTTGCGCCATCGGGCGAGGTCGGCCGGGGTATCGACGTCGAATCCGGCAGATGTGATGCCGACCTCAACGACCGTGCGGTCAGGATCCGATAGCAGCGCTTTTGCGCCGGTGTCGCCGCGCAGCCGGTGCACGGCCCGGAATACCGAACGCGGCAGGATCACCGGGGGACCGAGCACCGCACCGGCCCGTGCGGCGACGATGGTGCGCGAATCGCGCTGCCAGGCCGCGATCAGCAATTCCAGATCGGCAGGCCCGACGCAAACCTGATCCGCCAGCAGCACGAGCGCTCCCGGGGTTGATGCGGGCATTGCCGCAATGCCGGCGCGCAGCGACGACGACAGGCCAGTGCGCCACGCCCGATTGACGACAATGTCCACGGCAAGCCCCCTGAGTTCGCGCTGCAGCCGGATTGCGCCTGCGCCGAGCACGACGGTGCATCCCGCGGAGCGGCAACCGAGCGCCACGCGCGCGGCACGGCGCAGCAGCGATTCGCCCTCCACGCGGGCAAGCAGTTTCGGTCCGCCAAACCGGCGACTGCCACCTGCTGCGAGCAGCAGGACACGGAGCCGGGGTATCATCGGGCGCATGCGCAAAGAATACGCGAGCCTGCGGCGCCGCCCCCTGCTGGCCCCGGTCTGGATCGCGGCATTCACGGGGATCGTGCTGCTGGCGATAGCGGTCTGGATGCTGGGCGCGGCATCCACCACGACGGTATTCGTCATCCGCCATGCCGAGAAGGCCTTGACGCCGCCCGACGATCCGCCCTTGTCGCCGACCGGCGAGGCGAGGGCGACCGCGCTCGCGAAACAGTTGGGCCGGGCGCCAAAAGGCCTCGGCATCGATTGCATTTACGTCAGTGAATTTCGGCGCACGCAGGATACGGTGCGCCCGCTCGCAAACCGTCTCGGCATCCCGATGATCGTCGTGCCGGCCGCGGACTCCGCCCTGGTCGCAAAACGGGCGCTGCGCGAGTATCGCGGCGGGCGCATTCTGATCGTCGGCCATTCGAACACGGTGCCCGCCATCGTCGAGGAACTGAGCGGCGACCGGGTGCCCGAGATGGACGAGAGCGAATACGGGATCGCCTACGTCGTCGCGGTACCGCGATTCAGCCGCGCCGCCGTCACCCGCTTCGATTTTCCCTAGCGGCGATCGCCTTCTGCACGAATGACTGGTGCCGGCTGATGCGCAGATCCGCCAGCACGGAGTCCTGCACGCGCTGGTCGCGGCCGATCAGGAAGGTGGCGCGGCGCACGCCGATACCGAGCGGTCCATCCACGCCATAAGCTTTGATCGCGTCCTTCTTCACGTCGGAGAGCAGCAGGAACGGGAGTCCAAACTCGTCACGGAAGCGGCGATGGCTTTCCGGCGGCTGCGGACTGATGCCGACGACCTGCAGGCCCGCCGCCAGGATCTGCGTGTGCAGGTCGCGCAGGTCGCAGGCTTCCCGAGTGCAGCCGGGCGTGAAATCCGCCGGATAGAAATAGATGATGATCGGCTTGCCGCCGAGGAGAGCGCCCAGGCGCCGCAGCTTGCCGTCCTGATCGGGCAATTCGAAATCCGGGGCGCTTTCGCCGGCGGTCAGCATGGGCAGGCGCTCCTACAGGCCGGATGATGGGCCGCGAAAAGTCATTTCCATAATGCGGTAGTTGGACCGATGCATGCCGAGCCGGGAATACACGGCAAGCGCCCGGTCGTTGTCGCGGTCCACATACAGGCGGATGCCGCAGATACGCGGGTCGGCGCCAGCGAGCTCCTCCAGGTGCCGGTAGAGCGCGCGAAACACGCCCGTGCCGCGCGCGGCAGGCAGCACGTAAACCGACTGGATCCAGAGGAAAGTGCCGTTTCGCCAGTCGCTCCACTCATAAGTCGTCATGAGCTGGCCGACCGCCTGGCCATCGATTTCGGCAATGTAATAGCGGCCCAGCGCGGGGTCTTCCAGCGCCGACCGAATCCCGGGCCGGAGCAGGGCCGGATCGAGCGCCTGACCCTCCGTTTCGGCCGCGAGCGCGGTATTGGCGGCGGCGATGAAGCCGAGGTCGGCGAGGGTCGCATCGCGGATCTTCATGGAGCGGCAACGGTACACCAAGGGCGGGCCGCCGTCTTTCCGGCCGCTTTGCTTGCTGGGCCGGCGGCCGCTCTTTACAATCCGCCCCCTCGTTCGTGGGGCGGTAGCTCAGTTGGGAGAGCGCTGCGTTCGCAATGCAGAGGTCGAGGGTTCGATCCCCTTCCGCTCCACCATTTCTGCTGTTTCTCCGATTGACACCGACCTGATCGCGGCCTAGCGTGATCCGGAAAGTCGCGCTCCTGCGACTTTCGACCACTTCAGATTCAATCGGAGAACAGCCCAGATGGCAGCCAGGAAGAAGTCGAGGAAGCCCGCGCGCCGCCGCCCGGTGCGCGCCCGGCGTCGCACGACGGCGAAACGCGGCAAGGCGAAGCGCAGTTCAGCCAAGCGCACGTCGGCACGGCGCACGACCGCGAAGCGCAAGACCGCGAAGCGGGCGACGGCCCGGCGCAAGCCTGCCAGGCGCGTGAAGTCCGCCTCACGGAAGGCCCGTGTGACGCGACGGCAGTCGACCGTCGGCAGGACCGTGACAGCCGCACGCGGCATTGCGCGCGGCGCCGCCACGACCACGCGCACGTCGGCGCGGGCGGTTCAGGTCAAGGCACGCGCCGCGATCAAGGAATCCGCCGAGAAAGTGCGCGAGGCGACGCATGCGGTCGAACGCGCCGCCGACCAGATGGTCACCACCGCCTCGGAGCAGGTCGAGCGGGCGAGCGCCGCCGTCGAAACGGCGATGTCGCCGGATGAGTCGGCCCGGGCAGCCTGAGCCTACGATCGACGCGTATCGCGCCGCGGAATAAACCCGGGATCGGTCCGCGCGGACCGGTCCTCGGGTAAAATTCCCGCGCGTCCGCCCCGGTAGCTCAGTGGATAGAGCGGCCGCCTCCTAAGCGGCAGGTCGTCGGTTCGACTCCGGCCCGGGGCGCCAGCTTCCACGTGTAAGCTGCTGAAAGGCTTTCCGTTCCGTACCAGTTTGGTCCGGTATAATCGGGCAGGCCATGAGCCGATCCCTACGCGAGCTGTACGAATCGAGCCCGTTCTCGAGCGCCCAGGCGCCATTTCTCGAAGCGCAATACGAGCGCTATCTGGGAAATCCGGCCGATGTCGAGCCAGAGTGGCGAAGCTTCTTCGACCAGCTGGACGGCGGTCGACCCGCATCCGTTTCGCCCGCGCCCCGGCGACGCGCGCCGCCGGCCTCCGTGCAGGCTTCCGGCGACGGCGAGAAGCAGGCCGCCGTCTCGCGGCTCATCCAGTTCTACGCGAACCGCGGCCACCTGATCGCGGACATCGATCCGCTCGGCATGATGCACCGGCCGACGCCGCGAGTGCTCGATCCGGCCTATGTCGGACTGGGCGATGCCGACATGGACACCGAGTTCCACACCGGCAGCCGCACGAAGGGCGTCGAGAGGCTAATGACGCTGCGCGAGATCCTGAGGCAGCTGCGCCATATCTATACGGGGCGCATCGGCGCCGAGTTTGCCCATGTGTCGACCAGTGACGAGCGGCTGTGGCTTCAGGATCGATTCCAGGACGGCCGCCTGCTGCATCAGTTCAGCAGGGACGAACGCCTGAACCTGCTGTGGCAGCTCACGGCGGCCGAAGGCCTCGACCGCTACCTGCACACGCGTTATGTCGGCCAGAAGCGCTTTTCACTCGAAGGTGGAGATTCGCTCATTCCATTGCTCGACGACATCATTCAGTACGGCGGTGCAAGCGGCGTCGAAGAGATCGTGATCGGCATGGCGCACCGCGGGCGGCTCAACGTACTCGTGAACGTTCTCGGCAAGTCGCCTTCGATGCTGTTCTCCGAGTTCGAAGGCAAGCAGAACCTCGACGACCTGAAGGGTTCAGGAGACGTCAAGTACCACAAGGGCTTCTCGGCCGACCTGCGCACCACCGGCGGCAATGTGCACGTGGTGCTGGCGTTCAATCCGTCGCATCTCGAGGTGGTGAATGCGGTCGTCGAGGGCTCGGTGCGAGCCCGGCAGGAGCAGCGCGGCGATGAAAACGGCGCCACCGTGGTTCCGGTTCTGATCCACGGGGACGCGGCATTCGCCGCACAGGGCGTCGTGATGGAAACGCTCCAGCTGTCGCAGGCGCGCGGATTCTCGACCGGCGGCACGCTGCACATCGTCGTGAACAATCAGATTGGCTTCACCACCAGCGACCCGCGGGACGCGCGCTCGACGCTCTACTGCAGCGACGTGGCCAAGATGATCGAGGCGCCGATTTTCCACGTGAATGCGGACGACCCGGAGGCGGTGGTCTTCGTATCGCGCCTCGCGCTCGAATACCGGATGAAGTTCCGCAAGGACGTCGTGATCGATCTCGTCTGCTATCGCCGGCACGGGCACAACGAGGCCGATGAACCCGCCGCGACGCAGCCGCTGATGTACCAGGCGATCCGCAAGCATCCCACTGCGCGCCAGATCTACGGCGAGCGGCTCGAGCAGGACAGCCTGCTCGGCGAAGGTGAGGCGGCGAAGATGATCGAAGACTATCGGCGCGGCCTCGACGAAGGGCACCCGCAGGCGCGGGCATTCGCCGGAACCAGCGGCAATCGCCATACGATCGACTGGAGCCGCCATCTGGCGGGCGACTGGTCGCAGAAACCTGACACCGCGGTCGCTGGCGAAGAACTCGCCGACCTGGGGCGAGAGCTCACGACCTTGCCCGGCAAGTTCACGCTGCATCCGCGGGTCGCGCGCATCATCGAGGATCGCCGGCGCATGTATGCCGGCGAACTGCCGTTCGACTGGGGCGCTGCGGAGACGCTGGCGTACGCCACGCTTCTCGCGGACGGTTTCGACGTGCGGTTCACTGGACAGGACTCCGCGCGCGGCACGTTCTTTCATCGTCACGCCGTGCTGCACGACCAGGCCAGCGGTCGCACGTTTGTGCCGCTCGAGCGGATCGCCGAAGGGCGCGCCCGTTTCCGGATCATCGATTCCACGCTGTCCGAGGAAGCGGTCCTCGGATTCGAGTACGGTTACTCGACGACCGATCCCGGCACGCTCGTGATCTGGGAAGGACAGTTCGGTGATTTCGTGAACGGGGCCCAGGTGATCATCGATCAGTTCATCTCGTCCGGCGAGGCGAAATGGGGCCGCGTGTCCGGTATTACGCTGTTCCTGCCGCACGGCTACGAAGGCCAGGGTCCCGAGCACAGCTCCGCGCGCCTGGAGCGGTTCCTTCAGTTGTCGGCCGAACTGAACGGGCAGGTCTGCGTGCCGTCCACGCCGGCGCAGATGTTCCACATGCTGCGTCGCCAGATGCTGCGCGACCTGCGCAAGCCGCTGGTCGTGATGACGCCGAAGAGCCTGCTGCGCCACAAGCGATCCACCTCGAGCCTGTCCGAGCTGTCTTCAGGTGAGTTCCGCACCGTTATCGACGACCCGGCGGCGCCTCGGCCCACCGACGTGCGCCGCATCGTGCTTTGCAGCGGCAAGGTCTATTACGATCTTGTCGAGCGCCGTGACGCGGATGCCGTCAGCGATGTCGCACTCGTGCGGATCGAACAGCTCTATCCGTTCCCGGCGGAGGAGTACCAGGCGATCGTCGAACGCTATGCCAACGCGCGCCACGTCGTCTGGTGCCAGGAAGAGCCGCAGAATCAGGGCGCGTGGTACCAGATCCGTCACCGGCTGCAGGCCGCGCTCCGCGATGAGCACCTGCTGCTGTATGCCGGCCGCGAAGGCGCAGCCGCGCCGGCCACCGGCATACACGCGCTGCACCAGCGCGAACAGGAAACGCTGGTGACCGCCGCGCTGCATTCGGCAGAATCCGAGGAATCCCACCGGGCGACCCATCGCCTGACCGGCGCAGCCACGAGGAAGAATTCATGACCACCGAAGTCCGCGTGCCGCAGCTGCCGGAATCCGTCGCCGACGCGACGCTCGTGACCTGGCACAAGCAGGCAGGCGATACCGTAACCCGCGACGAGAACCTGGCGGATCTCGAGACCGACAAGGTTGTGCTCGAGGTGCCGGCGCCGGTCGCCGGGGTCATCAAGTCGCTCGACCAGGATGCCGGCGCGACGGTGACGAGCGGGGAACTCCTCGCCGTCATCGACGAACAGGCGGCCGCTGCAGCAAAGCCGGCGCCGAAAGCGGAATCGAAACGTGCGCCGGAACCGAAAAAATCGGTGCGGGCGCCAGCCGCGGCCGCGAAAGAAGCGCCGCCTGCGGCGAGGGACGACGGCGGCGGCAAGCTCTCGCCGGCGGCGCGACGTCTGGTCGAGGAAAATCGCCTGTCGGCCGACGAGATCGCCGGCAGTGGGCGTGACGGGCGCATTACCAAGGCGGACGTCGCGCAGCATCTCGAGGGCGGGACACCGGCGCGCGCCCAGGCCGGATCGCGGCAGGACCAGCGCGTGCCGATGTCGCGCCTGCGCGCGCGCATTGCGCAACGTCTGGTCGAGGCGCAGGCGACCCAGGCGCTGCTGACGACCTTCAACGACATCGACATGCAGGCGCTGATGGCGTTGCGCGGCCGGTACAAGGAGCCATTCGAGCAACGCCACGGGGTGCGGCTCGGATTCATGTCGTTCTTCGTCAAGGCCTGCATTGAAGCATTGCACCGCTTCCCGGTCGTCAACGCTTCGGTCGAGGGCAGCGACATCGTCTATCACGAGTACTACGACATCGGTGTCGCCGTCTCGACTGACCGCGGCCTGATCGTGCCGGTGCTGCGCGATGCGGACCGCAAGGGCTTCGCGGAGATCGAGAAAGCCGTGACCGGATTCGCCGAGCGGGCCCGGAGCGGTAGGATCACGATCGATGAGCTGACCGGCGGAACGTTTTCGATAACCAATGGCGGCGTGTTCGGCTCGCTGCTGTCGACGCCGATCGTCAATGCGCCGCAGAGCGCGATACTCGGCATGCACCGGATCCAGCAGCGTCCGGTTGCCGTTGGCGATCAGGTCGTGGTACGACCGATGATGTACGTCGCGCTGACCTACGATCACCGGATCATCGACGGCCGGGAGGCCGTGCAATTCCTGGTCGCGGTCAAGGAGGCGCTCGAGGATCCGGCGCGCCTCCTGCTGCAGGTCTGATCGAGCGAGGCAACATGAGCGACAGTTTCGACGTCATCGTCATCGGCGGCGGTCCCGCCGGGTACCCGGCCGCCATCCGCGCCGGCCAGAACAAGCTGTCGGTTGCCTGCATCGATGAGTGGAAGAATCGCGATGGCAGCACGGCTTTTGGCGGCACCTGCCTGAATGCGGGCTGCATCCCCTCGAAGGCGCTGCTCGAGTCGACCGAGCTGTATCACCGCGCGCAACACGAGTTTGCCGCGCATGGCGTCGGCATCGACGGCCTGCGCTTCGACGTGGCGGCGATGCAGAAGCGCAAGGCCGGCATCGTCAGGCAGAGCACCCAGGGCATCCTGCAGCTGTTCAAGGGCGCGAGTGTCACGCCGCTCACCGGCCATGGGCGGCTGCTCGCCGGCCGGAAGGTCGAATTCACCGCCCACGACGGGGCGAAACGCACGCTGCAGGCAAAGCATGTCGTGCTCGCTACCGGCTCCGACCCGATGCCCTTGCGTGGCGTGGCGTTTGACGGCGACCGGATCGTGGATTCCTGGGGGGCGCTCGAGTTCGCCGAGGTGCCGAAACGCCTGTGCGTGATCGGGGCGGGTGTCATCGGCCTCGAGCTCGGCAGCGTCTGGCGCCGCCTCGGTGCCGAAACTGTGGTACTCGAGGCGCTGGAGCAGTTCCTGCCAATGGCTGATGCCCAGTTATCAAAAGAGGCGGCACGCCATTTCAGGAAGCAGGGCCTCGACATCCGCCTCGGTGCGAAAGTCGGTGGCGCCACGGTGAAGGGCGATGGCGTGCATGTCGCCTACACGGACGCGAAGGGCGAGCAGTTGCTGGTCGTCGACCGGGTCATCGTCGCGATCGGTCGGCGGCCGTTTACAAAAGATCTGCTGGGCGAAGACTCTGGAGTGGCTCTCGACGAGCGCGGCTTCGTCGTCGTGGATGAGCATTGCCGGACCGGCGCGGCCGATATCTGGGCCGTCGGCGATTGCGTGCGGGGTCCGATGCTTGCGCACAAAGGCAAGGAAGAGGGCATCGCGGTCGCGGATCGCATCGCGGGCTTGTATGGCGAAGTCAACTACAAGGTCATTCCATCCGTGATCTACACGACGCCGGAAATCGCCTGGGTCGGCCAGACCGAGGAGCAGGCCAAGGCAGCCGGCCGCAAGTACAAGGTGGGGAGTTTTCCGTTCGCCGCCAGCGGACGGGCCCGCGCGATGGAAGCCGGCGCGGGTTTCTGCAAGCTGGTGGCCGATGCCGGCAGCGACGAGATTCTGGGCATCCACATCATCGGACCGATGGCGGGGGAACTGATCGCGGAAGCCGTTCTTGCGATGGAGTATTCCGCCAGCAGCGAAGACCTGCAGCGGACCATCCACGCGCACCCGACGCTTTCCGAGGCGTTGCACGAAGCCGCGCTCGCCGCCGACAAGCGCGCCATCGACATCCCGAACCGCTAAAAGGGGACGCAACCCTTTAAAAGGGGTCGCATCCCCTTTCTCAGCGGATATGAATCCTGCTTGGCATAGCGCGAAAGGGGATGCGACCCCTTTTAAAGGGTTGCGTCCCCTTTTAGGTGCGGCGGCGGGCGCTGATGACGCCTGGCAAAGCCGCCAGCCGCGCCAGCAGCCGCGTCAACTCCTCGAGGCCCGCTACTTCGATGCGAAGAGACAGATCGGCGCTGCCTTGCGCCGCGTCGCCGCGCGACGCGAGCCGCTCGATATTGATCTTTTCCTCGGCCACCAGCGTCGTCACGTCGCGCAGCAGGCCACGTCGGTCCATGGCGCGCAGCATGATCTCGACTGGAAACCGCCGAGAGCCGGACTTGCCCCAGTCGACCGGCAGCAGGCGCTCAGGCGCACGCGCGGCGAGGCGGGCCAGGTTGCGGCAGTTGCTGCGATGCAGCGTCACGCCGCGCCCGACCGTCACGTAGCCCGTGATCGCCTCCGGCGGCACCGGGTTGCAGCAGCGCGCGTGGGTCGACAGCAGGTCGCCGATACCCTCGACCTGCACGGCCGCGCCGCCCTGACCTCGCCGCGGACCAATCCGGGGCAATTCGACGGCCGGCTGCGTCGCTCCGTGACTGCGAACGCGACGCTGGATCGCTCCGGAGAGCTGCGCGACGCTCAGATCGCCGGAGCCGAGTGCGAGATAGAGCGCGTCGGCGCTGGTCAACCCGAATTCGCCGATGAGTTCCGAAACGATCGACTGGCCGGCGCCGAGGCGCGCGATTTCACGCTCGAAGATCTCGCGGCCCTCCTGTCGGTTCTGGCCGACGTCCCGCTTCTTGAACCAGGCCCGCACCTTTGCGCGGCTTCGCGATGAGGCGAGGAATCCTCCCTGTTCGATCAGCCAGTCGCGACTGGGCCGCGGCTCCTTGCCGCCGATAATCTCGATGACTTCGCCATTCGACAGGCGGTGATCGAGCGGCACGATGCGTCCGTTGACCCGGGCGCCGCGGCAGCGATGTCCGAGATCGGTGTGCACGTGATAGGCAAAATCGATCGGCGTCGAACCTCCCGGCAGGTCGATGACTTCGCCCGTCGGCGTCAGCGCGTAGACCCGGTCGTCGAACAGGTCGGCGCGCACGCGGCTCAGGAAATCACTGTCGCTCTCGGTTTCGGCGGCGGGCGCCAGCAAGTCACGCAGCCATTCGATCTTGCGGTCGTACGCGGCATCCCGCGCGGCGCCTTCCTTGTAGCGCCAGTGCGCCGCGACGCCGAGCTCGGCGTGCTCGTCCATCTCGCGGGTACGAATCTGGATCTCGAGCGCCACCGCGGACGGGCCGATCACGGCCGTATGGAGCGAACGGTACAGATTGTCTTTCGGCGTCGCGATGTAGTCGTCAAACTCGCCCGGGATGTAATGCCAGAGCCCGTGAACGATGCCGAGCGCCGCATAGCAGTCCGCGATGGAGCCGGCAATGATGCGCACGGCGCGCACATCGAATACCTGCTCGAAGGCGAGCCCCTTGCGATTCATCTTCCGCCAGATGCTGTAGATATGCTTCGGACGCCCGACCACGTCCGCGACGACGCCTGCACGCTCGAGTTCCTCCCGGATCGTCGCGATCACGGTCGTAATCTGGTTTTCCCGTTCGACGCGCGATTCGTTCAGCCAGCCGGCGATGCGCCGGTACTCGGTTGGTTCCAGAAGGCGGAACGAAAGATCCTCGAGTTCCCATTTGAGCTGCCAGATGCCGAGCCGGTTCGCGAGCGGCGCATAGACTTCGCGTGTTTCCCAGGCCAGGCGCATGCGCTCGCCCTCATCCAGTTCGCGCGCGCGCCGCATGCGCCGTAGCTGATCGGCCAGTCGCACCAGGACCAGCCGCGGATCGGTAACGACCGCAAGCAGCATGCGGCGGAGCGCATCCGCCTGGCCGGCGGAGAGCGCGCGATCGGGCGACCACTGTCCGCCGGTGCGGAACTCCCCGAGCCGGGCGAGCTGGTGCGCGAATTCCACGGCGGGGCCGCCAACCGCCGCGATTGCGGGTGCCTCCGAAAGCAGCCCGCTCGCGACCAGCGGCTGCAGCAGCGCGCCCGCGACAATCTCGCGCTCCGCATCGAGCGCCGCAAGAATCGCGGCCGATTCCAAGCCCTGCAACGCGGCGGACTCCCAGGCAGGCGTATCCGTCGCGACCGTGGCGAGCAGGGTGCGCAACTCGGTCAGCACGGCCGCGCCGGCCGCCGCCGCAGTGGTCGTCGTCTTCATGGCGAGCCGTTATCATAACTCCCATGGTCCGCATACTCGGCCTCGATCCCGGTTCGAGGGTTACAGGCTACGGCGTGGTCGATGCCGGCAGGACCGGCGTCCGCTATGTTGCAAGCGGCTGTATCCGGGTCGGCAACGGCGCAATGGCCGGACGACTGCTCCAGATCCACCGTCACGTGACGGAGCTGGTAGTCACCTATGCGCCGGGCGAGGTCGCGATCGAACGCGTGTTCATGCACCGCAATCCGGACAGCGCGCTGAAGCTGGGCCAGGCCCGCGGCGCGGCGCTCTGCGGCGCCTGCCATACGGGTGCGGAAGTGTTCGAATACGCCGCGCGGGCGATCAAGCAATCGGTCACCGGCACCGGGGCGGCGGAAAAGAGCCAGGTGCAGCACATGATCAAGGCGCTGCTCGCGCTGCAGGGCCGGCTCGCATCCGACGCGGCGGATGCGCTGGCGATTGCCGTCTGTCACGCCCACCACCGGACCGCCCGCCGGTGATCGGCCATCTTCGCGGCCGTCTGGTCCGCAAAGCGCCGCCAGCGTTGCTCGTCGACGTCGGCGGTGTCGGCTACGAGCTGGAAGCGCCGATGTCGACCTTCTACCGGCTGCCCGAGGTCGGAAGCGTAGTCGAGCTCCACACCCATCTCGTGATCCGCGAAGACGCGCATTTGCTCTACGGCTTTGCGACCGAAGACGAGCGCCGGCTGTTCCGCGACCTGCTGCGCGTCACCGGAATCGGCCCCAAGATCGGACTCGCCCTGCTGTCCGGGATCGATGTCGACACTTTCCTGCTGTGCGTCGAGGCGCAGGATGTCGACGCGCTGACCCGGATCCCCGGCATCGGCCGCAAGACGGCGGAACGGCTGCTGATCGAGATGCGCGATCGCATCCGCGCGCTGGGGCAGTTGCCGTCCGCGGCTAACCGGCTGAGTCCGGCAGCGGGCGCCCAGGCGGAAGCGTTTGCGGCGCTCGTTGCGCTCGGCTACCGGCCGGGCGAAGTGACGCGACTGCTGAAAAGCGTGGATCACGAAGGCGCAGGCACGGAGGAGCTGATCCGCCGGGCGCTGCAGGCGGCCGCAAGGTAGGATCGGCGGATGATCGAGCAGGACCGGGTCACCACGGCGACCGCAACGCGCGAGGACGACGTGCTCGCGCAGACTGTCAGGCCCAGGCGCCTCGAAGACTACATCGGCCAGGCGGCGGTCAAACAGCAGATGGGCATATTCGTCGAAGCGGCCCGCCGACGTGGCGAGGCACTCGACCATGTCCTGATATTCGGGCCTCCCGGACTCGGCAAGACCACGCTTGCCCACATTGTCGCGCACGAGCTGGGCGTCGGCCTGCGCCAGACTTCAGGACCGGTGCTCGAACGGCCGGGCGATCTCGCGGCGATTCTGACCAACCTCCAGCCGCGCGATGTGCTGTTCGTCGACGAGATCCACCGCCTCAGCCCGATCGTGGAGGAGATCCTCTATCCGGCGATGGAGGACTACCAGCTCGACATCCTGATCGGCGAGGGCCCTGCCGCGCGCTCGATCAAGCTCGATCTGCCGCCATTCACGCTGGTGGGCGCAACAACGCGGGCGGGCTTGCTGACGTCGCCGCTCCGCGACCGTTTTGGCATCGTGCAGCGGCTGGATTACTACACCGAGGAGGAGATCCGGCAGATTGTCGTGCGCACCGCCGGCATCTTTGACCTGGCAATCGACGCCGAAGGGGCCGTGGCGCTGGCCCAGCGCTCGCGCGGCACACCGCGCATCGCCAATCGTCTGTTGCGGCGGGTGCGGGATTACGCAGAGGTGCGTGCGGCCGGGAGCATCGATGGCGAGGTCGCGACCAGCGCCCTCGACATGCTCGAGGTCGATCGCGAAGGTTTTGACCTGCTCGACCGTCGCCTCTTGATGACCATCATTGAGAGATTCAATGGCGGTCCCGTCGGCATCGACAGTCTCGCTGCGACGCTCGGTGAGGAACGCGATACGCTCGAAGACGTGGTGGAGCCCTATCTGATCCAGCAGGGTTTCCTGGTGCGCTCTGCCCGGGGCCGCGTCGCGACCAGGAGCGCGTGGCGCCACTTCGGCCTCGAACCGCCCACCGATTCGTCGGGCAACCTGCCCTTGTTCCGCGGCTGACGGGATCCGATGCAGCCATTCACGATCCCGGTGCGGGTTTACTGGGAGGACACGGATGCCGGCGGCACCGTGTACTACGCCAATTACCTCCGCTTTCTCGAACGCGCGCGCACCGACTGGCTGAGCTCGCTCGGCATCGACCAGACGGCGCTGCTGCGCGACGAACGCCGCCAGTTCGTCGTGGTCGAAGCCCACGTCCATTACCATCGGCCAGCCCGCTATGGCGACGATTTGAGCGTGTCGGTGTGGCTCGAGGAATGCCGCGGCGCGTCGATCGTGATGGGCCAGGAAGTGCGCCGCGGCTCGCCTGACGGCGAGTTGCTGGTCAGCGCAACCGTCCGTGCCGCCTGTCTTGATTCCGCAAGCTTGCGGCCACGGCCATTGCCGTCGGCGCTCGCCGCCCTGAGTTGAGGAACTGCCGTTGAACGAATCGCATTCGATACTGCAACTGCTCCTGCAGGCGGGGCCCGTGGTGCAGGGAATCATCGCGCTTCTGCTTGGCGCATCGATGGTTTCGTGGACCATCATCTTCCGCAAGCGGCGGCTGTTGCGCATGGGGACCGCGGAAGCCAATCGCTTCGAGAGCGTGTTCTGGTCCGGTGGCGATCTTGGCAAGCTTTACCGATCGATCGAAACACGTGGCAAGCCGGCCTTTGGCATGGAAAGCATATTCGAGGCGGGATTCGGCGAGTTTTCACGTCTGCGGGGGCAATCGGGCAGCTCGCCGGCCGAACTGCTGGAAGGCGTCCGCCGCACGATGCGCGTCGCACAGTTGCGCGAGATAGACCGGCTCGAGGAGAGTCTTGCGACCCTTGCGACGATCGGGTCGACCAGTCCCTATGTCGGCCTGTTCGGTACCGTGTGGGGCATCATGGGTGCTTTCCAGGGTCTGGGGAACGTGCAGCAGGCAACGCTCGCCATGGTCGCGCCCGGCATCGCAGAGGCGTTGATCGCGACCGCCGCAGGACTGTTCGCAGCGATCCCCGCGGTCGTCGCGTACAACCGCTACGCGGACAAGGTCAACCGGCTGGAGATGCGGTACGACGCCTTCATGGACGAATTCTCGACGCTGTTGCAGCGTCACGCTTCCCCGCGGAGTGCCTGAAATGGCCAATGGCAAGCGCGGCCGGCAGCTGATGGGTGAAATCAACGTCGTGCCGTACATCGACGTCATGCTGGTCCTGCTGATCATATTCATGATTACGGCGCCGCTCCTGACCCAGGGCGTGCAGGTCGAACTGCCGGATGCCGACGCGCTGCCGATTGACCCCGAACTGCTACGGGACCGCGAACCGCTGGTATTGTCGGTGGATCGCGACGGACGCTACTACCTCAATGTCGGCGCCGACGAGGATGCTCCGATCGATGAGTCGGAGATCGCCAGGCGCGCAGGTGCCGTTCTCGCTCGCGATGCCGGGATACCGGTGCTGGTCAAGGCGGACGAGCGGGTACCGTACGGCAGCGTGGTGCGCGGTATGGTGCTGCTGCAGCAAGCGGGCGCGAAGAAGATCGGGTTTCTGACCGATCCCAAAGCCGCTCGTGCACTCGAGGATCTCGAGCGGCGCCGATGAGCAGGGCAGGACGGCCAGGCATTGCGCCGGTCGGATGGTCGATCGCCTTACACGCGATCATTGCGGGTCTGCTCTACCTCGGCCTCAGCCTGCCGCTGCGCGAGCCGGACCCGCAGCCGATGCCGCTGCCGATCGATGCGGTCGTCGTGGACGAAGCCGTGATCCAGGCGGCGAGCAATCAGCGCCGGGACCTGGAGCGGCGGCAGGCAGAAGAACGACGGCTGGAACTGGCCGCCGACGAAGTGGCCGAGCGCGAACGGCTGGAAGTCGAGCAAAGGGCCCGGGAGACCGAACGGCAGGCAGTGGAAGCCGAGCAGCGCCAGCAGGCGGAGGCCGCGGCGGAACGGAAAGCGCGGGTCGAGGCCGACGCAAAACGCAAGGCCGAAGCCGATGCGAAGCGGCGCGCGGAACAGCAGGCCGCGGCGAAAGCCGCGGCGGACAGGAAGCGCGCCGCGGACGAGGCCAGATTGCGTGAACGGCGCGAGCAGGACCTGAAAGCCCTCCTCGCCGCCGAGGATCAGCGAACCGGGCCGGCATTCCAGAGTCTTACGGCAAGCTACGTTCGCGCGATCCAGGCGCATGTCGAGCAGCGCTGGTATGAGCCGCCGGGAATGGCTCCCGGAATGAGTTGCACGGTTTTCGTCACGCAGATTCCCGGCGGAGAGGTGGTCGGGACCCGCTTCGGCGCCTGCAACGGCGGCGCCGCGGTCCGCCAGTCGATCGAAACGGCTGTGCGGAATGCCTCGCCGCTGCCCGCGCCGCCGGAACCCGCATTGTTCGCGCGCGAGGTGAAACTGGTGTTTACGCCGAAGGAGACGGGAGATTGACCAACATCCGCGTACTGATCATCGTGATCGCAGCCGCCTTGCTGGCGCCGCGCTCGGAGGCGCAACTGACCGTGCAGATCCTGCGCGGCATGGCGGAATCGGTGCCGATCGCGATCGTGCCGCTGGCCTGGGATTCGCCGCAACCCGCGCCGCATGACGTGGCGCAGACCGTGCACGCGGATCTCGAGCGCAGCGGCCGGTTCCGCCCGTTGCCGCGCGCGCAGATGCTGGAGCGACCGCATGGCGCGTCCGAGGTCGACCCCGCCGACTGGCGCATGCTCAAAGTGGACTATGTGCTCGTAGGGCGCCTGTCGCCACTGCCGGACGGCCGTTTCGAGGTGCGTTACGAACTCGTATCGGTCGCCAATGGCGAACGCCTGCTCGGCATGACGCTGCCTGCGGACCGCAATGCGCTCAAGCTCGCGAGCCATCGGGTGTCGGACGCCGTCTACGAAAAGATACTGGGGGTGCGCGGCGCATTCTCGACGCGCATCGCTTACGTGGCCGTCGACGGACCGAAGACCGCACGCAGCTACCGGCTGATCGTGACGGATTCCGACGGCGCGAACGAGCGCATCGTGTTCGAGTCCGCGCAGCCGATCATGTCGCCTGCCTGGTCGCCCGACGGGCGTTCGCTGGCCTATGTTTCCTTCCACAGCAGTCTGCCGGCGATCTACGTCCAGACGCTGCGCACCGGCGAGCAGGTTCGCGTATCCGCCAAGTCCGGTATCAACAGCGCGCCCAGCTTTTCTCCTGACGGCAGCCAGCTCGCGGTCGCACTGTCGCGTCGCGACGGCAACGTGGACGTATACCTTCTGACGCTCGCGTCCCAGGAACTGAGACGCCTGACCGACGATGCCGCCATCGATACCGAGCCGGTCTGGGCACCGGACGGGCGTTCGGTGTACTTCACGTCGGATCGCGCGGGAGCGCCCCAGGTTTACCGGCAGGGCATCGCAACCGGCGAGAGGGCGCAGCGCATTACCTTCGACGGCAATTACAACGCGCGCCCGCGCGTGTCGCCGGACGGACGCGAACTGGCGCTCGTGACGATCGATCGCGGCGCGTACCGGATCGCGGCGGTGGATATCGCGCGGGGCGGCTTGCGCGTGCTGACCTCCGGGCGCCTCGACGAATCGCCTTCGTATGCGCCGAACGGCGCGGACATCATCTACGCCACGCGCGAAGGCGGGCGCGGCGCGCTGGCGATCATCTCGAGCGACGGCCGTATCCAGCAGCGCCTTGCGGCGAGCGCCGGCGAAGTGCGCGACCCCGCGTGGTCACCGTACCTGCAATGAACGGGCGTGGCGGGAGGCGGTCCCTTGTGTTAGTAAAGGTGCCGGACCCGCCAGGCGGAAATCTGAACCAAGGAGTGCGAGCGATGCGATTGTTGCCTGTCCTGCTGATTCTCGTCCTGAGCCTGGGCCTCGGCGGATGCCCGAAGAAGCCGACCACGGTGCCGGACGCCGGAGCGGATACGACGGCACCCCGCGATGGCGGTGCGGACGCGGGGTCCGAAGGCCGGGTAGGCGCGGGCCAGGATCTGCCGGGGGCCGCCGGCATCGGCGCCGAAGGCGCAGCGCCTGCCGGCCTCGAGAATGTCATTTACTTCGATTTCGACCAGAGCGAGATACGGCCCGAATTTGCCGCGCTGATCACCGGTCATGCCAAGCACCTGGCGGCGGCTGGAAGCACACGGGTCCGGCTCGAAGGCCACACGGACGAGCGCGGGTCGCGCGAATACAACATCGCGCTCGCCGAGCGCCGTGCCCAGGCTGTGCGCCGCGCACTGATGCTGCAAGGCGCGAGCGAGGGGCAGCTCACGACGGTCAGCTATGGCGAGGAACGCCCGGCAACCGAAGGCGCCGACGATGCGGCCTATGAAAAGAACCGCCGCGTTGAGATCGTCTACGGGCGCTGAGGCCATGCGCACGTCACGCTGGATCGCCGCTGTCGCCGTCGTCGCCGCCCTGTCGGCCGGCGCCGCCACCGCCCAGTCCAAGCGCGAGCGCCTTGATACGCTCGAAGAGCGGATGGCCGCGGTGGAGCGAAAGCTCGAGAATCAGGGCCTGCTCGAGCTAGCGCGCCAGATCGAGGCGCAGGGAGCGGAGATCCGGCGGTTGCGCGGCGAGATCGAGCGCTTGCAGCACGAACTCGAACGTGCGCGTGCGCAGCAGCGCGATCAGTACGTCGATCTCGACGCGCGAGTGAAGGCCGCCGAAGGGGCCATGACGGCGCCGCGGGCGGCCGATTCATCTGCAGGACCCGAAGCCGACTACCAGGCGTCCATCAACCTGCTCCGGGACGGCAGGTACGACGAAGCCGCGGCGGGATTGCAGGATTTCCTCGCGCGCTACCGGGACCACGAGCTCGCATCCAATGCGCTTTACTGGCTTGGCGAGGCGCACTATGTGCGTCGCGACTATCCCGCCGCGCTCGCGGCCTTCGATGGCGTGCTGCGGGACTACCCGGGCGCGCGCAAGGCGCCGGATGCGCTGCTGAAGGCAGGCTATTGCCACCACGAGCTGAAGCGCTACGACCAGGCCAGGGCGTCTCTGCGGCGCGTGATCGAGGAGTATCCCGGCACGTCCGCCGCGAGCGACGCGACGCTGCGGCTCGAGCGCCTGGCAGCGGAAGGCCGCTAGGAGAGGCGATGGCCGCCAATGCCAGCCCCGTGCCCGCGGCGGCGAGGCTCAGGATCACCGAAACTTTTCATTCACTGCAGGGCGAAGCCGATGCGGTCGGATGGCCGACATTTTTCATCCGGCTGACCGGCTGTCCGCTGCGCTGCCACTACTGCGACACCGCCTATGCGTTCCAGGGAGGCGAATGGCGCCCGGTCGATGGCCTGATCGAGGAAGCCCGCGCTACCGACGTACGTCATGTCTGTGTCACTGGCGGCGAACCGCTCGCGCAGAAATCCTGCCTCGTGCTGCTCACGGCGCTGTGTGACGCCGGCTTTACCGTATCTCTCGAGACCAGCGGCGCCATCGACGCGAGCCCGGTCGATCCGCGCGTAACACGGGTTATCGACGTCAAGACGCCCGCATCGGGCGAGTCCAACCGGAATCTGGATCCCGCAGTGCACGGGCTACGGCCGGGGGACCAGCTCAAATTCGTCATCTGCGACCGCGCGGATTATGAATGGAGCCGGGCGCGGGTGAGGACAGAGCGCCTGAATACGCTCTGCCCGGTGCTGTTCTCGCCGAGTCACGATCAATTGGCACCCGGACTGCTCGCGGACTGGATTCTCGCGGATCGCCTGCCGGTGCGATTCCAGGTCCAGCTGCACAAGTATTTATGGGGAAGCACGCCTGGCCGCTGAAGGGACAGCGGCGGCCGGAACGGTTGCGGTCGTGCTCGTCTCCGGCGGGCTCGATTCGGCGACTGTATTAGCGATTGCGCGCGAGAGAGGGCATCGCTGTCTGGCCCTGTCGTTTGATTACGGCCAGCGTCACCGAACGGAACTCGACGCCGCACGCCGTGTCGCCACGGCGCTTGGCGCCATTGAGCATCGCGTACTGGCGATGCCGCTCGGGGAGTTCGGCCAGTCCGCGCTGACGGATCTCTCGATCGCCGTACCGGAGAACGCGGGCAGCGGCATTCCGGTGACCTACGTGCCGGCGCGCAATACGGTGTTCCTGGCATGTGCACTCGGCCTGGCGGAGGTGAGCGGGGCGTCCGACGTCTTCATCGGGGTCAACGCCGTCGATTACTCGGGTTATCCCGATTGCCGGCCCGAGTTCATCGCGGCTTTCGAGCGCATGGCGAACCTGGCGACGAAGGCAGCGATCGAAGGACGGACGATCCGCATCCACGCGCCACTGATCGACCTGTCGAAGGCTGACATCATCCGCCGGGGCATCGCCCTCGGCGTCGATTATGCGATGACGGTGTCGTGCTATCAGCCGGATGACCTGGGCGCCGCCTGCGGTCGATGCGATGCGTGCCGCCTCCGCCGGGAGGGCTTCAAACAGGCCGGGATTCCGGATCCGACGAGTTATTGCGGTTAAGGCGCAAGGACAGCGCGTACCGCTGCCAACAGCCCGCGATCGACACCGCCACCGATCTGCGCGCTACGGGCGAGGATTCGTCCGTCGGCATCCAGCAGCACGAGTTCCGTCGTATGGTTGAACTCGCCGTCGGCAAGGGCGCGGTAGCGTACGCCGAGTATGCCTGCGATCCCGCGCAAACCCGTTTCCTCCGGGCGCAGCAGTGTCCAGGCGGCCGGATTGAGCCGGCGGGTCGTCATGACCGCCTGCAGGGCGGCCGGCGTGTCGCGTTTCGGGTCCATGCTGATCAACACGAACCCGATGCGCAGGCGTTCGGCAGGTGTCAGCCCGCGTTCCACGGCTTGCACGCTGTCGACGATCATCGGGCAGACATACTTGCACTGCGTATAGATCATCGTCACCAGGCGCGGCTTGCCGCGCAGGTCGCGGAACCGGAGCGGGCGTGCAAACTGGTCCACCAGCATGGCGTCCAGCTGGTACACCGAATCGTCCGGCAGCGCCGCCTCAACGGCGTAAGTCGTCCCCGGTTGCGCGCAGACGGCTGCAATGGCCAGGCATGCGGCGATGCAGGCCGGCCGCATCATGGCGACCGCGCGCAGCGAAAGCCGAGATTCGCAGTCGCACCCGCGCCCTCAAGCGAGGACAGCATGGCCACTCGCATCAGCACGGCGTAATTGTCGCGATCCGACATCGACAGTGCCGCGGCGCCGCAATACTTGAGGGAATCCGCCGCGCCCTGCTCCCGATTGTCCGCGGAGACGAGCAGCGCGGAGTAATCCTCGACCCACTCCCAGACGAGGCCATGCAGGTCACGCAGGCCATAGGCGTTGGCCTGATCAGCGCCCACGGCTGGCAATGGCTGCGTCGACGGACGCGAATACCAGGCCAGGATCGTCTCGCGCCACGCGGGGTCGGAGCGCGCATCACGGCGAACTGCATCTGCGGCTGCCGCGTACTCCCATTCATTCCAGGTCGGCAGACGCGCATTCTTCGCCCGACAATATGCCTCGGCGGCGAACCAGCTCACCCAGGTGACCGGCTGCTCCGGGAGGGCGGTAAGGCCCAGTGCAGCGGGTCCGGTCCAATGCGACAGGTAACGCGATTCGGCAAGCACTGCCGGAACACGATCCCGCCGCCAGCGCGGATGCGCACGGACGAACTCCAGGAACTCGCCGTTGGTCACCGGCGTGCGCTCGAGCTCGAAGGGCGGAATGTTGTTTCCGTCCGGAACGTCCGGTAGTTCGAGTGCCGAACGAAACACGTCGCCGGGGAGCGAGACCCAATTGCCGGCCTTGTCCGCCGCCGCGACCGCGCAGGTCAGCGACAGCATTCCGAACAGCATCAGCAGCCGGCGCGTGATCAATGTTCCGCGCCCTGCGGCTGGATGTCCTTGCGGATGGCGGCGGCTTCAGCCTTGGTTACGCGTCCGCCGACATTGTCCCAGCTGTTGAGCACATAGGTGGAGATATTCGCGACTTCATCGTCCGTCAGCTGATTCATCGGCGGCATGACCGAGTTGTAATCCTTGCCATTGACGGTGATCTTGCCCTGCACACCCTCCAGGATCGCGATCGGCACGAGCAGGCGGTCCTTCGCGAACCAGTCGGATCCTGCAAGCGGCGGGAAGACACCTTCCAGTCCGCGGCCGTCGGCCTGGTGGCAGGTCGAGCAGGTGCCCGCGAAGAGCGCCTTGCCGGCGCTGATCTGCTGTTCGACCGTCAGATCGCCCGTCTGGGCGGCGGCGGCCGCGGCCGCTACAGCCGCGAGATTCGGCAGCGCCCGGTCGCCGAGATACATCTCGTCGACTTCCTTGCCGGAGTAAATCGCCTTGTTCTCGGGACCATCGGCTTTCAGGATCGCGAGCGCGCCCTTATTGAAGGCGCGGAAAATACTGTGGTCGACCAGTACATAGCTGCCGGGCACTTCGATGTGGAAGTCCATCATGGCTGCGCCGCCCGCGGGAATCAGTGTGGTTTGCACGTTCTCCTGGAAGCGGGTGCCGCCCTCGAACCACACCTTGTCGAAGATCTCGCCGATGACGTGAAAGCTCGAGATGAGATTAGGACCGCCGTTCCCGACGTAGAGTCGGACATTCTCGCCGGTCTTTGCTGCGAGAGCGCGATCGCCGGTCAATGCGCCTTCCGACCCATTGAACAGCACATAGGTCGGATGCTCGTCGATCGCATTCTGCATGTCGAAGGGCTGGTGGCCTTTTTCGCGGTAGCGGCCGGTCGTGTAGAAGTCGCCCTGCATCACGTAATATTCGCGATCGACCGCAGGCAGCCCTTCGGGTGGCTCGACCAGGATCAGGCCGTACATGCCGTTCGCGACGTGCATGCCGACCGGCGCCGTCGCGCAATGGTAGACGTACAGGCCGGCGTTCAATGCCTTGAATGTAAAGCGCGAGCGATGTCCCGGTGCCGTGAAGCTGGACGAAGCGCCTCCACCCGGACCCGTGACGCCATGCAGGTCGATGTTGTGCGGCATCTTGCTGTCCGGCGCGTTCATCAGATGGAACTCCACCGTGTCGCCCTGACGGACGCGGATGAAACTGCCCGGGACCGTGCCGCCAAACGTCCAGAACGTGTAGGTCGCGCCTTCGGAGATCGGCATTTCCTTTTCGATGACTTCGAGTTCGACAATGACCTTCGCCGGCGCGCTGCGTCCGGTCGGCGGCGGCACCATTGGCGGCGCAGTCAGAACCGCCTTCACGGGTTCGCCCTGCGGCGGCCCGAAATCGCCCTTGGCGGAGCCGCCGGTTTCGCCGACTTCCCCGCCTTGCGGTTTTGAACTGCCGCAGCCAGCCGCAAGTGCCAGCGCCAGCAGCAGAAACGCGATACGCGTAATCATGGCAGTCCTCGCATCAAGTCCAGGTCCCCATCGTGCCAGCAGTCAGCGGATCGCGCCCTGACCTGGATCAAGTCACGAAGCACCAAACCAGGCGGCCAGACCGCCGAATGGATCATGCGTGCGGGCAATTGCAAGCATCAGCGTAAATACGAGCATCGCGCCCGACAGGAATGCGGCTCCGGCGCCAGGCAATCCATCCCGGCGCAACGCGAGCCAACCGAGGCACACGTAGACCGGGAGCAACAGCAACTTGGTCAGTAGCCAGCCATTGCTGAAACTGGCCAGCGGGAGGATGCTGGCCAGCATCAGTGCGGCCGTGAGCAGCGTTGTGTCAATCATGTAGCTCAGGTAACGCAACGGGACCGCCAGCGCCCACGCTCTCCGACCCAGCTGCACCAACAAACCCCGCAGCAGCAGTAAAGACCCGCTCGCGACTGCGGTCGTCACATGCACAAGCTTGATCTGCGGATAGTATTCCAGCACCTTCAGGCTTGCCGCGCGGCGATCAACTGTCCGCGGTTTCCGTGGCAGCCGGCAGGAGCTCCTCCCGGCGCGGGCCGAACCACAGCCTGAATACGAACCAGGTAAGCGTGACCGCGCCGATACTGAATATCACGTCGCCGGGGACGCGCATCCAGACCAGGAGTTCCACGATTGGCTGCTGCATGAATTCCGCCGAGCGCGCATACCAGTAGCCATGATCGATGGCGGCCAGGAGTTGCATGGTCCCGAGCGGCAGCAGGGTCAGGAGCGCCATCAGCGCGAGCCCGACATTGAGCGACCAGAACGTCGTTCGCAGCAACCCCTCATTCCAGACGATGCCGGGTTTCAGGCCGCGCAGGCAGAACAGGACAAGCCCTATGCCGAGCATGCCGTAGACACCGAACAGCGCCGTGTGGCCATGGAGCGGCGTCAGATTGAGGCCTTGCATCCAGTACAAAGACAGCGGCGGGTTGATCAGAAAGCCGAATAGTCCCGCGCCGACCAGATTCCAGAAAGCCACCGCGACGAAGAACATGATCGGCCACTTGTAGCGCTTCATCCAGGGCGTCGAGCGGCCGAGATTCCAGGTGTGATAGGCCTCGAAGCCGAGGTAGGCAAGGGGGACGACCTCGAGCGCGCTGAAGCTCGCGCCCAGCGCCAGTACCGCGGTCGGCGTGCCGGCGAAGTACAGGTGATGCAAGGTGCCGAGCACCCCGCCCGCCATGAAGACGATTGTCGCGAAAAGCACGGCAACGGTGGCGGTGCGGACCTGCAACAGGCCGAGCCTCGTGAACAGGAAAGCAATGACCGCAGTCGCGAACACCTCAAAGAACCCTTCGACCCAGAGGTGGACCAGCCACCAGCGCCAGTATTCAACCATCGACAGGTGGGTTCGCTCACCCCACATCAGGCCGGCGCTGAAGAACACGCCGATGCAGACAACCGACAGGAACAACAGTCCGACAATGGAACGCGATTCGCTGCCTTTCCTGAGCGCGGGCCACAATGCTCGCCCCACCAGCAGGAGCCACAGCATCAGCCCGATAAACAGGAACCACTGCCAGAAGCGGCCGATGTCGGCGTACTCCCAACCCTGGTGGCCAAACCAGAAGTTGTGTGCCAAATCGAGCTTCTGCATCACTGCCATCCATTGGCCTGCAAATGCGCCGACGGTAATGATCACCAGGCACAACAGCAGGAAATTGACGCCGAGCTTCTGGTATCGCGGCTCGTGCCCAGAAATGGCCGGCGCAATGTAGAGGCCCGTGCCCAGCCACGCGGTGGCGATCCAGAGTACTGCGAGTTGCGTGTGCCAGGTACGCGTCAGGGAATAGGGAATCACGTCGGCCAGCTCGAAGCCGTAAAGCTGCTGACCTTCAACCTGGTAGTGGGCGGTTACCGCACCCAGTACGATCTGCAGCAGGAACAGCGCCAGCACGACCCAGAAATATCCTGCGGTCGCCTTCATCGACGGTGTGACGCGAACCATGATCAGCGGATCCGTGGCCGGAAGCCGATGACCGCTTTCCGCGCGCCCATGCGTCACGGCGTGATGCCATCCGAGCAGCGCGATACCCGCGATCAGGAACAGCACACTGAACGCGGACCAGAGGTACATGCTAGCGGTCGGCTTGTTGCCAATGAGCGGTTCGCCCGGCCAGTTGTTGGTGTACGTTACGGTGCCGCCCGGACGCTCGGTCATCGTGGCCCATGCCGTCCACCAGAAGAATGCGGTCAAGTCCCTGCGATGGGCCGCGTCGGGCATCGTGTTGTTCTTCATCGCATAGGCTTCCCGCAGGGTTGCGGTCGCCGGGTCATTGCCGAACAAGCTCTCGTAATGCGCGGCTACATTCGAAATGGCGGCAATGCGATCGGTTTCGAGTGTGATGGTGCCGGTGGCAGCGTCATAAGTGTTGGTGCGCAGGGCGGTGCGCAGGCGGCCGGCCAGCGCCGCCTGCTGTTCCTCGCTGAGAGCGGCAAAGTCGGCACCGGCTTCGCGGCGCGCCCAGATGTCGGCCAGCGCGACCGCCTCGCGGTGCAGCCAGTCCGCACTCCAGTCCGGGGCCACGTAACTTCCGTGGCCCCAGATCGCGCCGAGTTGCATGCCACCGATCGACTGCCAGACGATGCGCCCCTGTTCGATATTCGCCCGCGAGAAGACGATCTCACCGGACTGGCCAACGACCTGTTCCGGCATCGGCGGCGCCTTGCGATGAATCTCGCCGCCCATTGCCAGGAGGATCGCGAAGGAAATGACCAGCAGGGTCGCGAGGCCGATCCAGAGCTTGCGTGTGCTGTCCATGGTGTAACTCCCGCAACCTTTCGGCATTGTCCAGCGCGAGCGCTCAGGCTGCCTTGATTCAGGTCAAGCGGATGCGGACGCGCCCCGGTGCAGGACCGGAGCCGCCAGCGATTCGATTTCCGCCGTGTCGACCAGCTCCAGGTCACGGCGCTGCACGCGGATCCACTGAGCGTCCTGGAAGCGCCGCAGCACGCGACTCACCGTTTCGGGCGCCAGGTGCAGGTAATTGGCGATGTCAGCGCGCGACATGCTGAGGCGGAATCCGGTAGCGGAAAATCCCATTGCCGCAAATCGCCGCGACGTCAGCAACAGGAAGGCCGCCAGTCGCTCATCGGCCGAGTGATCGCCGGCGAGAAGCGATGCTGTGCCGATGTCGCGGCTTAGCAGCCGAAAAAGCTGCTTCTGCAATCCGGGCAGGCGCGATGCCAACTCCGCCATCCGTGCAAACGAGAACCGGCATAACGTCACGTCGTCGAGGGCGACGGCGTTGCAGGGATAGCGCTCTCCGTCGATCGCATTCAGGCCGATGACTTCGCCGGGAAAATGGAAACCGAGCACCTGTTCACGACCATCCCGATCCACGACATAGGTCTTTACCGTGCCGCCGCGGACCGCGGCGATGGATACAAATGGATCGCCTTCGCGGAACACGTGCGCGCCGACCGCGATCGGCCCGACATGCTCGACCAGTATGTGCAGGTCGCGCAGTGCCGCCTTGTCCATGCCCTCGGACCGGCAAGCCTGCGAAAAAGCGCAGGTCGTGCAAAAATGGAACTCGTCGCCATCATCGGCGATCCCCGCTGGACGCTGGGGGCGCGATCGTATCATGACGTGATGTTACAACCATCCGTCCGGCCGGGCCGACCGTCAGGCGTCCGCGGTCAATTGCCCGCTCCCAGGCAGAAAGGTCTTTGACGTTCCGGAAAACCCTGTCGCCAATGCGGCTTGCCGCGCCGACGCCGAAGCCGAGCTGGTCCCAATCGGAAGAGGTTATGCAGCGGCCGACGCCTGGCTCATCATTGCGGCTGGCTTCGTGCAAGGCGGAAGTGAAATGGAATTGCGTGCGAATCGCGCACACGAGCTTCGACTTTACGGCGGGAGGAATCCGTCCCGGCGCAGTGGCGTCGAAATTGATCCTGAAGACCTCCCGGTCCCGGTCGAAATGCCGGGCCACGAGGCAGAGCTCGCGCTCCACGCGCGCCAGATAGGCCTCGGTGCAGATCGGCAGGCAGACGTGAAACGACAGCAGCCTGGGTATCAGATCGCCGTTGCTGGACTCGACCGCCGCCAGAAACTCGCATTCCGCATCAGTCACCGGAGGACTTTATCGCCCGTAAGTGCCATCCACCTTGACCCAGGTCAACTTCCTCATCCGTGATCCGGGATGAACCCGCCGCAGCGCTCGGGTATCATTCGCGCCCTCCGGCGGGCCGTTAGCTCAGTGGTAGAGCATCTGGCTTTTAACCAGTTGGTCGATGGTTCGATCCCATCACGGCCCACCAATTAAATCATACACTTACGCTACTCGGTAAAACTCTCAGCACAATTTCAGCACAGGCGCTAGTATGCGTCCAGTTGTTTCTACTGGGTTAGAGACGCATGGCCACTTTTCGCAAGCTGGTTCGAAGTGACGGAACAACGCGCTGGCAGGCCATCGTGCGCCGCGCCGGAATGCGACCACGGCACGCGACTTTCCCCGCGAAACGAGACGCCGAGCGCTGGGCCGCGAAGCGTGAGGGCGAGTGGGCCAGGCATCGCCACTTCCCGGACGAGGAATCGAGCCGGCGCACGCTGACAGAGGCGATCGACCGCTGGATCCGCGAAGAGCTGCCGTCGAAGCGCAGCGCGAAGACCATCAAGGGTCACCTGCAATGGTGGAAGCGCCGCATCGGCGCCAAGACGCTCGCCCAGGTCACGCCCGCGGTGCTGTCCGAAATCAAGAGCGAGCTCGCGGCCGGCACGTTCGCGCGCGCGACACCTGGCAGCAAGCACACGAGTCTCAAGAAAGGCGAAAAGGCGAAGCAATTCCGCCGTAGCGCGGCCACCGTGAATCGCTATCTGCAGGCCTTGGGCTCGGTCCTGACGTATTGCGAGCGGGAATGGTCCTGGCTGCAGGAGAGCCCGCTCAAGCGGATCCGCAAGCTGAAACAGGCGCAAGGACGCGTCCGGTATCTCACCGACGCCGAGCGCACCAAGCTGCTCGAGGCCTGCGCGACCGTCGACCCGCAGCTGCATACGTTCGTGATTCTCGCGCTCTCAACCGGTGCGCGCGCCGGTGAGCTACGCGAGCTGCGCTGGAAGGATGTCGATCTCAAGCGCGGCCGCGCGGTCCTGAACCGAACGAAGAACGACGATCGCCGCGCGCTGACTCTGGCCGGCGCCGCGCTCGAGCTGATGAAGGATCAGCGCCATCGGCGCCGACTCGACAGCGATCGCGTATTCCCGCAGGCCGGCAGCGACCGGCCCTACGACTACCACAAGCCTTTCCGTCTGGCCGTCGACGCGGTCGGGATTGCCGACTTCCGCTTCCACGATCTGCGCCACACGGCCGCGTCCTGGCTCGCCATGACCGGCGCGACCGGCCCGGAGATCGCCGCGGTGCTCGGGCATCGCACGCTCGCGATGGTGAAGCGGTACTCGCACCTGGGCGAGCAGCACGTCGCCGGCGTCGTTGAGCGCATGGTCGCGGCGAAGCTCGGAAATTAGGGCATGCCGGATGATCTGGAATCGTTGGCGCGCGCACTGAGCCCCCGACACGCGAAACGCGTGGCATCGTTGCGTCGCCACGAACAATTGCGGGGCACAGCTGACGAGCTCGAGCACTGGCTCGGTAATCTTCCTCGCCAGGGCCAACCCGCCTTCGTTGCAACTCTTCTCGCGGCTGAAATGAAGGCTTTGTGCCTGGACGCCGCACCGCTGGTGCGCGAGAAACGCCGGCGCCAGGACTCGTCCACGGTCCTCAGTGATGCCGACATTCTCGCTGCCGTTGCTCAGCAGTCGACGAAAAAGGCTGCGGCTGCCGATCTCGGGATCGACGCGCGGCATCTTCGACGTAGGCTCGCCGCGATCAGAAAGCGGACTTCCTAGAACAGCCGCCGCCGTCGAATTGATCTGACTACGCTTCACCATCGTTCAATGGTTGGAGCTTGTGTCATGTCTGAAACGCGTTTGATTCCGATCAACGATCTCGTCGGATGGTTGGGGCTCGGGCATCGCTACCCTGGAACCGTGGATCAATTTCGGACCCTTTACCGAAATCGCCGGCAGAACGGCCTCGACGGAGCATTCGTCCGTGTTGGCAATCGCGTCCTGGTGGACGAATCGAAGTTCATCGAGGCAGTGCGCGCAAAGTCTGCCGCTGCGGCATGAGCGCGCGCGACGCCGCGACCCTGGGTGCCAGCCCAGGGCGCAGCGAAGTCATCGAAGGGAACAGGTCGACGATAGAGCAGAACGTCACTGCAGGAAAGCCTCGACCGCCGGCAAAAATTGAACGCGTCCTTAGCGCGCTGATTGCCGGCCCACGCACGACGCGCATAGCACCGCATCGGATCTCCGGCGTCTGGGCGTCGAGCTGGAGTCCGAGCGAGTCGCGATCGCCGGGTACGCCGGACTGCCGGCCTACGTTTCGAGGTATCGGATCCGCGATACCAACTTCGCGCACGCGTGCGCCTTACTCCAGCGGATGCGCGAGCGACGTCATGGCAGCACCTGATGAACGAGAACAACGCGCGCCCGTCGCCAAGTGGTTGGAAACCGTCGCGAGCCGCAAGGGCCCGAAGCATCCACAGGTGCGCGCCGTGCTTCTCGCCCTCGGCACTTTCATGAACGGCCAGGGCAGCACGTATGTGAGCCTCGAGGCGCTCCACGTGTGCGTAGCGCTGCATTCGCGCCGGGTGCGATTCCTGATCAGGACGGCCGAGAAGACCGGCTGGCTGGTTTCAAGCATCGAACGACAGGGCGCTGGGCGCGCATGGCGGCTGAAGACCTATCGAGCTGCACTGCCGGCGGGCACAACCCCTGCAGGACGTGAGGATCGTATGTCCCCACGTCAAAGGGCGAAGCGTGAGGACACGCGATCCTCACGCCAGCCCGACGTGAGGATCAGCGAGTCGCGACGTGAGGACCAGGCGTGCAATGACGTGAGGCTCCCGGAGCCCTCTAAATCTTATTCTGAAATCTCCAATAGAAATCTGGCGTCGCGCAGCGCGCAAAAGGCGCGCGCGCCGCTTGAACCCGGACCCGGACTCCCGGAGGCGCTCGCGAAGCGCCTGACCAGGCGCTTCAATGGCGGTGGACCGTGAGTGGTATGAGCCACCCACCGGACCGGCGCCGCTCGCGCGTCACGATACTGTCCAAGCTGCCGACCGAGCCAGACCTGCGCCTGCGAGCCGGCGCAGAGATTGCCGCGGCGATCGATGCTGCGGAAGTCGAGGCCGCGGGAAGATCGCGCGGGCTCGGGCTCCACGATAGCGAGAGTCGCAAGCGCCGGCGCCTGGCGGCAGAGCTGATCGCGGAGCTGCGCCGCCCGTTGTTCGATAAGCACGGACCGACCGACCTCGAGCGCATTGCCGCACTGCAGCCGCGCGCGAAGCCCGTGCGCCGGGGTGGCGGCCGGTGAAGTACGCACGGGGCCGGGGGGGGGCGGTTGCGATTTGGAATCGCGACTCGCCGGACACCTCGCCCCCCAAGCACGGAGGGATTTTTTTCCGCTGAGATGATTTCCATCAAAGGCGAATTTATGCCAACAAACTGGGCTTCCGATGCCTCGTAAACGCAATTCGCGCTGGGCTCGCCGCGTCGTGCGCTCTTTCCGCGCCCAGCTCGCCCGGCCCACGCCCAAGGGGGCGCCGCGCGTGTCGGACGCAGCGCGCACGGCGTCGATTTTCCGCGTGTTCCGCGAGCTCGAGCGCCGCCGATGAAGGACGACCGCATCGCCGACCTGGCACGCCGCTTAGCCGTCTGGTGCGAGGACGTCGGCAACCCAATCGACGCCGCCGGTCGTGTCGGCGAGCGCGCGGCTGCTGGGCTGCTCGGACGCTCGATCGGCACGCTGAAAAACTGGCGCTCGCGCGGCGGGGGCCCGGCGTTTTACCGCGGCTCACCGATCCGGTATGCACTGCTCGACCTGGCGCAGTACCTCGAAGGCCAGCGCACGAACATTCACGAACCTTCACGCATCGGCATTGCGGTCGCCGGCGGCGCGCGTGATCGTGGGCGCGGGTAACTGGAGCCAAGTCATGCGAACGAGAGTTTTTGCCGCATCCCCTACGGTGCGCTGCGTCATTGCAAGGACACTGGGCGGCATGGCGGCGGGAGAGTTCGCGGCGGCGCGCTGGGGCGCGGCGAGCTCCGCCGCCGCACTGATCGAAAAGGCCGGCGTATCCTCGCTCGAAAGTTCTGACTTCGGCACGCAGACGCCGGAAAGCGAGTTTTTCAGATCCCTGGTCGATGCACTGCCATTTTCGCAGGGCGCCTGGCGCCTGGTCCCGTTTTATCGACGGCTTCTGAGTGTGACGGTACGACCGACCGCCACCTGGGTCGGTCAGTCGAAATCCATCAGGGTAAGCAAGCCGGACATCCTCCCCACAAGCCTCGCGCCGCGAAAGTACGGGGCGATCACGGTCAACACGCTGGAGAGTTTCAAGGATCCGGCCTGCGAGCCACTGATCGACGCTGAGCTGAGAGCCGCCGCGGTCGGCGCCGTGGTCGCTGCGCTCACCGATCCCGCCAACGCCGGCGACGCCGAAACGCCGAAGGCGATCACGCACGCGAGCGTCGCGACGAACGTGGCCGCGACGGCCGAGCCTGGTGACGACATCGCGGCCGCGGTCGCGGCTTTCGGCGGCGATCTCTCGCAGGCGATCTGGCTTCTCGATCCGCTCAGCGCCGCGCAGCTCGCGCTCGCCCGCGACGCGGCCGGCAATTTCGCGTTCCCGGCGATCGGCGTGCGCGGAGGCAGCATTCTCGGCGCGCCGGCTTTCGTGTATCGCGACGTCCCGCGCGACACCAGCGGCGGCGTGATCGCGCTCGTGGACCCGAGCGGCGTCGCCTACGCGATCGAGTCCGTCAAGATTCAGCGCGCGACGCAGACCACGCTCGAGCTTGACGACCAACCGCAGGGCGCATCAGACACGCCGGTCGCCAGCTCCGCGACGCAGATCTCGCTGTTTCAAAATGACCTGGTCGCGCACAAGATCGTCGCGACGGCGAACTGGGAAACGCAGAGGCCGGGCAGCGTCGTGGCGATCGTCGGCGCCGACTATGCGACGAGCACGTCGTGAGCTGCTGGCATGCTTGATCTGGAACGGTTCACTGCCGGCCTGGTTGACACGATCAAGCGCGCGATCGCGCCGCTGGCCGAACGGCTGCAACGGCTTGAGGCCTTCCGCCAGGAAGTCGACGGCTGCCGGGTCGACACTGCCGAGCGGTTCGCGACGTTGCACCACAAGTTAGACGAACTCGCAGAGCGCCTAGAAGGGGCGCAGACCAAATCGCTCGCCGATGCCTATCGAGGCGCCTGGCTGCCAGGGCGATTCGAGCGCGGTGCCCTGGTCACGCATGACGGATCTTTATGGCTCGCCATCGAGGACGGGAATGGCAAGCCCGGCCAATCCGCGACCTGGCGCCTGATCATCAAATCTGCGCGCGGCGCATGAAGAATTACGCGCTCCCGGAAACTCTCGCGCGCGTGAATGACGAGTTGCAGCGCCGCCACGCGGCCGGCCTGTCGGATCGCCTGACCGATTTCGGCGTCGAGATTTTGCGCGACGATCGCGTCGGCCTCTTCCTGCGGATCACGATCACGCTCGCTGACGGTGACCAGTTCACGCTCGACACGCAAGAGTGCCACGCGGCCCTCGCTGCAGCGGAAACCCATTGAACAGGGCCGAGAAGCATGACTACTGAAATCCTCGAGTTGCCCGAGCTGCAGGCGTCTCAATCGCAGCCGCACATCATCGTCAACACCGCGATCCGACGGATCGAGGCCGCGATCAATATCGGAGTGGTCGCGGTGCAGAACGCGCCACCGGCCAGCCCGACGGCTGGCGCGCGCTACATCGTCGGCGCCGCACCGACCGGCGCCTGGGGCGGGCAGTCAAACAAGATCGCGTTCCTGATGGGCGGGGGGTGGAAATTCCTGACGCCGCTCGAGGGCTGGATCGCGGCCGTGATCGGCGACCAGTTCTACTTCTTCGACGGCGCAGCCTGGACCGCGCTCGCGACCGGCGGCAGTATCGATGCCTCCGACGTCGACTACGGCAACTCGAATTCGAGTCTCGCGGCGACCAACGTCCAGGACGCGATCGACGAGATCGTAGACGCCGGCCTGGTCGACGACACGCGCTGGGATCCGCGCCTCGGCTACTACTACCGCCATGACTTCATGTCGGTGCCCGGATCCGCCGGTGCTGATGGTTGGGATACGACGGCCGCGAATGGCGGCAGCGTCAATGCATTGGCCGCCGAGGCCGGGCATCCTGGCATTGTCCGGCTTACGACTAGCGCCAACGCGAGCGGGCAGGCCGCGATACTGCATGCCCTCGATGGCGCCAGCGCCGCCGGAACCGGCATTCGCGTCGGCGGCGGCGTGATCACGGTTGATTGGTTGCTTCGATTTCCGACATTGCCGGCTGCAGCGTCAAACGTTTTTCTGCGCGTCGGCCTGGTCGACGAGCTCACCGGCCTGCCCACCGACGCGATCTATCTGAACTCGGTGTTCGACGGCACCGTGTTCACGATCATCGGCATCTGCCGCGCCTCCGGGTCCGACACCGCCACCCTCACGGCAAACGGCTTCGCGCCCTCCGGGAATACCTGGCATCACGGTCGCATCGTCATCAACGCCGCCGGCAACTCGGTAGAGTTCTTCGTCGACGGCAATTCGCTCGGCACCATCGCGTCAGGGATTCCGACCGCATCGCTGACCGAGGCGGCCGGCTACGCGAAGTCCTCGGGCGATGGTTCGAGTGTCAGCATGGATGTGGACATCGTCCAGTGCGTTCAGCCCTTCAGCACGCCGCGGTGGACGTGAGCGGCGAGCACCACATGATCAATAGCAGCGAATCGCTTCTCGGCGCGCGGGTCGCTAATGAGGTCCTGAAACGAAGCGCGCGCGCTGGGCGGCTGCTCACGCTCTGCTCCGTGACAATCGTCGAGGTCGACGAGTCGAACGCCACTTGCAAAGTGCAACTGAGCGACGGGCAGGCCTTCTGTATCGAAGTTCCGGTGAAGGAGCTCGCCGCCGGTCTGGCCACACGGGAAGCGCGAGGGGTGGCGCACTGATGGCACGGAGATCTCTTGGATCGTTAACGCTGGACCTGATTGCGAAGATCGGCGGCTTCCAGCAGGGCATGGACCAGGCTGCGCGGGTCGCGGAGACGCGATCGCGCAGAATCTCCAACACCATGCGCGGGCTCGGGCGCACGGTAACTGGCGTGTTTGCCGCGCTCGGCGGCGCGGCGTTGATCCGAGGAATCATCCGCGCATCGATCGAGCAGGAAAACGCGCTGCGGCAGCTCGAGCAGCGCATCAAGTCGACCGGTGGCGCTGCGGGCAAGACGGCGTCCGAGCTGACCGGATTCGCGAGCTCGTTGCAGAAGGTGACGACCTTCGGTGACGAGGCCATCGTCGAGATGCAGGGCCTGTTGTTGGCGTTCACCAACATTCGCGGCGACGTCTTTGATCGCACGACCGAGGCCGTCCTAGATCTCAGCGTTGCACTCGGACAGGACCTGTCCGCATCGGCGAAGCTGGTCGGCCTTGCGCTGAATAATCCGGTCGAGGGACTGTCGAGGCTCAGCCGCGCCGGGATCTCGCTCGACGATAGCCAGAAGAAGCTGATCAAGCGCCTGGCCGAGACCGGCGACGTCATGGGCGCGCAAAATCTTTTGCTGGACGAGCTGGCAAAGCGCTATGGCGGCTCTGCGCGGACGGCCGCCGATACGTTCGGCGGTTCCATCGAGCAGCTGAAGAACGCTTTCGGCGATCTGCTCGAGGGCGGCGGCGGCGTCAACGAGACGAAGCGCGCCATTCAGCAATTCACGGAAATTCTGCAGGATCCGGCGACGGTCCAGGCCGCCCAGGACGTGACGAGGGCGCTATTCGAGGGACTCGCGGCGGTTGTGCCGCTCATACGCGAAGTCGTCGAGGGCTTCCGCGCGCTGGGCGGCAGCGCGAGCGAGGTCTACAAGCTCGACCTGCAGATCGAGTTGCTGCAGCGCAAGCTGCGCGGCGAGGGATTCGGCGACATCCCCGGCATCCTGAACCTGGGCTGGATCGAGGACGCGCCGATATTCATCGCCGGATCCCGCGCCTTGCAGCGCGAGATCGACCGCCTCATCGCCAAGCGCGACGAGCTGGTTGCGCCGGCGGCTGTACTCGGCGGTCCGGCCGTGCCGACCGGTGGAGCGTCGACCGGATTGCTGCCGGCGTCCGAGGAGTTCCTGAAGCTCGAGGCGCAGATCAAGGAGCAGATCGCGCTGTTCGGCAAGACCGGCGCCGCGGCCAAGATCGCCTATGAGATCCAATCCGGTGCGCTCAGCGAGTTGAGCACCGCCGAACAGCAGCAGGTCCTGCGCCTGGCGCAGCAGTACGATGCGCTGACACGCTCAGCCGAGGCGGCCAAGAAGCTCAAGGATGCATTCGATCAGCAGGCAGACAACTACCAGCGCCAGATCGGGCTGATCGATGCGGTCACCGAGGCCGATAAGCTGCGGTTCGAACTGGCAGAAGGCAACCTCAAGGACCTGACCGCGGCCCAGGGCGAGTATCTGCTCAGCTTCGCCCGGCAGATCGACGCGGCCGGCGTCGCCCAGGCGCTCGAGGAAATCAATCTCCAGCTTCTCGACATCCGCGGCAACACCAGCGAGGCGATCTCGATCCGCTTCGATCTGCAGAACGAGGACCTCATGCGGCAGCTGCAGCAGCTCGGTGACAGCGCTGGGCAGGCCCAGCTTGCGACCTTGCGGGAGCTGACGATCGCCCAGGCCGACTTCAACGAGCTGCGGGTCGAGGCGACTCGGATCACCGAAGAGCTGGCGCTGCAGGAAGAGCGGATCCGCAACAGCCAGGAGACCGGTGCCAACACCGAGCTCGAGGCGATGCACAAGATCGGCATCGAGCGCACCCAGGCGGTTGGGGACCTCCAGGCGATCCTCGCCGAGATGGAGGCGATTGCCGCCGCCAGTGGCAACCCGCAGATCCTGGCCGACGTGGAGCGCTTCCGGGCCGAGATCGAGAAGCTGCAGGCGCAGACCAACCTGCTGGTCGAACTGATCGAAGGCGACCTCAAGGATTCATTCGCCGATGCGTTCGGCGACTTCGTCAAGGGCACCAAGTCCGCGGGCGAGGCCTTCAAGTCCTTCATCGAGGACATCAGAAATCGCTGGCTCGATCTCATCGCTCAGAACTTGGCAGAGAAGCTGTTCGGCGGGATTTCTGGTGGTGCGTCTGGAGGTGGTGGCTGGGCCGGCGCCATAGGAACTTTCCTGGGTGCGGCATTCGGTGGTGCCCGCGCGACCGGTGGTCCAGTCACTGCCGGCAAGATCTATCGCGTGAATGAGCGCGAGCCGGAGTACTTCAAGTCCAACACCTCCGGGGAGGTCGTCCCGCTTTCCAAGATGCTGGGCATGGGTGGCGGGATGCAGCTGAGCCAGCACTTCGCCATCGCCGCGCCCGAGGGGCGCGTGTCCCGTCAGACCCAGCAGCAGATCGCCGCGGCCGCCGCGCGTGGCGTCGCCGACGCGTCGCGGCGCAATAACTGAAAATCCGATGGCACAACAATTCATCGTTGGAATAGCTGCTTCATGGCAGATCGACCGCAATGGCACGCTGTTTGCGCGCGGTGCTTTCGCGCGGTCGATCCGGCTCCTGACCGCTGGCCGACTTCAAATCCCGCTGCTGCTCGATCACGACCCGAGGAAGCCGATCGGCGAGGTTCTCGAGCTGATCGAGAATGACGAGGGCCTCGAGATGACTGCATCGTTCGATGCAGAGTTACCCGGCGGCAGCGAGCTCACGCAAATGTCTGCCGTCAATGGAGTCGGGTTGTCGACGCGGAGCTGGCATGGAGACGCGATGCGCCGGCAGGGCGATGGATTTGTCGAAATCCTGGACGGCGTGATCGCGGAGATCTCGGTCGCGGTGGATCCCGCGAACGCCGTCCGCCGGCTGCAATTGCTGAGTGAGCAGATTTATGGAAGTGTGGCCGGTGGCGAGCCTCGGCATCAACACGCGCCCTTGCCCGATGTCTGCGCTGAATGCGCCGCATTACTTGGTGCGCAGATCGCACGCCCCGTCCCCGCATTTGATTTCTGGCAGCACTGCGAACATCGCGCGACGTTGACCGAGGCCTCGGTTGCAGCCGGTGACGTTGTCAGCTGGACGATGACCTCACCAATCTCGCGAGCGCAATTCGATCAGCGTGTGCGCGCACGGCACGCAAGGAGTTAGCTATGTCGAATGCTGGACAAGCAGTTCTATCGATCGTCGGCGGCGTCGTTGGGTTTCTTTATGGCGGCCCAGCCGGCGCGCAGTGGGGTTGCTGCCTTGATCGTCGTAGTGATTGCGCCATTTTTGAAACCGGAACGCGCCAGCGCCGACTGGTCTGCGGTGGCAGCCGCGCGCGGTCTGGCCGACGCCCAGCGGCGCAATAACTGACGGCCCGATGGCGTGTTCCCTTGCGCGAGCGCCCTAGTCTTTGTAAAAGCCGTCCGCCACGCGTCGCGCCTCGAAAATGTTTGTCACATCCGGACGCAGGTCGGTGTCACGGTCAACGTGCTGCAGGCGTGCGGCCGGGTAGTTTTCGCGCGCCTGGCGTAATTTCAATTCAGCGGCCCGCCGACCACACAGCTGGCTCGACATGATCAGGCCGCCGATCGTGCTGCCATCGGAATCACGCTGATCGAGAACCACGTAAAAGCGTGGCCGCACAGTCGTCATCGCCTGGCGCCGCGCACCAGGCGACAAACGATGCGGCCGGTGCGCGGCGCGTCGATCAGGATCTCGCCACCGAGCTCAACTGAGCTTTCGATTTCGCCAACATCCTCGAGGATCTGCTCGAGCTGATCGTGGATGCCCTCTGCCGCGCTCCTGAAGTCGGCCTCGCCCGCCGCGCAGTCCTGCGGTAACGCCTCGGCCAGGACGCTAACAGCGCCCATGACGCGCCCGATCCGGCGCATAAGTTCGCTGATGTCGGTGGGTTCGAGATCGGGCCCGGGCGCATGACCGTTGCCGGCCTGCGGGGTTGTGGTCGGGGTTTCCATCGGGACTCCTGACGCGGCCGCAGCACAATTTCAGCACACTCATGGCAACAATAGGGCACCAATCCAGACACGCTGCGACCGCAAGTGATTGTCTGTATTGGTGCCGAGTTGCGCCGAGTAGCGCAGTGAGTCCCTTTTAACCAGTTGGTCGATGGTTCGATCCCATCACGGCCCACCAAATCAGTGGGATACGAGGATCCTAGCTCCGACCTGTTTCGATTGGCTCTGTGTACCCTCTGGTGTACCCAAGATTCCCTGTTTTGGCCCGTAGAATTCATTTACCTGCCAGACGAGGCACGGGCGGCAGTAGGGCGATTCTGCCTCCCGAATCAGTTCCCATCCGGTCTAGCGGTCAGCCACGAGGCTGTCTACGGTCCTCACAAAACGAAGGGAGCGAAGCAGGGGGCCGGGTCTACGGAAACGGCACAAAAAGATCCAGAGACCGCTAGGAGTCCTGCACATCGATTGGTATCTGTACACCCTTGGCGCTTTGGCAGGCACTATTCGCCGAACCCGATGCCGGGCAGTGTGAATTCGAAAGATGACCACCGCCTACCATCAACGGGATTAAGCAGAACAAAATGTTTGAACAAGCCTCCAAAAATATCGACGACGTGCTCTGGAAAGAGGCCGGCTGCACCACTGAACTGGATTACATCGAGCAGACCTCATGGATCCTGTTCTTGAAGTACCTCGATGGTCTGGAGCAGGACAAGCTTACTGAGGCTGAGCTTGCGGGTAAGAAGTACTCCTACATCCTCGACAAAGCCTACCGCTGGGGTAGCTGGGCGGCACCCAGGGGCAGAGATGGCCAGATCGACCACAACCGGGCCATGACCGGCGACGACCTGCGAGAGTTTGTGAACGGCAAGCTGTTCCCGTACTTGACTGGCTTCAAGCAGCGGGCCACTGGTCCGAACACCGTCGAATACAAGATCGGTGAGATTTTCGGGGAGATCAAGAACAAGATCACTAGTGGCTACAACTTACGCGAGATTATCGACCACATCGACCAGCTGCGCTTCCGCTCCCAGGCCGAGAAGCACGAGCTTTCACATCTCTACGAAGCCAAGATCAGGAACATGGGCAATGCCGGGCGCAATGGCGGCGAGTACTACACCCCGCGCCCGCTGATCCGCGCCATCGTGCGCGTCACCGCCCCGCGCTTGGGCGAGCGCATCTACGACGGCGCGGTAGGTTCGGCGGGCTTCCTATGTGAGGCTTTTGACTATCTGCGGGCGGAGAACCCCAAGCGCAGCACCACGCAGGACAAGACCCTGCAGGAGCGCACCTTCTATGGCAAGGAGAAGAAGCCGCTAGCCTATGTGATCGGCTTCATGAACATGATCCTGCACGGGATTCAAGCGCCGAACATCCTCCATACCAACACGCTCACTGAAAACCTCGCCGACATCCAGGATAAAGACCGCTTCGACGTAGTGCTGGCCAACCCGCCCTTCGGAGGAAAAGAACGAGCTGAGGTGCAGCAAAACTTCCCCATCCGCACGGGCGAGACGGCATTCCTGTTCCTGCAGCACTTCATTAAAATGCTGAAAGCCGGTGGCCGCGGCGGGGTGGTGATCAAGAACACCTTTCTCTCGAATACCGACAATGCCTCGGTGTCCCTCCGCAAGCTTCTGCTGGAGAGTTGTAACCTGCACACCGTGCTCGACTGCCCCGGTGGCACTTTTCAGGGCGCGGGCGTAAAGACGGTGGTGCTGTTCTTCGAGAAGGGTGCGCCGACGCGCAAAGTGTGGTTCTACCAGCTTGACCCTGGACGAAACCTCGGCAAGATCGCTGCGGCGGCGACGCCCAGGAATGTCCCGGGCTATCCGCCGCCGGCGCGATCGACGCCGCGATACTCGATATTCCACACCGCGTAGCCACGCGCCGCGAGGTCGCTTGCGATCCAATGCATGATCGAGCATTGCGCGATGTCGGTCTGCCAGCAGCCGCCATGGACCATCAGCACGACGCGATGCTCAACATCGCCCGCGGGCAGTCATCACTCGCCGAACTGCAGCTCGCCGGGCCCGTAGGCGATCCGCAGCGGGCTGGAACGCGGCGGCTGCGCGTAGAGCTGCTCCCACGTCTTCGAGCCGCGGGATTCCATGCCAGTGCCCCCGTATATCCTGAGTCTGGGCTCAGAACGAGTACCTCACGCTGGCGCCCGCCCACCGCGGGTTCCCGAAATGCTCGTCAGTGCAGCCGCACAATGTGGACAGATCGAACCGCTCGACGTTGTAGACCTCGTCCGTCAGGTTCGTGACAAAGGCGGAGAGCGACCACTTATCGTTCGGTGACAGCCACGACAACCGAAGGTTGTGCAGAGCGAAAGAGTCGAGCCGATGGGCCGTAAAGTTGCGGGTGTTGGAAAAGCGCTCGCCCGCGTAGCTCCCGTCATACTGCGCTGCGAGCGTGCCGACGGTGATGGGCCACTCGTAGCGCAGCAGCCAGGAGAACTGCGTTTCCGGCGAGAAGACTGGTTCCACGTCCCTGGTCAGGCCCGGAGCTAACTGGAAGTCCTTGACCTTCGCGTCCATATAGGCGCCGGCAAGGCGCAGGGACAGGCCGGTGAAGGGAATTGCGGTGAACTCGAGCTCCGCGCCCTTCATAGTCGCATCCTCGTTGGTGATGATGCCCGACACGTTCACGAAGGTGAAGGTCTGGTAATCCTTGTAATCGTAGTAGAAGAGAGAGCCGTTCAGTCCCCAGGATCCGCCGGGGTTTAGCTTCATACCGAGATCGTACGATGTCAGAGTCTCCGGCTCGTACACGAGCTGATTGGCGAACACTTGGGAGCCGTCGGCGAGCGGGCCGTTCACGCTGCCGGCCTTCACGCCGCGATTGATTCCGAACCAGTAAAGCTGCCCGTCCGCCGGCCGGTACTCGAACTGCGCTTTCGCGGCCCAGAGCGACTGCGAGAAGTCGTCGCTGAACGGGGTCACGCCGGGCCCCTGCAGGGGAAACAGGAAGACGTCATCTTCGATGTTGTTCTCATCGAGGTTCGCGTATGCGTTCTGCGCGAAGAAATACTCTTTGGCTTCCTCGATGGCTCGGCCACCGAGCACAACCGACCAGGCTTCGGTGAGATCCCAGGTTGCCTGCGCGAACGCCGAGTAGGACTTCGTGTCGAGTGTGACTATGGTCGTAAGGTCGAGGCCGGTGGGCGCACCGCCAGCGAGGAACGAGTCCGCGCTGAACGGCAAGCCCTGCAGCGTGTGGTTGTTGATGTATAGGAAGTAAAGCCCCGCGACGTAGCGCAGGCGGTCGCCCTCCCAGTTGTAATTGATCTCCTGCGACACCGTCTCGGTGTCGGCGTCGGCCATGTATCTGAACATGTCGAGCGGCGACGCGTCGACGTCGAGCGATGCGACCTTCGAATAGTCGTGCCAGTTCGTGATCGAACGCAGCGACGAATGGTCGCTCAGGTTCCAGTCGAGGTGCAGCTGCACCGCCGCCGTGTCGTACACGTTGGCGTCGGAGCGGGCCCAGTCCATGTTGACACGGAAGTCGCCGGCACGCGGCTCACGGTAGCCGAACAGATCGCCGCCCGGCGTTGGGCGCGAGGCACCGAACGTGAGCGGCACGTTCACACCGCCGGGTCCGATCGCCGAGCGCGTCTCCGTGTCCGACGCGAGAACGCTGTCGACCCATCGACCCTGGTCATCGAATACGGCAACAATGCCCAGGGTCTCGTAGGCGCCGGACGCCATCTCGGACTTCGCGTAGCTGCCCGACAGCATCGCTTGGAATGAGTCGGTTGGCTCCCACAGGAGGTGCAGGCGGGCGGCCTTGGTGTCCTTGTCATACAGGTCCGAACTTCCCGCGAAGGCGTTCTTGAGAAGGGGGTCGTGCGTGTCGCTGAGCAATGCCAGACGCATCGCCCAGTGGTCGGAGAGCGAAAAGCTCTTCGCCCCTTCGACGCGCAGCGAGCTGGACGAGCCCGGGGAGCGGTACGAGCCCGCGGTCACGTCGATGAAGCCGTCCGTGGCCCCGATCGTCGGCTTGTTGCTCACGGAATGGACCAGGCCGCCCGTGGCGTTGCGGCCGAACAGCGTGCCCTGCGGACCCTTCAGCACTTCGACGCGTTGCAGGTCGAAAAGGCCGAACACCTGGCCTTGCTGCGGGGCGATGTAGCCGTCGTCGACGTAGATGGCGATCGGTGACTCGACCGCGTCCAGGAACTCATTCTGCGCGACGCCGCGAATCACGAACTTCTGGTTCTGGCCGCCCGTGTCGGAAGAGATGAACACGCCAGGGGTCACGGCGACGATGTCCGTGCTGCTGGTCAGGTCGAGCGTCTTCAGCCGGTCTGCGGAGAACGCGTCGATGGCGATCGCGACATCGCTGAGCTTCTCCTCGCGCTTCTGCGCAGTAACGACGATCTCTTCGAGCGTGCCGACGGAACGCAGCGGTTCTGGGCTCGACTGCGCGAGCAGCGGCTGGTGGACGGCGATCCCGAGCATCGCCGCGCAAACGCGCGCACCGCGAGGCGGGTTCCGGGCGGAAAGATTTCGGCTTGGCGACGATTTCATCGTTGAATTCCCCTTTTGGTTTGTCACAGGACCGTCAACTCACGCGATCTGGTCGTGCGCGGCCGGCGGCCGCACGGCGACGAGTGCATTCTTGTAGGCGCTACGCGGCAGAGTGCCAGGCGGCACGAGCCGGGCCGAGACGCGCACTTGCAGCTGCGTGCGTACCTCGCCTTCAATCTCGAGCGCAAGTGTGGCGGCCCGCGCAGGGTCGCGCAGCGCTTTCAGTTCGACGTCGACCTCGATCGGCCCGTCGAAGCGCACCTGGTCGGCGCGCTTCTTCCAGATCCGCACGAACGGCTCGACCTCCACGCTGAAGCGCGCTGCGATGAGGTCGCGAATCGCGGTCGGGAACACGTTCATGCCCTTGTAAATCAGCATGTCGTCAGTGCGGCCGATGCAACGCATCCGCGGACCTGTGCGGCCGCACGCGCAGCCGACGCCGGTCACGACGACGTGGTCACGCGAGCGGAAACGCACGACGGGCGACGCCTCGCGCGCGAACGCCGTATACACGACCTCGCCCGTCTCGCCCTCGCGCCACGGGCGCTGCTCGCCGGTGTCGGGATCGATGAGCTCGATCGCGACATAGCGTTGCGCGGTAAAGTGCATTCCCGCCTCCTCGCTGCACTCGGCCCACATGCACGGGATCACGTCGCCCAGGCCCATCGTCTCGCGCAGGTTCCGAATGGCGAGTCCGCGCGCAATGCGCTCGCGGATCTCCGGCTGGGTCAGCCCAGGTTCGCCGCCGCACAGCACATGACGCAGCGCGGACGGAACGCCGGTCTCCTGGCCGAGTGCATTCCATTGATCTGCCAGGAAGAGTGCGAACGAGGTCGTCGCGAGCAGCGCGGTCACGCGCAGCATGCGCATCTCGCGCAATATGCGATCGGTCGGGAAGCCGCCGAGCCAGCAGAGGACCGCGCCGAGGCGGCGGAAGCCGTCTGCGTAGGGCAGTCCGCCCGCCACCATCGGCAGCCCGACGAGATGCGCGACGACGTCGCCGCGACGCACGCCGGTGGTGTACCAAGCGCCGGCAATCGCATCGGCGAATCGGTCCGAGTCCATGCGCGTGAGCGCAAAGTAGACGGGACGACCCGTGGTGCCGGACGAGCAGAGGCCCTGGTGGATGTCCTCGAGCGGCGCGCCCTGGTTCCGACCGAACGGTTCCGCGGCCGTAGATGCCTCCTGCGCGGCGCGCAGGTGATCCTTCAGCGTGAACGGCAGCGAGCGCAGATCCGCGAGCTCGCGGATCGGCAGGTCGCCGGGTACCGTCGCGTGGAGATCCGCATACATCTTGGAGCGGGCGCGCAATGCCGGGAGCGCGGCAGCCAGCTGCTGCATCTGCCAGCGCTCGACGTCGGGCCAGGGCATGGTCTCGAGCTCCTCGTTCCAATACGTCCGCCGTTCCATCTCAGCGCTCCCACAGCCCGAGCACGAGACTGCGCAGCCCGGCGACATCGTGAGTCGCGGACACCTCGGCGGATGTGAGGACAATGCGCTCGGCACCGACTGAACTCGCCGCCTCGGACCAGGTCGACGGCTCCGGCGACCACGCACGCCCGTGCGGCTTCGGCGGCGGAGCACCCTGACCGGTGCCCGGTGCGGCGACGACCTGCATCGGCCACGGGGTCGTGCTCGGCGCCGCAATCGTCAGCAGCGGCGGCACGCGATGGAACCGGGCGACGTTGCCGATCGTTCCGAGCGCACCTTTCCATGCATCGACGGCCGAATCATCCGGCGCGGCCGCTTCGCACAACTGCAGTACGTGTACCCCAGCCTCCGCGTACAGGCGCGCGAGCGCGGCCAGCGTGCCGCCGGCGAGCAGGTAGCCTGCCTCGTCATCGAGAGCGCCGCCCGCGGCGCGGAGCTGTGACACCAGCGTCGCAGGCCCGGTTAGCGCCGCGAGGACGACGGGCTGCGAGGCGTCGGCCTGCCACTGCTTCACAGCCTCGAGCGTCGCGCCAAGGCGCGGCGAGTTCGCGAGCCTCGAAGCGTCCGGCTCGGTCGAGAGTGCAGCGGCGAGCGGCCCGGTAGCTCGGGGAGGCCACGTATCGCGATTGTGCGGCACGCCGAGCGCTTCCGCCTCGACGCCACCAGGTACGGTGCACACAACGACGTGCGTTCCGAGAGCCCGCCGCAACTCGGAGACGTTCTTTCGGATACGGGTGCCATCGAGCGCCATATCCTGCGGCGGTATCGCCTCGATCTGCGCGGCGACTGCGAACAGCAGCGGGGCGAACAACGGGGGGTGTGCGACGCCGGCCTGGCGCGCCAAGTCCAGCATGCGCTTACGCCAGATGGGCCCTTGAGTCGTTGCGTTCACGCGCACCGCGTCCTACGCTCGGTGCAGAGGCGACACGATCCGCGCGTCCGGCCAGGAGCCGTAATAGACGAGGATCTCGTCGCGTGGCTTCTGCTTCAGCCACTCCTTTTCGAACTCATCGTATGGCCGGCCGCGCTCGCGCCGCGCGGCAAGCTCTGCCTCGCGAAGCTTCGCGGTGGCCTCGCGATCGATCCGGCGTTCGCTCGCGTCCCACTCGACTTTGTAAATGCGCCTCGCAACTTCGGCCGAGACGACATTCTTCGCGAGGTCGCGCTCGATGGACGCCGGATCGCGCTCGATCGGGTCCCCGTAGCCCGTGCCTCCGGTCGAGAACGCAAATGTAACAACATCGCCATTGTTGTAGGGGCGCACGGAACGCCCCTGGAACTCGATTTCGTAGCTGCCGTTTATGGGACGGTCCTGAAGCAGCTGCCTTTGGTCGAGCGTGAAATCCGTGCCGCCAGTCGCGAGGAGTTCCTTCACGTTTGAACCGCGGATGCCGATAGCGGGCACAGTGCATGGCGCGTAGCCGCCGAACAGTGGCTGCGGCGTCTGCAACTTGCTGTTGTCGGCGATCGCCATCATGTAGACAGCTGGCACGTGGTGGGCAACCCACATCTGCACGGTGCCGACGCCGCCCCGGTACTTCCCGTGGCCGCACGAGTCTTTCCAGTGGTTCGACAGCGGAACGAGCAGCGGGAACTCGTTCTCGACCACTTCGGTGTTGGGTGCCCGGCCAAACACGCACCACGGGAAGCCGAACGCGTCCATGCCGTCCTCGGTCGGGCGCGCGCCTTGCCCCTCGGTGTTGATCGAGTATGCAAGCATGTCTGCGAACGCGGCGCCCCACTGGTTCTGGCCCGCGAGCACCAGCGCATTGCCGCCATATCCAAGCGACGCGCCAGCCTGCTTCCACAGCTCCGTCGAGTACATTGCCTTCGCGCATGTGTTGTGCACGGCGCTCATCACTCCGGTCGAGATCATCACGGAACACGAGGTCGCTGCGCGCGCGTCCGGGCTGAGGCAGGTGTTCTGTCCGAACTTGAAGTCGATGTTCGCGAACGTTCCGTTGCTGATAGGCAGCGCGTGGAACAGGTATTCGTAGATGTAGTTCGAGATGTGCGCGATCGCAGCCTGTCCGTGCGCGTTGTACGGCGACGGCGTCTCCGGGCCGGTCTCCGAGAGATCGATGTGCAGGCGGTCGCCGCGTTTCTCCATCGTCATGAAGCAGCTGCGGACCAGGCCCTGCTTCAAGCCGACCGCGTCGCTGAAGGTGACGCACCGGTACTTACCGTCGGGCCACTGCTCGATGATCTCCTTTGCGCCTGCCTCCGCGACCTGCAGCATCTTGCGGAACAGGGCGGTGAGATAATCGGGTCCCTCGCGGTCGCAGAGTTCGATGAGCCGCGTCCGAACCCGGTCCGCAGTCGTGCACCGAGCCTTCAGGTCCACCTCGATCATCGCCTGTGCCCGGATGCCGAACAACGTGAACATCGAGACGACGTCTTCGTGAAGCTTGAAGTTGGTACCGATGCGCATCGGCGGCAGGTTCATGCCTTCCTCGAAGCGGCTGGTGGCGGACACCGGCATGCCGCCCGGCTCGGTCGCGCCGGTCTCGGTCGTGTGCACGAGCGCGGCGGTCCACGCGATCAGCTTGCCCTCGTAATACACGGGCATGCATACCATCTGGTCGGGGTTGTGCACGCCCCCATAGACTGCGTCGTTCGCGAACCAGAGATCGCCGTCGCGCACCTCGCTGCCGTAGGTCGCGAGGATGTACTTGATGACGAGGGGCGGGATCACCGAGTGCAGATACGTGCCGCAGGAGCCGTTCACGAGGTCGCCTGCAGCCGTCATGATCGCGACGAGCGAGTCGCCTGCGATGCCCATTGCGCAACGGCAGGAGTGCACGAACACTTCCATGCCCTCGTCGAGGATGTCGTTGGTCCGCTGAAAGCCGATCTCGAACGTCGCGGGATCGATCTGCGCGGCGAGCTCGAGCTCGTGCGCGCTCGGCGGCGCCGGCTTGAGCCACGCCAATTTCTGCTCGAGTGTGGGAATCCCGGCCATGCGCTTCCTCCCGTGTCTGCCTCAGGCCATCACTGCGGCCACGGCCCGAACGCGACGGCGTGGTGGCGGTGGCGTCACCGGTTCCAGGATCCCGAGTCCGTGCTTGTCGATCGCAAACTTCTGCTTCGGCGGTACGACCACGGTCGTGAACTCCGCTTCCACGACCGCGGGACCTGAGACAATGTGGCCTGGACGCAGCAGTTCGAACTGGTAGATTGGGGTCTGCTCCCAGCCCTGGATCTCGGGCCAGTAGGCCTTGCGCGTGCCGATCTGCGCTGCGGACGGCTCCGGCGCGTTCAGTGGGTATTCGCTTACTTCCGGCTTCCACATCGGGATGGTGACCCGAATCACGAAATTGTCCAGAAATACGCCGCCCGGCTTGTTCACCACGAGCGGGGAGAATGCCTCGGAGAACTCACGCTCGAACGCGTCGTATACGGCCGCCGCGTCCGCGTCCGATTTGATCAGGAGACAGGGCGAAGCCGCGCGCTTGAGGTTGACCTGGCCGCCGTAGAGCATGTCGAGCTCGAGCGAATACACGGCCTCGTCCAGCGCCAGACCCTCGCTCTCAAGATCCTGTTTCGCCTTCGCCATCAGAGAGCCGACCGTGGAGTTGAACAGCTCTTTGTCGACGACGAGCCTCTGCGTCATCGGCTCCATGAAGATCATGCGCCGCGACTGCTCATACATGTGCACGATGTCCATGATCGAGGAGCCCATCGCGCAAAACACGGGAGCCGCCGGGAACACGATCGCCTTCGGCACGTCGCCGCGAAGGCCGGCCATGTGTGTCGGCCCGGCGCCGCCGAACGCGAACAGCACGAAGTCTTCCGGGTGGTAGCCGCGCATGTGAACTTCGCGCTTGATCGCGCTCGCCATGTTCTCGTCGACGACGCGCTTGATCAGGCTCGCGGCCTCGATCAACTCGATACCGAGCGGCTGCGCGACCCTCTCGCGGATCGCCTTTTCCGCCTTCGCCTTGTTCAGCGGCATTCTGCCGCCGAAGTACGACTCCGCGTTGATGTAGCCAAGCACCACGTCCGCGTCAGTCACGGTGGCCTCCGTACCGCCGAAGTCGTAGCACGCAGGCCCGGGCATCGAGCCGGCGCTGTGCGGACCCACCGCCAGGCGCTTTGTGCCGGGATCGACGGTCGCAATCGATCCGCCGCCCGCGCCGACGGAGATCGTCTGCATCATCGTGACGTTCACCATCCACTTGTCGATGACGGGACGAAACGTGTAGTTGCGCACGCTGGAGTCGACGACCAGTCCGACGTCGAAGCTCGTGCCGCCGACGTCGCCGGCGATCACGTTCCTGTAGCCGAGCTTGCTCGCGAAGTACGCGGACCCCATCAGACCCGCGACCGGACCGCCGTTGAACGTGCGGGACGCTGGCGTCTTGAAGATATCCGCGGAGCCGCCCGAGTTGTGGATCATCAGAAACGCGCCGCGGTAGCCACGCTCGCGCAGCCTGTCCCACGTCGCGCCGATGTCGTTCTGCATCGAGCGTTGCAAGTAGGCGTCAATTACGGCGGTCATCGTGCGCTCGTACTCGCCGATCTTGGATACGACGCTCGACGACAGTACGACCGGCACGAAGCCGATGTGATATTCCTTGTATTCCTCGCGGATGATCTCGCGCACACGCTTCTCGTGCACCGGGTTGGCGAAGCTCCAGAGCAGCGACACGACGAGCGCGCGCGCACCGCGGTCGAGCAACGTGCGGAGCTTCTCCCGGACATCGTCCTCGTCGAGCGGACGAATCACGGTGCCGGTGGAGTCGATACGCTCGCGCACGCCGAGAATCATGCTTCGCTCAATCAGCGGCGCCGGCTTGTTCTGGGCAGCAATGTTGCGTCGCTCGGCGACGCGCTTGCCATCGGTCCACTGCGCCCCTCGGCCGATCACGATCGCGTCCTCATGGCCTTCCGTGGTAAGCAGGCCGACGCGCGGACCATGGCGCTGCAGCAGCAGGTTCAGCGCGACAGTCGTCGAGTACCGGATGATGTCGATCTTCGGGAGCAGCTCCTCGATGGAGAATCCTGCCTTCTCGCCGGCGGCCTCTATCCCGTCGAGGAAGCCAATCGAGAGGTCGTGCGGCGTTGTCGGGCATTTCGCGATCACGCGCTCCCCGTCGAGCGTTAGCACCACATCCGTGAAGGTCCCGCCGACGTCGATGTCGATCGAATCGATCGCCGTCGTCGCACTCATGTCGCGGCCGCCTCCTTCCGGATCCTCACGAGCTTGCCTTCGCGGACGACGAGGTCGCCGCGGTCGAGCCGCGCTTTGAGGCTGTCCAGATCGACCTCGATGTCGTGTGTAATCGGGTGGCCAGGCGGCAGGTATTCGGTCTCGATCTGGCGCGCGCAGCCGGGACAGTAGAACTCGACGATGCGGATCCAGTCGCGGTCGGGCGCGAACGTGTACGGCCCCTGGATCACCGGCGCGTGAATTTCCTCCGGCATGCGCTCGGCCACGAGGCAGCCGTGCTTGTAGTTATTGCGCGCGGAAATCAGCAGGTGCCCGCAGTCGTGGCAGTACCAGCACTCGTCGTTGAGATCGAGGAGGAGGTACTCGGTAAAGTGGATGCGCTCATACATCGGCGGGATCCTTGCTCCAGACCCGGTCAGCGGGTGCGCTCCAGGCGCAGGTTGCCGTAATCGTCCACGGTGGCGGTCCATCCGGGCAGCACCGGGCACGTCAGCATGTCGCCGGACACGACGGCCGGGCCCGTCACGCGATCCCCGATGTCCAGTGACTCCCAGCGCCGCACCGTCACCGCTGCAGGTGCGTTGCCGTCGAAGCGTACCTCGCGCGATTCGGAGACCGCGGGAACGGCCTGCCGGGTGGCCTTCTTTAATCCGTGCGAGTCCACCTGGAATCGGCATGCAAGTCGAATGCCAAGCACGCGCTGGCCGTGAAAGCGCGCAGCCCGCACCGCGCGGTCGAGAGCCGCGACGATCGCGGCGCCGTCCGCGGCCGCACAGTCCGCTTGCACGGCTTCTTGAGTGTCTTCGATGGTTCCGAGGTGCAGTTCCCATTCGTATGTCGCGCCTGTGGGATCGAAGCCTTCGCCCCGGAGGTCGCGCTGCGCTTCCTTCCTCATTGCAGTGAGCGTGCCGGCGAGACCGGTACTGCCGGCGGCATCCCATGTCGCGTCGATCCCACGCTCGTACGTGTGCACGACGTCGGAGATCGCGGAGCCGAAAGTACCGAATACCGGTCCGAGGTCGAATGCATATGCGGCCGGCATGGCGAGCCGGTTCGCGAGAAACGACGCAAATATTGGGCCATTGCCGCCGAACGCGAACAGCGCGGTCTTCTTGCGGTCGAGGCCGGCTTCGTCGAGCACACCTGCGAGGAGGTCAGCCATCCGCTCGATCGCCTCGTCGCGGACCAGGAGCACCGCGGTCTCGACCGTTACTCTGAGCGGCAAGGCAATCCGGGTCTCGATTGCAGCACGCGAGCGCTGCATGTCGAGCCGGCGGCGTCCGCCGAGGAAGCGGCCGGCATCAAGATAACCGAGCAGCAGCAGCGCGTCCGTGAGCGTCGCTTCGTCGCCACCGAGCCCGTAACAAGCGGGCCCTGGCGCGGCGCCCATGCTCTCGGGGCCGAGCAACACCGATTTGCCTTCGACGCGCGCCACCGAGCCGCCGCCGATGACCGCAGAGCGAAGCAGCGCGAGCGAGGTTCGCACCGGCACTTCAAGCAGTTTTCCGCCGCGCTGGAACACGGGGTGTCCATCACGTACGACCGAAGCCTTCGTCGTCGTGCCGCCGACGTCGATGCACAACACGTCCTTCAGGCCGTATTGGGCCGCCATGTACGCGCCGGCGAACGTGCCAAACACGGGGCCGCTCTCGATCGTGTCGACAGCCTTTGTCTTGCCAATGCGAGCCACGCCGCCGTTCGTGTGTCCGATGAGGAGCGGACCGGTCCAGTCGTGACCATCGCGCAGCAGGTCCTCGGCCTTGAACAGGGAGTTTGCGAGCGATTGGTGCGTGTACGCGTTCATCAACGAGTAATGCACTCGCGTCTGGTCGTGGCGCAGCGGCGCCATCTCACTTCCGAGCAGGACGGGTACGGCGCCGATGAAGTGGTCGGGATACTGGTCCTCGATCATTGACTTGATCGCGCGCTCGCTCGCGTTGTCCGGAAATGCATTCGGCATGCACACGCAGATGCGGCGCACGCCCGCCTCGAGGAGCCGCTTCACGCCGCTGAGCACGTCCACCGCGGTCGGCTCGGCGGGCAACCCGACGATCGCGCTTTCGGAAACGGGTTCTCCGACCACGGGGGAGCGTCCCTCGCCATACAGGTCCTGCTCGTGGCCCTCCGTGACGAGCAGGCCTACTTTCGAACCGCGCCGCTCGCCGAGCACGTTCGTCGTGATCGTTGAAGACCAGCGCACGAGCGACACGTCGCGCAAGAACGCCTGTACCGACGCATGACCGAGATGCCGTGCGGCCTCCTCCAGACAGTTGAGGAATGACACCGTGTAGTCGTGCGGTGTCGTGTCGACCTTGAAAGCGTGGCGCGAGTCGCCATCCGACACGAGAGCGTCGGTCATCGTGCCGCCCGTGTCGATGTCGACCGTAAGCATGCGCGCTCCCTCGGCCAATGATCGTGGTCAGTCTATCGTCGGTGGAACAGGTGAACTTCGGGGAGTAAGCCTAGCCATCTAAAGACATTCTTCAGGAGCAAGACGGCCGAGCGAGAGTCAGGGTTGTGCGCGGGCGACGGCGTTGGTAGGTTGCGCTGGAGCACTGGCAGGCAGAACGCCTGCACGGAGGAGAGATGGCGGGGCGCAGGACCGGCCCGGTACACGTGGTCCGTGGGCGACCCGGCTCCGGCACAGGCGCATCCACGCTGGGCACACGTTTGTGCATTGCAACAGACCCGGCGACAGAGCAGGTTTCGCTCTCGGCGGTACTGGAAAACACGATCGTGGGCATCGGCGCGCTGGTGGATCGCCGGTTCGTTTGGGCGAACGCGCGGATGGCCGAAATCTTCGGCTACGCACCCGACGAGTTGGTGGGCGAATGCGTCCGCCGCTTCTACGTCAGCGAAGGGGACTACTTGGCAGTCGGCCACGCGTACGAACTGCTCGCGCAGCAATCGTTCTACACGCACGAGCATCCGCAGGTCCGCAAGAGCGGCGAGATCATCTGGTGCCGGATCTCCGGGCGTACCGTGGACCCAGGCGCCACTCGGCCGATGTCCGTGTGGGTGGTACAAGACCTTACCGACAAGAAGCGTGCCGAAGACCAGCTTCGGCGCGTGAATCAGCAGCTCGAGCAGACCGTCCTGCGACGCACGACGACACTCAGCCGCACGAACGTTGCACTGCGAGTTGAGATCGAGCGTCGCCGCCAAGCCCAACTGCTCTCAACCGAGAGCCGCAACAAGTACCGTGCGCTGTTCAGCACGCTGCCACTCGGCGTGCTCGTTACGAACGCGGCAGGCGAGATCGTTGAGGTGAATCGCACGATGCAGGCGTCGATGGGCGTGGCGACCGGCGCCGCGCTCGCACCCGCGCTCACGGATACGACGCGCGTGCTCCTGGAAGGCGGCCACAGCACTTCGCTGGCAGCGCTCGTCCGCGATCTGCAGTTTAAGGAACCCCGTCGGCCGCGACGCTTCGAGTTCCGCTGGATCGCGGGCGATGGCACTCGACGCGACATTTCTGCGGTCGCCGTGCCATTGTCGGCTAACGGGTTCGGAGCCATGATTACCTGCTCCGACGTCACCGAGCAGCGCGCGTCGCGCGAGCGCGAGCACCAGCAGCGCGACGAGTTGACGCGCGCATCGCGACTCTCGCTAATGGGCCAGATGACCAGCGCTATCGCCCACGAGCTCGGACAACCGCTGAACGCGTGCCAGAGCTACCTTACGGGAATCCGTCACCGACTGGCGGCGGAACTGCCACCTGAGTCAGAGATCAGCCTCGCGCTTGACAAGGCAATCGAGCAACTCGCTCAGGCCGGGCAGATCATCCGCAACGTCCGCGACTTTGTTTCGCGCCGCGAGCCGGAGTTCGAGGACGTGTACCTGCACGATCTCGTGGCGCAGACGCTGCAGCTGCTCGAGGTGTCGCTGCGCAATGCCGGTGCGAGCGTCGAGCTGGACGTGCACCCGAATGCGCGCTCGCGCGCGGCGCACTGCCACCCGGTCGCCATACAGCAGGTGCTTGTCAACTTGATTATTAATGCGATCGAAGCACTGCAGTCGAACGCACCGGCCGACCGCCGGATCGTGATCCGCCTCGCTACGGCTCCGCGCTCGATGCTGCTCGTACACATGAGCGACAATGGTGCCGGCGTGCCCGCGGAGCTCGCGACGCGTCTGTTCGAACCCTACGTTACATCCAAGCCGGGCGGCCTCGGGATGGGACTGATGATCTCGCGAACGATCGTCGAAAATCATGGCGGCAAGCTGAAGCTCGCCCCCCCGGAGGGCGGGCGTGGCGCTGCGTTCGCATTCACGGTGCAGAGCGGAGCAGCGCGCGAATGAAGCCCGACGGGGAGCCGACGGCTGTCCCGGTGCTCGTGCTGCTCGTCGACGACGAGCATGCGGTGACCGAGGGTCTCACCTGGCTCCTCGAGTCCGTCCGAATCCAGTCACGCGCGTTCGATTCTCCTGGCGCACTGCTGAAGGCACTGCCGGCGATCAAAGGACCGGCGTGCGCTGTCGTGGACATGCGCATGCCGGAGATGACCGGCCTCGAGTTGCAGGAGCGTCTGCGCGACCTCGGGATCGAGCTACCAATCGTCTTCCTCACTGCGCATGGCGACGTGCCGGCGGCAGTCCGGGCGATGCAGGGCGGCGCTGTCGACTTCATGCAGAAGCCGTTCAACCCGGATGCATTCCTGGCAAGCGTGAACCGCATGATCAGGCTGGCGCAGGTGCGCCACGAGCTGCGCCAGCGACGGGCCCGCCTGGAGGAACTTCGCGCGCAACTGACGCCGCGCGAGCGCGAAGTGCTCGGCGGACTTCTTCGTGCGCAGTCCAGCAAGGAGATCGCGCGCCACATTGGGATCAACCCGAAGACGATCGATGTGCACCGGGCGAATCTGATGAGGAAGCTCGGGGTCACGAGGGCCGGCGAGCTCGTCGCTCTGTTCAGCGACGATCCGGGTGCGGGGGCACATGAGCTATCAGAAGGCGCGATGTGATGGCGGCTCCACACGGCGCTTTCGTTCCTTTCGGCTGTTATTGGGCGACGCCGTTCGCGCGTTGGCAGCAGGAATTCTCCCAGCTTCACAGCTTGCGATTCGCCGCCAAAATCGCACGACTCGAGTTGCAGCGGCGTGGCATTGTGCCGGACGTGTTTGACCATGCCGTGCTCGGCACGACGCGCCCGGAACGCGGGTCGTTCTACGGTGCGCCGTGGATGATGGGCCTTCTGGGCGCCCCGAAGGTGGGGGGGCCTACGGTCGGACAAGCCTGTGCGACCGGCGTACGCGCCTTGCTCGCCGCCAGCCAGGAAGTTTCTTCCGGACTCGCGCAATGCGTGCTGGCGGCTGCATGCGATCGAACCTCCAATGGCCCGCATATCTATTACCCGAATCCGGCGGGACCGGGAGGCACCGGCGAAGCGGAAGATTTCATCATGGAGAACATGGCGCGCGATCCGCTCGGCGGCCACTCGATGACGCAGACCGCCGAGAACTGCGCGCGCAAGTACTCCGTCAGCACGGCGGAACAGCATGAACTCGTGCTGCGGCGCGAGGAACAGTACCGTGCCGCAATCGCCGACCAGAATGCCTTTCAGAAACGCTTCATGACATTGCCGTTTGCCGTGCCCGATGGCGAGTTTCGCAAGACGGTGGCCAGCATAGATGGCGATACCGGCATTCGTTACTCGACGCCCGAGGGGCTGGCGAAGCTAAAGCCGGTGCTCGACGGCGGCACCGTCACCTACGGTGGCCAGACGCACCCGGCGGACGGCAGTGCCGCCATGATCGTGGCGAACGCGGCGCGTGCGGCGGAGCTGAGCCGGGATCCCGCCATCGAAATCGAATTGCGCGGGTTCGGCGTCGCGCGCGCTCCGCTGGCTTACATGCCGGAAGCGCCGGTGCCGGCAGCGCAGCAGGCCCTGCTCAACGCCGGGATCGCAATTTCTGACATTCACGCCATCAAGACGCACAATCCGTTTGCAGTCAACGACATCGTGCTGGCGAAGTCGTTGGGCTTCGCGGCGTGGGACATGAATAACTTCGGCTGCTCGCTGGTCTATGGCCACCCGAACGCGCCAACCGGCATACGCGGCTGCATCGAGCTCATCGAAGAGCTGGTACTGCGCGGCGGCGGATCAGGCCTGTTCGCAGGTTGCGCGGCTGGTGACACGGCGATGGCCGTCGTCATCTCCGTACGCGGCCGATCCAGTTCCTGACGGCTGCGCGGTATTATCAGATCGAGAACGCCGCGATGGTCACGACCGGTTTTATCAACTTGTCGAAGAGTTTTGTAATGTCTTTTAACCAGTTGGTCGATGGTTCGATCCCATCACGGCCCACCAATCTTCAATCGCGGGAGCCGTAACGCCTGCCGTACTGGCGGTTCATCACGCGCTCGGCATCCAGGTACGCATCGGTCACGCGATCGAAACCCGATTCGCGGTAGCGCGAGCCGTATTCGCGGTCATGCAGCTGGTCGCGCAGCGCGTGATAGCGGTCCGCCACGCGATCGAACAGCGGCGCCAGCACTTCGGCCGAACGCCCGTCACGCACTTCGCGGTTGAACTCGCGCGCTGCGTCGGCAAACCGTTCCGCGTCGGTGACGGCGGAACGCGACGCCCGGGACTCCGCAAGCTGCCGGTAGAACATCTGGGAAGTCTCATCGAGCCGGTCTGACGCCGAGCGCAGACCGCCGCTGCTGGTCGCGCAACCGGCAAACAGGCCCAATGCGATCAGGCAGACTGCAAAAATTCTCATTGCCGTTCCTTTGACCGCCGACCCGTCGGCTCCATAACCGCAAGACTGCCGCGCGGGCGCGGCAATCCCTGTCGCCGGTCGCCGCGTGTGCGCGTCAGAAAGCAGGAGGTCGGGTGGAATCAGCGAGCGCGCGTGCCAGGAAACGCCGGATGGACGGTTCGGCATCCTCCGCCATCATCAGTTGCTGCTGTTCCATCAGGCGCGCCATGTCGCGAATCGAACGCTCGCCGTCGATCATCGCGAGCAGGAATGCATGGACACGGGTTGCCAGAGCCTGGGCACGAATCTGCGGCAACGCCGGCACCGGAAGATCGCTTCGTTGCAGCCACTCGGGCACCGGGCGGCCCTGATCCGGCGCTGCAACATCCCGTTCCTTGCGCGTGCAGAAGGTGATCACCGTTTCGCGGCGCGCATGGCGGCTGCCCGGCGAAGCAAGATAGGACTCTGCGGATTCCCGCGACCTCGCTCGCGAGAATCCCGTGTCGGGAAGCCATTCCAGCAGTTCTTCGAGACTGACGGCATCGGCGGGTCCGGCTTCGGCGAATGCCAGCGATCCGTGATTTACCCAGTATCCGCCAGTCTTCAGCACGCGATTCAGCCGGCCCAGCAGACGCCGAACCGGCTCGCCGGCGACGTCGATGAACCATGGCGTCAGCACCAGATCGAAACTGCCGGCCAGGAACGGCAGCGCGGCCGCATCGGCGAGAACGAGTTCCAGGCCCGGTGAGGCCGGTTCCGGCGCCGCGAGTGTCCGGAGCACGGCATGATCCGCGATCGTGCGCGGCGCAATCGGAAACTCGTGCAGCTCCAGCGCACCGCCCGACAGGATCCGTTTCGCCGCGAACAGGAACAGCGGATTGATATCGAGCGCCACGGTGAGCGCGGGCGCCAGTGCCTGGTGCAGGTCGTAGGCCAGACGGCAGGCGCCAGCACCCAGTACGAGCAAACGGTCCGGGCGAATTCCCGCCGGCAGGCTGTCAATTACCGCCCCGGCAGCTGCCCGATTCTCCGCCTCGCCCCAGCACCAGTCGCGATGCAGGTTGGTGTAATAACTGGACAGCCCCTGCGTCATCGGCAATTCCGTACCGAGTGCGACGTGCACGGCCCGGGCTTCGCTTCTGCGTTCGATACCGAGCGGCTGCATGAGTTCGCGGATGCGCGTGGCCTGGTCGTCGAGCGCGGCTGCGACGTATTCGAGCCGCCGGCGGGTCGCGGCGCCGCAAGGATTCTCCGCAAGCGCGCTCCGCTGCCGGGAGGCTTCCGCCGCGTAATGCGTCAGCAGATGGTGCAGACGTCCCCGCCATTCGATCAGCGCAGCGCGCGGTTCCGGCATGAGCCAGGGAATACCCGCCATGCTCGGATAATCGGTGCGGCACGACAGGCAGCCGCCGCCGACCAGCGGCGAGAGGCACTGCGGGCAGGCCAGCAGACCGGCAAGCGGCGCTCGGGAATTCATGCTGCGAATCATGCCGCAATGCGATCCGGGTGGTCGCTCCAATCGCCGGCGACTATAGTCTGCCGATGTCTGCCGATGCGGCCGTTCCTGTTTTCAGTCTGGTCGAGCGCGATGGGCCGTGCGCCAGGCGCGTGCTGCGTTCGGAAGCGGCAGAAGGCATTCAGCTCATCGTCATTGCGGGATACAGCGGGCCGGCGCTGCCGGAGCGCGTGACGCGCCCGGAGATACTGGGCGGCCGTGCAGGTCACGGCTGGCGGCTCGCCACTGCCGAGGGCGTGTTTGAGTTTCACGCCCGTGCCGTCGACAGCATTGATTGTCGTGCCGCCCTGTACCAGCCGTTGCACACGCGGTTTGCGCTGTCCGTTACCGAGCGTGCGGCCGTGCGACTGCTGCTGAGTGCGCTCCGTTTACCTGGTGGTGCGCGGCTGCTGCGCTGGTGGCAGTCACGTCGATAAGCCGTTGGCCTCGACCGTCTGTCTGCTTGCGTTTGTTCGGCGCGCACGGGAAGATGCCGGCGCCGTTTTTGCCATTGGTATCTGGAACCACGCTGCATGACGACCGAAGAGCTCATCGTCCAGGTGACTGTCGCCGTCATGCTTGCGGCAGGCATTGCCTTGGTAGGCGTCGCCGGCTATCGGCGCTGGCGGCGGCATCGCGCGCACCGGCAACTGGTCCGCTCGTTTGCAACCGCATCCGCCGCCTTGCTGACGGACGTGCTGATCCCCGATGGCAGCGGCGGGCATCTGCACATCGATTTCCTGCTACTGACCGGTCGCGGGCTGCTGGTCGTGGACTTCCGGGATGCCGCCGGCATTGTCTTTGGCGGCGAGCACATGCGCGAATGGACCGTGATGAACGGCCATGAGCGCTCGACCTTCCTGAATCCGCTCGAGACGCTGTACGACCGGGTCGCGGCCGTCAAAGCACTCGCCGGCGATGTACCCGTCGACGGCCGCATCATCTTTACCGAGCGCGCGACATTTCCGAAGGGACGGCCGCCGCATGTGCTGCGCCTGGCATCGCTCGAAGCCGAGTATCCTCCGCCGGAGTCCGGCGCGACGCCGCATCCGGCGGAGCGCTACCGGGCCGCCTGGGATGAAGTCGTACGGCAGGCCGAAGCGAGCCCGCTCGGGCGCCGCTAGCTCGACTCGCGCGCGAAATGCGCTTCGATCACGCGGGCCACGCACACCGTCAGCCGTTCGGCGCATTGCAGATGCAGGAATTCGTTCGGGCCGTGCGCATTCGAATGCGGCCCGAGAACGCCCGTCACGAGAAACTGCGTTTCCGGGAAGCGTTCGCCCAGCATGCCGATGAAAGGGATGCTGCCGCCGGTGCCGAGATACATGGCGTCGCGCCCGAAAGTCGCGCGTGAAGCGTCATGCATCGCCTGCTCGAGCCATGGTGCGACGGGCGGCGCATCCCAGCCGGCAAGCGATGAGTCGACATCGAACTCGATGCGCACGCCGTAGGGTGGATCGGCTTCCAGGCGCTGCTTGACCGCGGTGGCCGCGGTGGCCGCATCCGTCGTCGGCGGCAGGCGGAACGACAGCTTGAGATCCAGCTTCGGCAGCAGGACGTTGCCGGCGTTTTCCAGCGCCGGCAACCCGGCAGCGCCGGTGATCGCAAGCGTGGGGCGCCAGGTGTTGTTCAGCACCAGTTCCACCGGCGCATCGGACAAAGGTCGTGCGCCCGCCACGAACGGCAGTTTACCGGCGATCTGGTCTCCCAGCACGGCGGCCGCCGCGCGCGCCTGCGCCACGCGCTCCGCAGGAATCGGTGCATACAGATTCTCCAGCATCAGGTCGCCGGTCACGTCGTTCTCGACCCGCGCCAGAAGGGTCCGCGCGATGCGGAACACCGACGGCGCAATCCCGGTGCCCGCACCGGAATGCACGCCTTCGGTCAGGCCTTCGATCGTCAGCGTTCCGACGAGATTGCCGCGCAGCGAGGTAGTGCACCAGAGTTGATCGAAATTGCCGCACTCGGCATCGAGGCAAACGACGAGGCTCGGCGTGCCGATCCGCCTGGCGAGCTGGTCGACGTAGTGGGGCAGGTCGTAGCTACCACTCTCCTCGCAGGCTTCGATCAGCACGACGCAGCGCGCATGCGCGATGCCCTGTTCCTGGAGCAGGCGAATGGCTGTCAGCGAGGAGAAGACCGCATAACCGTCATCGGCGCCGCCGCGCCCATACAGCTTCCCGTCGCGCAACACGGGCTCCCAGGGCGCGAGGCCTTCGGCCCAGCCCGTAAACTCCGGCTGCTTGTCCATGTGACCATAGAGCAGCGCAGTGTCCTCACCCGAGCCGGGAATCTCGCAGAAAAGCAACGGCGTGCGGCCCTCGGCGCGCAGGATTTCCACCTTCAGACCCTGGATGGGCTGTTCGCGGCACCAGTCGGCCATCAGCTCGGCCGCGCGGTCCATGTGACCGTTCTTCTGCCAGTTCGCGTCGAACAGCGGGGACTTGTTGGGGATCCGGATGTAGTCGCACAGCCGCCGCACGATGGACTCCCTGAAACGATCCGCGGTCGACTGCTGGGCTCGCTTGAAATCCATTTAAAGTCCTTATTTCAATAAATTACACTATAACGTTAATGTAAAACATAGTTCGATGAACCATCCGTTGCCACCGCTTCACGCAGTGTAAGGCCAAAAAAGCGGCATGCGTTCCCGGTCGTCGCACGCGCGAGAACTGCGGGCGGCTCACGCCGGCAGTCAGCCAGGGTCGCGAGCACTGCCGGAAGGTTCATGGGTTCATTGCGGCGGTCACGGGGTTTCGGCGAGATCGTGCGCGGCAGCAGGTATGGCGCATCCGATTCAATCATCAGACGCTCGAGCGGAATACGGGGCGCCGCTGCGCGCAGCGCCTGACCACGGCGCTCGTCGCAGATCCAGCCGGTGATGCCGATCGAGAGGCCGGCGTCCAGACAAGCCTCGAGTTCTGCAGCATCGCCAGTGAAACAGTGAATGACCGCGCGGGAGGCGACTGCTGGATGCTCGGCGAGCATCGCGAGAAAGTCCGCGTGCGCGTCCCGCTGGTGCAGGAATAGCGGGCGTTCATGCTGCGCGGCGAGCGCGAGCTGCAACGCGAACGCGCGGCGTTGGTCCGCCGGCGGCGAAAAATTGCGATAGAAGTCGAGACCGCATTCGCCCGCGGCGACTACCAGCGGGTCCGCCAGCAACTCGGCCAGGCGCGGCAAGTCTGTGGCATGAAAAGACGCTGCGTGATGCGGGTGTACGCCTGCCGTTGCACGCAGCTGCCCGGGCCATTGCCGGCACACCGCCAGCGCGCGCGCGCTGTCTTCAATCGAGCTGCCGGTCACGATCATCGCCGCGACGCCAGCCAGCCGGGCGCGGCGGATCACGGCTTCCCGATCCCGATCGAAACTGTCGTGCGCGAGATTGGCCCCGATATCGATCAGCGGAGGAACTGTCGTTGCCGCGTTCAGTCGCACGGGGCGAGAGTCTGCCACAGTCGCGGTCTCCGCCGCCGACTTGACAGCGCTCAGTCGGCGCGCCAGCGAAACCCCGTCGCGGCGATCGCGAGGAATACGACGGCCATGACCAGCAGCAGTCCGAGCTGCGGCCACACTTCGGGCAATCCTGCGCCGTCCAGCATCACGGCGCGGGCGGCATTCAGCATCTGCGTCAGGGGCAGGGCCTCCGACACGAGTCGCAGCCATGCCGGCGCGCCTTCGAGGGAAAACCACACGCCGGACAGCAGCATCATCGGCCACGACGCCATATTGATGACGCCGTTCGCGAGCTCTTCGCTTCTGAACCTCGCCGCCGTCAAAAAGCCGAGCGCGATCATCGCCATCGCTCCGGCGATCGCGATCAGCAGGAGCAGCAGTACGCTGCCTTCGTTGCGGAACGGGATGGCGAGGGTGAGCGCACCATACAGCACGGCCGTCACGGTCACGGTCAACAGGAGGCGCGACAGGATCTGCGCGCCGCCGAACTCCAGCGCGGTCACCGGCGTCGCGGACAGGCGTCGCAGGAATCCGGTTTTTCGGTACCGGACCACCACGTAGCCGACGCCGAACAGGCAGCTGAACATCATGTTCATGCCGAGAATGCCCGGCAACAGCCAGTCCACGTAGCGCACTGCGGCGCCGGTCACCGGCTGCCGGATCGCCTGGCCGGGCGCGGATTCGAGCAGCAGCTTTTCCGCCAGGTAGCCTTTGGGGGAGTCCGTGTTGACCCAGTAACGCGTGCCGTCCCGCAGGTCGAGCAACAGATCGGCCTGATGACGTTCGACCTTGCGCACGGCGTCGTCCCTGCCGGTCGGCTCCACACGGTAGAACTCGATATGACGGGTTCCCATGAAGGGATGCAGACCGGGGTCAAGCAAGGTGCCGGGCGGGCTCAACACGCCGACCTTGAACAGGCTGCGGGCCTGGCCGCCGAAGATGACGACGAAAGCAATGACGAGCGCGAGCGGAAACAGGAAATTGAACGCCAGCGTCGAGCGGTCGCGCAGGAACTCGAGGTTGCGCGCGTGCCAGATGGCGAACAATCGCCGCAGGTTCATCGCCTCAGCTCCCGTCCGGTGAGCTCGAGGAACAGATCCTCCAGATTGCGCGGGCGGATGCGCAGATGCCGGAGCGGTACACCCCGGTCCAGCAGGGCACGCAGCGCTCCTTCGACGTCCGGCGTCGAGATCTCGACGCGATCGGTCGCGACCAGCAATGGCAGGGGGAAGCCACCGGCGTCGCCGGGGAAATCCTCGCGCGGGAGTTCGAGCACGACGTCGTCGAAATGCTCCTTCAGCAGCCGCGCCGGGGGACCCTCGGCAATGATGCGGCCGTGATCCATGATCGCGACGATGTCGCAGAGGAAATACGCTTCCTCCATGTAGTGCGTGGTCAGGAGTACCGTGCGTCCCTCGGCCTTGATTGCGCGGATCAGGTCCCAGAAATTGTGGCGTGCCTGCGGGTCGAGCCCGGTCGTCGGCTCGTCGAGGAACATGACCTGCGGATCGTTGGCCAGCGCGATCGCGAGCAGCAGGCGCTGCAGCTGGCCGCCCGACAGTTTGCGGTTGTCGCGCTCGGCCACCTGTTCCAGTGCGCACAGATGGATCAGGTCGTCGACATCGCGGCCCGAGGCATAGAGCCGGCGAAAGAGCTGAAGGGTTTCGCGCACAGTCAGGAAGTCCTGCAACGCCGTTTTCTGGAACTGGATTCCGGCTTCCGCGCGGAAGCGCGCGCCGAGCGGCTCGCCGTGGTAAAGCACCTGGCCCGAGGTCGGCGCGGTGACGCCTTCCATGATCTCGACGGTCGTCGTCTTGCCGGCGCCATTGGGTCCGAGCATGCCGAAGCAGACGCCTGGCTGGATCGAGAACGACACGCAGTCCACGGCGCGAATTCCGGGATAATCCTTGACCAGATCGCGAACTTCGAGCGCCGGTTTCATGACCGCTTTCATGCTATATGATTGCGTGCGTGACGCCGCACCCGTTTCCGCATCTGCTGGCGCCGCTCGATCTCGGGTTCACGACGCTTCCGAATCGCGTGCTGATGGGTTCGATGCACACCGGGCTCGAGGACCGACGCGAGGATTACCCGAAACTGGCCGCCTATTTCGCGGAACGGGCGCGCGGCGGTGTCGGTCTCATCGTGACCGGCGGAATCGCGCCGAACGCCGCGGGCTGGACCAAGCCATTTGCGGGCACGCTGTCCGGTCGCCGTCACCTTGCCCGGCACCGGCTGGTCACCGATGCGGTGCATGAGGCCGGCAGCAAGATCTGCATGCAGATCCTGCACACGGGACGCTACGCCTATCATCCGCTCGCGGTCGCGCCCTCGCGCCTGAAGGCGCCGATTTCCCCATTCACGCCGCGGGAACTGTCGGAGCGCGGTATTGGCCGGCAGATCGACGCTTTCGTGCGCTCGGCCGAGCTGTCCCGGGCGGCCGGCTACGACGGCGTTGAAGTCATGGGATCGGAAGGTTATTTCATCAACCAGTTCCTCGTTGCCCGCACCAACCACCGGACCGACCGCTGGGGCGGCAACTGGCAGAACCGGATGCGTCTTCCGGTCGAGATCGTCGCCCGCACGCGCGCCGCGGTCGGGCGCAATTTCATCATCATCTACCGTTTGTCGATGCTCGATCTGGTCGAAGGCGGCGGCAGCTGGGATGAGGTGATCGAGCTGGCACAGGCGGTGGAACGAGCCGGCGCGACGATCATCAATACCGGCATCGGCTGGCATGAGGCGCGCATTCCGACGATTGCGAGCATGGTGCCGCGCGCGGCATTCAGCTGGGTGACCCGCCGGCTGCGCGGCGCCGTGTCGGTTCCCCTGGTGACCAGCAATCGCATCAACGATCCCGCCGTCGCCGAAGGCGTGCTGGCGGCCGGCGATGCGGACCTCGTGTCGATGGCGCGACCACTGCTCGCCGATCCGGAGTTCGTCGTCAAAGCCGCGGCGGGCCGATCGGACGAGATCAACACCTGCATCGCCTGCAATCAGGCTTGCCTGGATCTGGTGTTCGAAAATCAGGTCGCGACCTGCCTCGTCAATCCGCGTGCCGGTCGCGAGACCGAACTCAACTACGTGCCGGCGCAAACGCCAAAGCGCATCGCCGTGGTCGGCGCCGGGCCCGCCGGGCTCGCCTGCGCGACGATTGCGGCGGGTCGCGGCCATCGCGTGACGCTGTTTGAATCGGCCGACCGCGTCGGCGGCCAGTTCAATATGGCCAAGGTGGTGCCGGGCAAGGAGGAGTTTCACCAGACGCTGCGATACTTCCGCCGGCGTATCGAGCTCACCGGTGTCCAGCTCGTGCTGTCGCGTCGCGTGGAGGCCGCCGCGCTGACGGGCGGTGCGTTCGACGAGATCGTGCTGGCCACCGGCGTCGTGCCACGTCGTCCCGCGATCGCGGGACTCGATCATCCGAAGGTCCTGAGCTACATCGACGTGCTGTTGCACCGGCGGCCGGTCGGCCGCACGGTCGCGATCATCGGAGCCGGCGGCATCGGCTTCGATGTCGCCGAGTACCTGAGCCACGATGCGTCGCATCCGCCGGCATCTGTTGATATTCCGGCATTCATGGCCGAGTGGGGCATCGACATGCGGCTGGAGGCGAGGGGCGGACTGGTGCCCGCGAAAGACCTCGCGGCATCGATGCCTCGGACGATCTGGCTGCTGCAACGCAAGCCGACGCCACCCGGGCGCGACCTCGGCAAGACCACGGGCTGGGTTCACCGCCTCGCCTTGAAGCGCCGTGGCGTGCGCATGCTGGCCGGCGTCGCCTACGATCGGATCGACGACAGCGGCCTCTCGATCACGCACGACGGCCAATCCCGCCTGCTGGCAGTCGATCATGTCGTGATTTGCGCGGGCCAGGAACCGCTCCGCGAGCTGGCCGCGGGTATCGAGGCAGCCGGCATGACGGCCCATCTGATCGGTGGATCGAAAATCGCGACCGAACTCGATGCGGTTCGCGCAATCGACGAGGGAGCCCGCCTGGCGGCAGCGCTATGAACGCGCGACCGGAGCACCTGCAACAGCTCGCGTTGCTCGATGACCCGGCCGTCGCGGCGCAAAGCTGGCGCGTGCGGGCGAGCGACCGCGCCCGGCGTCTCGCGGTGCGCGTGATGCCCGGCGGCATCGTCGAGATCGTCGTGCCGCGCGGCACGCGCCCGCGCGCCGTGCAGCATTTCGTCGCGCGTCATCGCGACTGGATCGACCGTAAGCTCGTGCAGTACCAGCCGGCGGACCCGATGCCGTCAGGCGAGCTTCCGGACCGCATCGCGTTCGCCGCGAACGGTCAGGAATTCGAGGTGCGCTACCAGACCACACCGGGGTCGCCGCGCCTGCAACTCGCTGATGACCGGCTGGTCGTCTCCGGCGACTGCTGCCGCACGGCCTCGGTCCGTCACGCCTTGCAGCGATTCACGATGCGGATGGCGCATGAGATCCTCGGGCCGTGGCTCGATGAGCTGTCATCCGCCAGCGGACTGCCATTCCAGCGGCTGCAGATCCGTCGGCAGCGAACGCGGTGGGGCAGCTGTTCGAGGAACGGCACGATCAGCCTCAATGCCTGCCTGCTGTTTCAGCCGCCCGCGGTCGTGACCTACCTGCTGATTCATGAACTCGTGCATACGCGCCACATGAATCATTCGCGGCAGTTCTGGACGGCGGTCGGGCTTCTGGAACCCCGGTGGCGTGTGCTGGATGCGAGCCTCTCCCAGGGCTGGCGTTCGGTGCCGGCCTGGGTGCTGCGCTGAGTCGCGGATTGCGCGGCGTCCCCATCGGAGAACCGGCCCGGATCGCACCGTTGGTGGTGCTCGCGATTGCGCTCGTCGCGGTCTCGCATGGCGCGATATTCACCCGGCTGGCCGATGCCGCACCGTTCGCCATTGCGGCCTGGCGCCTCGGCATCGCCTGTCTCGTTGTCGTACCGCTTGCAATCGTCGCGCCGGGCGACGGCTCCTTTTCGCCCCGCGCGGTCGCGCTCGCGAGCGGCGCGGGCGCGCTGCTGGCGCTGCATTTCGGCACCTGGATCGCATCGCTCGAGCACACGACGATCGCACGCAGCGTGTTGCTGGTCAGCACCGCGCCGATCTGGGTTGCCCTCATGCAGTTTGCGGCCAACGGCCGGCTGCCATCACGTGCGGCAATGCTCGCGCTCGCTTTCGCCACGGCGGGCGCGCTGGTCGTCGGCTCCGGCAGCATTGGCGGTGACGCGGCACTCGCCGGCGACCTGCTGGCGGTCGCGGGCGCGATCGCGATGGCGGGCTACCTGCTGCTGTCACGCGCCGCGCAGGCTTCGCTGCCGTTTCGCGGCTACCTCGGCATCGCTTATGGATCAGCGGCTGCGTGGCTGTGGCTGGCGGTCGCCGTGACCGGCGCAACGGCGGCAGGCTTCGATGCGACGACCTGGTGGGCACTTGCCGGCATGGCGCTGGTGTCGCAGATCGTCGGGCACAGCGGTTATAACTGGTCGCTCCGTCACCTCGATCCGCTGTACGTGGCGGTCGCTCTGGTCGGAGAGCCGGTGCTCGCAGCCTGCCTGGGCTGGTGGCTACTCGGGGAAGCCGTGGACTGGCGAACCGGTGCCGGCGGCATCCTGATTCTGGCCGGCATCGCGATCGGTGCGCGGGCGGCTAACGCGCGCAGCTGACGCGGCTGCCCGCGCCTGACGACGACGCCACCAACCCACGACCCGCCAGCCCAGCAGCAGCGAGGCGACCGCGACATAGATGAGCGGTTCCCGGACATCGGCCTTGACCTGCCACCAGAAATGCACGCAGCCCAGTACCGCTGCCGGATAAATCAGCCGGTGCAGCGCCTGCCAGCGGCGTCCCATCCTGCGCATGGCGCGGCGGGTCGAGGTCAGCGCGAGCGGCGCCAGCAGCAGCAGCGCCGCGAAGCCGACCGTGATGTAGGGGCGCTTGATGATATCGGCGACGAGCTGACGCCAGTCAAGCGCCTGGTCGACGAACAGGTAGAACAGGAAATGCAGCAGGAGGTAGGCGAAGGCAAAGAGGCCCAGCATGCGCCGGAAAAGCTGCAGCCGCGGCCAGCCGCCAATTTCGCGCAGCGGCGTGATGGCGAGCGTCGCGAGCAGCAGCCGAAGTCCCCAGATGCCAAGCGTATCCTGGGTTTTTTCGACCGGATTGGCGCCGAGGTCGGCACCGGCCCAGCCGGCAATTCCCGCGAGCAACCACAGGAGCGGCAGCAGGCAAAGCGCAAAGACGATCGGCTTGGCGACGCGCCGGGTCAGGGTGTCAGCGAGCATGGAATCAGAAATGTCGCGCGAGATCCATGCCGCGGTAGAGACCCGCGACCTCGCGCCCGTAGCCGTTGAACTTCCGCGTGGGCATGCGCGCAAACGGATTGTCCGAACCGATGCGTCGTTCACTCTTCTGACTCCACCGCGGGTGGTCCACTTCCGGATTCACATTGGCGAAGAATCCGTACTCGCGCGGAGCGGACAACGCCCAGGAGGTCGCCGGCATGCGCTCGGTGAAGCGAATACGCACGATCGACTTGATGCTCTTGAAGCCGTACTTCCACGGCACGACGAGCCTGAGCGGCGCGCCATTCTGGTTCGGAAGCACGCGTCCGTAGAGGCCGATTGCGAGTATCGCCAGCGGATGAGTCGCTTCGTCGATGCGCAGGCCCTCGACATACGGCCAGTCGAGCACGCCGTAACGCTGGCCCGGCATCTGCCGCGGGTCGTGCAGCGTCGTGAACTCGACGTACTTCGCGCGGGACGTGGGAGCGAAGCGGCTGACCAGGTCGGCGAGAGGGAATCCAACCCATGGAATCACCATCGACCAGGCTTCGACGCAGCGCAGACGATAAATCCGTTCCTCGAGTGCGTGCGGTTTCAGCAGGTCATCGAGTGCGAGCGTGCCCGGATTTTCGCATTCACCGTCGACGACGACCGTCCACGGGCGGACACGCAGCCGGTGCGCGTGTTCCGCCGGGTCCTCCTTGCCGGTGCCGAACTCGTAGAAATTGTTGTAGCCAGCGATTTCCCTGAACGAGTTCGGCTTTTCGTCGGTGGAGTAGTACACGCTGCGCGTGTAATCGAGCCGCTCGATGACGGAGACGTTCATGACCGGCTGTGCGAACGCAGGTATCGACGCCAGCACGCCGCCGCCGGCAAGCCCGGCGAGGAGGGCACGCCGATCGAGGTAAACCGATTCCGGCGTGATCTCCGAGGGACGAATGCGGGATTTGTCGCTCATGCCGATTGGACCGGCGGTGACGGGCATTTGTTACGCCAGTCATCCGTCGCAATTCCCATTTTTTCGGCCTGCCGGCGGGCCTGCTGGCGGGCATTGACGAGCATCGGCTGTTCGACGGCCGCAAGATGCTCGAGGTCCGCGGCCGTATTGCCGTATGCGGCGATCTTCGCCCCTGGAAAGCGCAGGCGCAGCGCCTCGATGCAGCGCAGCTTCTCCGCTCCTCGGCGATTCGGCGTGGCCAAAGCGCCGTCCAGCAACTCGCCGCTCCAGACGACGCCGGTGCAGATCGATTCCGCGAAGCCGAAGCGCAGGCCGATCGCCGGCACGTATAGATCGACGCTGGCGGACAGCAGCACCATCCGGTCGCCCGCCGCGCGGTGGCGTGCGAGGGCGTCCAGCGCACCCGGGTTCAGCGTCCGGTCGTCCAGAGCGGCGACGAACGCTTCCGTCCACTCCCGGACTTCGGAGCGGGCAGCCCCGGCCATACAGGCGCGGATGAGATCGGACTTGAGCCGGCCCCGATCGCGCCCCAGCGCATAGAATCGGCAGACCGCGGCCAGCAGGCGCAGTGTGCGCCGACGCCGGGGATGGCGGGCGAGCCAGCCCCGCAGGTACGGCACGAAAGTATCCCGGCGCGTGAGCGTTCCGTCGAGATCGAAAACGGCGAGCCGGGTGCTGCCCATCTGATCTGCCGTCGCCGCGGCCGGCGCTCAGGCCGCGAGCTGGCGCAGCACGAAGTGCAGAATGCCGCCGTTCTCCATGTATTCCCATTCCTTCGGCGTATCGACGCGAATATTCACATTGAAGGCAGTGACCTTGCCATCCGGGCGCATGGCTCGCACCGACGCGAGACGGCTGCCGGCAGTCAGGCCCTCGAAGTCGAAGGTTTCGCTACCGTCGAGACCGAGCGTCTTCGCATCCTGCCCGTCCTCGAAAGTCAGCGGATATACGCCCATCCCGACCAGGTTCGCCCGGTGGATGCGCTCGAAAGTTTCGGCAATGACCGCCCTGACGCCGAGCAGAGTCGTGCCCTTTGCCGCCCAGTCACGGGAAGAGCCCGTGCCGTACTCCTTGCCGGCGATCACGACCAACGGCACGCCCGCCGCGATGTATTTCATCGCCGCGTCGTAGATGCACATCTGCTCGCCGTCCGGCTGATGACGCGTCACGCCGCCTTCGACTCCCGGGACCATCAGGTTCCTGATGCGCGGATTCGCAAATGTGCCACGCATCATCACCTCGTGATTGCCACGGCGCGAACCGTAGCTGTTGAAATCCGCCGGCACGACTTCCTGCCGTTGCAGGTACAGGCCGGCCGGCGAGTCCTTGCGGATCGCGCCCGCAGGGGAGATGTGGTCCGTCGTGATCGAATCGCCGAACAGTGCGAGGCAGCGCGCCCCGTGCACGGTCGCCAGGCCCGGAGCCGCCTTGCCCATGCCGGAAAAGTAGGGTGGATTCTGGATATACGTGCTGTCGCGGTCCCAGGCATAGGTCTTGGTCATCGGCACGGTGATGCCGCGCCAACGCTCGTTGCCGCGGAACACGTCTTTATAAGTCTTCGAGAACATGTCGACCGACACGCAATTCGCCACCTGGTGCTGGATCTCGCTGCCGGCAGGCCAGATGTCGCGAAGGAAAACCGGCCTGCCCGAGTCGTCGTTGCCGATCGGATCGTTCGTCAGGTCGATATCTACGGTGCCGGCGAGCGCGAAGGCGACCACCAGCGGTGGCGAGGCGAGGAAGTTCATCCGCACTTCCTGGTGTACGCGGCCCTCGAAGTTCCGGTTTCCGGACAGTACTGACGCCACCGACAGGCGATTATCGAAGATCGCGGCGGACACCGGCTCGCGCAGCGGACCCGAGTTGCCGATACAGGTCGTGCAGCCATAGCCGACGACATGAAAGCCGAGCGCTTCGAGATCGTCCAGCAGTTGCGAGCGCGTCAGGTAATCCGTCACCACCTTCGACCCGGGCGCGAGCGAGGTTTTCACCCAGGGCGGAACCGTGAGACCGCGCTCGCGCGCATTGCGCGCGAGCAGTCCGGCCGCCATCATCACGGCCGGGTTGGAGGTGTTGGTGCAGGATGTGATTGCCGCGATCACGACGGCCCCGTCTTTCAGCTGGTACTGCGCCGCCTCGTCTTTCACGCGAGCCGGCCCGCCTGATGGCCATTTGTCCTGGTCACGCTCGAATGCATCCCGATAGGCCTTCCGCATGTCGGCAAGACGCACCCGGTCCTGCGGCCGCTTCGGACCCGCAAGCGATGGCTGCACGGAGGCCAGATCCAGGTACAGCACGTCCGTGTACTCCGGATCCGGAGCGCCATCGCGGCGCCACATTCCCTGCTTTTGCGCGTACTCGCGAACCAGGGCGATCTGGTCGTCGGCGCGTCCCGTCAGCCGCAGGTAAGTCAATGTCTCCTCGTCAATCGGAAATATTCCGCAGGTCGCGCCGTACTCAGGCGCCATGTTGGCGATGGTTGCCCGGTCAGCGAGCGGCAACTGGCCGAGCCCGTCCCCGAAAAATTCGACGAATTTCTCGACCACGCCGTGCTTGCGCAGCATTTCGGTCACTGTCAGGACGAGATCGGTCGCGGTTGCGCCTTCGACGAGGCGGCCGGTGAGCTTCACGCCGATCACTTCCGGGATCAACATCGTGGATGGCTGGCCGAGCATGGCCGCCTCGGCTTCGATACCGCCGACGCCCCAGCCGAGCACCCCGACGCCATTGATCATGGTCGTATGCGAATCCGTTCCGACCACCGTGTCCGGGTAAACGAGCCCATCCTGGTTCGTGAAGACGACGCGTGCGAGGAACTCCAGATTGACCTGGTGCACGATACCGGTGTCCGGCGGCACGACCGAGAAGTTGTCGAACGCAGACTGGCCCCAGCGCAGGAACGTGTAGCGCTCGCGGTTACGCTTGAATTCGAGCAGCGCGTTGAGGTTCAGGGCTTCGTGCGAGCCGTAATGGTCGACCATCACGGAGTGGTCGATGACCAGTTCCGACGGAATGAGCGGATTGATGCGACCGGGATCGCCGCCGAGCTTGGCCATGGCGTCGCGCATGGCGGCGAGGTCGACGACAGCCGGCACGCCGGTGAAATCCTGCATGATCACGCGCGCCGGAGTGAATGCGATTTCGTGCTGCGGAAGCTGTCTGGGGTCCGCCGACGCGAGCGCAACGATATCGTCCCTGCTGACCGTGCGCCCATCCTCGTGACGCAGCAGGTTCTCGAGCAGAACCTTGAGCGAGTAGGGGAGGCGCGCGATGCCGTATTCGGAAAGCGCGTCTAGCGCGTAGTAGTCATAGGTCCTGCCTGCGACGGCAAGCTTGCGGCGTGATTTGAAGCTGTCCTGCATGATGCCTCCACCGGTACCAGCGTCATTATAGCCGCGCCGCCGAGGCACTCCTCCCCGGCGTAGAAGACGGCGTACTGGCCGGGCGCGGCACCCTTGACCGGTTCGACGAAGCGCACGTCGAGCGCAGTTCCGGCCGCCGCCACCCGGCACTGCAGGTCGGACTGACGATGACGCAGTTTCACGGTGCAGTCGAAGTCCGCGGCGGGCGCTGCGCCCGCGATCCAGTGCGGCGGGCCGGCGCGCAGGCCACTGGAGTGGAGCGCGGGATGGTCAGCGCCCTGAACGACGATCAGTGCGTTGCGGGTCGTGTCCTTGGCGGCCACGAACCACGGTTCGTCGCCTGCGCCCTGAAGCCCGCCGATGCCGAGCCCGCTGCGCTGGCCGAGCGTGTACCGCGCGAGCCCACGATGCGTGCCGATCATCGCGCCATCCGGCGTTTCGATCGGCCCCGATACGGCCGGCAGGAAGGCATCGATGAAATCGCCAAACGGCCGTTCTCCGACAAAGCAGATGCCGGTCGAGTCCCGCTTGTTGAACACCGGCAGCCCGCGCTCGCGGGCGATGCGCCGAACCTCGGCCTTGCACAGTCCGCCGACGGGAAACTCGCAGTACGCAAGCTCGCGCGCGCCGACCGCGTGCAGGAAATAGCTTTGATCCTTGGCGTGATCGACGCCGCGCAGGAGCTTTGGGCCCGCAGCGATGCGGGCATAGTGCCCGGTCGCGTATCGGTCTGCTCCGAGGCGCCGCGCATAGGCGAGGCCCGAACCGAACTTGATCTCGCGATTGCATGGCACGTCGGGATTCGGCGTCCGGCCGCGCCGAAGTTCGTCGAGGAAGTGCGCAAACACGCGGCTCCGGTAATCCGCCGCGAAACTGGCGCGATGGAGCGGAATGCCCAGGTCCGCGCATACCCGGCGGGCGTCCTGGAAGTCCGCGGCCGAGGTGCAATAGCCGGTTTCGTCCTCCTCCCAGTTCGTCATGAACAGGGCCTCGACCTGACGGCCGGCATCCATCAGCAGGAGCGCCGCGACGGCCGAGTCGACCCCACCGGAAAGCGCGATGATGGTGCGGCTCATCGCGACGCGGGAGCGGCCGCCAGCCGCGGCAGTTCGTCGGCCGGCACCTGGTTGAGCAACGCAAGCGGATAACGCGCGCCCTGAAGGTAGTCGTCGATGCAACGCATCACCAGCGGGCTGCGCAACTCGGCAGTGCGCGCGGCGAGCTCCGCGCGCCCGAGCCACAGCGTCCGGATGATTGCCCGGTCGAGCGGCATGGAAGCGTCGCGCTCGGCGACCGAGCCGGTGAATGCGACGCGTAATACTGTGCGCTCGCCCGGGCCGCGCCACAGGTAGAGTCCGAGCAGGGCATCCGGCTCGAATGCGCGGCCGGTCTCTTCGCGGGTTTCGCGGATCACCGCCTCGCACAGCGATTCGCCGTCCTCGAGGTGCCCTGCCGGCTGGTTGAGGACGATGCGGCGCGCGGCGCGCTCCTGCACGATAAGGAATCGCCCGTCGCGCTCGGCAATCGCCGCTACGGTGAAGTCGACTCTGAGAGACATGGGCCGATTATAGCGGCGGCGCCGCCGGGCCCATCAAAGATGCTGCTGGCGCGATTCCGCTTCCGGCTCGCTGGCGATCCAGATCTCATCGAAATAGTTCAGGTAGCGACGCGCGACGATCGCGTCGTTCATTTCGACGATGCCTTCCCAGCGCGAGGCCTGCAGTCGATAGACCAGGGCGCGGTCATCGGCGATCAGGAACGCGGACTGGTTGTCGCGGCTTTCCGCCTTCACGCGGCGGATCTCGATGTGGCTCGTGATGCGCCTTGCCAGATGCACGAACTTGCTGCCTTCATAGACGACCCGCGACGGGTCGGCGAGGAGCACACGGACCTTGGCATAGCTCTTCGCGAGCACCAGTTTCTTGACGGTCTCGAGGAAGTGCGGCTGATCGTAGACCGCCGGCTCGAGATCCTGGGAGTACATCGTGAGCAGGCGACGGGCCGCCGACGCGACCTGCTGCGTGGCGAGGCGTGCCTCGTCAAGAGTCGCGATGATCGAGCGTGTTCCGGTGACGCTCTGACGCTGGGTCTGCACTGCGTTTCACTCCAGGGCGAGCCTCATCCTCACATGAGGGATGCCCGCCTCGTCGAATACAACACCCTCGCTGCGGAATCCGAGCCTCTCGTAGAAAGGCAAGGCCTGCAGCTGCGCATGCAGGTGAGGCCGGCAGATGCCGCGGCGGCGAGCCTCGTCGAGCAGGCGGCGCAGAATAAGGGACCCGATGCCCCGGCCGCGCGCGCCGGCAATTACCGCTATGCGACCGATCTTACCCGCCGGATTAAGTCGCCCGGTGCCAACTGGGTCACGGTTCAGGCGTACGAGCACATGGGCGCTGACGGCATCGTCGTCGTCCCACTCGTCGGATTCAGGCACTTGCTGCTCGTCGATGAATACCGTGCGCCGTATGCGCTGCAGCACAATCCGGTCCGCCTCCCAGGTGGCCGGCACACACTCTATGTGGTCGAACCCCATCTCCGGCCTCACAACGCCCGTGCGAGCGCCTCCGCAAGGCCGGTATAGGAGCCCGGCGTGAGTGCTTCGAGGCGCTTCCTGGCGTCGTCCGGCAGGTCGAGGCCGGCGACAAAGGCCGCAACCGTCGCGGCATCGACTTTGCGACCGCGGCTGAAGTCCTTCAGCTTGTCATAAGCATCCGCGATGCCGTGCGCGCGCATCACGGTCTGTATCGCCTCGGCGAGCACCTCGAAGTGGGCGTCGAGGTCGGCGGCGATCCGCAACTCATCCGCGCTGATGCGGGCGAGCCCCGCAAGCGCCGATCGCCACGCCAGGGTGCTGTGCCCGATCGCCACGCCGAGATTGCGCATCACGGTGGAGTCCGTCAGGTCGCGCTGCCAGCGCGAGACCGGCAGCTTGCCGGAAAAGTGCCGGAGCATCGCATCGGCAAATCCCGCATTGCCTTCCGCATTCTCGAAATCGATCGGGTTGACCTTGTGCGGCATCGTCGACGAGCCGACTTCGCCGGCGACCGGCCGTTGCGCGAAGTAGCCCAGCGAGATGTAGCCCCACAGATCGCGGCACAGGTCGATCAGCACCGTATCCGCGCGCGCAAGCGCGTCGCAGTACTCCGCGATCCAGTCGTGCGGCTCGATCTGGGTCGTGTATTCATTCGGCGTCAGACCGAAGCCTGCGACGAACCGGAATGCCAGCGAACGCCAGTCAACGTCCGGCGCCGCCATCATCTGCGCGTTGAAGTTGCCGATGGCCCCGTTCCATTTCCCGAGCGCCTCGACCTCAGTCAGCGAGCGGGCGGCACGGCGCAGCCGGACAGCAAAGTTTGCCATCTCCTTGCCGAGCGTGGACGGGGTTGCCGGCTGCCCGTGGGTGCGGCACAACATCGCTGTGCCGGCGTAGCGTGCAGCCAGTGCCGCGAGTTGGGCCGCGACCTCGTCGATCAGCGGCAGCAGAATGGATTCCCGCGCCACGACCAGCATCAGGCCATAGCTCAGGTTGCTGATGTCCTCGGACGTGCACCCGAAATGGACGAACTCGAGCTGGGCGGGCGTAGCGCCCGCTGCCGCCAGCTGCTCGCGTACGAAGTATTCGACCGCCTTGACGTCGTGCCTGGTCTGCCGCTCGAGCGTCTTGACGCGGTCCGCTCCGCCCTCATCCAGGCCGCCCGACAGTGCCTGGAGCTTCGACTCCAGTGACACCGGCAGATGCGCAAGGGCGGGGAAGGCGCCGGAGGCCGAAAGATGGCGGAACCACCCGGCTTCCACGCGTACCCGAAATGCGATCAGCGCGGATTCGCTGAAAAGCTGCCGGACGTCGGCGCACTTCTCGGCGTAACGGCCGTCGAGCGGCGACAGCGCGGTCAGGCGGGCATCAGTCATGGAAGCAGGCACGAATGATAGAATGCCCATGTTACCCGTGAGCGACCAGAACCGCATCGAAAAGGACAGTCTTGGCGACGTCTCAGTCGCCGCAACGGCGCTCTGGGGCGCCCAGACCCAGCGCGCGATCGACAACATCCGCATCGGTCAGGAGTGCATGCCGGGGGCGCTGATCCGGGCAATCGGCCTGATCAAATGGGCGGCGGCCGAAACCAACGGCGAACTCGGCGAGTTGCCGGCGCCGCTTGCTTCCGCCATCGGCGACGCGGCGCTTGAGGTAGCGGCCGGCCGCCACGCCGAGCAGTTTCCCGTCGGCGTCATGCAGACCGGATCCGGGACCAGCACGAACATGAACGTCAATGAGGTGCTCGCGCGCCTCGCTGGCCTGCGGCTCGGCACCGCGGTACATGCGAACGACCACGTCAATCGCTGCCAGAGCAGCAACGATGTCATTCCGACCGCCATCCACCTCGCCGCCGCGCTGGAGCTGCGCGATGCACTGCTGCCCGCGCTCGCTGCACTGGCGCGCGCCATTGCTGAGCGCGCCGAACAGGCCGGCGCCCAGGTCAAGACGGGACGCACACATTTGATGGATGCGCTGCCCATCATGATCGGGCAGGAAATGCGCGCCTGGCGGAGCCAGCTTCTGGATGCTGCCGCGCGGCTCGAGGACTGCCTACCGCGCCTCCTGCGGCTCGTGCTCGGGGCGACGGCGGTCGGAACCGGTGCCAACGCGCATCCGCGATTTGCAGCGCTTGCCATTGCGCGCCTCGCCGCGCGCACAGAGCTTGCGCTGACGCCCGCGACCGACCGGTTCGCGGGCCTCGCATCGCAGGACACCGCAGTCGAACTTTCCGGCCAGCTGCGTACCGCCGCGGTTGCGCTCATCAAGATCTGCAATGACCTGCGCTGGATGAACTCCGGGCCGCTGGCGGGACTCGGCGAGATCTCGGTGCCGGCCCTGCAGCCGGGTTCGAGCATCATGCCGGCGAAAGTGAATCCCGTGATTCCGGAAGCGGTCGCGATGGCGGCGACGCGGGTCATCGGCAACGACGTGACGGTCGCGATGGCCGGCGCCTCGGGAAATTTTCAGTTGAACGTCATGCTGCCGTTGATCGCCCACGCGCTCCTGCAGAGCATCGAGTTGCTCGGGGACTCGGCGCAGGCGCTTGCCGAACGCGTGCTGCCGGGCCTCGTCATCCATGGCGACCGCATCTCCGAAACGCTCGCGCGCAATCCGATGCTCCTGACGGCACTCGCGCCGCGCATCGGCTATGACCGGGCTGCCACCATCGCAAAACTGGCTGCCGCGGAGGGACGGCCGATCCTGGAGGTCGCGGTGGAAGCAACTGGCCTGCCGCGCGAGGAGCTTGCGCGCCTGCTCGATCCGGCGCGGCTCGCGGGCGGCGACGGCCCGGACGATGGTCGCTGACGTTCACCTGGACCTGCACCGGCTGGCGGCGCCGCAACTGCTGGTCGAACTGCGCCGTCGCCTGGCTGCCCGGATTCATGACGCTTCGGACCTGCGCGTCGGCCATTACTCGCGCACCGCGAATATGCAGCTCGCGTCATTGTTGCCGCGTGAAACCGCGCGTGCGGCGGTGCTGATCCCCCTCATCGATCGCGGTGACGAACTGACAGTGCTGCTGACGCTGCGGGCCGATGCGCTCCGGCACCACGCCGGACAGATTTCCTTCCCCGGCGGCCGGCTGGAAGCCTGCGACGGCGACGCGATTGCCGCGGCGCTGCGCGAAACCGAGGAAGAGATCGGGCTGCGGCGGGAATTTGTCGAAGTCATCGGCCTGCTGCCGGATCACGTCGTCATCAGCGGCTTTCGCGTCACGCCCGTCGTCGGCCTGGTGCGGCAGGGATTCGAACTTGTGCTCGATCCGACCGAGGTCGCGGGAACGTTCGAGGCGCCGCTGCGCCATCTGCTGGACCCGTCAACCGATGCCCGGAGCTGGCGGCGCATCGGCGACGTTGACGTCGAAACGCTGGATCTGCCGTGGGGCAGCTTCAACATCTGGGGCGCGACGGCGGGCATGCTGCTGACGTTGCGCGAGGTGCTGGGCGGGGCGCCGATTCATGGGGATTGAGCGGCTGCTGTCGATCATGGCGCGGCTGCGCGATCCGGCCGGCGGCTGCCCGTGGGACCGTCAGCAGGACTTCGTGTCCATAGCGCCGCATACGATCGAAGAGGCCTATGAGGTCGCGGACGCCATCGAGCGTGGGGATCTCGAGTCGCTCCGCGACGAACTCGGCGACCTGCTGTTCCAGGTCGTTTTCCATTCCCGGCTCGCGGACGAGCTCGACGCATTCGCATTTGATGATGTGGTGGATGCCATCTGCGACAAGCTGACGCGCCGCCACCCCCATGTGTTCGCCGGCGCCCTGGTGGACGGGGCGGTGGCGCAAACGCGCGCCTGGGAGCGGATGAAAGCCGTCGAGCGCCGTGAAAAAGGCCTGGGCGACGGCGCGCTCGCGGACATTCCGGCTGCCTTGCCGGCGCTGACTCGCGCCCTCAAGTTGGGCCGGCGCGCGGCCGCCGCCGGTTTCGACTGGCCGGATAGCGCCGGACCACGAGCGAAGATCGACGAAGAACTGGCCGAGCTCGGCCGTGCGACGGCCGGCCCCGACGCCATGCGGATCGAAGCTGAAGTAGGCGACCTGCTGTTTTCCGTGGTCAACCTGGCGCGGCATCTGGACGTCGATCCGGAGGCCGCCCTGCGTCGGGCCAATCATCGCTTCAGCCGGCGGTTTCACCATGTCGAGCGCGCATTGAGCGCGCTGGGACTGTTGCCGTACACCGCCGGGGCGGCTTTGCTCGACCGGCTATGGATGGCCGCAAAGGCCGAGAATCCCTGATATTTTTGTCTCCCACGCGTTCAGGACCGGTTCATCGGACGGGTCGTAGATTGGCATCGTGCCAACAGAGGAGGGGCGACATGTCTCGTAAATTCTGGATCTCGGCCGTGGCCGTCGGCCTCACGTCCGTATCCGCATCGGTTCTGGCCGACCATGACCGCTACGACGACCGCTACGACGACCGCTACGATGGCAACAGTGACTACGAGTACGCCCGGGTCGTCGGCGTGCAGCCGCAGCACCGGCAGGTGCGCGTCAGCGAGCCGGTACGCGAGTGCTGGGACGAGGTGGAACGGGTCTCCGATGGCCCGTTGTCCTCCAGGCACATCGGCGGCACGTTGATCGGCGGCCTGATCGGCGGCGCGCTCGGCAACCAGGTCGGGGACGGGCGCGGCCGACAGGTCGCGCGCGCCGCAGGCGCCATCATCGGCGGTGCGGTTGGTCACAACGTGTCGCGCGACCGCCAGCGCGGGCGTTACGACGACGAACGCGTATACCAGCGCTGCGAAACGCGTTACCGGGACAGCTGGGTCGAACGCGTCGACGGTTACCGGGTGACCTACGAGTACGCTGGCCGGCAGTACGTCACGCAAATGCCCTACGATCCGGGCGAGCGCATCCGGATCCGGGTGGACGTGATGCCCGCGGAAGCCTGAAGCCGGTTCCCGGGCCGCGCTGGCGGCCCGGGAATTACCGTTAAACTAGAATGAAGCCATGAAGACGCTACGCCCCTTGCTCGAAATTGCCGCATGTCTCGCCGTATCGCTCGGCGTGCTCGCGCCCGACATCGCGTCGGCTGCCGGCCGCGACCGCGACGATGACCGCGATGACAATCGTGGACGTGACCGCGGGCGTGAACGCGATGACGATGACCGAAGGCCTTCCGGGCGCGTGATGTCCCTCGACGAAGCGATGGCGCAGGCGGAGAAACGCTATCGCGCCCGGGCCGTGCATGGCGAGGAAAAGCGCAAGGGCGATCGCATCGTCTATCGCATCCGGCTGCTCGACCAGGATGGACGGGTTTTCGAGGTGTCGATCGACGCGGGTTCCGGCCGCGACCGGTGAGCACTCCATGCGTCTCCTCGTACTAGAGGACGAACCTGCCCTGCGTGACACACTGGCGGTGCAGTTCCGCGGCGCCGGTTTTGCCGTAGACCTGGCGGCCGACGGCATCGAGGGCGAGTTCGCCGGACTCGAGTATCCGATCGACGTGGCCGTCGTCGATCTCGGCCTGCCCGGCCGTTCGGGGCTCGATGCGATACGGGCCTGGCGGAAGGCCGGGAAATCATTTCCGGTGCTGATCCTCACCGCGCGCGACAGCTGGCAGGAAAAAGTCACGGGTCTGGATGCCGGCGCGGACGACTACGTAACCAAGCCATTCCGCTTTGAGGAAGTGCTGGCGCGCGTCCAGGCGCTGTTGCGCCGCTCCGGCGGCTGGTCGCAGCCGTTACAGAAGAGCGGCCTGGTGGAACTCGACACGCGCAGCCAGGAAGTGCGGGTGAACGGACAGCCCGTGGAACTGACCGCATTCGAATACCGCCTGCTCGAATACCTGATGCTGCGCGCCGGCGAGGTTGTCTCGAAGGCGGAACTGACCGACAAGCTCTACGAGCAGGATTTCGAACGCGACAGCAACACGATCGAGGTGTTCATCGGACGACTGCGCCGGAAACTCGACCCCGATGGCAGGCATCAGCCGATCGAGACCCTGCGGGGCCGCGGCTACCGGATCGCCCGCGGCTGATCGTGGCGCGCTCGCCCACCTCCCTGCAGCGGCGCTTGCTGGTCACGCTGGCCGTGCTGCTGCTGGTTGCGGCCGCGATTTCCGCCTGGTCGCTCGACGGCCTTTACCGGGAGCAGGGCCGGCGAGCGCGCGAAGCCCTGCTTGACGCGCAGGTCATCGCACTCATCTCGTCGGCCGATATCGGCGACGACAGCCGGCTGGTCCCGCGAAACCTGGCCGAGCCGCGCCTCGCGACGCCCGGATCAGGCCTCTATGCGGAAATTGTCGGTTCGCGCGGCAGCTGGCGGTCGCCGTCGGCGCTGGGCAGTGGGCTCAATCTCGGTGCGCAACCGGCGGCGGGCGAGCGCGTACTCGAGTACGCGCTGCTGGCGGACGGCACGCGGGTGGCCGGGCTTTCTTTCGGCGTGCGCTGGCAACTCGAGGATGGCAGCAGCCGCGACTTCGTGATCCGCGCGGCAGAGAGCCTCGAGCCCTGGTACGACGAACTCGCGCGGGTACGCGCCTGGCTGGTGGCGGGGTCTCTTCTGCTGGCGCTCCTGCTGCTGGCGGGCCTTGCCATCGCGTTGCGCATTGCCTTGAAGCCGCTTCGGCAACTCGAACGCGACATCGTGGATGTCGAGGCCGGGCGCCGCGAATTGCTGGGGACCGTGTGGCCGCGCGAGCTGGCGGGCGTGACCGGCAACCTGAACGCCCTGCTTGCTGGCGAACGCAAACGCCTGGAGCGATACCGCGCCACGCTCGGCAATCTCGCACACAGCCTGAAAACGCCGCTGGCCGCCATTCGCGGCCTGCTCGAACGCGGCGAAACCGCGCCCGGAATGCTGGCCCCGCAGGTCGATCGCATGCAGGATATCGTGCAGCATCAGCTCAAGCGTGCCGTATTCGGCAGCAGCGCCGGTACGCTGACCGATCTTGCGGTGTATGAACCGCTCGAGCAGCTGCGTTCCGCGCTTTCCAAGGTCTATGCCGATCGCCAGGTGACGGCCACGCTCGCGGTGGCGCCAGGAACCGCCTATCCGATCGACGCGGGCGATTTCCTGGAGCTGGCCGGCAATGTGATGGACAACGCCTGGAAATATTGCCGCAAGGCGATCGCCGTGCGCGCAACCCCGTGGACTACCGCCGGCTGGCGCCGGCCAGGACTCGTGCTGGATGTGGAGGACGACGGACGCGGTATACCGCCGGTCGAGCGGACACGCGTACTCGAACGCGGTGCGCGCGCGGACGAGAGTGTCTCCGGTCAGGGCATCGGCCTGTCCGTGGCGCGCGAGATCGCGGCGGCCTATTCGGGCACGCTCGAGATCGGCGACAGCCGTCTCGGTGGCGCACGCGTCAGCCTGCGTCTGCCGGGCCGCTGAGAGCCGATGCCGCGACCGCCGCGCCGACATCGCGGGAGACCGCGGGTGCCGCTCGATGCTGCAACGGCCATGGCGCGGCGCGAGCGGCGCCGCGCCTCGATCCCGTTTTTCACGTTCCCTTCCGAATTGCCCGTCAGCGCCCGCATCGACGAGATCGGCGCCGCAATCGCCGATCACCCGGTCGTGATCATTTGCGGAGAGACTGGGTCGGGAAAAACGACCCAGCTGCCAAAGGCCTGCCTTCAGTCCGGTCGAGGCCTCGAAGGTCTGATCGGCCACACGCAGCCGCGGCGCATTGCGGCCCGCGCGGTCGCGGCCAGGCTGGCCGAGGAACTCGGCGTTCCACTCGGCGCGCAGGTTGGATTCAAGATCCGCCATGCGGAGGCGGGGAGCGACGACAGCCTGGTGCGCGTCATGACCGACGGCATCCTGCTCGCCGAAATCCAGTCCGACCCGATGCTCATGCGCTACGACACCCTGATCCTGGACGAGGCTCATGAGCGCAGCCTCAACATCGATTTCCTGTTCGGCTACCTGAAACGGCTGCTGCCACGGCGCGCGGACCTGCGCCTGGTCGTCACTTCGGCGACCATCGATCCGGGCCGCATCGCGGCGTTCTTCGACGGTGCGCCGGTCATTGAAGTGAGCGGTCGCTCCTGGCCGATCGAAGTCCGGTACCGGCCCCCTGCAGCCGACGCGGAAGACGACCTTGACCCGGGTCTGACCGCCGGCGTGGTCGATGCCGTGCAGGAACTGCAGGCCGGAGCCGCCGCGACCCGCGGCGACATCCTGGTGTTCCTGCCGGGCGAGCGGGAGATCCGGGATGCAGCCGAGGCGCTCGACAGCCTGGGCCGCATTGACGTACTGCCGCTGTACTCCCGGCTCTCGTGGGCCGATCAGCAGCGGGTATTCGCAACGGGAGCGCGCCCGCGAATCGTGCTCGCCACCAACGTGGCGGAAACCTCGATCACGGTGCCCGGCATCCGCGCCGTGGTCGATACGGGTCTCGCGCGCATTGCGCGCTACAGCCCGCGCAGCAAGATCCTCAGGCTGCCGGTCGAGCGCATCTCGCGTGCCAGCGCGGATCAGCGCAAGGGGCGGTGCGGCCGCATCGGGCCCGGCATCTGCATCCGCCTGTACTCCGCAGACGACTTTGCGGCACGCGAGGCCTACACACCGCCCGAGATTCTGCGTACCAATCTGGCGCGCGTCATCCTGCAGATGGAGTCGCTGCGTCTCGGCGCGGTCGCGGATTTCCCGTTTCCCGATCCGCCGGACGAGCGACTGGTCAACGACGGTTACCGGTTGCTCGGTGAGCTGCAGGCGATGGACGAAGTTCGCCGACTGACCGACCTCGGGCGCACGATCGCGCGACTCCCGGTGGATCCGCGGCTCGCGCGCATGCTTTGCGAAGCGAAGCGCCACGGCGCGTTGTCCGAAATGCTGTCGCTGACCGCCGTGTTGTCGATCCAGGATCCACGCGAGCGCCCGGCGGGCCTGCAGGGCCAGGCTGATGAGAAGCATCGCGTGTTTGCCGACCCGCGGTCGGACTTCTCGGCTCTGCTGAATCTGCGCCAGGCCTGGCGCGACGTGCGCGAAGCACGGGGCACGAGTACGGCACGTCGCTGGTGCCGGGAGCACTTCCTGTCCGCCGCCAGGATGCGCGAATGGGATGAACTGCGCGGACAGCTTGCGCAGATCGCGACGGAGCTGGGCTGGCGCGAAAACGAGCAGCCAGCCGGCTTCGAGGCGATCCACCGTGCGCTGCTGACCGGCCTGCTGGGAGGCATCGGCGAGCGGACCGAACGGGGCGATTACCTCGGAGCACGCGGACTGCGCTTTGCCATTGCACCGGGCACGCCGCTCGCCATGCGACCGCCGCGCTGGATCATGGCGGCGACGCTGGTCGAGACCCGCCGCGTCTATGCTCGACTCGTGGCCGCCATCGAGCCCGGCTGGATCGAAGCGGCGTCGCCACACCTGCTGCGCCGCAGTTATGACGAGCCGGAATGGTCGCCTGAGCGCGGATTCGTCGCCGCCCGGGAGACGGTCGTGTTGTACGGCCTGACGCTTTCCGCTGGCCGCCGCGTGAATTACGGGCGCGTCGAGCCCGCCGAGGCGCGCCGGGTCTTCGTCCGGGAGGCCCTGGTCGCCGGCCGCAGCCGGCTCACGGCGCGATTCCTGACTCACAACCGCGGCGTACGCTCGGCGCTCGAGAACGGTGAGGCCAGGCTGCGCCGTCACGGCGCACTCTTCGATGAAGATCGCTCCGCGGATTTCTATCTCGGTCGCATCCCGGCAAACATCCACGATCTGCGCGGTTTCGAGCGCTGGCGCCTGAGCGCCGAAAGCACCGAGCCCGACCTGCTGCTGCAGCAACCCGCCGACGTCTTTGCAACTGACGCAGTACCACCGGATCCGACGGCGTTTCCCGCTGCAATCGTCATTGCTGAGCGCAGCTATGCGGTCAGTTACCGATTTGAACCGGGGGCCGAGGACGACGGGGCGACGATCGAGGTGCCGCTGGCTTTGCTGCCGGCGTTGCCCGCCGGCGTCATTGCCTGGGGCCTGCCCGGCATGCGGCTCGAGCGCGTGACGGCGCTGATCCGCGGGCTGCCGAAAGCGGTGCGCAAACCTTTGGTGCCGGCGCCTGCCGCGGCGCAATGGGCGCTGGAGGCAGCGGATCCCGCGCTGGACATGTGGAGCGAACTCGCCCGCGTGCTGTCACGTCAGGCCGGTCATCCGATTGGCGAAAATGCGCTGCGAGCCGTGGCACTGCCGGATTATCTGTGCCTCAACCTGCGCGTCGTCGGTCTTGAAGGTCGCGTGCTCGCGCAAGGCCGGGACGTGGAGAGCCTGCGCGCGGCCCTGCACGGCGAGCGCCAGGCGGCGCTCCGCGAATCGACCCGCGACCTGACCCGCTCCGGGCTCCTGCGCTGGGACTTCGGCGGTATTGCGGCAACCCTGGAGATCGAGCGGGATGGCGTGCGCACCGTGGTTCACCCGGCGCTGTCGGACGATGGGGACAGCGTCTCGCTGCGCGCCGTCGAAGACCGGGCAGAAGCACAGGCCATGCATCGGCGCGGGCTGCGCCGGCTGCTCTCACTGGCGCTCGCCGAACCGCTGAAGCCGCTACGCAGGGCGCTGGCACACGATCGCGAACTGGTGCTGTTGCAGCAAGCGTTTGGATCATTGACCTCGCTGGTCGACGATGTCTGCGACCGCGCAGTCGCGCGAGCCTGCCTGGACCCCGGCGAGCCGCTGCCGCGGGATCGGGAAGCGTTCGAGCGTGCACTCGAACGCGGCCGGAGTGAGGTCTACGAGCTTGGAGTGGCTTTGGGTGGACGCGCCCGGTCGGCAATGCAGGCGGCGCGCTCAATCCGGGCCGCGCTGGCCGACATGCCGGCCGGTGTCGAGGCAACCTCGCTCGCCGACTGCCAGTCCGCGCTGGCAGCCCTCGCGGGTCCGCGGTTTGTCATGACGACGCCGGATCCCTGGTTCGATCAGTTGCCGCGATTGCTGGCCGGTCTGCACGCGCGTGTGCTGCGCCTGCGCGAGGGACGCAACGCGGCGGCGCAGCGGGAGCTCGCCGCCTGGCGCGAACGCGTGCTGCGGATGCCCGACCGCCGTCTCGCGGCGGAAATGGAATGGCTGCTGGCCGAGTACTGCGTGTCGCTGTTCGCGCAGCAGCTCGGTACCTCGGTTCCGGTCTCTGCGCGACGACTCGAGCAGCGGCTCGCGGCCGGGCGCGGATGATCAACCGGCTTCGCCGAATTTCTTCACGAGCGGCGCGAGCAAGTCCATGGGCATCGGGAACACGATCGTATTGCTCCGCTCGTTGCCAAGTTCGGTCAGGGTCTGCATGTAGCGCAGCTGGATCGCCCGGGGGTCGGCGCCCAGCAGCTTTGCCGCTTCGACCAGCATGGCCGCCGCCTGCTTTTCGCCCTCGGCGTGAATGATCTTGGCGCGCCGCGAGCGCTCCGCTTCGGCCTGGCGGGCCATCGCCCGGATCATGCTTTCATCGAGATCGACGTGCTTGATCTCCACGTGCGACACCTTGATGCCCCAGGCATCGGTCGAAGCGTCCAGAATCTTCTGCACATCCGCATTGAGCTTCTCGCGCTGCGCCAGCATTTCGTCAAGCTCATGCTGGCCCAGGACCGAGCGCAGCGTGGTCTGCGCCAGCTGGCTGGTCGCCTCGAACACGTTGACGACCTGGATAATTGCCTTCGCGGGATCGACGATGCGGAAGTAAACGACCGCATTGACCTTGACCGAGACGTTATCGCGCGAGATGACATCCTGCTTCGGAACGTCGAGCACGATCGTGCGCAGATCCACCCGCACCATCTTCTGGATGACCGGCCACACCAGGATCAGGCCCGGGCCCTTGACCCCGTCGAATCGACCGAGGAAGAAGATCACGCCGCGCTCGTACTCCCGCAGCACGTGGATGGCGCTGCTCAGCAGCGCGAAAACCAGTACGCCGATCACGGCCCAGAAAATGGGTGACCCGGTCATCGCTTGTCTCCTTTCATTTCATTCCGCGGGCGAGACGTACAGGGTCAGCCCTTCGACCCGGTCGATCCGCAGGCGCTGTCCGGCAGTTACCGGCGCGGCGCTGACGGCATTCCAGGTCTCGCCAAAGATACGCACGGGCCCCTGCCCGCTGAAATCCGCCAGCGCCTCGGCGACACCGCCCACCAGCTGCTCGCGGCCGGTGATGACCGGCCTTCGTCGCGATCGCATGGCCATTGCGATTGTCGCCAGCATCGCCGCGCCTGCAGCGGTCGCGATGCCGCCAACGAGTCCGCGGCTGACCATCACACCCGGCGCATCGGTATCCATGAGCACGATCGATCCGAAGACGAATGCGGCGATGCCGCCGAAGCCCAGCACGCCAAAGCTCGGCACGAAAAATTCCGCCGCCATCATCGCGATGCCGAGCACGACCAGCGCGAGGCCGGCGAAATTGACCGACAGCACCTGCAGGGCATACAGGCCGAGCAACAGGCAGACACCGCCGACCACGCCCGGGACGAGCGCCCCGGGGTTGTAGCCTTCGAACAGCAGGCCGTAGATCCCGACGATCAGCAGACCGTAGGCCACGAGCGGATTGGTCAGCACTGCGAGCAGCGATGTGCGCCAGTCCATCTCGACCCGTTCGACCGCGATTCCGCGCGTTGCGAGCGTGGTACGGCCGCTCGGCAGCGTTACCTCACGGCCGTCCAGCGCGGTGATCAATTCCGGGAGATCCGCTGCGATCAGGTCGATCACCCCGCGCTGCAGCGCCTCATTGGCCGTGATACTCGCCGCCTTCGTCACCGACTCCTCGGCGAAGGTCGGATCGCGGCCGCGCATCTCCGCGATGCTGCGGATATAGGCGACCGCGTCGTTGATCGCCTTGCGGTCCATGGCCGCAGGCTCCTTTCCGGCATCACCCGGTCCGTCCTTGCCGTCGACGGGCCGGGCGTCGCGGTCACGCGACGGCGCGCCGCCGATCGGCACCGGCGTCGCCGCGCCAAGATTCGTCGCGGGCGCCATCGCTGCAATATGGCTCGCATACAGGATGAACGTGCCCGCACTGGCGGCGTGCGCGCCCGGAGGCGACACATAGGTGACGACCGGCACCTTCGCGCTCAGGATGGCCCGGATCATGTCGCGCATGGACTCCGACAGTCCGCCGGGCGTATCGAGCACGAGGATCAGCAGTTCCGCGTCCTGTTCTTCCGCGCGCTCGAGCGCACGCACGAAGAACTCGCGAGTGGCGGGGCCGATCGCATCCTTGATTTCAACGACCAGAGCGGTCCGGCCAGGCGAGGGTTCCGACGGCGCCGCGTCCGGCACCGGCTGTGCCGCGCCGATGCCCGCAAGCCCGGCGAGCAGAATCAGCGCGGCTGGTAAGCCCAGGGAGCGGCGCAATCGCGACATCCGGAATTCCCTCACACCAGTGGATTATCATAACAGCAGAGTCCCTGTTCGAACGCCGGAGGTTCCCATGTCGAGAGCGATAATTGGCGTCAGCATCCTGATCCTGGCGTTCCCGGCCGTGGCGCAGCCCGCCCCGGAAGAAGCGGTCCGTATCGAGCCCGTGGCCGGCAATGTCCACGTGCTTTACGGGCAGGGCGGCAATATCGGCATCTCCGCCGGCGATGACGGTGTGTTCCTGGTCGACGACCAGTACGCGCCGGCGACGCCGCAGATCCTCGAGGCGCTCGCAAAGCTGCATCAGGAACCCCCGCGTTTCGTCGTGAATACGCACTGGCACGGCGACCACACGGGTGGCAATGAGAATCTGGCCGGCAAGGGCTCGGTCATCGTCGCCCACGACCGGGTGCGTGAGCGCATGAGCACCGAGCATTTCAACGAGTTCTTCCAGCGCAAGACGCCCCCGTCGCCGGCGGGCGCCCTGCCGGTCGTCACGTTCAGCGACAACCTGTCGCTGCACCTGAATGGCGACGAGATTCGCGCGATCCACGTGGCGAATGGCCACACGGATGGTGACGTCTTCATCCACTTCCGCAAGGCGAATGTGATCCACACGGGCGACCTGGTGTTCTCCGGCCTCTATCCATTCGTTGATCTGGATTCAGGCGGGTCGGTCGCGGGCGTCATCGCGGGCGTGGACCGGATGCTGGAACTCACCGACGACAGCACGCGGATCATTCCGGGGCACGGCAAGGTCACGTACCGGGCCGGCCTCGTCAGTTATCGAAAACTGCTCGCGGCGACGAGCGCACGCATGCGCGAACTGGTGCAGGCAGGAAGGACGGTGGAAGAGGTGGTGGCGGCCCTGCCGTTCGCCGAGACCGACGCCACCCATGCCTGGAGCTTCATCACGGCGGAACGCTACATCCGGATCCTGTACCGGGACGCCGAACGCACACTTAAATAACCTCGAACTGGATGCCCTGGGCGAGCGGCAGATCGCTTGAATAGTTGATCGTGTTGGTCTGCCGGCGCATGTATATTTTCCAGGAATCGGAGCCCGCTTCGCGTCCGCCGCCGGTGTCCTTTTCGCCCCCGAATGCGCCGCCGATCTCGGCGCCCGAGGTGCCGATATTCACATTGGCGATCCCGCAATCGCTGCCGGACACCGAGAGGAAGCGCTCGGCATGCTGCAGGCGATCAGTGAAGATCGCCGACGACAGGCCGTAATCGGTGTCGTTGTGCATCGCGATCGCTTCATCCAGCGCGCTGAATGAAATCAGGTAAAGGATCGGTGCGAAGGTCTCGTGCCGTACGACTTTCATGTCGTTGCGCGCCTTCACGATGGTCGGCTCGACGAAGAAACCGGGGCCCGGCAGCGCGCGTCCGCCGCACAGGATCTCCCCGCCCTGCGATTTCGCATCGGCCAGCGCGGCTTCGTACTGGCGCACGGCCGAGGTGCCGACCAGCGGGCCCATCAGCACGTTCGGATCGAGCGGATTGCCGATGCGGACTTGCTGGTACGCGGCGACCAGTCGCCGCTCGAGTTCCGCCACGCGCGATTCGTGCACCAGCAGCCGGCGCGTGGTCGTGCAGCGCTGTCCAGCCGTGCCGACCGATCCGAACAATACCGCCGGGACGACGAGATCGAGATTCGCGAACTCGTCGACGATGATGGCATTGTTGCCGCCGAGTTCAAGCAGGCTCCTGCCGAGACGCGCGGCGATGCGTTTTCCGACCTGCCGCCCGACCTGCGTCGAACCCGTGAAACTTATCAGCGCCACGCGACGATCGTCGACGAAGCGGCTCGCGAGCGAGTTGTCGTGCGGGATGAAGAGCTGGAAAATCGGAGGAAGTCCCGCATCCTGGATCACCTCGTTGCAGATCCGCTGCACTGCGATGGCGCAGAGCGGTGTGTGGTGCGATGGCTTCCAGATGCAGATATCGCCGCAGACCGCGGCAAGGAATGCATTCCAGGACCAGACCGCCACCGGGAAATTGAACGCCGAAATAATGCCGACCACGCCGAGCGGATGCCATTGCTCGTACATTCGGTGCCGCGGCCGTTCGGAATGCATGGTGAGGCCATAGAGCATGCGCGACTGGCCGACCGCGAAGTCGGCGATGTCTATCATCTCCTGCACCTCGCCGTCGCCTTCGGCCTTGATCTTCCCCATTTCCAGGCTCACCAGGCTCCCCAGGAGATCCTTCTTTGCGCGCAGCGCGTCGCCCATGAGCCGTACCGCCTCGCCACGGCGTGGGGCAGGGACGTCACGCCAGGCGCTGAACGCGGCAACGGCGCTTGCTGCGACCCGCTCGTAGTCCGCAGCGCCGGCGGGGCGGATGCGCGCGATGACCTCGCCGGTTGCGGGATTCAGTGAATCGATCAGCGAAGGCGACTCATCGGCGTGCCAGCCATCGCCCGAGCAGGCGCCGTCATTGACAGCCGCCAGTCCAAGACCCTTCAGTATCTGGGCAGGGTTCATCGTGTCCCTCCTGCGAGGCTGCGCTGTCGCCCGGCCGTGCCTTCGACGACCATGCGCGCCGAGATGGCCTTGTCGCCGCCCATGCGATACCAGGCACCGAAGCGATTCGCGAGCACTGCCGGCAGGCCAAACTGCTCCTGACGCACGAAACCGCGAAAGTCGCCCGGGCGCGACAGCACGAGGTCGACGACTGCGGTGATTCCAGCGGCGGTCGTCACCTGGATGGCCGACCACAGGCGTCCGGAAATCTCCTGCGGATAGATCTTGTTGACGTAGTTTTCCTCGCGCAGCTCGCCGTCCTGTCGGCCGCATACCGCCACATAGACGATCACGACGTCCTGCAGGGTCTGCGGAACCGCGTTCTCGAGGATCCGCTTCAGCGTGCCGCGGTCCTGGTTCAGCTTCAGGTCGTTCATCAGGAGTCGAACCTGTTCGCAGTGCCCGGGATAGCGGATCGTCTTGTAGTTCATCTGCTCGCAGCGCTCGCCGAAGGTCTCGCCAAGCGAACCGAGTCCGCCCGACGTGTTGAACGCCTCGTACAGCGTACCGTCGATCTCGATTTCCTCGAGGCCCTCGAGCGGCGCGGCCTCGACCAGGCGGCGGTCGGCAATCGCGAGGCATGGGTTGCCATACTCATTGATCAGGCCTTCGGTCGACCAGGTCAGGGAATACTTGAGCACGTTGTTCGGGTGTTGGGGCAGGGCGCCGACCCGCATCTTCACGCTGCGCAGTTCGTCGAAATGGCCGATCAACTCGTTCGCGGCGATCGAAACGAAACCCGGCGCCAGGCCGCACTGAGGTACGAAGGCCGTGTCCGCTCCCGCGGCGACGGCGCGCACCGCACGGGTCACTTCGACGTCTTCCGTCAAGTCGAAGTAATGCAGACCCTGCTCGCGGGCGGCCTTGGCAACGCCCGGATTGCAGTAAAAGGGCAGTGACGAGACAACGGCATCACAACGGTGCAGCGCAAGGTGCCCGGACAGCGCGGCGGCATCGGAGGCATCGAGTCCGTGCGCGGTCAGGTTGCGGCGCGCGTGGGCGCGCGCCACGGCGCGGGCAGTGTCCAGGCTGACGTCAGCCAGTTCAACCTGATAATCGCCGGCTTCGGCCAGCAGGCCCGAGATCAATGCGCCAATCTTGCCGGCGCCCAGAACCAGTACGCGATGCATGCGGGTAACCACTGAAAAAGGTGGCGCATTCTGCCCATTCCGCACCGCATAAACCACCCCCCGAATACCGCCATTTTGCAGTGCAGCGAATCCGTGTACGATGCTCGGGAACATGACTATCGCGGTCGCAAAAGCTGGCTGGAGTTCCGACAGCTGGCAGGCCCGGCCGGCGCTCCAGCAACCGCACTATGCGGATCAGGCGAAGCTCGCGCGCGTTCTCGGGCAGCTGGCATGCCTGCCGCCGGTGGTCGTGTCGTGGGAAGTGGACCAGCTGAAAGAAGAACTGGCGGCGGCCCAGCGCGGCGAGCGGTTCCTGCTGCAGGGCGGCGACTGCGCTGAAGGTTTCGCCGACTGCGAGTCGGACACCATCGCCCGCAAGCTCAAGATCCTGCTGCAGATGAGCGTCGTGCTGCTGCATGGCCTCAAGCAGCCGGTCATCCGGGTCGGACGCATGGCGGGCCAGTATGCAAAGCCGCGCTCCGCCGACACCGAAACGCGCGATGGCGTGACGTTGCCGAGCTATCGTGGCGATATCGTCAACCGCGCCGCCTTCACGCCGGCGGATCGCGAAGCCGACCCCGACCTGCTGCTCCGTGGCTACGAACGGGCGGCACTCACACTGAACTTCGTGCGCGCGCTGGTCGATGGTGGTTTTGCGGACCTGCACCACCCCGAGTACTGGGATCTCGGCTTCATGCAGCACGCCAAACTGAAGGATGCCTACCAGAAGATCATCGATTCGATTTCAGATTCGCTCGACTTCTATGAAACGGTTTCCGGCAGGCCCGTGCACGAGGCGACCCAGGCGCGTTTCTACGCAAGTCATGAGGGCCTGCACCTGCTTTATGAGCAGGCACAGACGCGCTACCTGCAGCGTCGCCAGCGCTGGTACAACCTTTCCACCCACATGCCGTGGATCGGCATGCGCACGGCAATGCCTGGAGGCGCGCACGTGGAGTACTTCCGCGGCATCGCGAATCCTATCGGGGTCAAGGTGGGTGACTTCCTGGATGCCGGACAGCTGGGCGAGCTCGTGCGCGTGCTGAATCCCGACAATGAGCCGGGTCGCCTGACGTTGATTCATCGATTCGGCGCGGATCGCATAGAATCCAGTTTGCCGGCGATGATCCGCGCGGTGCGTGCCAGCGGCCGCGACGTGCTGTGGGTCTGCGATCCGATGCATGGCAATACCGAGACGACCACGCAGGGCGTCAAGACGCGCCGCTTCGACAATATCCTGTCGGAGGTCGAATCCGCGTTCCGCATCCACGAGGATTGCGGTTCGACGCTGGGCGGCGTTCATTTCGAACTTACCGGCGACGACGTGACCGAATGTACTGGCGGCGCCCGCGGGCTGTCCGATGGCGATCTCGCGCGGGCTTATCGCACGACGGTCGATCCACGCCTCAATTACGAGCAGGCGCTGGAGCTGGCAATGCGTATCGCCCGTCCCGAGCGCAAGAACAGATAAGAACGTTAAATCATGGAGTTATAGTTGACAGTTGAGAGTTTACATAGCACTGCGACGGCGTCCGTGCTGCCGCCCGTGCCACCGGAATGGCGCGAAGTCCTGGGAGCCGAGGCCGTGGCATTCGTCGACACGCTTGCCGAGCGCTTCGGTGCCGAGGTCGAGACGCTGCTCACCAGGCGCGCAGACCGCCAGCGCGAGTTCGACGCCGGCCAGCGACCGGATTTTCTGGAATCGACGCGCGCCGTGCGCGAATCGGCATGGCGCGTCGCCGGGGTTCCGCGGGACTTGCAGGACCGTCGCGTCGAGATCACCGGGCCGACCGACCGCAAGATGGTGATCAACGCGCTGAACTCCGGTGCCAGCGTCTTCATGGCGGATTTCGAGGATTCACTGTGCCCGACCTGGAGCAACGTGATCCAGGGACAGGTCAACCTGATGGCCGCTGTCCGCCGCACACTGGAATTCAACAGCCCCGAGGGAAAACATTACGCGCTCAATCCCCGCACCGCCGTACTGATCGTGCGTCCGCGCGGCTGGCATCTGCCGGAAAAGCACTGGCTGCGAGATGGCCGTGCAATTCCGGCAGCCCTGGTCGATTTCGGCCTGTTCCTGTTCCACAACGGTTCCGAGCTCCTGCGGCGTGACACGGGCCCGTATTTCTACCTGCCGAAACTCGAAAGCCATCTGGAAGCAAGGCTGTGGGCCGATGTGATCGAATTCAGCGAGCGCACACTCGGGCTTGCACGCGGCACAGTCAGGGTGACAGTGCTGATCGAAACGATTACCGCGGCATTCGAGATGGACGAGATCCTGCACGAGCTTCGCGACTGGATTGTCGGACTCAACTGCGGACGGTGGGACTATATCTTCAGCTTCATCAAAAAGTTCAACCGGCGCTCCGACTGCGTGCTGCCGGATCGCGGCAGCGTCACGATGACGTCGCATTTCCTGCGTTCCTATTCGCAACTCGTAATCCGCACCTGCCATCGGCGCGGCGCTTTTGCGATGGGCGGCATGGCCGCACAGATCCCGATCAAGGGGGATGCGGATGCCAATGAACAGGCGCTTACGCGCGTGCGCGCGGACAAGGAGCGCGAAGCCGGCGACGGACACGACGGCACCTGGGTCGCGCACCCGGGCCTGGTCGTCCTCGCGCGCGGAATCTTCGATCGCCTGATGCCGCGTCCGAACAACCTGCAGCGCCTGCGCGAGGACGTCGAAGTGAGCGCCGCCGACCTGCTCGCAGTGCCCGACGGCGCCATCACGCAGGCGGGTCTTGCCAGCAACATCGATGTCGGCATCCGTTACCTGGCTGCCTGGCTCGGCGGCAACGGCTGCGTGCCGATCCATCACCTGATGGAAGATGCGGCCACCGCGGAGATTTCGCGCGCCCAGCTCTGGCAGTGGCGGCATCATGGCAGCGAACTGACTGATGGACGGATCGTCACCCTGGATCTCGTGCGCGCCGAAATCGCAGCCCGGCTGCAACAGATCCGCGCGGAACAGGGTGATGCCGGCTTTGCCGCCGGCCATTTCGCACGCGCCGCAGCGATCCTCGACGAGCTGATCGCAAGCCCGGAATTCGAACCCTTCCTGACCCTGGTCGCATACCGCGACATCGACTGACCACGGAGACTCCATGACGCTGAAGACCGCCGCGCAGATTGAATCGGACTGGAAGTCCAATCCCCGCTGGCAGGGCGTCACACGCGCTTATGGCGCGAGCGACGTCATGCGCCTGCGCGGCAGCGTGCATATCGAGCATTCCCTGGCGCGGCAAGGCGCGGAGAAGCTCTGGCGCCACCTGCATGAGCAACCTTTCGTCAATGCGCTGGGCGCTCTGACCGGCAACCAGGCCATGCAGCAGGTCCGCGCGGGGCTGAAGGCAATCTACCTGTCCGGCTGGCAGGTCGCAGGCGATGCGAATCTCGCGGCGGAAATGTATCCGGACCAGTCGCTATATCCGGCGGACTCCGTGCCAGCAATCGTCCGGCGCATCAACAACACGCTGCTCCGCGCCGACCAGATCTGCCACGCGGAAGGAGACGACTCGATCGACTGGCTGCAGCCCATTGTCGCGGACGCTGAAGCGGGCTTTGGCGGGGTGCTGAACGCGTTCGAACTGATGAAAGCGATGATCGCGGCAGGAGCCGCCGGCGTGCATTTCGAAGACCAGTTGTCGAGCGCAAAAAAGTGCGGACACATGGGCGGAAAGGTGCTGGTGCCGACCCAGGAGGCGATCAACAAGCTGATCGCCGCGCGGCTCGCAGCCGATATCTCCGACGTCCCGACCGTGCTGGTCGCGCGCACCGATGCGGAATCGGCAAGCCTGCTCACGGCCGACATCGACGAGCGCGACCGCGGTTTCATTGCGTCCCCGGAACGCACCAGCGAGGGCTTCTTCCCGGTGCGCGCCGGCATCGAGCAGGCCATCGCGCGCGGCGTCGCTTATGCGCCGTACGCGGACCTGGTCTGGTGCGAGACGGCAACCCCCGACCTCCATGACGCAAAGCGGTTCGCGGAAGGCCTGCACCGCGAGCACCCGGGCAAGCTGCTGGCGTACAACTGCTCACCGTCATTCAACTGGCGCAAGAAGCTGGACGACGCCACCATCGCGAAATTCCAGCGCGAACTCGGCGCGATGGGCTACAAGTTCCAGTTCATTACCCTCGCCGGTTTCCACGCGCTCAATTTCACCATGTTCGAACTCGCCCGCGGTTACCGGCAATCCCAGATGACTGCCTATGTCGCGCTCCAGCAGGCGGAGTTCGCTGCGGAAGCCCACGGGTACACGGCGACCAAGCACCAGCGCGAAGTCGGCGCCGGCTACTTCGACGATGTCACGCAGACGGTGGCGTCCGGCACGTCATCGATCACCGCGATGCACGGGTCGACCGAGGAAGCCCAGTTCAAGGTGCGCTGAGGCGCCGGTGGGCGAGGGCACGGCTCGATTCGATCCGGATTGCCGGCGCTGCGAGCGGCTCGCCGGATTTCTCGATGCAGTGGGTACGCGCCATCCCGCTTATCACTGCCGGCCGGTCGCGCCGTTTGGTAGCGAGCGACACCGGCTGCTGGTCGTCGGCCTGGCGCCTGGCCTGCATGGCGCCAATCGCACGGGCCGTCCTTTCACCGGCGATCATGCAGGCATCCTGCTGTACCGCACGCTGCACGCGCACGGTTTCGCCAGCCGCCCGGAATCCGCGTCGGCAGAAGACGGCCTGCGGCTCTGCGACTGCCGGATCACGAACGCGGTCAAGTGCCTCCCGCCAGCCAACAAGCCACTGCCTGCCGAGGTCCGGCAATGCAACACCTACCTGGCCGCGGAGCTGGCCGCGTTGCCGGCTTTGGCAGTCGTCGTCGCGCTCGGCGGCATCGCCCATGCCGCCGTGCTGCGGGCGGTGGGCATCAAGCCGGCGCAGGCACGCTTTGCCCACGGCGCCTGCCATACTCTCCCGGGCCAGCGCGTGCTGCTCGATTCCTACCACTGCAGCCGCTACAACACCCAGACCCGGCGGCTCACCGCGGTGATGTTCGACGCGATATTCGCCCGGGCGCGCCACTTGCTCGATGCCTGACCGAAGCGACACCATGAGCCGGTGAGCGCTTTCGATCCCCGGTCATTCGTTGCGACGCTGCCAGCCCGGCCGGGCGTCTACCGGATGCTGGATGCCGCCGGCGAAATCCTCTATGTCGGCAAGGCGGGCAGCCTCAAGGCGCGCGTGGGAAGTTACTTCCGCGCCGACCAGTTGCAGCCGAAGATCCAGGCGCTCGTCAGGTTGATCGCGAACATCGAAGTCACGGTCACCAATTCGGAAACCGAGGCGCTGCTGCTCGAGCACAACCTGATCAAGCGGCATCGGCCGCGCTACAACGTCATCCTGCGCGACGACAAGAGCTTTCCTTTCGTGCATCTCTCGGCGCACGAGTTTCCGCGGCTCTCGTTCTATCGTGGCACCCGGCGCCTGCCGGGCCGGCTATTCGGCCCGTACCCGAATGCGAGTGCGGTTCACGAAACGCTGAACCAGTTACACAAGCTGTTCCGCATCCGCAGCTGCAAGGATTCGTATTTCGCCAATCGTTCCCGTCCCTGTCTCGAGTACCAGATCGGGCGTTGCTCGGCGCCTTGTACCGGACTGATCGACCGGGACAGTTATGCGCAGGACGTTCAGTCAGCGGTCCTGGTACTGGAAGGGCGGGCGGAAGACGTCACCGGCCTGATCGGCAGGGACATGGACAGCGCCGCGGAAAGTCTTCAATTCGAGCGAGCGGCGGCGCTGCGCGACCAGCTTGCCGCGCTGACCGACATCCAGTCGCGCCAGGTCGTGAGCCGGGCACGCGGCAATACCGATACGGATGTCATTGCGGTCGCCGAAACCGGCGGGGAATTCTGCATCGCGCTGATGTTCATCCGCGGCGGCCAACTGCTTGGGACGTCGGTATTCCACCCGCGCGCGCTGATCAGCGAGGCGCCGGAAGTGCTTTCGACTTTCATTGGTCAGCACTACCTCGAGCGCGACCCGCCGCCCTGCCTGCTGCTGTCACACGTCATCGAGGATGCCGATACGCTCGCGGAGTCACTCAGCGCGCGCTCGAGTCGATGCGTGCGCCTGCGCCGACCAAGCCGCGGCATTCCCCAGCGATGGATTCAGCTCGCCCGGCAGAACGCGGAGAATGCGCTCGGCATGCGCCTGGCAAGCCAGGCGAGCCTGGACGAGCAATTCGCCGACCTGACATCGTTTCTCGGGCTGGCCGGGCCGTTGCGGCGCATCGAGTGCTTCGACATCAGTCACACCCAGGGCGAGGCGACCATCGCCTCCTGCGTGGTATTCGGCCCGGCCGGGCCACTGAAAGGCGAGTATCGCCGCTACAACATCGAAGGCGTCGCCGCCGGCGACGACTACGGCGCGATGCGCCAGGCGCTGACGCGCCGCTATCGGCGTCGTTTGCAGGAGCAGTCGCCGCTGCCGGACCTGCTGCTGCTCGACGGCGGCAAGGGCCAGCTCGCGGCAGCGGCGGCGGTCCTCGATCAGCTCGGCATCGCACTACCGGCGGTCGCGGCGGTCGCGAAGGGCGCGGACCGGCGCGCAGGACAGGAGCGCCTGTTCTTGTTGGGCGGCGATTCGGCCCCTATACTGCGGCCCGATTCGAAAGCGCTGCACCTGATTCAGCGCGCGCGCGATGAAGCGCACCGGTTCGCGATCAGTGGGCACCGCAGAAGCCGCGCAAGATCTCGCCAGACATCCATGCTGGAGGCGGTTCCCGGACTCGGCCCGGCCAGGCGCAGGGCGCTGTTGAAGCAATTTGGCGGCTTGCAGGGCGTGCTGCGGGCGGGCAGCGAGGATCTCGCACGCGCGCCCGGCATCGGCTCCGCACTGGCTCAGGCTATATTCGAGCATCTACACCCGGGAGCCGGATGAGCAACCCCTACACGATCCCGAACCTGCTGACGGCGATCCGGATCGCGCTGATTCCGGCAATCATCGGCCTTTTCTATCTTCCGTATACCTGGTCGGACATGGCCTGCGGCGTGGTATTCGCGATCGCAGGCATCACCGACTCTTTCGACGGTTACCTGGCGCGGCGGCTCGGCCAGGTGTCTCCGCTCGGCGCCTTCCTCGACCCGGTGGCGGACAAGCTGATCGTGGCGACCGCGCTCGTGCTGATCGTCAGCCGCAACCCGGCCTGGTATGTCACGCTGACCGCGGCCGTCATCATCGGCCGCGAGATCGCGATTTCGGCGCTGCGCGAATGGATGGCCGAGATCGGCGCGCGCCACAAGATGAAAGTAACCGGGGTCGCGAAGTTCAAGACGATCGTGCAGATCGTCGGGCTGTCGATGATGCTGTTCAGGGCCGACCTGTTCGGCCTGCCGATCTACTGGATGGGACTCGGCCTGACGGCGGTCGCGGCCGTGCTGACCTTGTGGTCCATGATCGCGTATCTGCATGCCGCCTGGCCTGATCTGCGGGGTTCCCCGCAAACTTGACAGTGCGGACCCCGCTCCTAAAATGGCGCCTCCTGTGTGAGGGCGACCGCGGGAATAGCTCAGTTGGTAGAGCGCAACCTTGCCAAGGTTGAGGTCGCGAGTTCGAGCCTCGTTTCCCGCTCCAGAATCTCCTGAAACCCCGGAACGGAAATCCGGGGTTTCGTGTTTAATGCCCCCGAAAGGCTAGGTGGCAGAGTGGTCATGCAGCGGCCTGCAAAGCCGTGTACGCCGGTTCGATTCCGACCCTAGCCTCCATCACCCTGTTCTCTGTTGTTCACCGCCGTCTGCCTCCGAGCGGAAACCCCTGTGTTTCTCGGCAAATCCGATCATTAATGAACAGGGGTGAACATTGACGAACAATGACGAGTAGGGGTAGAAAAGTGGGGTAACAGCACTTTCCGGAAATCAGTTACCCCACTTTGAAGCCACTGACCAAGACCCGGATCAAAGCCGCTGCACCGCGCCAGAAGCCTTACAAGCTGTATCGCGGCAAGGGGCTATTCATCCTCGTCATGCCGGACGATCGTCGCTGGTGGCGCTTCAGATACCGATTTCAGGGCCGGGAAAAGACGCTGTCTCTTGGCGAGTTCCCGGATGTGGGGATCGAGGAAGCCGAGGACAGACGCGACGACTTCCGCAGGGAGTTGCGCTCCGGGATCGACCCGAGCGTCAAGCGTCGCGCCGAACGCAGCGCGAACGGCGATACCTTTCGCGCCGTTGCCGACGAGTGGCTCGCAAATCAGCGTGACCTGTCGCCCGACACGATCGAGCAGTTCCGCACCCGGCTGACGAGCTACCTCTACCCGAAGATCGGCAATCATCGGATCGACACCATCGAGCCGGCCGATTTGCTGGCTGCACTCCGCACGGTCGAAGCCAAAGGGCGGTATGACACTGCGCATCGTTGCCGGTCGCTGGCGGGCCGCGTGATCCGCTACGCCATTGCCACCGGCAGGGCAAAACGCGACCCGAGTGCCGACCTGCGCGGTGCGCTGATCTCCGTCCGCACGAAGCACCACGCAGCGATCACGAATCCGAAAGAGGTCGGGAAGCTGCTCAACGTGATCGACGGCTATGCCGGTTTCAGCTCGGTCATGGCCGCGCTGCGCCTTGCGCCGCTGGTGTTCCTGCGCCCGGGCGAACTGCGCGGCGCCGAATGGGCCGAGATCGACCTGGAAGCAGGGGAGTGGCGCATCCCCGCCGCCCGCATGAAGGCGAAGCAGGACCACATCGTGCCGCTGTCCCGCCAGGCAGTTGCCATACTGCGGGAGCAATTCGCGGTTTCCGGTAGTGGAAAGTTTGCTTTTCCGTCGTTGCGGGGCGATGCGCGATGCATATCCGACAACACGATCAACGCGGCCCTACGTGGGCTCGGCTACGGCAAGCATGAGATGACCGGCCACGGATTTCGGACAACCGCCTCGACGTTGCTGCACGAACTGGGTTTCAACTCCGACGTGATCGAACGGCAACTCGCACACGGCGAACAGAACAAGGTCAAGGCGTCGTACAACCGGGCGGCGCACTTGCCCGAGCGTCGGCGGATGATGCAGGCGTGGGCTGACTATTTGGATAAATTACGAAAGACTGCGCGCTGAATTCAAATTGGGGACTGCTTGTCGCAGAATCAACCGAACTTGGTGTCCAGAGCACGAGGGTGACGTCACCCGGGCTCAACGTCGAGCTTCGGGCGCTGCCAATCGACGGTCGCATCGTGCTGCTGCCACCCGACCGGGAAAGCGCTGACGCGAACGATCGCAAGTAACCGCTGCCTTAACCGGCACTTCGAGGGGCCCGCAAGGGCCCCTCTTTTTCGCGCGTCGTAACTGGATATAGCAGGCCAGGCTGCCCATGCCGAGATTCGACAGTGCGACATGGATAGCGTAAGAATTGCCCGACCAGAGGCCAAGATAAGGTGGGGCAAGTCAACAAGGTCGGCGACCATTGGAGATCAAGAAATGTTCGGTCTGTTCGGGAAGAAGCGTAAGCCAGCCACCGCTATGGATGCCTTGATCAGGGCACTCTACGGGGATAATCCGCCCAAGAAGACGGCGGACGTTCAACATGCAGCTAAGTTGGCAGCGGACGAATTACTGGGCGGTGCGTTCGACAAGCCGACCGTGACCCGCATAGCGACAGAATTGAACGACGGTCCGATACCATACTCGACACATGATCTTGCGGCATCCGTGGCTCTAAATCTCTTCAAATCCGTATTGCCTGAGAACCGCCACCTGCTATTCGAAACGCAATTGATGGCGCGAATGACGGTCCATTCCTGGTCCAAAGAAGGCAAGGTAGTTACGGCGCTTGCACAATCCTTTGAAAATGTCTTGTATGACAGATACAAGCCTTCGCCCCCTGGCACCGAGTCAATCAATACGCAAGCACCTGTGAGCCGAGAGATCGCTGAAACAATGTTGGGAGAACTTGCAGAGATCCTTGCGCACAACGCGACGACTTTTCCTCCTGAAGAAGTTCTTACCGAGTATCTGGCAGGCGCTGGCTATGGCCACATCCCGGCAATTCGCTTGCGCGTCGGGATGTCCGTTGCCAACCAAGTACTTAACATTTGGCTAATCAACGAGCGCGTTCCTGCTACACCGGGACTGAAACTGCTTGTGGACTTGCTGCACGAAGCGTTTCATGGGCGTTTTTCGAAGACGCCGGTCTGTGTAGGTGACCTAGTTGTCCATCCTGATGAGATCAAGCAAGTCGGACATTACATAGGGGCGGCAACAAATCAGGAGATTTCAAGTGTTCAATCGATTGATACAACATTATGGATGCTGCTTCGCAGCATTTATCCATATCGGCAGATGGCATATCGAGAAGCACTCGATGTTGCTGCTAACTCTGAACTTCCAGACGGATGTGGTCCAACAACCTGCATGGCGCTGGAACTTGCGACTCATCTAACAGGTGACACCATTGATTCCGGCGGGGAATCATTCGTCGGATTTGCAGCCGGACTTGAAGCGTTTCTCGATAACTACGCAAAGCGCACGCGGGCAACAATTCCGGCAGTTCGATAGCATCCTGAGTGTGAAGTCGGTGGCGAGCGCGCTTCGCTCGTGAAAAGGGCCGAGGGGGATCACACTAGAGGATCGCCGGTTTGGCGTGAGTCAGGCTCTAGACCGGAATTTTTGAAAGTGAGCGCCTTGCCACGGATGGGATCTCGGCCGGCGATGATATGAAGCTACACGTCCGCGTTCAGTTGGTCGCGCAAGGCGCGGCCAGGGCGCCGTAGGCGTGACAATATTTCGCGCAGCTGATGTGCGCTCGCTCAACGCTGTCAAGAACCGCTCCAATGCATCGTTTGGCAATCGCAAACTCATCGGTTCTCGCGCGTCGATGTCGTTGCGGAAAGTTCCCGTCTTGCGTAGGCCTCGAAGAAGGAAGGAGGAAAGCCAGGCGATTCCGGAAACTCAGCGACTAAGAATTGCATGATTCGACCAAGAGCGGCATCGAGTTGCGGCCCCTCAGGAAGCAATGCTGCTTGTCGGAGCGCGTCTTCCAGCTGCGGCAAGTTCCACAGGTTCCAGTGTGGAACTTCGGAGCCGAGCATGGCCATGGCGGCCACTTCATCGGCGGATATTACGAGCAGTTCGTGCATCGATTTCATGCGTTTACAGAACGAGGGCACACATTCTCTATGTTTGATCAACTAAAGATTGGATGTCATACCCAGGGCATCGAATTTTCCGGCGTAAGCCTCAGTTTCCAGGTCATTGCCCTAGCTTCCTAGTCCCGCTCGTTGAACCAATTGCAAAGCGCGGTGAACTCTTCGGTCAAGAGCTCGCGTTGAACGGGCCTCGGTACCTGGAGTGGCCAAGCCTGCACATGCGAAATCCGTCTGCCACGAAGCATGGCCGTCCGGCCGGTTATCGAGCCTCGGTCTTTCGTCGTGCGTGCATCGCAACGAATTTCTCGCGCTTGCGCTCAAACCGCGCCAATACTCTTGGCCACTGCTGATCGTGAAAACGCGGGTAGGCAATGCGCTCTACTTGGATCGCGGCGAGGACTTCAATTTCGTAGGTGAATGCGACCTGGAAGAGCCGCGTGTCCAGAGCGAGCTTCTCAATACGCTTCACGGCCTGACGAACCGTTCGCGGATCGCCGCCCGAGTCCATGTGGTTTTCGATGAACGCCCGCACCACGCTCACGGCGAGACGGGCCTGTGCGACGCCGATGGCGTTGCGCTTGGAGGGGAGGGCATCGAGATTGCGCAGTCGGCTTTCGAGCACGTCGAGCGGGTGCAGCAGCTGGACCGTGACGCCGTCCGCGAGTGTGATGATCGAGGCGCGCTTGCGCACGTCCTTGGTGTCGAGACCCACGATCCCGGAGAGGAAGTCCACCTGCTTGATGCCTTCCTCGGGTACGGTTGCATAGACCTTCGCCACCTGTTCGCCGGCGTCGTCGAATGTGGCCTTGCGCAGTTTCCAGGGCGGGCCGAGCGATCGCTGCAGGGCCTGCGCGGTATCGCTCGTGCCGATAAAGTCGGCGTCCATGGTCACTGAACGGGAAAGTTCGCCGACCGGCTGGACGCCATAATGCACGGCCCAGGCGGCGAGGGCCTGCCCGCCCACGAGCAGAGCGCGCGGTCCGCACACTCGCAGGATCCGTTCGATCTCATCGGAGGTGAGTTCAGCCTCATGTAGTGCGCGGGCCGGGTCGGTCACACGAGGCTCGCCTTCGGCCAGCGAACCCTGGCGCCGCGGAGTCGCTCCGGGCGCAGCAGCAGCATCTGGCCCTTCGACACGTCGACCGAACGGGCGATGCGGCGATCGCGCTTCTGGGACTGGCGTTTCAGTACCTGCAACTCGGCCATGGACGGCGCGCGCTCGACGCTGCGGATCTCGAACGGGATGCCCTGATGCGCCACCACCTGCTGCAGGAACAGCCGGATGGCATCGCTCGGCTCGAGGCCGCACGAGGCCAGGACCCGGAGGGCATCGGCCTTGAGCTCGGAATCGATGCGGGCACGAATGACGGCGTTTTTCATGCGCTACATCGTAGCTACATTTGACATGGATCTGGAGTTTGGCTGGCGGGCGAGAGGCGAATAAGGGTCCTAATCACGTCACAAAATGATATGATTAGGCTCGTTAATCACCTAACATACTGAATACATCAGTTTTCACCTCACTTGGTAATCCGATTATGGCCGCCACTGCCTGGATCTGGACATCGGCCACATGGCCTCGCCTGACCTACGACCTGGAGCGGCTCGCGGGGCCGCTGAGCCGTGCCCGGGCGGAGGGTGGCCGGCTATACGGCATGGCCGCGGCGATAGGTGCCCAAGAGCTCGCCCTGGTGCAACGCGACGTGTGGTCCGGCGAAGCGGTCGCGACTGCTGCCATCGAGGGCGAGACTTTCGACCTCGCGAGCGTGCGCTCCTCCGTGGCGCGCCGCCTCGGGATCAACCCTGAATTTGTCGCTGCCATCCCCCGTAACGTGGAAGGATTGCTCGACGTCATGGAGAGTGCGGCCGCGGACTGGGACAGCGATCTGACCGAGGAGCGTTTGTGCAGATGGCAGGCGTCACTCTTCCCGGCAGGCGGCTCCGCGCTGCGTTCCATTGAAACGGGTCGCTATCGCAGCCACGACGTTCCCATGCAGATCGTGAGCGGTCCGATCGGGCGCGAGGTGGTGCATTACGAGGCGCCGCCTTCCGCCGCCGTGCGCGCCGAGATGCACAACTTCCTCGACTGGTTCAACCGAACCCGCGCCACGTCTCTCGACGGCATCTTGCGTGCAGGCCTCGCGCACGTCTGGCTCGAAAGTATTCATCCGTTCGAGGACGGCAACGGCCGGATCGGCCGGGCAATCGTCGACATGGCGCTCGCCCAGGACGCGCGGCTACCAACGCGGTTGCACTGCGTTTCGGCCGAACTGCGCCGTCGCCAGGTGGCGTACTACAAAGCACTCAACCAGGCGCAGCGCGGTACCAGCGATGTGACGGCGTGGCTCGAGTGGTTCATGAACGTGTTCGCTGACTCGTGTCAGGCGAGCACTGCCCTGATCGACGAGGCCCTGGTGCGCGCGCGGTTCTGGGCTGAGCACAAGCATGTCGCACTCAATGCGCGCCAGCGCAAAGTGGTTAACAAGATGCTCGAGGCGGGCCCGGGCCGATTTGAAGGCGGCCTGACGCAACGCAAGTACGTGAACATAACCGGCGCCTCCCCGGCGACATCATCGCGTGACATCGCGGACCTCGTCTGCAAGGGAATACTGGTGCTGGGGAAAGCCGCCGGCCGCTCCACCTACTACGATCTCGCAATAGCCGGGTGGGGCTGGCGTTCGGCGGAGTGACCCGTCAGTCCATTCCCAGATCGTCGTCTGGCGTCAGTCGGTGCGGTCGCTGGACTTGGCCGGTGCCCTCTCGCTCCAAGAGATCTTGGCGGTTCGCGCGCCACTCGAGCCAGGCCTCGCGGCCTGCGCGGCGTTCTGACTCCAGATCGTACTGAGGGGTCAGCTCCGCGTCGCGATCGCGCTTGGCGGCAAGAACGTCCCCGGTCAGGTCCAGGAGCGAGCGCTCGACGGCCTGGCGCTCGCGCTCAATCCGGCCCAGCTCGGCGACGAGCTTCAGGCGTTCATTGGCCTCTTCGCGCATGCGCCAGCCGACCTCGGTGCGGATTCCGCGCCGCTCCATGCTCGTGATCGCTGGTCCGAGATGCTGGGTAGGCGCGCGTGCCTCGCCCTGGTCTTCCAGACTGCGATGGTCAAGGCGAGATTCGTGGCCGTGCCTCGCGAGATGCTCGTTGACGATCCCGGCCCAGCGCTCGCGCCAGTACACGACCTCCCGAGTCTTCAGATCATCCAGCTCGCGCGTCTTTTCCGTGAAGCCGGATTGCGTCAGCCGGCGGGTGGTCAGCAATAGGTGCGCATGGTGATTGCGCTCGTCGCCGGCGGGGTTGGGGGCATGGATGGCGATATCCACGGCGCAGCGATGACGGACGACTATCTCGTTCGCCAGGTCCCGGGCCAGGGTCAGGCGCTGGTCGGGAGTCAGCTCATCCGGCAGAGCGACCTCAAACTCTCGTGCGACAGTCGAGTTCTTGCGGCTCTCGGCCCTCTCGGCCTCGTTCCACAGGCGATCGCGCTCGCGGGCCCAGGACGGACTGTCCTCTGGTGCAAGGATCTCCGTGTGCGCGACCCCGTGCTTCCGGCTGTAGTCGTGCAGGAGCCCGGTGCTTTCGTCGAGGATCTTCGTTGCGGCGCGGTAGGCAGCCGCGGCCGTGGCACTACGGCCCTTCGCGCGGCTGACCGCCTTGACGCTCAGGTGGAAGATGGCCATGCGCGGGCACGCACCTGAGGCGAGTGGGCCGTGCAAGGACGACGAGGATCCAAGGCGCCGCGGCGGAGGAACCGAAGGGATCCGCGAGGCGCTCCGGCTCGGCGCCAGCCGGGGGTGTCGGGGCGAGGCCGCAAGGCCCGAGCCCTGACCGCACGCAAACGAAGTTTGCATAAGTGCGCCCTGTCCGGGCTTGCTGCACTTGCGGTCCGTAGTGCCATCGCGGGGTTGCTGCTTTCAGTGAGCACGCGGGCTCGGGGCTTGGAACGCTACGCCCGGCGCCGTTAGCTGGGAATATCCCCGCCGAGTTTTCGTGCGAACGCGGCCAATATTCGATCCACGTCGCTGGCCTCAGTCGCGTTCATCGATCAAGCCGCGTCCAGACGTGGACGCATTGGATATCAAGGTAGCCATTAGCCGATAAATGGCGCTATTACTATCCGCCATGAGCCAGACTCGCGACAGCAGCAGTTCGCTTGCCCGCGGCATTCATCCGGCAACCCACTATCTGCAGGTCGGTCCGTGACAGAGCGCAGGAAGAACGTCAAGCTGATTACGCGCGCGTCACTGGCCAGTCTCGCCGGGGAGAAATCCTTTGCACGAGGCGTGGGCTATTTCGAGACCGGCGCCGTCGTGGATCTGGTGCAGACGCGGAACGCAATCTCGGCCCGAGTGCTCGGCAGCGAGGAGTATCGGGTCGTGCTCCGGCTGGATCGTGCCGACCTGGCATGGTCCTGCACCTGTCCGCTCGGGGAGGAGGGGACTTTCTGCAAGCATGCCGTGGCCACGGGACTCGCCTGGCTCGAGGGGCCCGGGCAAGTCCGCGACGACCTCGCCGAAATCCATGCCCACTTGCAGTCCGAGAGCAGGAAGTCGCTCGTCGACATCCTGGTCGAACAGGCCACTTACGATCCTGAGTTGCGAGCGCGACTGGAAGCGGCTGCTTTGCGTCGCGGCATGCCTCAGAACCTGAGGTCGATGAAAGATGCGGTGAACAGAGCATTTGCCGTACGCGGCTTCGTCGACTACCGCAACATGCGGGCCTTCAATACGCGCGCCGAAAGCGTCGTGCATCTGCTGCGCGAAATGCGGAGAAGCGGACGCGCGAAAGAAGCGGCGGAACTCGCTGGCTACGCCATGCGCCGTGGCATCGGCGCCTACGGCAAGACCGACGATTCCGGCGGCGGTTTCGGCGAGACATTGCGCCGGCTTGCGGACCTGCACCTTGAGATCTGCCGCGCTGCCAAGCCCGAGCCCGTGGCATTCGCCAGTGCCTTGTTTGACCTGCAAATGCGGGACGAGTGGAGCTTCTTCAAGTTCGCGGATTACGCCCCGCTGCTTGGAACGGATGGGCTCGCCCGTTACCGCGCGCTGGCCGACGCCGCCTGGAAGAAGGTCCCGACGCGCGCACCGAGCACCGGGCGTGACGCCGGCATCGAGCACTATCACATCACGGCCATTATGGAAGCACTGGCGCAGTACACCGGCGATGTGGATGCGCTGGTTGCCGTGGGAAGCCGCGATCTTTCGCATCCGTATCATTTTCTCCGGAATGCGGAGATTCTCGCCAGGGCCGACCGTGAGGATGAAGCGCTCACATGGGCAGAGCGCGGGATGAAAGCGTTTCCAAATGATTTCGACCCTCGTTTGGTCGAATTCCTTGTCGAGGCCTATCACAAGACCCGGCGCCATGACGACGCCCTTGCACTTGCTTGGGAGCATTTCATCCAGCATCCCGGCCTTGAGGCGTACCGGCATCTGGAGAAGAGCGCGGGTCGCGCGAAGACATGGAAGTCGTGGCGCGAGAAGGCACTGACCCATCTTCGTGCGTCGCTGAAGCGCGCGAGTCGCGCCAGCGGTGCGCGCGGAACCGGAGCCGGCCATACGTTACTTGTCGAGATATTCCTGCACGAAGGCGACAACGACGCCGCGCTCGCCGAGGCGAAGGCGGGCGGTTGCGTGCGCGAAGTCTGGATGCACCTCGCGCGGGCCCGCGAGCATGAACACCCGCAGGATGCCGCGGATGTCTACCGCAAGTTCATCGACGACATCGCCGATCGCAGGAACAACCCGGCCTACGATGAAGCCGCGACTCTCGCGGGAAAGATCAAGGAGCTGATGCAGCGAGCGAATCAGAAAGAAGAGTTCGCTGAGTGGCTGGAGGCGCTGCGTACGAGGCACAGGGCAAAGCGGAATTTCATGCAGCGAATCGAAGGAATGTAGGGCCGGGAGTTGTTCGACATTCTCTATTGAAATCGGAAAGCCGTCGCAGCTATCTCGCCGACCGCATCCAAATGCTCTGGAAAGGCCGATAGATCGGCGGACGTCAGATAGGCCGTCCGGTTCGATCGACCGTTCTCTCCCCGTACCCGCAGTGCTGTTCGAGCTGATCTGAGATAGCCCGCACTCATCGCCACGCCTCTCCCGCACGCCACGTCCCGGCCCGGCTCCTTCCCGCGCGCAAATCGTCCAGTACTGGAGACAGGAATGCGTCGAGCATCCGCGCGCACACATCCGCGAACCCGTCGGGAACCACGATACCTGCGCGCCGAGCGAACGCCCGCACTTGTGCCGGGCGCGACAGGTTTTCCCAGTACTGGCGCGTGAGCGCGATGGGCGCTTCCTCCGGGATCGGCGTGTGGCGCCGCGCAAAGGTACGTCGCATCGCCTCGGCCAGCGTTGCGCGATCGAAGTCGAAACGGCTCGCGAGGTGGTGCAGGTCGAAGAAGTCCTTGATGCGACTGTTGCGGTCGCCAAGTACAACCATCGCCTCCAGCTTTTCCGCGACCACGGCCTCGCGTGGATAGGCCAGCAATTCCGGCGCGGGGAAGTCGAGCAGCGCCGGGTAGATGCACACCTGCGGCGCCGGCCAGACGGCGTCGCCGAGCCCCATGTCGACCTGCAGCAGGAGGCGCGCATTTCCGCAGCGGGCGGGGAGCCTCGCGCGTGCCCCCGCGTACTCGTCCTCGGCGCGGATCGCCTCGATATGGATATGCTCGCCATCAAAGTTGACGGCATCCGGCGGGGCCGGTGTCGCGACGATCGCGCGGAGGTCTTCACGAATTGCGTCGAACGCGCCGTCGCCGCGGCGCAGGAGATCCAGGTCCCGCGTCGCACGGTAGGGACGATCCGACCACAGCCGCAGGAGCATCGCGCCCTTCAGCACGAAGCGGTCGCGGCAATTCGAGGCTCCCAGACGGTAGAGAAAGCGTTCCAGACAGTAGCTCGTGAGCAGCGTCTGGTAGTCATCGCCGGTCTGCCTGGCCCGGTTCAGCAATCGCGCGGCGACGGAGGCGGCGAGGTTGGCCTCGCCGTTCATGCGATGGCGTCCAGATAGGGCTGCATGACGCGCGAGACCCGGCAGATCCGCGCGAATCGAGCAAGCTGAGTGGCGCCGCCACGGTGCTTGCTGCTGAAATCGCGCAGCGCTTCCACCGCGACGTCGATGCCCACCTTGTTCCGGTATTTGAAACAGTCGGCGACGGTTTTTGCCGGCGAATAGACGCGAAGGAGTACGCCTTCCGCGCGGTGCTCCTCGACACCCTCAGTCAGTGCAGCTCCCGAGAAGCGCGCGACCCGCAGGCGCGGATAGTCGAGCCGCGGCCGGCGCGCCTTCTCGGGGAGCGCGATCCAGACCTCGGCGGGAGATTGCGTTGTCAGCCCGTGGAAACGCAGAGCCGTCAGCAGGCAGAAGACGCCTTCGGGCACTCGCTTGCCGACGTGCGCAAGCGTGTGCTCGGCAGTGGGCGCATGCTGGGCCGTGACGTAGACCCCACGGGCCTGGCGGAGCACGAGCCCCTCGTCCACAAGACGAGAAAGCTGCGCACGAGTGATGCCGTGAGCCTCGAGATCCTTGGGGCGCACGAGCCCCTGCCTCTTGATGAAACGCAGGGCCTGATTCTTGCTTGTCTCGCGCATGACGGGAACGATACTAAACGTAGGGGGTTATGTACAAGTCCCGACGTTTAGTATTTCGGCTGGTCGGCGAGAGAGGCGCAACGGCGCAAAGTGTTGGTACGACTGGAAGGCATGCCGACATCTTGAGCCATCATCCAGCTTGCACCCCGTCACCTCGGCCAGCATTGTCAGGATGTCGGCTTCGATCCCGCGGCTGTCAGCCTCGATTTCCTCCAGCGGGCGGGGTGGGATGTAACGGTAGAAGTAGCGGTGAAAGTGCGAGGACGCATCGCTCACTTGGTGCCGTCCTCTTTGGTTGGTGCGGATTGTCTAGCTTTCCGGGCATTAGTCTTCTCGCGAACTCTCTGCGTCAGTAAGGCCAACGGGCCCTGCAGATCCTGAAATCGAAGATATCTGCCAAACACGGCCGCGATCCCATGGTCACGCAACTGCACTGCGAACCACAGTAGCAACGTCATTTCTCCGTCAATGTGCGCTTCTCGATCAGACACTCCCGATCCCTGCATCTGCGCGTGATAGTGAAGCTTCACAGACTTCTGATGGATCTCCTCGATGTAGCTGACTACATCGGCGTGAAAGAGAAAGCTCGCATCTACAGTGCCCGCCCAGAATTCTTGCTGCGCAACTAGATCGACTCGGCCCTCCCGCACGACGTAAGCGATGAACTTGCGAGTCGAGTCGAAAATCGCGTGCCGCCTGGCAAACAGATCGAGGCGAAGCTTCTCGCGATTGATCCACCATTGTTGCAGCCCGATCCACGCCGCGAATGCAGCGACGAGGAGAGTCACACCTTTCCAAACGCTGTCCATGCTTCGCCCTCAGCTATCGACGCAGCGATGCACGAGCCATACAAGCACCGCGCTTAACGCAAGCAGAAATGGCGCGATGTGTTCGCTGAATGCTGGCAATCGTAGGAAAGCGTGCAACCAAGCTCGGAGCCGGACCCAGTTGGATTCCCCGCGAGTTAGCGTCATTTTGAAGCCGTGATCCGTGCGGCCCCACTTGATCCCCTGTTCCCATTCGAAATCGGCTTTGAGTGTGGGATAGAGGCGGCCACCTTCTTGCGTGACGATGTAATCGCGAAAGTGCGTGATCTTCTCGCCAATGGCTGATTGCAGTGAGTCGGGGTCAGGCGGCTCGATTGTCACGCGGCCGTTGATTCGGGCTGCTTTGGGCATGTCCTCTTCGAAGTGACCTTCAGCCGCGAGCCTGTTCCCGAATCTCTTAGCGCGGACAAGTGCAATGCGCCGATCTTCCGCGTATACGTCGTCGACTATCTCGTCCCAGACTACTGATAGCAACTCATACACTCGTTGGCCGTAGCGCCACAGGCTCCAGCCCCAGACAAGCCACAAGGCGATGATCAAGCGATCTGGCTGTGTGATCGTCAGGCCGAAGCCGCTGATGGTCGCCTCATTCTTCGGCTCAATGCCGAACGCATAGAACGCGACTGTCGCCAAACTCATCAGGATTAGGAAGCGACGCTGCCGCAGTAGCGGCGCCTGCTGTTCGCTCGCGCTCATGCGAGGCCGCGGCGCCGGCGTCGTTCCGGCTTACCGTGCTCACGCATCAATTCATCGAAGGCCTTCCAGCTCAGCCGCTTGCCGCCGCGACCGCGGCCTGGCTGCCACTTCGATCGCCAAACGACAGCGCCCTTTGAGAGCAAGAGCGTTCCCAGGACAAATGCTGACCGCTTGACCTGAAACCTAATATCAGCCTTGCCGAGTTCCAGTTCGGGCAGCGTGAACGTGACGCGATGTTGAGCCATGAAACCACCGTCCTGGACGCCGTCCGGGAGAGATGCGGCCATCTTGCCCGGATGTCGGCGCTTGGCTGTGACAATTCGAATGGTCTCCGATTCGAGGTGTGGCCACAAATCGGGGCGCGACGGATTCGTGAGGGGGATGAGGTCGTTGCCTGCCGGGGACGCGAACGGAACGACGCATGTCGGGTTATGCGTTGTCGCGGCTGGCATCCTTCGCTGCCCAATTTCGTTTCAGCTTCCAGAGGCGGTGGGCCTCGTCCTCATGCGGATCGAGTTCGATGGGCGCCGGGTTGAAGTGCGTCGATTCCTGGCGGAAGTAGTCAAGGCCGCGGCCAAGCCGCTTGCCGCGTAACATTGAACAAGAAGCGGAGGGCAAATTCGGGTCGAATTTGAGGTATGGTGGCGTAACTTTTCGAGGTCGGTTCTCAACCCCAAATAGGGTGGGGTACGCAGTGGGGTAACTGGAAAACCAGCCGCGCAAAGTTGCGCAGAATCAGTTACTTCCAGCAGCCTTCGATTCCGACCCTAGCCTCCATCACCCTGTTTTCAGTTGTTCACCACTGTCCGCTGCCCGGCGGAATCGCCTCTCAGCGACGCGCGGACGCGCGACTGCATCCAGTGCGAATTACTTGCGCTCGGCCTTGCGTTTCTGGCCGCGCTCGGTGGGAGTCGAGAGCGTGATGCCCAATTTTTCCGGGGAGGGCAGGTAGATTGGCGGCAGGAACAGGCGCGAGCTGCAGTGCCTGCACGTGCTCCAACCATTCCGGTAATCGACAACCGGCACGATCCATCGCCGGAAGCACGAACCGCAGGTGATGACAGTTCCGACCGAAACGATGGCGAGTGCATCGTTGTCGCTGCTCTCAACGGTGAAGCCTTCCATGACAACCATGTGCCGGCCGGTGCCCGGATCGTCGAACTCGACGACGCCATTGCGATGGACGACCCGCCTTAAGTCTTTCACCACCATTTTTTCCTTCATTCCCCGCTGCTGGCATCTATGGTCGGGCCAGTCAGAAATCGATAATCCGAGGCTTTCGCGGGTACAGCGGGGATACCATACGCCCCCCAGTATTGGCAAGGCCATAGGTGACGGTGCATCTGCCGCGCACTTATGTCAATTTGGAGTCTCAAACTTGGCCCCGGTGGCGGAACGGGTAGACGCTACGGACTTAAAATCCGTTGGCCGCAAGGCCATGCAGGTTCGACTCCTGCCCGGGGCACCATCTCCTGTGGCAGAAACGGACGCGCTTCGGCGGCCTGTATCAGATCTTCGTCGTGATGCGCCCGCACTGACTCCGGCGCGCCGACCATCGAGTTGTCGAGCTGCGGGCATTGTGCGAGGCCAGTCTGGTATAGTCGCGGCACCTGAGAGTCCGGCGAAAAAGCGATTGCAAGCAGCTAATAATACAGGACTTTCCGCCCACGATTTATGCCTGTGGCGCGGTGAGCGCCAGGTATTGCATGGGCTTTCGGTGACAGCGGCCGCCGGCGATTGCGTGCACGTCGCCGGGCCGAATGGTTCGGGAAAGACCACGCTGCTGCGCGTGCTTGCTGGTTTGCTGACCGCGGAGCAGGGCAGCGTGAGCTGGCAGGGTCGGCCGATCAGCGCCGACCGCGAAGCGTACGGTGCTTCGCTCAGCTACCTCGGTCACATGGACGGTTTGAAGGCGGAGTTCACGGCGCGGGAAAATCTCGCGTTCGAGGCGGGCTTGCGCCGGCGCTTGGCGGCCGGCGAGATCGATCAGGTACTGGCACGCGTCGCACTGACCGGTTCGCGCGACCAGCCGGTGCGATCCCTTTCGGCAGGCCAGCGACGCCGGCTGGCGATGGCACGCGTCATGTTGACTGGAGCGCCCTTGTGGTTGCTCGACGAACCATTTACGAACCTTGACGACGCTGGCGTACAGTGCCTGTCGGAAGAGATTGCGGGACACCTGGACGCCGGAGGCGCTGCTTTGATCGCCTCGCATCAGTCGCCGAAAATACCGCGGCACGCGCTGCGACGCCTGGACCTCGGCTGATGGCACGCACGGGTACTGGCGCTGCCTTCTGGCTGATATTCCGCCGCGACCTGCTATTGGCGTTCCGGCACTGGGACCACGTTGTGCAACCGGTCGTCTTTTTCGCCATGGTCACGACACTCTTTCCGCTCGCACTCAGTCCCGAGCTCGGCGAGTTGAGGCAGCTTGCCGGCGGTGTGCTATGGGTTGCCGCGCTGCTGGCGGCCCTGCTGGGACTCGATTTCCTGTTCCGCAGCGACCACGCCGATGGAACACTCGAGCAGCTGCTGCTGTCCGGACAACCACTGGCACTCATGGCCATCGCAAAAGCCGCCGCGCACTGGACTGCCTGCGGCCTGCCGCTCGTGCTGGTCTCGCCACTGCTCGCGATCGGTCTCGGCGTGCCGACAACGGCGCTGTGTACAGTCATGCTGTCGCTCGCGCTCGGCACCGGCATACTGAGTGCCCTCGGCGCCATCGGTGCGGGGCTGACGCTCGGCCTGAGGCGCGGCAGCATGCTGCTGTCCCTGCTGGTGCTCCCGCTGGCGATGCCCGCGTTGATTTTTGGCGCGCGCGCGATCGACATGTCGATCCACGAAGATACCGCGCGCGGGCCGCTGCTGCTGCTTGCGGCCATGCTGGTACTGGTCGTGACGCTGGCGCCGCTCGCGGTCGCGGCAGCGCTTCGGATCAGCGCGGAGTAACGCGATGAGCTGGACCTGGTTGCACAAGCTGTCCTCGCCACCCCATGCCTACCGCATCACGGGCAGGCTGGCGCCGTGGCTCGGCTGGCCGGCGCTGGCGCTGATCGTGACCGGGCTTTACGGCGGCCTGGTGCTGGCGCCGGCGGATTATCAGCAGGGCGATGGGTTCCGGATCCTGTACGTGCACGCCCCGAGCGCGTGGATGTCGATGTTCATCTACGCAACGATGGCGACCGCCGCTGCCATCGGCCTGATCTGGCGTATCAAGCTTGCCCACGGCGTCGCGGCTGCGTCGGCGCCGCTCGGCGCGTGGTTCACCTTCCTCGCGCTCGCGACCGGATCGATCTGGGGCAAGCCGATGTGGGGCACGTGGTGGGTCTGGGATGCCAGGCTGACCTCGGAACTGATACTGCTTTTCCTCTACTTCGGGCTGATGGCGCTGCGCGCCTCCATCGAGGACCGCGAGCGGGCGGATCGCGCAACGGCCGTGCTCGCCATCGTCGGCATCGTCAATCTGCCGATCATCCATTACTCCGTCTATTGGTGGAATACGCTGCACCAGGGTGCGACCATCACCAGGCTCGGCAAGCCATCGATCACCGGCGACATGCTCTGGCCCCTGCTGGTGATGCTGGCGGGCTTTACGTTTTATTATTTCGCCGTGCTGATGACGCGGCTGCGAGCCGAGATCCTGCGCCGCGAACGCGATGCGTCCTGGCTGAAAACGGAACTTTCCGCATGAACCTGACCGGGTTTCTGGCGATGGGTGGATATGGGGCATATGTCTGGCCGTGTTTCGGGCTGGTCATCGCGGTGCTGATCTGGAATATCGTCGCGGCACGGCGTCTGCACGCCGAAGCCCGCCGGCAGGCGTTGCGCCGCCTTGACGCCCGCCGGGAGCGCACATGATTCCTCGCCGCAGGCGACTGCTGGCCGTCACCGCAATCGTCGCCGGTGTCGCTGCCGCCACCACGCTCGCGATGCTCGCCTTCGAGGACAACCTGCTTTACTTCTATAACCCGACGCAGGTCCACGCCGGCCAGGCACCGACGGACCGGATGTTCAGGATCGGCGGCATGGTCACCGAAGGCAGCGTGCAGCGCACCGAAGGCACGTTGAAGATCCGGTTCGTGGTCACGGATTACCGGGAATCCATCCCGGTCAACTATGAAGGGCTGCTGCCCGACCTGTTTCGCGAAGGGCAGGGCGTCATCGCCCATGGGCGGCTGACGGATACCGGGGAATTCGTCGCGAGTGAAGTCCTCGCGAAGCATGACGAAAACTACATGCCGCCGGAAGTCGCCGAGTCGCTTCACATGCCGACGCCGGCGCGACCGACCACATGATTCCGGAAATCGGGCACTTCGCGTTGATCCTGGCGCTGCTGCTCGCGATCGCGCAGTCCATATTTGGCCTCGGTGGCGCCGCACGCCATCATGCCGCCTGGATGGCAGCCGGCCGCTCGGCGGTGGTCGGTCAGTTCGTGTTCGTGGCGGTTGCCTTCGGTGCGCTGGTCCATGCGTTCGTGCAACGCGATTTTTCCGTCCTCTACGTCGCGATGAATTCGAACTCACAGCTGCCGGTGTATTTCCGCGTTGCCGCGGTCTGGGGCGGTCACGAAGGCTCGCTGTTGTTGTGGTCGTTATGCCTCGCGGCCTGGTCCCTGGCAGTGACAGGCTTCAGCACCAGTCTGGACGGGCCATTCCGAAGCCGGGTCATCGGCATCCTCGGACTGATCAGCATCGGTTTTCAGCTCTTCATGCTGACGACGTCGAATCCATTCGAGCGTCTGGTACCCGCAGCCGCGGACGGCCAGGACCTGAATCCGCTGCTGCAGGATTTTGCCTTGACCGTGCATCCGCCGATCCTGTACCTGGGCTATGTCGGGTTCGCGGTCGCCTTTGCGTTTGCCTGCGCCACGCTGCTGGAGGGACGCCTGGATGCCGCCTGGGCGCGCTGGACCCGGCCGTGGACGCTTGCGGCGTGGCTTTTCCTCACGGTCGGAATCGCGCTTGGCAGCTGGTGGGCCTATTACGAACTGGGCTGGGGTGGCTGGTGGTTCTGGGATCCGGTGGAGAATGCCTCGTTCATGCCGTGGCTCGCGGGAACGGCGCTGATTCACTCGCTGGCGGTGACCGAGAAACGCGGACTGTTCAAGAGCTGGACCCTGCTGCTCGCCGTGTCCGCATTCTCCCTGTCGCTGCTCGGCACTTTTCTTGTGCGTTCCGGCGTGCTGATTTCAGTACACGCATTCGCAACGGATCCGGCGCGAGGAATCTTCATCCTGGGATTCCTGACGGCCGTTGTCGGCGGGGCGCTTTTGCTCTATGCCTGGCGCGCGCCGCGGCTGAAGTCCGCGGCCGGCTTTGAGGCGACGTCGCGCGAATCATTTTTGCTGTTCAACAATGTGTTCCTGATCGCTGCGCTCGGCCTGATCCTGCTCGGCACGCTGTATCCGCTGTTCATGGATGCGCTGGAGCTCGGCAAGATCACGGTCGGCCCGCCGTATTTCGAGCTCGTTTTCCTCGTGCCGATGCTGCCGCTGCTCGCGCTGGTCGGCGTCGGCATGCACGCGGCGTGGAAACGCGGGCTGCTCGGCAGCGCTCGCAACCGGCTGTTCATCATCGCCGGGTCGGTGCTCGCCGCCGCGCTCATCATCGGCGCCGCCGGCTACGGCGAGATCCGGCCACTGACGACGATCGGTTTTGCCCTGGCGCTGTGGGTCATGGCGACGGCGATCGCGATTCCGGTTGCACGGCTGCGCGCCCGCCTGCCCATACCGGGCGCCGTGCTCGGTATGGTCATCGCCCATTTCGGTCTCGGCCTGACGACGCTTGGCATCACCGGCGTGCAGTCATTCAAGGTGGAAAAGGACGTGGCGCTCGCCGTTGGCGAAGCCGCGGCCGTCGCGGACTATGATTTTCGGCTGATCGCGTTGCGGGACGTGCAGGGCCCGAACTTCGTCGGCGTGCAGGCGGATGTCGTCGTCTCCCGCGCAGGCGAGCCGATCGCGACATTGCATCCGCAAAAACGCCAGTACAACTCCGGCGGGAATCCGATGACCGAGGCCGGCATCGAAGTCGGCGCCGCGCGCGATCTTTTTGCGGCGCTGGGCGACGATCTCGGCCAGGGCCGGTGGAGCCTGCGCCTGCAATACAAGCCGCTGATCCGTTACATCTGGTTCGGGGCGCTGCTGATTGCACTCGGCGGGGGGCTGGCTGCGCTCGACCGGCGCTATCGTCGCAGCGCCGAGGCCAGGGCAGCGGCCGCGGCATCCACGGCCACGGCGCGGGCGCAATGAGAGTACCGCTGCGCTTCGTCCTGCCTGCGATCGTATTTGCCGGGCTGGTGGTGTTCTTCTTCATCGGCCTCCGGCTCAATCCAGGCGAAATCCAGTCGCCGCTCGTCGGCAAGGCCGCCCCGGCATTCGCGCTCGAGTCGCTGGGCGACCCAACCCGGCAGGTTGGCTCCGCCGACTTCGCGGGCCGGCCCTGGCTGCTGAACGTCTGGGCCACCTGGTGCGCCGGCTGTCGCGACGAACACGAAACGCTGATGGCGATCACCCGCCAGAACCGGCTGCCGATGGTGGGACTGAACTGGCGCGACGATCGGGCGCTGGCCTTGCGCTGGCTTGACCAGCTTGGCAACCCTTACGTCGCGGTGGCCTTCGACCACGACGGCCGCACGGCGATCGACTGGGGCGTGTACGGCGCGCCCGAAACATTTCTGATCGGCGCGGATGGTAGGGTGCTCCGCAAGCATATTGGCGCGATCACAATGGCAGTCTGGGAACGCGACTTCGCGCCCCTGCTGGCGCCGCAAGGTGAAGGCTGATGCGGTACGCACTCCTGATGGTCGCCCTGTTTCTGGCCGGCCAGGCGTTTGCCATCGATGGCGGGCGGGCGTTTGAAGATCCGGCGCAGCAGGAACGCTACGAGAGACTGATCCGGGACCTGCGCTGCCTGGTGTGCCAGAACCAGAGCATCGCCGATTCCAATGCGACGCTTGCGAGCGACCTGCGCCGCGAAGTCCGCGACCTGATGGAAGCAGGGCAGAGCGACGAACAGATCAGCAGATTCATGACGGAACGCTACGGCGATTTCGTCCTGTATCGTCCGCCGCTCAGGCCGCGAACCTGGCTGCTCTGGTCCGCACCGGCATTACTGCTCCTGGGAGGCATCGGCATCGCCGTGCTCGTGATTGCACGACGTGCGCGCGCTGCCCGCGCGAATCCCGCCGTACTCGACGAAGAACCCGACCAGACGTGACGCTTTTCCTCTCGATCTGCGTGCTACTCGCAGCCGCCGCCGTTGCGCTGCTGGTCTGGCCATTGCTGCGAATTCAGGTCGACCCCGAGGGCGGTGTTCCGAGGGCGAGCATCGCCGCGACAGTCGTTGCGGCGCTGCTGCCGCTCGCCGGGTTCGTCGCCTACTTCGCGAACAGCAACTGGTCCTGGGATCCGGCGAAGCAGGCCGCTCCCGCCTCGGCGATGGACCTGCGGCAGATGATCGCTCAACTCCAGGTACGGTTGACGCAGCAACCGGATGATCTCGAGGGCTGGAAGCTCCTCGGCCGTTCGGCGACTGTGCTCGGCGATCAGGCGGTTGCACGCGAGGCCTTCGGCGAGGCGTACACGCGCAGCAAAGGCCAGGATCCCGACGCGATCGTCGGCTACGCGGAGTCGCTGCTGATCAGCGATGAGCGCGAAATCGACGGCCGCGCCGCTGAGCTCATCGAACAGGCGCTTGCCCTCGACCCGGATAACGCGCGCGCGCTCTGGTATGGCGGGATCGTGGCCTTTCGCCGTGGCGACGTGGCGCTCGCGCAGCAACACTGGGTGGAGCTTCAGAATCACGATTTGCCGCCGGACCTGCGCCAGATCGTCGCTGAGCGCCTCGCCGCACTCGGCACGGATACGGGTGGCCCGTCGCTCGCTGGCGCGCCCACGCCCACGCCCGATGAAACCGGCACCGGGACTGTCCGACTTTCGATCGACATTGCGCGGGACCTGGCCGGAAGCGCGAGACCGGGTGCGGCCCTGTTCGTCATCGCGCGCCGCGGCGATGGCGGTCCGCCGATCGCGGTGGTACGCCACTCGGTTGACGCCTGGCCGGTCAACGTCACAATGACCGATGCGAATGCCATGATGCCCGGCACGTCGCTTGCCGGCGGTGGCCCGCTCACCATCGTGGCGAGGATTTCAGGCAGCGGCCAGCCGACCGCGACCAGCGGCGACCTCTTTGGCGAGGTCGGTTATGATTTCGCTTCGGCCAGTCCGGTCAGGGTGGTCATCGACCGGATCGTCCCGTAATCCAGCGGCCGGAGGAGTCCGATGGGCCGCGCCGCCGTCAGCTATCGATTCGTTCGCCTGCCGTCGACGTTTCGCTACTATCCGCGAGCCGTATTCGGCCGGCGCGCCGCTCTCGTGCCGGACGGCACGACCGTCCCGCTGCTGGAAGGCAGTGTCGAATCGGTGCGCGCGCGTCCGGCGCACCTGGCTCGCTATCGTGAGGTTTGCGAATTCGCCGACGACGGTCAATTGCCGATCGCCTATCCGCACGTGCTCGCAATGCCGCTGCATATCGCATTGCTCACGCACCCGAGATTCGTCGTGCGACTGATGGGCCTCATTCACGTCGCCAACGAGATACACGTCTTCCGCTCTCTGCCAGCAGTCGGCGAGTACGGCATCAAGAGCTGGATCGAAGGACACCGGGACGGCGACCGTGGCCACGAATTCGAGCTGTTCACGGAAGTCGAGGACGGGCAGGGCACGGCGTGGCGTGAAAAGTCCACCTTGCTCGCACGGCGGGCGGCAAGCGGCAGACAGGCCGCGCGCAGCGCCCGCCAGACCCTGCGCTACGAGAAGCCGGCAATGAACGACACGCCGGTTGTCGCCAATATTGACGTTCAACGATCGATCGGCCGCCGCTATGGCTTCCTGTCGGGCGACCTGAACCCGATTCATCTCGGGGACCGCGGTGCCAGGCTGTTTGGATTCGACCGTGCGGTCGCGCATGGCATGTGGTCGATGGCGCGCTCGCTGGCCGCGCTCGGCGCCGCACCGCTGGCGGCGCCCGTGCGCGTTCAGGTCGACTTCAAGCTGCCGCTGTTTCTTCCGGCAAGAACCTCGCTGGAGCACTGGGCGCATCAGGGCCGGCGGCTCTTTGTCCTGAAGGACGCGGAGAGCGGGCGGCCGCATCTCGCCGGTTCGACTCTGGCCGGCTGAAACCCAGATGCTGCAATGGTTCCTGCAGAACGTGCTGCGCGCGCGACCCGGCGAAGAGCGGGCCGTCGGGCTCGCATTCTCCTATTTCTTCCTGCTGCTGTGCGCGTACTACCTGCTCCGGCCGTTACGCGATGCGATGGCAATCAGCGCGGGCCTGGAGAACCTGCCGTGGCTCTACACCGGCACCTTTCTCGCGATGCTGACGCTCACGCCGTTGTTCGGCGCGCTGGTATCGCGCGTGCGCAAGCAACTGTTGCTGCCGATCACTTACGGTTTCTTCGCATCCAACCTGCTGGTGTTCTATTTCCTGTTCAAAGTAAATCCGGAAGCCCTCTGGGTCGCGAGTTCTTTTTTCATCTGGCTGTCGGCCTTCAACTATTTTGTGGTGTCCGTGTTCTGGAGCTTCATGGCGGACGTGTTCCGTGACGAGGAAGCCAAGCGGCTGTTCGGGCCAATCGCGGCCGGTGGCGGCACGGGTGCAATCGTCGGACCGCTGCTGATGCAGTTCCTGGTACCCCGGATCGGCGTTGACGCTGTGGTCGGTCTCGCGATGGTGCTTCTGCTTTGCACCTTGCCCTGTATCCGCGGGTTATCGCGGTGGGCTGACGTGCGCCATGGGCACTTCGTGTTGCCGCCTGACGATCCGGACGCGCGCATCGGCGGCGGCATGCTCGCGGGGCTGTTGCTGGTCATACGATCCCCGTACCTGTTTGGAATATTTTCGATCATCGCCATCGGCTCGATCGCCGGCCTGTTCATGTACAACGAGCTGCTGCGCCTCGTTGAGGAGGGGTACCCGGATCTCGCGAGTCGCGCGCAGTTCTTCGGCAGGCTCGATACGGCAGTCAATGTGTTCGCCTGGGTGTTTCAGGGCTTTGTCGTGTCCTGGCTGATACGCCGCTTTGAACTCGCGGGTGCCTTGATCACGATTCCGATCGTCGCACTCCTGTCGTTCCTGGCGCTTGCGGCTGCGCCGGTGCTTGCATTCCTGGCCGCGGGTCAGATCGTGCGTCGTGCCGGTGAGTACGGCATCGCCAAGCCGAGCCGTGAGGTATTGTTCACCGTCGTTGATGCGGAAGAGAAATACAAAGCCAAGAACTTCATCGATACGGTCATGCAGCGAGGCAGCGACATGGTCGGCATCTGGCTGTATTACCTCGCGCAATCGGCCGGCATTGCCCTCGTCGGGCTTTCCCTGCTTTGCGCTGGCGCCATGGTCGTGGCGTCAGCGATTTCCTTTAACCTCGGTCGCTCATTCAGCCGCCGCCAGTCGGGCACCAAGTGACCGGTGTGTAGTCCAAGCGTCCATGCACCCGGAAGACAACCGCATTTCCCGCCGCGATGCCCTGTGGCTGATCGGCACGCTTGCCTCCGTTCCCGCAATTGCATTCGCGGCTGCTGATCCGATGCTGCGCGCCATTCCGCGCACGGGCGAGAAGCTGCCGGCACTCGGCCTCGGCACCTGGCAGGTTCTTGACGTGCCGTCGTCCGGGAATGATTACGAGGCAGCGACGGCGGCGGTGCGGAGCTTCCTGGATTCAGGTGGGCGCGTCATTGACAGCTCGCCGATGTACGGGCGGGCGGAAGAACGTATCGGCGAGATCCTCGCGGATATCCGGCTCGCCGCCAAACCGTTCCTTGCCACCAAGATCTAGACCACGGGGCGCGAGGCCGGTCGCGCCCAGCTTGCTGACTCGCACCGGCTGATGCGCACCCGGGTGCTGGATCTCGTGCAGGTGCACAACCTGCAGGACCTCGAAACGCAGCTCACGACGATCCGGGCGGCGCAGGAAGCGGGCACGGTGCGCTACGTCGGCGTCACCCATTACGTCGCGAGCGCACACGCGGAACTCGAGCGCGTCATGCGTCGTGAGCGGCCGGATTTCCTGCAGATCAATTACTCATTGGCCGAGCCGGAGGCGGGGATACGGCTGTTGCCGGCGGCCCGCGACCTCGGCGTCGCGGTCCTGGTCAATCGGCCGCTCAGCAAGGGCGGAATGATCAATCGGGCCGCGGGAAAGGCTTTGCCGCCCGTCGCGGCGGAACTCGGCTGCCGCAGCGCCGCGCAACTCTTCATCAAGTGGGTGCTCGCGGAACCGGCAGTCACCGTAGTCCTGACCGGCTCGCGCAATCCGCGGCATGCCGCTGAAAACCTGGGGGCCGCCTCCGGCAAGGTGCCGACGACTGCGCAGAGAAAGGCCATCGCGACCTGGTTTCACGCCCTGTAAGGCTAGGGTGCACTCCCTAGTCGGCATCCGGATACTGGCGGCAACCGTCGAATCCGAATCCCGCAAGGAGTCCGCCATGGTCGAGAATTTCAACAACTTCCTGGACAGCGTCACCCAGTCCGGTCTTGGCAAGGCCGCGCGCAAATCCGCGCGTACGATCTGGAACGCCCAGCGCGCCGCCTTCGAGACCACCCGCCACGAGGCCGGCAAAGTGCTCGGCGTTGCGATTGATGAGAGCCAGAGACTCTCTACGCGTGTCCTCGACCACCGCGAAGACATGATCGAAAACCTGGCCGGCGTTGCCGACGAGCAGTTGACTACGATCGAGCACTCGCTGCAGCAGGGCATGAGCCGTGTCATCCGCCGCATCGGCCTGCCGACGGCGAAGGACGTGAACTCGCTCTCGCGCCGCGTCGACGCGCTGACCGCTCGAGTCAATTCCCGCACCGCACTGAAGCCGAAACGCCGCGCGACCCGCCGCGCTGCCTGAGTCCTCCCGCTGCCGCTGGTGTACGATGGGGAAGCTCGTCGTACACCAGCGTCATGCCCACCAGCCCAAAGTCGCCATCCGGGCGGCGCACCCGCCAGCGAATCCTCGACGTCACGCTCGGGCTGTACAACAGCCTCGGTGAGCCAAACGTCTCGACCTCCCTGATTGCCGCCGAGCTCGGCATCAGTGCCGGCAATCTTCACTATCACTTCCGCCGCAAGGATGAGCTGTCGGCGGCACTGCTGGAGCAATTCGTCAGCGAACTCGACGGGTTGCTGCCACCACCGGGGTGGCGTGCGGACAATGTCGAGGATGCCTGGCTGCTGCTGCATCTGATCCTCGAGACGCTATGGCGCTATCGGTTCCTGTTCCGCGACCTGAGCGGGATCATGGCCCGCGATCGGCGCGCCGGCACACGGCTGGCGACCGTTTTCGAGCGCTCGGTCCAGGCGGCACGCGGTATCTGCCTGGGTCTCGCCGCGCGCAATCTCCTGACCGCGACCGGTGCCGAAATCGATGCGCTCAGCGCGAACATCGCCGTTGTCGCTCTGTACTGGCTGTCCTTCGAATCCGCGCGTCATCCGCGCCAGGACGTATCCGGCGCCGGCATGGCGCGTGGCGTCTACCAGGTGCTGATGCTGGTCGCGCCTTTTCTCCGGCCCGATGGCCGGATGCACCTCGAAGGTCTGGCACAGGAGTATCTTGTGCGTGAGCAGGGGGGGCACTAATGAACGCTGGATCCAGTATCTGGTTGGGTGTCGTTGCTTCCGTATTCGGCAATCTGGCAGGTGCGCAGCAACCGCCACCCGCTGCGGCGTTCGCGGCCCTGCCTGAAATGTCGTTCGTAAGGCTCTCGCCGAATGGCCAGCGCATCGCCTGGGCCAATGATCCGGGCGGTTCGCCGGTGGTTGTCGTTTTCGACCTGACCGCCGGCAAAGACCTCCAGAAGCTGACACCCGGAAATGCTCGCGTACGCGATCTTGATTGGGCCGATGACCGGACGCTCATCATCAGCGTCAGCCGTTCCCTGACCCAGGGCACATCAACGGTAGCGGAGAAACGCTATGAATTCGAGCGTTTCCTGGCAGTGAATGTCGAGTCCGCCCGTAGCGAAGCAAAGTCGCTACTGATGGAGCATCCGGATCGCGAGCTGGTGACCGGTGCCTATCTCGAGAGCCTGCATCCGGGTAAACCGAACACCGTGATCATGTCGACCTGGAGCTTCGCGGGTACAGCGTACCGTTCGGAAATCGGCTCCAGGCTGGCGGGCGGCCGCAAAGACAGCGGTTATGCCTTGTCGCTGTTCGAAGTGGATACGGCAAGCGGCAAGGGGCGGATGATCGAATCCGGTTCGCCGTACACGAGGACATGGATTCTCGATGCCACCGGACAGGCTGCGGCGCGCGACGAATGGAACCCGGACACGAAACAGTACTCCGTGCTCGCCAGGACGGCGGCGGGGTGGCGGACCATCTACTCCGCCAAAATCGATTATGACTTCCAGCTGATCGGGCTGACGGCGGACGGAACTGCCGTGCTCGCGAGAAGTTCGCGCGGAGGCGACCGGTTCAGGATCTGGAGCGTCCCCGTTGCAGGCGGCGAACCCGCCATGTTTTACGAGCATCCGGAACACGATGTCGTATCGATCATCACTGACCGGTTTACAGGCGCGCCGGCCGGATTCCGGATCGGCGGTCCTGATCCGACGGTCCACTGGATCGACCCCCGGCTGGCGTCGATCCAGAATGCGGTTTCCAAGGCGTTTCCGGATCGCATCACTCGTGTGTTTGATCGCTCGCAGGACTACAAGCGCATCGTCGCGCGCGTGGAAAGCGCGTCGAGTCCGCAGGCTTACTACCTGATCGACTTCAACAAGGGCACAGCCGACATCATTGGCGAGTCCTATCCGGCGCTGGCCGACGCGTCGCTCGGTACATTTGAATCCACGAGTTACAAGGCACGTGACGGGATCGTGATACCCGCTTACCTGGCCCTGCCACCTGGACGCGACCCGAAAAACCTGCCGCTGGTCGTGTTTCCGCATGGCGGACCCTATGCACGCGACGATACCGGCTTCGACTGGTGGACCCAGTTTCTCGCAACCCGCGGCTATGCCGTCCTGCAGCCGCAGTTCCGCGGCTCCTGGGGATTCGGCGCCGAGCTCTATCGCGCCGGGCACCGCCAGTGGGGTCGCGGCATGCAGGACGACATCTCGGAAGGCGTGCGTTATCTGGTGGAGCAGGGCATCGCCGACCCCAAACGCGTCTGCATTGCCGGCGCGAGCTATGGCGGATTCGCCGCGCTGGCCGGCGCAGCGTTCACGCCTGAACTGTATGCCTGTGCAGTCAGCGTCAACGGCATTGCCGACATACCCGGCATGGCCGGTTTTATCCGCGAGAAACACGGGGCCGACTCCGATGCCTACCGGTCATTTCGCGACCTGATTGGCCAGCCGAGCGACGAGGATCTGGCCAAATATTCCCCAGCACGATCGGTAGCCACGATTCGTGCACCCATCTTGCTGATTCACGCAACCAACGACACGGTCGTACCGCCGAGTCAATCCCGGAACTTCCTGAAGCTGATGGGCGGACCCAACGGCCGTGATCAACTGATCGAGTTGTCAGCTGAGGATCACTGGCTCTCGACCAGCCAATCCCGACTGGCGATCCTCGAAGCTATGGAAAAGTTCTTGGCGGCTCATCTGAAGCCGTAGCCGAAGGCGGGGTCGGCAGGACGCGCGAATAGCCCGGTTTCCTGCTGATCCTGATGTGCTATTTCACATAATATACATTATGCGAACTAGTAAGCCACGGCCTGCTGGGGCCCTGGCAATGTGTTCTAGTGGACTCCAGCACCCCGCCTGCGAGGTCTCGTCGCAGTGGAACGCGCTGCTCTAGTTCGGCGGGACCACTGTGGGAACTGCGTCAATTGGCCCCTCAAACGCAATGAAAAGTACGCATGCATCGCCATTTGCGCAGCTTGCCTTGTGAGGCAGCTTGGGAGGTCCGTATGCATACATGCCCGGCTTGAGAACAACGGGCGGCTGACCATCGTAAGTCACTTCCAGTTCTCCGGAGACCAGCACCATGCGCTCCGCTGAGCTATGCCAGTGATGCGGAACAGCAAAGTTCGCCGGCACTTTGAAGAAGATATCGGAATTGTTCTTTCCAGGGTCTCCGTGCAGGACGGCGATTTCACATCCTTTGGGGATGAAGTCAGGGCACGGCCCCCAGTTGAGCTCGGTGTTTTCGATCGAGAATGCCAGTGCGGGTTCTTGAGCAGGCGCTTCTGCCAATGCAAGGGCACTGAACAGAATCGATGCAGCGACAACAAAGACAAGCAGCAACTTAGGCACGTTTCGCATCCTCCTAACTTCCGATGACGTTTGGTCCGGTAAAGCCACGCTCTCTGCATTGCCCACGATAGATCTCGAGGACGGTTGCCGCATCCAGCACGGCTTCCACGTTCCCGCTCGCATCCAGATTCAGATTCGCACCGCGTATCGCAAACCACACGTCCGTGACTTCCTTGTTCGACGCAGGCACGTGCAAGGTGTGAATCGCACCTGCGGGCTCGTACAAGTAGGAGCCTGCCAGGTTGATGTCCGGATACTCGAGATAGCGCCAGGACCCGCTCACGGTGAAGGCAAAGACCTCACCGGTGTGCCGATGGCGCTGGATGGTCACGCCGGGCTCGAAGCGGACCCGGATGACCCAGAGTCCGGTTTCGGTGTTGACCTGCAGGAGTTGAAAAACGACCCCCTCCTGATAGGGCACGAACGGAAGCTCGTGTTCGGCACGGTGCAAGGAAAGTGGCGAGCCGAGAACTTCCGAAGCTAAGGCGTTCATCGTGTGTCCCCCTCAGGTAAGAACCAGTTTACTCCCGGCGATCAGAAGCACCAGCGCCAGAAACCGCTTGATCACCATCGGATCGAAGCGGCGGCTGCCGAACCAGGAACCGATGAAGCCGCCGATACCGGCTGCCGCGACCAGCACCAGGGCAAAGGCCGGGTAGGAACGCGTACCGCTGAGATTTCCCGCGAGCCCCGCAACCGAGTTGACCAGGATGAACAGGGCCGAGACAGCCGCTGCCTGCTTCGCCCTCGCCCACCGCATGAAGAGCTGCAAGGGCGTGAGAAATATCCCGCCGCCGGTCCCCGTCAATCCGGAAAGGAATCCGATGGAACTGCCGGACGCGATTGATTGGCCCAGCGACGGGGGCCTGGGCTCCTGTTCTGGCGGCGGTCGAAGTACCAGGTGAATTGCGGAATAGATCAGGATGATTCCCAGCAACATCTTGAAGTACTGCGTCGGCAGATTCAGGTAGCCACCGAGGAAGGCGAACGGCACCGACAGAATCGCGAACGGCCAGAACAATCGCCACGAGAAATGCCCGGCCCGCCAGAACTGCAGCGCCGCGATCGTGGCCACGAGGATGTTGAGCGTCAATGCCGTCGGCTTGATGGCCTCCGGCGCGACGCTCAGGAGCGACATGACCGCGATGTAGCCGGACGCCCCTGCGTGACCGACCGACGAGTACATCAAGGCGACGACGAAGATGCCGATGGCGAGCATCGACAGGTATTCGGGCATCATGAAGCGCTGTTACTCCGGCGCGTGAAGCCAGGCGATGAGCGCGGCCAGGCCCGGCGCCGTTTCGAATTCCTTGCCGCTTCCCTTGGCCCGGTCCCAGGACGCGCATGAGCCGACATACAGCTGCGCGGCAATCTCGAGAGCGACATCGCCGTCGAGCAGGCCGCTCGGCACCCAGATGAAGCCCGTGTCCCGTAGCGGATTCGGCACGGGCGACCCGCAGCGTGAACAGAAGTGCGAACGGAAACCAGTCGGTTTCTGCCACTGCCTGACGAGCGGCTCGCCGGCGGTCCATCGGAACTTGTCGGCGGTGACGATCAACCCGGTATTCGAGACCGAACCACCCTGCTTGCGGCACAGGGAGCAATGACACTGGTACAGCGCCGGGAACGGACCCTGGATCTCGAACACCACTGCACCGCACAGGCAGCTGCCCTGAATGATTCCGCCAGCGCTCCCCTGCCCGCCCGTCATCGGTCTGCCTTGCGCGTGCCGTACCAGTCCACGCGCCGCGTTGCGTACATGATCATGGCCAGTATCAGGAACAGGCCGATCGAACCGATCAGCAGCGCATAGTCTTCATTGACGAGCAGCACGTAGAGATATCCGTATAGCAAGGCGACGCCCATCGCGACCGCGAGTGCGCGGCCCATGCCACGCAGCACGACGATGCCATAGGCCGCGACCATGCCAATGACTGAAATACTCGCGAGTCCATAGGCCACCGGAAATGCCAGGTGCTCCGACAGGGACAGCAGCAGCAGATAGAACAGGCACAGCGCACCACCCAGCATCAGGAACTGGATCGGATGAACGCGCACGCCGGCACGCACTTCGAATAGCCACAGGGTCGCAAACGTGAGCAGGATGAAGAGACTCGCGTATTTCACGCTGCGCTCGGTCATCCGGTAGTGATCAACCGGGTTCAGGAAGTCGACGCCGAAGCGGGAATCATCGATCGCCTGCTTCATGCCGGCTTCGGCCGCCCACGCCTGAGGAAAACTGCGACCGAGGAATGGGATGGACCAGCGCGCCTCGAATCCGTCGGCCGATACCGAACGCTCTGCCGGAAGCCAGTTCCCCTGAAAGCTCGGGTGCGGATAGTTCGACTTCAGGACGACTGTCGTGTTCTGTCCGAATGGCGCGAAATAAACACCCTGGCTGCCATTCAACGACAGCGGCACCGAGAATTCGACTGCATCCGCGCCGTCGGGAAAGCCGACCACTGCGTGGATGCCCGCACCTGCGTCCGGCCAGGCACCGGTTCCGGGAACGAACGATATCGGCCTGCCACTCCAGCTGACGGTCGTTTCCCGCTGGATGGCGCGGGTGTCCGAGATACCCACGACGAGATGCGACCGTTCCCAGGCAATCGCGGCCGGTTCAAGCGACAGATTGAAAAAATCCGGGCGCGAGAATCTCCCGGTCAATTCGAGGTCGAGACGATAGACCGGAACCGAGTAGATGCCGCGCTTGCGGATCTCGGTCACGGCGGCTCCGCGAATCTCGAGGGCGTCCGGCAGGAAAACTGCGAAACGCGGCTCGGTGCGCGCGAGCTCCTTGCCATCCCGATTCGTCTCGACCCAGCGGTACGTGTAGGGCACGACCAGCGCAGCGCCGCTCAGGAACTGCTGATGCCCCCATTTCGACGAAACTTCCTCGATCGCCGCCATGCCGCGATGCTGCCGTTCCGACACCTGTCCCCCGATCATCGCGATGGGAATCTGCAGCAGCAGGACCAGGAGACCGACCGTCAGCAGGCGCATCGTCTGCGAATTGCGCATGGAGGAAGACAGGCGATCGACCAAGTCCGTCATGACATCCCCTCAGGCAGGCCAGGACCAGAACGACGCCATGAGATCCCGGGCTGGGCCAACGGATTTGCCGCCATAATGCGCACAGCCTAGCGCAAAGGGATACGCGTGCGCCCGACCTCCGCCGCCGGCTTGCCGCTACTCGTGGTGATCATTCTGGCGCTCGAACTGCTGTCCGACGGCGCGCTGCTGGAGTATCGCAGGCCGTTGCTCGGCGCGGAACCGTGGCGGCTTCTGTCGGGCCACCTCGTGCACCTGTCGCTGATCCATGCCCTGCTGAACGGAATCGCCCTGCTGCTGCTCGGCCGGCTGTTCGAGCCGCACTTGCGCACCGGCGAACTATGGCTAGTTGTCGGCGCCGTGCCCATACTGATCTCGCTCGTCTTCTGGATCGCGATGCCGGAGCTCGTCTGGTATCGGGGACTTTCGGGTGTCCTGCACGCGCTTTATTTCGCCGGATGTGTTCTATGGCTGTCGGAAGCGAGGCGTCACGCTCGTTGGCTGCCGCTCGCAGCGCTTGCTGCCGGCACGCTCAAGGTGCTGCTCGAGCAACCCTGGGACGCGAGTTTCCCGTTTCAGGAATGGCTGGGCGCGCCGGTCGTGCCGCAGGCGCATCTGATTGGCGCCCTCATAGGTGTCGCGACAGGCCTCTGGTTCCGATCTAGGCGGCAGCGCGAAAAAGTCGATTCAAAGGCAGAGCCGCGCGATTGCGCGTATAAGTGACCGATGAGAGACAACTTGTGAGCATCGGTGCCCCGGTTTCAGCGAATCTCGCGGCTGCGCTGCGCTCGTATCAGCTTGCCTTTGGGCACGAGGTCCCGACGGAAATCGTCGACAAGTATGCAGGACGCTGCGGACCCCTGATGCTCGAGATCCGGCAGGCCGTCGCCTTGCGGAGACCCGTCGAAGCCTGGCTCGCTCGCTCGAAGGTCATCGCGCAAGCCCCCTGATCCGGACTGGGCGGCAAAGCGCTGCCGAGATCAAGAACAAAAATCCCGCCAGGCACAACAGCCAGGCATCCGCGGCTTCGCCGCCACCTCCGCCACTCCCTCCCCCACCGGGCGTCGCTGCGGCGTCGTCATTCTTGATCTGCACGTCCAGACTGGCAGACCCGTCGATGTTCGCCCCGCCAGGATTGTCGTTCAAGTTTCCGGATCCTGCCGGTCGAAGCAACCACCAGGCTGGTAGCCGCCGGCTTTGCGCAAGTTGCCGTGGTACTAGCCCTTGACCCCGTCGACAAGAATCAGGCTGGAAACCGAGGCGCTCTGGCGCAAGGCTTTCGCCACGCGGTATCCCTCCGATTCGTACCAGTCCCTGGCGCGCTCATAGCTGTCGAATTCGAGGATGACGACCCGGTTGGCTTCCGTTGCGCCTTCCAGATTCTCCGCTGGTCCGCCGCGAGCGAGGAAACGGCCGCCGAAAGGCACGATCGAAGGGGGCGTCAGCTTGACGTACTCCGCGTACCGCGTCGGGTCGGTGACCTTGACGTTCGCAATGACATAGGCGCTCATGCCGTAGCATAGCCCGGGTCGATACACAGTGAGTGGATCCGATCGACTCCCAAGCCAAGACCATCGTTGCCGCAGACGGTTACCGGTTGGCTGCGCGCGAGTTTTCCGCTGCGGGTGTTCCCGTGGGTGCTGTGCTCATCGTTTCCGCGATGGCGGTGCCGCAGAGTTTCTACGCCGATCTCGCGCAATGGCTTGCCGGCCAGGGATGGCAGGTCGTGACCTTCGACTACCGCGGCATCGGCGACTCGGCGCCGCGATCGCTGCGCGGCTTCGAGGCCGACGTACTCACCTGGGCGCGGCAGGACTGTGCTGCCGCGCTCGCCTTCATTCGCGGCCTCGCTGCCGGGAAACCACTGATATGGATCGGCCACAGCCTGGGCGGTCAGATCTTCGCGATGACGCCCGGCAACGAAACGGTAGCGGCCGCCATTACGATCGCGAGCGGTGTCGGCTAGTGGCGCGAGAATGCGTATCCGCTGCGCCGGTATTCGTGGTGGCTGTGGCATGTGATCGTGCCCCTCGCGACGGCGATCTGTGGGTATTTTCCGGGACGAGAGCTGCGCATCGTCGGCGACCTGCCAAAAGGCGTGATCCGGCAATGGTCCCGCTGCTGTCGTCATCCCGAGTACGCGGTCGGCGTCGAGGGCGCAGCGATGCGCGAGCTCTATCGCCGCCCGACACTGCCGATGTTGTCGGTGTCGCTCACGGATGACGAGTACATGTCGGAGCGGAATGTCGCCGTGCTGCACGGCTTCTACGCCAACGCCCGCATGGAAATGCGCCGCCACGTGCCAGGACAACTGGGGATTCGGCGTATCGGACATTTCGGCTTCTTTCGCGTCGGCGCCGGTGACCGGCTCTGGCCCGGCCTGCTCGACTGGATTGCCGGGGCCGTCGGTGACGGGACCGGTCAGTCGCCGGCCTGTGGCAGCAGCCCGAGCTGCTTCAAAAACGAGTAGTTGTCAAAAACGTTCCACTCCTCGACGATTTTCCCATCCGCCAATCGGAACATTGTCATGGCCGTGACCCGGAACGGACGGCCGGTGGCCGGCAGTCCAATGCCTTCGCCCGTGTTGACGCCCTCGCCGGTCCACAGCACGGCGACCAGGTCGCCTTCCGCGATGATCTGCAGGATGGTCATCTTTCCGTCGGGGGCGAATGTCTTCCACCCTTCGACCGCGGCCCGGTCTTCCGCACGCGTGAAGTGCTGATCGCCGGCGTGGCCGACATAGTCGGGCGAATAGATGTGCTCGTTCTCGGCGATGCGCCATTGTCCGAAAATCTCGGTGAAGATCGTCGACACAATTTTCTTGTTCTGCTCTTCGACCGGGCCGGCAACCAGGGGTGCGGCGGGCATCAGCAACAAGGCAGCGACGATGAACACGCGCATGGTGAATCTCCGTTGTTGAGATTCAACGTCAGTCATGACCAAACACCAGTTCCAGGGGTATGTCCTGCGCAGCGTGCGGGGGCACGATTGCGGCGGCCGAGTGCAGGCAGAACTCGGGCGTCGAACCGAGCGTCATGCGGCGCGCCCACAGGCTGGCGCCCGCATCAACGAGCGGCTGCATCGATCTGTCGAAATCCAGGTAGCTCATGCCCGCGGGCTTCGACATCCAGTATGCGCGCGTCGGCGTGATCGGAACGCCTGAACGCAATGCGTACAGGCCTGCGGTGCCGGACGCCGCCATGGCGGCGATCCGGTCGTGCGGCACCAGCCGCCGGCCGCTCACGGCCGCCGCATTCAGGGTGTCCAATGCGGCGGACCCCGATAGCAGGTGCCAGTCCTCGTAACCGGCTTGTGGCGGGTCGAGCCAGGGAATGGTGGCCAGGCAGAACACGCGCACGCCGATGAGACCGGCGACCGGCTGCTGCGCGAGAGCCGCGTGAAATGCGCGGTGCGCGGCCTCGTAATGCCGCGCGGCGATTGCCGGCCGCGCGGCGTGCCAGAAAACGTAGGCCAGCAACGGCTACTGGCCTTTCTGTCGCTTCTTTTCCCGCTTTAACGCGCGTTTCTCCGCGAGCGTGTGCTGCGGCTTCTTCCGCTCTTCCCGTTTCCGATCCATGCCCTTGCTCATTGTCCGATCCTCGCGTTTGGGACTTTTTACATATACCGATCAATTAGATAGAAGCAATTATTCTCCTTGTTTATCATGCCGTTGAAGTGCCTGTTTCGGCGCCTGGCGGATCGCGATGGACCGTCAGTGTATGACTGCCGGAGGCTACAGGCTAAGCTGAACCGGGATGTGGCGTTGGGGGTACATGACGCCAACAGGGAAATACCAGGCACTCGCGCAACGCGAATCGTCTGACGCGGTCGTCCTGTTGACCGCGCGAGGCGAGATCCTGCATTGGGGTGCAGGCGCCGAAGCACTGTTCGGATATTCGCAGGCCGACGTCATCGGCCGCAGTCTCTTCGAGCTGATCGTTCCGGATGAACTGCGCCATGAAGAGGCCAGCCGCCTTGCCGTTGCTGGCATCGAGGGCACGGTCACGTTCGAATCGCTGCGCCAGCGCAGGGACGGCTCGCGCCTGTACGTCTGCATCACCAGCAAGACCGTCCCGAACCCCGACGGTGGCGATCCACTGATCCTGTCGACGAAAAAGGACGTGACCCAGCTGCGCGTGCTCCGTGACGCGCAGCGCATCGAATCCAAGTTCCGCGACCTGCTGGAAAGCGTCCCGGATGCCGTCGTCATCGTCAATCCGACCGGCCACATCGTGTACGTCAACGAGCACTCCCAACGACTGTTTGGCTACTCCAAGGAGGAACTGAAGGGAGAACCGATCGAGATTTTGTTGCCGGAGCGCTTTCGCGGCTCGCACGTCGCCCACCGGGTCGGGTATTTTTCCCAGCCGCGCCCGCGGTCCATGGGAATCGGCCTCGAGCTCTATGGTTTGCGCAAGGACGGTTCGGAATTTCCGGTCGAGATCGGCCTGAGTCCGCTGCAGGTCGAGGACACGACACTCGCGATGAGCGCGATCCGCGACATCAGCGTGCGCAAACAGGCCCAGGAAAAGTTCCGGGGCCTGCTCGAATCGGCGCCGGACGCCATCGTCATCGTCAACGGCCAGGGCCGTATCGTCCTGGTCAATTCGCAGACGGAAAAGCTGTTCGGCTACCGGCGAGCCGAAATGCTCAATCAGCCGATCGAGCTGCTGCTGCCGGAACGATACCGTAACCGTCACCCGGAGCATCGCAATGGATTTTTCCGCGATCCGCGCGTACGGCCGATGGGCGCGGAACTGGAATTGAACGGGCAGCGCAAGGACGGCCGCGAATTTCCCGTGGAGATCAGCCTGAGCCCGCTGATGACCGAGGAAGGCATGCTGGTATCGAGCGCGATCCGCGATATTTCCCAGCGCAGGCAGATCGAACAAGAGCTGCGTGAAAAAAACCTGGCGCTCGAGAACGCCAATCGCGCCAAGACGCAGTTCCTCGCCAGCATGAGCCACGAGCTTCGCACGCCGCTCAATTCGATCATCGGCTTCACCGGCACGCTGCTCATGCGCATGCCGGGACCGCTGAACGAAAGTCAGGAGAAGCAGCTGCGAACGGTCCAGACCAGCGGCCGGCACCTGCTGTCGCTGATCAACGACCTGCTGGATCTTGCCAAGATCGAAGCTGACCGGCACGAGCTAGAGCTCGAGCCGGTCGACAGTTCGGCCGTGCTGCGCGAGGTCAGCGAGGCGCTGATGCCGCAGGCGGAGCAGAAGAAACTCCAGTTCGCCGTGACATTGCCGCAGGAGCCCATATACCTCAAAGCGGATCGGCGCGCGCTCAGTCAGATCCTGATCAACCTGACCGACAACGCCATCAAGTTCACCGATTACGGCAGCGTCCGCCTGACGGTGACACGGCGGGCCGATTCCTTACCGAAGCAGGTGGAGATCCGCATCGAGGACACCGGACCGGGCATGCGGAATGAGGATGTCGCGCTGGCTTTCGATCCCTTCACCCGGTTCGGCGTCGGCAATCGAATCATGAAAGCCGGCACCGGCCTTGGACTCCACCTCAGCCAGAAGCTTGCCACGCAGATGGGTGGGCGCATACTTTGCGAAAGCAGGCTCGGCCATGGCACGACATTCACCCTGGTAATGCAGGAGGCATGATTGGTGGCAGGACGCATCCTGGTCATCGAGGACGATCCGGCGAGTCTCGAACTCCTGAAGTATCTGCTCGAGCGTGCCGGCCATAGCGTTCGCGGCGCACCGGATGGCGCGACCGGACTTCGCGCCGCATTCGATAACGCGTTTGACCTGGTCCTCTGTGATCTGCAAATGCCGGAGCTCACGGGCTACGAAGTCATCGCTCAGTTGCAGTCCAGTCCGGACTGGCGAGCGGTTCCGGTGATTGCTGTGACTGCTTATTCGATGCCCGGAGATCGTGAATCCGTCATGGCCGCCGGCTTCACCGAATACATGACGAAGCCGATCGATCCTGAGTGCTTCCTGGCCCACATTGACCGGTGGCTCGCCCTGCCGCGACAGCCTGGTTCGGCCTGAATGGCGCGGGTGCTGATCGTCGACGACGACGCCGTCAACCGCGAACTGCTCGTCACGCTGGCGCGTTTTCGCGGGCACGAACCCCTGGAAGCGGCCGACGGGCATGAAGCCCTCGAATGCGTGCGCGCACAGCGGCCGCAGCTCGTCATTTCCGACATCCTGATGCCGACGATGGACGGCTACGAATTTGTCCGGCGGCTGCGCGCGGATCCGGAGCTGGCCGGCACCAAGGTCGTGTTCTATACCGCGAGCTATCACGAGAAGGAAGCGCTCCGGCTCGCCGAGAGCGGGCATGTCGTGCGTGTCCTGATCAAGCCCTGCGAGCCGGATGTGATCCTGCGGACGATCGAGGAAATAGTTTCCGGAGACGTCACTGCCGCGGATTCGCAGGTTCCCGAGCAGTACGACACCGAGCATTTGCGGCTGCTGACCGACAAGCTGTGGCACAAAACCGGCGAACTGGAGACGGCAAACGCCAAGCTGGCCGCGCTGACCGAGCTGCAGGTGAAGCTTGCCTCGGAGCGGGAGCCACGCGTGCTGCTGGAGCAGATGTGCCATGGCGCACGCAAGCTGTTCGGCGCAAAATATGCGGTGCTGGCCGCGCGCGACAAGCTCGGCAATGGCAAGTCCATTTTCGCCGTCAGCGGCCTCAGTACGGCCAGCGTCCAGCCCGAGCGGCCGGTCCTGGAGGCAGGTGCGTTGGGTCGCGTGTTCGCGAGCCGCAAGTCCTGGCGAATCGCCCGCAACGACGGCGCAACGATCGATGCAGGCCTCCCGGCGACGTATCCCCGCGCCAAGGCGTTCCTTGCCGTGCCGCTGGTCTCGCTGACGCAGGCGTACGGCTGGATCTGCCTCGCGGACAAGGTAGGCGCGGACGAATTCAGCGAAGACGATGAACGGCTGTTTTCGATCCTCGGGGCCCAGGTGGGGCGGATCTACGAGAACGGCAGCCTGTACGCGGAACTGCAGGTCCGCGCCCGCCTGCTGCAGGAGGAAATGACGGAGCGGGAGCGCGCCACGGCCGGACTGCAGGCGAGCGAGGAACGGTTTCGCCACCTCGCCGAGAATATCCAGGATGCGTTTTTCGTCGCTTCCGCCGACTTGAATGACCTTATCTACCTGAGCCCGGCGTACTCCCAGATTTGGGGTCAAAGCAATCCCCAGGCGTCGAGTTGCATGGACATCCTGATGGAGTCAATACACCCCGAAGAAGCCGATAGAGTCCGCAGTGAATTCGGGCGGATCGCCGGCGGCGAGCAAGCGGCCGATTTCCAGTACCGCATTCAGCTGCGCGACGGCTCGCTTCGCTGGATACGGCTGCGCACGTTTCCAGTACTGGACACAGAAATCCCCGGCGGCCGCATCGTCGGCACGGCGAGCGACGTGACGGAAAGTCATACCGCAGCCGCCCAGATCAAGCACCTGAATCGCATTTACGCGGTGCTGAGCAGCATCAATACGCTGATCGTGCGCGTGCGTGACCGCGACGAGCTGTTCCGCGAGGCCTGCCGGCTGGCCACGCAGTTCGGGCGCTTTGCATTCGCCTGGATCGGCTGGCTGGACCCCACGACCAGCGAAATCAGGCCCGTCGCATTCGCTGGCGAAAAAGCCGAACTCGCCACTGCGATACAGCCGGTATTGGTACCTGACCCCGCCGAAGACGGCATCGTCGCCTCGGCAATTCGCACGGGCAAGGTTCAATTCTGCAATGACATGAGAACCGATCCGCGCCCCATCCAGTATCGCGAGCAGATGCTCGCACAGGGTTTTCGCGGAATCATCGCGCTGCCGCTGGTGGTCGGGGGCAAGCCCGCGGGTTGCCTCGCGCTTATCACATCGGAGCCAGATTTCTTCAGCGAGCAGGAGCTGCAGCTCCTCGAAGAGCTGGCTGGCGACATTTCTTTCGCGCTCGATCACCTCGAGCAATCGGACCGCCTGTTCTATCTCGCCTATTACGATGCGTTGACGAATCTTGCCAACCGCACGCTGTTCCTCGACCGTCTGGCGCAGCATCTCGCGCGCGCCGCGAAGGATCGCACCAGACTGGCGCTGGTGGCCATGGCGCCGGAGCGCCTCGGCAACATCAACGACACTTTCGGTCGCCCGGCAGGCGATCTCGTCCTCAAGCAGTTCGCGGAACGGTTCGCCGCGTCGGTCGGCTCCGGCACGGACCTGGCGCGCGTCACCGGTGATCAGATCGCGACTATCATCGAGGACATCCGCAGTGAGTCCGACGTGCTGTTGCAGGTTTCGCGCTGGCAGGAGAGTTGCTTCGGGCGGCCATTCGACGTGCACGGCACCCAGATGCGCATGGGCGCTACGACCGGCATCGCAATTTATCCGGACGATGGCGACGATGCGCCGACGCTGCTCAAGAACGCGGAGGCGGCGCTCGAGCGGGCTAAATCCTCCGGCGACGAACACCTGTTCTATACGCAGCGCATGAGCGTGGCCGTGACCGAAAAGGTCATGCTCGAGCATGCGCTCCGGGAGGCCAGTGAAAAGCAGGAGTTCGAGCTCTATTACCAGCCGAAAGTGAGCATGGAGACGCGCCGCGTGACGGGCGTGGAGGCCCTGATCCGCTGGAATAGCCCGGAACGCGGCATGGTGCCGCCGGTGAAGTTCATCCCGCTGATGGAAGAGACCGGCATGATCGTGCCGATTGGGGCCTGGGTCATGCGCCGCGCGGCGGAGGAGCGCGGTCGCTGGCGCACGATGGGCCTTGCCGCACCGCGCGTCGCGGTCAACGTCTCGACGATCCAGCTGCGCAAGCGCGATTTCATCGACACCGTGCAGATTGCCCTGGAGGATGCCGGCAAAGCCCCGGGAATCGACTTCGAGGTCACGGAGTCGCTGATCATGGAGGATGTGGACAGCAACATCCGCAAGCTCGACGAGGTGCGGCGCATGGGCATCGGCATCGCGCTCGATGACTTCGGCACCGGATTTTCGTCGCTGGGCTACCTGGCGAAGTTGCCGGTGGAAACCCTGAAGATCGACCGTTCATTCATTGCGAAGATGCTGGACGATCCTGGCGCGATGACACTGGTCTCGACGATGATCTCGCTCGCACATTCGCTGAAGCTGACGGTCGTGGCCGAAGGCGTGGAGACTGAAGAGCAGGCGAAAATCCTGCGGCTGCTGCGTTGCGACGAGATCCAGGGCTACCTGATCAGCAAGCCGGTGCCATTCGACGAAATGACGAAGTTCCTGAAGCAATCCGCAGGCTGATCAGGGCAGACGCAGCGACTGCCAGGACCGGAGTCGCCAGCTGCCCTCCTCCCGGCCGTAGACAGCCAGATAGCGCAGCTTGAGGTCGAGCGGCGCCGTGCCGGCAACGACCTCGAAGCGGCCCGTGCCGCGCACCAGCGCCGTTCCCGGCCCCAGCATCACGACCTGCCGCTCGAGCCCGGTCACCGCGACGTAGCGCGTGCGCCCGCTCGTGATCGATGCGATCAGCTCATCGCGGCTTTCCACGACAGCGGTTGAATGCACGTATTCGAGATCCGCTGCCAGTGCACGGCGCATCGCCTCCGCGTCGCCTGCGATCATCGCCGCGAACCGCGCATCTTCCGCGGCGAGAACAGCGGTTCCAGGATCCGTACCCGGCGTCTCGTGCCTGAAATCGAGCGTGAAGCCGTTTTTACCGCCGTCACTGACCCGCACGACCAGCCGGTCGCCGCCTTCACGCCGGTATTCCAGCACACGCGGAAAATCATGCGCCGGGTTCTCGAATACGAATCGGCCCTGCTCGCAGCCGGTCAGCCGGAACGCCACCGGCAGGTCGTTGTGCGCCACCTTGGAAATGTAGAAGACCTCGCCCGCCATCTCGAGCAGATGCAGCGCCTCGCTTCCCTTGACCGCGCCATCGGTTTTCGAGCGCTCGATCCCGCTGCCTACGAAGGTCTGCGGCCCCAGCTCCGCCCAGGACTCGTGAAAACTCGACTTGTCGCCAACGGCCGTCCAATCACCGAGCAGCCAGCGCAGATCGGCGAGCGCGGCGCAGTCGGCGGCCGCAGCCGGCCACGGCACAGTCGAGAACAGCATTGTGAGCAGGGGAATAAACGATCGATTCATGCGCGCATGCTCCGGCGCACGGCCGCCATCAGGCCGAACAGGCGGACGACATTCGGCGGCGAGTGGTCACCGCGGTAACCGCGAAACAACGTATCGACATTGACGGCAACGCGCTCCGCGTCGAGCCAGTGGCGGTATTCGCCGAGCGCAATGTCGAGCGCCGCCGCCTCGACCGTCATGCCGGCGTCGAAGCGCACCCGCGCCTCGCGGTCGATGAACCGCAGGTACTCCTGCACGCCTCGTACGCCACTCGCGTCCGTCATCGGACCGTGGCCCGGCACGATGTGATCCGCGCCGAACGCGAGTATCCGATCACAGGCCGCGAGCCAGTTGTCGACCGGACCCGCCCACATCACCGGCGTGACATCGATGAACAGCAGGTCGCCGGTGAACACGACCCGTTCCGCCGGCAGCCAGGCCAGCACGTCGCCGGTGGTATGGGCCGGCCCCAGCATGTGCAGCTCGACCTGCCTGTCGCCGACGCGCAGGTCCAGCCGGCGCTCGAACGTGCGAGTCGGCAGACGGCCGCGGGCGCGCGTGAAATCGAATGGCTCGAATATCTCCGCGAAATAGCGGCCCGCCTCGCCAAATGCTCCCGTCGCCCCGCCCGCCTTCAACTCCGCCAGCGCCGCGGGCGGCAATTCGCGCATGTCGTCCGCGGCCGCGGCCGACGCGACCACTTCGGCATTCGGCACCAGCGCATTGCCGTGCGTGTGGTCGCCGTTGGCGTGGGTATTGACGAGCTGGCCGATGCGCTCAGGCGCAATGCCGGTCGCATCGTCGATCGCGGCCAGCATCGCGGCGGTCAGCGGTTCGTCGAACAGCGTATCGATCAGCAGCGACTCGTCGCCGTCGCGCACGAAGCCGGCATTCGACCATCCCCAACCGCCGTCAGGCTGCATCCAGGCATACAGGCCGTTGCCGAGGTCCTCGAGCCCGCGTCGGAAGGGGCGCCGTCTCACGCATCACCCGCATTCGACCGGACGACCCGGTTCCCGAGCACGCCGATCGGCGGAATCTCGAGTTCGACGTGGTCACCGTCGTCGAGGAAGCGAAGGCTCTCGAGCCCGCAACCGTCGCCGACCGTCCCGCTGCCCAGGATTTCGCCGGGACGCAGGGTCTCTCCCTGGCTCACGTAGGCGATCAGGTCCTCGAATTTCCAGTGCATCTCGCCCGAATTTCCACGGGATCGTTCTTCACCGTTCACGCGGACGATCATCGGCAGGCCATAGGGATCAGGGATCTCGTCGGCCGTGACGATGCATGGCCCGAAAGCATTCGCGCCGTCGAAATCCTTGCCCTTCGCCGGGCCCAGGCCGCCCGGCATTTCGGCGCCTTGCGCGTCCCGTGCGCTGAAATCGTTGAAGATCGTGTAGCCGAAGATGTGGCCAGGCGCGTGCTCGCGCCGGATATCCGCGCCGGCCCTGCCGATCACGCAGGCGAGCTCGCATTCGTAGTCCATCAGGCGGCTGTAACCGGGCCAGCGGATCGTGTCCCCGGGACCGCTGATCGAGAAGCGGTTGGCCTTGTAATACAGCGGGCGCTCATACCAGACGGGCGGCGGGCGGAATGCATCCGCCTGGGCAACCAGCGCCGCCTTCTCGTCCGCCGACGTGGCGCGGGTGGCCTTCATGCGGAAAGCCGCGCCGAACGCCTGGATGACGTGCTTCTCGAAACACATGAAGTCGCGGATCTGCGGCGGCAGCGGCAGCGGCGCGAGCAGCCGGCAGGCGGCCGGATCCCGGATGAAGGGTCCGGCGGCGCGCAGGACAAGTTCGCGTGCTTCGTCCCATCCGTCGGGTCCTGATTCAATCAGCGACAACATCGAATCAAACGGCCGTGCGCCGCCGACTGCGGCCGCAAGGTCGAGCACGCCGCCGTCCCGCAGCAAGGCGCCGAGTCGCGGCTTCTCCGCCGCCATGCCGAATGTCACGAGACGCATGCTCGGCCTTTCCTCCTCCGGCGCGAAAAAGAAAGGCCCCGGCCCGTCGCCCGGGCCGGGGCCCTGTCCTCGTGCCCTGTCAGAACCGCAGCGTGGCCTGCAGCGCCACCGTGCTGCCCCGCTCGACGAAACGCCACGAACTGAACGCACCGAACTGGTTGGCCAGCGGCGTGACGTTACCGTATGGCAGGATCTGCTCGTTGAACAGGTTCTTGCCGATGATCGAGACATCCCAGGATCCATCCTGGTCGCTGATCCCGACCCGGCCATTCACCTTGTAGTACGACTCCTGTATCTGTTTCGGATCAAGCGTGGGCGCGACAAAGTACTGATCCGAATGATAAACGTCGGTAGCAATGTTGAGTGCGAGATTCGCGCCAATCGGCCGACGGTAGCTGGCGCCCGCCGCAATGACCCATGGCGCCACGAACTCGTTCGTCTTTCCCTTGTAATTGCAGTTCAGACCGTCGCCAGCATCCGACGGCTGCCCGGGGAAACACTGGCCGATGTAATCGAGGAACTCGAAATCCGTATAGGCGATGCTGCTCGTCAGCAGCAGGTTTGTGGTCGCCTGCCAGCGCATATCGAGTTCCAGACCTTTGATCTCCGACTCACCCGCGTTTCGCACGTTGAACCCCAGTACGCCGTCGAAGGTACTGACCTGCAGGTCCTCGAAATCCGTCATGTACAGGGCCGCATTCATCTCGAAACTGCCACCCATCCTGAGCTTGGCACCGAATTCAAGGTTGGTAGCCCGTTCTTCATCGAACTCAAACGTGCCATTGCCCGGGGGCGTCGTCGGATTGTTCGAGCGTGCATCGAATCCGCCAGATTTGGCGCCTTTGCTCCAGGACGCATACAACATGGTGCTGTCGTCGGGCGACCATTCGAAGGTGAGCGAAGGCAGCGTCTGGTCCTCTTTGCGACTGTCGGACAGGTCGTGTGCTCGCACATTGAGACCCGCATATACGAGTGGCGCGACCACCGCCTGCAAACCGACCAGCGGGTCACCATTGATGTCGGTGATGCTCAGGCTGCGGGATGCGGACTTTTTATCGCTGGAATAACGCATCCCGATCGTCGAGCGAAATTCCTCCGACAGGCTCCAGCTAAGCTGGGCGAATCCGGAATAGCTGTCCGAATCCTGGCTGAAGAAGCGCGGTGATCCCGTGTTTGCAATGAACGGGTTAACCGCAGCGACCAGCACGCTGTTACCCGGCACCTGGATGGAGTCGAAGAAATCGAGGTCCGACGTCTCGTAATACGCGCCCAGGATGTATTCCACCGTCCCACCCGCGGGTGAAGTCAGGCGGATTTCCTGACTCGTCTGCTCATACTCCTCGGCCATTGCGACGTTGAAGATATTGGCCCCGGTAAAATCGCAATCGCAGAGTTCGTTGAACTCGTAAGTGGAATAAGCAGTGATGAACGTCACGGTGCTTTCACCCCGCTGCCAGTCCACCTGCAAGACATATTCCTCGGTGTCGTTATCGCTGAAATCACCATTGGAAGAGCGTACGTAATCCGGTGTGTTGTTCAGCACGCTCGAATCCTGGCCGAACACATTGACCAGGACCTGTGCATAGGTGAGTCCGGTAAACGGCCCCGCCGGTATCGGTGCCTCCTGATCGATCTCGATCTGACGTCCGACAACATCGAATTCGCCCATCTCGGCCTTGAGCGAGGCCGTGACGTCGTCGGAGATGTCGAACTCGAGCCAGCCGCGTACGGTCGTTTCCTCGCGCGACGGGTCTTCAGTCGACTGGGTGCCATTGTGGATATGACCATCAGCCTCGCGATAGCGCGCGGAAAGCCGGCCGCGCAGTCGGTCCGTGAATGGCCCGGACACGTGCCCGGAAAACTCCTGCTCGTCATAACGTGGCTCGTACAGCGCGGACACCATCGCGTCGAATTCCTGGGTTGGCCGCGCGGTCGTGATGTTGAGCGCGCCGCCCACGCTGTTCTTGCCGAACAGAATCGACTGCGGCCCGCGCAGCACTTCCACCCGTTCGAGATCGAGGAACGGCGCCCGGGTCTGCTGCGGCCGGCCGCGATACACGCCGTCGACGTAGGTGCCGACAGACTGTTCGAAGCCCGGGTTCACACCGGAAAAAATACCGCGGATCGAGATGTTGTTGCCGATCGCCGTTTCGGTCATGAACATAGTCGGTACGTAGTTCTTGAGATCCTCGATTTTCATGATGCCGGCTTCTGCGATCTTCGCGCCGCTGACTGCGCTGACTGCCAGCGGGACATCCTGCAGGGACTCCACGCGCTTCTGCGCGGTGACGATGATCTCGCCGAGAATCGTGGACGCGTCCTGGTCCTGGGCAACCGCGGACGCCGTCGCGAGAACGAGCAGCACGCCCGACGCGAGCGCCGTGCGACCGATGCGATAGTCAGTCATTTCGGACTCCTGATCAGAGAAGCCTGGCTGGATGCACGAAACAAACGGGCGAGGCCCCCCTCTCGTTTGTTGTGAGCAAGCCTACCACCTGCGCCGTATCAGGCAAAATCCCCGGCGCGCGGCTCCGCTCGGTATCATGGGCAGATGACCGTGACTTCCCCGGGACGACGCTTTCGCGCGGCGCTCGACGCCGAGCGCCCGCTGCAGATCGTCGGTGCGATCAACGCCTACAGCGCCATGCTGGCAGCCGGCGCGGGGTTCCGTGCCCTGTACCTGTCCGGCGCGGGCGTAGCCAATGCCTCCTTCGGATTGCCGGACCTCGGCGTGACGGGCCTGAACGACGTCTGTGGAGATGCCGCGCGGATCACGGCCGCGACCGACCTGCCGCTGCTGGTCGATGCCGACACCGGCTGGGGAGCGGCGTTTTCGATCGCGCGCGCCACGCGCGAGCTGATCCGTGCCGGCGCCGCGGGAATGCATCTGGAGGATCAGGTGCAGGCCAAGCGTTGCGGGCACCGGCCGGGCAAGGAACTGGTGGTCGCGGCCGAAATGGCGGACCGCATCCGGGCGGCGGTGGATGCACGGACCGATGACGGCTTCGTCGTCATGGCGCGGACCGATGCGCACGCGGTCGAGGGTCTTCAGGGGGCGATCGACCGGTCGGAGGCTTATGTCGCCGCGGGCGCCGACATGATTTTCGCCGAAGCGCTGACGACGCTCGAGGAGTACCGCCAGTTCACGCGCGCCATCGCCGTGCCGGTGCTCGCGAACATCACCGAGTTCGGTCGCACGCCACTGTTCACCACTACGGAACTCGGCGGCGCCGGCGTGCGACTCGTGCTGTATCCCCTGTCGGCGTTCCGCGCCATGAGCCGGGCTGCGATCGACGTGTATGGCGCGATCCGCAGGGACGGCAGCCAGCGCGCCGTCATCGAGCGGATGCAGACGAGAACCGAACTTTACGACGTGCTCGGCTATCACGAATACGAGCGCAAGCTCGACGAACTCTTCAGCCGTGGCAGGGAGACCTGATGTGAGTGCCGGCGGAGAAACACCGGGATTCAAACCCAAGAAGTCCGTCGCGCTGTCGGGTGTCGTCGCCGGCAACACGGCGATCTGCACCGTCGGCCGTTCCGGCAACGACCTGCATTATCGCGGCTACGACATTCTCGACATCGCAGAATGCTGCGAGTTCGAGGAGATCGCGCACCTCCTCATCCACGGCGAGCTGCCGAACACCGGGGCGCTCGCCGCCTACAAATGCCGGCTGCGCGGGTTTCGCGGGCTGAGCCCGCGCATCCGCTCAGTGCTCGAACTGCTGCCCGCGAGCGCGCATCCGATGGACGTGCTGCGGGCCGGCGTTTCAGCAGTGGGCTGCGAATTACCGGAACAGGGCGCGCACACCGTCGCCGGGGCCCAGGACATCGGCGACCGGCTGGTGGCGTCGACCGGATCCATGCTCTGCTACTGGCACCATTTTGCACTGACCGGAAAGCGCATCGAGGTCGAAACGGACGACGATTCGACCGGCGGACACTTCCTGCACCTGCTCCATCAGCAACCGGCGCTCGATACCTGGGTTCGCGCGATGCATACGTCGCTGATCCTCTATGCCGAGCACGAGTTCAATGCCTCAACCTTCACTGCCCGGGTGATTGCGGGGACCGGCGCCGACATGCATTCCTGCATCGCCGGCGCGATCGGCGCGCTGCGCGGGCCGAAGCACGGCGGCGCCAATGAAGTCGCGCTCGAGATCCAGCAACGCTACCGCAATCCGGACGACGCCGAGCGGGACATCCGGCGCCGTGTCGCCGCGCGGGAGGTGATCATCGGTTTCGGGCACCCGGTATATACGATCGCCGATCCGCGCAATGTCGTGATCAAGCGCGTTGCGGCTGAGCTCGCCGCCGAAACCCGCGACGACCGGCTTTACCGCATCGCCGAGCGAGTCGAGTCCGTCATGTGGGATGTCAAACGCATGTTTCCGAACCTCGACTGGTTCAGTGCGGTCGCGTATCACCTGATGGGCGTGCCGATGCCGATGTTCACGCCGCTGTTCGTGATGTCGCGCACCACCGGCTGGGCCGCGCACGTGATCGAACAGCGCCAGGACGGCAAGATCATCCGGCCGAGCGCGAATTACACCGGCCCGGAGCCTCGCAGGGTTCCGCCGCGCGACCAGAGGTAGGACATCCGTGAGCCAGCATGACATCCGCTCCGCCGAGCGGCCCGCCCCCGATCGCATTCTGGTCGACATCGCGGCCTATGCGCGCGATGCCGTCATCGACAGCCCGGTCGCCTATGAAACCGCACGCTACTGCCTGATGGACACGCTGGCCTGCGGCTTCCAGGCGCTCGCCTTTCCCGCCTGCACGCGCCTGCTCGGACCGGTGGTGCCCGGCGCGACCATGGTGGGTGGCGCCCGGGTTCCCGGCACCAGTTATGAGCTCGATCCCGTGCAGGCCGCTTTCAGCATCGGCGCGATGATCCGCTGGCTCGATTTCAACGACACCTGGCTTGCCGCCGAATGGGGCCATCCTTCCGACAACCTGGGCGGCATCCTGGCCGTCGCCGACTGGCTCTCGCGCAAGGCGGCGGTCGAAGGACGGTCACCGCTCACCGTACGCGACCTGCTGACCGCCATGATCAAGGCGCACGAGATCCAGGGCGTGACGGCGCTCGAGAATGCCTACAATCGCGTCGGCCTGGATCACGTGATCCTGGTCCGCGTTGCGACCACCGCTGTCGTCGCGACCATGCTGGGGGCAACGCGCGAGCAGGTGATCAATGCGGTTTCAAACGCGTGGATCGACGGCGGCGCGCTCCGGACCTATCGCCATGCGCCAAATACCGGCTCGCGCAAGAGCTGGGCCGCCGGCGATGCAACCAGCCGCGGCGTGCGCCACGCGCTGATCGCCATGACCGGGGAGATGGGCTATCCGTCGGCGCTGTCGGCGCCGAAGTGGGGTTTCTACGATGTGCTGTTCCACGGGAAGCCGTTCGCGTTCAAGCAGGGCTTCGGCAGCTACGTGATGGAAAACGTTCTTTTCAAGATCAGCTTTCCGGCGGAGTTTCACGCGCAGACGGCCGTCGAATGCGCGATGCAGCTGCACCTGCTGGTGGCCGGGCGTCTCGGCGACATCGAACGCATCGTGATCGAGACCCAGGAACCCGGTGTGCGCATCATCGACAAGACCGGACCGCTTGCGAATCCCGCGGACCGCGACCACTGCATCCAGTACATGGTGGCCGTGCCCCTGATTCATGGCCGCCTGACGGCAGCGGATTACGAGGATGCCGTCGCCGCGGACCCGCGCATCGATGATCTGCGCTCGCGCATGGAAGTACGCGAGAATCCACAGTTCACCGCGGACTATTACGACGCGGACAAGCGCTGCATCGGCAATGCGATACAGGTGTTTTTCCGGGATGGCACGGCAACGGCCCGCGTACAGGTCGATTGCCCGATCGGTCATCGGCGCCGGCGTGCAGAGGGCTACCCGTTGCTGGTTGCGAAGTTCGAATCATCCCTGACGGTATTCCCGGACCGTCAGCGCGGCAGGATCCGCGCACTGTTCGCGGATTCGGAACGGCTCGACGCCACTGCGGTGGACCACCTCGTCGCACACCTCGTGCGCAACTGAGGCACGGCGTCAGTCGCCGAACATCTGCAACTGCCCGCGATCGCGCTTGCCGCGCACCGGACTCGCGAGTCCCCCGATATAGCGCGCCAAGGCCGCGAGTGCCTGGCGCTGCAGCCCGTAGATGATGAAGCGTCCCCGGGGCCGCGCTTCCAGGATACCGGTTCGGCTCAGTTCCTTCAGATGAAAGGACAGGGTCGATGCCGGGCAGCGAATGGACCGGGCGATCTCTCCGGCCGCCACACCCTCGCCGCCCGCGGCCGCCACCCGGGACAGGATCTGCAGGCGGGTCGGCTGGGCGAGCGCCGCCAGGACGAGTACTTGCCTGTCTGACACTGCATCGGCCATTGGCCCGCCTCCTGCTACGATCCTGGAACAGTAGAACCGAATATGTTGACCTGACGCAAGAATCCGGCGGCTGGGGCTTCCCAAGCGCAGAAATCGCGCTATATTCGGGTCGTATCGATTTGAAGTTTCGGGGAATTTCCAGTCGCTGCCGGGTGCTTGTCTGCAAGGTCCGGGTACCATTCGATCAAACTCGAATTGACTGCTGCCGAGGGAGTCCGGTCACCGTGAGTTCTGCTGCCTGGGAGAGCCTGCACAAAGCCGCTCTGGAGCTGGCCAAGTCGACGCCGCTCAAGCAACGGCTGACCGACGCGTTCACGCGTCACTTGCTCGATCTGCCGACTGACGAAGTTCCTGGCGAGCTGCGCGCGGACTTTGAAGGGCTGCAACAGTCCATGACCAAAATCCCGCCTGCCCTCGGCGAATCCGCAGTGGTCGCGACCGTCCGCAAGATGTCGATCAGCGATGCGGACGCCTGCGCCACCCGCATCGTGGAACTGCTCGACAAGCTGCACCGGTTGCTGGCGACGGCGCCGGCCCGGGTGGCTCCCGCAACCCCGGCGCGTCCGGCCGCCCTTTCGGATACGGGCCTGTCCCGCATTCCAACGCTGATCCGCGTCAATCGAGCTTGAATTCGATCACGTCCCAGCGCGTCGTGTCTTCGTGACGCGCCTGACGCCGGATCGCGTCTGCCATGTCCCGCCCGTTCCAGGCCACGACTTCATCGGCCATTTCGCGCAACTTGGCCGGCATCTGGGCCTCCGTTCCGAACGGTTCCATGACCACCAGGGGCTTGTCGCAGGACTGGGCATACAGAGCCTGGAATTCCATCAGCACGGCATCGCGTCCATATAGGGATGACAGCAGCACGATCACTTCCGCATCGCTCATCTGGCGACGGAGATCCTCGCGTATGGCTTCCTTCTCCTTGCTGCGCGGCGGCTTTTCAGGCGTCGCCAGGTTCAGGTAGTAGAAATTCGGAGTGCTTTCAAGGTACTCGAAGACCCGGAAGTAAGATTCGTCCGGCGCATATAGATGCGTGACAAAAAGCCGTATCGGGTTGTTTTCCGTCACGGTGGGCGCCCCTCATGCTGCGGTGCACCCTAGAATACGAAAGATGCGACTGCTTCTCTACAACATCCGCTACGGCACCGGGACGGGCCCCTCATTTCACCTGCCAGTACCCGGAGCGGGTTACCTGCGCAGCAGCCGCCAGGTGCTTGAACGCATCACCGACTTCATCGCCGGCAGGGATCCCGACATCGTCGGGCTGATCGAGGTGGATACGGGGTCGATCCGCAGCGGTATGGTCAACCAGGCCGAATTCATTGCCAGCAGGCTGTCCCACTTCTCGACCTACCAGTGCAAGTACGGCGAGGACTCCCTCAACCAGTTCATGCCGATCGTGCGCAAGCAGGCCAATGCCTTCCTGGCTGCGCCGCGCGTGCGGGGCGAACGGTTTCACTACTTCGAAGCCGGCATCAAGAAGTTGATCATCGAACTCGAGCTCGAGAACGTCGCCGTGTTCCTCGTGCACCTGTCCCTGAAGTTCCGTCACCGCCATAACCAGCTCCGGCATTTGCATCAGCTCGTGCGGCGCCAGACGAAGCCCGTGATTGTCGCGGGCGACTTCAACACGTTCTGGGGCGAACACGAGATCTACCTGTTCATGCAGGCGGCCGGCCTGCGCAGCGCCAACGTCGCGAGCCAGCCTTCCTACCCGAGCCGCTTTCCGCGCAAGGAGCTCGATTTCATCCTGTATGGGCAGGGCATCGTTCCGACGGGCTTCGACATCCCGGCGGTGCCCCTGTCCGACCACCTGCCGCTGGTATTCGACTTCGAAGTGGATCCCGCCCACGTGCGGCAGCCCGAGCAGGCATCGGCGGCTGGCGCGTGAGCGTGGCATGAGGGGTGCATAATTCCATGATGGCGAAACCACTTCAGCATTGGCGTCTTGAAACAGGTCCGGACGGCGTGGCCTTGCTGACGTTCGACCTGCAGGGCGGCAGCGCCAATACGCTCGGCAGCGCCGCCATGGCGGAACTGAACGATTGTCTCGCCAGGATCGAGACCTCCGGGGTGAAGGCCCTCGTGATCCGCTCCGCCAAGGACAGCGGCTTCATCGCCGGAGCCGACATATCCGAGTTCAGCGGACTCGCGGACCTCGAAAAAGCCTACCAGCTCGTGCGGACCGGTCAGAAGGTGTTCGACCGGATCGAGTCGCTGCCGGTGCCGACCGTCGCTGCCATCCACGGATTCGCACTCGGCGGCGGGCTCGAGCTCGCGCTCGCCTGCGATTACCGGGTAGGCGCGGACGATGGGCGGCTCAATCTCGGCCTGCCTGAAGTCATGCTCGGAATCCACCCGGGATTCGGCGGCACGGTGCGCGCGCCGCGCCTCATCGGCGTGCCGGCGGCACTCGACCTGATGCTGACAGGACGCTCGCTGCGGGCCGATGCGGCGCTGAAGCACGGGCTGATCGACCGGCTGGTGGCGCGTGATCAGCTGGACACCACGGCGCGGGAGATCGCGCTCGCGGCGCCGCCAAAGCGGCGCGTTCCGCTCGGTCAGCGGCTGCTCGCATGGCCGCTGATCCGTTCGATCGTCGCAAGCCGGGCGCGCAAGCAGGTGGCGCGGCGCGCCAATCCGCAGCATTACCCCGCACCCTACGCAATCATCGACCTGTTCGAGCGCCACGGCGCCATCGGTACCGCGGCCTTCGAGGCCGAGGCGCGCTCGATCGCTCGCCTGTTCCTCAGCGAATCGTCGCGAAATCTCGTCCGGGTGTTCTTCCTGCAGAACCGGCTGAAGGCGCTCGGCGGCAGGTCCACGCGCAAGATGACCCGCGTGCATGTGGTCGGCGCCGGCGTCATGGGAGGCGACATCGCCGCCTGGTGCGTCTCGCGCGGCCTGACTGTGACGTTGCAGGACCGCGAGATGAAGTATGTGGAACCCGCACTGGCGCGTGCCCGGGAATTCTTCGGCAAGCGCGCGCGCGACCCGGCCAAGGCCGCCGAGATGGCGGCGCGGCTGACGCCCGACATCGATGGATCGGGTGTGGCGCAGGCCGACATCGTGATCGAAGCGATATTCGAGAACGCCGAGGCGAAACGGGCGCTGTATGCAAAGCTCGAGCCGGCCATGAAGCCGGCGGCGATCCTGGCAACCAACACGTCGAGCATCGTGCTGGAGGAGCTCGCGCAGGGTCTCGCTGATTCCGGCCGCCTGGTCGGCCTGCATTTTTTCAATCCCGTCGCCAAGATGATGCTGGTCGAGATCATTCGATCGCAACAGACGCGCGCGGACGTCGTCGAGGATGCACTTGCGTTCACGCGCAAGCTCGACAAGCTGCCATTACCCTGCCGGAGCTCGCCCGGTTTCGTCGTGAACCGCATCCTGATGCCGTATATGACCGAGGCAATGCTGGCGGCCGACGAGGGCATTCCGCTTGCACTGATCGACCGCGCGGCAGTCTCGTTCGGGATGCCAATGGGCCCCATCGAACTCGCCGACACGGTCGGCCTCGATGTCGCGTCGCACGTCGGCCGTATTCTCGCGGACGCCTTCGGCATGCCCGTTCCGAAAGGCACGGCCGAACTGATCGCCGCCGGCCATGTCGGCCGCAAGAGCGGTCGCGGCTATTACGAATGGCGGGACGGCAAGCCGGTGAAGCCGCCAGCCTCCGCCCGCGCGCCGGACGACCTGACGGACAGGCTCATCCTGCAATACCTGAACGAAGCGGTCGCCTGCCTGCGGGAGGGCGTCATCGACGACGCCGATCTGCTCGACGCCGGCATGATTTTTGGAACCGGTTTTGCGCCGTTTCGCGGTGGCCCGCTGCACTATGCGCGCGCGCGCGGCGCGTCGGCGATCGTCGCGCGTCTGCAGCAGCTGGCCGCGACCCATGGGCCGCGATTCAGGCCTGATGCCGGCTGGACGTCGTTCACCACGCCGCGCTGAAGGCTATGATAGGCATCATGGAAGAGAAACCCGTTGAACTCGATGTACTGCGCACTTTCAGCCCGCTCGACGGGCTGAAGCGAGAGAACCTGCATGCGCTGTCCCGCAAGACGCGGCTGCAGCAGATGGACTCCGGCCGCGTGCTCTTCAAGGAAGGCGAATCCGACAAGCGCACGATCTACCTGGTCGAAGGCGAGCTTGAACTGCGCGTCGGCGACCGCACCGTGTCGATGTTGCGCGCCGGCACGCCGGAGGCTCGCATCGCCGTCGGCGCCGGCCAGCCGCGGCGCTTCACTGCGCGCGCGATGTCCGACATCACTTATGTCGCGGTGGATTCCGACCTTCTGGACGTGCTGATCACCTGGGACCAGACCGGAACCTACGAAGTCGGCGAGATTACGGGCACGAGTTCTGCGGACGCGGACGACTGGATGACGGTGCTGCTGCAAACCAAGGCGTTTCACCGCATTCCGCCTGCGAATCTCCAGGCGCTGTTCATGCGCATGCAGCACGTCGTCTGCCGCGCCGGCGAAGTCATCATCAAACAGGGTGGGGACGGCGATTACTTTTACGTGATCACCAAGGGTGCCGCGGCCGTGACCCGCGAAACGCCGATGAACCGGGACGGGCTCAAGCTCGCCGAACTCGGCGTCGGCGAGTCCTTCGGCGAAGAGGCGCTGATATCCGATGCGAAGCGCAATGCGACCGTCACGATGACCACGGACGGCGCGCTCGTGCGACTCGGCAAGGACGATTTCAAGGAACTGCTTAACGAGCCATTGCTGCACTGGGTCGATCTGGAGCACGCGCGAGAGCTGATCGGGCGCGGGGCGCGCTGGCTCGACGTGCGACTTCCGAGCGAGTTCGACAGCTACCATCTCGACCAGGCGCTTAACGTGCCGCTCTATTTCATCCGGCTGAAGATCAAGACGCTCGATACCGCCACACCCTACGTCGCCGTCTGCGACTCGGGCCGGCGCAGTTCCGCCGCGGCATTCCTGCTGTCGGAACGTGGATTCGACGCTTATTGCCTGCAAGGCGGCCTGACCGGCAACAAGCTCGGCCCCGACTAGCCTCAAGGCCGGCTACATCGTGTGCGTCGCCTTGTCGCCGCCCAGTGCGCCGGCCAGATACGTCTCGATCTTCTTCTGCGTGGTGCCGCGATCCTGTTCGCTGAACTGGACGCCGATGCCGGCCGTGCGCTTGCCCTGCGCGCCCTTGGGTGTCAGCCAGATGACGCGGCCCGCGACCGGCAGCTTTTCCTCTTCCCCCATCAGATTCAGCAGCATGAACACCTCGTCGCCGAGGCGATAGCTGCTGTTGGTCGGGATGAACAGGCCGCCGTTTTTCACGAATGGCATGTAGGCGAGATAAAGCGCGCTCTTGTCCTTGATGGTGAGCGTGAGGAGCCCAGGCTTGGTCGATGGCGCGCGCATCTTCACTCCGGTGACCTCCTGCATTCAATCCGGCGCACCGCGCAGGAACGCCGCCAGCGAAACCAGCAGACGCTCGAACAGCAACTGCGTGTTCAGTGGCCCGCCTTGCAGCCGCCGGGCTTCCCTCAATTCGTCCAGGAGGCGATAGCCGGCCCGTATCTTCGTGTCACGTCCCGATCCCTGCAACCATGGTAAACGATTATTGTTAACCAGTTCACCAGACAGGCCGGCCTCCTTCAGAGCGCGGGCCAGCCAGCTTTCGAGCCAGTACAGCCTGGCCGCGGGCGCCTGGTCCGCCCAGGCCTTGGCCCTGCCGACAAGATCCAGACTTTCGGCGCCCGCATTTGCGAGCGCCTCGTTCATTTCGGCGTCGAGATCGCCGAGCCCGGCTGCGGCGTACTCGGCCGCGAGGAACGGCGCGCCGTTCGCGAGCCGCATCAGGCCTTCGGCACCGGCTGCAACCCCGGCCTGGTGCAGCCATTCGGCCGCGTCGGCCGCCGCCGGCAGCGGAACGCAGAGCCGCATGCAGCGGCTCGCGATCGTGCGCGGCATGCGGTCGCTGTGGCTCGTCGCCAGCAGCAGGTAAGTTTCCTCCGGCGGTTCCTCCAGCGTCTTCAGCAGTGCATTGAACGACTTGATGTTCATCGCTTCGGCCGGTTCGATGAGCGCCACTTTCGCCCCGCCGCGATAACTCCGGAGCGACAGCGCATCCGACAGGGCGCGCAGCTGGTCAATGCCGATTTCTTTCTTGTCCGGAATCACGCTGATCCACCGGAAGTCGGGATGCGTTCCGGCGGAATACAGGCGGCAGTCGGCGCATTTTCCGCATAGCGAACCGGACGCGCTGCGGCACAGCAGGCGGCCCGCGAGCCAGAGTCCGATATCCGCCTGGCCCGCCCCGGCCTGGCCGTGGATCAGGATTCCATGCGGCAGCCGGTGCTGCTCGTGCATCGCGGCGAGCCGCGCGCGCAGTGGTGCAAGCCACGGCTGGCCAGCGCGGGCGAGCGCAGGCCGGATATCGGGCGGCGGCAACCGTGAGTCGTCGCGATCGGTCGCGGCCGTGGCCATTACGCCACCGCCGGCGCGAGCATCGTGTCGAGTTCGCGGGCCACGGCCAGCGCGACCTCCGCCTGGCTTGCCGAGGCGTCAATGACGCGGACACGCGCAGGTTCGTGCGCGGCGATGGCAAGATACCCTTGCCGCACGCGCTCGAAGAATGCGCTGCCTTCGGCCTCGAATCGATCTGGGTGGTTGCCGCGGTCGGTAACTCGAGCCCTCGCGATCCCGGGAGGCGCGTCGAAGAGCAGCGTCCGGTCGGGCGCCAGACGCGGATGCGCGATTTTTGCCAATTGCCGGATCCAGGCTCTGTTGGCGCCGCTGCCGGCGCCCTGGTAGGCAAGCGTCGCGTCGGTGAAACGGTCACACAGCACCCAGCGGCCGCGCCGCAGCGCCGGCCGGATCCGGTCGGCAACGTGGCTGGCGCGTGCGGCGAAAATCAGCAGAAGCTCGGCGGTGACGCCGATCGGACGCTCGCGCGGCTCGAGTACGAGCGCGCGCAGTTGTTCCGCGAAAGGCGTGCCACCGGGCTCGCGTGTCAGCACGACCTCGATTCCGCGACTCTGCAGGTACTGCGCGGCAAGCGCCGCCTGCGTGGTCTTGCCGACGCCCTCGATGCCTTCGAACGTGATGAAACGGCCGCGCACCGATTCAGCGTACCTGAACGCCGGAACCGCCGCGCAGATTGGCCAGGTGGCGGGAGACGTTCGCGTTGTGGGCAACGAGCGTCTCGGCGAAGTAATGGCGGCCGTCACCTCTGCCGGTTGCCACGAAATAGAGCGCGTCGGTCGGCGCCGGCCGCACGGCCGCTTCGAGCGCCGCGCGCCCGGGCAGCGCGATCGGGGTCGGTGGCAGGCCGGCACGCGTGTAGCTGTTGTACGGCGTGTCCGCCAGCAGGTCACGACGCCGTAGATTGCCGTCGAAGGATTCGCCGAGGCCGTAGATCACGGTCGGGTCGGTCTGCAGCCGCATGCCGAGACGCAGGCGATTGGTGAAAACGCCGCCGATCAACGGCCGCTCGTCCGGCGCCCCCGTCTCTTTCTCGATGATCGAGGCCAGAATCAGCGCTTCGTAAGCCGTCTTGAGCGGCAGGTTTCGAGCGCGAGCCTGCCAGGCTGCGGCAAGTTCGCGCTCCAGTCGTGCGTGCGCGAGCAGCAACAACGCACGATCAGTCGCGCCGCGCGGGAACCGGTAAGTGTCCGGGAAGAACTGCCCTTCCGGATGCAGGTCGGCGAGACCGAGCCATTGCATCCAGTCGCGATCCGTCAGTCCGGCGAGTTCCACTGCGATCTCCGGATGCGACTGGATTGCCGCCAGCGCCTGCCGCGCGGTCCAGCCTTCGGGAATGGTCACGGTGTACAAGCGCACGTCGCCGGCGACAAACTGCTGCAGCAGCGCCGCCGGCGTCGTCCCCGGCCCGATCTCGTATTCGCCGGCCTGGATGCGCGTGGCGGCCCCGGCGCGTTTCGCATGGCGTACCCAGATGCCGCTGTGCTCGAGCAGGCCGCGCCCTGCCAGCGCCTGGGCGACGGATTGCAGCGATGCGCCGCTGCCGATCTCGAATGTCTCAGCGGTCGCGAGCGCAGGTATCGGGCGTTGCAGCCAGGCTTCCTCGTACTGGCGCCAGCCCAGCCAGGCCGCCGCCAGCAGCACGCCGGACAGCGCAGCCAGGCCGAGCCGCCATTTCATTGCGACTCCAGCCAGGCGTTGAATCGCACGACCATCGGATCGACTTCGAGCGCCCGGCCCGCGAACATCCCGACCGGCCTGGCGCCGATCACCGCATTCGTCATCAGCATCGCCGACGCCGCCGTCAACTCTGCGACGGGAACGTCGCGTTCCTCGATGGCGGCGCCCTGTTGGGCGGCCCAGGCGCGCAAGGCGCGGCGCATCACACCGGACACGCCACTTGCCGTGACCAGAGGCGTGACCCAGCGGCCTGCCAGCCGGAAGAACAGGTTGCTCATGGTCCCGGCGATTGCGTGTTCGCAGTCGTCCAGCATGAGGCCCTCGTCCACGCGCGCATCATGGCATTCCGCCCGCGCCAGAACCTGTTCCAGGCGGTTCAGGTGCTTGATGCCGGCGAGTGCCGCATTCCGGCCGAGGCGCGTGCGGCAGATGCCGAGCCGGACGCCCTCCTGGCCCGCCCCGAAGTCTGCCGGCCACGCGTAGCCGGAAACGATGCGGGTCACCTGCGGGACGAGTGGCGGGCGATAGCCGCGCTCGCCAACGCCGCGGGTCAGGATCAGCTTCACGACGCCGCGGCCGTGCGACCAGGCGCGTTCGATCTCGTTCCTCAGCAACGCCGCTTCGGGCAGTGGCAATGCGAGTCGCCGCCCACCCTCGGCCAGCCGCTCGAGATGCCAGTCCAGGAAGCGCGCGCGGCCGTCCCGCATGGCGATGGTCTCGAACAGTCCATCGCCATACTGCAGGCCGCGATCCGCCGGGTCGATGCTGCCGCCTGCATGGCCATTGACGATGACCGCCATCAGGCCTCGCTTCCGAGCGCCCGCAGCAGCCCGCGCGCCTTGGCGCGGGTTTCGTCGAGCTCCCGCTCAGGTTCCGAGTCGGCGACGATTCCCGCACCGGCCCGCCACTCGAGCACGCCATGGTTCAGCGTCATCGTGCGGATGAGGATATTCAGGTCCATGCTTCCGTCCAGCGCGAGGTAGCCGATGGACCCGGTATAGGCGCCACGTCCGGCGCCTTCGAGGTCGCCGATGAGCTGCATGCAGCGCACTTTCGGGCAGCCGGTGATCGTTCCGCCCGGGAACAGCGCCCGGACCACGTCGCCCGGCGCGATCTCCGAGCGCAGCCGCCCGCTGACGTTCGAGACGATGTGATGCACGTGCGCATAGCTCTCGACCACCATGAATTCGTCCACGTGGACCGTCCCGGGTTCACACAGTCGTCCGAGATCGTTGCGCTCGAGGTCGATCAGCATGACGTGCTCGGCGCGTTCCTTCGCGCTGCCGGTCAGCTCGCCGATCGACCGGTTGTCGGTACCCGCGGTCCGCGGTCGCGTGCCCGCAATCGGTCGCGTATCCACGTTCCGGCCGCGCACCCGGACCAGCCGCTCGGGCGAGCTCGACAGGATGGCGAGCCCGCCAAGTTGCGCGATACCCGCGAATGCGCCCGGATTCGCCGCGCGCAGATTCGCATACACCGCGGCCGCCGATGAGTTCTCGGGCAGCCGCGTGCGCCAGGCCCGCGCGATATTGGCCTGATAGACGTCGCCCGCCGCGATGTGCCGCAGCGTCCGGCGGCACGCCTCGATATAGAGCGCCGGATCGTCTTCCACGATCGCCCCGCTCCGCGCCGGCCCGGCTGCGAAACGCAGCGTGCCGTCGATGTCCGCGCACAGTGCCGCAGCCTCCGGTTCCGCGCCCGGTTCCGCGACGATCACGCTTTGGCCGGTCAGGTGGTCGTGCAGCCAGGCGGCACGCATGCGCCAGGCGCAGGCGACCAGCGGCAACGGCGAGCGCGGCAATCGGAGTGTCGGCTCGATCTCCGAGGCGAGCTCATAACCCAGGAACACGAACCACCCGCCGGCAAATGGCCAGGGCGCGGACGGCGGATCGGCGGCTTCGTCGCGCCACCAGTGATTGAGTCTTGCGCAGAAGCTGTCGCCTGGACTGCGCCCCTTCAGCTGGCCGGCGTCATCGAGCGTCAGGCATTCTCCCGGTGCGGCCAGCAGCAGGCTGAACCGGCCGAGCGCCGTGCCATTTGCCGCGCTGTCGAGCAGCACCGGATATCGCGCCGGAAACGCCGCATGCAGCGCCAGCATCCGGTCTGCCGGATCCGGCACCGCCGGGATTTCGCGTATCGAAGTATTCAGCCGCCGCATGCCGGGGCCGCGGGCTTCAGCGCAAGGCGCGGAAAATGAGCGTGCCGTTGGTGCCGCCGAAACCGAAGGAATTGCTGATGGCCGTTTCAATCCGCATCTGCCGCGCGGTATGCGGCACGAAGTCCAGATCGCAGCCTTCGCCGGGGTGGTCCAGGTTGATGGTCGGCGGCGCGACCTGGTCACGGATCGCGAGCACGCTGAAAATCGCCTCGACCACACCCGCGGCGCCCAGCAGGTGGCCCGTCATGGACTTGGTCGAACTGACGGCAAGGCTTGCCGAATGGGCGCCGAATGCGTTCTTGATGGCCGTGGTTTCGGCCACGTCGCCGAGCGGCGTCGACGTCGCATGGGCGTTGACGTACTGCACATCGGTCGCATCGATGCCCGCATCGCGCAGGCAATTCTCCATGGACAGTCGCGCGCCGGCGCCGTCCTCGGGCGGCGCGGTAATGTGAAACGCATCCCCGCTCATGCCGAAGCCGATCAGTTCCGCCAGGATCGGCGCGCCGCGCCTTTTCGCATATTCATACTCCTCGAGCACGATTGCGCCGGCACCATCGCCCATCACGAAGCCGTCCCGGTCGCGATCCCAGGGCCGGCTCGCCTTTTCCGGTTCCTCATTGCGGGTTGAGACCGCGCGCGCCTGGCTGAAGCCGCCGACCGCCGTCGGGGTCTGCGCCATCTCGGCGCCTCCGGCCACAATCACGTCCGCGTCGCCGTACTGGATCGTGCGCATGCCGATGCCGATGGCGTGCGTGGAGGTCGTGCAGGCCGTGGTGACCGCGAGATTGGGGCCGGTGAATCCATACATGATCGACAGGTGGCCCGAGATCATGTTGACGATGCTGGCGGGAATGTAGAACGGCGAGATCTTCCGTGGCGTACGCGTTTCAAGGAACCGGGCAAAATTCTCCTCGATGGTCGCAAGCCCGCCGATACCGGCGCCGAACACCAGCCCGACGCGTGCCCGGTTTTCGTCGGTAACCTCGAGCCCCGCATCCGCAATCGCCTGTACGCCGGCCGCAACGCCGTACTGCATGAAGAGATCCATGCGGCGCGCTTCCTTCGCCGGCATGTATTTCGACGCGTCGAAGTCCGGCACGCTGCCGGCGATCGTGCACGGAAAGCCGGCCGTATCGAAGCGCGATATGGGACCGATGCCGCTGCGGCCCGCGAGCGCGCCGGCCCAGCTGTCGGCTACCGTCGTGCCGAGCGGCGAGATCATGCCGAGGCCCGTGACGACCACGCGTCGCTTGCTCAAGGCGTTACCTCCGGCTGATGCGACCGGTATGACGCAGCGAGCCCCGGCGGTACCGCCGGGGCTCGTGCACGAATGACTTCAGGCCTTGGACTGGTGCTGGACGATGTAATCGATCGCCTGCTGCACCGTGGTAATTTTCTCGGCATCCTCGTCCGGTATTTCGGTCTCGAACTCTTCTTCGAGCGCCATCACGAGCTCGACCGTATCCAGTGAGTCGGCACCCAGATCGTCCACGAACGAAGCGTCATTGGTGACCTCCTCGTCCTTGACCCCGAGTTGCTCGGCGACGATCTTCTTTACTCGTTCTTCGACTGTGCTCATCGGTTTGATGTCCCTCACCTAGTGATGCCCATGACGGCGCATGCCGGCCGGGGCCGCCATTCTATGCCACGGACCCCCTACTGGCTACCAGAAACCTTTCTTGTGCACTGTTTCTGAAAGCATTTTTGGCCCGCAACAACCCTTATAAATCACGCCATGTGCATGCCGCCGTTGACGTTCAGGGTTTCCCCTGTGATCCAGGCGGCCGCAGGACCGGCCAGAAAGCACACGGCAGCGGCGATATCGGCGGGCTCGCCCAGCCGCCCGAGCGGGATCTGCGACGACAGCCCTTGCCGCTGCGCGTCGGTCAGCGACTTCGTCATGTCGGTGTCGATGAAGCCCGGCGCGACCACATTGACCGTGATGCCGCGCGAAGCGACTTCGCGCGCGAGCGAGCGCGTAAACCCGCCGATGCCCGCCTTCGCCGCGCTGTAGTTTGCCTGTCCGGGGTTGCCGATCAGTCCGACCACCGACGCGATGTTGACGATGCGGCCTTTGCGCGCCTTCATCATGCCGCGCAGCACGGCTTTGCTGAGGCGGAACACGGAACCCAGGTTGGTGTCGATCACGGCTCCCCAGTCCTCGGGCTTCATGCGCAGCAACAGCGCATCGCGCGTGATGCCTGCGTTGTTGACGAGAATCGAGATCGCGCCTTCCCGGCGTTCGACGTCGGTCACTGCGGCATCAATTGCGGGACCATCGGCGACGTCGAGCACCATGCCGCGGCCGGAGATGCCCGCTGACCTGAGCGCTTCATCGATGGCGACGACCCCGTTCGCCCCGGTAGCGGTACCGATGACGGTCGCGCCTTCGGCGCCGAGTGCGAGCGCGATGGCGCGGCCGATGCCGCGCGATGCGCCGGTGACCAACGCGATCTCGCCGGACAGGGTGCGGCTCGTCATGTTCCATCGCTCCCGGTTGATGGGGCCAATGCGGCATCCAGGGACGCCCCGCTGTCGATGGCATGAATCACGAGGTCCCGTCCGCCCGGTGCGCGGCGCGCAAGGCCAGCAAGCACCTTGCCCGGACCGCACTCGCACAACTGCCTGGTGCCGGAACCGATCATCGCCGCGACGATAGCCGACCAGCGCACCGGATTGAACAGTTGCCGGAATAAACCGTCGCGTACGCCATCCGCGCTGTCGTAAGTTCCGCCATCGAAGGAATGCACCCGGATGCCCGGCATGCGGACCGGCAGCGACTGCAGACGCGCGCGCAGCTCATCCGCAGCCGGCTTCATCAGCGCGCTGTGTGAGGGCACCGATACCGGCAGCAGGATGGTGCGCTTCGCACCCTGCGCCTTGCAGGCCTCCATCGCGCGCGCCACGGCCGCCGCGTGGCCCGCGATCACCAGCTGGCCCGGCGAGTTGTAATTGACGGGCTGGACGATTTCACCCTGCGCCGACTGTGCGCACGCCGCTTCAATGACCGCATCGTCCAGGCCCAGGACCGCTGCCATGGCGCCGACGCCCGCAGGCACGGCACGCTGCATGGCCTCTCCGCGGAAACGAACGAGATCGACGGTGGTTGCGAACTCAATGGCGCCCGCGCAGACGAGCGCGCTGTACTCGCCAAGGCTGTGTCCCGCCATGACTGCGGGCTTGCGCCCGCCGCGCTTCACCCAGGCACGCCAGACGGCGACGCCGGCTGCCAGCATGGCCGGCTGGGTCCGGTCGGTGGCGGAAAGTTTTCCTTCCGGACCCTGCTGGCAGAGCATCCACAGGTCGTAGCCGAGCGTGGCCGAAGCCTCGGCGAAAGTCTGCTGAATGACGGGTTCGTCGGCGGCAAGCGACGACAGCATGCCGACCGACTGGGAACCCTGTCCCGGAAACATCATCCCCAGCATCGATCCGCTCTCCCGCCCCATCCCCAGGCGGGATTATAGGTTGAGCCGGGTCACCGGGCGGGCGGCCCGCCGGGGACCGGGGAACTGCTCTGTTATCATCGGCGTCATTCAACGGGTCGTCCCAGACACCGGGGCGGGAGCATCGCATGGCCCTGACTGCAAGCCGATCGTCCGGCTTCACGCTGATCGAGATCATGGTCGTGCTGGTGATCATCGCGATCCTCGGCGCTCTGATCGGCCCACAGTTGCTGGGCCAGGTGGACAGCGCCCGGATCAAGGCGACCCGGCTCGACATCCGCTCGCTCGGCACCGCGCTCGACATGTACCAGATGGACAATTTCCGCTATCCGACGACGCAACAGGGGCTCGAAGCCCTGGTGAAGGCTCCGGAGTCCGAGCCTGTTGCACGCAACTGGCGCTCGCAGGGATACCTGAAGTCTCGCACCGTGCCAAAGGACCAGTGGGGCAATGACTACATTTACCTGCAGCCCGGCAACCACGGTCTGCCGTACGATCTTTACACGCTCGGCGCCGATGGCCAGCCCGGTGGCGAAGATTCCGACGCGGATATCGGCAACTGGAACATCGATTGACGGCCTGAGCGCGCCGTGATCCCTGCCGCTTCTTCCCTGCGCCGCAGCCAGCGCGGCATGACCCTGATCGAGATCCTGGTCGTGGTCGTGATCATCGGCATCATGGCGGCTGTCGCGACCCTGTCGGTAGGGCTGCTCGGGGACGACCGCGAAATCGAGGATGAAAGCAAACGGCTCGCCAATGCCATCGCGCTGCTGCAGGAGCAGGCACAGCTCGAGGGGCGCGACTATGGACTGCGCATCGAGACCGGTAATTACGAGTTCCTCCGCTTCGATGGATTCGAATTGCGCTGGGTGGAAGTCGAGGGCGATCCGGTACTGCAATCGCACGAGCTGCCGCCCGGTCTGGCATTCGAACTGGTGCTGGAGGGACGGCCGGTGCTGCTGCGCCAGGCGGGCGCGCTGGAGACGAAGCTGCCACAGCTCATCGCCTGGGGCAGCGGCGACATGACGCCCTACCAGCTGGCGCTGGCGCGCAGCGGCGCCGGCCGCGTCACGCTGACCGGACGCGCGGACGGCTCGATGGAGATCCAGCGTGACGCCGCGGAGTAAGCACCGCAACAGCCGCGGATTCACGCTGATCGAAGTGCTGGTCGCGCTCGCGATCGTCGCGATCGGCCTGCTGGCCGTGTTCAAGGTGCTGGGTGATACCGCCCACAATGTGGCCTACCTGCGCGATCGCAGTTTTGCATCCTGGATTGCCGACAATCGCCTGACCGAGGTCAGGCTGTCCGGCGAGATGCCATCGGTCGACGAGATCGACGGCGAGCTCGAGTTCGCGGGACGGCGCTGGCTGTGGGTGCAGAAGGTCGCCAATACGCAGGTCGAGGGCCTGCGCCGCGTGGACATCAGCGTCCGGCGCGAGGACGATGCCGAGGGTTCATCGCTGGTCAGTCTCGCCGGATTCGTCGGAGCCGCCGCCATGGCGACCGGCACCGCATCGACGCCCTGGAATGCCGGCGGCGTCAATCCCGGCGGCGCCCCCGTGGCAGGCGAAACCTGATGCGCGGCCGCCAAAGGGGATTCACGCTCCTCGAGATCCTGGTCGCCACCGTGATCATGGTGATCATGGCCGTGCTGGCCTACCGCACGGTCGGTGAAGCGCGCGTCGAAGTAGAGATGGCGGAGGGACACCTCGACCGGCTGCGCGAAGTGCAGCGGGCGATGCACCTGCTGGTCAGTGACTTCCGCACGGCCGCGCCCCGCCCGGTGCGCGAATCCATCGGCGATGGCTATCGTGCGGCAGTGATGCGCGATCCGAATTCGCTCGGGCTGGTGGAACTCACGCGTGCCGGCTGGCCGAACGGCGCCGGCATGCCGCGCGGAACCGTGCAGCGCGTCGGTTACCGTCTCGAAGAGCGCAAGCTGATCCGCGAGCACTGGAATGTGACCGACGCGACGCTCGCCACTCCGCCGATCGCCCGCGAACTGCTGCAGGACGTCGAAAGCGTCGAGATCCGCTACCTGAACAACGGCCGCGAATGGGTCACCGAGTGGCCGCCGGTCGGCAGCGCCGCCGACCTGGGGTTCCGCCTGCGGCCGATCGCGGTGGAAGTCACGATCGTGCTCGCCGATTACGGGGAGCTGCGGCGACTGATCGAGGTGCCGGGGTGAAGCAGCGCGGCGTCGCGCTGATTACGGCCATCGTGCTGGTTGCCATCGCAACCGTGCTGGCCGTGCACATCGGCACGCGCGCATCGCTCGACCTGCGCCGGACGTCCGGACTCATCGCGCTCGACCAGGGCTGGCATGTCGCGCTCGGCGCCGAGGCCTGGGCAATCGAAGTGCTGCGGGATGACCGCGAGGACTCGCAGACGGATGATTTTTCGGAACCCTGGGCCCAGCCGCTGCCACCGCTGCCGGTAGACGGCGGGGAGTTTCGCGGCGCACTCGAGGACATGCAGGGCCGGTTCAATATCAACAACCTGCTGTCCAACGACGGCACCGCGAACGAGTCCGCGATCGCGCGCTTCGAGCAGTTGCTCACGTACGCGGGCGCCGATCCGCGCTGGGCACGCATCCTGGCGGACTGGCTCGACGCGGATACCGTGCCGGGATTTCCGGAAGGCGCGGAGGACGGCACCTACCTCGCGCAGAATCCGCCGTACCGGGCCGCAAACGGCCCGGTGACGACGGCGACGGAAATCCTCGCGTTGCCCGGCATGACGCTCGAGGAATACGATCGCATCCGGCCCTATGTCGCGGCACTGCCCGTCGGAACGACGATCAATGTCTGCACGGCCGCCGCGCCGGTCCTCGCGGCCCTGATCGAGGGCGGCACCGACTTCGGCGATGCCGAACTGCTGGCCGCGAACCGGCGGGAAGGCTGCTTTCCGACCATCGCGGACCTGCAGGCGACGCTGGATCCCGACGTTTTGCAGGCTCTCCAGCCGTCAATCTCCGAAACTTCGAACTGGTTCCGCGCCGTGACAGCCGTGCGTATTGGCACCTCGGAACTCACGCTGTACAGTCTGATCGAGCGGTCCAGCGCCGGCGGCAGCCGGACTGTGCTGCGTTCAACGGGCACCGAGTAGCTGGCATGAATCAATTCCTGGTCCTGCGTCTTGCCAACCCGGCCAGCTGGGTCGTCACCGGCGCGGACGGCGGACGCATTGGCCCGGTGTCGACCGGAAGCCTCGCGGATGCTGCGCCGATCGCGGCGGAACGGCCGCTGGTCGTCATTGCACCGGGCTCGAGCGTGACGCTCGCGAAGCCGGAGCTGCCGGTCAAGAGCGGCAGCCGCCTCGCACAGATTGTCCCCTACGCGATGGAAGAATCGCTCGCGGGCGAAGTCGAGCAGTTCCAGTTCGCGATTGGGCCGACCGACGAGGCCGGCGCGACGCTGGTCGCAGCACTCCGTCGCGAGGAGTTGCGCGGCTGGCTCGACGCGCTGCAGGCTGCAGGCCTCAATCCGCAGGCAATCATTCCGGACATGCTGTGCGTGCCGGACAACCCGGGCAAGATAGTCGCCGTCATCGACGCCGGTCAGTTGCTGGTGCGCCAGCCGGGACTCCTGCCGTTTGCGCTCGACGCCGAACCCTTGACCGAAGCCTTTGCACTCGCGGGCCTCGAGGGCGATGACCGCCATGTGCACCTCTACGTATCGCAGCAGGATTGGCAGCATTCGCGCGAGATGATCGAGGCGCTGCGCGAAGTGACCGGCAGCCTGGAACTCCAGCTGTTGCCGGACGGTGCCTTGCCGCTCTTGGCTTCGCAGGCGGTGCAGAGCGATGCCCTGTCCCTGATGCAGGGCGCGTTCGCTCGGCGCACCGGCTGGGCGGCTGAATGGCTGCGCTGGCGATTGGCGGCGATACTCGCCATCGCGGCGCTCGTCCTGCATCTCGGCGTGCGCGGCTACGACCTGATTCGCCTGAACGCCGAACAGCAGCGCCTGGACGCCGCGATCGAGCAGGCTGCGCGCATCGCGCTGCCGGACGTCGAGCGGATTGACGACGCGCGCGCCCAGGTGACGCAACGCCTCGGCGGCGGCGGAACCGCCGATGCGGGCGGGTTGCTGACCCAGCTTGCCGCGGTCGGCGGCGCGATCGCCGCCAGTCCGGGCCCCGCACTCGAATCCCTCGGCTGGCGCGACCGCGCGCTGGAACTGCAGATGGTCGCTCCGAGCACGGAGGCGGTGGCGCGTTTCGCGCAGGCCATCAACGCTCGTGGCCTGAGCGCGGATGTCGCGTCCACCAACGCGGGCGAAGGTGGCGTGCAGGCGCAGGTCCTCATCAAGTCGGGGCCGACGTCATGAATCTGCAGGCCTGGTATACGACCCTCGATGAGCGCGAGCAGCGCATGGTGACGCTCGGCGGCACCGCGGCCGTCGTGCTGCTGGTGGCGGGGTTGATCTGGAAACTGGGCAGCGCCGTCACGGTCGCCGAGGAGCGCGTGGAGCGCCGACGGCAGGATCTCGCCTGGATCGAAGCGGTCACGCCGCGGCTGCAGGCAGCGCCCGCAGCGCGTCCCGGTGAATCGCTCACGATCGCCGTGGACCGGATGGCCCAGGAAGGCGGACTCGGCACCGCCCTCGCCGGCATCGAGCCCGCAGGCACCGGCGCCATTCGCGCCCGTTTCACGGCGGCTTCGTTCGACTCACTCGCGCTGTTGCTCGCACGCCTGCAGAAGGAGCGGAACGTGGTCGCGGAAACCGCAAGCGTCAGCGGGACGGGCGCAGCGGGTCTCGTCGACGCGACGCTGGTCCTGCGCGGCCCCTGACCCGGATGTCCCGGCGCGCCAGCCTGATCGCGGCCGGCACCGCCGCGTTCGCCGTTTTCCTGGTCGCGATGATTCCGGCGGCGCAGTTGTCAAAGCGGCTGCCGGCCGGCTACGCCATGACCGGCGTCGAAGGCACGATCTGGTCGGGACAGGCGGCGGAATTCCGCATCGAGGACCGGCCGGTCGGCGCGATCGACTGGTTCTGCCGCCCATGGCATCTGGTCATGCTGCGGTGGTCCTGCCGGGCCACGCTGCAACCGCCGGGCGGCCAATTCACGGCCGATATCTCCGGCGGCTTCGGCGGCGACGGGCTCGAGGCCACGAATATCCACGGCCAGTCGCCGATCGCGGCATTCGAGGGAATCGCGACGCCGGCGGGCTGGACCGGCCGGCTCGAGCTCGATATCGAGCGTATCCGCATCGTCGAGCGCCGCGCCGACGAAGCAACCGGCAAGCTCTTCGTGCGCGAACTGCGCGCGCCGGGCGCCGGCGGAGCAGAGCTCGGCGATTTCGAGCTGGTCGTCGGCGAAGGCGCGGTCGGTACCGACCGGTTGGCCGGGCGCCTGAGCGACCTCGGCGGGCCGCTGCGCGTACGCGGCGCGATCGAGCTCCTGAGCGACGGCCGCTATTTCATGAGTGGCGAGGTCGCACCGGGTCCGGGCGCGGGCCCCGCGATCTTCGACACCCTCTCTTTTCTCGGGCCGCCCGATGCGAGCGGCCGCCGGCCATTCAGCATCGAGGGTACGCTCTAGATCTCCCGCCAGGCGTCGAGCAGCGGGAAGTAAAGACCCACACGCTGCGGCCGGTCCGGATCGACGAGCCGCATGACACGCGCGTATCGTTCGAGCTGGCTGCGATAGCGCGCGAGCTCGTTATCGAGAAACGCTTCGCGATCGCCGCCTTCGTGCGTGCTCGTCTTCCAGTCGATGACCCAGCGCACGCCGTTACGGTCGATGAAGGTGCGATCGATCCGCAGGCTTTGCAGCACACCGTCGATGACCGCCGTCAGGGCGAGTTCGCTTTGCGCCTGCAACGCGGCCGGGTCGAGCAGCTCCGCGGCACGCTGGCTCCGGCCGACCGCTGTCATCGCATTCGCGACCCTTGCGAGCGCTGCCGGCAGGTGCGCGTCGTCGATCCCCAGTTCGCGCAGCCGGCGCCGCCAGCGTGCCGCCGGCAGGTCTCCCGCTGCCGACGCAATGCCGCTCTCGGCGATGCGCTGCAGTTCAGAATGCACCACCTGGCCCACGGCCTGGGCAATTGCGCCCGCCCAGTCGAACTCGGGGCGGATCGATCCTTCCGGCTCCCCGGAGATGCGGAGCATGGGCGCGAGCGTCGGCGAGTCGGGCGGCGGTGCATGGAATCCTGCGGCCAACCGGCGCGCGGGCGGCGCGCTGAGCCGCGGCCTGTCATTGCCTGTGCGTCCGGCATCCTGCACTGCTGCCGGTAACTCCGCAAGCGCCCGCTCGAAATGGGGTGACAGCACCGGCCAGAGAAAACCGAGCAGGCTTGCGGTTCGCGGACGGCGCAGTGTCGGCCGCTGCGACGTCCACTTCAGGCCGGCGCTGCCGATCAGGTGCAACCGGCGACGCGCGCGCGTCGCCGCCACATAGGCAAGCCGGCCGAGTTCGAGCGCCTCGCGTGCGGCGCCCAGATCGCGCATCCAGCGTTCGAGCGCATCCGCGTCGCCGTCATTGTCGTCCGAGTCCGTGCGGCTGCCGAGCACGATGCCGCGCTCACCGGGGCCGGTCGCGACGGTCGTCCAGTAAAGCAGCGGCCGCTTGCCGCCGCCCGGGCCGCGCTGCAGATCCGGCAGGATCACGACATCGAATTCCAGTCCCTTGGCGCGGTGGATGGTCATGACCTGCACCAGCGCGCCGTCGCCGCCGACGGGCGACGCCATGACGCCGGCGACCATTGCCTCGATGGCCGATACGGGCGGCAGGCAGCCGGCTTCCAGTTCGAGCCGGTCGAGCGCGGCGAACAACAGTTCCGCGTTCGCGAGATCGGAGCCGTCGCCGATCGTCGCGGGGCCTTCGAGCGCGAGCCATGCCGACTTCAACCAGCTGCCGAGCGACTGCCGGCCGCGTGCGGCGATCGCTGCGTCGAGCGCTGCGACGAGACGGGCCGCGCGCGCAGCGGAATCGCCTGTGAGCAAAGTTGTATCGCGCAGCCGATCGCGGATCAGCGCCGCCTCCCCGCCGTCGGCGAGGCGCAGCAGGTCGGACAGCGGCAATCCGCACCAGGGCGCACGCAGGATGGCGAGCCAGGCCGTGCGGTCGCCGTCGTGCAGCATCGCGGCGACCAGCGCGACCAGGTCGCGGATGGCCGGGCGGTCGAGCAGCGACTCGAGTTCCACGCCGCGATACTCGATGCCGGCGTCGCGCAGCGCGGCCAGGATCGGCGGCAGCGACGGCCGGCCGCGCACCAGGATCGCGATGCTCGGTTGCGCCAGCGTGGCGATGGCATCCCGCACGACCGTTGCGACCGCCGCCGCCATCGCGCGCGCGTCGGCGTCGAGCAGCGCGTGTACGCGCACGCCGTCACCCGCCTCGTCCGGCCTCGCCGCCGCGGCCGGCGAATAGCGCACGGCGCCGCGCTCGAAGTCGTCCGCGGGCGGCAGCAGCGCGGCGAAGCTTGTGTTGACCCAGTCGACAATCGCGGCGCTCGAGCGGAAATTCCGCCCGAGACGTTCGGCTGCGAGCGCGACATCGCCGATGCCCTGGCGCTGCGCCTGCAGGAACAGGGTGACGTCCGCTTCGCGAAACGCATAAATGGACTGCATCGGATCGCCCACACAGAACAGGCTTCTGCCATCGCCAGGCTGCCAGCCTGCGACCAGAAGTTCGAGCAGGCGCGCCTGCGAAGGCGACGTGTCCTGGTATTCGTCGACCAGCAGGTGACGGATCCGGTAGTCCAGCGCGAGCGCAAGTTCGGTCGGCGCCGATTCATCGCCGAGCGCGTCGCGTGCGGCGGCGGCAACCGCCGGATGGTCCAGGCTGTCGCGCTCGGCAAACAGCGCGAGGAGTTCCGCGACGGCGTGCGGCAACACCAAAGTCAGCGCTTCGATCCGCTCCCACTGCGCATCGGTGAGCGCAGCGGGCGGCAGCCGGCGCAGCCGCGCGAGTGCGGGCGCCAGACCGTCGCGCGCGGCGAGTGATTCGAGCACAGCCTTCATGTCGCGCTTGAGCGGCGGCCAGGCGGCGCCCGCACCGGCGGCAAGGAAACCCTGCTTCGCCGCGACCTGCCTGCGCAGCGCCGGCTCCTTGTCCGCCGTCAAAAGGAGGTCCGCAATGGCGCGCCAGCACGCCGCGAATTCCGCAGTCGCCGCCGGCAGCGCGGCGAAGGGCGCGAGTGCCGTAACCGGACTCGCCGGCGCGCCGGCCGCGGCCGCCGCACGGCAGGCCGCAAACAGCGGTTGCCAGTCGGTCTCCGCGATGGCCGCGGAGATGGCGGCCAGCTCCGACTCCAGCGCCCCGCGCAGCAGCCGGTCGATCTCGGCGCGGAAAGAGGGGCCGGAAGTGCCACGCATCAGTTTCGGAAGCCAGAGCTCGCGCGCGCCCAGCATGCCCTCGAGAAGTTCAGCGAGCTGGCCCGGCTGGTGATTGAGCGACCGGGCGAGACGCCGCAGGCCGGCGGCGACCGGCGCGTCTTCATCGAGCCGCGCGACGGTACGCCGCGCCGCCTCCGCGTACAGCGCGCGCGCATCGTCCACGAGCGTCGCCGACGTGCCGATGCGCGCGGCCAGCGGCAGGCGACGGGCCAGCCAGTGATTCAGGCCGTCGAGCGTCTGCACGTGAAGCCGCGCGGGATTCTCCTCGAGCCCCCAGCCCCGCTCGCGGCTTCGTGCGAGCGCGTCGGCCGCGCACCGCTGCAGTTCCCGGGTACGCTCGTTCGCAGCTGCGGAAGGCGGTTCCGCGCCGAGCGCGAGCGCGGCCACGATGCGGTGACGCATCTCCGCGGCAGCCTTGCGCGTGAACGTGATGGCGACGATCTGTTCCGGCCGTTCGACATCGGCGAGGAGCCGCAGATACCGCAGCGTCAGCAGCGTGGTCTTGCCGGAACCCGCGGGCGCCTGCACGATGAACGAGCTTTCGGGCAGCACCGCTCGCCTGCGCGCCGCGCGGTCGAGTTCGAGCGCGTCACTCGCCATCGGCGGTCTCGTCTTCGGCGTCGTCCGGCGCGGCGGGCTGCACGCGACAGAGCGCGGCCAGGTGGCAATACCGGCAGGTGCCGGCGGCGAACTTCGGGTCGACTTCGGCACGGCCCGCGGCAAAGTCGCCGGCCAGTCGTTCGAGCCAGGCGCGCCAGTGCGCCGTGATCTCCGCCCAGCTGAATCCGTTCTGCCTGTCCTCGGTCAACCGGAATTTCTCGGCGGGCTCCATGCCGTCGATCAGCCCGACCTCGCGGCTCACGCCGACGTACTTGGACGCGGCCGCGCCGACGCCGGCGAAGGCGATGCCCGTGGGCCGGTCCGGATGCAGGACCGCATAGAGCGGCAGTTGCGGCGCATCCATGCGGGCACCGCGCCAGGCCGAACTTTGCGTTTTACCCGTCTTGTAATCGATGACGACGAGCTCCTCGCCGATGCGATCCAGGCGATCCACCCGCAGGTTCAGCGGCAGGCCGGCGATGGCGAGCGGACGTGCGCGTTCCGCCTCGGCGACGATGAACGGCGGCCGTGCGAGATCGAGCTCCAGCAGTCGCGCGACGGCGCGCCGTTGCCATTCACGCTCGAGTTCGATCGTGGGCAGGCCCGTGCCCGCGGGCGTCATTGCCGTGATCGCCGCATCCACCGTCACCGCCACCAGGGCATTGCGTGCCGTCTCATTGAGCGCCGCAAGCGCGCGCTGACCGCCGAGCCGCCCCCAGAGGTCCTGCAGTGCGCGATGCAGCACGATGCCGCGCAGGCGCCGGTCGAAGCCGGCCTGCGGTTCCACGAGCGGCAGAGCGGCGAGCCGCAGTTCCGCGAACGCCCGGAACGGACACTGCGCCTGCAACTCGAGCAGCCGTGCGCCGCCTTTGACCGGACCTTCGGCGAGCGGCGGCAGGGCGGGCTCCGGTACCCGCTCGAGCTGTGCAGCCTCGAATGACAGGCGCTCGCGCGACGGCCGGTCACCGGGTGACGCGAGTTCAACGGCATCGGCGGGCAGCAGCGGCGAGCCGTCCACTTCCGTGTCATTCTCGAATTGCGGCCAGGACAGCACGACCGCACCGGCGCGGGCTCGCCAGCGCCCAATGATGTCCCGGGCTTCGGCGACACAGGCTTCGGGCGTGACGCCCGGCATGCCGAGCTGCCGCTGAATCTCGATCGGCAACAGGGGATCGACCGACACGGCAGGCGGCCAGGCCGCCGCAGTCAGGCCGGCGACCCAGAGGCTGTCGAAATACACGCCCGGATCATCGTAGGCGTCCAGCACGAAGACCGTGGGTTCACCGCTCTCTGGCTGGAATGGCGCGGCCGCGAGACGGCGCAATTCGGTCAGCGCCTCATGGACGCCGAGCTGCGGGGCGACGGCGGCCAGGGTTGCAAGTTCCTGCAGCAATTCGCGGAATCGCCGCGCAGCCTCGAACTCGCGGCTGCTCAACCGCGAATCGCCCGCCCGGAAATTGTCCGGCCAACCCCAGGCCGCCAGGCAGGCGCCGAACGCTTCAGCCCAGGCGCCGGCGTCGCGCCACTTCTGGCCCGCGACTGTGCGCACCGCCCGGCGGATTGACTGGGCCATCTGGGAAGCGCCGGCACGCTCCGCACGATCAGCCAGGCGCGACCCGGCGATCTGGACCGGGCCCTGGGCTGCGCGCAAGGCGAGGTCTGCCGCGACGCGCGCGTTTCGCTCCGCATCCGCTGGCCCGACATACGCCGAGAGCAGCAGGCGGCTCGCCGCGGTCCAGTCCACGGCCCCCGCCGCACAGGCGATCGCTGCGAGCGCCGAATCCACGACCGGCTGGACAGCGAGCGGATTGCCGCCTGCCAGATCGAAGCTGCGTCTCTCGCTGCCCGTACCTGGCAGCTCCAGTTCAGGCTGGAGGCTGGCTGCCAGTGCGCGTTCGAGCGCGCCGCGATTCGAATCGAGGTCGGGCACGATCAGCGCGTGAATGCCGTCGGGTGCCTGCGTCACGCGCTCGCGCAGCCAGGCGAGCATCGAGCGGCGTTCGGAATCGGGATCAACCGCGCAATGACGGAAGCAGGCCGCGTCCTGCGACGACGGCGGGCATCGCTCGACCCCTCTTCCCCCGTTCGAGAGCGCCGACCATAAGGCCTCCTCGGACGGCGTCAGACGCCTGAATCCGGCCAGCAGAATCGGCGGCCCCGCCGCCGGTAGCGCAGTTGCCGTCGTCATCCGCCGGGCGAGCTCGCCGGCATCGCAAACCTGGCGCGAGTCGAGTTCCGCCTCCACGGATCTCGCCCAGCCGAGGAACGCCTGCTGGTCTCGGGTCAGCGGCCAGCGCGCAACGGCCGCGAGGTCCCCGCCATGGGCGCGGAGCCTGAGCCAGCTCGCGCGGGCCCGGACGCCCAGTCCGGCGGGATCGAGGAGGCCGGGGGCGTCACGAGCCGCCTGGCGCGCCCACAGCCATCGCAGCGCGACGGCCGGGAGAACGCCTGCGAGTTCAGGCCGGCTGGCGGCGGCTTGCTGCCATTGCAGCAGAAGCCAGGCGTCGAGCGGCAGCACCTGCGCCGTGGGCCAGACCTGGCGGCCCGCCGCGACCTGGGCCCGGTCGTGCAAGCGCCGCAGGATGCGCGCCACACGCAGGTCCGGCGTCAGCAGCAGGCCGCCGGCTTCCAGATGGGCGATGCAACGGGCATTGGGATTCAAACGGCGGATCCCCCCGGTCCCTGTAGCCCGCCCGGCCACTCCGAGGCCCGATGGCAGGCGACCAGCCGGGCGTCCGCAGCGGGCTGTAACGGCGGCCGCTTGACGCGGCAATGCGCCAGAACATGCGGGCAACGATGCGCGAACGCGCAGCCTGCGTCGGGCACCGCATCGCTGACTGCGGGCCGAGGACAAGCAATGCGCCGCAACAGCCGGGCACGCGCGCCGGCGTCAACGCCCGGAACGGCGTCGAGCAGTTCCCGCGTATAGGGATGCAGCGGTGCGGTCGTGATGGGGCCGCGCCCGCCCGTTTCGACGATGCGTCCGCGATACATGACCATCACGCGCTCGCACAGGCGCGCGACGACGGCCAGATTGTGGCTGATGAACAGGCTGGCGAGCCCGCGCTCGCTGCGAATGCGTTCGAGCAGGCTCACGATCTGGTCCTGTACCGTGACATCGAGCGCACTGACCGGCTCGTCGCAGACCACGAATCGCGGGTCGACGACGAGTGCGCGGGCGATGACGGCCCGCTGCAACTGTCCGCCGCTCAACTGATGCGGATAGCGTGACGCAAGATCGCGCGCGATACCGACTTCGTCGAGCCGTTCCTGCGCCCGCGAGACCCGCTCCGATAACGGCATCTTGCGATCCAGGGAGCGCAATGGCGCCGCGACGCTTTCGAGAATCGTCATGCGCGGATCGAGGCTGGCATTCGGATCCTGAAACACGCACTGCAATTCCCGCCGCAACGGGCGGAACGCGCGCGGGTTGAGGGTGTCGATGCGCTGTCCACGCCAGCGCAGCTCGCCGGCGGACAATGGCACCAGCCGCAGGATCGCGCGCCCGAGCGTCGTCTTGCCACAGCCGGACTCGCCGACCAGACCCAGCATCTCGTGCTCGCCCAGCGTGAAGTCGATGCCGTCCACGGCCGCCAGGTAGCCGCCCTTGCCGGCAAGCCGGTAGCGCACCGAGACTGCGCGCAGCTCGAGCAGGCTCACGGCGGGCGCGCCAGCGTCGGCACCGCAGCGAGCAATCCGGCGCTGTAGGCATGCTTCGGCCCACTGAAAAAATCGGCTGCAGACGACGTCTCCACGATGCGCCCGGCGTACATGACCGCGATCCGGTCCGCGAGCGCAGCGACCACCCCGAGATCGTGCGTGACGAGCAACAGCGCCATGCCGAGATCGCGACAGAGTTCTGCCAGCAGCGCCAGGATTTCCGCCTGCACCGTGACGTCCAGCGCCGTCGTCGGCTCGTCCGCAAACAGCAGCCGCGGACGCGCCACCAGCGCAAGCGCAATCGCCACGCGCTGGCGCATGCCGCCGGACAGCTCGTGCGGGTACTGCGCGAGCCGGCGTGACGCGTCCGGCAGGTGCACGCATTCGAGCATGCGGCAGGACTCGGCTCGCGCCGCAGCGCGCGTCATGCCATGGGCAGCCGCGGCAATTTCCGCGAGCTGATCGCCAACGCGCCGGTGCGGCGTCAGGCTGCCCGACGCGTCCTGGAATACGAAGCCGATGCCGCGCCCACGAACGGCCGCTGCCCGGTTGCCGTCGCCCAGCAGTTCCCCGCCTTCGAAGCGGACGGAGCCGAGCGCGCGGCCATTGGCGGCGAGCAGGCCGGTGCAGGCATGCAGCAACTGGCTTTTTCCGGAACCGGACTCGCCGACGATCGCGATGCTCTCGCGCGCATCGATGGTCAGATCGACCCCGTCCACGGCGCGAACCGGCGGTCGGCCCGAAAAATCAACCGTCAGCGCGCGAATCTCCAGCAGCTTCATCGGCGGTCCCGCGGATCCAGGGCGTCGCGCAGGCCGTCGCCGAGGAAGTTGAAGCAGAACACCAGCAGCACCAGGCAGCCGGCGGGCACGGCCAGCATCCAGGGAGCCGTCTCCATCTCCGCCGCGCCGTCCGCAATCAGGTTGCCGAGGCTCGCGAGCGGCTCCTGGATGCCGATGCCGAGGAAACTCAGGAAGCTCTCGACCAGGATCACCTGCGGTACCGTCAGCGTGGCGTAGACGATCACCGGCCCCAGCAGGTTCGGGACAATGTGCCGCGCAACGATGCCGAGCGTTCCCGCTCCGCCGACGATTGCGGCCTCGACGAACTCGCGCTCACGCAGCGCGAGCGCCTGTCCGCGCACGATGCGGGCCATCGTCAGCCAGCCAAAGGCCCCGATCGCGATCAGCAACGTCAGCGGACCGCGACCGAACACGACCGTCAGGATGATGACGAAGAACACCTGCGGCAACGCATAAAGCACGTCGACGAAGCGCATCATCAGCGCGTCCGCTCGCCCGCGCAGGTAGCCCGCTACCGCGCCCCAGGCGACGCCGATCACGAGGCTCACGAGCGTCGCCGCGAGCGCAATGGCGAGGGAGACGCGCAGGCCATGCAGGGTGCGCACCAGCAGGTCGCGCCCCAGCCGGTCGGTGCCGAGCCAGTGACCATCGGCCGTGAAGGGCGCAACCGCCATATTCGCCCAGTCGATCTGGTCTTCGCGGTAGTCGACAAACAGCGGGCCTGCGGTCGCCGCGATCACGAGCAACGACAGCACGACGAGTGCGGTCATTGCGGCGCGGTCGCCGCGCAGCTGCCGGAACGCATCGCCCCACAATCCGCTGCTCACCACCCGCTGCCTCGCCGGATGCGCGGGTCGAGCCAGGCATAGATGAGATCGGCCAGCAGGTTGAGCACGATCATCAGGGCGGCATAGACGATCACCATGCCCATGACCAGCGTGTAATCGCGGTTGAGCGCGCCCTGGACGAGGTGACGCCCCATTCCCGGCAAGCCGAAAATCGTCTCGACCACGAGCGAACCGGCGAGCACCGCCGCGGTCGCGGGCCCGAGATAACTGACGACCGGCAGCAACGCCGCCGGCAGCGCGTGGCGCAGCAGCACCGTGCGCTCCGGCAGGCCGCGCGCCCTTGCCGCGCGCACCCAGGGCGCGCGCAGGATTTCAAGGAGACTGCCACGCGTCAGACGCGCCAGGTAAGCGATGACTGGCAGCGCGAGGGTCACGACCGGCAGGATGAGATCCGATAACCGTCCCGGCGCCCAGCCCGCCACCGGCAGCCAGCGCAGCCAGATGCCGAATGCGAGCGCGAGAAACGGGGCGACCACGAACACCGGCACCGAGATGCCGGCCACCGCAAAGCTCATGAGCAGGCGGTCCGGCCAGCGCCCGCGCGCGCGCGCCGCCCAGACACCGGCCGGCACGCCCAGCGCGATCGCCAGCAATAGCGCGGCAATGCCGATCGTCAGGCTGACCGGCAGGCCACTGCCGATCAGCTCGCTGACCGTATAGTCCCGGAATTTGAAGGATGGCCCGAAGTCGCCGCGCAGCAAACCCGCAACGTACCGGCCGTACTGGACGGCCACGGGCTGATCGAGCCCATAGGCCGCCTCCAGGTTGGCGCGTAGGTCGGGCGGTAAAGCCTGTTCTTCGTCGAATGGCCCGCCCGGCGCCAGCCGCGTCAGCAGGAACGACAGCGTGACGATGATCGCGAGTGTCGGTATCGCCCCGAGCAGGCGCCGCGTGACGAATGCGAGACTAATCACTGCGACATCACGTGAGATACGTTATTCAAGTTACTGATTGGTAATACTATGTTAACCCACAAGGCCTGAGTTCCGATAGGATGCATCGCGAACCGACGGAGACACGAGAATGCGCAGGATTCTAGTCGCGCTGAAGCGCGCCATCGACTTCAATGTTCGGGTGCGGGTGCGCCCGGACGGCAAAGGCGTGGTCACCGACGGCGTCAAGATGAGCACCAATCCATTCGACGAGATTGCGCTCGAAGAAGCGCTGCGGATCCGGGAACGCGGCGGCGCCGACGAAGTGGTGGCGATCAGCATCGGCCCGGACGAAGCACAGCAGCAGCTGCGCAACGCGCTCGCGATGGGCGCCGACCGGGCCATTCTCGTCAAGACCGACCAGCCGATCGAGCCGCCGGCGATCGCGCGCGCGCTGCTGGTCTTCGTCGAGCGGGAATCCCCGATGCTCGTTATTCTCGGCAAGCAGGCCATAGACGACGACTCCAACCAGACCGGCCAGATGCTCGCCGCCTTGTGGCAGCGTCCGCAAGCGACATTTGCGTCGAAGCTCGAACTGACTGACACCGTCGCGCGAGTCACGCGCGAAGTCGATGCCGGACTCGAAACGATCGAGGTGGACCTGCCGGCGGTCGTCACGACCGACCTGCGTCTCAATGAACCGCGCTACATCAAGCTGCCCGACATCATGAAAGCGAAGAAAAAACCGCTCGACGTCACCGCTCTGGCGTCACTCGGCGTCGAGACGGCATCGCAACTCAGGGTGGTGAGTCTCGAATCCCCTCCGCAGCGCAAGAAGGGCGTCATGGTCAAGAATGCGGCCGAGCTCGTCGCGGCACTGCGGCAGAAGGGGCTGGTCTGATGAACCGCGTACTGATCGTCGCCGAGCACCTGGACGGCAAGCTCAATGCATCGGTGGCGAAATGCGTCAGCTGCGCGGCCTCGATTCCCGAAGCCGAAATCGCGATCGCGGTGCTCGCCGCCGACGGCAGTGCAGTCACCGCCGAAGCCGCGAAGATCGCGGGCGTCGCGCGCGTGCTGCAGGTTCGAAACCCGGCCAATGAACCCGCCCTGGCCGCGGTGCTGGCGCCGCAGATCGCGAGCCTCGCCGAGGGTTACAGTCACGTGTTCGGTTCCTCCACGACCTTCGGCAAGGACCTGATGCCGCGCGTGGCCGCCCTGCTCGGCGCGCCCCAGATCAGCGACATCATGGCGGTTGAATCCGCGACGCGTTTCAAGCGCCCGGTCTTTGCCGGCAATGTCATCGCGACCGTCGAGGCGCCTGCCGACTGTCAGCTCGTCGCCACGGTGCGGGTCGCCTCGTATCAACCCGCGCCCGCGGGCGGTCCGGCGCCGGTCGAGACGCCCGTCGTCGATGCGGCACTGCCGACGCACACACGGTTCCTGTCGGTTTCCGGCGCTCGCAGCGACCGGCCCGACCTGCAGACGGCCGCCCGCGTCGTTTCGGGCGGGCGGGCGCTCGGGAGCAAGGAAAACTTTGCGCTGATCCAGCGCCTCGCCGACCGGCTGGGCGCCGCGATCGGCGCGTCGCGCGCCGCCGTCGATGCGGGCTACGCGCCCAACGAACTGCAGGTGGGCCAGACCGGGAAGATCATCGCGCCGGAACTCTACCTGGCGATCGGCATCAGCGGCGCCATCCAGCACCTGACCGGCATCAAGGACGCCCGCACCATCGTCGCGATCAACAAGGATGCGGAAGCGCCGATCTTCGAGGTCGCGGACTACGGGCTGGTTGGCGACCTGTTCACGCTGATCCCGGAAATCGAAGCACAGCTGTAGTCGCGAACAGGATCCACAACGACAGCGCGGTGATCACGAGCCAGGTTCCGGCCGTTCCGTAGAAGCGTCCGAAGCTCACGCCAGAACTGTGCGACAGCCCCCAGGCGTGGATCAGCCGGCTCGCGACCAGCACGATGCCCGCTGCGTGGACCGCGGGAAGCGGCATGCCGGTGATCTCGGCGATGATCAGCAGGACAACCGCAAGCGGTACGTACTCGGTGAAATTGCCCTGTACGCGCACCGCCTGCTGCATGGCCTCGTCGTTGCCGTTGCCGAGCCCGACCCGGAATCGACGGCGCGCCAGCACGACCGTCACTGACAGGGCGATCAGCAACAATCCCAGCAGCGCCGCGTACAGGAAGGATACGGGGCCTCCGATCATTTGAGTTCCGCGAGGATATGCTCGGCGCTCGAGACCTTGAATTCGCCCGGCGCCTCGACATGAACCTGCCGGACCACGCCGTCCTCGATGACGATCGCAAAGCGCTGGCCACGCATGCCCATGCCATGCCCGCGGGCGTCCAGTTCAAGTCCGAGTGCACGCGTGTAGTCGCCATTGCCGTCGGCGGCCATCACGACCTTGTCGCCCGATCCCGCCGACTTGCCCCAGGCATTCATGACGAACACGTCATTGACCGCGAGGCACACGATCCGGTCCACGCCCTGGTCGCGAAGTACGGACGCTTTTTCGATGAATCCCGGCAGATGCTTGGCATCGCAGGTCGGCGTGAATGCGCCCGGGACCGAGAACAGCACGACGCGACCCTTGCCGAGCAGCTCTGCCGCGGTCACGTTCATCGGGCCGTCCGGGCCCATCTGCTTGAGTTTCCCCTCGGGAATCCGGTCGCCAGACTGGATGGTCATGATGTGATCTCCATGGTTTATTTCGGGAAAGAGCCGGCCTTGACCAGCATGCCCGGCACCGTGTGCCCGACCTGCCGCTCGACCCAGCGCGCCGTTTCGATCGCTCGCTCGAGATCGACGCCGGTGTCGAGACCCATGCGTCCGAGCATGTACAGCAGGTCCTCGGTCGGTATGTTTCCGGTCGCGGCGGGCGCGAACGGACAGCCGCCGAGCCCGCCAAGGCTCGCATCGAGCGTGTCCGCCCCGGCGAGGACGGCCGCGTAGGCGTTCGCAAGGCCGGTATTGCGCGTGTTATGAAAATGGCCGCGCAGGCTGATTCCGGGAAGCGCCTGGCTGACCAGGCCGAATATTTCGCGCACCTGACCGGGCACGCCGACGCCGATCGTATCGGCGATCGCGATTTCGAAGGGCGCCCCGTCCGCGACTTCACGTGCGATCTCGACGACCCGTGACGGGGCGACTTCGCCCTCGAAAGGGCATCCGAAAGCGGCGGAAACGGTCACCTGGGCGCGAATGCCGGCAGCGTGGGCCGCGGCCGCGATCTCGCGCCAGACGCGGATCGACTGGGCGCTGTCGACGCCCTGGTTGCGGCGATTGAAGGCATCGGTCGTGAATACGACCATGCCGATCTCGGCGCAGCCGGCAGCCGCGGCGCGATCGAAGCCGGCACGGTTCAATACCAGTCCGATGTAGTGGACGCCGTCCCGGCGCGGCAGCGCCTTCAGCACGGCCTCGGCATCAGCCATCTGCGGCACGCGCTTTGGATTGACGAAGCTCGCCACCTCGATCCGCTTCAGGCCTGCATCGACCGCCCGGCAGACGAATTCGATCTTGACCTCGGTCGGGACCTCGGTGGGTTCGTTCTGCAGGCCGTCACGCGGCCCGACTTCGACAATGCCGATTTTACGGGCGGGGATCATCCCGCCGGATTATACGGCGGTCAACCCGCCATGCTGGACCAGAGGTCCGCCACGCCGCGGATTTTTTCATTCGCTGCGCCGGCCGCCTTGAATGCGTTTCGGGCCTCGGCGGACTTCTTCGTCTCGACCAGCGCGACGCCGAGCAGCATGTGAAGGTCGTCGGCGCGGCGCAGCTTGCCCTTCTCGACGCCGCGCTTCGCGGCCTCGCTGGCCTTGGCGAAATTACGCAGCGTGAAATAGCCGATCGCGACCTTGGCTTCCGGCTCTCCCGCCTGGATGGCCCTGGCTTCCACTTCCTGCTGGGGCAGCGCGGCCTTGACCCGCGCCACTTGCGCCTTGGCGTCCGCCAGCAGCCGGTTGTTGCGGTCGTCCTTCTTGATGGCGCCGTTCGCCATGCCCTTCTCCAGCATCGCGGCCGCCTCACCCGGGCTCGAAACGTCCAGCGCCGTTTCCGCGTATCGCGCGTAGTGCTCCGGCGACAGCAGGTTACGCGCGGCGCCCAGCCGGTAGATGTTGATCATCACCACCGGGTCACGGTTGGACTGCACTTCGTAGGCGCTGGCGACCCATTTGAAGGAATCCCTGCTCGGCGCGGTGACCATCAGGCGATGCAGCGTGTGCATGCGCTTCGCATCGTTGCCGGTTTCCTGGTAGGCCTTGTGCAGCGCGAGCAGGAGCTTCGACTTGACGGCCGCCGACTTGTTCGACTTGTCGGCGGCAGCGACCGCCCTCTCGAGCGTCGCGGCGGCAGGACCATAGCTCCTGAGCGCCATCTGGCTGTTGGCCAGCAGGATCAGGTCGTCGGTATTCAGCGTCCCCAGCTTCTCGAGGGTGGCGGCCGCCTCCCGATACTCCTTGAGGCTGTATTGCGTGGTGGCCTTGAGCCGAAGCTTGCGCTGCAGATCGGCGCCGGAGACGCGGCCGGTCGCAATACGCTCATCCACGGTCTGGATGACCAGGCGGTAGTCCCTGGCGCTGCTCGCGGCCCAGATCATCAGTTCATTGACGCCCTGTTCCTCTTCCCGCGACAGCGGTGCCTTGGCCTTGGCCTCCTTGAGCAGGCGGATCGCCTCGGCAAAGTTTCCGCTCTTGCCGGCGGTCTGCGCGGCCTGGACCTTGTCGGCGACGTCCTTGCGCCAGCCGCCCTGGGACTGGGCAGCCTGGGCGACCGCGTCGGTTGACACCGTCAGGACAGCCACGCCCGCGAGCGGCAATGCCAGCAGAGCGGCCAGGGCACTGGCACGAAATCTTGGTGTGGTCGTCGTCATCGATTTTCTCCTCGATCAGCCGCCGGTCGCAGGCGCCGGCGCTGCCGCCGGCCGCGCGACTCGCGCCAGCCACAATTTAGCAATCCGGGCCATCACGCCGCCGGCCGGCGCGGCAGCGGCGGCGGCATCAAACGCGGCGCGCGCTTCTTCGGAACGGCCGAGCTCGAGCAGCGCAGCACCCAGCTGCAGGTTGGCCTCGTCAAGCCGTTCCACACCGCCTTTGGCGATGCCTTTCTGCGTCATGGCGGCGGCCTGTTCATAGTCGCCGGTGCTGTAGAAACCGAGGCCGACCTTCACGCCGACCTCCCCTTTCGGATGCTTCTCGGCGGTCGCGGCTTCGGCGGGCAGCGATCTCTTGTCCGCCGCCACCGCAGCCTTGGCTTCCTGCAGCGTCTGCTGGTTCGTGCCCGCGTTCGGCACGATGCCCTCCTTCATGCCGCGCTCGAGCGCGCGCTGCGCTTCGCCCGGGCTGCCGCCTGCAAGGGCAGTATCCGCATAATTCAGGTAACCGCCAACCGTCGCCAGTCCGCCCAGCGGATCGGTCACTGCAAGCCGGTACGCGTTCAACATAATGGTGCGGTCGTCTTTCGATTCGCTCTGGTATATCGCGACGATGCGGCTGTAGTAGTCCTTGTTCGGGTAGTAGCTCACCAGCGACTCCAGGTTGGCGAGCCGCCCGGCATTGTCCTTGGTCTCGACGAACGCACGATCCCGGAGCTGGAACCAGGCTTCCTTCGGCGTCTCTCCCTTGCTGATGGCGAGGTCGATCGCCTTGCCGAGCCATTCATGGGCTTCGGCGTAATGGCTGCTCTGCAGGTACAGGCGCCCGAGGGTTTCGAGTTCGTCGGGCTCGACATCCGGTGTCGCGTCCACAAACTGCCGGAAGTGGTGCAGCGTCTTTTCCTTGTCCTGCTTGTTGCTGTAGTGCGCAGCCAGCTGTCGGTGCATCGCGCCGATCTGGTCGGGGTCCGTGTAGCCCTCCTTCAGAAACACTTCGATCGCGGCGGCGAATGCTTCCTGATCACCCGAGCCCTGGGCGGCCTGCAGCCGCCAGGTGGCGAGCACCTTCTTCTCGTCGGCGTTGAGCGATGGCAATGCCTCGATCTCGGGCAGGGCGGCGAGCAATTCCGCCCACTTTTTCTCATTGACGTATTCCTGCGCCTTCGACGCCAGCTTGCGGAACTCCTTGCTGTATTCGGGCTTGGGGGCCTCCGCCGCCGCCGCGGCTTCTTCCTTCTTCTTCTTGCCTTGTGCCAGCGCCACGTCCGGCACGGCCGCCAGGACCAGGAGCGCGACGCCCATTGCCACCCATCTTTCTGACCACGTATTGCGTCCGGTCATTTACCTTTCCTCTGACAGCGGTTCCTGGCCGTTCTATTTGCGTGGGGCGGGTTTATACCGCAAAACCCGCCCGGCTGTCTCGCCAGGTCCTTGATTGAATTGACTCCCCACCGGGCCCCAGGTTCCTGCCGCAAAAATATATCAGCCGATTCAGCATTCGTTCAGACCGCATCCTGCCAAAAAACAGGCCCGCCGGAGCGGGCCATTGCAGTCGATTGTCCCGCGTCCGCGCTACTGGTTCGGCGGCGGCTCTGCGATGAAACCCACTTTCCGCATGCCGCCACGCTGCAGCAGCGCCAGCGTATCGGACACGTGCTCGTACCGGGCGCGCCTGTCGGCCCGTATATGCACTTCGGGCTGCGGGTCCTTCACCGCCTCCTGCAACACGTAGTTCAGCAGGTCATTACGGGAGACGCCACTGTCGTTCCAGTAAATCGAGCCGTCGAAGTCAATCGAGAGGTTGATGTTCTCCGGGTTGGTGTCGGTTGGCCGGTTCACTTCCTTAGGCAGGTCGATCTTGACGGCCTGGGTCATCACCGGAACGGTGATGATCATGATGATCAGGAGCACCAGCATGACGTCCACGAGCGGAATCACGTTGGGCTCGACCATCGGGTCGCCTTGGTCGTGGCCGACGGCAATGGCCATGTATTACTTCCCGGAAACGCGTGAGCCGGCGAGCAAAGCGGATTGCACGTCGTGCGCGAAGTAATTGGCGCGCTCCATCAATCCCTTGTTGCCGCGCAACAGGCCGTTGAATGCGAGCACCGCCGGCACCGCCACCGCGAGGCCGAGGGCCGTCATGATCAGCGCCTCGCCGATCGGGCCCGCGACCTTGTCGAGGGATGCCTGGCCGGCGATCGAGATGCTGATCAGCGCGTGGTAGATGCCCCACACCGTGCCGAACAGTCCCACGAACGGCGCTGTCGCGCCGACCGACGCCAGCACGACCATGCCGCTTTGCAGGCTGGACTGCAGCATGCTGGTGCGTCGGTCGATGTGGCTCGACACCCAGTCCGACAGCTCGATGCCGCTGGTGACGTCCCGCGCCGTACTCTTGCGGTGGTGCTCCACGGCCTGCAAACCGTCCTGCGCGATATCCCGGAACGGATTCTGCTTGCCTTTGAGTTTGGCGACGCCTTCCTGGATCGATCCGGCCGACCAGAAATTCTTTTCGGCCTCCGCTGCCGCGCGCCTGAGCGAGCGCTGGTCCAGCCACTTGTTGATCATGACGAGCCATGACCACAGCGACATGGTGATGAGTATGACGAATACGCCTTTGCCGACGTAGTCGCTCTGGGTCCACAGCGCTGTAATGCCGTAGGGGTTATCGGTCGCACCGGTTTCAGCTGCCATTCTGCAGTTCCTTTAACAGAAAATGTTCTCCGGAAAATCATGGTCGCGCGTCGCGGCCATGCGGCTCCCGGTCCCTGACGATTTTTGCTGCGTCACTCCAGCTTGAAAACGATGGGCAGTGTCGCCTGCGAATCGACCGGCTGGCCATCCCGCTTGCCCGGATCGAATGGGAGCCGGCGGATAACACATTCCGCCGCCGCATCGAGACGGGCAAATCCACTGCTCTGATTGACGGACATCGCGCCAACCTTGCCCTGGGCATTGATCGTGATCGTCAACATCACGCGGCCCTCTTCGCTCAGGCGTCGCGATGCCGACGGATAACAGGCATTGATCGCGGCCGCGATGCGGTCGCTGCGCGCCTTGATGCGCGCCGGCGTGATCTGCGCCTGCCTCGGCGGGGCCTGCGGCTGGGCACGCGGCGGCGCTTCGACGACCCGGGCAGTGATCGCGGTGGTCGGACCTTCGAAAACCGGCAGGTCGATCAGCGGCGGCGGCACGACCGGTGGCGGCACGTCGACCGGCGGTGGCGGCGGCGGTTCGTCAAGATTCTCAGGCGGCGGCGGTGGGGGCGGCAGATCCATGATCGAAAAATCCTGGATCAACTGCATGCCGGCACGTACGAGGCCTTGCTTGAGCGCCCAGAAAAATCCGATGTGAAGCACGACGATGCCGACGAGCACGGCCGCCGTGCGTGTGCCCCCCGCCGAATAGGTGTTCGCCATACGCGACCTTTCTCAACCCCTCGATTCGTGCCGGTCGCATGCGCTATCAACGCTGCGGCCCCGCCAATTTATTAGTCGACGCGCACACCGGCGCGCCCCTGTACCGGCTTCGGCCACCTTAGCGGTTGGCCGTTTCGACTGCAAGCGCAGGCCCGGCCCGCCTTGCATGCGACGCTGCATCAGCATAGCAAAGGCCGGTCGGTCCGCAACATCGCCGGCCGCGACGCATTCAGTCAGGCATGAGCAGTTCCACGGCTGGCGGCCGCAGGTTGTAGTTCGAGCCCATTGCATGTCCGTAGGCCCCGGCGTCTCCGATCAGGATGACGTCGCCTTCCTGACAGGGCGGCAGCAACCGGTCCGATCCGAGCACGTCTCCGGATTCGCAGATCGGGCCGACCACGGTGCACCGCTCCACAGACGGTTCGTCGAGACGGGTCAGATTGACGATTTCGTGCCAGGCGCCGTACAGCGCCGGCCGGATCAGCGAATTCATGCCAGTCGCCACGCCGACGTAATGGATCGGCCCCTTGCCCTTGGTCTGGGTCACGCGCGCGAGCAATACGCCCGCCGCAGCGACGAGATAACGTCCGGGTTCGAGCCAGAGTTCGAATTCCGGGTGGCCGCGGCGAAATGCGCTGAGCGCGGCGTCGAATGCATCCAGATCCATCGGCGCCTGTCCGGCCCGTTCCGGCACGCCAAGTCCGCCACCGAGGTTGAGCGCCGTCGCCCGCGGAAAATCCAGAGCCACGGTCGCCAGCACGCGCGCCGATTGCAGCCAGCCGTCGATGTCGAAACTGCCGCTGCCGCCGTGCGCATGCAATCCGACCACGGTCGCGCCTGCCCGGGCCGCTGCATCCTTCAGTTCCGGAAACTCCGCCGGCGGTACGCCGAACTTCGAATGACGGCCTGCCGTACGGACCTTGTCGTGATGTCCATGCGCGTGCCCGGTATCGAGCCGCAGCAGTATGTCGCGGCCCTCGAACAGCCTCCCCCAGGTCCGCAGGACATAGAGATTGTCGACGGTGACCCGCAGTCCCCGTTCCAGTGCCCAGCGATACTCGCTGGAAGGCGCAAAATTTGGCGTGAACAGCAGTTGTTCCGCAGCGATGCCGGGCACCGAGTCCTGGACATGCTCGATCTCGGCGCGCGACACGCATTCGAAGCCAAGCCCCGCTGCCGCAAGGGTGCGCAGGATTCCCGGGTGTGGGTTGGCTTTGAGCGCATAGAAGACGCGCGCGACCGATGGCATGGCGAGCAGCGCCTTGGCCTGCCCCGTGACGACCCCAAGGTCGTAAACGTACGCACAATCGCGGTCTTCAAGAGTGGCCAGCAACGCGTTGCGGCGGCTGCGCCACCAGGGGGGCGGCGGGCGTTGAGCCGGAATCAAGCTTCGTCGACGTCGTTGAATTCGGCGAGTTCGCGCTGGAGCCGCTTTTCGGCGAGCACGTCTTCGACCTTACTCCAGGCCGATTGCTGGGTCGGACGGCGCGGTCCCTTTGGACGACGCTCGACGACGATCAGCTTGTCGAGGTCGCCATCCTGCTCGGGCGTTTCCCCCAGGAACTCGTCCTCGAGGTCGAAGGACTCCTCATTGCGCTCTTTCATTCCCGGGAATTCCTAGAGAATTCAATGATATCCATGCAAAACCCGACACGTGTCGGGCTGCGCAATATATACGAAAAGCGGGTTAAATCAACCGCGGCCTCAGCCGCGTTCGCAGGCCTGCAGGCAGGCGCTGTATTTCTCGTCGCAGGTCTGGAGCTTGTCGGGATCACCCTGCGAATCGGCCATGCACCGGTCCGATTCGACGTCGCATTGCTCGATGCATTGTTCGTCGGCCAACGGGCGGGCCTCCGCATCCGGGCGGATATCGTCGGCAAGCGCAATTCCGGCGAAAGCCAGCGCCGGCAAGCACCAACCAAGCCACGGGATCCTGGAGTTAATCATCACGACTCCTCACATCCACGCGTATCTATACGACACGCCGGGGGCGTCCTGCAATCGGAGGGCGTAGCTTCGGCGGCAGCCGCTGAATGGCGCCTGAACGGCCCTGGGTCCCCGATTCAGGCCCGGGTCCCGGTTTCCGCGGCCGCGATCAGCACGCGCGCCATCGGGCCGAGTGCGGCGAATCGCGCATCCCGGGTCTGTCCGTGGAAAAAGCGGTAATAGATCTGCTGCACGATGACGGCGAGCCGGAACAGCCCGAACACCCGGTAGAACCTGAACTCCGGGGCGGCCATCGCGCGCCCCGACGCGTAGTGCTGCACGACCTCCGCGCGGGTGAGCGATCCCGGCAGATGGGTCGGCAGCATGCGTGTCTGCTGCAGTTCGGCCGGGTCGCCCGCTTCGACCCAGTACGCGAGGGAACAGCCGAGATCCATCCAGGAATCGCCCACTGTCGCCATTTCCCAGTCGAGCACGCCGATGAGCCGGGCGGGAGAAGCCGCGTCGAAGACGACGTTGTCGAGCTTGTAATCATTGTGGATGAGTACGGCAGGCGTGTTTCCGACCGGTTTCCTGGCTGCGAGCCATTCCATCACCGGCTCGGCACCGGCGGCGTCGCCGGTCAACGCGCGCAGGTAGCGCGCGCTCCAGCCCTCGACCTGACGCGTTACATACCCGTCGGGCCGGCCAAACTCGCCGAGCCCGATTGCGTGATGATCGAGTCCGTGCAGACGAGCGAGCGTGTCGATGAGCGCGCACTGCTGGGCGCGCACGAGCGCCGGCGTCGGCTCGAGTCCGGCGGGGTAGTCGCGGCGAAGGATAATGCCGCGGATGCGCTCGACGACATAAAAAGGCGCGCCGATGACGGCCTCGTCGGCGCACAGGTGCAGCGGGCGGGGACTTTCTGCAAAGACGCCCTGCAATGCGGAGAGCACCCGAAACTCGCGACTCATGTCATGGCCGGATTTCGGCCGCGTGCCCTGCGGCGGCCGGCGCAGCACGAGCTCGCGGCTGCCCGCCGTCAGCAGGTAGCTCAGGTTCGAAAAGCCAGACGGAAACTGGCGGACTACAAGCGGCAGCGCGAGCCCAGGCACCTGCGCCGCGAGATATTCGCCGAGCCGGCGCGCATCGAGGGTCTCGCCATTGCGGACCGGCGCCGCCTGGTCCAGCAGGCTCATTCGCGCCGTTTACCGAGCAGGTGCTTTGCGACCGCGATCTGGTGCACTTCGTCCGGGCCGTCGTAAATGCGCGCCGCCCGCTCCTCGCGGTAGAACCAGGCGAGCAGCGTGTAGTCCGTCACCCCGAGTCCGCCATGAACCTGCAGTGCGCGGTCGACGACCCGTTGCAGCACGCCCGCAACATGAAACTTGATCATCGCGATGTCGTCGCGCGCTGCTTTCGGCCCGACCTGGCCGATGCGCCAGGCGGTGTGCAGCACGAGCAGGCGTGCGGCGCGGATATCGGCGGCGTTCACGGCAATCCAGGCGCGCACGATGTCGCTGTCGCCCAGCCGGCGATCGCCCGGCCCGATGACGCGCGTCGCGGCGCGCTCGATCATCATTGCCTGCGCGCGCTCGCAGATACCGAGCCAGCGCATGCAATGGTGGATGCGGCCGGGGCCAAGCCGCGACTGCGCAAGCCGGAAGCCTTCGCCCCGCGGGCCCAGCAGCGCGTCGGTTTCGAGCCGGCAGTTCCCGAGCTCGATCTCGCCATGGGAAAACAGGTCGCCACCCGTGTGGCCCATGACCGGCGTGTTGCGCAGCAGCCGGTAGCCGGGTGCGTCCGTCGGCACGATGAACAGGCTCGCGCGGCCGTGCGGCGGCGCCGTCGGATCGGTGATCGCCATGACGATGCAGAAAGCCGCGCCGTCGGCTCCGGTCGTGAACCACTTGCGTCCGTCCAGGACCCAGGCGTCGCCGCTCGCCTGCGCCGTGGTCTCGAGCATCAGCGGGTTGGCACCGCTGTTGCCGGGCTCGGTCATGCCGAAACAGCTGCGCAGGCTGCCGGCAACGAGCGGCTCGAGCCAGCGTTTCTTCTGCGCCGGCGACGCGAACTCGTGCAACAATTCGACATTGCCGGCATCGGGCGCATTGCAGCCGAAGACATAGTGCGCGTACGGGCAACGTCCAAGCGCCTCCGAGATCAGACCGTGCGTCACCAGGTCGAGCCCAAGGCCACCGTGTTCACGCGGATAGACCGGTCCCCACAGTCCCTGCCGTCGCACATCGGTGCGCTTTTGCTGCAGGACCGGCAGCATCGCCTGGAATCCTTCCGCCAGGAACTCCGCTTCGAGCGGAATCAGCTCACGGTCCACGTAGTCGCGAAAGCGGTTGACGACGACCTGTTTCGCGGGCTCGAGAGTGAAATCCATGCAACCCCCCGGTAGCTCAGCGATGCGTGATCATGCGCAGGAACGCCGGATGTTCCAGATGCGACACCGTGTTCAGGGACTCGATCGTGATCGTCTCGCCGTCCCACAGCAAGCAGCTGACACCCGTATTGTAGAAAGTCAGCTTCAGCCGCACCGCATCGCGGTCGCCGATGCCGAGCGCGCCCTGCATCGCCGCCGCCAGGGATCCGGCAGACGCAAACAGGACGGCCGTGCGCCCGCGCCCGGTGGCTGCGAGCAGCGCAGCCAGGGCCGCCGCGCAGCGTTGCCGGAACGCGACGTAGCGCTCGACGCCGGCAATCGACTCGTCGGTCCACGCCATGAGCGCTCGCGTCAACCGTCGATGGAAATCGCGGGGATCCTGCGACTCGACGCGGCTGCCGCCCGGATCGTGCGCGTCGAGCAGCGCGCGATGGTCGTACTCTTCGAGGCCGGCGAGTGCCCTGGGCTCGAGCCCAGCGCCGCCCTGATCGCCGAAACCACGGGCGAATGCCGCCGCCGAATCGCGCTGCCGGCGCAGCGTGCCGGAGTAAAGGCAGTCGATCTTCCGTCCGATCACGCGCCAATGGCGCGCCAGCTGTTCGCACTGTGTGACGCCGGTCGCGGTGAGCCGGTCGTAATCGCCCGTGCCGAACGGGGCTTGTCCGTGACGCACGAGGTAAATGCGGCTCACCGGGTCCCCTAAGCCAGCCAGCCCCCATCCGCAGTCAGGCAGCTGCCGGTGGTATAGGAAGCCGCATCGGAGACGAGATAAAGCACGGCGCCCGCCATTTCTTCCGGCTGGGCGATGCGGCCGATCGGGACCAGCCGCTCCATCATCGCACGCCGCTTCCCGTCCTCGTGAATGGCGGCAGCGAATCGCGTCTCGACCAGACCCGGCACCAGCGCGTTCACGCGCACCCCCTGGCGCGCCCACTCGCGTGCCAGTGCCTGCGTCATGTTGACGATTGCCGCCTTGGTCATCGAATACACCGCCTGGCCGTCCATGGGCCGGATGGCATTCACCGATGCCACGTTGACGATCGCACCCTTGCCCTGCGCGATCATCCGCCGTGCCGCCTCAAGCGATGCCCAGAAGTACCCGCGGATATTGACGTCCACCGTTTTCTGATAGGCCGATAGCGACATGTCCAGCGACGGGCCGAAATAAGGATTGGTCGCGGCGTTGTTGACGAGTATGTCGAGCCGGCCGTGACGGCGGTCGATCTCCTGCATCGCCTGCGTGATCTGATCGGGCTCGCCCATGTGGCAGGCGAGCGCGGTGGCCTGGCCGCCCGCGGCACGGATCTCCGCGGCGACGGCTTCGCAGCCATCCAGCTTGCGGCTGGCGGCGACGACGATCGCGCCGTGCCTGGCGAGTTCGTGCGCGATGGCACGGCCGATGCCACGGCTCGCACCGGTGATGAAGGCGATGCGGCCGCCCAGATCGAAACTGCTGTCCGCCAACAACCGCTCCTGCAACTGGAAAAAGGGGACGCAACCCTTTTTCCAACCTGTCGATTAAAGGGTTGCGTCCCCTTTTTCCCGCATCCTAGCATTTCGGCCGCGGGCCGACGCCCGCTACAATCGCCCATGCTCATCCCGCGCCGCGACCTCGAGTTCCAGCTTTTCGAAGTCCTCAATGCGGACGCGCTCTGCCGGCTCCCGCGTTACGCGGATCACGATCGTGCCGTGTTCGACGGCGTACTCGACGCCGCCTACCGGATCGCCGCGCAATGCTTCGCCCCGTTCGCCGCCGCCTCCGATGTGGCTGAACCTCGCATCGTGGATGGTCGCGCCTGGACCATTCCCGAGACCAGGGCGGCGCTTACGGCCTACAACGACGCCTCTTTCACTGCGGCCACTTTCGACACGGAGGACGGCGGATTGCAACTGCCGCTCGTGATTGCCAAGGCCTGCACCGCGGTTTTCTCCAGCGCGAACGTCGCTTTCCATTCGTACGCGGCACTGACCGCAGGCGCCGCACAGCTGCTGGCGAGCTTCGGGGACGACCAGCTGCGGCGGCGCTTCGTGCGGCCCATGATCTCCGGTCGCTTCACCGGCACGATGTGCCTGTCCGAACCGCACGCTGGCTCATCGCTCACCGACATCCGCTGCCAGGCCGTGCGGCAGCCCGATGGGACTTACCTGCTGTCAGGCAGCAAGATGTGGATCTCAGGCGGCGACCACGACCTCACCGAAACGATCGTCCACCTGGTACTCGCGAAGGTGCCCGGCGGACCGCCCGGCGTGCGAGGCATTTCGCTCTTCGCGGTGCCGCGCGACCGGATCGACGACGATGGCCGGATCGCCGGTCCCAATGACGTACGGCTCGCCGGACTGAACCACAAGATGGGCTGGCGTGGCACGACCAACGCCGTGCTGTCATTCGGCGAGCAGGGTCAATGCCGCGCCGAACTCATCGGCGCGGAGCACCGTGGCCTCGGCTACATGTTCCAGATGATGAATTCGGCCCGCATTGGCGTCGGCATGAATGCGGTCGCGCTGGGGTACGCCGCGTACCAGGACGCGCTTGCCTACGCGCGCGAACGTCCGCAGGGCCGCACGCTGTCTGCGAAAGACCCCTCCTCGCCACCGGTGCCTATCCTGCGCCACGGCGATGTGCGCCGCATGCTGCTGGCACAGAAGGCCTGGGTGGAAGGTGGTCTGGCGCTCGTGCTGTATTGCTCGCAGCTCACCGATCTTGAGCGCTGTGCGGACGATGACCGTGACAGAGCGCGCATCAATGAGCTGCTGGAACTGCTGACGCCGATAGCGAAGTCCTGGCCATCCGAGTATTGCCTCGAGGCGAACAAGCTCGCGATACAGGTGCACGGCGGCTATGGCTACACGCGCGACTATCCGGTCGAGCGCCTGTACCGCGACAACCGGCTCAACCACATCCACGAAGGCACGCACGGCATCCACGGACTGGATCTCCTCGGTCGCAAAGTGCCGATGCACGGCGGCGCCGCGCTCAATGAACTGTTCGGGCGCATGCGGGCTTCCATCACCGCGGCGCAGGAGCAATCTGACCTTGCCGGTGAAGCAGCGGCCCTCGTGGCCGCCCTCGACGACATCGCTGCGACGACACGGGTGCTGGTAGACGCGATGGGCGCGGACCCCGAACGCGCGCTGGCGAACGCAACGCTTTACCTCGACAGCCTGGGGCATGCGGTCGTCGCCTGGCGATGGCTGGATCAGGCAGTCGCGGCACTGGCTGCATTGCGCGCAACCGGAACGGCGGAGCGCGATTTCTATGCCGGCAAGCTGGCTGCCTGCCGGTACTTCTACCGCTACGAACTGCCGCGCATCACGCCCGCGCTTGCGCTGCTGCGCGCGCTGGACGACACCGCGCTCGCGATCCCGGACGGCGGCTTCTAAAAGGGGTCGCATCCCTTTGGGAAGGGGATGCGACCCCTTTTAAAGCGCGGCGGGCCGGTACTCCATGCCGAGGTCCCGCGCGACGGCCTCGTGCGTGATCGAACCTTCATGCACGTTGAGTCCCGCCGCGAATCCCGGATCGCGGCCGAGCGCCCTGCGCCATCCGAGATCGGCCAGCGCACGCACATATGGCAGCGTCGCATTCGTCAGTGCAAATGTGGAGGTGCGCGGCACGGCGCCCGGCATGTTGGTCACGCAGTAGTGCACGACGCCGTCCACGACATAGGTCGGATCCGCATGCGTCGTTGGCCGGCTGCTTTCGAAGCAGCCGCCCTGGTCGATCGAAATGTCGACGAGCACCGCGCCCTTCTCCATGCGCCGCAGCATGTCCCGCGTGACGAGCTTTGGCGCCGCGGCGCCGGTCACGAGTACCGCGCCGATGACCAGATCGGCCTGGGTCACCAGCCGTTCGACGGATTCGATGGTCGAATAGGCCGTCTCGATCTGGCTTCCGAATTGCGCGTCAAGCTCACGCAGGCGGCGCAGTGACCGGTCCACCACCGTCACCTGCGCGCCCAGGCCCACCGCCATCTGCGTCGCATTGGTGCCGGCGACGCCGCCGCCGAGGATCACGACACGGGCCGGCGCAACGCCGGGCACGCCGCCCAGCAGCACGCCGAATCCACCGTTCGCCTTCTGCAGCGCCGTCGCGCCGACCTGGATCGACATGCGCCCGGCGACTTCGCTCATCGGCGTCAACAACGGCAGCGAGCGGTCCGGCATCGCGACCGTTTCGTAGGCGATCGCGGTAACGCCGGATTTCGCGAGCGCCTTCGCCTGTTCAGCGTCTGCCGCGAGATGCAGGTAGGTGAACAGCACCTGGCCGCGGCGCAGCTGCGAACACTCCGGCAGTTGCGGTTCCTTGACCTTGACGATCATCTCCGCCGCGGCGAATACCGACGCCGCGTCCGGCAGCACGGTCGCGCCTGCCGCCTTGTAGGCATCGTCGCTGATGCCGATGCCGGAGCCGGCGCCGGTCTCGACCACAACCGCGTGGCCGGCTGATGTCAACTCGCGCACGCCCGCGGGCACCAGGCCGACGCGGTATTCATGGACCTTGATTTCCTTCGGACAACCGATCTTCACCTGTTCCCCCTCGGGCCACGCTTCGCGGCGGCACGGGCGCGATTATCCGCTTAAACCCTCCCCGAAGGCCACGCGCGCCTCAGGCGAGCAAGGCGCGTGCGTGATGACGCAGGTGGTCCTCGACGAAGGTCGAAATAAAATAGTAACCGTGGTCATATCCGGCATGGCGCCGCAGCGTCAGCGGATACCCAACAGCCTTGCAGGCCTGCTCGAGCCGGTCCGGCATCAGCTGCTGTTCGAGGAACGCATCCGCCAGGCCCTGGTCAACCAGCAGTGGCGGCCGGCCGGTCACTGCCGGCAACGCGCGCAGCAATTCGCTCGCATCGTAGCCGCGCCAGTCCTCGCGATCCGGACCGAGGTAACCCGTGAATGCCTTCTGCCCCCAGGGACAGTGCATCGGCGCCGCGATGGGCGCGAAAGCGGAAATCGAGCGATACCGGTCCGGGTTCCTGAGCCCGATCGTCAGCGCCCCGTGCCCGCCCATCGAATGACCGAAAATTCCCTGGCGCGTCGCATCGACCGGAAAGTGCCGTTCGACGAGTTGCGGCAGCTCCCGCGTGATCCAGGAATACATCCGGTAGTGTCGCGACCATGGCGCTTGCGTCGCATCGACATAGAACCCGGCACCGACACCAAAATCCCAGTAATCGCTGTCGCCCGGCAGCGGCACGCCGCGCGGGCTCGTATCCGGTGCGATCAGCGCGATGCCGAGCTCGGAGGCGGCCCGCTGCGCCCCGGCCTTGATCATGAAAGTTTCTTCGGTGCAGGTCAGTCCCGCCAGATACCAGACCGCGGGCACCTTGCGTCGCTCCGCCTGCGGCGGCAGGTAAACCGAAAACCGCATCGGCGACGACGTTTCGGCGGCGTCGTGGCGATGAAAGCCCACGACGCCGCCGAAGCAATGGTGGCGGGACAGCGTTTCGGGCGCCTCGCTCATTACCTGGGCGCCGTCCGAACGCCGCTCACTTTTTCTTTTTCGCCTTGGCGCGCGACTTCGGCTTTGCTTTCGGCTTCGCCGCCTTCTTGGTCGGCGCCTTCCGCGCGGGCGCGGCTTTGGCGGCAGCCTTGAACTTCGCCGCCTCTTCCGACCCGCGCGTCGCGTTGCCGGCGCTGTAGGAGTGCTTGCCGGTGCCCGCGAGCTGGCCGCGGTCCACGATCAGGTACTCGTTACGGATCGGCCGCCGGTCGAAGTAGCACTCGAGTATCTCGCGGGTACCTGCGGCGTAGCGCGACTGCGCCGACAGCGAGGAGCCGGAGATATGCGGGGTCATGCCTTCGTTCGGCATCGTGCGCCACGGGTGGTTGCGCGGCGGCGGCTGCGGGAACCAGACGTCGCCGGCGTAACCGGCTAGATGCCCGCTCTTGAGCGCCCGCACGATCGCGTCGCGGTCGCAGATCTTGCCGCGCGCCGTGTTAACGAGATAGGCGCCGCGCTTCATCTTGCCGATCAGGGCATCGTTGAACATGCCTTCCGTTTCCGGATGCAGCGGACAGTTGATCGTCACGACGTCGCAGACCCTGACCAGGGACTCGACGTTCTGGTGATAGGTGACGTTCAGCTCCTGCTCCACGGACTCCGGCAGCCGGTGACGATCCGTGTAATGCAGCTTCACGTCGAAGGGCTTCATCCGACGGAGCACGGCCGTGCCGATTCGGCCCGCGGCGACCGTACCGACATTCATGCCTTCGACGTCGTAGGAACGCTCGACGCAGTCGGCGATGTGCCAGCCGCCCTTGCCAGTGACCCACTCGTGCGACGGAATGTAGTTGCGCACCAGCGACAGAATCATCATCACGACGTGCTCGGAAACGCTGATGCTGTTGCAGTAGGTCACCTCGGCGACCGTGATGCCGCGGTTCATCGCGGCCTGCAGGTCGGTGTGATCCGAGCCGATGCCAGCCGTGACGATAAGCTTCAGTTTTGGCGCCTTCGCGATCAGGTCCGCCGTGGCATACGCGGGCCAGAACGGCTGCGAGATCAGCACCTCGGCGTCGACGATTTCCTTTGCGAGACGGCTGTTCGGCCCGTCCTTGTCGGAGGTGACGACCAGCTTGTGGCCGCGCGACTCGAGGAACTTCCTCAGTCCGAGCTCGCCCGAGACGCTGCCGAGCAGCGCGCCCGGTTTGAAGTCGATTACCTGCGGCGTCGGCGTCGTCTGCCCGCCCGGGTAATGCGAGAGCTTCGGGATGTCGTCCCGCGCGTATTTCTTCGGGTAGCCCGTGACCGGGTCGTCGTAAAGCACACACACAATCTTGCTCATTGCAGAAGCCTCTCGTTTCAGGCAGCCAGGGTGCCTTTGGATTTCGCGGTATGGGTGGCGATTGCATCCATCAGTGCCGGGGACAGGCAATCGTAGGGTTCCAGTTTCAGCTCCTTCAGGCGTGCGCGCACGGCCCCCATCTGGTCCGGCCTGGCGCTTCCGGTCTCGATGATGGACGACACAAACGCCGCGAATTCGGGCGCGGCCCAGCCCTTGTCCTTCGACAACTCGACGTGAACGAAATCGAAACCGTAGAACGGATGCGCCTTGTTCTCGATGCGCCCGTACAGGTGGACGCCGCAGCCGGTGCAGGCATGGCGCTGGATGGCGGCGCTCGGGTCCACCACTTTGAGCTTCTGGCCGTTGGCGGTGACCGACAGCTGGTCGCGTCCGACGACTGCGACGACCGAGAACGCCGCGCCTTCCGGCTTCCAGCACTTGCTGCAGCCGCAGGCGTGGTTGAAGGCGACGTCGCTGCCGAGACTCACGGTAACCGGATCTTTCGTGCACTGGCAGGTGAGCGTGCCGCCCTTGAAGTCCTTGGCGCCGGGTTTAACGCCGTTGTCTACGGACGGATGAATCTTGACAGCCATGATGGGTTCCCCCGGGGTTACGGTTTCAGAATGTCACGACGCTGCGGATGGACTCGCCTTTGTGCATCAGGTCAAAGGCGTCATTGATCTTCGCAAGAGGCATCACGTGGGTGATCAGGTCGTCGATGTTGATCTTGCCGTCCATGTACCAGTCTACGATCTTTGGCACGTCGGTCCGGCCGCGCGCACCGCCGAAGGCCGTGCCCTTCCAGACGCGGCCGGTAACCAGCTGGAACGGCCGCGTGCGGATTTCCTGGCCCGCGCCGGCGACGCCGATGATGACGGATACGCCCCAGCCGCGATGGCAGCATTCGAGCGCCTGGCGCATCAGGTCCACGCTGCCGACGCATTCGAAGCTGTAGTCGGCGCCGCCGTCGGTCAGGGCCACCAGGTGCGCGACCAGATCGCCATCGACTTCCGTCGGATTCACGAAATGAGTCATGCCGAAGCGCTCGGCGAGCGCCTTGCGCCGCGGATTGATGTCCACACCGACGATCTTGCCGGCGCCGGCCATGCGCGCGCCCTGGATCACGTTCAGGCCGATGCCGCCGAGGCCGAACACGACGACACTGGCGCCCGGCTCCACCCGCGCGGTATTGATCACCGCGCCGATTCCGGTCGTGACCCCGCAGCCGATGTAACAGACCTTTTCGAAAGGGGCATCCTCGCGGATCTTCGCAAGCGCGATCTCGGGCAGTACCGTGTGGTTTGCGAATGTCGAGCAGCCCATGTAGTGATGGACAGGCTTGCCGTCGATCGAAAACCGGCTGGTGCCGTCCGGCATCACGCCCTTGCCCTGAGTCGCGCGGATGGCCGTGCAGAGATTGGTCTTGCGGGAGGTGCACGATTTGCACTCGCGGCATTCCGGCGTGTACAGCGGAATGACGTGATCGCCCTTCCTGAGCGATTTGACCCCCGGCCCTGTGTCCACCACCACGCCGGCGCCCTCGTGCCCGAAGATGACCGGAAACAGTCCCTCCGGATCCGCACCCGAGCGCGTGAACTCATCGGTGTGACAGACGCCGGTGGCGCGGATCTCGACCAGCACTTCGCCGGTCTTCGGCCCGTCGAGATCGACTTCGACGACTTCGAGCGGTTTTCCGGCCGCCCAGGCGATCGCTGCGCGTGTCTTCATGTTCTTCTTCCCCGACCCTAACCCATGTGCAGGCCGCCGTTCAGCGAGAAGTCCGCACCCGTCGCGAAGGCCGCATCGTCCGACGCAAGCCACGCAATGATCGACGCGATCTCCTCCGGCGTGCCCAGCCGGCCGACCGGAATCGTGCTGACGATTTTCTCCAGCACCTCCGGTTTAACTGCACGAACCATGTCCGTGCCGATATATCCCGGCGAAACCGTATTGACGGTGACGCCCTTCGAAGCCACTTCCTGTGCGAGCGCCATCGTGAATCCGTGGATGCCCGCCTTGGCCGTCGAGTAGTTCGTCTGGCCGAACTGGCCCTTCTGGCCGTTGACCGACGAGATATTGATGATACGCCCCCAGCCGCGATCCAGCATTCCGTCGATCACCTGCTTGGTGACGTGAAAAAGACTGTTGAGATTGGTGTCGATGACCTGGTGCCAGCGCTCGAAAGTCATGCGCCGAAACGTGCCGTCGGCGGTGATCCCGGCATTGTTGACGAGGACATCCACCGGACCCAGCTCGTTACGTATTTTCTCGAAGGCGGCACGGGTGGAATCCCAGTCCGCGACATTGCCTTCCGACGCGTGGACCTCGAATCCCTGCGCGCGCATTTCTCCCACCCAGCGGTCCTTGCGACCGGACCCTGGTCCGCACCCGGCGATGACACGGAAGCCTTCCTGGCACAGCCGCCTGCAGATCGGCGTGCCGATGCCGCCCATTCCGCCCGTCACGTATGCCAGCCGTCCGCTCATGGTTCGCCCCCGCTGATTTACGGAGGGAGAGTTTACACTTCGGCAGAGCGTCGGAGGGCGCCGCCCGCGCCGGCGGCCGGTCAGTGGCTGCCGGTCTCGTCGTGCGGCGCATGCACGGGTTTCGATTCCGGCGATCCGCGCTGGCGTAGCCAGATGCTGAGCACGACCATGCCGACGATGGAGAGGAATTCGCTTTGCCAGTTCTGGAACGACTCGAACCAGAACTGCGAGGAGCCAAGGAAGTCCATGGCGGTCACGGTCTCGCCCCCATGACGGAGCTGCTCGGCGTTATGCAGCCGCGCGCCGCCGACCGCATGCAGGGCGAATGACACGCCGAACAGCAGCAGGAAGGCGAGCGAGAGCGAATTTTCGTACAGGCGGAGCACCCAGCCGCCACGCCGGACCGGCCACGGCGCCTCTTTCGCAGCGAGCCCGCTCACCGTTCGCGGATCCTGGTCGACGGCCTCCCGGATCCCGGGCCGCTTCGATTCCGACGAGCCTCTCTGGTAGAGTCCGACAGTCAGCAGCACGTACGCCGCCATCTGCAGGAATTCGCTTTCCCAGTTCTCTGCAGTCGCCTCGATGAAGTGGCCGCTCGCCAGGTAAGCGGGCAAGCCGAGCGGCGCCTCGCCATGTTCCTGCCTTTCCTCGTTGTACTGGCGTGCGCCGGTCAGGGCCTGCGCCAGCAGGAAAGCCAGGAACAGGGCGAAGACGACGATCGACAGCCCGTTGTTGCGCAGGAAACCGCGCACGATCAGGAACCGCGCAAAGTCTCCAGCACGCCCTTGCGCGAACCGCCGTTCTGGAGCTCGGTTTTCCGCTCCTTCATCTGCTCGCCTATGTCGTCGAGATCCATATCCGACTTGCGCGCCTCGGCGAACATGCCGCCCGGCTTCTCCTCTTCCTTCACGTGGTGCTTGATCATCTCGGAGAGTACCTTGACCTTGGCGTCGTAGTAATCGTCGTCCGGAGCCGCGGCCTCGATCTCGGCGATCAGCTTCTTGGCCCCTTCATGCTCCACCTCGGCCTCGTGATGCATGTCCTTTTCGTCCGTCGCGGCGAGAAACGCGGGATAGAAGATCTCTTCCTCGATCGTCGTGTGGACCTTCAGCGCGTTGCAGATTTTTTCGGCGAGCTCCTCCTTGCGGTCTTTGCTGCGCGTGCGCTTGAACTGGGCAAACCAGCCTTCGACCTCCCGGTGATCGGCTTTCAGCAGCGCGATCGCGTCCTTCTGGGCGCGGCGCTTGCGGGCCGCGGCCTGCGTACCTGAACCTTGAGTCCTTTCCATTTCAAACCCCTTTTTTTGGCTTCCAAGCCTTTCCGTTCGCGGGCAGTCTATGCGGCCGTCGCCAATCTCCCTGTCGCCGGGTTCCTCATGTCCCTGTAGGACGCGACCGTTGCGCACGTCGCTTCGGACTGCGCGCTGCCGCTTTCGAGCCGCGACTTTCCAGGCTCTGCCTGAGGATCGCCGTCAGGTCGATGATGTCGGCGGTCCGGGGCTGTGCTTCCGGCTCCACCTCGGGGGTCAGCACGTGGGTCTGGCGCTTGCGGATTTTCTCCCTGATCCGCCGCATCAGGTCCTTGCGATAGCTGTCCTCGAAGTCTTCGGGCTTCCACGCGCCGCTCATCTCCTCGATCAGGCGCGTGGCCATCGCGAGCTCACGGGGCGAAATCTTCGCCGAGCGCGCATTGGCCGGCGGCAGGTCGAGCTCGGCGGCGGGACGCAGCTCCTCGGCGAAGCGCAGCGTGTTCAGCAGCAAAACCCGCCCCTGCGCGACCAGCGCGCACAGATGCTGCCGGCTGCGCATCACGAAGCTGCCGATCGCCACCTTGCCGGACTTGAGCAGGGCTTCGCGCAGCAGCGCATAGGTCTTGTCGCCGCCCTGGGCGGGTTCCAGGAAGTACGGCTGCTCGTAGTACTCCGGAGGAATATCGACCCGCTCGGCGAAAGTGTCGATGTCGATGGTCTGCGACGCCTCGACGTTGGCCTGGCGGAAGTCCTCGTCGGACAGCGCCACGTACTCGCCCTTGCGGTACTGGAATCCCTTGACGATATCCGCCCACTCGACGACCTTTCCGGTGCGCTTGTTGTAGCGCTGATACCCGACCGGCGAGAAATCCCGGCTGTCGAGCAGGTCGAGGTCGAGCGTGCTCTCGCGCGCGGCCGAGTACAGGTGCACGGGGATGTAGACGAGCCCGAAAGACACCGCGCCCCGCCACAAGGCGCGGCGGTTTCCCTTGCGGGGCTTGCGTTTCGCGGCAGTGCCCGCTTTCCGTTTGCTCATGACCGTTTCCTTGTCCGAATGACTTGCAGCGGCCGGGCGGCCGTCCGGTAATCGCCCCAGGGTTTGCTTCGCTTGAGCATGGCGGGCACCGTGCGTATCGTGAATCGCGCGGGATCGAGCCCGGCACGGACTTGATTCCACTCGACCGGCATCGAAACCGTCGCGCCTTCCCGCGCGCGCGGCGACAGCGGCGCGACGGCCGTGGCCTTGTGCCCGTTACGCAGGTAGTCGAGGAAGACCCGCCCGACCCGATCCTTCTTCGACATCGTGATGAGGTAACGATCCGGACTGTCGGCCGCCATCGCGGCGCATACCGAACGCGCGTAGTCCTTCGCCTCCGGCCAGCCAAGCCTGCCGCGCCGGGGTTGCGCGAGCGGAGTCACCACATGCAGCCCTTTGCCGCCGGTCGTCTTGCAGAAGGGCACCAGCCCCAGTTGCTGCAGGCGCTCGCGCAATTCCTTCGCTGCCTCGACGACGCGGGCGAAATCGACGTCGGGCGCGGGATCGAGGTCGAATACGAAACGGCCCGGCACTTCGGGCTCGCCGGGTGTGGTGTTCCAGGGGTGCAATTCGATGCCGCCGCTCTGGGCGACCGCAACGATCGCCTCGATCCGGTTGATCTCGAGATACGGCTTGCGATCCCCTGGCAGTTTCACCAGGTCGATCAGGCTCGAGGTGCCCTGCATCGCGTGACGCTGGAAGAAGCGCTGCCCACCGATTCCATCCGGCGCGCGAATGATCGAGCAGGGCCTGCCCTTCAGGTGCTCGATCATCCACGGCCCGACCGTCGCGTCATAATTCGCGAGGTCTTCTTTCGTGACCGGCCGGCCGTCGCCCGCGTCCGGCCAGAGCGCCTTGTCCGGATTCGAGATCGCGACGCCCGCGACCCTGACGCCTGCTTTTTTCAACGCAGCCCGGCGCAGCACCGGCTCTGCGCCGATTTCGGCGGGCGGCTTGTCCTCACGCAGCCCTTTGTATGCGGCCTGGCGGACCATGCCGGAACCGGTCCAGCCGGCAAATTCAATCTCGGCGACCAGTTCCGGCCGCACCCAGCGGATGTCCTTTGCTGCCGCCGGTGCCTTGTCGCCGGAGAACGGGCTGCGCTCGGTTGCGCGCGCGTGCAGCGCCTTCATGAGCGGCCTGATGTTGCGCTCACCGAAACCGGTGCCGACGCGGCCGACGTATGCCAGACGCTTGCCGCGATGGACCCCGACCAGCAACGAGCGCAGGCGTCCTTCACGCACCGCCCATCCGCCGACGACGACTTCCTGGCCGGCCCGGCATTTGGTCTTCAGCCAGCTGTCGCTGCGGCCCGACCGGTAAGGCGCGGCAAGGCGCTTTGAAACGACGCCTTCGAGCAGCATGCGGCAGGCGGAACGCAGGATTGAATCCGCGGCAGTCTCGAAATGGTCGACATACCGTATGCAATGTCCGGGACGCGCGCGCAGTAACTCCTCGAGCCGCGACTTGCGGTCAGTCAGGCATTCGGCGCGCCGGTCCTGTCCGTCCGCATACAACAGGTCGAATGCGAAGTACACGAGTTCGCCGGTTTGTTGTTCCGCGAGCGCGGATTGCAGCAGGGAGAAACTCGGAATTCTGCGTTCGTCCTGCGCGACGATCTCGCCGTCGATCAGGCAATCGGGCAGCGTTTTGCCCGCGCGCGCAAGCTCCGGGAAACGGGCGGTCCAGTCGAGGCCCTTGCGCGACTTCAGCGTGACCGCGCCACCGGCGACGCGCATCTGCATGCGATAGCCGTCGAACTTGATCTCGTGGCCCCATCCCGATTCCGCCGGCGCATGGTCGACCAGCTTCGCCAGTTGCGGCGGCACGAATGCCGGCAACGTCCGGGCCCGCGTCGCGGTTCTGCCGGCTGCAATCTGCGCCATGGTGCGGCCGCTTGCGACCGAGCGGTCGGTCGCGAGCAACGAAACGCCATCGTCCTTTGCGAACCGGTCGCGATGCTTGATCAGCAGCCAGTTGTTTCTCCCGCGGCCGGTGCGATCGCGTTTCATGCGCACCAGCACCCAGTCGCCTTTCAGGCGCTCGCCATGGAGCGTGAATTTCAGCTCGCCGGCTTTCAGGCAAGCCCGGACGGCGCGCGCGGATTGCGCGGACCAGGTGCCGCGATCCCAGAGCTGGACCGTGCCGCCGCCGTACTCACCCTTCGGGATCGTTCCTTCGAAACCGCCATAGTCGAGCGGATGTTCCTCGACCTCGACGGCCAGGCGCTTGTCGCGCGGATCGAGCGATGGCCCTTTGGTGACCGCCCAGGACTTGAATACGCCGTCGAACTCGAGCCGCAAGTCGAAGTGCAGGCGGCGCGCGGCATGCTTCTGGATGACGTACCTTCGAGACTTGGAGCCCGCCCTGGCCTTGCCAGACCCGCTCGGCTCGGCCGTGCGGCTGAAGTCGCGCTTCGCCCGGTAGCGGGACAGATTCCTGGAAGGCATTCATGAACAGTCGCCCCGACGTGCCATGCGGTCAACGGAGGCCGAGAGCAGAACGTTGTCGGAATCATCCGACGGTCCAGGTCTATACTGCCCGCGCTGTCACCGGGCCAGCCAACGCCCGGCAAGGGAGAAACACATGACAAAGACGATCAAGGGAGCAATCCTGCTCCAGGCCTGCGCTTGCCTGCTGTTCGGCAGCGCGGCATTTGCCCAGGACAAGCCCGCCGAACGGTTCACCTACGTCACGTATCACATTTGCGACCTGACGCAGCAGGAACGTGCGGATGAGATCTTCGCCGAGGTTCAGAAGCCGATCTACGACGCCGCGGTTGCGGATGGCACGATCAAAAGCTGGGGCTGGATGGCCCATCACACCGGCGGCATCTGGCGGCGCTCACTCTATTACGGATCCGATTCCGTGCAGGGCCTGCTCGACGCGCAGAAGAAAATCGGCGACCAGGTCGATGCGAAGAACGAGAAGCTCAGCGAAGAGTTCGGCAAGATCTGCAATTCGCACGAGGATTACATCTGGCGCACGGTGGCGGGCAACATCGGCACGACGGCACGCGGCGACGCGTCCTTCTCCGTTTATCACGTCTGCGATCAGGTCCGTGAGGAACAGGCGGACGCGCTGATGACGCAGGTGTTCGCTTCCGTTTACGACAAGCTCCTGGCCGAGGGCAAGATCCTGTCCTGGGGCTGGAACGAACACATCGTCGGCGGCGATTACCGCAGGCTCTCGACGATCAGCGCCAAAGACACGAAAACGCTGATGGAAGCACGAGCGGCAATCGTCGAAGCGATTTATGACAATCCGCTGGGCGACACGCTGACCGACATCTGCGGTCCGCACGTGGATTACATGTGGGACATCACCTCGCAGAATCCGTAACGCAGGGAATTTCCAGGTACAAACCCGCGGGACCCGGCGCGCCTGGACGGCAGCCGGGTCCCGCGACCTGCATTTATGCCGCGCGCGCAGTGCGGGATTTCGGCGACGGATTCGTCGCCGTGCTGCTCGCCGTCTATCTGACCGAACTTGGCCACGGCGCATTCGAAGTCGGCGTCATTTCGACAGCGGCGCTGCTCGGTTCCGCATTGACCACGCTCGGAATCGGCGTGCTGGCACCGCCCGGTGTGCAGCGCACGCTGCTGATGTTCGCTTCGGCGCTGATGACCGTGACCGGGATCGCATTCGCAACGACCGAAAGCTACGTCGTGCTAGTGCTCATCGCATTTGTCGGCACCATCAATCCAACGGCCGGCAACGTGAGCATCTTCGTGCCGATGGAACACGCCTTGCTGGCCGGCACGGCTCCCGACGCGGGGCGCACGCGCATGTTCGCGATCTACGGATTGACCGGCGCCTTCGCGGCGGCGCTCGGTTCGCTGGCCTCCGGCAGCCCTGATCTGCTGGTTTCGCTGGGCTGGACCCGGCTCGCCGCACTGCAGGCAATGTTCTGCCTCTACGCCGTGCTCGGAGTTGCGGGCGGAGTGCTGTACCGGTTGGTCCCCAGGGCGACCACCGCAGCTGACGAGCGACCTCATTTTGCGCTGGGCCCGTCAAGGAGAATCGTGTACCGGCTGGCGGGGCTGTTCAGCATCGACGCATTCGCCGGCGGCTTTGCCGTCCAGTCGTTGATGGCGCTGTGGCTGTTCCAGAAATTCGGCATGTCGCTGGCAGCCGCCGGGATGTTCTTCTTCTGGTCGGGCCTGCTCGCCGCATTCTCCTATCCTGCCGCCGCCTGGCTCGCCGCCCGCTTCGGGCTCATCAATACGATGGTTTACACGCACATCCCTTCGAGCATCTGCCTGATTGCCGCCGCACTCGTCCCCGACCTGCATCTTGCGCTGGCACTGCTGCTGGCGCGTTCCGCGCTGTCGCAGATGGACGTTCCGACGCGATCTTCCTACGTGATGGCGGTCGTCACACCGCCGGAACGAGCCGCGGCCGCCAGCGTCACCTCCGTCCCGAGGGGCCTCGCCTCTGCCGTGAGCCCGGCGATCGCCGGCGCCCTGTTTGCGGCAGGCTGGACCGCCTGGCCATTCATCATCTGCGGCGCGCTGAAGATTCTCTACGACCTGCTGCTGCTGTGGAATTTCCGGCATATCAGGCCACCGGAAGAAAGCTAATATGTCCCGGCAACCGGGAGCCGGACAGTGAGCGAGAATGACGTCGTTGTCGAAGCCTGGAATACGGTGCTGTTCGACAAGTTCGTGCGCTTCAAGCACATCCTGATTGCCGGCCTTGCCGCCCACAGTGACGAGCTGTTGTCGCGATCGCTGTTCCGTCCCGGGGATCGGGTCCTCGACATCGGCTGCGGTTTTGGCGACAGCACGCTGAAGATCGCCCGGACCGTAGCGCCCCGTGGCGAGGCCGTCGGTGTCGACTGCGCGGAACGGTTCATCCGCTGCTGCGAACAGGAAGCTGCTGAAGCAGGGGTCCGCAATGCCTCCTTCTTCACCGCCGACGTGCAGGGAGACGAGCTGCGCGGCCCTTACGATCACGCGTTCGCGCGCTTTGGCACGATGTTCTTCATGCTGCCGGGACTGGCGATGCGCAACATCCGCAATGCGCTGAAACCGGGGGGCAGGTTCCACCAGATCGTCTGGCGCCTTCGCGAGGACAATCCCTGGCTGCACGAAGCGGAACTGCGGGTGCGCGAGATCGTGCCGGTGATTTCGCACGAGGACACGGATCAGGTTCACTGCGGGCCCGGCCCGTTTTCAATGTCGGGGCCCGACCTGGTGAGCGCGATGCTGAAATCAGCCGGATTCGCCGGCATCAGTTTCGAGCGATTCGACGCGGATATCTGCATCGGCAGCGACCTGGAAGACGCCGTCGAGTTCGCGATGGCGCTCGGCCCTGCGGGCGAAATCATGCGCCTGGCGGGTGACGCGGGTGAAAGACTGAAACCGCAGGTGACGGCGGTATTGCGCGATACGCTGTCCGCCTATGCACGCAAGGACGGCGTCTGGGCACCGTCCAGCACGTGGTTCATCAGTGCGCGCAATCCGGCGTAGAAATTCCGAATTGCTGATTGGTCGGAGCGCCGGGATTTGAACCCGGGACCCCTTGCACCCCATGATTTTTTTCTGCAACGTGCTGCAACGTCCTGAACAGTGCAACGCCTTGAACTAACAGTGACTTATTGAAGCTAGTTAGTTCACTGCGTTGCATTTGATTGCAGCCGAGCGCGTGACAGACTGTACCCCAGCTGTACCCCGACCGACCCCTTGTACCGGGTGGCAGTTGGGCTGTACCCCAGCTGGGATGGAGTCTCCGAAGTCATTTCGCTATGCAGCGTCGAACGGGTTTCACCGATACGTATCTGCGGAGTCTCCGGCCCCAGGAGCGGCGCTATGACGTCACGGAGCCCGGACGGCGGGGATTGCAGATTCGGGTGTTTCCAAGCGGCGAGAAGAGCTTTCAGTTTCGCTATCAGCTGCGCGGTGTAACACGACGCCTTACTTTGGGCTCCTACCCCGCTACGAGCCTGGTAGAAGCCCACGAAGGGCATACCGACGCCCAGCGCCTATTGCGGCAAGGGAAAGACCCCGGGGTTCATTGGCAATCCATCCGCGACCTGGAACTGACAGCCGGCACTGTCGGGGCACTCGCCCAGGAGTTTCTCGCGCGGCACGTAGATCGCAAGCGTAAGCGTCCCGAACAGGCCCGCCAGATTCTCAAGGCCAACGTCCTACCCTACTGGGCAGACAGGGCGGCCAAGGACATTACCCCACGGGACTACACCCTGCTCCTGGATCGGATCATCGACCGCGGCTCGCCCACCATGGCCAACCGGACCGCATCCCTCATCTCACAAATGTTTCGATTTGGCATGCAGCGTGGCTCCCTCACCGCAAACCCTTGTGTGGCGCTGCAAAAGCCCGGCGGCAAGGAAAAGTCGCGCGAACGCTTCCTGACGGAAGATGAAATTCGAATCTTTTGGACTCGTCTCGATACCGCGGCGATGGCGGACTCACTGAAATTGGCGTGCCGCCTATTGCTTGTTACCGGCCAGCGTCGCTGCGAAATAGTGAACGCGCGTTGGTCTGATATCACTTTCCAGAATTGCGTCTGGAGAATTCCGAAAGAGATCGCAAAAAACGGCAGAGAACATCTTGTGCCACTTTCAGCGCTCGCCATTTCGTTGTTTCAGGAATTGCACGCGCTTTCCAGAGGCAGTGACTATTTGCTGCCATCTAGAATTCACGACAACTCGCCGATTCCAGAACGCACCCTCTCGCGCGCCGTTAGAAACAACCAACTACATTTCGGACTTCCTCACTTCACGCCTCACGATTTTCGTCGAACAGCGGGGAGTTTGATGACGAAAATCGGAGTCCCGCGTTTGATTGTCGGAAAACTTCTCAATCATTCTGAGCGAGACATAACTGCGACATACGATCGGTACGATTATTCTCTGGAGAAACAATCTGCTCTCGCGAAGTGGTCCAACTATCTCCTTGACATGTTCCAGGGCCCGCGATCAACAATAGTGCCCGTCGAGCGTCATGTATTTCGCGAAAGACGTCGCGCCTAGTACCTCGCTGGTGACAGCCACGATCACGGGGCAATTTCATGTTTTACGAAACCGCTGTTGCATTGCGGCCCAATGCTGAACGTATTGCGGGATTCGCAATTGCGCTACTTGCCAGTCTGGACGAAAAGCAACAGCTGGAAATTCTCGGACGACTTGACGAGTTTTTTGATGGCCTCGCAGAGTCACTTGGTTACGAGCGCCTGCTCGTAAGGATCGGATCAGAGTGTTTGCGCTACACCTGGTTGCCACGGAGTGGTTTCGCAAATCATTGCGCAAGTGATATCGACTTTGTCTATCAGCGGAGCGTATTGAGGCATCCAATGTACCGTGCCTTAACCAAGATCTTGTCGCGCAATCGGCCAAAGGTAGCGCACCGCTTGATTGCATGTGCGGTAGTCGCGCGGGACTGGGATCTCGGCGACTATGAGTCCATTCAAAAGTCCGAACAGTTGATGACCACAATCCAGCTTGCCGTTACGCGCGAAGCTGCCCGACGGCGTGCACGACAACGGTTCGGTGGTAGCAAAAGCCCAGTGACGCACTAAGAACTATCGGCCGCGGCGATCTAACGCCATTCACGGCAGCGACTCAGGCCTAACCCGCTCCTGCGTCCGTACGCGTAACTCAGCACTGGTTGAGGCCATTTGCAACTTAGTTGCATGGCTTTCTTTGCAACACACTGAGACTCATCCGGGCCAACTGGAATCGCCCGAAGGTGAGGCGAGTCTTGCAAGTACTACGCATGAGTGACGTTACCGAGCTTACGGGTCTCTCTCGGTCGACGATCTGGCGCCTCGAACATGCAGGTCGATTTCCCGTGCGACTCCAACTATCAAATAGTGCCGTCGGGTGGGACCAGAACGAAGTCATTGTCTGGCTGCGCGCCCGGCCGCGCGGCACCCGATGTGCGCGATTCCCGAAAGCTGCCCGCTCCATTCGTAACTTCAGCAGGAGATCCTGACGATGTCGGCAAAGAAAAGACTTCTGACCACGGAGGATGTTGCAAGAATGCTCGGCGTCACTCCTCAGACAATTGCCAATTGGCGGCAATCTGGTCGCCACAACCTTCCGCATTTCAAGATAGATCGGATGGTCCGCTACGACCCCGCAGATGTGGAAGATTTTCTTGCGAATTCGGAAGTGACAGAGTCACAGGATGACTATGAGTTCGACGATGACGACGATGATGACGATTCAGGCGACGACTTCGACGATCAAGACGACGACGACGGCGACGACTGAATGAAATGAAATCACATCGACGAACCGCCGATCGTACGGGCAAACAGACCCACGGACGCAATTGCAATAGGCCCCCAGTCGCGCGGGTGACGCCTTGATCACGGGGTTGGAGCCCGTGGTAGCCGAAAGGCTGCCGGCCCCGCAGCTCCTGGCGAAGGGGCCGGCTGGCCGGCCTATCCACGGGCTCCAGGGGCCCAGTGTCAAGGCTCACTCGCGCGATACCGACTTACAGGGACCAAAGGGTGCCCTCCGCAACGCATGGGCGGAGTTCCTTTCGCCCCACCCGTTTCAATGGTTTGCAACCCTTACCTTTGAAAAGAACGTCCATCCCGAAGCGGCCATCAAGCGGTGGCGTCGATTCACTAACGACTTGAATCGAACCCTATACGGGCGCCGATGGATGAATCAGGCGCACGGCGGAATCCAGTGGGTGGTCGCGACCGAACGGCAAAAGCGCGGCGTAGTTCACTTGCATGCCCTTCTCGGTGACGATCGCAACCTTGACTGCATTGCACGGCGACTCACCTGGATGGATCGCTGGCATGAAATGGCAGGGTTCGCTCGGATCGAATCGATCAAGAACGACGACGCCGTAATCAGATACGTAACAAAATACGTAATCAAAGATGGCGAAATTGAATTCAGTTCGAATCTTGGGAAGTCCCAACAGCCACAGCTGCTCGGATTCTCTAAGTAATTGCGCAGGTCGCTTGTCGCGGCGCAATTCTCGGAAGCGGGGCGCACTTTGCCCCGTTGCTTGACGGGCAAAGTGTGCCCAAATGAAACACAAACACAATCGGAGCAAATCCCATGTTAATTGTGCACGTTTACAACCAAGTCCACGAACGCAAGGCAACCAAGAAAGATGGCACGGAATTCACATTCCAATATCAGGAAGCGGAGATTGTGCGTGACGGCCACCGTCCTCGTGTGATCAAAATTTCTGTCCCCAAACAGGGGCGTTATGAGGACGGCCTCTACACCCTTTCCGCTGACTCCTTCCGGCCGGACAAATATGAGCGCCTTGAAATGGGATTCCCTGAACTGACGCCGTTGGAGGTCGCGCTAAAGGACGGCGAAAAACACCAAAAAGCCTGGCAAGGTCGAAAAGTGGTTTAAGGGTCGCTAAGCATTCGCTCGACGTAGTCGGTCCCTATCTTTCGGGGTAGGTGGGCGTCGGCAACTTCGCCCTTAACAGGGGGTGCTATGCCACAGTGGTTGCGGTCTGGTAGATCAGCGTTGTCCGCGGGATAATCCCTACACCGTGCTCATGACATCTCACCGGAAGCGCCTGGCTAATAATCCCCACCGCTGTCGAAATCGGACGAAGTAAACATGAAAATTGACGAAGGAAAATACTCCATTGCCGAAATCATTGATTGGTTTAAGCATCGGCAATTAGTCGTCAATACTGACTATCAGCGTGGCGGTGGGCTTTGGCCGCCGGCCGCAAAAAGTTATTTCATCGATACGATCTTGCGGGAATTTCCGTTCCCGAAAGTTTATTTCCACGAACGCCTTGATCCGGCGACCAAGCGTCCGCGTCGAGAAATTGTCGATGGCCAGCAACGTATAAGCACGATCGTCGCATTTCATGATGGTGAGTTCGCGCTTAGTGCTAATGCGCGGGAGTTTTCTGGCCGGCGATTTGCCGACCTAGAGGATCCAGTTAAGGATGGATTTCTCGCATATACCGTTTCAGTCGATGTAATACGAAACGCCGAACGGGCCGAAATCCTACAAATGTTTCGTCGAATGAACGCCTTCACGCTACCGCTAAATGCCGCTGAGAAGCGACACAGTGAGTACTTTGGACAATTCAAGGACTGGGTCAACTTGGTTCTCGATCGATTCGGGGCGATGTTTGTCGAATGGGGGGTACAGACAAGTCGACAGATCGTGCGAATGGGAGATGCCGAACTTGTTGCGGACATCGCGCTAGCTGTTGAGGAAGGGATCGTTAGTACAAGTCCTAAGAAGTTGCGAGATCTCTATGAACGCTACGACAAGGAGTTTAACCCTCAGCATTTCGATGAAACGGTTGTAGGGGGACTTAATGCCACCTTGACCCATTTATCGGGCGTGCAGGGATCGTTCATCGTCAAGCCGCACGTTTTTCACTCACTTATTTGCGCTCTAATCCACAACCGATTTGGGTTGCCGGGTGCAGAGGAAGTTACTGGACTTGCACCGATGGGTGAGTTTTTTCACGACGCCGGACGTGCGACAGCAGCACTAAGGCGACTAGGGGCTGCCCACGAAGAAAAGGACGATGACGTATTCGCCGAGTATGTTCAGGCGGCGTCCGAAGGCGGAAACAGGCATGCTCAACGCGCTGTCCGGATCAAATGGCTTTGCCTTGCACTCCGTGGTGAACTGCCGGCATAGCAATGGCGCTAGCCGCCATCGTGGCGCAATTGGGAGCCGACTTGGGCGCGCTTGAGCTTGAGTTAAGGTCTTTCGTCGCTAGCAAACCCAATATCACAGTCGCAACGACTTTTTCGTTGCACGATGAGTGTCTATTGGAAGGATTGCTGTCACGGATTTGGCAATCGTGGTCCATATTCTGCCGTCGATGCATTGTGGAATCCTGTATGGGGACTACGACCATAAGCGGCGCTGTTGTACCCCCGCACCCATACGCTCTCTCGCAAGCTCATGTATCGGCGGCAGCAATTCGTGCAAGACGCAGGCCTAGCTCTACGGTTTTCTGGGGAAATATGAACCGCGTTCTAAGGGATGAGCCCACGTGGGGCGACGTAAACGTACTAGCGGATATTGTTCCTCGACTCGGGCCATCCAATCAGTTGCAACTTCAAGCTGCATTTTCTGCCGGATCACAAAGCGCCAAAGCCGTCCAAACAATTCGCAATGCGGCGGCTCATACGAATCAGCAGACAGTCGCTGAAGTATTAACCATCGGGGCAAGCTACGTCACCTTTGCACCAACACACCCCACGCATGCGATGTTTTGGACTGTAAAGGCGACTGGCGACTTCCTCATTGCGAATGCCATAGCCGAACTATTGAATACCGCCAGTGCTGCAGCTACCTAGTCACAATTATCTTGAGGCGCCGGGAAGAAACGGCTTCCATTGAAACAAGAATTGTGGCGCGGCGACATGGTTGCGCGGATGTGAGCCTCTGACCGCTGTTTTCCTATAACCCGCTGTGCGGCCCCTCACACTCTTGTGGGTGCAATTTCCAACTTACCCGTCTCTGGTAATCGAGAATCGGCAGACGAAACTTCACTTGGATTTGCCACAGGCTCGGCAACCGGCTTCGGTGCTCCCTGTGGAAACAGATCCCTGATTACCTGGCTATCGGGAATTGTGGAGAAAAATCCATTGATATATGCACCCACCTCTGGTGATACACGCCAGAGGTGCCTCACGCCAATCTCAATTTCCCAGTCAATTCTTTCGTTGACTGACTTGGCTGACGTAAGTTGCCTAGCAAGAGCGGCTAGGCGATCTGCCAGTTGGCGGTCCGCATCTGAGGAGAGCTTTGGGATACATAGCGAAGCAAGCCTGGAATGCGTCAGTTTTGCATGTGCGCGCGCCGGATCTATCTCGCCAAAACTCTTTAGTACGAGCCAATTGAAAACGCGGCTCGCCAATACAGCCAACAGGAATCCTTCGGAGTACCCGAGTTCGCGCCCGTACTCGTTAATCCGGTAAATGTAAATGGACTGTGGACACCGTGCCCAGTCCTCACTCAATGTCGCCGTTACACCAACACCCGCCTGGCGTACCAGTACTTTCGGTGGACGATACGTTTCCCTCGGTTTAAATCCCGGTGAGATTGGCTCTAACCCAACATTAATCCAGCGAGGCGAGGGGTTTTCGTATCTATGATTCAACATCCGCCCATCTACAACTGGCTGCCAAGTTTCATCCGCTGGTCGGTCGTCGACGGCCAAAACCGTCTGACAGGACTCAGAGGTCAACTCGAGGTTACAGAATGGACATGGTTTCGATTTATAGCCACCACCTTTCTTTTTCGCTCCTGGCACGGTGTAGCCGTGACAGTTGGGGCACCTCCACAAAAGGCCGTCAGCGCTCATTTCGTCCCCGCGAGCCCGGTCGGTTACCGTCTCGATTGTCACTCCACTGTCGTGGAGAAACTGCATCAATGAAAGGTCGTACTCGGAACTTCCAAGCGACACGATCGTGCCGTCTGATTCAATTGCCCGGCGTTGAGAATTAAGATGTCCCAATGCATATTCGACTTGCTCAAGAGGAACATTTCCAGAAATCGAACGCGTTCTCAGAGTGCCGGCCAGTACAAGCGCGCGGTAAATGTTGTCGGTCAGCGGTTTGCATCGCCGACCCTGAAAAACGACCGTTCCCATTCGTACGTCCGGCCCAAACCAATCCGGACCGAGGCTATACCACTTTTCAATTGCAAAATGTTCTAGCAAGAACCGCCGACTCTCGGCCTTCTCAGTTGAAAAAATGGTATCCGGCAATACAAAGCAAAGACGACCACCGTCCTTAAGCAATTTCGTAGCAAGACGCACGAAAATTTCCCAAGAATCGAGTCCACCCAGGTCCTCTTCAAGGACATGCTCCAAACGGGCCCTCGCGCTTGATTCTATTACCGAGCCCCAAGGTGGATTTCCCAGTACCAGGTCATATGTGGCGCGGCTATTTATGTCCTTGTTAGCGAGGTCCAGTGCATCCATGCAAAGGATATTCACTGAAAGATCAGCGGCTGGTTGATTAAGTCGAGCAGCCGTTAACCAAAGTGCCAATTTGGCAAGCTCGACGGCCTGAGGAAGCAAGTCGACTCCGTAAATCGTGCTGCGGAGTACTTCTGATTGGGAAGCAACACTCAATTGATACGTTAGGTCGTGACCGAATCGCAGCGCGCTTTCTACTGCCTTTCGATAAACGGTCAGAAGCTCGTCCAAAGCTGCTGTCAGGAACGCCCCCGACCCGCAGGCCGGATCCAACACTCGGAATTTTTGCAAGCTGGAAGCGAGCGTCGAAAGCTTGCCTTCGAATTCGAGCCTATCTCGAGCTTCCGCAACAGCCGTGAGCTGTTCTTGAATTGCGGTGTCTTCCGCGATCATGGCTCTGACGGCACTGCCCGCCATGAACTTGGCAAGTTTGCGCGCGGTGTAATACACACCGAATGATTTCTTTTCCTCAATTGCATGTTCGAACAGGTCTCTGTCACCCGACAGGTCCGCGATGTCAACGACAGAGCGTTCAAAAATATTCCCAAGCAGATTGCGATCCAGCTCCTTCCAGAAATCAAAAACGTCCAGCCCCCACACGCCTTGGACATTGAATGCTCGGTCATCAAATTTGCTTGTGTATCTTCGCGACACGAGTTCATCTGGCAGTTCAATCTCGTCGACGATTGGGTCTGGTTTGAATAGCTCACCGTTGTAACGGGGGACTTTCCAGAACTGCGTGTTGACACCGACATCCAAGTCTCGAAAAAACTGCTTGATCGCTGAGTACGCCTTCACCGGCGACGTGCCAGGAGACTTCACGGCGTTCTCGACAATTCCTCGGAGTACATTTTTCGGCAACAGCCGATCTGGATGGTCTTCACAAAAGTGAATAAAAATGACCCGATCCAAAAGCCGTTGCGCTGCCAAGATACAGTCACGTTTGGTCGCGTCGGGTCGCGCATTTGTGGCCCATTCAGTGATTTTCTGAAGGAGATCAATTCGAACCTTGGAATAAATCTCGTAGAAACCCTGTTGCGCGATCAATTGGTCGCGCTCCGACACAGCCAGCAAACGAGAAAGTGTTGAATCCTCTGCACCAACTGTCAGGCTCTCGCGTCGGAGAAGTAGCCACAGCTTGCGCAGCGCTGCTTCTTTTTGCGGTCCAATGACCACATCTTCAATGTCGAATTCGTCCCATGTATTTCTATCTGATGCTGAGTAAAGCCTCAGATGCTTCATGTCCGACACGATTACCCAACGACATTCCGGCAGTGCGGTGGCAACTGAGAATGCCTGCTCGACAGGCGTCTCATTTCCGTATGAGGGTTGCGGTGCGTCCAAGACCGTTCCAGGTCTTTTTAGCTCCACAACCGCTAAGGCTTCGAATTTATTATCTGGCTCGCTCGAAAAACTGCCGAGAATCAAGTCAGGTTCACGGGTAAGCCCGGTTGCTTTGGTGGCCGGTTTAGGCCAAGCGGTCCAACCCTGGGAGTCCCCCGGATATAGCGTGTATCCGAGAAAGTTGCAGAAAAAACCTGCGTTAAAAGCTTGCTCTAGCGAAACTTCCTTTCCGGAAGCCGCATGTCTGATCCAATTTTCGAACCATTTCTTATGATTTTCGACGCCAGGAATCGGTTCGTCAGCGTGGGTCGCAAGAAATCTTCCGACTACGTCGTCTCCCAACAGCGGACGTCGGTCGAGGAGACTTAGCTGCTTCAACCGAGGTCCTTGGGTGCCACTGGGCTATCTGCCTTTATTTGTGATCCGGCCGCCTGCTGGTTAGTGCCGAGTTCGCGCAGTCGCGCAGATCTTCGAAGTAAGCGACTTGGGCCGCTAAGTCGATGCCGCACCTGGCTAGGCTCGCGCGAAAACAACCGGCGAAGCATAGAGCCTGTACCCCAACCTGTACCCCCGGAATGTTTACATTGATCCCGATTAGACGTACGGCTTTGATTTGATTGGTCGGAGCGCCGGGATTTGAACCCGGGACCCCTTGCACCCCATGCAAGTGCGCTACCAGACTGCGCCACGCTCCGACGGTCGAATGATAGCCGATCCGGCGGGTGCCGGACTCAGCGGCGCAGGATGCGCAGCAATTCCTCGAGTTCAGCCCGCACCTGGCGGATGACCTGCCGGCTCTGGGTATTGTCCTCGCGCGCCTCGTCGCCTTCGAGGCGATTGCGCGCACCACCGATCGTGAAGCCCTCGTCATACAGCAGGCTGCGGATCTGGCGGATCGTGATGACGTCCTGGCGCTGGTAGTAGCGGCGGTTGCCACGGCGCTTGACGGGCTTGAGCTGCGGGAATTCCTGTTCCCAGTAGCGCAGCACATGCGGCTTCACGCCGCACAGGTCGCTGACTTCACCGATCGTGAAATAGCGCTTGGCCGGAATCGCCGGCAGGTCCTTGTTGTTACTTGCTTCCAGCATAGGCTTCGACGCGCGCTTTCAGTTTCTGTCCGGGGCGGAATGTGACGACACGGCGCGCGGAAATCGGAATCTCCTCGCCGGTCTTGGGATTCCTGCCAGGACGCTGGTTCTTGTCGCGCAGGTCGAAATTGCCGAAGCCCGACAGCTTGACCTGCTCGCCCGTCGCAAGCGCCGCGCGGATCTCCTCGAAAAAGAGATCGACGAGTTCTCGCGCCTCGCGTTTGTTCAAGCCGAGCTGGTTGAACAGCGCTTCGGCGATTTCCGCCTTGGTCAATGCCATTCGGACTATTCCCGGATCCCCGCCTTCAAGTCACTCTTGACGCGCTCGATGACCGCTGCGATCACGGTATCGGCCTCACCGTCAGTAAGCGTGCGAGAAGTTTCCTGTAAAATCAAGCCTAAAGCGATGCTTTTTCGACCGGGTTCTATCCCCTTCCCCCGGTACACGTCGAATACGTGCAGCTCGCGCAACAGGCTTTTCGCAGCCAGATTAACGGTTTTGCGCAACTCGTCCAGAGTGACGAACTCGTCGATGACGATCGCCAGATCGCGCCGGATCGCAGGGTATCTTGAAATCTCTTTGAATACAGGCACTTCCGAGAAGAAGCTCGGTTCAATCGAGATTTCGAACAGCCACGGCGACTCGCGCAGTTCCAGCTTTCGCGCAAGTTCCGGCAGCAATTGCCCGATCCAGCCGACCGGCGTCCTGCCATCCAGGATCTTCGCGCTGCGGCCGGGATGCAGGCTGTCGTGCGTGGCCGCGGCGTAACTGATTTCCGAACCGCGTCCGGTCAGCGCAAACAACGATTCAACATCGGATTTGACGTCGTAAAAGTCGGCGTCGCGATTTTCAGTGCCCCACTGCTCCGGCAGCACGCGGCCTGTGACGATGCCGGCGATCGACTGGCTCTCGATCAGCCGGGTCGCCTCGAACTCGAAGCGCGTACCGATCTCGAACAACCGGATGCGGTCCTGCTGGCGACGCATATTGAAGCGGCAGGCCTCGATGAGTCCGGGCCACAGCGACACGCGCATTTCGCCCAGCTCGGCGGAAATCGGGTTGGTCAGCGTCAGCGCGCGCACGTCCGGAAACAGCAGGCGCTGAAGTCGCGCATCCGCGAACCCGTAGGTGATCGCCTCCTGGTATCCGCGATCGACCAGCAGGAGACGTAACCGCTCTCGCGTCACGGCCTGCTCCGTCGCCGGCTGCGCGCGCTGCGGCATGCGCGCATCGCTGCCCGGGATCCGGTCGTAGCCGTAGATCCGCCCGATCTCCTCGATCAGGTCCTGCTCGATTGAAATATCGAACCGGTGGCTCGGCGGAATCACGGCAAGCGCGTCGCCCGCATTCGCGACCTGCATGCCGAGCCGGCGCAGGATCGCCTCGATCTCGCTCACCGGAATTTCCACGCCGAGCAGGCGCGCCGTCTGTCTCGGCCGCAGTGGAACGCTTCGCCTCCGCTGCTGCCGAGGCTCCGTCTCGGTCACGACGGTCGGTCCCGGGCTGCCACCGGCGATCGCCATCAGCAGCTGCGTCGCACGCTCGATCGCCCGTTCCTGTCCGCAGGGATCGACGCCGCGCTCGAAACGCTGCGACGCGTCAGTCAGCAATCGGTAGCGCCTGGCGCGGCCGGCGACAGCGGCCGGCGGGAAGAATGCCGCTTCGAGGAATATGGCGGTCGTGGCCGATGCGATCCCGCTCTTTTCGCCGCCCATGATCCCGGCAAGGCCAACCGGCCCCGACTGGTCCGCGATCACGAGCATCTCCGGCTCGAGGTCGATTTCGCGCCCATCCAGCAAGGTCAAGCGCTCGTCCGCGCGCGCATGCCGGACTTCGATGCGGGAGACGAGGCGGCGCAGGTCGTAAGCGTGCAGGGGCTGGCCGAGTTCGAGCATCACGAAGTTGGTGACGTCGACCACCGGGCTGATCGGCCGCAATCCGGCGCGCCGTAAACGCTCCCGCATCCATACCGGGGTCCGCGCACCCGGATCGATGCCCTCGATCACGCGCCCGGCAAAGCGCGGGCAGGCGGCCGGCGCTTCCAGGCGCACGGGGAAAATCGTCTTGCACTGCGTGGGCACGGGATTAATCGGCGGCGGCGTGAGTTTGCGGTCGGCGAGCGCGGCGACTTCGCGCGCCACGCCGATCACGGACTGAACATCGCCACGATTCGGCGTCACGTTCAGCGTCAGGATGACGTCTTCGAGGCCCAGCGCCTCGCGCAACGCCATGCCGGTTTCCAGCTCCTCCGGCAGTTCCAGGATGCCCTCGTGTTCATCCGAGAGGCCGAGTTCGCGTCCCGAACACAGCATCCCGGCGGATTCGACGCCGCGCAGGCTTGCGCGCCGGATCACCAGTCCGCCCGGCAGCACGGCGCCTTCGAGCGCTAGCGGCGTCTTCAGCCCGGCGCGCACGTTCGACGCGCCGCACACGATCTGCAGCGGGGCGCCCGCACCGACAACACGGCAGACCGTCAGCTTGTCGGCGCCCGGATGGCGCTCAGTCGACAGCACCTCGCCGACGATGACGCCGGAAAAAGACGGTGCCGCCGCCTCGATCGCTTCTACCTCGATGCCGCCCATCGTCAGCCGATGCGCAAGCGTGGCGACATCCCAGCCGGTTTCCACCCATTCCCTGAGCCAGGCAAGACTGACGCGCATGCTCAGCCCCGGTTGAACTGCGCGAGAAAGCGCAGGTCGTTCTCGAAGAAGAGGCGCAAATCGTTCACCGCGTAACGCAGCATCGCGAGACGCTCGATGCCCATGCCGAAGGCGTAGCCCTGCCAGCGCGTCGCATCCACGCCGCAGGCGGTGAGCACGTTCGGGTGCACCATCCCGCAGCCCAGGATCTCGAGCCAGCCGGTCTGCTTGCAGATGCGGCAACCCGCGCCGTCGCACAGCACGCACTGGATATCCACTTCCGCGGATGGCTCGGTGAATGGAAAGTACGAAGGCCGGAAACGCAGCCCACGCGGCTTTTCGAAGAACTGCTCCGCGAATCCCGACAGCATGCCTTTCAGGTTGGCGAGGCTCACGTCCTCATCGATCACGAGACCCTCGACCTGGTGAAACATCGGTGAATGCGTCAGATCGGAATCCCGGCGATAGACCGGTCCTGGTGCGATGACACGGATCGGCACGCCACGCAGCTTCATCGCCCGGATCTGGACCGGCGAGGTGTGGGTGCGCAGCAGCCGCCCGTCGCCGAAATAGAAGGTGTCGTGCATCGCACGCGCCGGGTGATCGGGGGGTATGTTGAGTGCGCCGAAATTATGGAAGTCGTCCTCGACCTCCGGCCCTTCGGCGACATTGAAGCCCGCGCGCCGGAAGATCGCTTCGATGCGCAGGCGCGTACGCGTGACCGGATGCAGGCCACCGACCGACTGGCCGCGGCCCGGTAGCGTGACGTCGATCGCGCCCGCTGCCAGCTCCCGCGAGAGCGTGTCCGCCTCGAGCTCCGCACGGCGCGCATCGAGGGCGCCCTCGACTCGCGCCTTGGTCGCGTTGATTGCAGCGCCCGCGGCACGTCGCTCTTCCGTGGGCAGCTTGCCGAGGCCCTTCAGCCGTTCCGTGAGCTCGCCTTTCTTGCCGAGCACAGCGACACGCACGGCGTCGAGCGCGGCCAGATCGGCGCTCGAGGCGATGTCGGCGAGGCTGCGCGCGACCAGAGTCTCCAGGTCCTTCACCCGCCCCCCTGAGCTGGCGTTACTTCTCGGCCAGCGCGGCTTTCGCTTTCTCTGCTATGGCGCCAAACGCGGCGATATCGTGGACCGCGAGATCCGCGAGCGCCTTGCGGTCGATCTCGATGCCCGACTTCTGCAGGCCCGAAATGAATCGGCTGTACGACAGGCCGAACCCGCGGGCGGCGGCATTGATGCGCTGGATCCACAGCGCGCGATAATCGCGCTTCTTCAGCCGCCGGCCGACGTAGGCGTACTGGCCGGCCTTGATGACGGCCTGTTTCGCGACGCGAAATACCTTGCGGCGGGCGTTGTAGTAGCCCTTCGCCTTCTTGAGGACTTTCTTGTGGCGGCGTCCTGCGACGACGCCCCGCTTTACTCTTGCCATGTCACATGCCTCTTTAGTATCAAATAAGAATCGGAATCAGACGTGAGGGAGCAGCCGGACGAGGCGGCCGACATCGGTCTCGTGGACCATGGTCGAGCCTCGCAGCTGACGCTTACGTTTCTTCGTCATCTTGGTGAGGATGTGGCGACGATTCGCCTGGCCGCGCTTGAAACCCTTCGCTGTCTTGCGAAAACGCTTCGCCGCGGCCCGGTTGGTTTTCAACTTGGGCATCGGTCAACTCCTTTTATGACCTCTTCACACCGCTTGCGCGGGCTGGAGGCGAATCGGCGGTTACCCGCCGGTCACTTCTTCTTCGGAGATATCACCATCGTGATCTGGCGCCCCTCCATCGCAGCATGCTGCTCGATCGCGCCGTAATCGGCGAGGTCGATCACCAGTCTGTCGAGGAGCTTGCGCCCGATCTCGGTATGGGCCATCTCCCGGCCGCGGAACCGCATGGTTACCTTGGCCTTGTCCCCGTCGGTCAGGAAGCGGATCAGATTACGCAGCTTGACCTGGTAATCCGCCGTCTCCGTGCCCGGCCGGAACTTGACTTCCTTGAGCTGGATCTGCTTCTGTTTGCGCTTCGCCGAGTGAGCCTTCTTGTTCTGCTCGAACAGGAACTTTCCAAAGTCCATGATCCGGCAGACGGGCGGCTCGGCAGTCGGCGAAACTTCTACGAGATCCAGTTCCTCGACCGCAGCCTTGGCCAGGGCTTCACTGCGGCTCAAGACGCCGACCTGACTGCCGTCGGCGCCAATCACGCGTAATTGCGGTGCAAGGATCTCTTCGTTGCGCCGTACGCGTTTCGTTGTCGAAATACTCAGTCCTCCAAATAACGACGGCCGCGGCTCGCCACATCCTGGGCGATCCGGGCGGCCACCTCTTCCAGGGGCATGGCACCCAGATCCTTCCCGGAGCGCGTGCGCACGGCCAACTGCCTGGACTCGACTTCCCGATCACCTGCCACCAGCAGGTACGGGACACGCTTCAGCGTGTGCTCGCGGATTTTATAGCCCACCTTTTCGTTGCGCAAGTCGGATTCTACGCGAAGCCCCTGATTTTTAAGGAATTCGGTCGCCCCGAGCGCGTAATTTCCCTGCTTTTCGCTGATATTCATAACGATCGCCTGCACCGGGGCGAGCCAGGCGGGCAAACGGCCGGCGTGATGCTCGAGCAGGATTCCGAAGAACCGCTCGAGGGAACCGAAGATCGCCCGGTGCAGCATGACCGGCGTGCGCCTCTGGCTGTGCTCGTCGATGTAGTACGCGCCGAGCCTTCCAGGCAGATTCAGGTCCACTTGCCAGGTGCCGCATTGCCATTCGCGGCCGATCGCGTCCTTCAGCACGAACTCGAGCTTCGGGCCGTAGAACGCGCCTTCGCCCGGGTTGAACTCGTATTCGATGCCCGCCGCCCGGGTCCCGGCTTTCAGCGCCTCTTCCGCGCGCGTCCAGGTGTCGTCGTCGCCGACTCGCCGGTCCGGGCGGTCCGCGAACTTCACGCGCACGTCGTCGAAACCGAAGTCGCGGTAGATGGACATCATCAGCTCGATCCCGCGCACGGTCTCGTCGGTGATCTGGTCTTCGGTCACGAAAACGTGCGCGTCATCCTGGGTAAACGCACGCACCCGCAGCAGGCCGTGCAATGCACCCGACGGCTCGTAGCGGTGCACCTTGCCGAACTCGGCATAGCGCAGCGGAAGTTCCTTGTAGCTGTGAAGCCCCTGACGGAACACCTGCACGTGGCCCGGGCAGTTCATCGGCTTGATCGCGTAAACGCGCTCGTCGGGCGTCTTCGTCAGGAACATGTTCTCGCCGAACTTCTCGACATGACCGGACTGGACCCACAGCTCGCGATCCATGATCTCCGGGCTGCTGATCTCCTGGTAACCAACGGCATTCTGGCGCTCCCGCATGTACGCGATGAGCTGCTGGAAGATGGTCCAGCCATGCGGGTGCCAGAACACGGCGCCCGGCGCCTCTTCCTGGAAGTGGAACAGGTCGAGTTCGCGGCCGATGCGGCGGTGATCGCGCTTCTCGGCTTCCTCGAGGCGCGTGAGGTAGTCCTTGAGCTGCTTCTCGTCCGGCCAGGCGGTACCGTAGATGCGCTGCAGCATTGCGTTCTGCGAATCGCCGCGCCAGTAAGCGCCAGCGACCTTCGTCAGCTTGAATGCGCCGAGCTTGCCGGTCGACGGCACATGCGGGCCGCGGCACAAGTCTTCCCAGCCGCCGTGGCCGTAGAGGGATATCTCCTCGCCCGCCGGGATCGCTGCGATGATCTCCGCCTTGTAGTGTTCGCCGATGGACTTGAAGTGCGCGACCGCGTCATCGCGGCCGAGCACGCGCCGGTGCACCGGCTGATCGGCTTTGGCGAGTTCGCGCATCTTCGCCTCGAATTTCTCGAGGTCTTCGGGCGTGAATGGCCGCTCGAACGCAAAGTCGTAATAGAACCCGTCTTCGATCACCGGGCCGATCGTGATCTGCGCCGTCGGGTAAATGGACTGCACGGCCTGCGCGAGCAGGTGCGCGGTCGAATGACGGAGAATCTCGAGACCTTCGGCATCCTTCGCCGTGATGATGCGCAGTCTCGCCTGGCCGTCGATGACGTGCGAAACGTCCACCAGGCGGCCATCGACTTCACCGGCCAGTGCCGCCCGCGCGAGGCCCTTGCCGATGTCGGCCGCGACCTCGGCAACGGTTACCGGCCGATCGAAGTTTCGCTGGCTGCCGTCCGGCAGCGTGACTACGGGCATTGCGCTGGATCCACGCTTAAAGATGTAATGGTAGTGGATTCCCTCGCAAATCAGGGAGCAGACGTGAAATTGCACACCGCCACGACCGGCACCGAGGCGCTGCTGGTGATGATCTTCGCTTCAACCGGAGCCGTTGCAGCGGACGCCGACCCGCAGCGCATCGAACGGCACATCACCGAGTTGTCGGCCTTTGGCGCCAATCCGGAAGGCGGTGTCAGCCGGCTCGCCTACGGTGCCGCCGACATCGCCGGGCGTGAGTACATCAAAGAGCTGATGCGGGAGGCGGGACTCGACGTGCGGATCGACACGGCCGGCAATCTCATCGGCCGCCGCAATGGTAGCGACCCGGACCTGCCCGTGATCATGACGGGATCGCATATCGATTCCGTTCCGCAGGGCGGTAACTACGACGGTGACGTCGGCGTCATTGGCGCCATCGAAGTCGCCCGGCTGCTGCGCGAACAGGGGATTGTGACGCGCCATCCGCTGGAGATCGTCAGTTTCACGGACGAGGAAGGCGGCGTGGTCGGCAGCCAGGCGATGGCCGGCCGCGTCGGCCCGGAGGCCCTCGATGTCGTCAGCCATAGCGGCATGACCATCCGCGACGGGATCCGCGCCGTCGGCGGCGATCCGGATCGGCTGGCGCTGGCGCATCGCAAGCCGGGCGAGTTGAAGGCCTTTGTCGAGCTGCACATCGAGCAGGGAGCCATCCTGGATGAGTCCGGCATCGATATCGGCGTCGTGGAAGGGATCGTCGGCATCCGATGGTGGGACGTGGCGATCGAAGGCGTCGCCAATCACGCGGGCACGACACCCATGGACCGGCGCCGCGATGCGCTGCTGAGCGCCGCTGAGTTGACGCTCGCCGTCAATCGGATCGCGACCTCGTTACCGGGACGACAGGTGGCGACTGTCGGGCGCATCCGGGCGGAACCCGGCGCGCCCAATGTCATCCCCGGCCGGGTCACGATGAGCCTCGAGATCCGCGATCTCGCGGCGGACAAGATGGAACTCGTTTTCCAGGCGATCGCTGCGCAAGCGCAACGGATTGCCGAAGCACGGCAAACGCCGATCAGTTTCGCCGAGATCGACGTGGCGCTGTCGCCTGCGCCGACGGATGAACGGGTTCGACGGATCATCACCGAGGCAGCCAGGTCACTCGGGCTGACAGTCCGGTCGATGCCGAGCGGCGCCGGCCATGACGCGCAGGACATGTCGCATGTCGCGCCGATCGGCATGATCTTCGTGCCGAGCAAAGGCGGAATCAGCCACTCACCGAAGGAGTACACCGCGCCGGAGGACATCGCCAATGGCGTGGACGTGCTGCTTCGCACGATCCTCGCGATCGACCGGGGAGCAATGTCTGGCCAGGGTCTGGTGGGCGCGACAGGGATCGAACCTGTGACCCCTACCATGTCAAGGTAGTGCTCTACCGCTGAGCTACGCGCCCCGTGAAAGGCGCGAAATGGTAATGGATCGCGCGTCCCGGGTCCACACGATGAAGCCGCGGGTTTGCCGCATACTGCCCGGGGCCGGCCGCAGGTCCCTGCAACGAACCGGGAGCAACAGCAAATGACATTCGATCGCCGTCTCGCACGTCGCCTGCCCTGGTTGTGCGGCTTGTTGTGCACCGCCGGCCTGCCCGCCGCGCAGGCCGGGGAGCTCGCCGGCGACATCGCGGCCGACTACCCACGCCTCGAGGCGCTCTTCCATCACTTCCACGCCAACCCTGAACTGTCGATGCAGGAGTTAAAGACGGCCGACCGGATGGCAGCTGAACTGGCGGCAGAGGGCTACGAAGTCACGCGCGGTATCGCCAGGACCGGCCTGGTCGGCATTCTGCGCAATGGGGACGGACCGGTGGTCATGGTGCGCGCGGACATGGATGGCCTGCCGGTGCAGGAAAAGTCCGACCTCCCCTACGCGTCCCGTGCCCGTCAGGTGAACCTGGACGGCGTCGACATGCCGGTGATGCATGCCTGCGGCCACGACATGCACATCACGACGTTGCTGGGCGTGGCCCGGCAGCTCAAGGCGCGAATGGCCGACTGGCGCGGCACGCTGATGCTGCTGGTCCAGCCGGCCGAAGAGAACCTGGACGGCGCCTACGCGATGGTGGCCGACAACCTGTATGGCCGCGTCCCGCGCCCGGACCATGCCCTGGCCTTGCACGTCATCTCCAAATATCCGGCCGGCAAGATTGCCTTTAACGACGGATTCATGTTCGCCAGTGCCGATACCGTGAGCATCAAGGTCCACGGAATCGCGACCCATGGGGCTGCACCGCACCTGGGGAGGGACCCGATCGTGATCGCCAGTCAGATCGTCCTCGCCCTGCAGACGATCGTCACGCGCGAAGTTTCACCGCTCGAGCCCGCGATCATCACCGTCGGCTCGTTCCATTCCGGCACGGCGCCGAACGTCATTTCCGACAATGCGCTCCTCGAAATCACGGTGCGCGCCAATTCCGAGGCTACGCGCAACTTGCTGCTGAAGAGCATCGAGCGCGCGGCGATCAACACCGCGCGCGCAGCCGGTATGCCCGAAGACAGGTTGCCGGAAGTCGCCGTGGCGCCGCGCGGGGCGCCTCCGACCATCAACCACGCGGCTCTGGCGCAGCGGGTGCGAGCCGCCATGCAGGCCAGGCTGCCGCCGGATGCGTTCGTCGACTACGTACAGACCGACATGGGTGCGGAAGACTTTCCGTACCTGGTCAACGTCTCGCCGCCGATCCCGAGCGTCTATTTCGTGGTCGGCGGCACGCCGCAGGCGGATCTCGACTCCGGTAACTGGGCCGGCCACCACTCGCCGCTGTTCAAGATTGAGCCGACAGCCTCGATCAAGGCGGGTGTCCAGGCAATGGCCATCGCCGCGCTGGAGCTGCTCGGGAAGCCCTAGGTGCGGCCGAAACTGAAAGTCGTCCTCAGGTAATAGAAGGCGCCGTTGAACGTGATCGGCTGCAGTACATCGTAGGGCAGATTGCCAAAGAAATTGATGTCCGCGCTCGACAGGTCCGGATACTCGTCCAGGATGTTGTTGGCGCCGATCGCCAGCGCGAGCCGCTCGGTGACGTCGAACTCGATGTCCAGGTCGACACCGACTTCCGAGCCGTAGGTCTGTTCGGGTTCGAATCCGCCCCCGAAGTTGAATACGCGCGTCGCCTCGCCATAGCGGGTAGCACGGCCCATGATCGACCAGCGTTCGCTGGTCCAATGGGCAGTGAAGATCAGCTTGTCGTCGGGCGAAGCACTCTCGAGCGTGTTGCGTTCCTCAACCCCGAAAAGCACCGTGCCGACACCCAGGGAATCGAGCACGGGCGGGTTTGGATCGACCTGCGTCACCTCGGTGTCGCTCTTGTTGTACGCCGCACTGAGCGCGAGGTTGCCACCGCCAAGATCGAAGCTGTAATCGGCGACGACATCGAAACCGTCGGTCTGCGTATCCACCGCGTTGGTGAAGAACCGCACGCCGAGCACACCCGGAATGCCGAGCGAGTCCTCGATGAAATCGGTGACCGCCGGGCCGCCGATGCGCTCCGACAGCGTGATGCGGTCGTCGATGTCCACGCGGTAAAAATCGACCGACAGGCCGAAGCCGCGCTCCGTGCGGTACACGAAACCGAGGTTGTAACTGACCGATTCCTCCGGCTCGAGATCCGTGGCCCCCAGAAGAGCGGCGATCGGGTCGTCGCTCGGCAGGTTGAGCACCTGTTCGAGCTGGCCGCCCGTGCCGAAACTCGTGGTCGAACCCCGGAAGAAGGCTTGCGTCAGCGACGGCGCACGGAATCCCGTGCCGATCGTGCTGCGAACCGCCAACGACGGCGTCAACTCATAGCGCGCCGAGATCTTGCCGTTGGCCGAACTGCCGAAATCGCTGTAGTCCTCGAAACGTCCGGCGACGCCGAGCTGGAAACTGTCCGACAGGTTTGATTCAAGATCCACATAAACACTCGCCGCGTCGCGGTCTTCGTCCACTGTTTCGGACGGCTGCAGTCCGGATCCTGCCTGCGTACCGATCGGCGCGCCGATGACGGGACCGGCGACATACGACTCGAGGTCACCCGCTTTCGTCTCGTACGCCTCATTCCGGTACTCGACGCCCCAGGCGAGATTGACCGGGTTGGCGAAACCGCTGAGGTCGAACGGGCGTGACATGTCGAAACGGAGTGCCAGCTGGGAAAGTTTGTACTCCGCAATGTTGAAACTCGTCGGACTCGCATCACCAAGGGAGACGTTCAGAGAGTTCGTGACATCATGATCGAAGTCGTTCGATCCGTAGACTGCGCTGACATCCCAGCTCCAGTCCGATGCGAGCGTGCCGCGAAGTCCTGCCGCCAGCGACAAGTCGTCATTGCTCGCTTCGAGAACTGGAATGTAGCCGTCCGGGAAAATGGATGGAACATTGGCGAACGAGTCGGGATAGCGGAAGAAGTTCGCGCCCTCGCCGGTACGATGCGAATAACCGCCGAAGGAATAGAGTTCCAGGGTTTCGCTGATCTCGAAAGCCGAGTTGAAGCTGAACAGGATGTCTTCGATCGGGCCGTCGCCCGCCTTGTGCGTCTGCGTGCCGAGGAGAGCGAGGTTGGGCGGCGTCTGGTTCTCGAAGAACGGAATCTGGTCGGGTCCCGAGCGAGCGGTCTGGTCGCGGTCGCGGTACTCGGCGGTCAGGTTGAGAAAACCGTTGCCCAGGTTGAACCCCGAATTCACCGAGGCGAAGAGCGTGTCGCCGTCATTGACGGTCTCGCCGGTCGGCTTGAAATCGGTGCGATTCTGCCCGAACGTCGCCGTCGCTTCTCCGCCTTGCGACGCGTCCTTCAGCACCACGTTGATCACGCCGGCGATCGCATCCGAACCATACTGAGCGCCGGCGCCATCGCGCAGCACCTCGATGCGCTGGATGGCGCCGACCGGGATACTGTTGAAATCGACGGGGCTGGTGCCCTTGCCGAGCTTGGACTCCGTCGTCAATGTGGCCGTCCCGTGACGCCGCTTGCCGTTGACCAGCACGAGCACCTGGTCCGGGCTCAAGCCCCGCAGCTGCGCCGGCCTCACGATATCCGCGAAATTCGAGTTCGACTGCCTTGGGAGGCTGAACGAGGGCACCAGCGATTGCAGTGCCGCGCCCACCTCGCCCGGCAAGGAGCCCGAGCGGCGTATCGCGTCAGGCAACACGAGATCGATCGGAGCGAGGCTTTCTTCGACTCGGTAGCCAGTCGTGCGCGTGCCAACCACGACCACCTCTTCAAGCGGGGGCTGGTCCTCCGCCGCGATGGCCTCGCCGACACCGATCAGGCACAGGCCCGAGGCACCGATTCCCAGCGTTGCCCGTATGCCTGCCCGCAATTCGTTCCGCATCACACAGCCCCCTGACTTCAAGCCTTCGCGCGGAATGAGTGTAAGCATGCATAAAAGTAGCGGTCAACGACGAATTTGGATACTCCAGTCGGGGCCGGAGCCAATCTGATACTGCTTTGCGAAGCTGCCCTGGTTGATCGCCAGCGACACGTGGTCGAGGCTATTCAGATAAAGCAATGGCTTGCCCTGCTCCACGGCGCCGAATGTCGTCACATAGGGCACGATCAGGTTAAGTACTTCTATATCGCCCTTCAGAAAAATTATCCTGAGTTCGTCGCCAGTCGAGACTTGCAGTTTGCCAAGTGTCTCGCGTTCGACATTCGTCCAGATGTTGCCGAAATTGCCATCGTGATTCTGCACGTTGCCGTAAACCACGCCGTCGTCAAATCGCGCCCGCTCATGCGGGATCGTGACGACCTCGGAAGGCAGTTCCCGCCCCACCTGCTCGAAGCTGATGAGCCCGGCCGCAAGTCGCGCGCCGGTATATGAATAGACGTCGCGCCCATGAAAGGTGTACGACTTCTCGGAGTTCTTGCGCCGGTTCACGGCTTCGTCAATCTCGCGTACGCCGGCGATGCCGAGGTGGGGCGCCACGAATGTCAGCGTGCCGTTGTCCGGCGTAACGAAGTAATGGCCCGACTTCGTCTTGAGGACGATCGACTTGCGGTCCGTGCCGACTCCGGGGTCGACTACCGAAACAAAGACGGTGCCGGGCGGCCAGTATTCCGCCGTCTGAACCAGGCGCAGGGCGCCCTGCCAGATGTTGTACGGCTCGATGTGATGGGTGAGGTCATAGATATGGATGCCGGGCGCGACCCCGACTGCAACGCCTTTCATCGAGGCCACGGCGCCGTCGAGCATGCCGAAATCGGATTGCAGGACGAGAACGGGCTGCGCCGCAGCAGACGCCGCGAACAGCCATGAGCCGAGCACCATTCCAGACAACCAGGACCTGATCATTGATGCGTTCTCCGTCGATCAGCTCGCTCCGCGCGCTGCATCAGCCAGCCGACGGCGTGATCGACGTCGAGCGTCTCGCCGGTCCAGCGCGTGATGGCGGTGTGCGGAGTAACCTGGATGCCCTGCATGTGATGGCTTGCGACGAGCGTCGCCCAATCCGTCGGCTCAGGAGCAGGACTGTCGAACGATTTGTCGCCCGGCCGTGTGAACCGGAACGCACCGTCGTCAAGGCAAGTCACGACCACTTTCCCTTCATGCACCTGCCGATGATGGAAGCGGCAGAGCGTCACCAGGTTCGAGAGTCTGGTTTCGCCGCCATGGGCCCAGTGCTTTACATGGTGCCCGTCCACGTAGCGGGTAAATGTGCAGCCCGGGAAGCGGCAGCCCCTGTCGCGTGAGTTCAGCGCCCTGCGCAGCGCCGGCGGGATGGTCCGGGTCTTGCGGCCGACATTCAGCGGCTCGCCCTTCTCGTTCTCGATGATCGTGATCAGGCTGGCATCGCAGGCGAGCCGCCGGGCGGTCTCGGCAGCCATTGCCGGCCCGTGCTCCAGCTCGCAGCGGCCCGCATGGTCATGCTTCAGGGTCTCGGCATCCACATGCACGACGATCTGTTGCCGGTCTCCACCCGTCAACTCCTGTGGTCCGGAGGCGAGGAAGCTCTCGGCCATCCGGCCGAGCGCCTCGACCCGCCGCGCACCGGTCGTTGGACAGCTGTCAGAAAACGTTCCGGCCGGAACGTTTTTGGGGATCGGCAAGGCATCTTCCGCCGCTTCCAGGGCACGCTTGAACAAGGCTCCGATCTCGGCCGGCACCCGCGCCTTGATCGTGAGCGAGCCATCCGGCTCGATGTGATACCAGAGACGCTGATCGCGCTGCTGGATCGCTTCGCGGGACAACTCCTCGGCATCCAGCGCCCGTCGATACCCGCGCACGGTCTGCTCCACGTGGCTCGCCGTGCCGCACAACGCGATGTTGAGCAGATACGACTCGTTCGCCTCGGTCGCGACACGCGTCATTTCCCGCGCCTTGAAATAGCTGATCCGGCCCTCCGCCATGGCCGCCGCCATCCGCGGCAGCTTGGCGAGCGCGTGCGCCACGCGGATCTTCTCCCGCGCCACGCCCAGGGCAATCCCGCACTTCCAGTTCAGCCAGTGCGCACAGGACTTCACGCCCCATTCCGCCCAGCCACGGCGCCGGTCGAACTCGGCAATCAAAACCAGAAACCGCGCGTTGGCGGCATTCAGATGGCCGGCCAGCTCGGTAATCCGGTCAATCAGTTCGGGCGTCGAAATCCCGGAAATCGGCGCGTCCATGACGCTCTCCAGAGGACTGTTGTTATATACAGCATCATATCAGAAAACCAAGCTGAAGCAACGAGTTGAGCAGCGTTAGAACGCCCTTTCTACTGCTAGCCTGCCAGGCGATCCGCGTCGGCGCCCAGGGTGGAATGACGGAGCGCCGCGATTTCGTCGCGCAGCTTCGCCGCTTTCTCGAATTCCAGATTGCGTGCCAGCCGGTACATTTCCTGCTCGAGCTTGGCGATCTGGCGCAGAGCCTGGTCAGGCGTCATGCGCACGAACTTGCTCTTGACCCATTCCGACGCAGGCACCGTGCGCGCGCCTTCCATGATGTCCATGACCGCCTTGCGGATCGATTTCGGCACGATGCCATGCAGGGCGTTGTATTCGAGCTGTTTATCGCGGCGCCGACCCATCTCGGCAATCGCGCGCTGCATCGACCCGGTCATCCGGTCGGCATACAGGATTGCCGTCCCGCGTTCATTGCGCGCCGCGCGGCCGACGGTCTGGATCAACGATCCTTCCGAGCGCAGGAATCCTTCCTTGTCCGCGTCCAGGATCGCAACCAGCGAGACTTCCGGCAGGTCGAGTCCTTCGCGCAGCAGGTTGATGCCGACCAGCACGTCGAATTTCGCAAGCCGGAGGTCACGGATGATCTCCACCCGTTCCACGGTCTCGATGTCCGAATGCAGGTAGCGGACCTTGACGCCATGCTCGTCCAGATAACCCGTCAGGTCCTCGGCCATGCGCTTGGTCAGCGTCGTCACCAACACCCGTTCTTCGCGCGCGACACGGATCCGGATTTCCGACAGCAGGTCGTCGACCTGGGTCGCGACCGGGCGGACTTCGATCGTCGGGTCCACCAGTCCGGTCGGGCGTACCACCTGTTCGACCACCTGCCCGGACTTCGCCAGTTCACGTTCCGCGGGAGTTGCCGAGACATAGATGGTCTGCGGCTGCACCTGTTCGAATTCGTCGAAACGCAGCGGGCGGTTGTCGAGGGCGGACGGCAGGCGGAAGCCGTACTCGACCAGCGTTTCCTTGCGCGAGCGGTCGCCGCGGTACATGCCCTGCAGTTGCGGAATCGTCACATGGCTTTCGTCGATCACCAGCAGCGAATGACGGGGCAGGTAATCGAACAGACACGGCGGCGGCTCGCCCGGCGCGCGGCCGGACAGGTAGCGGGAGTAATTTTCGATGCCGGAGCAATAGCCGAGCTCGTTGATCATCTCGAGATCGAACATAGTCCGCTGCTCGAGGCGCTGGGCTTCCAGCAGCTTGCCGGCGTCACGCAGTTCAGCGAGCCGGGACTTGAGCTCGACCTTGATTTCCTCGATGGCGCCCGTCAATCGCTCCCGCGGCGTCACATAGTGCGTCGACGGGAAGATCGTCAGGCGCGGCACCTTGCGCAGCGCCTCGCCGGTCAATGGGTCGAAGTAAGACAGAGATTCGATCTCTTCATCGAAGAACTGCACCCGCACGGCATCGCGCTCGGATTCCGCCGGGAAGATGTCGACCACGTCGCCGCGGACCCGGAACGTGCCCTGCCGCAGGTCCACGTCGTTGCGCGTGTATTGCATGTCCGCGAGCCGCCGCAGCAGGTGCCGGTGGTCCATCCGGTCCCCGCGTACCAGATGCAGCACCATCTTCAGGTAGGCTTCCGGATCGCCGAGGCCATAAATGGCGGATACGGTCGCCACGATGATCGAATCCGGCCGCTCGAGCAGCGACTTGGTCGCAGACAGGCGCATCTGCTCGATGTGCTCGTTGATCGACGCGTCTTTCTCGATATACGTGTCCGAGGATGGAACGTAGGCTTCCGGCTGGTAGTAGTCGTAATAAGAGACGAAGTACTCGACCGAGTTGTGCGGAAAGTACGTTTTGAACTCGCCGTAGAGCTGTGCAGCGAGCGTCTTGTTGTGCGCAAGCACGAGCGTCGGGCGCTGGATCTTCTGGATGACGTTAGCGATCGAGAATGTCTTGCCGGAGCCCGTCACTCCGAGCAGGGTCTGGTGCGCGAGGCCCGATTCGATGCCGTCCACCAGGGCGGCAATCGCGGCGGGCTGGTCACCCGCCGGCGTGTATGGCGATTGCAGATCGAATGGCCTGGGATCGTTCACCGTTCACCCGCATTGCAACGAAAAATACCTTCCCGTACCTTAGCCGGGTTCTCTCCGTCACGGTACTCCCGTTGTGACCATCCGCCTCGCAAAACGTGTCCAGCGCATCAAGCCCTCGCCGACGCTGGCCGTCACGGCCCGCGCGGCGAAACTGAAGGCCGAGGGCAAGGACATCATCGGTCTCGGGGCCGGGGAGCCCGATTTTGATACGCCGGCGCACATCGCGGACGCGGGCGTTGCAGCGATCCGCGCCGGGCACACGCGCTACACGAATGTCGAGGGCACGAACGAGCTCAAGGACGCGATCATCGGCAAGTTCCGGCGCGACAACGGCCTCGACTACGCGCGCAACCAGATCCTGGTGTCGAGCGGCGCCAAGCAGACGGTATTCAATCTCTCTTGCGCCCTGCTGGACGCCGGTGACGAGGCCATCATCCCGGCGCCCTACTGGGTGTCCTATCCGGACATGGTGCTAGTCGCCGACGGTACTCCCATGCCGGTGGCGGCGGACATGGACGCCGGATTCAAAATCACGCCGGCGCAGCTGGAAGGCGCGATCACGCCGAGGACCCGGCTCTTCATCCTGAACAGTCCGAGCAACCCGACGGGCGCCGCCTACTCGCGCGCGGAACTGGAAGCCTTTGGCGCGGTGCTCGCGAACTATCCCGAAGTCGTCATCGGCACCGACGACATGTACGAGCACATCTGGTGGGGACCGGAGCCGTTCTGCAGCTTTGCGACGGCGAATCCCGCCCTCTATGACCGCACGGTCACGATCAATGGTTGCTCCAAGAGTTACGCGATGACGGGATGGCGCATCGGCTATTGCGGCGGCCCCGCCGAGCTCATCGCGGCCATGGCGACGATCCAGGGCCAGAGCACATCCAATGCGTCGTCGATCTCCCAGAAGGCCGCCACGGTCGCGCTCAATGCGTCGCAGGACTGCGTGCGCGAAATGAACATCGCGTTCAGGGCGCGCCACGATCTCGTCGTTGCAGGGCTCAATTCGCTGCCGGGCGTACGCTGCCTGCCGGGCTGGGGAACGTTCTACGCCTTCGCCAACGTCGAGCAGGCCATGCGCAGGGTCGGCACTGCGGACGATCATGCGTTCGCGGAGTTCCTGATCACTGAGGCCGGCGTCGCCGTGGTCCCGGGCTCTGCCTTCGGGGCACCGGGGCATTTCCGGCTGTCGTTCGCGGCCTCGAGCGAAACACTCGAGGATGCGCTCGGGCGCATGCGACGGGTGCTTACCGGGGCCAGGAAATCCCTTGCGTTTTGTTGACTTGGACGCGACCTTGGCCGACAATCCCGCGCCCTCAAAAGCCGCTTCCCCGATAGCTCAGTTGGTAGAGCAACGGACTGTTAATCCGTGGGTCGTTGGTTCGAGTCCAACTCGGGGAGCCATAAAATCAAGTAGTTACACAGTGATTGCAACCGACTGTTTTTCGGTTGCTACGTCAATGCTACGTTGCTCCGGGTTCAACTTGGAGTAACGCATGAATCCCGCAACTTTCGGCCCTTCGGTTCGCGCAGCTCGCGAGGCCGCCAAGCTCTCGCAAAACGCCGTCGCGAAAGCGATCGGCATGAATCGCATGTACTACTCGCTCTTCGAGGCGGGCCGATACCTACTCAACGAAGAAGAGGAAATCGCCTTGCATGACTTCCTGACTTCAAAGCGCATCGCGCTCGAGGATGAACCAGGCGAAGACGTTGCCGATCGGCCCCGCCCTGCTCACCCGGCACCGCGCGCAGAGCCGCCCGAAGATCCAGACGCTGACTCGCCTGTCGATTATCGAATCAGTGCCGGCGCAGATGCACTCGAGGCAGTTGGCGCTCTCGCCGGATCGACCGGAGTGGACAGCAAGCGCACCGCGGCGGCTGTTGCCGCAGCCGCAAGTGCGTTGCAGCGCCTCGACTACCCCGAGCTGATCGCGCTCGCGAATGATCTTGACGTCTCAACGGAAGGGCTGATTTCCGAAACGGACTTCGGCGTCCAACCAATCGAGCAGAAGCAAGTCTGGGAAGACAGGGCGGCCGGGTTGCTGGTTTGCGCCGCACTTTACGACGACAAGTGGACTCGATCGAGCTGCGACGAACTTCGAGTCGTGCGCGAGGCCGTCAAAAAGCAGATGGGGAGCGACGATTGGAACGTCCGGGACTGCGGCTTTTTTGAATCGGACAAGTCATACCTGCCCGACTTGCGGTGTCACCTGGCACCGTACATCGCGAAGGCCGCCGAGTCGCGCCAAGCACCCGCCCTCGCCTAGTGGGTTCAGTATCGACCGCGAGGCGAAATAGTCGGCGTTCTTGTCACGCCCGTCCTGCATGATCCGCCATCTCGAGAATCCTGGCGGCAAAAGACTCTGGTTCGAACTCTACTTGTTCACCTACAAGAACGAGCGGATGAACTGCGGCGGCCGCCAATACTACCGACTGCGTAGGAACGCCTCCGTCTGACTCTTTAGGCAAAGTCCACGGTCGAGAATCAGACGATTCGAGATAGTGAGCCATTGCCAACATTCTCATGCTCACGGCGCACGCCTTACCCGGCTGATGCTTAAAGCGTTCCGCGACCAGGTATGCCATAAGCTCAAAATCAACAATCTCACTACGTTCATGGAACTTCGCGATCTCATCGGCCACTAGAAGCAGTTCTTCTGCGGTTACATGCTGCGAATTTACTTGCTCTAGATAACTCACTGTTCGTGCCCACGAAAGAGAAGGATTACTACTGGTTAGAGGCTATAACCGCTAAGGAGACTCTGATTTACCTGCCCGCGATGATGCATGATCGAGCCATCGTTTG